>CADCCF010000001.1 GCA_902799835.1 uncultured Pseudomonadota bacterium
GTCACACAATACTGTCTGCGTATCCTCTTATTTCTTATCTACTCATTTCTATAACCACCAATGCTTTAATCGCACTGGTGAGCTAGTGTATATGCCCGCTTACCGAATTTGTCAATAATTAAATTTGATTATTTTTTAATTTTTTTGCTAATTGATTGAAAAAAAACATTTTATTTTGCGTTAATATTTGCTTTTCGTTAACCATATAATGCTATATTACCTCAGATACGATGCGACTCGCAGATATATTGACAATAATTAGATTTTTTTAGAGACTACAAAAATGAAAGATTATTTTTTTACTTTAGGCGGCAAATATTTTTGGGAAGACCTTTTTGTTTACGAAGGTTGGCGCATTCAGCGTAATCTAACCTCTCGCAAAGTACGATTACTTGATAACTGGGACATTATACGCCATGAAGGCAACTACAAAGAATGTTTTGATGCTTTTACATGGTATGCCAAAGCTTTTGAACTGGATTACCCGCAAAACAAAGACTTGATTATAATGTTGCATGGTTTTGGCCAAAACCGAAAAATTTTTAGTTCTTTGGAACAAACATTAAACAATCGAGGATATATCACAGCCGCTGTCAATTATCCTTCCATGCAACGTGGGATCAAAGAACAGGCTGAACAAATAACAACTTTAATTGGCAACCTGAAAGAAATTCCATCTGTATCATTTATAACTTATGGCGCATCAAACATTATACTGGAAGAAATAATTTCGCGTCAGCCGACTTGGCTAAAAAACATCGAGATTAATAAAATAATTGAAATAAATCCTTTAATTAATGGTAGCAAGATCTGCCAAAAATTAAATTCATTTAGCATATTAAGATTCATACTAGGTAAAATGATTAGTGACCTTGCACCAAACAACATCAAAAAATTTCATCACCTCATACCATTGGATGTAAAAGTCATCTCGACAAAATCTTCATGGTTGCAAAAGCTTATATCTTTACTACTTGTTGTAAAATGCCCTAAACATTCCATAGAAGAGATAAAAACATGGTGTAATGCCAAATCGGTTAGAACACTACCTATAACAAGCAATCGGGCATTGCAATCCGCCTCTATCAACGATGCTGTTATATATTTTTTATCTGAAAATAAATCACACTAACTTATTTCTTATTCTTCGATTTTAGTGCCTTTTTTAGTGACATCTTATGACCAAAACTCTGTGCTTTACCCATGATATTTTCTTTAATACGTCCTGCCGTAGGCTTCAGAGTTTTTGATGCAATACCCTTCACCGCACTAAGCCCGGTTTTGCCTATACTGCCACCAAGATTGGTATTACTGATAGATGAAGCAAATTCATCGGCAAATTCTTTACCCATATTCATCACTGTCCATGACAAAACAAATGCGAAAACTAAATTCAAAATATTATCTCCTGCCCACCAACTAAATCTTGAAACATACTCATCCATTTTTCCTTCTGTTGTATCGGTCATTATTTCATTCCACGTAATAGCAGGTAAATCTTTAGATGAATTTTTGGGCAAATCCATTACTGTGGTTTTAAGAAAACTCAACAAAAGCACTACCACCAATGATACGAACAAAAATGAGAATGCAGAATTAAGAAAACTATCCCATACTTTTTGCGTGTATTTCCTTGTTGGTTTAAAAGGATAACACCCTATGGCCGCAGGCAACAACGCTACCGCAACCGCTAGCTCAAATACCACATCTATCATTAACAGTGGTATAATAAACATTGATGCCATTGCTAAAATCCAAAATATCAATCCCGGTATCAAGTACCTAAATTTAGGAATTATGATAATTCGCTTTTTCCAGCTATAACAAATCAAACTGCTGCCTAACGCTCTTATTTGGCTTATATCATTCTCCATAGTTATCATAATTTTAACAATCGCATTTCCCATTGAATCAGGCAAACCATCCTTTATATTATCAACGGCTGTCCTTCCAGTTATTTCAACCGAACTACTCTCAAAGGCTTTCTGTCCTCCCTCCAGGGCTGTTTCATAAACCGGATTAATCATCACCTTATAAAAATTGGTCGCGCCGAAATTTAATATACTAACCGCCAGTATTACTTGAAATCCTTTTACAACTATTTCTTGCAAAAAATCTTTGACATCTCTGGTTTCCATTGATGTTAAATATTTTAACGCAAAAATTGCTAACCACACAGCAAAAGCAACCACAACAACTATAGCCACCGGTTTACAAAAATTATTATTAGCATTTGCCGCTATCTGGCTAACCGTGTTGAAAAAAATTCTAAAAACCGGACACAACCAGCAATCATCTCCATCCTTTGCATACTCAGCCAGTTTATTTGCCGGATAACAATTTTCGGTTGAACATGCCGAGAGAACAAACAGCACAACAGAGAAAAATATTCTCTTAATTATTGTCATTGCTCACCCCCTCCTTTCTTATTCTTTATCTTGCCTTTTACAGCATTAAACCCTTTGATTGCCAAATTACGCGGCACGCTTAAGGTATTCCTAATTCCTTTTCCTACTTGATGTCCGGCTATATCTTTCAACAATCCGGTTCCGTACTTTTGATTAACTTTATTTACGGCAGAAGCCAAAGTCGTCATTCCCTTATGCATCGGATTTGAATCTTTTCCAAATACGTTATCCGGATAAAATTTCTCAACCAGATCGCCTGTTGTTTTACTAATCAACTTGTATGCGTAAAAACACGCAAACAAAGTTAAAATAAATCCCGATGAGAAAATATTAAAAGAATCTTTCCATTTTTGAATTAAGACATCTCTTTCATCACCTTCAACCGAACCCGATATAATATTGTCAAATTCCGAAAAGAATCCTTCCAAACCACTAGTTCCGCCAATACCCGCAACAATCAATTGAATTGCATAATATGCTGATATTGTCAAGAAAGCAAACAACGCCGATGATTTTGCAATAATTGATATTACATCTGCCAACTTACCTGCCGTAACCTTAAATGGCCACAATCCCATCACTACCGGTAACGCCATAACCGCAAAACCTATCTTAAACGAAATATCCACCAAATAATAAGCCATAACACAAGTCAACACAAAACCCAGCAACCACAAAATAGCACCATCAACCCACATCCACAAATTGGTCATATAAATACTAAATACGATGTGCCACGCTCCTCCTTCTTTCACATTGGAAAAACAGGTTGCCATATTACCTAAAACCATTAACTTAGCTGTGGTATCAGTAATGGCCTTTACTGCTGCCAACATTGAATTCATCACTGATCTAGGCACAATATCAGCCGGTCCGGTGTACTTTATATCAGGAATGCTAATAATCAAAGAATCCGCCGCGGCATTAGCATTGTAGCCTCCACCTCCTTCTATGGTATTTAAATCTATAATTCCCTCGCCTGCAGCCGGCCAACCGCTTCCTACAGCTTTACCATCACGATATATAGTATAAGTACCATTGCCTGATGCCGGACAATTACTTTTTTCATTATTTCTTGTATTGCAATCACATATCGGTTTTATTTTGACAATATGTCCATTAGGCAACATCATAGGATCGACATGCTCTCCATCATATAGAACCTCAAAGTGCCCATGAATCGGATAAAGTTTGGTTGTTGGATAATTCTTACCACCACTTTGTCCTAAACACCCTATTTTTTCTCCTTGTTTTACTTGGTATGTTCTCCCCGGAGGAAATCCGAATTGAGCCGAAGATCCCGGACGCATATGAAAATAGTTGGTTTGCCATGTATGCCCATTTATCTTTCCATGGTTAATCATTGCTGAAAATCCGGCTCCATTACCAACACCATCTGGCCTTGCATAAGTCATACTCCCCGGTCCGGCTGCATAATAAGGAATACATCCAGTTACACATCTGCTTTGCGGATTATCTGTAGGACCGCACCCCTGTCCTATATCGACACCTCTATGGCACTTAGAACAATTGGTGCAATTACGAGGTCCGGCTGGTGATGACAATGCCCCATCTTTTACTCCTGGAATCAACAAATTAGGAATAAACGACTTAGCAAAATTTGCTTCATTCTCTTTACTAATTTCTTCATTTTCCGCAATTTGATCTGCTGTTAAACCGGTATCAGCCTGCTCACTATTAGCACTTGGTGTTACATCCGTACTGGTCCTTTCCATAAATTCTTTATTTTCTTCCTCTAATTCCTTAACATCTTCTACCGTAAAATCCCAATTAAAATCTTCCCAACCATAATCTTTCATGGTCTTGTTACTGTTCATAATTTTCTCATCATAAACATAACCTTGAGCAATGGTTGAACCGATACCCATAATCGGCGTAATCACAAATTCCCTTATAGCCTCCGTACCCGCCAGAATACAAAAATACGCCAATACGACCTTTCCTCCCATCTTCAAAAGGTCATTCAGGGCATTCCCTCCCTTAATTTCGGTAAATGAGACAACATTCTTCAAAGCCCAGAAACACAACCATATTATAAAACCCCATAACAACAAGGTTTTACCGGCACTCTCACAAACTGGCAAACCAGTACTGGCTACCCGTAAAAATGCCGAAGTAAGTTTTTCTACCACCAAACAGCTCCAACACCCTGAAGTATATTTTCGCAAATATTTTGACACTAACGGACAACCGGTCGTATTCATTTCGGCTGTGAGCTCTTCGCCATTTGTAGCCACTACTTCCGTATTATGCCATATGCTATTCTTTTTTCTTGCCCCCTCTACATCCAGTTGCTCTTTATACATACAATAATAATCATTATGATCGTAACGATTATACAATTTACCTGCAGTATTAGTCTGATGTAAACAAACTTGTCCTTTGTTACAAACAACCGGAGTAAACTGCAACTCAGTATTCAGTAATTCTGTACCATTACATATACAGGTTGCACTGCCACCCTCTATATCCTTACAATTCGGCAACCCCTCCCTTTCTGCCTTAGAATATGAAGCCTCTTCATAATCTTCATAATCTTTACTCAAAAACGCTGGATTAACCGCATTACCATTATTTTTCAGATTACAGTCTTCTTTTGATTGAGTGATTTTCTGGCAGGTGTATTTATCTCTTTTACTACAATCCGAAGGCAATTCTTCTCCTGCCCCTTGGCATTTATAATCGCACTTATTTTTTCCTATTTTTTTTATTTCAATACAAACACGTTCGCTTTGTCCGACTTCTTTGCCAATAGTACACAAGGTTTCTTCACCACAAATAATAGTTTTGAGACCGGTACTTTCCCCCATGGTTTGAGCATATGAACAATCAGCAACCATCACCAATACAACTGCGCAGGCTAATGATAAATTTTTGAAAATGTTTTTAACATTTTTCACCATTGCGTTATTCCTCCTTTTCCCTGCCTGCCAATTGTGACACTCTGTGACTGGCACCTTTGATGCGATTAGCTACTCTCTGTATCATATTATTCGGCATCGCTGCAGTACCAAAGCTAAACAATCCTGAAATTAGCTTCCACGCCAACTTACCGCCCATTTGCACCACAGATTTCAATCTCTTTTGGAAGTTTGACTGGTTCTTACCACCTACAAAACTATTAGATACCTGAGCCGCAACCCCTAATGAACCGGTAATCAAAAACGTCAACAATATCATACACATCCACCCCACATTTACATCATCCTTTGAAGCCTCACCCTCGGGATTAAAAATGTACGAATTATTAGCAATCAATTCTATCATACCGCGAATAACCATGGCTATTAGCACCGAAAAACACATCAAAAATGCCGAAGCCGCAATCATATAAACAAAAGCCTTATTTGCCCATTTCCGCGTCGGCCCAAAGGCATAAGCCACCACAAAAACCGGCAACAGAAAGACTATAATTCCCATCTGGAAGATACTATCAACCAAATAGAATACAAACATTATTTTCACAATCCAAAAAGCTAAATAAAATACCAATCCTATCAACCAGTTTAAAACTCCGCCACTGCGTCTCATAGCGGCGAATCCCATTTCTCCACCTACACTAAGATTATCACGCAGGTATTTAATCAAACAGCTGAGCGTATTGTAATAGGAATCAGAAAAACCATGCTCTGAAAATTGAATATTAAAACTTCCTTGAGTTGCACAAGAAAATGTTGCTTTGGACGCATCTAAGGCTTCGCCAAAAAAAGCCACACTTTTTCCGCTCGGCAAATTACCTTTCGAAGCCTCTAATATTTTTACGCCTAATTCCAAAAAAGCCATATATATCGGCATGATAAATGTATTAATAAATGCATTCAAAGCCGCCGGTGAGGCTACTATGGTCAAACATATCACACAAATAAACGCTTTGTGTAAAATCTCATTCCACACTTCACCGACATTATTTTCGGTAACCGAACTGACAAACTTCAGTAAACGCAATGCCAACCATACGGCAAAAGCTATTGTTAACACCGCAGGAGCACCTTCACTATACACTTTCTGTAAACGTTCATAGTTATGGTTAATGGAATTCAGTATCATTTTAATCACTTTGCAACCGGAACAATTCTTATCATAATGATCACTGGTACAAGTTTCTCCGGCTTCGCAGGTTATGGAATTCTCATTATCTCCGGCATCATCCCCCTGAGTGCAAGCACTGGACAGACCGACTACCACTACGATAAGTGCTATTCGCAAAATACTCAGTAATATTTTCGCCCAGTTTTTCATGTACTACCCCTTATTTTTTACCTCGTATTTTTGATGAAACCCAACGAGCTGAATTATATACAGCTCTATCGGCTCCCTTTGCAGCCCCTTTTACAGCTTTTGTCGTAAGACCAACCGTAGCACCCTTTGCTATTTTACCAATGGCACCTACACCTTTACCTACCACTTTATTAAAGTCTTTCTGCACTCTTTCTAAAGTCGGACCGGCAATTTTTTGCGCGGCCCCTTTAACACCGGAAGCAGCCACCGTAGCCAACCCCGGTGCGATCGGCGATACACCGCCTTTTGCAAACTTATCGGTCAATTCACCAACCTTACCGACCAACATAAACCCGCTCAAACAAGCAAACGCGAAAACCAGTGTTTTAATATTTAGTTGCCCTACTATTTGTTGTAATGAAGCAGTGTCAACCGTATCAATAGCCTGTACTAACATGACAGTACCATCATACTTTTCCGAACCCAAAGAACTTAAAGCACTCGATAACAATTGTACACATATCTTGACCACAACGCCCGCCATCATAAAAGTAAACACACTGTTCATAAATATCTTAAATGCATTATTTGCCGATTTCGTAAACATCTTAAACGGCCAACACGCAATTGCAAATGGCATAATAGCTCCAAATATACCCACCTGAACAACCGCATCAAACAGATAAAACACAAAAGCCATACTCAGCAAAAGTCCAAGTACTCCGAACATTGAACCATACAAAAAGCACCCCAAACCCAAGCCAAATCGAGATCCCTCCTCAACACTGCTAAAACCATGGAACATGTATTTACCACTCAAACAACGCAATGTATGCCCTATCGTATGCAGTAATGAAAACTGCGAATTGACATCCAATGCAAATTTTTCCATCATAACATACATATCCAAGCTTAACAGATTGTTATTTCTCATTAATTCAACCGACTCCTTAACATATTTACCATTTTCTTGCTTTAATAAACCATACTCACTGGCACTCATTCCATTTGCCACGAAGGCATCGGCAAAATTCAATCCAAATTCCAAAAGCGGAAGGACAAACAAACTATACAGCTCCTCATAATTATACAACGCAAAAAACGCCAATAAAAACTTAAATCCCTGTATCAAAAGATCCGTCAAATATTTTGCCGCATCTTGCGCCGTAAACATGCTTACATAACCCAAAGTTTTAAATGCTATCCAAACCACAAAAATAACCACCATCAACAAAGCAAATGAATGGGCAAATTTCTCAAAAGATATCGACGCTACATGATCAGATGCTTTATAAGCTATACTCAACAATGAACAAAATTTACAATCTTGATTCTTAAACCACTCGACCGCCACAACCGGACACCCCTGTGTTCCGTTACTATAGGTGTACACACTGGCATCTTCGGCATATACTCCACCTTTTTTAGCATCACTTTTTATACAATATTTATCTTCGCTGCCATTATTATACGCATCTTTATAACAATCATATTCTTCCCATGTTTCCACTTCATTACTGAGCAACTGATTCCTTCGTAAAAAATTTTGTGCCGATTCTGGGGTCAATGAATACGCTTCTTCTTCGCTATTGGCAGCTTCACCTGTACTTGCTTCCTGCGCAAGCACAACGCCACAACTCAAGAATGTTACCAAAAACATCCCTATTAAAATAGCAAATAAAAATTTAGTCGTTTTTCTTATCATTGCCCATTAGTCCATTCAATGGATTCCCCAAGATAATAAGAGCCGCTATCAATACAATCAACAAAAGCACCAATGCCACATACAAGAAGGCTTTTGAGGTAAAAACATCCAAAACTCTTCCCCATACAACCAAAGCGACCACGCCCATCAGCGCAAAACTAACCATAAACGACTTTATCATCCGTCCACCCACTTATACACTCTATTTTATCATAACATACAAATTACTTACAAAGTGTTACAGTTTTTTGATTTTTACACAAAAATTGATTTTTATTTTGTACACAAATTGTCTTTTTTTGTACTAAGCCACTTGATTCTTTAATAATAACAACCTATTATTCACATTAGCGTATTGAGTTAATTTTAACAAATAAGGCAGGTTAACCATGGAAGAAATTATTTTCCCAAATCAAATTAGAATGTATCGTAGATTGCGTGGTCGTTCCATGCAAGAACTGGCCGATCAGCTTGGCGTTTCCCTTTCTGCAATTTCTAAAATTGAAAAAGGCTATCGTCGTGTTGATCAAGAGCAATTGGTCAGAGTCGCCGAATTTTTAGATTGTCCCTTACAAGATCTTTTTGTAAATGAGCAAAATTCTCAACAAGAAGTCGTTATTGCTTGGCGTCGTGAACAAGAACGCCGCAATAAAATCAACGAAAAAAGCGGTTTAAAGACTTTAGGTGCAGGATTGCGTCAGATTCGTGGTGAAAAAGGCCTGACTTTGATAGAAGTTGCCGAAGGTGCTGACATGACTCTGTCAGTTTATCATCGTATTGAAATGGGTCAACGTGAGGTTTCCGACAAAGAAATGAAGAATATTGCTAAGGCCCTTAAAATGAGTGTTGAAGATATGAAATCTCACATTAATGACCTCAATAACAATGGCTTGCTTGATGAAATAATTATGCGCAACGATGCCAAGTACAAGCTTTTCTCAACAGCTCGTTCAGCCATATCATCTTATGAAGTTATGCAAGACAATGCTCAAATTTCAGTTTATGGCACTGCCGGTCGCGATGGCAATGTTATGATTGATTTAGACGAAGAAGTTAAGAAAGTAGCCTGTCCTGCACAACTACAAAACAAACGCGATGCTTATGCCTTAAATTTATGTTCGCGTCGTTTAGGTAATGTTTTACCGCCTCGCGCAATTCTTTTTGTTGATCCGCAGGATCCGGTTGGCTCCGGTGACATAGCTGTATTTTATATCAATGAATCAGAAGTTAAAATTGTTTCTGTTCGTGAAAACGAAAAAGGACAACTTTGCGGAATTCGTTGGAATCCTGATGAGAAAATAAACTTTAGCGACGATGATGTAAGCAAGTTACATCGTGTAGTTTTCATTAGTTTGTAAACTATCAAGCTATAAAAAACGGGAGCACAAGCTCCCGTTTTTTTTACTGATTGCTAGCATACTTTCTTAATTATACAATTTGATAAAATCGGCATTTTATCAGCAATAGTTATTAAATCGTTCAATCTTTTAGCTGCTAACTTATATTCATCTTCATTCTGAGCATGAACCACCGCTAAAGGGCGATTCTTATCAACAAATTCACCGATCTGACAAAAATCGCTATACCCGCTGGCATAATCAATTTTCTGTTCCGGCGAAGTTCTGCCGCCATGCAATTCTATAACACTAAGTCCAACTCCACGTGTATCCATTGCTGCTACATACCCAGATTCTTTTGCATACACCGGACGAACTATTTTGGCTTTAGGCAAATATTTCCAAACATCATCACAGAAATCTTTGGGACCGCCCATCATTGCAACCATCTGGGCGAATTTCTCCAAAGCCTGCCCACTATCCAAAATTTGTTGTAATTTTACTTTAGCCTCTTCTAGAGAAGATACCAAATTGACTGACAGCAACAACTCTGCACATAATTCCATATTAATTTTATGCAGACGCTTATCGACATTAACTCCCTTAAGATAATCAACCGCCTCTGCAACCTCCAAAGCATTACCGACACTGCCTCCCAATACTTGATTCATATCAGTCAAAACAGCTTTTGTTTTAGTACCCGCCGCATCAGCCACTCTTACTATTGACTGAGCCAAACTCTCAGCTTTTTCCAACGAAGCCATAAATGCACCATTACCGCACTTCAAATCCATTACCAAACAATCCAATCCTGCGGCTAATTTTTTTGACAATATGGAAGCCGTAATCAAATCTATCGATTCGACAGTTGCACAAACATCACGAACCGCATATATACGCTTATCTGCCGGAGCCAGATTACCGGTTTGTCCGATTATTGAGCAACCTACTTTTTTTACCACTTTACGGAACAAATCATTAGATGGTGTAGTCTGATACCCCGGAATAGAATCAAATTTATCTAATGTGCCACCGGTATGCCCTAATCCTCTGCCCGAGATCATTGGCACAAATCCACCACAAGCGGCAACCATCGGAGCCAACATCAAACTTATTTTATCTCCGACTCCACCTGATGAGTGTTTATCAACTATCGGACCATCTATGTCATTCCATTTCATCACATCGCCGGAATCACGCATCGCCAAAGTCAATGCAACTTTTTCTTCCTTGCTCATGCCATTCAAAAAAATTGCCATTGTCATTGCGGCAATTTGAGCATCACCTACTGTTCCATCTTTTACACCCGTTATGAATTCTGCAATATCATCATTGTTCAATATCTGCATATCACGCTTTTTACGAATAATTTCCGATATTAGCATATTAATACCCCCGTTCAATTGTAATAAGTAAATCTTTAAGTAACGAGCTGGCCCCTATACGAAAATTTTCGCTTCTGACCCAATCGGAACCATTAATTCCACTGGCTAATACCAAATAACTTTTTGCATCAGCAAAAGTTTTAATCCCGCCTGAAGCCTTGAAGCCGACTTTTTTACCGCTTGCTTTGATGGTTTCCATAATAGCATTAGCCGCTTCCGGTGTCGCTGATTTTTTTGTTTTTCCGGTAGAAGTTTTTACAAAATCAGCTTCCGTCTCAATACATAACGAGGTTGCTCTCTTAATCATATTGATAGAACTAAGTTCGCCACTCTCAATAATTACTTTCATAATCTTCTTACCACAAAGTTTGCGTGCTTGGCGTAAATATTCAGATACTGACATTTCATCTCCACTCAGCAAAGATTTATATGGTAACACTATATCTAATTCGTCAGCTCCCAAAGATATTGCCGTCGGTATCTCATGATTTAGTATTTCCACATCATTTTCACCTGCAGGAAAATTAATCACCGTTGCCACTTTTAAATCTTTGTGCTGTTCTTTTACAGTCGTTATAAATCTGGGATAAACACACAATGCCGCAACATTACCATAAGGCGTATACGCCAACTCACTAAAATCTCTAATACTTTTTGCAGTGTCATTATCATGCAACGATGTCAAATCAAGACAATTCAACAATAATTTAGCCGCTGTAACATTATCCATATTCGCATCCTTTCTTCCAGTAATTAAAACTCCCTAAAACAATATGGCAACAAATCTTCCACCTCAATTATTTTTTGGACTCCATCCTTATTAGATAGATAAACTCTTGTGTTTTTATCAGAAAACTCAACGATTCGCTGACGGCAAGCTCCACATGGCGAAATAAGTATCCCGCTATCAGCATATACCAAAATCTCATCGATTTTATTATCCCCTCCATTCACCATAGCTGCTATCGCTCCGGCTTCAGCACAGGTTCCAACCGGATAAGACACATTTTCAACATTGCACCCCGTATAAATCTTGCCTGATGATGCTCTAATAGCGCACCCCACCTTAAATTTCGAATAAGGAGCATATGCATTGTTTGCTGCTTTAATTGCTGCATTTACTAGATCTGAAACTTCTTCCATTTTGTCACCTCAAAATTTAAGTGTTTTTTTAATATTATCGTATTATAGTATAGTATGATTTTATTTACGATATGGCAAAGACTATTTGTGGATAATACAAAACATATACCTATAAATGGAAGGGAATGGCTGTGAAAAAAATCTTTTTTGGCATCTTTTTTATACTTTTGTTAGGCCTTGGCGGAATTACCATTTATCTCATGAATTCCGACTGGGGCGGCCAGCACAAAGACAAGATAATTGAGCAATTTCACAATTCAACCGGTAAAGTATTGCGTTTTGATGGTTCATTAGATTTTCGTTTTTTACCATCCCCCCATCTTCACGCCAATAATGTAAAAATTTTCAATAATGAAAGCTCTCTCGATACTGCACTGGCTGAAATTCGCAACCTTGATATTGAATTAGCCCTAAAACCGCTGATTGGTGGCGAATTTGACATAACTAAAATGGAAATAAGCGGAGTCACCTTCAATATTGACTGGGACAAAGGATTTAGCTGGCAAGATGATTTAAGTGCCGATCAGCGGCAACAAATGGAAGAAACTCGTCTGAGCCTAAACAGTGCTCTGATCAAAGATGCTGAGTTAAACTTTGAATCTGCTTCGAATAATATTGCCTTTCACCTCAACAATCTTAACGGAGAAATATCTGCGGAAAGCATGTTGGGACCATTTCATATGGAAGGAAATTATATAAATGGCACTTCGCCGGAAGGATTTGCCATGACCATCGGTCGCCTGTCTGAAACCTCAGCAACTCCTGCAAATTTAGCCATAACCCACCCATCATCCAACAGTTATATCAGGTTTGATGGCAGTTTTCAAAATACTAACAAGGTAATCAACGGAAATATAATTATTGAATCAGATAATATCAGCAAATTTGCCAAGGCTAATTTTGATTCCTTTCAAATCCCCGAAGAATATAACCAAAAATCAGCCTTAGGTTTTGATTTATCGCTTAATTCTCAAAATATCGCTCTTTCTAACATCGTAGTCAAATATGGCGAAAATACCTCTGGTAGCGGTAGCATACAAATGCCCCGTACAGGAGAAAATGCCGTAATCACTACTTCATTCAATTTTGCCGACATCAACTTGGATAATTTTACAGGGCTCATTAAAGATGCCATAACTAAACTTCAAGAATTCAAAGAAATGCCAAAATACAATATTGCCGGTGAAATCAAAGCATTGCGTTTGCATTATCAAGGACAACAAATCCGTAACGCTGCTATAAATTTTGAATATAATGAAAAATTGCTTAATCTAAAAAGTGCCGAAGTTTTGCTTCCCGGTAACACCAGTATGACTTTGGCTGGTGAGATTTTTCCACTTGAAGGAGCATTGCATTATAAAGGATCTACCAATGTGCGTACCGACAACCTGATGCAACTGCTTAAATGGTTAAAAATTGATCCTCAGCAAATAACTCCCTCCGTTTACAAAAACTTGGTATTAGATGCCAAATTTTCCGGCAATTTGAATCGCATCCAAGTTGCTCCTTTCAAACTTACACTCGATAAAAGCACTATCAGCGGTGAGGCTGGTTTAATTCTTGGTGACAGAAAAGATATGATAATTATTGCTCAAGCCGATACTATCAATTTCGACAATTACATCACGCCTCTTCCTGACGAGATAAAGAAAAAAAGTTGGCTTGAACGCATCTTATACCGCTTTAATCAAACTCAACTTCTTAATGATATAGACTTGGTTGTCGATAGTAAGGCTGACCTCATCATCTATGAAAGCATGCCTTTTGAAAAAGTTGCCCTCAAAGGTAATATTCTCAACAAAGCAGCTGAAATTGAAAATTTGAGTATTGATAAGATAGCCAACACCAAGGTAACACTTCAAGGTAAATTGTCAGGATTTGGAAACACTCCCCAACTCGAAAATTTCAATTACAATATCAACTGCAATGATATAACCTCGCTTATAAACAAGCTTGAACTTAAAGTTCCTAACCTGGACTACAAGCGTTTCAATCACTTAACTGCTGTCGGAAACATTAACGGATCTATGAGTGAATCCGGCATTAATACCAATATTTCAATCGGCAATTTGCAAGCTGAATATGCCGGTAAAATTACTCATACTGAAAACGCTACAAATTTGGATGGCAAACTTGTCTTAAAACACCCAAATTTTAACAATTTCCTATCTAACATACAATCTCCCTATGAACCAAATGGCGAAAACCTAGGCTTATTACAATTTTCTGCTAACATCAAAGGGAATTCCGATGCTTTTGACATCACGGATATAGATCTTAACATCGGACAAGTTAACGCACAGGGTAATCTATCTTATGAAAAAAACAACGGACAATCTTATTTTACCGCCCAAGTTAAAAGCAATCACTTAGATGTCAGTAAATTTTTACAAAAAAGCAAATCATCTGCCATTACCAAAGGAACTTCATCCGGCGGTGCCTCTGCTTTTTTGGCTCGCCCCAACACCTCGGAAGCGATTTTCGATTACACCCCTTATACCTCAGGAAATCTTAAAGCTGATATTGATATCAATGAATTAATACTGCAAAATTGGCTCCTCAAAGAAGCTAAATTCAATTTAGAAAAGCTCAACAGCACTCTGTCTGTAAAAGACTTTACCGGAACTTATAATAACACTCCAATCAAAAGTGAAATAGTCATAAATATGGATAACAGTCCGACGCTCACTTGGAACGGCTCAATCAAGGATGCTCCTCTTAATAATTTTGAATTTGCCGGAAAAACCTACGGCCTGCGTGATGGAACATTCTCTAGCTCATGGAATTTATCATCATCTGCTGAAAGTTTAGCCAAATTTTGGAGCAATCTGAAAGGATCAGCCGAATTACGAGCTACATCTCCTGTGGTCTTAGGTATAGACACCGCCACCATCTACAACGATCTCTTAAAAAGAGAAAATAATGACGGCTTATCTGAAAAAGTGCGCGGCTCTCTTAAAAGTGGCAACTCACAATTCAAAGAATTTATCGGTCACTTAAATATAAGTGATGGCAAATTCAGTCTAGCCGATACAACCCTTTCCGGTGATAATTTAAAAATAAAAATATATGGCGACGGCAACTTAACCGATTGGACAATGAATACAATTTTTAATGCCAAATTCGATGAACCGCAATATTTACCCGAATTTTCATTCATACTAAAAGACAGCATTGCCGATCCGACAGTCGATGTTAACGTAGATTCTCTGGTAAAATTCTATAAATCCAAAGTTGAAATGAAAGAAGCTGAAGCGATCAAGATTGTCGAAGATGAGAAAAATCAACGCGTTGACGCCTGGAACGAACAGAAAAAAATATCAGATGAATTAATTGCTGATGCTCGAAATGTGTTAGAAAAAGATATTGATGCGAAAATTCAAACTGCATTCAGTGAAAAATCTACCGTCAGATATTCTGCCCTTAAACAGGAATTAGCCAATGTTCTCGCTTCATTAGCCGAAAAAATGTCTGCTTTTGATATCGAAAATCTCCAAGATGCCGACATTATCAAAGCCGATGAAATAAATAAATCTTATAAACAATCCATTCAGGATATGTCCGCCAAGGTTAATGAGATATACGCTGATGATGTAAAAATACAGCTAGAATCTTACACCAATCAAATTACCGAAGAATATAATTTATTGAAACAATTAATCTTCAGTTATAACAGTTCATTAGAAAAATATAGAGAACGTTTAGCTGATATAAAAACCAGTTATTCGCTTAACGAAGACAGTGAATTTCAACATCGCAAAGATGAAATTTCTACTAAAATTGCCTTTTTAGAAAAGCTTAACAATGATGCTGCCGTTATAAAAAATAACATTCCCTCAATACCTGCGGCCAATTATGAAAAGGTCAATACCGAGCTAAACGATATTCTAAGCAAAATGCAAGAAGGTCGTGACGAGCTAAGAAATACTATTGATGCCTTTGATAAAATGGAAACTCAAAAAATCGATGAAGTTATAAACATATATCGTGACCAAATCGAAAAAGAAGAAAATTCACGCTTAATCAAAGAAAATACCGGCAGTATAAGTATCAAAAAGACTGGACAAACTGTAAAAGTATCGCGCGATTTGGAAGAAATTAAGAATGCCTCCAAAGATATCAATCAGGAAAAAGTTCGAGTATTAGATTTTACTAAACAGAAAATTGATACCGAACCTGAACCACAACCTAAGGTGGGCGTTGTGAAAAAAGGAAGCAATCGTATTGCAAATTAATTCAACCGTTATATCTTAGCATATATAATAATGTTATGTTTTTTATGAAAGGAACAGCAAATGAAAAAACCTGAAGTGTGCATCCTTCCTGTAGCAGGATTATCAACACGTAATCTTCCGGCAACCAAAGTATTGCACAAAGGTTTCTTAACCTTACATAGCAAGCCTATTATCCAATATGCAGTCGATGCTTGTAAGGAAATTGGCATTAAAGAAATTGTATTCATATATTCAGACCAATCCTGCAAACATTTATTTGAAAATTATTACAAACCATACCCTTGGTTAGAAAATCACTTGCGCGAGAAGAATAAATTAGATCTCTTGAAATCATTACAAGAAATTATTCCCGAAGGAATGAAATTCTCATTTGCTGAACAATCTCAACCTTTGGGCAATGGTCATGCCATTTTGATGGCCAAAGACATTGTCGGCGATCGTGACTTTGTGGTTATGTGGGTGGACGATGTTTACATCAATTTGCATGGTAAAGGTGTCTTGGCTCAGCTTTTGGATGTTTATGAAAAAGAAGGCGGCATGGTCGAAAATATTATGGAGTTTCCAAGGGAGCAATTGGTACGTTATGGCGTTCTTTCCGGCGCTGTCCGCGAAGGTAAAATCGTTCATGCCAAAGGCAAAATTGAGAAACCTAAACTGGAAGACGTTCCCTCCAATTATGCCTCTATGGGACCGTATATTTTGCCTAACGCCATTATGGATGTCTTACCCGAGGTTAAAAAAGGCACCAATGGCGAGATTAACTTGGCTGATGCCATGGGCTTGGCTGCCGAGCGTGGCATGAAACTGACCGGCGTTTTGTGCGATGGTTTGCGTTTTGATTGCGGCACCAACAAAGATCTTGAAAAAGCTAACTTGAAATTGTCTTTGATGGAAGATCCTGACTTGCGCTCATATTGTCGCGATTTGTTAGATACTATGTTCGTGTAGTCTTGCAACAAAAAATTTCTTAAAAGCCATGCTGCCTTGCATGGCTTTTATTTTACAAAAAAACTCTTGCATTATAAAAAAATATCATCTATATTCCGCTCAACTTGTGATGATTCTTACGAGTCTGTCAAGGATATGCACGGGTATTTATGAAGGTAGTATCTGTGAAGAGTTTTATCGGGCTTGCCCTTGCAAGCCAGTAGCAAATGAAAGGAAAATGCCATGAGACATGGAATGAAACAGAAAAAATTGAACATGGACACCAATGCCCGCAAGGCTTTGTTCTCCAATTTAACTGCCGCTGTATTGCGTCATGAACAAATCAAAATCACTTTGCCCAGAGCTAAGGTTTTGCGCACTTTTGTTGACAATATGATTACCTTGGGCAAAAAAGGTCAATTGAACAATCGCCGTCAGGCATTGTCTTTCTTGCGTGATGAAGAGGTTGTTGCAAAATTGTTCTCAACTTTAGCCGAACGCTACAAAAACCGCAATGGCGGTTACACTCGCGTTCTGCATGCCGGTTATCGTTATGGCGATTGTGCCGAAATGGCCATCATTGAGTTGGTTGACCGTGATGTTAATGCCAAAGGCGCTGCCGATTTAGCCAGAGTAGCTGCTGAAAAAGCTGCCGCTGCTGAAGCTGAAAAAGCCGCTTCTGCCGAAGTTGCTAAAGAAGAGAAAAAGGCTGAAAAGAAAGAAAAAGCCGAAAAGAAGGAATCGGCCAAAAAAGCAACTGCTGAAAAGAAAACTACAGCTAAAAAATCAACCAAAAAATCAGCTGAGTAATTTTTCATCAAAGCAATTCAAGGGCAAGGTTTTATCCTTGCTCTTTTTTTGTTGCTTTTCCCTTACTATTCCCTTATATTGCAGCTCAAGAACAAATCTTTAATTTATGGAGTTTGACATGGCAGCAGTCCAATATGTTTTTGTAATGCAAAACTTAACCAAAGTTTTTCCCGGTGGTAAAGAACTGTTTAAGGGAATTACCCTGTCATTTTTACCCGGTGCCAAAATCGGCGTTTTGGGTGTCAATGGTGCCGGTAAGTCAACTCTTTTAAAAATTATGGCCGGTGTCGATAAGGATTTTAATGGTGAAGCTTGGGCTGCCGAAGGCGTAAAAGTTGGCTACTTGGAACAAGAGCCTAAACTCGATCCGTCTAAAAATGTTATGGAAAACATCATGGATGGCTTGGGTGAAACCCGCGATTTGCTCAAAAAATATGAGGAAGTTTCTGCTCGTTTTGCCGAAGAGATGACCGATGATGAAATGAATGCTCTGATTGAAGAGCAAGCTGCCTTACAGGAAAAAATTGACGCTTGTAATGGTTGGGATTTGGAACGCACTATTGAAATTGCCATGGATGCCTTGCGTTGCCCGCCGTCAGATGCTGATGTTACCAAACTCTCCGGTGGTGAAAAACGCCGTGTTGCCTTATGTCGTCTGTTATTGCAACAACCTGATATGTTGCTGCTTGATGAGCCGACCAACCACCTGGATGCCGAATCAGTTGCTTGGCTTGAGCATCACCTCAAAGACTATAAAGGCACCGTTGTTATGGTCACTCACGACCGTTATTTCTTGGACAATGTAACCGGATGGATTTTGGAGCTTGACCGCGGACAGGGTATTCCTTATGAGGGCAATTATTCATCATGGTTACAACAAAAGCAAAAACGCTTAGAGCAAGAGGCTAGAGAAGAAACCGCTCGTCAGCGCGTTTTGGCCAACGAATTGGAATGGATTCAGAAGAACCCCAAAGCCCGTCAGGCCAAGTCCAAGGCACGTATCAGTGCTTATGATGAACTGCTCAATCAGGCACAAAAGGAAAAAATTACCACCGCCAACATCACGATTCCGATGACTGAGCGCTTAGGTGATTTGGTTATTGAAGCCGAACATATCACCAAAGGCTATGGCGATAAGATTTTGATTGACGATTTGTCTTTCCGTATCCCTAAGGGCGCGATTGTCGGCATTATCGGTCCCAACGGTGCCGGCAAAACTACATTATTCCGCATGATTACCGGTCAGGAAAAACCCGATTCGGGCACAATTCGCCTTGGTGATACGGTTGACTTAGGCTATGTTGACCAAACTCGTGATGAGCTTGATCCCAACAAAAATGTTTGGGAAGAGATTTCTGACGGCCTGGATATGGTCACTTTAGGCAAAACCGAAGTTCCCTCACGTGCTTATGTCGGACAATTCAACTTCAAAGGCTCCGATCAACAAAAGAAAGTAGGCCAGCTCTCCGGCGGTGAGCGCAACCGTGTTCACTTGGCCAAAATGCTTAAAAAAGGCGCCAATGTTATTCTGCTTGACGAACCGACCAATGACTTGGATGTTGATACTTTGCGCTCATTGGAAGAGGGTATTATGAACTATCCCGGCTGTGTCTTGGTAACTTCACACGACCGCTGGTTTTTGGATAGATTGGCCACCCATATTTTGGCTTATGAGGATAATGGTCATGTTGAGTGGTTTGAAGGCAACTTCGAAGATTATGAAAAAGACAAGATTCGCCGTCTCGGTGAAGATGCGGTCAAACCCCACCGCACTAGGTATAAAACCTTAACCCGATAATTTTTCAATCCGCCTCAACTTAAAGGCGGATTTTTTTATTGCATTTTTTACTTGCATTTTAGACAAAAATATGGTCTAATGGCTCTTGAAAAATATAATTGTTAAATAATAAAAAATAAAAAAGATGAAAAACTTCAAGAATGAACAGGAAGCAATCTCCTGCATCGAAAAGGCAGTCGAAAACTACAAAAAATCGACTTATCTCGAGAAGGCTGATCGCCTGACAGAGATGGAAGAACTAGAAAAAGGCCTCCCGGAAGACTTCCGTGAAGCGCGCAGAATTCTGTCGCGTTACACTGAGATGTCACCGGTTACGGCCATGCAACGAGCACAAAAGCTCGTACACCGCATCGATACAGCACCTGACAATGTCTACGTGCTACCCATGCGTGAGCAGGCTCGCGCCATGCTCGAGGGAATTCCTCGTACTAAGGACTACGAAAGTGTGCGCGACCTTCTTCGCCACTACGCAACACAAGGCGACTAAGTCCGTTGCAAAACAAAAACCCCCTCGCAATCATCAGATTGCCAAGGGGGGTTTTTGTTTACGCCTTATAATAGGTATTCAGTGGACGAACTCTCTTTCCCACAAAACCTACCACTCCTGATGGCGTCATCAGACACTGGCTAATTTTATCCTTTAAGTTCGCATTAAACTTTTGGATAAATATGGCAGGAGTTTTCAATTGAGCCGTCTTCGTCAACAACACCTCCGACGAGAATACTTCTCCGCTCAAGAGATATGCCGTTTGGCTTCGCAAAATATTACCATCCATGTCAAAAACTTTGGTCGTTTCCAACAGCCCCTCAGCTTTGTTGGTTTCTTTTAACTTAACCAACGCATCGCTAAAGGCGAAGATTTCCTCATCTTCAACTTTAAGCTTTGGAGCAATCAGTTGGTAACTTGTTTGCTTAAGCTCTTTCACTTCCTCAATCGGCCAAATATCCATTCTTCCTCTTGAACATACACCCCAACGCTCATAAACAAAGGTGTTGCAGCAAATTTTGCCGACATCACCACGCTCTTTTATTACGGACAGCATTTTTTCAATACTGCGATACGAGCCGGGGATATATCTGCCACTGGGAAAAAGCAGCTGATAGCCATACCTTTTCGTTGTAATTTCCATAATAATTTTTTTTGAAATTAAACACTTACAAAAAAGAGCTTTTTAATCTTCTCATAGATCGCAAAGCTCTTTCTGTCGTTTTTTACTTTCTGCTGTCCGGAATATAGAATTCCTGCAGCAGTCGACCTTGTTTGCCATAGGCAACGGCCAAGCCGCAAGGTGCCAGAATGGCGTACTCGCTCAGCTGCAAAGTGCCGCCCAGCAATTTGAACTCTACACCGAGCTCTTTTACTTTGGCTTTCAGCTCAGCTGTCTTGACGAGTTCGCCGTGCAACAGATAAGCCTCGCCTTTTTTGGCGCTGGTGCCGTTTTCATAAAACACGCAAGTCGTCTCAACCAATCCGGCTACATCCTTGTATTCTCTTGCATCAGCAAGGGCATCGAGGAAGCGATGGTACACGGTTGACGAAGTGCGGGCATCTTTAAAGAGCAGCTGATAGCTGGTCTCTGTAGTTGTTTTCTTTCTTTCCATAAATGTAAAATTAAATAGTTTAACAATGATAAAATTTGAGTTATTAGCATATTAGACAAAAAACGTTCTGTCAAACAAAAAAAGCACTCAACTTAGAGTTAAGTGCTTTTCTTGTTGATATTCAACGATTATTCTTCGTCGTTTTCGATAACTTCCGGCTCGCTGGGCTCAACATCTTCCGACATCTCCGGCGCATTATCACCCAAAACCTCTGAGCCTTCTTGGCTTTCCAACTCTTCTTCGTCCTCAGCATCGGCCTCCAACTTGGTAACCGAAACAACTTTTTCT
Source organism: uncultured Pseudomonadota bacterium (assembly GCA_902799835.1). Lineage (GTDB taxonomy): Bacteria > Pseudomonadota > Alphaproteobacteria > RF32 > CAG-239 > CAZU01. Next base: position 21,878 of record CADCCF010000001.1, read on the forward strand.
CCAGCATTCAGTCTAAACAAGATAACCCCTTGGGTTTTGCGTCCGGCGATTCGAATATCTTCAACCGGCATTCTGATCAGTTGACCTTGGTCGGTCACCATCATAATCTGGTTATTGTCCTCTATCGGGAACGAGCTCGAGATTTCTTTGTTACGAGCCGACATTTCCATATTAGCAATACCTTGACCACCGCGTCCGGTAACGCGATATTCATAAGAAGACGAGCGCTTACCATATCCGGTGGTGGTAACCGAGAGGATAAATTGTTCTTTGGCTTTCATTGCCTCAAATTTATCCATCGGCAACAGACTTACGCCATCAGACAATTCTTCACCTGACATTTGGCGTTTCATCTTCAAATAAGCCTCACGCTCTTCGGATGTTGCATCGCAGTGCTCCAAGATTGACATTGATACAACCTCATCTTTGTCATTGAGCTTAATACCGCGAACACCGGTAGAATTACGTCCGACGAACACGCGTACTTCCGTAACCGGGAATCTTATGCACTTACCCGATTTAGCCGCCAACATAACATCATCCTTGTCAGTGCAGATTCTCACATTGATTAACTTGTCACCCTCGTCCAACTTCATGGCAATCTTACCATTTGATTGAACATTTACAAAGTCCATCAACGAGTTGCGACGAACATTACCCGAAGCCGTAGCAAACATAATCGACAAATCTTTGCACTCAGCCTCATTCTCCGGCAATTTCATAATTGTAGTGATATTTTCTCCGGCATCTAACGGCAGCAAATTGATAAACGGCTTACCTTTTGAGGTCGGTGAACCCAAAGGCAGTTTGTAAACTTTCATCTTATAAACCAAACCCTTGGATGAGAAGAACAACACCGGCGTATGAGTGCTGGCCACAAACAGTCTTGTTACAAAATCCTCCTCTTTGGTCGCCATACCGGACTTACCTTTGCCACCGCGCTTCTGTGCCCGATAAGCATTAAGCGGAACGCGTTTGATATAACCGGCTTCGGTAACCGTAACCACCATTTCTTCACGTTGAATCAGCGACTCAACATCAGAGCTCTCATATTCCAAATCTTCAATCTTAGTACGACGCGGATTACCATATTCGTCCTTAACGGCAATCAGCTCATCACGCATAATACCATAAAGTTTTTCGCGTGAGCTCAAAATTGACAAGCATTCTTTGATAGCCTCGCCCAAATCGCGTAATTCTTCATGAATCTTGTCGCGTTCCAATCCGGTCAAACGTTGTAAACGCAAATCCAAAATAGCCTTGGCTTGAGCTTCGGACAGGCGATAAGTGCCGTTCTCAACTTTTCTATCCGGCTCATCAATAAGCTTTACCAAAGTCTCAACCTCACCAGCCGGCCAAGCCTTAGCCAACAAGGCATCTTTGGCATCTTGCGGGGTGGGAGCAGTACGAATAAGCTCAATAACGGGGTCAATATTCTCAACCGCAATCGCCAAACCAACCAAAGTATGAGCCCGATCACGTGCCTTGTTTAGCTCAAAAATGGTGCGGCGACGAATAATCTCTTCGCGGAATTCAATAAATGCCTTAATGATGTCTTTCAAATTCAAGAGCATCGGACGGCCGTTATAAATCGCCAACATATTCATACCAAAACTGGTTTGCAATGGCGTAAATTTATATAGTTGATTCAAGATAACATCGGCTTGAAAATCGCGCTTAATCTCGATAACTACACGCACACCTTGGCGGTCAGACTCATCTCTGATCTCCGAAATGCCTTCAATTTTCTTTTCTTTAGACAATTCAGCAATGCGCTGTATCATTTCAGCTTTATTAACTTGATAAGGAATCTCGTGCACAATAATGGCCTCTTTGTCCTTGTGCAACTCCTCAATCGTACATTTAGCACGCATCATTACTGATCCGCGTCCGGTCAAATAGGCAGATCTTGCACCGGAATGTCCCAAAATCAAACCTCCGGTCGGAAAATCCGGTCCCGGAATAATTTTGATTAAATCTTCAATCGTAATATCGGGATTATCAATGTACGCACAACAAGCATCGCAAACTTCCGACAAATTGTGCGGCGGCATATTGGTTGCCATACCAACCGCAATACCATTGGTTCCGTTAACCAACAAGTTAGGGAATCTTGCCGGCAAAACAGTCGGCTCTTGCAAGCTCTCATCATAGTTGGGCATAAAGTCGACGGTATCTTTTTCAATATCCTCAATCATGGTGTGAGCAACTTTCGCCAAACGCGCTTCGGTATAACGCATCGCGGCAGCCGAGTCACCGTCCATTGAACCGAAGTTACCTTGTCCGTCAACCAAAGGTACGCGCATAGCAAAAGGTTGTGCTAAACGCACCATCGCCCCGTAAACCGAACTATCACCGTGCGGGTGATATTTACCTAAAACATCACCGACGATACGAGCGGATTTTCTAAACGGGCGATTATAGTCATAACCATTTTCAAACATTGAATAGATAATGCGGCGATGTACCGGTTTCAGACCATCACGCACATCCGGCAAAGCACGTGAAACAATAACGCTCATCGCATAATCAAGATATGAACGTTTCATTTCATAAGATATTTCAATCGGAGAAATGTCTTGGGTGCTTTCAACCAAATTATTGTTTTCTTCTTCCACTTTATTTTCCCTTTATTTTACTTCATTAAACTGGCAAAAATATAGCTTTTTTTATGGTGTCTCGCCATCTTTTTTTGCCAATTATACCCAACCTTTCCTCTCTGTGGGCAAAAAATCGAGCTTAAAATTGATGCGACATCATAAAAGTTAACAAACAAAAGCAGCAACTCTTTCCTTAAGCCAAAAAACAGGCTTATTGCTATGCTTGACAAAAAATAAATAAATGATATTTTAACCGCAAAATTTATTATTAATTAAATTCGTTACAATTATGGAGACACAAGCTTTAATTGACATTTTCATCCAAAATGCAAAAGAAGACAAAGTGCATTTGGATGAAGTAAAGTGGTTTTTCGGATTACCGGAAGATATGATTAAGAACACCTTGCAAAAGGTTGCTCAAAACAAAGTCATCGGTCTCAAAGGTTTTTCGGAAAGCTTTGAAGAAAAAATCTTTGCTCTTTATGATGGCGATGTGGAAAAAGCCTTTGAGATGTATGTCAAATACTATCTTAACGGCTTTAATAAGGATAGAACTCCTTTTTCTATTCCGCAATTAAGCAAAAATGCCCAAGTGAAAATGTTGGGGTTATCTAATGCCAAGGACTTGCTTGGAATGTACCGCTCTTATCATGAGCTGTGCACTGAAGCTCAAGAGATTTTGCTATCTAGCCCGGAGCTTTTCGGGGAGTATGTCATGTATCGCAAAATTGCCTCTTCGGTTTTGCTAAAAATGTTCCAAGCAGACAAAAAAGAAGAACTGACAGCCATCTACATCAAGTTCTATCGTCTTAATGATGAGGATGAGATGAATATGCTAAAATATATTCCCATCTCTTCAAAAATCATAGTCTATTACATTAGACATTATGGTTTTAGGGAAAAGACGCGAGATCTATTGATGGTATATTGCCTACGTGGTCTGTCAGCGTAAGGCAAAATCATGACTTTTGCAACAAGGTGATATAAGGACCTCTCTTGCAATCAAAAAGAAGAATAGATTAACAAAAATCCCGACCGTTTCCAGTCGGGATTTTTTGTATCTGAAGTTAGTAATTAAAAGCCCATTCCGGCAGGTCCGGCTGCACCATGACCGCCGCAACCGCATTCTTTTTGCGGAATTTCAGCAACCATCGCTTCAGTAGTAATTACCAAACCGGCAACTGAAGCGGCATCTTGCAAAGCTGTGCGTACAACTTTGGTCGGATCGATAATACCGGATTTAATCATATCGACATACTCGCCTTTTTGAGCATTATAACCACGATTGGTATCATTACCCTCAAGCAATTTGCCAACTACCAATGCTCCGTCAACGCCGGCATTCTCAGCAATCTGACGAATAGGAGCTTGCAAAGCGCGACGAATAATATCAACGCCGACTTTTTGATCTTGATTATCGGTTTTAACCTTATCAAGAGCCTTGGTAGCATAAAGCAAAGCGCAACCGCCACCGGCAACCACACCTTCTTTAACTGCGGCTCTGGTTGCATGCAAAGCATCATCGATGCGGTCTTTCTTTTCTTTAACCTCAACCTCGGAAGCTCCGCCAACTTTGATTACGGCAACACCGCCGGAGAGTTTGCCCAAACGTTCTTGCAATTTTTCACGATCATAATCCGATGTAGTTTCTTCAATTTGTTTTTTGATTTGGTTAACGCGTGCGGCAATAAGATCTTTCTCACCTTGACCATCAATGATGGTAGTATCATCTTTGCTGATTTCAACGCGCTTAGCCACACCCAACATATCCAAGGTAACGTTTTCCAATTTCATGCCCAAATCTTCGGAAATTACCTGACCACCGGTCAAAATGGCAATATCTTCCAAAATAGCTTTACGACGATCACCAAAACCCGGAGCTTTAACGGCGCAAACTTTTAAGCCGCCACGTAAGCGGTTAACCACCAAAGTGGCCAAAGCTTCACCTTCAACATCTTCGGCAACAATAATCAAAGCTTTGCCCGATTGCATAACTGCTTCCAAAACCGGAATTAATGATTGCAAATTGGAAAGTTTCTTTTCATAAAGCAGAATATACGGAGCATCATATTCGCAAATCATCTTATCGGGGTTGGTTACAAAATAAGGGGAGAGATAGCCGCGATCAAACTGCATACCTTCAACTACATCCAATTCAGTATCCAAACCTTTGGCATCTTCAACCGTAATAACACCTTCGTTGCCAACCTTTTCCATAGCTTTGGCTAAATATTCGCCGATAGAAGTATCACCATTAGCCGATATTGTGCCTACTTGAGCAACTTCATCAGAGCCTTTAATGGCAACTGAACGCGATTTTACATCTTTAACTACGGCTTCAACTGCCAAATCAATACCGCGTTTCAGATCCATCGGATTCATACCGGCAGCAACCGCACGACAGCCTTCTTTGATAATAGCTTCGGCCAAAACCGTAGCGGTTGTGGTGCCGTCACCGGCCTTATCGGCAGTTTTTTGAGCAACTTCTTTAACCAGTTGAGCCCCCATATTTTCAAATTTGTCTTCCAGTTCAATCTCTTTAGCTACTGAAACGCCATCTTTGGTAATTTTGGGAGCACCATAAGACTTGTCCAAAATTACATTACGTCCTTTAGGTCCCAAAGTTACTTTTACAGTTTTGGCCAATTTTTCAACACCCTTGAGCATTTTCTCACGAGCAGAAGTTCCAAATTCAATATTTTTTGCTGTCATTTTTCTTATCCTTTTTATCCAATTATTCTTCTACAACACCCAAAATGTCGGCCTCTTTCATAATCAAGCGCTCTTCGCCGTTCAATTTGACTTCGGTGCCTGACCATTTGCCGAACAAAATTTTATCGCCGACCTTGACATTCAAAGGAATAATTTTGCCATCTTCGGCTCTGAACCCATCACCAACAGCCTCAATAATGCCCTCGGAAGGTTTTTCTTTCGCAGTGTCAGGGATAATAATTCCGCCGGCAGTGCGAGTGTTTTCTTCTAATCTTTTGACCAAAACGCGGTCATGTAACGGTCTGATTTTCATTTTTTATACTCCATAAGTTTTATCACTAACCCCTTAGTTAGTTATCAAAAAATGCATTGTCAAGAGATGCCACCAAAAAATCTTACGACTTTTGATTACGACTTAAAAACACATAAATTGCAAAAACTCACTTGCAATTTACCATAAAAGGTATTATATTACTTAACGTTTTGAGTTAACTCAAAACTATGACACTAGAGGCTCTGTGAAATAGGATATTTGGACCCGGGGGCAGTACCCGGCGCCTCCACCAGTTTACCAACAAAATTCGCTTGTATAGCGCAAGAGAACAAAATGCGATAGATAAGTGGAGTTTTAGGAGATTAAACAATTTTCGCAGTGCGCGTACTTCCTGTACGTAAACAAGAAAATTTTTAATCGACACCAAAATTCGCTTGTATAGCGCATTTTATCATAAAGGGGGCGAAACAGGTTTGACAGGTATCAGTAAAGATAGGTAGGCTGTGTTCGGTGAGATACCACCGTTATCGGTTCAAAATAAAATGAATGCTAACGATAATAACGTAGCTCCTGTTGCTTTAGCCGCTTAATAGTGGTTAGCAACACTATCAATTCTTAAGGACTTAGGATTCTTTAAGTGGGGTTATGAGGCTTTCCTAACAACAGAAAAGCCTCTCTTATAAGGAGTAAAACATGGCTGAAAATGAGATTAATTATGATATTTTGATGGAAAAGGCACTCAAACATGTAGTGATCGAAGCTCTCAAATATGCTTCCGAAAATGGTTTGTCTGAGACCAATCATTTTTATATTACATTCAATACCACTCATCCTGGTGTGCGTATGGATACAGCCTTGCTCAATCAATATCCCGAGAATATGACTATCGTTTTGCAGCATCAATTTGCCAATCTTATGATTAGCGAAAATTATTTTGAAGTTGATTTGAGTTTTAACAACATTCCGCATAGCCTACGCATTCCTTTTGAAGCCATAACTTATTTTGCTGATCCTTATGCGCGTTTTGCTTTAAGTTTTTCCGAACCAATCAATGCAACACCCAAATCTGAGCCGATTGAACAAAAAGTCAGTGGCGGATCGGCCGACATTATCTCTATTGATGCCTTTAGGAAAAAATAATGAAAAAAATTTCTGTTGTTATAGCCGGACGCCACTCCACCAGCATTTGCTTGGAGGAGGAATTCTTTTTTGAATTAAAGCGTCTTGCCTACATTCGCCGCCAAAGCATCAATGATATCATTACCGAAATAGACAAGACCAAACGCACTGCTAATCTTTCCAGCGCCATCCGCATTTTTATTCTCAAAGAAGTCATGAAAGAAACGCAAAAGCACTAATTTATGCTTTTTTAATTTATTTTTAGTACCATTCTACTCGAACCCAAAGCGAGGAGAAGTTCATGTCTTTTACCAAAAAAATTCAAAAAATGCAGCAAGAAGGCATTATTTCCGCCGAAGTTGCGCAAAAAATGATAGAAAATGAAGCTCAAAAATCCCAAGATGTTCTATGGAAAAATCTTTTTCGCATCGCCGGAGTGTTAATCGGTATCGGTATCTTAATGATTATCGGTGCCCATTTGGAAAGTTGGTTTGAGATATTCTATGGGCTAAGTTATATTGCTCTAACTGCCACATCATTAGGTCTATATAAAAGCATTATGCAAAACCACAAGGGATTGCGTGAGCTTTTCGCTATTTTATCATTTATCTTAATTGGAGCAATTTTGGGACTTATCCGCCAAAAATATCAGCTCGATTTTGCTCAAATGACAATCCTGCTTTGGTGTTTTATCGGTTTACCCTATGTTTTATTAAGCCACTCTTATGTTTTTAATATCATTTGGTGGCTTATGCTAAATTTCGGACTTCCTTGGGAATATTTGTACGACACGGATCTTTTCCAAAAAATAACTAAAGGAATTGAAATTGTAGTTGAAAAATGGCAAGCTCCCGTTGTTTTATCAGTCATATCAGCTTCTTTTAGTGCCTTATTTTGCTACATCGGCGTCAAAATTTACCGCGTTATCAAACAAAAAGCCATTCTGCCAGATGCCTTTGCCCTGTGGATGTGTTTTTCAATGTATATAACCATCCTTGCTTGCGGGGTATTATTCAGCTTTCGATCGCTGAGTATTACACTATCCGACACGGCATTTCTGTGTAATAAAATATTTGCCCAAATTCTGGTCATCAGTTTTCTGTTATATCGCGCTTGGTTAGCCTATCGCCATAACAACAATTCAGCTATCAAACGCAACACTATTCTGTTGGAAATATATATTATCTACCTGTTTTTGGCTCAACTGCATGGATTATTCACCACCGGAATAGGGCTTATAATTACCGGCTGCATTTTACTGGCATCAATTTTTGCCATGCGCCAAATTCATCACCGTTTTCTGCAACCGTTAACAGCAACTAAAGGAGAAAACCAATGAATAAAAAATTGATTATCCTACTTGCCTTGCCCATAGCTGTATTACTGTGCATTTCAATCTATTGGGCAATTTATGCCTCTTTTGGTCAAAAAGTCAAAATTGCTATTCGCGGTTATGATCCGCGTGATCTTTTGTCCGGACATTACATCAGCTACACCATTGACTGGAATAAAACTGATTGCTCACAATTTACCGACAACCTTTGTCCGCAAACTGAATTTTGCCATAATGGAGATTGCAAGTTTTACATACCGGAAGCCAATGCCGAACAACTTGAGCAACTACTCAATACCTCGGCTCATGATTTCCATATAGTTTACCGCTATAAAATTAATCAACCACCCATTGCTATACAACTATTGATTAATGAACAGCCTTGGCAAACTTTTTTATCTGAAAATTAGACATCATTAATTCACCACAAAAAACAGCCCCGTTTTTTAGCGGAGCTGTTTTTTTCAAAACTTATGAAAGACTATTATTCTTCATCTTCAAAATCATCATTGCTTTCATCGACAAAATCATCTGTCTCGTCATCATCCAACTCCTCAGAGCTTTCATCGCTTTCCAACAACAAAGTTTCATTTTCGCTTTCAATTTCTGATTTGCGACGACGACCGCGTCTTTTGCGTGCCGGTCCGCTTTTTTTAACTGCATCAATAATATAATGACCGGCAACTTTATACAAATCCACCAAGTGATTATTATACATGTGATCAGCACCTTCAATCATCGCATAATTAACTTCAACGTTGCGCTGAGTACTCAGTTTTTTCACCAATGATGTCACACTTGCCGGATTCACAATCTCGTCAATGCTCCCTTGAGTAATCAGTCCCGAAGTTGGACATGGCGCCAAAAACGAAAAGTCTTTTTCATTAGCCGGAGGAGACACCGCAATAAAGTTATTAATATCCGGACGACGCATTAGCAATTGTAATCCTATCCACGCCCCAAATGAATAACCGGCAATCCAACATTGTCTGGCATCAGGATTCATCGCCTGAAGCCAATCCAACGCTACTGTCGCGTCGGACAACTCGCCGAGTCCGTCCTCAAAATTGCCTTGCGACCGCCCGACACTGCGAAAATTAAATCGCAAAACTGAGAAGCCCAGACTCTGAAACACACTAAACAAGGTGTAAACCACTTTATTGTTCATTGTGCCGCCATATTGCGGATGGGGATGCAAAATCAATGCAACCGGCGCATTAGGATTTTCACTTTGATGATAGCGACCTTCCAATCTGCCGGCATGTCCGTTAAATAAAACCTCTGTCATTAACAAATCACCTAAAATATTATTGTCTTAAGTATTATATTTACTTAAAATAGATTTAAAATTAACTTTGAGGAATTTAGCACAAAATGAAATCAAATTTCAAGATAATTTTATCAGACGCCAAAGCTGTTGTGGCGCGCGACCCTGCTACACCTAGCATAACTCAGGCTTTTTTATTTTCCAGCGGGCTTCACGCCATCATCGGTTATCGATTCTGCCACTGGCTTTGGCAGAAAAAATGGCACATTTGTGCCCGTATAATTTCACAATTTATCAGATTCTTAACCGGGATTGAAATTCACCCTGCCGCCAAAATCGGTCATAACTTCTTTATCGACCACGGCATGGGAGTCGTCATCGGGGAAACTTCTATCATCGGCAACAATGTAACTCTATACCATGGAGTAACTCTTGGCGGGACAACTGTTTTTGATAAATCAGGCAAACAATTAAATAAACGCCACCCTACCTTGAAAAATAATATTATTGTCGGTGCCGGAGCTAAAATATTAGGTCCCATAACCATCGGTAACAATGTCAAAATAGGGGCTAACGCTGTCGTTTTGCATGATGTTAGTGATAATCGTACTATTGTTGGTGTTCCGGCCCATATTGTTAATAAAACTACCTCTTCTCCCGAGTCATTTATGGCTTATGGCTCTTGCGCCAGGGACAGCGATCCGATAGAATGCCGCCTTAATGCTATTGAACAGGAAGTTTTACGTCTCAAAAACAAAATTAAGTAAATTATAATAAATTTGTAATATTATTATTCCAAATTTTGTGTTATTATAACATATATGGCAAACCTTTTTGAGAGGATGTCTAGTTATGCGGAAAACAATCTATATCTTATCAGGTGTTATGAGTCTGATGTTTTTAACTCCGGCTCTAGCTCAACTTCCGGCCAATCCTTGGGCTGTACAACCCCAAGTAACCAGCGAAGCAACCGCTTCAACCACCGCTGCTTCGGCCGGTGCCAGTGTCGGACATATATCCGCTCCTAAGAGTTCATCCTCACGAGCATATATTCCTTCTATAAAATATGCTCCGGTTACTGCCGAAGCCACACCACCAACCTATAAACCTGCCGTCGTATCCCCCAGCTACAAAGATATGATACCCAATAACAACAGTAGTGGTAATTATGCTGTAAAAAGATCCGATTCTGCTTATGCCATACCACGCGCTTCTGCTACTTATGATGGTGACTGGCGCGGCTCTGGTCAATTCGGCAAACTCGGTTATACCGGACAAGTTACCACCTACGACAAGGCTCAAGGGCAAGAAATGATAGCTCCCGAGGTCAATAATACCAATATGAATATTATGGTTCAGCATCTGCGTAAATTAGGCTATAAAATTCCCTCAAGTTATGACAATGGATTCAGCAACTTTTTGCAAAATTATTCATCTGATTTGCGCACGGCATACAGTGGCTTAGGTCATCGCAACAACCCTGTTGATACAATGTTCAGCAATATTGTAGGAGCTTTTGAAAGCTTTACCGGACTCGATGCCGGTAACCTTATGTTTAACAGTCTTGATTTAATTCAACGGAACTAAAATCATGAAAAAATATATCTATGCTTTTTTGCCGGTATTCATATTAACTTCAGCCCTATCTGCTGAAGCACAAATGTTGTTTGGCCGTCAACCGATTACACCATCTGCAAAGGTTGAAAACACACCCGAAAATATCCCTGAACCTCAAACGACAGAAACAAAAACTTTACCCGAAGAAACTATGCCTCAAGCTGAAGTTAAAGGTATCCAAGTTGAATTGACAGAAGAACAAAAAGAAGAAGCCGATGAAAATTTGCGTAACAACTTGCGCAACACCACCAAAAGAGACGAACTTAAAACTCGAGTCGAGTTTCTCGAAGCCAATGATTATCATGATGAGATCATGCTAAGACGTAAATTGATGAAAAACGGCGAAAAATTCAGGCTTTCTTCGCGTGCCGCCAAAGCCCAACCTAAAGCTAATGTCAATCCTAAAAGCGATTCGCAAATGGATGAATACATCTTGGAGCGTGCCGGCGTAGCAGAAAAACAAGAATCTCATGAATAAAAATTATCCTTGCATAATTTTGGTTGAGCCACAGTTGGCTGAAAATGTCGGAATGTCAGCTCGCGCCATGAAAAACTGCGGTTTTTATGAGTTGCGCTTGGTCAATCCTCGTGAAAATCATCTATCGGATAAAGCTATTGCTGCTTCATCAAACTCCCAAGAAATATTGCAAAATGCTAAAGTGTTTCCCAGCCTTCCTGCCGCTATCGCCGATTTGCAATATGTAATGGCAACCACCGCTCGCCACCGCGATCAAACTAAAATTGTTTACAACGCTGACACTGCCGCCGCCGAAATGTTTACCAAAACATCTGCCGGTGAACAATGTGGTCTGATGTTTGGACCAGAGCGCACCGGACTACGTAATGAAGATGTAAGCTTGGCCGATGCCATTATCAATATTCCGCTCAATCCTGAGCATTGCTCCCTTAATTTATCACAAGCAGTACTTTTGACCGGTTATGAATATTACAAAACACAGCTTGGGCAAATTAAACCTTATTTGGAAACCAACCATACAGCCGTCGCCGACAAAGAAAAAGTCTTACTGTTTTGCCAACACTTAGAAAATAAATTACAAGATTTCGCCAATTTCCGTGACGACCAAAAGCGCGAAAAATTAACCCTAAACTTACGCAACATTTTCACACGCTCTGAACTCACCGAACAAGAGCTTAACACTCTCTACGGTATCATAAATTATCTTGGCAAAAACTAGAAACTTATCGCGAAATCAATTTTGGTGAAGCCACAACTTTTTGTTTGGTTTTGCGATTTCTATAAGCATTAAATTGATTGCCGGTGGTCACTGTTTTATCGGTAAACTCAACTTTTTTAACATTACTCAAATCGCGATTATAAATAGCATTGGCTTTTTGTAAGTCATGTGAGTTTGCATCATATATTCCGGTGGCATCATATGGTTCACGCGGAGTAAAAATCTGCCCATCAGGCATTTTAATTGTACCATCAGCATAAAGCGTTGTCTTAAATATGTCCTGTTCATCAAAACGGCGGGCAATATTGCGACAATCGGCAAAATTGTCTAACTGCTTTGACACAAAAACATCGGCTTTTTCTTCCAAATAAGCTTTCAGCCCTTCACTCTGCTGTGCTGCTGATGGTGACTTTGTTAAAATAATGGCGCGTGCCAATAATTCAAAAGTTTGGTATTTGGAAGCCTCACAAGCCAATCCCTGACCGGCAATCATCCCCAAAGCTTTTGCCTCTTCAATATATGGCATTTGTGCGTTGGCACTAAAACTCCATATCAAACACAATCCTAAAAACCATTTTTTCATAGCATTCCCCATAATCTTTGGCAAAAGTATAACCTTAAATATATTTAATGCCAACCTTTAAGTTATTTTTTTAATCAAGAAACAAAAAATTAGTTGACAATCGCGCTGTTTTATAATAGTTTGCGACTAAATTACATAACTGAGGGGTATAAAATGAAAATTTACAGTTCATTAAGAAGCAAGAAAAATCGCGATAAAGATTGTCAGATTGTTCGTCGCAAAGGTCGCGTTTATGTTATCAACAAAAAGAATCCCAAGCTCAAGGCTCGTCAGGGATAGTTATTGATACAGTTCTCATAAAAAACGCGGCTATTTTCAGGTCGCGTTTTTTGTTATCAAATTAGCAGTTTATATCCGCCTTCTGAAGTCTCAATAAATTGCTCACTGCCATTTTCAATTTTTTGCCGCAAGCGATATATATGAGTCTCTACCGTATGAGTCGTTGCATCATCGGCATAACCCCAAACTTCTTTTAACAAATCCTGTTTTGCAACATAACTGTCTGAGTTTTTATAAAGATATTTAATAATAGCGACTTCTTTTTCCGTCAACTTATACACCTTAGTAGTTTTATGGTTAACAACCTCTTTCTTGCTGGGATAAAGCACATAAGCACCAAATTCCAAACATCCGCTATCAGAATTTTCAAACAAACTGGTAGCTGCCCGTAACGCATCCAAAAAATTTCCTAATCCCAACGGTTTCAGCAAAACTTGTCCGCCCAAAAAATCACTATCGCCATCTTTGTTAGTCAGATAAATAACCGGAATCTTCTTACTTTGCCATGCCTCTGCTTGTTTATTATCATTATCAATTACCACAACATCAGGTTTTTCTGCCTCATCACACAACTTAAATTCTTGCGCATGGTACTTTATCTGATTGATTAAATCAGCCTTAAAAACATCATTATCTGACAAAACTAACACATTGGGCATTAAAAATTAACTCCTACTCCTATTACCGCGGCACAACCCTTATCTTTCCGGCCGTTATTATTGTAATTTAATCCGGCTGCTGCCAAATAAACATCAACGTACTTATTGTACTGGTATTGGTTTGACCAAACAATTACATCATTTTTATTATCTTTGCCTTTTTGTTTACTCTTAAAATAACTCAAAGCCGAACTGAAAGGACCAATTTCATAGCCCACACCGACATTCCAGGCATAACCCTCACGGTATCCGTCAAAATCATTTGGTAATAGCCTGTTCGGATTTGATTTATCATCACCATCGATATAGGTTTTACGCACCCCTGCCCCAATAGTCCAGTTGCCGCGATTTAAGTTCTGACTGACCGAAAATTCTTTATCATTGCCGTGATATTGTGCATATCCCAAAGAGGTTTTGCTGTTAATATTACCTAATCTGTGATCAGAGTATACCGCCGTAGCAAATCCATCCTTGTGGGCATATCCGGCATGTTTGTTTATCAACCCGCGGCGGTTATAGCTATCCGGTGTCCAACTAAATCCCAAAGCTGTGCCATAAAATTCCGGTGTAATATAATTAATTTTCGGAGCAACTCCATCGGTATTGATATCGGTTGATGTCAAAGTAGCAAATCTTGTTTCTTTTTCATTTCTTTTCCAGTTAGGATTATGCAAAAAATCCGCCACATCACTGTTAGAACTCAAAATTCCGACGCTCGGCGCTCCGTTATGAAAAAGTGATGCCACATTATAAACCTGCCCCACCATCAACTGACCATATTGGGTATCAGCAACGCCATAAACCTCCTCACCCCAATCACCTTGATTATAGTCCTTGAGCTCTTTGTCCACACCAGCCATAACATCCATGTGCAAACTTACCTCATTACTCTCATCAAACTCATAGCCGATAAAGGAATCTACATTACCTTTGCTCACTCCGTGATGGTGTTTTTTAGGTGTTGAATAACCGTAAGCGGCTTGCCCATGTCCTTCTATATTATAAGTTACCTCACCGGCTTCAACTGCTAACGGCGCTAAAATCATACCTGCAACTAATGCCAAACTATACTTCATTTTACTTCCTTTTACTTTTATAAATCGCTTTAAGTTTAGTGCTTTGTTTTTTATAGTCAATATATTTGTGTTCCCTTGTTTTTCAACTTTTTGCTTGACATTTTTTGTCCAAATGATAACCTGACGCCAAATGAAATTATTAACCATATAATATTTATCATTATGACGAAAGAACAGTTTTTTTGTCTGCTTGATGCTCAGAAATTATCAGCAGAAGTAATCAGCTTGTTACCGACTTGGGTAAAAGAGTACTCGGTGACTCATACCAACACTCTTCCTTGTCCGGTCGAGTACATCGGACATGACCCCGATGGTGAACAGAATGGTATGCCCTCCGTGTATACTACTCACTTGAGTAAGTTATCGGAAGGCAAACCTATTTTGGCCCACCTTGGCGTCAAAATCCTTTTTGAACCGGTTGTTGTAACGCCGGAGATCAAAACCGTCGGCGATCTGAAGAAAGCTGCGCACAAGGTATACCCGACCGCCCATCCTATGACCCAGACGGACTGGAACAAGTTCGCGGTCAATCAGAAGACCTATTTCGACCTCAACAAGGTCTTGAAAGGTCTCAAAAATCCGGTCGATTTGCCTGACATCAGGAAGTGTATATACTTCTTGAACAGCAACGATGACGATTGCAGAGTTGCTTGTCGTATCGACATTGCCACCGGCGACGTCAATATTGTCTCCATCGACGATATTGACTACATCCTCTGCATCGCTAACTAATTGCAGAGTAACACTTAAAGCAAACCCCCGCCGTCTTCAATGACCGCGGGGGCTAATTTATATTCAAAAAACTTATTAAATATCCAAGTTAACTACATTCAATGCATTTTCTTGAATAAATTCTTTTCTCGGCTCAACCACATCACCCATCAAAGTGGCAAAAGTCTCATCTGCCTCTTCCATATGGTCAATATGCACTTGCAATAATGACCTTGCCTCCGGATCAAGCGTAGTTTCCCACAATTGTTCAGGGTTCATCTCGCCCAATCCTTTATAACGTTGGATAGTAATACCTTTCTTGCCGGCCGCCATAATCGCATCAACAAAAGTAACCGGACCGCTGATTTTGAGTTCAACCCCTTGTTTTGAGGTCAAAGTTGAAATATCCGAGAAAGTATCCGCCAAAACATTATGCAACGAGTTCAACGCCTCAACTTCTTGCATCTCCAAAATATTCTTACCGATAATATGTTTCTCAGTAACTCCGCGCAAAGTGCGTTCAAATAATATGGTGCCGTCATCTTGCATAGAGGCTTTCCATCCGCGATCATATTCAGCCTCCAATTCATCCAAACGCGCAGTCAGTTTGTTGAGCTGCGGTTGCGGATTGGCTGATGATAAAAATTCCGGCGCAAACAACCCATAAATTGCCATTTGCTCAATAATTTTCTCCGGCACATTTTTACTCAAATTAGCAATCAAACCACGGGCTTTGCGGTTTTTCGCTACCAAATCAACCAAATCGGCACCGGCAATCTGCTCACCGGTTTTCAACACCAAAGTAGCATCATCACAACCGCCGCGAATCAAATAATCGTCCATCTCACGCTCGTTTTTGATATACAAAATCGAGTTACCTTTTTTGACCTTATACAAAGGCGGTTGGGCAATATAAACATAGCCGCGCTCAATCAATTCCGGCATTTGACGATAGAAGAAAGTCAGTAACAATGTTCTGATGTGGCTACCATCGACATCGGCATCGGCCATGATAATAATCTTATGATAACGACATTTATCAGGGTTAAAATCATCGCGTCCGATTCCGGTACCCAAAGCAGTAATAATCGTACCGATTTCTGCCGAATTGAGCATTTTATCAAAACGTGCCCGCTCGACATTAAGGATTTTACCTCTAAGCGGCATAATCGCCTGATTACGACGATGGCGTCCCTGTTTAGCTGAACCACCGGCGGAATCTCCCTCCACGATGAACACTTCCGACAACGCCGGATCTTTTTCTTGACAATCGGCCAACTTACCCGGCAGTGAGGCAATATCCATCACTCCCTTACGGCGAGTAAGTTCTCTAGCCTTACGTGCCGCCTCGCGAGCTGTTGCTGCTTCCACAATTTTGCCGACAATAATTTTGGCCTCATTGGGGTGCTCATCTAACCATTCTTTGAGCTTGTCATTAACTATGTTCTCTACCACTGGGCGCACCTCGGATGATACCAACTTATCTTTGGTTTGTGACGAGAATTTCGGATCCGGCACCTTAACCGAGAGCACACAGCTCAAACCTTCGCGCATATCATCGCCGGTCAAAACCACCTTTTCTTTCTTCAAAAGCCCGTTTTCTTGAATATAGTTATTAATACAACGAGTCAAAGCACCCCTGAATCCGGCCAAGTGAGTGCCCCCGTCTTTTTGCGGGATATTATTGGTGTAGCAGAGCATGCTCTCATTATAGGCATTGGTCCATTGCAGAGCTACCTCAACCGTGATATCATCTTTTTCACCCCCCAAAGCAATAATTTCTTCATGAAGCGGAGCTTTTGACTTGTTGAGGTAGCTCACAAAAGCTTTCAGTCCGCCTTCATAATGAAAATCTACTTCTTTGGGTTCAGCCCCGCGATTATCAATTAGTTTAAGATAAACACCGGAGTTCAAAAAGGCTTTTTCTCTGATTGAACGTTCCAAAGTTTCAAAATCAAATTCAGTTTTGGTAAAAGTTTCCGGTGATGGTAAAAATGTAACTTCAGTACCATGCTTATTCGGTGCATCGCCGACCACTTTCAAGTGTTCGGTGACATTACCATTGGCAAACATAGCCACATGTTCTTTACCCTCACGCCAAATACGCAATTTAAGCCAAGTCGAAAGCGCATTAACAACCGACACACCGACACCATGCAAACCGCCGGAAACTTTGTAAGAATTATTATCAAACTTACCGCCGGAGTGCAATTCGGTCATAATAACTTCGGCCGCAGAAATACCTTCTTCTTTGTGCATGCCAACCGGAATACCGCGTCCGTTATCGCGAACAGTCGCCGAACCGTCAGGATTAAGGATTATTTCAGTTTTGTCGCAATATCCTGCCAACGCTTCATCAATTGCATTATCCAACACCTCATATATCATGTGGTGCAATCCGGAGCCGTCATCGGTATCACCGATATACATTCCCGGTCTTTTGCGAACCGCATCCAACCCCTTCAAAACCTTAATTGAATCCGCGCCATACTCTTTCTCAACGGCACTCGTTACTTCCGCAGTCATTTTATCATCCTTTTGTGATTAAAAACATATCAAATTTAGGCTAAAATATATAAGAAATTCCCACCTCAATCAACCCTAAAATCAAAGATATTCCACAAGTTTAATGAGATAAAAAACTTTTTTTCATTTTCTGTTTATTAAATCAAAAAAAACCGCTGAGCCTAAAGCTCAGCGGCATTCTTCAGAAAATTTTGTACCATACAGAGTGTCTGACAGTACGAAGGGTTGCGCTTGTAGGAAAGCAATCAATTGACCTCACCAACTCAAAGAGAGGCAAATAGCCTGCTTCTTCCAGCAGGAGATATTCTAGGTGCGTCACCCAAAATTTCTTCCTTTTAAAGAAAGTTGCAGCGCACAACTTTCTCCGCAATTTTGCAACTATTTCGTCTGACCAACCCCCTGGGCTTAATTCCCTAAACATCAGCAACTCTTTGTAGAAGGTTGTGTCCTGACGAGTGCCCTCAAAATAAGCTAATCTGAGATACCCGATTTTGTACGGCACCGCAAAACCTTCATAGTAACAATCAGGTAACAACGGACGTGCTTTTTTAAGTATTTTTTCTTTCTCTCTATCGCTGGTTGCGCAAAGGAACTTTTTCAGCTCCTTTCTAGATAAGACGCACAACCCGCCCGGTATCCAATCTTTTTCATTATCAGTCATGTAGTTAGGACAAGGTCCTATTTCTACATAAGGCTTCTTAAGGCGCCTATCGGTTATTGCCAAGAAGTTCTCTTTTTTTAAGATAAGTTGTTTCATAATAGTGTTTTTTTATTAATAATTCTAACTTGTAAACATATATACCACAATTTTAGACAAAAAACAACACTTTTTTATAAAATTAAAGAACATTAATCTAATTATATTTTTTTACCGATAGTCAATTGACAGAATTGGACAATCGAAGTATAATGTACCTATATTTGTTCCTACTATGACCAAAAATTTCTTGGGAGATTCTTTCATGGAAGATAAAACCAGATCCAACGAACAAAGGCAAAATAAAAATCGGCATTTTAAATTACCGCAAGAAATTATTGAGCAATACCAGGAAATGCCCATATTCAAAGCAATAACTTCAAAAAAAATTAAGCCGTTTGATGTTATAAGGTTGCACAACTTAGCGCGCCAACTAAAAAAACAACACCCCGATTTATCAAGCGAAACCATCCTGCAAAACCAAATTGAGCTCTATTTAGTTATCCAAGCTGAATTAAAGAAATATTTCAAATCAGGCAAATCTGATGAAGCTCGCAAAAATATGGACGATGCTATCAAAGCCAAATATCAAGAATTGGCTCAAAACCCATTGATTAATAAACTGTACGAAATCAACTTCGAAAAATACGCCTCAAAAGACGGCGATAAAGCTTGGATTAATTTTGCAGCCACCAATTTACAGCAAATCATGCATAACCAATTTAATTTTGATGAAACTCAACATTGGGATGATTTTATCGCTTCCGTCGACAGTTTGACTCAAATTTTAGAAAGCACTACCAAGAAAAAAGAAAAAACACCACCGCAAAACGTTAAAAAAACTTCAGCTGATATCACCAAAGCACCTGCTGTTGAAACGCCTGAAGTACCTGTCGTTGAAACTACAGACACAACAGCTAAACCGAAAGATAATATTGTCACACCAGAGAAAGAAACCGAAGAACCTCTTTCTCAAACCGCAACCGGTCCTACTTCTATTGTAGTTGAAGAAACTCAAGATGATGAAGATACCGAAAGTCACACTAATGATGACGAAATTTCTTCACCCGAAGAAGAAAATGACAACTTAGAGAATAACAATTTTAATAAAAGTTGGAGCGAATTTACTGATACTGTCGCTAAAAAACTGGAAGGCGGTAAAGTTACCAATAAAAAATGTGAAAACTCAAAATTCACCGCTGAAATTGAGCACAGCAAAGGCAATGTATCAATTACTGCAACTACCGACAATCATGTCTCTTTGGGAGCCAAAGACACCCAAGGTAACCCGAACGTACCGGATCAAAAAGTCTTCCAAGCCTTGGCTCAAAAAGCTCTTGATGAAGGCAGTATAATTAACTTTGGCAACATTAAAACTCCGGAATTTAAGGCTCGTTTGATGATTGCCTGCATGGAGAAAGGCGTTGAAATTAAGGGCAAACCGAAATTAACCGATGAATTTTTGAACTCCATTGATTCGGCTAGCGCGAAACGTCTGCGTATTTTGCAAAACAAACAAAACACCCAAAGTCAACCGACGCCGACACCGCCAATTCAACAACCAGCTCAGACACCGGATCCGGAAACATCGGAAACCACTCCTCAACCGGTTTCTAAATCTGATTATGAAAAAAGTCGTGACGAACGTGAGAAATTATTGGAAATTAAGAGCAAGACCACGCAAGGTCTCACCCCACAAGAGCAGTGCGAGTTAGATTATATAAAATTCACCCAAAAGCGCAAACAAGAATTAGAAGAAGCGATTGCCCGCACCGGCAACAAGATTGATCCGCGTACTGCCGAACACACTAAGGAAAGCGGCTACGCACCTAAAAATTATCCATTTTTTCCTAATGCTCGTGAATGGAATGGCTGGAAACTTCATCTTGATGTCGTGCCTAATCGTGATGAACCTACGACTAAAGCTGTTTCTGAATTTTTAGAAAAAATGCAA
This sequence comes from uncultured Pseudomonadota bacterium, assembly GCA_902799835.1. Taxonomy (GTDB): domain Bacteria; phylum Pseudomonadota; class Alphaproteobacteria; order RF32; family CAG-239; genus CAZU01. Next base: position 42,481 of record CADCCF010000001.1, read on the forward strand.
GTTGATCATAAAATTGCTAATGGCGGTGAGAATGGTAAGGGTATGACCATCTATATTGGTAGTTATGATGATGCTAATAAACTAGCTCAAGAAATCAACTCACGTTTTGGCAAAAACATTGCCGAACCTCCGCTTTATACCGATCAAAAGAGGCAAGAAATTGACCTTAATAAAAAAGTAACCGGCAGATTTTATCTGCAAAATTGGTATTCTATCCAATATCCACGCAGTTCAATCCATGGCATTTGCCCTGCTGAATATGGCTCAGCAGATGATGAAAATATGTGCTCACTTTTAACTGGTTTGGCAATAAGAGAACAAATTATCAGTAAAGATTTTACCTTAGAACTAATACCTCATGATAATAATTTCCATGACCGCTATGTATTTAGAAACTTGGAATCTTATTGCTCACACAAGTTGTATCAAAAGCATTTAGGTGAATTTTATTGCGGCAAAGATGCCGATAAATTTGAAAAGCAGATTTTCGGTGATGCACTGCCGCCAAAAGGCTCAAAGGATCGTGCCACTTGGGATAAAATTGCTGACCTTTATATCCAAAAATCCGAAAATGATTACCCTCAAGGTATTCAAAAAATGGCGGAATTAAAGTCTAAATATACTCCGATTGACTTTAACAAAGTTCCGCCTTTGGTGCGCCCGCAGAAATCCAACACCGGCAATTAACCATAACTAAAGCCGCAATTTTGGAGAATAGTTCGAATAGAGTAATTTCCAGGGGAGATAAAATTTATACATAGTCTATTCCCTTCAAAAAACTGCGGATAGCGTGTGCAAATAATAAGAAATAAAAGTGGCGGTGAAAAAAAATTATATAAACTCAAAAAATGCGTATAATTAGGTGAATAATAAGAAACAGCTTTACAAAGTACCGGAGCGTACTTTGTGCGTACGTGAGGACACTTTTAAAGCTGTTTCTGTATTAGACACCCATTAGACACATTTTTATTTTTAGTGAGCTTGGGTCCAGTTATCCCCCACCCCCGCTTCTGCCACAAATTTAACCGAAGATTCGATAATGTTTTCCATCACATCTTTAACCAGTGGCACAATCGTCGCAACTTCTTCATTCGGAGCTTCCAAAATCAACTCATCATGAACTTGCAGAAGCATTTGAGTTTTATAGCCGCCTTCGCGCAAGACTCGCTCCATTTTGTTCATTGCTAATTTAATAATATCGGCTGCTCCACCTTGTATCGGAGCATTAATTGCTGCACGTTCGGCATTAGCCACGACTCGTTTGTTGCTGTCATTTATACCAAAAGTCGAGCATCTTCTGCCAAAAGGTGTTTGCACATATCCGTTTTTATGGGCAAATTCGATTGTTTTATTCATATATTCCTTAATCTCCGGCATTTGGGCAAAATAAGCATCAATATAAGCCTTTGCTTGTGCCGGTTCCACTCCGATATTTTTAGCCAAACCAAAAGCCGAAATTCCATAAACGATTCCAAAATTGATAGCCTTGGCCTGCCGCCGCAATGACGAGTCGACCTTATCTATCGGCACTCCAAAAACATGGCTGGCGGTCGCTGCGTGCACATCCAACCCTTCGGCAAATGCCTGTTTTAAACGTTTAACATCAGCCACTTCAGCCAACAAACGCAATTCAACCTGCGAGTAATCGCAAGAAACAATCTTAAACCCTTCGCGTGCTATAAAACATGAACGAATTTTTTTGCCCTCTTCACTGCGAATGGGAATATTTTGCAGATTCGGATTACTGGAAGCCAACCGTCCGGTATTAGTTCCGGCCACATTATAGGTCGTGTGAACTCTCAAATTTTTATCTAATAACTCTGACAAAGCATCAGTGTAGGTTGATTTTAGCTTGCTCATTTCGCGCCAGTCCAATATCAATCCGGCCAACTCCACCCCTTCACCATCCAAATCTTCCAAAACTTCTGCTCCGGTCGCCCAAGCCCCCGTCGCGGTCTTTTTACCTTTCAAACCTAATTTACCAAACAACACTTCTCCGATTTGTTTAGGCGATCCGATATTAAACTCCTCATCGGTAATAGTAAATATTTTACTCTCTAACTCACGAATTCGTTCATCAAAATAATTACTCAACCCTTTTAATTCTTGAGCATTAACCTTCACGCCGCGCCTTTCCATATTGTAAAGCGTTGCCACCAACGGACGGTCATAAGTCTGATAGATAAGAGTTTTTCGCTCATCAATTTGCCTTCTTTGCAAAAGCTTGTACAAACGCAAAGTGTAATCAGCTCTTGAACACAAAAAATCAAGCTTTACTTTTTCATCCAATTGCTCAAAAACCACTTTGTTTTTACCGCTTCCTAACAAATCAGCTAATCCCGCCAATTCTTTATCAAAATAGATTTTAACCAGCTCCCTGATTTCATGTGAATGATCGGAACTATCCAAATCATATGACATAATTTCAATATCATCATATGGGTTAAAAGAAACTTCGCCGAATTTATTATTTATAAAATGCATAATTTCTTTAATATTATGCCCAACTTTTAAAATTGATTTGCTTACAAATAGAGGCTTCAGCCATTTTGTAAACATATTTTCATCCACGCCCCACTGCTTATCGGATAGCGCAAACAAATCCAAATTACCTTTTACCGGCTCGCCCATCGGCAACATAAAAGCCTCACCTTCTGCCACGGCAATTGCCAATCCTTTAAGTGTATCAAATGTGGGATTAACCCCGCTTGCCACTATTGTCATAGCCATAATTCCGCTTTCTTGTATCCGCTTGCTCAACTTTTGCAAATCGGCTTCATTTTGCACAATTTGATATTGTGTGGCGACTTCTTTTGCAGTTTTTATTTCTGTTCCATTCAAATTAGCGCACCGTTGATCTAACCACTTTTCAGCACGCGTCTTGATTGACCCGAACCCGTATTTATCCAAAAAAGCAAAAACCTTATCATGTTCCGGACAACGGCAGGCATATTCTTCAATTTCGCTTTCAACCGGAACATCTTTTTTCAATGTTACCAACTTTAATGAAATGCGAGCATTTTCCGCATTATCAATAATACTTTGCCGTCTTTTTTCCTGTTTTATTTCTTGGGCATGGGCCAAAAGCTCCTCAATACTACCATATTCATTAATCAGCAATGCTGCAGTTTTTGGTCCGATTCCGGCCACCCCAGGAACATTATCTATTGCATCACCGGACAAAGCTTGAACTTGCACAACTTTATCAGGATAGACTCCGAACTTTTCTTTTACATCTTCCGGTGTAAAAAACTTATCTTTCATCGGGTCATAAAATTCGATTCCCTCATCTATAAGCTGCATCAAATCTTTATCACCTGATACTACCACGACCTCAATATTTTGCTCACGCGCTTTTTGGGCATAAGTAGCTATCAGATCATCAGCTTCATATCCCTCCATCTCCAAATGACAAATATTCAACGCATCAACAGCTTCACGAATAATTGGAAACTGCGGTATCAATTCTTCCGGAGTCTCTTTACGTGTTCCTTTATATTCGGCAAAAATTTGATTACGAAAATTTTCTCTTTTAGCATCGAACAACACCAAACAATAATCGCATGGAATTTTTTGGGTTAGTTTCAAAAACATATTGGTAAAACCAAATACTGCATTAACCGGTGTTCCATCAGGAGAATTCAGCGGCGGCAAACCATAAAAAGCTCTGAATATATATCCTGAACCATCAATTAAACATATCTTTTTTGCCATTTTTAAAAATCCTCTTTTTGATTACCTTAAATATAGCCAAGAATTGTTCCTCTGCCAAGCCTTAAAGCACAAATTCACATAAGTTTTAAAACAAAAACTCCTCGGATTGCCGAGGAGTTTCGGTTTTTTGTTATATTTTTTATCTTACAAAGACTAATACGGCAGGATCAGAAGCATTGGCATCCGTGCGTGAAGATATATTAACTCTGTCAGCACTTACACCCATAGCAATAATATCCTGAAAAACACTTGATGCATAGCTTTGTGCACTTTGGCCTTTAATCGGATTTACTGCAACAACATCAAACACTGCATTGCTCTTTTTAGCAACGGCATTGTCGACTGCCTGCCTCAAACCAGCTTTATAATCAATATTTCTATTAGCAAAGTTCACGCTAAGCAATGGTCTGCCATCAGTAATTCTGACAGTCTGGCTCACCGGCTTAGCCAAATTGACGCGTTTAATACTGTTGGTTGAAGCTCTCTGGTACATCACCGGATTATTTACACCGAAACTACCGATCTTAATTGCCTCATTAAGATTTGCTAAATTATCATTAGCTGTATCAATATACTGCTGTTGACGAGCTATATCACCACTGATTTCAGATTCCAAAGAATGCATCAATACTGAAGTCTGATTCGCCTCATTTTCTAAAGTACGTAAATGAGCGTGATCTTCATCAATCGCCCCCGATATAGAATAAGCTGATTGGATAGCTTCTGACAAATAATCAGTATTGGCAACATCTGCCGAGACAGAAGCTGAAATTTGGTTCAATGACGACAAGTTGGAAGTCATTGTCTGAATATTATTTTGAGCAGAATTCAAAAACTCAAGCATCCGCGGATTCCCCGGAGTCGTACCAACCTGCAATTTTGCTTCCATAATGCCGACCGTTCTGTGATACTGTAAAGCATTAGAAACTACTGACTTACGCAACTTTTGCAATTGGTCATTATTCTTTTTAATTGACTTCTGTAATTGTCTCAATTCATTACGGAAAGTTATAACTTTTTGGCCTACAAACGTCCCTGTATTGCTAACCGAAGAAATTTCGACCGGCTTAAAATCCGTTGCACCCAATACGATTCCGGCTGCAGCCGCATCGCGTTCACTAATGGCAACTTCTCGAGAATTTCTGCCAAACAATGATTGAAAACCCGCATCATTTGAATGAGTGCAACCGCTCAAAGCCGCTGCTATCATTAAACAAGATAATTTTGATAATTTCAACATCTAACCACACCTTATAAAAATACTTACACTATTGTGTTTTACACTATTTGCTGATTTTGTAAAGTTTTTTTTTATAAAACCGTAAAAACTTACCATTTCAAGCACAAATATAAACACTATAAATAAATTATTAGTAAACAAATTATTTTTTTGAAAAAAAAACTTGCTTTTTAAATTATATTGTTTTATTAACTGTCACTGTCAAATGCGAATGCGCCCGTAGCTCAATTGGATAGAGCATCTGACTACGGATCAGAAGGTTGTGAGTTCGAATCCCGCCGGGCGCGCCAAAAAACCTAAGTCCCTTAACTGCGGGCTTTTTTTGTAAGCAATGGGATTTGCCACCTATTGCGGGATTTGAACTCACAATGAGTGAGTTCGACTACAAGCGAAAGGCAGACTTTAAGTATGCCGGTCGCGAATGCGATGAGCGCAGTGAATAAGCTTGCGCGTAATCCCGCCGGGCGCGCCAAAAAACCTAAGTCCCTTAACTGCGGGCTTTTTTTGTAAGCAAAATGAGCCTCAACCAAGCAAGAGCACAAAATGCAACGTTACCTTTTAAGTTCTGAATCAACCCATAATGGAATAATCTACATAGTGTTAGCCTTTTTTTTGGGTTGTATTGGCATCCACAACTTTTATGTCGGGTATTGGAAACGTGGTTTATCACAAATGGCCTTAACCCTCGTTTCGCCGTACATGATGTTTATTCCTCTGTTATTCGCGGCCCTTTGGGCAACCTTGGAAATATTCTTTGTTAACCGCAGTGCCAACGGCTGTTTGTTGGGCGGAAATCGTCTTGTAATTTGGATTTTGCGAGCTGCCTCTGCTCTCATCTTGGCATGGGCTGCCTTATCAAGTGACATGTCCATCACCGATCTTGATTTGCAAAGTTTAGCTGAGATTTAGAGAAAATTGTCATGTGGGCTATATTTGCTTTTTTCACCAGCATGGTCAATGCAACTTATTATATTTGCAATCAAAATGCTAAATTTTCGCCATCGATTTTTATAATATATCGAGGATTTATCGTTGCTTTATTTGCTCTGCCTTGCTTATTCTTTTATGATATAATAACTGCCTGGCAATTTTATGCCATTGCAATTATTCAAGGACTTATCACAGCTTACAATGATTTGATGAGTTTTAAGGCTAACCAAAAATATGGCGCTGAAACCGTAAGCTCCATAATTCCGATAAATGTTTCATTCACTTTTATAATGTGGTGTTTTTTGGAACCGTTAATTATTGTAAAATATGCTCAAGCGCCAATCAAAAGTTTGTTTATTATCTTAGCATTAAGCGGTATAATTTATTCCGTATCCAAATATCGCCGTGCCAAATTCACCAAAGAGGCTTTTATAGCCCTCTTACCGGTAATGCTTCTGGGTTCGACCATTTCCATATTTAACAAAACCATTATGGATTATGCCCAAGAATCTCTTTTAGGTTTGTGTTTTTGGCGGGTTTTTGTCTCCAGCACAACTGTCGGATTAGCTCATCTGGTAATTTATATTAATCGTGGCAAAACTTTAACAGGTTTATTCAAACTTGATTACCTCAAACGTAGTTGGATTTTTATATTTATTCCCATCAGCATGACTTTTCGCAATTTGGCCATGTATTATACCGCCAACCCGTCTTATGTTTCGGCAATTGTCCAAACCTCACTGCTTTGGGTTATGTTTTTTAATCGCTATATCACATTTATAAAATTTAAAAAACAACTCATGAAAATGGAGAAAAAATGGGCATTTTTAATGCTGATTTCCATTATTACACTGGTATTGGCAACAAAATAACTAAAAAATATAAAAATAGTACTTGCAAAATAAAAATTATGTGATATTAGAATAACACATCTTAAGTGATGCGGGTATAGCTCAGGGGTAGAGCGCAACCTTGCCAAGGTTGATGTCGTGGGTCCGAATCCCATTGCCCGCTCCATTAAAACAAAAAAGCTCCTTTACGGAGCTTTTTTATTTTAAAGACTAGCGGCAACAGATGAGGACCCACGAAGAAGTGGTCCGACAAGGAGGAGAGGCAGACGAAAGTATGCCGGTGAGGGCGATAAGCCCGAGCAACGACGAAGCGACGAGTGTAGCGAGTCAATCCCATTGCCCGCTCCAATTACAAAAAGGCCTCCTTTATGGAGGCTTTTTTTGTTTTAAAGGTCAGCGGCAAAGGAAGAGAACCCGCGCCGGTACGCATAGCGTATGCGCACCAGTGAGCCGCAAGTAATCCCATTGCTTTTCCATCAAAGAAACCTCCCTTTATGGGAGGTTTCTTTAGCGATACAGCGGAACCGGTATCGGCATCGGTATCGGTACCGCTCCCGCATCTTTTTCCTGAGTAACTACCACTTCCTGTTTGTCACAGAGACGGAGTTCAAGCACCTTTAAAAAATCCTTCTCAGGATGCTTGAGGTACACGATCGTGTCACCAACAGACACTATCGGAAAATCAGACTTACGCTCTTTGAAAACGGTCCCATCCTCCGCCATAATGTAAACGGCATCGGAATAATTAACCCTTTTCACGGTAGAGACATAGGTCTCACTTTCTTTCTCCGTTTTCTTTTCTAATTGGGCATCTGCTATTGCCCACCATGTAAATCCTCCGCCAATCACCACAAAGGCAATGAGGAGAACAACGACGGAATAGTCGTAAATCATGGAAACCAACAACGCAACAACCATTGCGATTAATAGCCCCACAAAGAAGATTGTTAAATTCATAGTATTTGTTTTTTAAATTAATATTTTCTATGATTTTTTGTAATAAACTACAATAATAGTCTCTTGAGTTTATTTATACCATTTTTCTGAAATTCTGTCAATAGATTTTATCATCATTCATAAAACACAAAGCTTTTTTTATATAATTTTTCGGTCTGAATGTTGCAATTATTGCTGGTTAACCCGCTCAAATCCACCTTTGCAACGACATTTTTACTTGACAAAATACCCTTCATATTTTAAAACCAAAGCTAATTTAAATTTTTATGTCTAACAATTAATCTTAAGAATTATGAAAAAATCCATTGAAGAACAGTTAGCGATGTTTGAACACCCCAACGCTGAACAACTGGTCGCTGATTACATCAACCAGGGCTTAAAGCTCTATTATGCTGCCACGGTTGAATTGACGAAGAATGTTCCTGAAGAGGTTCGCATTCAAATGGAACACGTCTATGCTCTCCGCTTCGGTTTTGACAATCCGCCGGAAATTTCCGTTACCCTCTCAAAGGATGAAAGGAAGGAAATTACTTGTGGTGATTACCTCTGCGAGCCTGCCCAGAGAATGGTCGTGGATAAATTCCCGCAAGAAGTGTCTAAGGACTTGTTGCTCAAATACGGCAGAGCATGGCCTATCTATGAAATGGTGCAACTGAGAATGGTTCAATATTTTCCTGAAGACGAAGGCTTGGAAGTTTTAGGGGAAATAAGAAATCCCTGCGACAATGCAATATTGCAAGCCATTGAGCTGTATTCCAAAGAAGCTATGAGGGAGTTTCTTTTTGATAATGCCGCCTGCCTCAGCGATGTTGTTTTGAAGAAAGTCATGGAAGTCTTCACCTCAGAGCAAGCCAAGGATATCATCATTAAATATATGGAGGTAAATCCTCTCAGCGATGAAATTCAAAAGGAAATCACGGAAAAGCTTAAACGCGACGATGCCCGCATCGTTCTGATGAAAGCTATGCTCTTCTTCGGCACCAAACTTTCCAAAGAATCTTTTGACTATTTGGAAAAATAACAAACAAGCTCCCAATTTCGGGAGCTTGTTTATTTTCTGACTAACGAATAAAATTAGTAAAAACAATTTCTTCTTGTTTGGGAAGTTCGACACCGGCTTTTTTACCAGCCTCCCAACATTTCAAATGCCAAGCCATATTACGCGCCAATATGCGCATATTTTGCATTCCTTCCAAATCTTGACGCACCTCATCTGCATTATGTCCGTGAACCATATTCCAATATCTTCCCGAAATTATCGGCATCTCCGAAATTGTAAAATACTTATTGAGTTGATCCAAAGTTGCGGTTGTACCTGACCTGCGCGCACTGACAACTGCAGCCGCCGGCTTATGCGTAAATACTTCACCTCGCCCTGACATAAAAGCAGAAAAAAATACTCTATCCATAAACGAGGTTATATTACCACCGGCCGAAGCATAATGCACCGGTGAGCCATTAACCAACAAAACTTTCATTTTAGTCTCCTTAAAAAATTATTTTTTTCAACCAATCGGATATTTCTTGTTTGGCGCGCTCACGCTCGTTTTGTGCCACATGACCATATACAGCTAATCCGTCTGTTACTTCAGCCTTTGTCACGTTTTTAATTTTAGCCGGAATAGATGACAAACCGCTTCCCTCATGTGTCACAAACGGTGCAACTTTTTTGCCCTGCCAATCATATTGCTCTATAAAAGTATACAATGGCATCGGCATATCAGCCCACCAATTCGGCGAACCGATAAATATGGTTTTATATTCAGCAAAATTAGCAATTTTTCCTTCAATCTCCGGTCGAGCATTAGCCTTTTTTTCTGCTAAAGCAGCTTCAGTTAAAGCCTTATATGCCGAAGGATAATTGTCATTTTTTACCTTTACTTCAAACAAATCAGCTTTTGTTAGCTCTGCTATCATCTTGGCGATAAGCGCCGTGTTCCCTTCGCTAATATTGCCAACCCCATATTGCTCACCAGTCTTTGAAAAATAAACCACCAAAGTTTTACCATCAGCCATTTTTATATCCTTTGCTTTAATTTTACGCTTTCCAAGCATAATCTTTAAACCTAGCTCTAAGTCAATAGGTTATATTGCAACTATTGCAAAAACTCTAAAAATTAAAAGCGCCTTTCCTCAGGCGCCTTTAATTTATAACTCTGGTATGGAAGATTGTGTGCGTTTTTCTTCCGCCACCGGCGCTTCTTTAGCAATTGAAATATCTTTGCCGTCAAGCAAATCTTTAATTTCTTCTCCAGTCAAGGTTTCATACTCAATCAGCGCTTCAGCCAACTTTTCCCAATCATTTTTGTGCTCGTTCAACAGTTGTTTTGCGCTGTCATAAGCTTCCGTTACCAATCTCTTTATTTCTGAGTCAACCAATTTGGCGGTTTCCTCGCTCATGTTTCGACTCTGAGTAACTGATTTACCTAAAAATACTTCACCGGTATTTTCCGCATACAAAACCGGTCCCAATTTTTCGCTCATTCCCCATTCAGTAACCATGGAACGTGCCAGATTGGTAGCGGCTGCTATATCCGATGATGCACCGGAAGTAACTTTTTTAGCACCAAACTTAAGCTCTTCAGCCACTCTACCACCCATCATAATAACCAAACGAGACAACATTTTAGTCTTGGAATAAGAATATTGATCTTTTTCCGGCAACTGTTGTACCATTCCCAAAGCACGTCCGCGCGGTATAATGGTTGCCTTATGAATGGGATCGGTTTCTTCCACAAACAAAGAACAAATTGCATGTCCGGCTTCATGATATGCCGTATTACGTTTCTCTGCTTCATCCATAACCATCGATTTGCGCTCAGCACCCATCAAAACCTTATCTTTGGCCTCATCAAAATCCTTCGAAGTAACTTTGGTTTTGTTTTTACGCGCTGCCAACAAAGCTGCTTCATTTACCAAATTAGCCAAATCAGCACCGGAAAAACCCGGAGTTCCCCTGGCAATGACCGATAAATTAACATCTTTAGCTAAAGGAACTTTTTTAACATGAACTTTTAGAATTTCCTCGCGACCTTTTTTATCAGGATTCGTAACTGTGACTTGGCGGTCAAAACGTCCCGGACGCAACAACGCCGGATCCAAAACATCAGGACGGTTAGTTGCAGCAATAACAATCACATTTTCTTTGTCCTCAAAACCATCCATCTCAACCAAAAGTTGGTTCAAAGTTTGCTCACGTTCATCATTGCCACCGCCCAATCCGGCGCCGCGATGACGACCTACTGCATCAATTTCATCAATGAACAACAAACAAGGTGAATTTTTCTTGGCCTGTGCAAACATATCGCGTACGCGTGAAGCACCCACACCGACAAACATCTCCACAAAATCCGAACCAGAAATTGAGAAAAACGGCACATCGGCTTCACCGGCAACAGCACGAGCCAACAAGGTTTTACCGGTACCCGGAGGACCAACCATCAACACACCTCTAGGTATCTTGCCGCCCAGTCTTTGAAATTTTGCCGGATCTTTCAAGAAATCAATGATCTCTTCCAGCTCTTGCTTGGCTTCATCAGCTCCCGCAACATCTGCAAAAGTAACTTTTTTAGTGTTTTCAATCAACCGAGCTCGTGATTTACCGAAGCTCATTGCTTTGTTATTACCGACACTGGCTTGCCGCATAAAGAAAACCCAAACACCAATCAGTAACAACATGGGAAACCACGATACCAAAATTCCCCATAAATTACTGCTGGTATTATCCTCAGGTACTGCCGTAACCTTTACATTATGGCTACGCAGATTCTCCACCATATTGGGATCATAAGGAGCGTAGGTATAAAATCTGGTCCCGTTGGTTGCAACGCCACTAACACTTGCGCCGGAAATCACCACTTCCGCAATTTGTTTATTCTCTACTCGATCCATAAACTCGGAAAAAGCCAAACGTTCCGATCCGGTTTTTGCCGCTTCACTGCCCCACAAACCGACTGTCAATGAAATTGCTAAGAAAACGCCTAACCAAATTAAAAAATTTTTTCCCATAAAACTAATCCTATAAAAAAATATCTGCTTTTTATATATAGCTTTTTAAATACCAAAACTCAAGTACTGTTATTGTTATCCCATCAAAAAAACTGCCCTCACCATAGGCAAGAGCAGCTTTCTCATTACGACCAAATGCTTATTTGGCAGCGTCAATTGCTTCCTGAATAACTGAAGCATCAAGTGTTTGCAAGATTTTGTTGTTGAAAATCATTGTCGGAACACCGCTTACGCTGATTTTTGCTGCCAAATCAGCTGTATCACTCAAAGTTTTCTCAACTTTTTGTGAATTCATATCTGTTTTGATTTTTTCCATATCCAAACCAAGACCGCTGACCAATTCATCAATCTTGGATTCGCTTAAACGACCTTCAAATTCGAACAATGCATTATAAACTTCAGCAAATTTGCCTTGTTCTGCAGCTGCCAAAGCAACTTTTGCAGCATATTTCGAAGCAGGCGACAAGAAAGTCATCGGTTTTGCAACAACCTTTACATCAGGATTGTTAGCAACAATCTCTTTGATTGCCGGATGAACACGATGGCAGAAACCGCAAGAAAAGTCAAAGAACTCAACCAAAACTTTGGTTCCTTCAGGATTGCCGATAATACCATCATCAGCTCTTGCATAAAGAGCATCAGCATTCTTTGCCAAATTTTCTTCAACCAACTTCAAAGCATTTTCTCTTTGTTGATCTTCATAAGCCTGCATAGCATCAATTACCATTTCCGGATTAGCTTTTAATGCGGCTGCAACATCATTTTTCTTGCAAGTCAGACACATAGCCAAAGAAGCAATTGATACAATCAATGCTACTACCGAAATATACATAGAATTATTTTTCATAATTTACATCCCCTAGGTTTAGTATTTTTTTAACATCCCATATATTAGCAATTAAAATATTATTTACAAGTCAAAAATAAATATTATTGATAATACAAAAAATTTGAACAATAATATATCACAAATTTTAACTGAACTGGACAAGGTTATGTTTCACATTCATTTATCTTTATTTTCTAAAACAAAAGCGTTAGAAGCCGATATTGACAAATTTCACGACAAGCTGATTGATGCATCGATATCCTTTACCAAAGCCGTCAAAATTTATCTGAAAGAAGGTCGTAACGCTGATTTTGAAAAGCACTCTAAACAAATCAAACTTATAGAACATAATGCTGATGAGCTTCGTCGCAGTATCGAAAACAATTTATATGGTTACAATTTGATCCCCGATTTGAGAGCCGATGTTTTAGAGTTGGTTGAAAATTTTGATAAAGTCATTAATAAAATTGACGAAGTTACCTACATGTTCTACGCGGAATGTCCTCAAATCCCTGATGAATATCGTGAATCTTTTAATGAGCTGGTGCATTTAAGTGCTGATGCTGCCGAAAACATGTGCAAAGCCTCCCGTTCCTTTTTCCGCGATTTAAGCACTGTACGTGACTACTCGCAAAAAGTTTATTCCATTGAGCATGAGTCTGACCTTTGTTCACGCAAAATGTTAGAAAACATTTTTGCATCTGATCGCCAACTTGCCGAAAAGTTGCAATTGCGTCAGTTTATTGACGGCATCGCCGAAATTGCTGACCAAGCTGAAGATTTTATTGATCAGCTTCTCATTTTTACCATTAAGCGAGATATCTGATGGCTTTAACATTTCTTTTTTATTTAAGCTCAGGATTGTTTTTAGGATGGTCATTAGGTGCTAGCGAAGCCTCTAACTTTGGCACAGCCGTTGCTACCAAAATGTTAAAATTTCGCACTGCCGCTATTATATCTTCAGTCTGCGTCATCCTGGGCGCGGTAATAGAAGGTTCCGGCGCCACCAAAACTTTGGATTCATTAGGAGATATTACATCCTTGGCCGGTGCCTTTATGATTGCACTTTCAGCAGCTCTGACTACTGCCTGGATGGTTAAACTGTCAATTCCCGTATCTACCTCTCAAGCCATTGTCGGAGCAATTATCGGCTGGAACTTTTTCGCTGGTAGAACTACAGATTTGACCATACTTTCAGAAATTATTTCCGCATGGTTTTTAGGACCGATTTTTGGCGGTATATTTGCGATTCTGCTTTATTATTTGCTTAAAATAACTTTTACTCATTGGAAATTACATATTTTGCGCAAAGACAGCCTGACCCGTATTGCCCTAATATTAGCCGGAGCTTTTGGTATGTATGCACTTGGTGCAAATAACATTGCCAATGTTATGGGAGTATTTGTCCCATCAGCACCTTTGCATCAACTCAAATTACCTTTAGGTATAGTTCTCAGCCATGAGCAAGTTTTATTTTTATTGGGTGGTATAGCCATTTCCGTAGGTATATGTACGTACTCACACAAAGTTATTGAAACTATCGGTAACACCATTATGAAACTATCACCTTTAATGGCTTGGGTTGTTGTACTAGCTCATGGTATAGTTCTCTACATATTTTCCTCCACCGAATTACGTGATCTACTGATATCTTGGCATCTACCAACCCTGCCTTTAGTGCCGGTATCCGCAACTCAAGCCATCATCGGCTCCGTTATCGGTCTCGGTTTAGCTAAAGGCGGTCGCGGACTCAACTGGAGCGTAATCGGTAAAATTGTGATCAGTTTCGTGATAACTCCTATAACTTCTGCCTTGGTTTGCTATATTTCTTTATTCTTTTTACAAAATGTATTTCAGCAGGTAGTGTACTAAGATGAAAGCAACCATAATTGCCATTGGCAAATGCAAAAAAAACTCTCCCGAAGCGCAAATTATTGATGAATATATCAAGCGTTCACACTGGCAGCTAACTATCAAAGAAAAAGACAATTCTGATCAAAAATCTGAAGCCGAATTTTTAATATCATCGATTCCGCACGGTGCGAAAGTTATCGCATTGGACGAACGCGGTATAAATTTAAAGTCAACCGAATTGGCACAAATCATTTCTGATTGGCAAACCTCCGGCATTTCTGAAATTTGTTTTCTTATCGGCGGCGCTGACGGACATTTACAATCAACCCGTGATAAAGCAGACTTAATTCTGTCTTTTGGCAAATTAACTTTGCCGCACATGCTGATGCGCGCTGTTTTATCTGAACAAATTTATCGCATCCAAACCATTCTTGCCGGTCATCCTTATCACCGCGAATAATTGTTGACTTTTGTAACATATCCATTAAATTACCCTTCATAAACCAATTAAAAACACATCATTATGTTTAAGAGAAAACGCCCTTTCTCGGTAAGCGGACTACCTGCAACCGACTGGCACCCATCGGATTGTTTTACCCAAATTCTAAAATCAGCTTCTCCTGTTTTCACCCCCTTCACATTGTTGCAAAATTATTCCTTATGGAAAGTTTACCAAACTGGTAATGCTTTTTGCGGTAATGTTTCACTGGTCAAAACAGTTTTAGCTTCTGATTTAGATGGTAAACACCTGTTTTACGCTTTTGTCATTGAGGATGGTGACGACTATATTATGGCGCAAATCGGCTTTCAGCAAATATACAAAGTTGCTCAAAAAGACGTGCATTTGGAAGAAACAAAAGTCTATCGTGTGATGTTTTGTGCCCTCAAAAATGACAGTGACGCCATAGCCGTTTTAACTACTGACAAACGCAAAAAAATGGTTGATTTATTAATTCGCTCATCAACCGGAGCCGAACATCATCTCAACTATCGCGGACATTCCGAAAAAGGAGCCGTAAAATGGCTTGAAAGACACGGATTGTCCTAACGAAAAGCAGAATCTTTACTCAAAAAAAGATTCTGCTTTTTTAATTAATTATTATCCTTTTTCGGACTACAATAATCGCAATGTTTTTTAAGGAGTATTAATTGTGAAAACCATTCTTGCTTGGCTAAAATCTTTATTAATATATTGCGATCGCCGTATGATGGTGATGTTGTTGCTGGGTTTTGTCTCGGGGCTGCCGTTTTTATTGGTATCATCTACTTTATCCCTTTGGCTCAAAGATGCTGGTATATCGCTTGCAGCTATTGGCATGTTTGCTTTAGTCAAATCACCATACAGTTTTAAATGGCTATTTTCTCCGATTATTGATCAGTGTCGACTCCCCTTGTTTTCTCGCCTGGGGCGCCGCCGCGGCTGGGCTGTATTTATTCAACTGCTGCTTATGGGTTCTATGCTCGCCATGTCTCTGACTAATCCGGCAACCTCCACTTCGCTGTTTGTACTTTTTGTATTTTTTGCCGCTCTCTTTTCTGCTTCACAAGATATTGTACTCGATGCTTACCGCATTGAGCGATTCGCTGCCAACGAACAAGCTGCTGGTGTTGCAGTATTTGTCTTTGGTTATCGTATCGGCGTTTTATTTGCCGGTGCCGGAGCTCTGATTCTGGCTGACTATTGGAATTGGAGTGTCGTTTATCAGGTTATGGCCGCAAGCGTTTTGTTCGGCACCATTACTATTTTACTGTCTTCTGAACCGGCTAACAACCAAGCCCCTGTCTCTCATAACTGGCACGAGATCATAGTTAATGCCGTAATCAAGCCTTTTACCGACTTCATGAAACGTGACAAGTGGCTATGGATTTTACTGTTTATATTTTTCTATCGCATGAGTGACGCTTATATTGCCCCAATGGCTTACCCTTTCTTTGATGATATCGGCTTTACCAAAATTCAAATTGCCTATATAATCAAAATTTATGGCGTAATTGCTACAATTATCGGATCATTCATTGGCGGAATAGTCGTTAATCGCTTAGGCTTAGCTAAATCTTTGCTTTTTTGCGGAATATTACACGGATCATCAAATCTGCTTTATTTGTGGCAGGTATGCGCCGGTAACGATACTTCGGTTCTGACTATTACCATCTTTGTTGAAAACATCTCAGGTGGTATGGGCACATCTGCTTTTGTCGCTTACCTGTCATCATTATGCAATCGCCAGTACACCGCCACACAATATGCTTTGCTGTCCTCTTTCATGGGGGCTGCTCGCGATTTGTTTGCCGCCACTTCCGGTATAGTTGCTAAATCACTGTCATGGTTCGGCTTTTTTAGTCTGACTGCCGCCATGTCATTGCCGGGCATATTTATTCTTCTTTATCTTATGAAAAAGAAAGCCGTCAAATAGACGGCTTTTTTTATTACACTGTTATTTTTTTAGTGATAGCTCTTCCCAGGTTTTCAGTCCCAACTTTTTCATATCATCAGGCATTTGGTTAACGATATTCATATCCGCTATATATGCATCTTTAATGTTGTCCAACAATGTCTCAACCACTATCACTACCGAAGCTTTGCGTAACTTATCTCTGACATCGGGATTAATATAATCCAACACTATTCTCTGCTCCAAATTACGCTCTAACACTGCGTGATCTCTTCCGTCATAAACTACCCGAGGGTGCACAGCTTTACCGGCCTTTGCGCTGATATAAATATACAACTCGCCTTCTTCACTTTCCGCAACGATATAATTACCTTCAGTTTGATAGTCTAACATAAATCTTGCCCGTTCACTATTTTATCAAAAAAATACGGCGTTAATATACCATTTAGACAAAAAACAGTCAACAAAAAATTACAACACATAATCTAACAAAGCTGTAATAAAATCTGCTCTTCTGTTCTGGTAATCCAGATAATAAGCATGTTCCCAAACATCAACACAAAATATCGGCTTAACCCCAACCATAGTCAATGGACCATCAGCATTGGCCGTCTTAATTATCGCAACTTTATTATCCTTTTGTACTGCCCAACACCAACCGCTGGCAAATTGCGACATTGCCGCTTGCTTAAATTGTTGTTTAAAATCATCAACCGACTCGAAATCATTTTCTATCATCGCAATATAATTTTTCTTTTCCGATTCGCTCAAGCTCAGACTGCGCCAAAAAAATTCATGGTTCCACATTTGCGATGCATTGTTATAAATCTGTTGATCTTGCTCCAAATTATTATAGCTTTCTTTTACCACCAATTCCAACGCCATATTTTCATAACGCGTGGCCTTGACTAACTCGTTAAGCTTATCACAATACCCTCTATAATGTTTATTATAGTGAAAATCCATTGTCTGAGCTGAAACAAACGGCTCCCATGCATTCAAAGGTCTATTCAGACTCTTCATCATAAACATTGCATTTCTCCTATGATAATTACTATTTTTTGTGCTTTTTTATATAAGTATTAGTACCGACTTCATCAAGGAGCTTTTGTTCATCCATTTCCATTTTTTTACGTTGCTGACGTGTTCTTTCTTCATCAATAATATTATAGGTTTTTTCTTCCTTAAAAACATCTGCCATCACATTGCGCAACTGTTCTATTTGTTGTTCTAATTCAGCTATATTTGTTTCCAGGGTTTTACGTTTTTTCAAATAATTTTCGGTATAAGCACCAAAATCACACAAAAGCGGATGCTGCGCCGCAAATTCCTTTTCTCGTTCATAGTCAGCATTCAATTCATGCAATTCTTTATATAGTTGTTCTTGCCTAGTCAACTTACTAAGCAAACTTCGGCGCAGTTCATCCAGCTCCATTTTTTTCACACGTTGCAAAACTTTCAAAGATTTTGCCATCTAATTACTCTTCTGCTTGATAAGGTGTTGCTAAAATGCTACCCAACATTTCATAGCATTGCTCCAAGGAAAAGCGATCTCTCTTGGTTTGCGCCAAAAACTCCTCAATCATCGGATAATAAAATATTGCCTCATCAACATCACGATTCGAGCCTTTTTTATATGCTCCCAAACGAATAAGTTCCGCCATGTCCTCATAAGAGGCGATATATTTACGCGCTTTTGCCACAATCGCATATTCTTCTTTTGTATCACAGTCTGGCATTGTACGCGAAATTGAGCGTAAAACATTAATTGCCGGATAGCGATTGCGCTCCGCTATTGCTCTGTCTAATACTATATGCCCATCCAAAATTGACCGCACAGCATCAGCAATCGGCTCGTTGTGATCATCACCATCTACCAAAACCGTAAATAATCCAGTAATTGTACCATTTCCGGCTCCCGGTCCGGCGCGCTCCAAAAGTTTTGGTAATTCAGAAAATACACTAGGTGTATAACCCTTTGATGCTGGCGGCTCTCCAACCGATAGAGCTATTTCGCGCTGCGCCATCGCAAAACGAGTTATCGAATCCATCATACACAAGACATCTTTGTTTTCGTCACGAAAATATTCTGATATCGCCATTGTTACATAAGCAGCCTGACGTCTCAACAAAGGGCTTTCATCCGAAGTAGCCAAAACCAAAACTGATTTTTTCATACCTTCTTCGCCCAAAACATCTTCTATAAATTCTTTAGCTTCTCTCCCACGCTCACCTATCAAACCTATCACTGAAATATCTGAATTGGTATTTCTTGCCATCATCGACATCAAAGTTGATTTTCCCACACCGGAACCGGCGAAAATTCCCATACGTTGACCTTTACAAATGGTCAAAAACGCATTAACCGCCTTAACTCCCAAATCGACCTTGCCTTTAACTCTGTCACGAAATGGTGCCGGTGGTGGTGATGTTTTAATAAAATACGGCTTATTACCTTTAATCAAAGGACCTTTTCCGTCAATTGCTTCGCCAAAAGCATTTACAATACGCCCCAACCAACTTTCATGCGGATAAATCACCGGAGAACTCATCGTGAATTCAACATCGCAATTCACACCTATTCCCTCTAATGAGCCATACGGCATGGCCAAAACTTTACCATCGCGAAAACTGACAATTTCACAAGGAATTTTTTCGCCCCGATTATTGATAACATTACACCCATCCCCGACTGACATGCCGTCGATCAATCCGGATATTTCAACAAACAATCCCTGTACGCCGCATACTTTTCCATGATAAAATGCGTCGTCCAACCGATTTATCGAATTGATAATGCTACTGGTTAAATCTCCCAAATTCCTAAAACTCCGGCCTTTTATTGGTGATATTATTTATATACTACATTATTTTGCTATTTAACAATAAATATAAAGGTTATTAACACCCGCCACCTTGATAAAAAAATTGTTAATAATTATTAACAACGCTAAACAAATAAAATTTATACCTATATAGTGTAGTTATAAAATTCTTAGAAAAATTAGGAGGATATCCGCAAATGAGAGTATTACTTGTAGAAGACGATTTTGCCGTTTCCCAAAGCATTGAAACCATGCTCAAAAAAGAAGGTATGATTGTTGACACCACCGATTTGGGCGAAGACGGCTTGGAAATTGGCAAATTATATGACTATGACATTATCATTCTTGATTTGATGTTGCCCGACATTAACGGTTATGAAGTTTTGCGCAACTTGCGCGGCTCCAAGGTCAAGACTCCAGTTTTGATTCTATCCGGTCTGTCCGAACCCGACAACAAAGTTAAAGGTCTCGGCTATGGTGCTGATGATTATCTTACCAAGCCGTTCGACAAGAAAGAACTTCTGGCTCGTATTCACGCTATTGTCCGTCGCGCCAAAGGCCATTCGGAATCCGTTATCACCACCGGCGATGTAGTTGTCAATCTTGACACCCAAACCGTTACCGTTCAAGGAAAAACTTTACATTTAACCGGCAAAGAATACGGCATTATGGAATTGTTGTCTTTGCGTAAAGGCTCAACCTTAAACAAAGATCAGTTTTTGAACCACTTGTATGGCGGTATTGACGAGCCTGAATTAAAGATAATTGATGTATTTATTTGCAAATTGCGTAAAAAACTGGAACGCGCTTCCGGCGGCAAAAACTACATTGAGACCGTTTGGGGCAGAGGTTACGTCCTGCGTGATCCCGATGAAAAGAAATAAATTTTCAACCGGTCAAAATTTGACCGGTTTTTTATATGCTAAAACTTGCAAAATAATTCTTGCTTTTATATTTTTTTATGCTAAAAAGAACGTAAATTATAACATATTATCTGAAGTGGAGCCGCAAGCTCCGCTTTTTTGTTAGGAGAAACAGAGCTAATGCAACAACATCCTTTGGAAAAATTGTTAACTCCGGTAGTTGAAGGATTGGGCTATGAAGTTGTCCGTATCATGACTATCGGTGTTCAAAATCCGACTTTGCAGATTATGATTGAACCGCAAAATCACCAAAATCCCGATGTTGATGATTGTGCCAAAGTCAGCCGTGCAATCTCTGCTGTTTTGGATGAAAAAGATCCGATTGCCGGAGAATATACTCTTGAAGTCAGCTCTCCGGGCATCGATCGCCCTTTGACCAAACCGGAGCATTTTTCTCGTTTCGCCGGCTATGAAGCTAAAATTGAAACCTCAGAAGCAATTGAAGGACGCAAGCGCTTCAAAGGTAAAATTATTAATTTAGAAAAAGGCGAACTGATAAATTTTGACATGGATGGAACAAATTACAAAATTCCGTTTGATGCCGTCAGCAAAGCCAAACTTGTTTTAACTGACGAACTGTTGGCCCAAGCTGCCACAGATCAACTAACTGACTAACTTTTATTACAGAGGTAAAAATGCAAGAAAAAGAAAATATGCCCAGACCTGGAATTGTTTTGGTAGCAGACACTGTCGCCCGCGAAAAGAACATCGACAAAGAAGATGTTTTTGAAGCAATGGAAGTAGCCATCCAAAAATCGGCTCGCACCAAATATGGCATGGAACATGACATCAGAGCTCACATTGACCGCAAAAACGGCGCTATTTCATTGGCCCGTTATCGCGAAGTCATTGCTGATGACGAAGAAAAAGAAAACGAGGCTGCTCAATTGACCTTGCGTGAAGCCAAAGCTTATGACCCCAAAATAAAAGTTGGTGAATATATCATTGATGCTTTGCCGCCTATTGATTTCGGTCGTATAGCTGCTCAAACCGCTAAACAAGTTATAACTCAAAAAGTTCGCGAAGCTGAGCGCAACAAACAATTTGAAGAATACAGCGAAAAAATCGGCACCATTGTCAACGGTACGGTAAAACGCGTTGATTACAATAATACCACTATAGACATCGGCAAAGCCGAAGCTATTTTGCGCCGTGAAGAATCCATCCCCAACGAAAACTTAAAAGTTGGCGATCGCATCAGAGCCTATGTTTTGGATGTTCGCAAAGAAAACAAAGGTCCGCAAATTTTCTTGTCCAGAACTTGCCCCGAATTCATGGCTAAATTGTTTCAATCTGAAGTTCCCGAAGTTTATGACGGAATCGTTCAAATTGTATCAGTTGCACGTGATCCCGGATCCAAAGCCAAAATCGCCGTCAAAAGTGATGATGTTACCTTGGATGCAGTCGGAACTTGCGTTGGCTTGCGCGGTATCAGAGTTTTAGCCGTCAGTACTGAATTGCATGGTGAAAAGATTGACATTATTCCTTATTCTGACGACAAAGCGGAATACATTGTAAATGCTTTGGCTCCGGCTGAAATTGTCAAAGTGGTATTGGATGAAGAGAACAATCGCATTGAAGCTGTTGTTTCCCAAGATCAGTACTCTATCGCTATCGGACGCCGTGGTCAAAATGTGCGCTTAGCCGCCAAATTGATCGGTTGCGACATTGATGTTTTGACCGAAGAACAAGAACAAGAACGCCGTTCCAACGAAAACAAAGTTCGTTCACAAAGATTCATGGAAATTTTGGATGTTGATGAACTCTTGGCACACTTGTTAATTGCTGAAGGTTTCTCCAATGTTGATGAAATTGCTATGGTTAATGTTTCTGAATTGGCTGAAATCGAAGGATTTGACGAGGAAATTGCTCAAGAATTACAACGTCGTGCTCAAGCCTATGTTGAAAAACGCAATCAGGAATTTGCCCTAAAGAGCAAGAACTTAGGCTTGGATGAAAAATTACAAGCAATCGAGGGCTTGGATAAAGATATGTTAATGAGCTTAGCCGATCATGACATCCGTACTATTGATGATTTAGCGGATTTGTCAACCGACGAACTTATTGAAATTCTTGGTCAAGATATCCTCTCAACCAAAGAAGCCGAAAAAGTCATTATGGCAGCTCGTGCTCACTGGTTTGAGGAATAACAAGGTTATGGCGGGCATAGGTGCTATGCCCGCCTTCAAGGAATTTGAATAATGAAACAAGATGCCACTCGCAAATGTATAGCAACCGGAACAACGATGGACAAAGATCGTATGCTCCGTTTTGTGGCTGTTGAAAATATCGGAATTGTCCCTGATTTTAAGAAAAAACTCGGCGGCAAAGGAATTTACGTCACTAATGCCAAGAGCATCTTAGAAAAAGCTATTAACAACAACTTGTTTGCCAAGGCTCTAAAAAAGAAAATAAACATTAACGAAGATTTGTTGCAAAACACCGAAAACCTTTTACGCAACCAAGCTTTGCACGCTATTTCTTTAGCTCGCAAAGCCGGCTGTGCCATCTGGGGATTAGATAAATCGCTTGAAGCCATCAAAAAAGGTCAAGTTGCTTTTGTATTGGAAGCATCCGATGCCGGATGTGACGGACATAAAAAAATGTCCTCCCACGCCAAAGGCATGGAAATATACAGTTTGTTCACATCAGAGGAGTTAAACCAAGAATTAAACCGCGAAAACACCGCTCACATGGTCTTTCTAAAAAGCCCTATCAGCGAAATGGTCAGAGATGCATTTATTCGTTTGACTTCTTACTTAAACAATTAAAACTCTTGTAACGGAGAAACACATATATGACAGAAGATACCGCAAAACCTAAATTAACCTTGTCAGGAAAATCCACCCTCACACTCAAATTGGGTAGTGCCCCTAAGCAACCTTCTGACAAAAAGATGGTTCAGGTTGAGGTTCGTAAAAAGAGAATCATTAATCAAACTCCAACCGAAACCACACCCAAAGTAAAAATTGATCAGGAAACTGCGGCAAAACTAAAGCTTTTGGCCGAAGCCAAGGAATTTGACAGTCGTCGCAAGGCTGACGAAGAAGAACGCACTCAGCAACGGCGTAAAATTGCCGAGCAAGAAGCTGAAGAAAAGCGCATTGCCGCTGAAGAACAAGCTCGCCTTGAACAGGAGAAAAAGCAGCAGGAAGAAGCCAAAAAAGCCGAGCAAGAAAAGGCTGCTGCCAAACAAACTCCTATCGAAGACGATTCCGGTGACAACCGCGCTCTTAACAAATTTAAAGAGCGTCAAAAACACAAATTTGATGACGATGAAGAAGAAGAGGAATACACCAAACGCGAAAAACCCGTCTCCAAAGAAGAAGTTTTTGAACAGGAACGCAAAAAGCAAATAACCAAACGTTCTTTTGAACCGCAACGCCGCAACACCAAGGTTAACATTCACAATATTCGCACCGACGAAGACGATGATGATTTTGGTTATGGCTACGGCAGTCAACGTCGTTACAAGAAAAAGGCTCCTAAGCCTGTCGTTCAAGCCTCTTCGGCCGAAAAAGTCATCAAAGATGTTATTATTCCTGAAGTCATCACCGTGCAGGAATTGGCCAACCGTATGGCTGAAAAATCTGCTGATGTTATCAAAAAATTGATGTCTTTGGGTGTTATGGCCACCATAAATCAAGCCATTGACGCCGACACGGCTCAAATTATTGTCGAAGAATTCGGTCACAAATTTAAACGTGTTGCTGATAGTGATGTTGAACAAGGTTTGCGCGGACAAGAAGACACTGCCGAGCAATTGTTGCCGCGCGCGCCGGTTGTTACCGTAATGGGCCACGTTGACCATGGTAAAACCTCACTGCTTGACGCTTTGCGTGAAACCAATGTTGCCGCCAAAGAAGCCGGCGGTATAACTCAACATATCGGTGCTTATCAAATTACGGTTAAATCCGGTCAAAAGATTACCTTCATTGATACCCCCGGACACGAAGCATTCTCCGAGATGCGCGCCCGTGGTGCCAAGGTCACCGATATTGTAGTATTGGTTGTTGCCGCTAATGACGGTATCATGCCGCAAACCATTGAAGCTATCCGTCACGCCAAAGCCGCTGATGTGCCGATTGTTGTTGCTATTAACAAAATTGACCTTCCCGGCGCTGATCCGATGAAAGTCAAGACAGCTCTTTTGCAACATGGCATTGGTGTCGAGGAAATGGGCGGCGAATGTTTATGTGCCGAAGTTTCAGCTAAAAAACGCATTAACATTGACAAATTGGTTGACGCTATTTTGTTACAAGCCGAAATGCTTGATTTGAAAGCCAACCCCAATCGTGCCAGTGAAGGTGCGGTTATTGAAGCCAAAATGGAAAAAGGCCGTGGTACGGTAGTAACCGCTTTGGTTCAAAAGGGCACCCTTCATATCGGTGATATTTGCATTGCCGGCAAGGAATGGGGACACATTCGCGCCATGTTCAACGAACATGGTCAAAAAATGCAGGAAGCAGGTCCTGCCACTCCGGTTGAAATTTTAGGCCTCAACGGCACTCCTTCCGCCGGTGATGACTTTATTGTCGTTGCTGATGAAACCAAAGCCAAAGAAATTACCGGCTACCGCATCCGCAAAGAGCGTGACGCCAAATTGGTTAAATCAGCCAAATCAGCCATGGAACAAATGCTTGACAAGATTAAATCCGGCGAGGTTAAACATTTACCGATTATTATCAAAGCTGATGTTCAAGGCTCGATTGAAGCGATTGAAGGCGCGGTTTCCAAGTTATCCAATGATGAAGTCAGCGTCCAAATTCTGCACTCGGCTGTTGGTGCGATTTCTGAATCAGACGTAACTTTGGCCAAAGCTTCACATGCTTTGATTATCGGTTTCAATGTCCGTGCCAATATGCAAGCTCGTGAAATGGCGCGCCGTGATGAAATTGAAATCAAGTATTATTCCATCATTTATGATGTTTTGGATGACATCAAAAAAGGTTTGGAAGGCATGCTATCACCCGAACTCAAAGAAAAATTGCTCGGTTATGCTGAAATTCGTGAAGTCTATAACATTACCGGAGTTGGCAAAGTCGGTGGCTGCATGGTTACCGAGGGCTTGGTCAAACGCGGTGCCAAAATTCGCTTGTTGCGTGACAATGTGGTTATCCATGATGGCGCCATCGGTCAGCTCAAACGCTTCAAAGATGATGTCAAAGAAGTCAAAGAAGGCTTTGAATGTGGTATTTCCTTTGAAAATTATAACGATATTCAAAAAGGTGACTTTATTGAGTGTTATGAGATTGAGGAAATCGCTAAAAATTTATAATCTTTTCTTTTTCTTCAAAAAATGGGCTCAAACTTGAGCCCTTTTTTGTATACACAAAACGCTTGCCCCAAGGAGAAATTTGTGGTATACTAAAGACTGAAAATGATTATTAACTCCCTATAACTATGAAACTGTTTAATACTGTTGCAATAGCATTGCTGTTTTTCAGTGGTTAGTAGTCATTTAATTAAATAGAGTATAACATCAAAACATAATAACCATGGAAACAAAAAAAACAGAAATGGAGATGCTCCAAGAAATCAGGGGTATGTTAAAAATATTCTTCTCGATAACATACTCTGGAATTGGCATCATTTTATCACTTGTTGCCAATAACACAAACAGTAATGTAGCCGCAACTATTGCATATGGCATAAGCTTCTTTTTCATAGCATTGTCACTATACAATACTTTAAAGAAGTAAAAAATCGGAGAAATTACTTTATAATTTTCTCTATTTTCAGAAAAAGGGCTCAAGTTTGAGCCCTTTTTTTTGCAAAAGCACTATTTTTTTTATTTCTTTAATACAGCAACGCCCGGCAATTCTTTACCTTCCATCCATTCAAGAAACGCACCGCCGGCTGTTGAAATATAAGTAAACTTATTGCCAACACCCGCATTATCCAAAGCCGATACCGTATCGCCACCACCGGCAACCGAGACCATTTTGCCTTGCTCGGTCAACTGTGCGGCATATTGAGCCACCGCATTGGTCGCCACATCAAACGGCTTCATCTCAAACACACCCAAAGGTCCGTTCCAAACCAGAGTCTTGCACTCGTCTAATTCTGCCTTAATCATGGCAATGGTTTTCTCGCCGACATCAAGCATACTCCAACCATTGTTGGGAATATTATTAACATCAACGGTTTCATGTTTGGCATTAGCCTTAAACTCTTCAGCAATAACCACATCAGCCGGCAAAATAATTTTGCAACCGTTTTCCTTGGCTGCTTTCATAATCTCAGCAGCCGTATCGAGCATATCCATCTGCACCAAAGAGTTTTTCTCAGTTACATTGGCGATTCCTGCGGCACTCATAAAAGTATGTGCCATACCACCGGAGATTACCAACTTATCAACTTTTTTAATCAGGTTGTTGAGCAAATCCAACTTGGTCGAAACTTTCGAGCCACCGACAATTGCCATCAACGGACGCTCCGGATTGTTCAATCCTTTGGTCAAAGCGTTGATTTCTTCTTCCATCAAACGACCGCAGGCACAAGGACGCAGCTTAGCGGCTGCCACCATCGAAGCATGAGCACGATGTGCAGTTGAAAAAGCATCAGATACATAAACATCAACACCTTTTACCAACTCAGATGCAAAATTTTCATCACCCTTGCTCTCTTCCTTATAAAAGCGCAAGTTTTCCAACAATAAAATTTCGTCTGATTTCATGTGTTTGATAGCTTCTTCCACATGCGGTCCGATGCAGTCATCAACGAAAACAACCTTTTTATTAAGGGCTTTTTCCAAGTCTTTGACAATATGAGTCAATGAATTGGCCATATCACCTTTGCCCTCGGGACGCCCCAAGTGAGAAGTAACTACTACTTTGGCGCCTTTGCTCATCAATTCTTTAATTGTCGGAACTGTGCGCACGATTCGCGCTGTGTTGGTAACTTGGAAATCTTCATTCATCGGTACATTCAAATCGGCACGCAACATAACTACTTTACCATTCAAATCACCCAAATCATCAATTGTTCTATATTCGCTCATTTTCTAATCCTTCATCTAAAAAACAAGACTCCTGCCCTAATTAAGCAGGAGTCCTTAAAATCAATCAACCTATCCGTTAACTTTTGCCATGTGAGCAATCAAGTCTAACACTTTGCAGGAATAACCCCACTCGTTGTCATACCAAGCCACAACTTTAACAAAAGTCGGAGTCAACTGAATACCGGCTTTGGCATCAAAGATTGATGTACGTGAATCACCCAAGAAGTCTGATGATACAACAGCATCTTCAGTATAACCCAAAACGCCCTTGAGCTCGCCTTCCGAAGCCTTTTTCATTGCAGCACAAATTTCTTCATAAGTAGCAGCTTTTTCCAAATTGGCAGTCAAATCAACTACTGAAACATCCAAAGTCGGGACGCGCATTGACATACCGGTCAACTTGCCGTTCAACGACGGAATAACTTTGCCCACAGCTTTGGCTGCACCGGTTGAAGACGGAATAATGTTGCCCGAAGCTGCCCTGCCGCCGCGCCAATCTTTCATTGACGGACCATCAACAGTCTTTTGAGTAGCTGTTGTTGAGTGAACAGTTGTCATCAAACCTTCTTTAATACCGAAAGCATCATTCAAAACTTTGGCAATCGGAGCCAAGCAGTTTGTAGTGCAAGAAGCATTAGATACAAATTGTGTACCTTTAACATAAGAATCAGTATTAACACCGCAAACAAACATCGGAGTGTCATCTTTCGACGGAGCTGACATTACAACATATTTAGCACCGGCATCAATATGAGCCTGAGCCTTTTCTTTGGTCAAGAACAAACCGGTTGATTCAACTACATAGTCTGCTCCAATCTCCCCCCATTTCAAATCAGCCGGATTCTTTTCGGCGGTAACTCTGATAGCCTTTCCGTTAACTACCAATTTGCCGTCTTTAACTTCGATTGTGCCGTCAAATTGACCATGCATAGTGTCATATTTGAGCATATAGGCCATGTAATCAACATCAATCAAATCGTTAATGCCGACGATTTCAATATCATTTCTCTTTTGAGCGGCACGGAAAACCAAACGTCCGATGCGGCCAAAACCGTTAATACCAACTTTTATTGTCATTATCTTACTTCCTTCTATAAAAAACAATTTGCTTTGTAAAATCGGAATTAATTTAGCAGTCAAAGGTTAATTTTTCAACAATGTTTTAAATTTTATACCACCGACAAGAATACAAAAAATGTTGCTAAATCTAACATCATGGTATATCTATATAAAATCAATTTTTTTATTTAAGGATTCTCATGGCGCTGAAAATAACTCATCATTTGCAAACCACTACCATTGAATTATCCGGTGATATGCGCCGATTCGATGCTTCTATCGAATTGCAAAATTTATTGCAAAACAAACCAACTTCTATACTGATTAACGCCAAAAATCTCCAATTTTGGGATTCGACCACGGCTTCAATAATCTACCAAATTATGCGCTCATCAGCTGATGTCAAACTGCAAAACCTCCCTAAAGGCCTTGGCAATTTAATAAAACTGGCTTTTAAAATCGATCGCAAACCATTCATTGCCGAGTTCAAAGAAGATTTTTTTGAAAACATCGGCGATCATATAGTTTCGCGTTGGCAAAACTTTGGCAAATCATGTCGCTTTTTACAACAAATTTTTCTTTCCATCGGGCGCCTGTTGCGTGGCAAAGCTTTTACTCTTTCCGCTGATTGGTTTGACGCACTTTCCCAAAGCGGTCCCCAGGCCATCGGCATTATCATTTTAGCCAGTTTCATGACCGGATTGATTCTGGCTTTTGTCGGTTCCTTACAACTCCAAATGTTTGGCGCCCAAATCTATGTAGCTTCTTTAGTCACTATTGCCATGGTACGAATAATGGGAGCAATTATGACCGGTATAATCATGGCCGGACGCTCCGGTGCTCAAATGGCGGCAGTTATTGGTTCTATGAAAGTCAATGAAGAATTGGATGCCCTAAAAACCATGGGACTTCCCGCCGGTGATATGGTCATTTTGCCGCGTCTGATTGCACTAACCTTATCCTGCCCTTTTCTGACCATATTTGCTGATTTAGCCGGCATTTTAGGCGGAATGTTGGTTGCCGTCGCCGCTTTTGACATTTCAACTGCGCAATATTGGTACTACGTCACTCAAGCCTTTTCTTTGCGCGACTTTACTATTGGGATTATTCACGGCGGAATCTATGGATTCATCATCTCATCCTGCGGTTGCTATTTCGGCATCAACTGCGGACGCGATGCCAAAAGTGTTGGTGAAGCCGCCACTCGAGCTGTGGTTTCATCTATCGTAATTATGATTGTTGCTACCGGTATTCTAACCTGGATTATTGAAGGATTTGGAATATGAGTGAAGCTGTCATCAAAGTTAAAAACCTAAATATTGCCTATGACGAAAATGTCATAATGCATGACATCAATTTTGAGGTAAAAGGGCAAGATATTTTTATGATTATGGGCGGTTCAGGTTGTGGCAAAAGCAGTTTACTAAAAGTGTTGATAGGTCTAAAATCTCCTGCCAAAGGTCAGGTATTTATCCAAGGTACCGACTTTTACAAATCCAATGATAAATCACGCAAAAAAATCATGCAAAACTGTGGCGTTTTATACCAAAACGGAGCCTTATTTTCTTCGATGACTGTTGGTGAAAATATTGCTCTTCCCTTACAGCAATACACTACTTATTCGCCATCTGCCATTAATGAATTGGTCGAGTTAAAATTGGCTTTGGTCGGTTTGCACGGATATAAAACATTCTATCCTGATGAGCTTTCCGGCGGTATGAAAAAACGCGCCGCTCTCGCCCGTGCTATTGCGCTTGACCCTGAAATCTTGTATTTTGATGAACCGTCATCGGGACTTGATCCGGTCAGCTCACGCCTGCTTGATGAACTGATTTTAGAGCTAAACGCCAATCTCAAAACAACTATTGTTATCATCAGTCATGACATTGACTCTATATTGACAATCGGCAATCAAGCCATATATCTTGATGCTGCGACTAAAACTCTTGCGGCACAAGGCAACCCCAAAACTTGGCTTAAAAATCCACCGACATCGGCGATTGCCGATTTCTTCAAAAGACGAACGGAGGTATAAAGATGCGCAAAACATCAAATCGTAAACTAATCGGTATATTTTGGTGCCTGAGCCTTTTATTGCTGCTTGGCATTACAGCTTATGGCCTAAAAGATAGTTTTGACAGCGAAGGTGAACGCACCGTTGTGATGTATTTTGAAGAATCCATCACCGGACTCAATGTCGGTTCTGATGTTGTGCTTAAAGGTGTTAAGGTCGGCGAGGTTAAGCGTATCAACATTCAAATCAACTCTGAAACCCTCAATTTCAGCATTCCGGTCTATGCGGTAATGAAAAAACGCGTCATCAAAACAATCAATAACAATAATGGCGGCGACATCAACGATTTGATTAAAAAAGGTTTGCGCGCTCGCCTCACCACCCAAAGCTATGTCACTGGTCAACTTATGATTGAGCTTGAAATGTTGCCGGATACCCCGATAAAATATCATAACAATCCCCGTGGCATTTTTGAAATTCCAACAGCCTTATCAGCTTTTGGTGAGTTTTCACGCAACTTACAATCCATTCCTCTTGGCGAAAGCATCAAAAACTTTTCGGACTTTTTTGCTTCGCTCAACCAAACTATGCCCAAAGTTGAAAGTTTGATAAACAATGTTTCGAATGTCATAAACAAAAATCGCAAATCGGCCATGCAATTGCCCGAAAACGCTAATAACATGATGTTAAACATTGAGGCTGCTGCTAAATCTTTAAAGAATTTGACCGATTATCTTGAACGCCATCCTGAAGCTCTGTTGAAAGGTAAAAAATAATGTTAAAAAAAGCTGTTGAACTATGTTTGATTATGTTTTTAAGTGCTTGCTTCGGCGGATATTCACCGGATAGCAATTTTTATCGTTTAACTCCGCTGTCTGAACCGAATCAAGTTTTTTTACTTTCTAAAAACATTGCTGTCACTAAAGTCAGACTTCCTGAATATCTTGATCGTCCCCAAATGATTATGCTTGACGACAACTCTCCCCAAATTGAGATTGCCGAATTCAACCGTTGGGGCGAAGATTTGGGCAACATGATTCAGCGCAAAATGGTTGCTGATTTAAGCAAATATCTTCCCAAATCTAAAATAATCAATGCTGCGGAAGAAATTCATCCCTCTGCCTTAGATGTCAGAATAGAAATCGTTCGCATGGATATAACCAAACAAGGTCAAGCCACTCTTGAAGCCCGTTGGTATATCACCGACAGCTCCGGCAAAGTTTTAGATAATGGAAAATATACTCAAAGTGCTGATATTAAACCGACCTACGCCAACTATGCCGCCGCTGTCTCCAAGCTGCTTAGTGAAATGAGTTTAGTCATCGCCCAAGCCTTAAGTCATATTTAAGCTTCCAAATATTTGACAATTTCTTCGGTTATATGCGCCGCATCACCATATAACATAAATGTATTAGAGGCAAAAAATAGTGGATTTTCAACATTAGAATATCCTGTCCCCAAACTTCTTTTTACAAAAAACACTGTTTTTGCCTTTGCCACATCCAAAATCGGCATACCATAAATCGGTGAATTAGGATTAGTTTTGGCTTGCGGATTGGTAATATCATTTGCGCCGATAACATAAGCCACATCCGTATCCTGAAATTCTCCGTTAATATCATCCAATTCAAAAACATCACCATAATCAACATTAGCTTCGGCTAATAGCACATTCATATGTCCCGGCATTCGTCCAGCCACCGGATGAATGGCAAATTTCACATCAACTTGATATTTGTTGCGCAAAACATCAGCCATATTTTTCAATGCGTGTTGGGCATGCGCTGCTGCCATACCAAACCCCGGTACAATAATGATTTTACCGGCATTTTCCATCAAAAATGCTGCATCAGCCGGCGAACCGACATTAGCAATTTTGGGTTCATCAGCATTTTTTGCACTATTAGGTGCCGCCATACCGCCGATTAAAATATTTAACAATGACCGATTCAACGCTCTCGTCATTGTATAGGCCAAAAAACTTCCGCCGGTGCCGACTATTGTGCCGATTACGATCAAAACCGGACTTTGTAATGATAATCCCACACATACTCCGGCCCAACCCGAACAGGCATTCAAAAAAGCTATTATCACCGGAATATCAGCTCCGCCAACCGGCAGAATCAACAAAATTCCCATCACCATAGCCATCAAAGCCAAAGCATAAAATGCTTCAACATGATCTTGCAAAACATACCCAAACGCAAAACCCAAAACTACCAACGACAACAACAAATTAACCAAATTCTGATGCGCAAAAGAAATAGATTTAGACCACCTTGGAAAATTTAATTTGCCAAAAGCAATTATCGAACCGGAAAAAGTTATCCCGCCGATAATCAGACTCATAATATTACTGACATCATTTTGCGACTTTGACAACACCTCTGAAATTGCAATAAAAACTGCCGCCAGTCCACCTAATCCGTTTAATATCGCAATCATTTGTGGCAATGCCGTAATTTGCACTCGCAAAGCCATAAAAACTCCCACCACCGCGCCTGATAAGATAACTGCTATCGGCAACCAATAATTATCCAGCTTTAGCGAAACCAACGCCGCAACAATTGCCCAAAACATTCCCATTATACCGACAAGATTACCTCGCCTTGCCGTCTGCGGTGTTGCCAGCATCTTAATTGCTAAAATCATGCAGGTACTGGCTATTAGATATGATGTATTTACAAAAAAATTTATCATTTGCGTTTTCCCGTCTTAAACATTTCCAACATTCTTTGCGACACTGCAAAACCGCCAAAAATGTTAACCGCAGCAAAAAAGCACGCCAAATATGAGCACAGTGTGTCCACCACCCCAAAGTCACTTTTTAAGGTTATCAAAGCTCCCAAAATCACAATTCCCGATATAGCATTAGACACACTCATCAAAGGCGAATGCAAGGCTGGTGTAACTTCTTTAATACTGAAATATCCGACAAAACAAGCCAACATCAAAATATTAAGCAAATACCAAATATCCATTACTCATACTCCTTTAGTCTTATGGCTTGGATAATTTCATCTGCCATATCCAAATTTAAGGCCTTTTTTTCTTGGTCATATATGTACATCAAAAAGTTGTAAAAGTTATTCGCTAACAGAGTGCTTGCTGACTGGGGTATCTCACGAGCCAAAGCACTGTCACCATAGATAATGCAATTTTGACAACGAGTTATTTTCTGTTCAGCTGAACTTTCAACATTACCTCCCTGTGCCGAAGCCAAATCAATCAAAACACAACGATTCGGCAACAACTCCAAAATTTCTTTTGTAATAATTTTAGGCGCTTCTGCCATAGCCGGAGCTACCGCGGTAATAATCACATTAACTTCACTCAAAATATCCCTAAAATTACTAATGAACTTTGCTCCCACTGATTCGGCTTGCTCTTTAACTTCCTCATTAACATCATAGGCATAAACTTTTGCCCCCAGCCTTTTGGCTGTTGAAATGGCTTGCAATCCTGCCACTCCTGCCCCGATAATCAACACTTTTGCCGGAGCCAAAGTACCGGCTGATGTAATCATCAAAGGCAAAGTAAAAGGCAAAAATTGTGCCGCCTTAAACACCGCCTGATAGCCGGATAAATTGTTTTGCGACGACAAAATATCAAATCCTTGCGCCCTTGACAATCGCGGCATTTGATTGAGCGCCAAACTAATAATATTGTGTGTTTTCATATAAGATGTGCATTTTTTCCATTGCCGATTTTGCAAATTGCCGATAATAACCGCGCCATGTTTTAACCAATTAACCTCTTTTGCCTCGGGCGCATTAACCGTCAACCATATGTCGCTTTTTTTCAAAACATCTTCAGCCGTTGCCTCAACTTCTACCCCAACGGATGCATATTCCGAATTGCGAAAACATGATTTTACTCCGGCATTTTGTTCCATTTTAACCGTCAAACCGGCTTTAATCAACTTTTCTGCCACTTGCGGGGTTAACCCTACTCTGGTTTCATTTCGCATTTGTTCTCTGATAAATCCGATAATCATTTTCTCACCTGTTAACTAATAAAAAACCAAATAATTATATAATCATCCCTGTTTCATTAACAACTGAGCATACCAATGATAAAATTAAGCAAGTTATTTTTTATTTTTTGCAAAATAGGCTTATTGATGTTTGGCGGAGGAGCCGCAATGCTGCCCATTCTCAAAGCCGAAATTGTCGATAAACGACGCTATGCCACAGCTGATGAACTAATCGATTTATATTCAATCAGCCAATGCACCCCAGGCATTATCGCGGTCAACATTGCCACTTTCATCGGGTATAAGTTGCGTGGCATCTCCGGCGCAGCCGTTGCCACTTTAGGCGTAATCACTCCGGCTATACTGATTATTATCACCATCGCCTCCATATTATCCCAGTTTATGGATAATCGCTATGTTATATATGCTTTCAGCGGCATTCGCTTGGCTGTTGTTGCTTTAATTATTAATGTTGTTATTGATTTGGCTCGCAACAATATCAAACATTGGGGTAAAACTTTAGTCTTTATAGGAACTTTTATCTTTTTATTGTTTGTAAAAATTTCACCGGCCTTATTGGTAATTATTATGGGAACAGGCGCTATTGCCTTGGGTGAATTGCAAAGGAGATATTTCAAATGACTTATCTCTTGTTGTTTATTGAATTTTTCAAAATCGGCTTATTTGCCATCGGTGGTGGTTTAGTAACCATTCCGTTTTTGTTTAACCTAACCGAAAAATATGATTGGTTTAGCCGCTTGGAACTCACCAACATGATTGCCATTGCTGAATCTACTCCCGGTCCCATCGGCGTCAACATGGCAACCTATGCCGGATTCAATACCGAAGGCATCATCGGAGCTCTGATTGCAACCTTTGCCCTTGTCTTGCCATCATTCATTATCATCGTCATAATTTCACGCTTGATGGATAAATACAGCTGTAATATCCGTGTCAAAGATTTTTTATCCGGCGTGCGACCGGCAGTAATTGCGCTTATTCTTTGGGCCGGTGTACCCCTAGCACAAATTTCGCTTACCTCTGACCTTAATATTCTGATTTTTGCCGCCATTCTTGCTGCCATGCGCCTATGGAAAAAAAGTCCGATATTTTATATCGCCATAGCCGCCTTTATCGGCATTCTTCTTAAATTATAACTATCTGCCTACATTATTTGACGAAAACTATTGACTTTTGTCTATGGGAGAGGGTATAATAAAGACAGATATTATGACTTACATTTATAAGGAGAAAAATTATGGTTGATTATAGTAAAGCGGCAGAAGCTCTAATTGAGAAACGTACAAACTATGCTCTTGATAATGAGAAAAGAATAAATAATGGAGAATTAAACACAGACTCATATTCCAGAGTAAATCGTATGACTGAGTTTGATCGCGAGAATACAACTTTTGTTGCCAAATACATGAGCGAACGCGGCTCAAAATTGTTTACAAACGAAAATGCTGAACGAGATTTGGTAGATGCAGCCCGTAAAGACGGATTTTTAGTTCAAAAGGATGGTTATTTATCTTATAAAAGTGGTGAAATATACCAAGAAGGTTCGCTTTTTGGATATGCTTGTGGTGTTGCTAGCCAACACATGGAAATGAATCATCCAGAAAAAATGACACAATTTTATAATGCAGGAAATGCCACTAAACAAGCCGCCTTTGCTATGAAAACAGCTGAAGGAGCTGAAAATGCTGATTGGCAGGCTATAAGAAATAATAACATGATTTCAATATATGACAACAATGCACCTGATAAGTTTGCCTCTGCAAAGCACTACGCTCAAGAAGGAGGTAAAATAACAGAATTAACACACGAAGAATATTTAGCTCGTACACCGGCAACTAGAGACACTGTTACCCTTGGTAAAGTTACCAAAGAAGGAAACAATTTTGTACTACAAGGAGGTACAAAAATAAATATCCCTGATGCTAACAAAAATATGCAAATTCGTCACACTATGACCATGAACAGAACAAAAACTATGCAGCAAGGAGGAATATAAATGCAATTAGACGAAGAAAAGCTACGTATTCTTCGGGGTATGGAAAAATCAGATAGTATAAATCAACGCCCATCACCCCAAGAAGTTGAACAAAAAAAAAGAGAGAAATTCGAAGAAATTATAGCTAGTGCTAAACCAATAGACGAAAATGCAGAGATTGATCCTTTTGGATATCCTGTTTTAAAATAATCTCTCCTAAAAAGCCGCTCAACTGAGCGGCTTTTATTTTCTAAGGTCTTTTGCCATAAGAAAGCAGTTTATTGCGTACCAATCCGCGCAATGAAACTTCCGGTCTGGCACCATAGTGAGTAACTACTTCTGCCGCAGCAATTGAACCGATAATCGCACAAGTCCCTAATGAACGTCCTTGCGTCATACCATACAAAAATCCTGCTGCATACAAATCGCCGGCACCGGTAGTATCAACCGCATTTTCCACCACTTCTGCTTCCACAAAAATTTTGGTACGACCGTTTACCACAACCGAACCCTTTTCTCCTCTTGTGATTGCGGCAATTTCAACATATGGTTTTATCAAATCAAGGCACTCATAAAAATCCTGTCCCTTAAACAATGCCTTCAATTCCGCATCATTACCCAACAAAACATCAACATTTTCTCTTATAAAATCTATAAGGTTATCTTCTCGTCCTTTGATACAATTTATATCAGACAGCGAAAAAGCTACTTTGCGCTCGTATTCGTGAGCAATTTTTGCGGCTTTGCGAGCAATGGCAAAACCACTCTCATAATCCAAAATATATCCTTCTATATAGGTAATCAGACTGGCTTTGATGGTATTTTCATCAACATCTGCCTCGCTCAAATATTTGTTTGCCCCCAAATATGTAAACATTGAGCGCATGGCATCAGGAGTAACCAAAACAATTGAGCGTCCGGTCATTGGACCTTCATTCAAAGGAGATGTAAAGAAATCAACACCGGCTGCACCAATATCGCGTGTAAATTCTTGTCCCATTGCATCGTCATGCACTTTGCCGATAAATGCCGGAGCTCCACCCAATGAAGCAATTCCGGCTACCGTATTAGCCGCTGAACCGCCGGGAACTTCTCTTTCCGGCACAATGTCAGCATAAATACGCCCAGCATCTGCCGCTTCCAACAGCGTCATCTGACTTTTGGGCAAATCTCGTTCCTCCAAAAACCTGTCGCCAACTTTGGCCAAAACATCAACTATCGCATTTCCAATACCGACAACATCATAATAAGTAGTGACTTCTTTTTTCATGACCATTCTCAACAATTGTTCCAACAAAAAACTCCTCCGTGGGGCATAATTCCAAAGAGGAGTTTGAATACCTTAAAGATCTAAGCCGCCGGAAGATTTTTTGCGTTCTCTTGAGCGTATTTAATCCATTTTTCTTCAGCATCATCCTCAGGGGTAATGGCTTCTTGCGGACATTCCGAAATGCAAGCACCGCAATCGATGCATGTATCAGGATCAATAACCAACATATCATCAGCCTCGTGAAAAGCATCAACAGGGCACACTTCAGTGCAAGTTTTGCATTTAATGCAAGAATCATTTACAACAGATACCATAATATCAAACTCCATAGTTTAAGTTAAATCACCTATGAATTTATTCGTTAAATTAAAATAAATCAAGTATAAACTTGCATTGCGCAAAAAAAATACCTACTTTAATGATAAAGAATTAATACTAAGGAGCAAAAAATGAGTGATAAAATAGCATTTCAGGCAGATGTCAGCAAAATGTTGGATATTGTCATCAACTCTCTGTACTCGGAAAAACAAATATTTTTACGTGAATTAATTTCTAACGCTTCCGATGCCTGTGACAAACTGAAATATTGGGCATTAACCAATCCACAAGTCGCTGAATATGCCCATGACTTCAAAATTATCATCAAAGCTGATGAAAAAGCTAATACCTTAACCATTTCCGATAACGGTATTGGCATGAACAAAGATGATTTAATCTCTCATCTCGGCACTATCGCTAAATCAGGAACTGCCGAATTTGTCAAAAATGCCGGTGACAATGGCAGTGTTTGCGAGCTTATCGGTCAGTTTGGTGTCGGCTTCTATTCAGCTTTTATGGTCGCAGACAAAGTGGAACTCACCACGCGCAAAGCCGGTGAGGATACAGCATGGCATTGGACTTCCAACGGAATTGACGGATTCGAAATCAGCGAAGCTAAAAAAGACTCTTGCGGAACCGACATCAAACTATTCCTAAAAAAAGATGCCAAAGACTATTGTGATACCATTTATCTGCGGCAAATTGTCCGCACTTATTCCGATCATATTGCCTACCCCATTGTACTTGATTTAGATAAAGCCGGAGAAGAGGTTGTCAACAAAGGTTCTGCTCTTTGGACCCGCCAAAAATCCGAAATTACTTCTGACCAATACAAAGATTTTTATCAGCACATTTCTCACAATTTTGATGATCCTTGGCTGACTTTGCACTTCAAAGCCGAAGGCAATATTGAATATACCGGATTGCTCTATATCCCGTCCAAAGCTCCCTATGATTTGTTCCAACCGGATAAAAAACAATCTCTGAAACTCTACATCAACAAAGTTTTCATCTCCGATAAAATTGACACTCTCTTGCCCAACTATCTCCGCTTTGTCAAAGGAATCATCGACAGTGCCGATTTGCCGCTTAATATCTCGCGCGAAATGTTGCAATATTCGCCTTTATTGGAAAAAATCAAGAGCGGAACTGTCAAACGTTTACTTAAAGAATTGCAAAAGCGTTCCAAAAATTATGATGACTACATCACTTTTTGGCGCAATTTCGGCATTGTCTTAAAAGAAGGAATTTATGAAGATTTCAACAATCGCGAAGATATTGTTGCCATGTCATATTTTTATTCTACTCATGACAAGGAAAAATTAACCACACTTGATGAATACATTTCGCGTGCCGACAAAGAACAAAAAACCATCTACTACATTACCGGTGATGACATTAATGTCTTGCGCAATTCTCCGCAATTGGAAGCTTTTGCTCAAAAAGGTATTGAAGTTTTGTTACTCAATGACCCGATTGATGAATTTTGGCCGCAAGTTTTGCCCAACTATAAAGGTTATTCCGTAAAACATATCACTCAAGCCGATATTGATATGAAATGGGAACGTTCCGAACAAAAAGCCGATGAAGGAAGTTTGAAAAAGCTAACTGATTTTATGAGCGATTTATTCAAAAATGAGCTGGGCAAGGTTATCACCACTGAAAAGTTAACCACTTCTCCTGTTAGCTTGACGGTTGAAGACGGCCAAATGAGTTTGCACTTAGAGCGCCTGATGCGCAACCATCAACAGTCAACTGCTTTCGCTTCAACCCGCATATTAGAACTCAACCCCTATCACCCGCTTATTATCAAACTTAGCGACATGATTATGGATGATAAAAACAAATCTCAGGTTGAAGAAGTAGCGCGCGTATTACTCGATCAAGCCAAAGTTGCCGAAGGCGAAGCGGTTTCCGACCCCTCATTTTATGCGCAAAAAGTCAGCCAATATATTTTGCAGAGTTTAGAAAAAGCTTGCTAAATAAAGATTTTTTTTGACAAAGAGGTTTATTAGGTTAAAATACAAACTATATTAAAGATCGTTACCTCAGCAATTTTAAGAAAGGAACAACCATGAAATCAATCTCTGATAACGAATTTGAGAACACTGTTTTAAATTCCAAAGGTTTGGCTTTGGTCGATTTTTGGGCTGAATGGTGCGGACCCTGCCGCCAACTTTTGCCGATTATGGAAGAAGTTTCCAACGAAATGTCGGCTAAAGTTAACATCTACAAAATGAATGTTGATGAATCACCGGCCACTCCGTCCAACTATGGCTTGCGCAGCATTCCCTCTTTGTTGTTGTTCAAAGACGGCAAGTTGGTTGATACCAAAATTGGTCTCAACACCAAATCAACCATTACCGATTGGATTAATCAATACGCCTAAAACTTAAGGCTAAATATATTTATAAAGCGACTTGCCGTGGGTTTTCAACCAACGGCGAGTTTCTTTATATGTCGGATGCAACATCGCTACACAGTTCCAAAATTCTGCCGAATGATCAGGATGCTTAAGATGTGAAACTTCGTGACAAACCAAATATTCAATAACCTCTAACGGAGCCATACAAATTCGCCAATTATAGCTTATATGTCCTGAAGTTGTACAGCTTCCCCACCGCGAACGTGTGTCTTTAATAGCCACACTTTTAACTTTTGCATCCAACAAAGCCGCTTTTTCCACCGTCATTTCACTAATAACCTTGAGGCACTGTGTCTTCAGATATTCCGTAACCCGGCGGTGCAAAAATTCTTCTCCGCCACTTACTTTCAGCACTTCTCCTGCAAAGTTGGTACTTTTTCCTTCCGGACAATGTTTGATAACATATTCTTTGCCCCAGAAATTTATTTTTTCACCATCACAAAATTTAGCGGCAACCGGTAATCTTGCCATCATATTGACCACCCAATCATGATTGGCATCCAAAAATTCTTTTACTTTTCTTTGTGAACATCTTTTGGGAATTGTCAACACCGGAATATGCTGTTTTTCATCAATCCGCAGTGACAACCTTTTAGCTCTTAAAGAATTGACCACCTTCAGCGGAAAACCGCAATAATTTTGATAATCACAAGTCGGGCCATTCAACAATGTAATCTTCATAATCTTTAACCTCAGATTCATTGGTTGTTTCATGCCCGCAAACCGAATGACCGGTTTTATGTACAGTCTCGGCATCTCCTGAAACCAATGGATGCCAATCCGGTAGATCTTTACCTGCCACAATCAGACGATAAGCGCATGATTTGGGCAATATTTCCGGCTCACTTAATACGGTCTGTAATGTGATATTGCGGCAGTCCGTAACTTTTTCAAAGCGATGTTCATAAATTCGGCACAAACAATTTTCCGGATTCAAAAAACGACACCGCGCCGAAGTAAAATAAATCTTGTTTCTGCTTTCGAGCTTATTTAGGCAACACTTTCCGCAACCGTCGCACAACAACTCCCACTCTGCAGTAGTAAACTTTTCCGGTCTTTTCTTTTTCCAAAACTCCGGTTCAACATTATGCGCCAGTGCATATCTTTCGGCCGGCGTATCACAAGTTGCTTCGCTTTTTTCCATAATTTAAGCACCTACCTGTTGCGGAATATTCTCAGATTTAGCCA
Source organism: uncultured Pseudomonadota bacterium (assembly GCA_902799835.1). Classification (GTDB taxonomy): domain Bacteria; phylum Pseudomonadota; class Alphaproteobacteria; order RF32; family CAG-239; genus CAZU01. Next base: position 84,254 of record CADCCF010000001.1, read on the forward strand.
AATTATTAAAGTGCGTATAGTCACCATTCCAATACAAATGCACCGAACCGGTTGATCCGTGACGATTTTTACCGACTATAACCTCTGCTACATTAGCCGTTTCTTTGCAACGTTCCTCCCAGTGATCGTGGCGTTGCTGAAATTTTTCTGGTGTTTCTGTTTCACGACGTACCGGTTCATTGTTTTTCAGATAATAGTTCTCCCTAAATACAAACATCACAATATCCGCGTCTTGTTCAATTGATCCTGATTCGCGCAAATCCGACATTTGCGGTTTTTTATCATCACGACTTTCAACACTTCGGTTTAATTGAGATAATGCTATAACCGGAACTTGCAACTCCTTGGCCAAAATTTTTAAGCCACGCGAAATCTCCGACACTTCCTGCACACGATTACCTTCGCTCTTTTTACTGCCTGTACCGGTAATAAGTTGAATATAATCAATCACAATCAATCCCAGTCCTTTGTTGCGTTTAAGTCGACGCGCTCTGGTGCGAATTGCATTAATATTCAGCCCCGGTGTATCATCAATATACAAAGGTGTCTCTTCTATTTCGCGTACCCCTGCGGCAATTCTGCCAAATTCAGCATTATCAATCTTGCCTATACGCATATTATAACCGCTGATTTGAGCCACCGTTGACAAGATACGTGATGCCAATTGATCCGACGACATTTCCAACGAAAACATCGCCACTCCTCGCTTGGTTGGAGCAATAGTCTTGTCACGCGCCATATATTCCGCCACATTATAAGCAATATTTGTACCCAAAGCTGTTTTGCCCATACCGGGACGTCCGGCAATAATAATCAAATCTGAATCATTCAAACCGCCGATTTTGGCATCCAAATCATCCAATCCGGTGGACAACCCTGATATCTTACCGCCTCGTTGTATCGCTGATTGTATATGATTCAGCGAATCATTCAAAGCTTCGGAAAAATTTATAAATCCCTTTGATGTTTCTCCCTGATTGGCCAAATCAAACAATTTCCGCTCAGCACTCTCAATTTGTTGCTCTGCCTCTGAATCAATATCTTCTTTGGCTGCCGAAGTTGCAATATCACAACCGATATTAATCAACTCTCTGCGCAAATATTTATCATAAACAAATTGCGCATAGTATTCTGCATTAGTTAAAGGTGTTGCCGAATCAGCCAATTTAATCAAATACTTATATCCGCCAACCTCATCCAAAGCATTGCTTTGTTCAAAATAATTTTTTAGAGTGATTACATCTGCCACATGCCCTTTGCTAATCAGTTTTGAAACAATTTCATAAATCTTGGCATTTACCGGATCGGAAAAATGCTCGGCACTCAAAAATTCCGACACTTTTTCATAAGCTTTGTTGTTAGCCAACAAAGCGCCCAACAGGGCTTGTTCTGCTTCAATATTTTTAGGCAGTTGCTCAGGACTCGGTTCGTACATCTAAACATCCTTTCAATTTCAATTTACAACCACATTTACACGAGCATGACAAATTTTCAAAGCTTTTTTGCCTAACTTAGCTTTTCAAGCCTGTGGATAATGGGGATAAAAAACCCTGCCTTCAATAAAGGCAGGGTCTCAACGCAACAAGGAGATTGTTGATTAATTTGCGGATTTCTTTTTTGCAATAGCGTTTTTAATTTCAATAGCCTCAGCCGACAACTTTGTGTTAGAAGTCGACTCGAGATAAGCATCCAAACCACCATTGTGTTCGATCGAGCGCAAAGTTCTTGCCGAAATCTTCAATTTGAAAGATCTGCCCAAAACATCGCTCAACAAAGAAACCTCTTGCAAATTAGGCAAAAAACGACGACGAGTGCGATTGTTAGCGTGGCTTACATTATTGCCGCTCATAACGCCGGTGCCTGAAATTTCACATTTTTTAGCCATTTTCTTATTCCTTATACAAAAACTTTTGCTTTTTAATACATACATTTCCTTCAATAGTCAAGTAAAATTTTATCCTCTCGCCATTTTTTCAAACTTTTTACTTGGGTAACGCCATTTTATCAAAAAAATTAATCATATAAATTAGCCTAATAAAAAACTATTGAAATTTAACCTTGTTAATATAAAATTTCCATATTATTGCAACATCTTAAAACAACGACAATGACCTTAGAAATTAGATTTTGTACTCCGACAGGAAAATATTGGTTTCTATCTCCCTTATCGGCATTTCCGATTACCATGACGGTTGATGGAAAAGATTATACTTTTCCTTCTGTTGAGCATTATTATCAAGCCATGAAATTTTATGCTTCCGATGAGCGCTTTACCACAATAATAAATCTAAAAAATCCCGATGACGCCCGATTGTTGACCAAAACTCCTGAATATAAAATCAATCGCCGCGCTGATTTTGATAAAAATAAATTTGCCATTATGGAAGCCGGTTTGCGTGCCAGCTACGCCCAAAACCCTGAAGCCTGTGAAATGCTAAAATCCACCGGTAATGCGATTCTTATCAAGTCTTGTCCTACGTGCTATAAATGCGGCTTCGGCGAGGGTTCGGGCGAAAACCGCATCGGCAAAACTTTAATGCAAATCCGCCAAGAACTTTTTTTAGATAGTTTTACCGACGACCGCGATCAAAAATTATTAGAAAACGACAAATATACATTTTTTGTGCTGCGCCGCATTATAGGTAACAATCCCGAACTTCTGCTCACCGATCACAATAGAGTGATTATCTGTTTTACTTGTACCCCCTATCCTGTATGGATATGGACTCCCGATAACATGAGTGAAGTTGAGATGGCCAATGTTTACCAAATTGCCAAAGATAATTCTCTGTTTGATGGCAATCATCGTTTTAATCTTAAATATGAACTCGCTGAATATTTCATCAAAAGAGCCAAAGAAGATAATCAAAAATTATCCATCATCACCAATATGTTCGCCTATGATTGCCTCAATCCGATCAAACCTAAAAATTTGGCAAAAGGCCAACTGCATCGCTGCGAAATGAAAGATTTGGAAGAATTGGTAAAATTTTTAAGTTTGTTTCATCAAGAAATCGGCATAGATCAAAAAGATCAAGCAGGCTACCGCATTGATGCTGAAGATAATATCAATTCCGGCAATATGTTTTTCTGGCAGGATGAAGATGGGAATAATGTTGCCAGTTGCAAATACGCTCCTATCGGCGATATGGCCTCAATCAATTTAGTATTCACCATGCCCGAACACCGTCGCAAGCATTATGCTGAAAATCTGGTTTATCAGGTTACTATAGATGCTCAAAAAAAAGGTTATATCACTATGCTTTATACCGATGCCGACTATATTGCCTCTAATGCCTGTTATAAAAAAATCGGCTATACCTTACGCGGCAAACTCTGCACCATCGGCTAAAATTGATAACCCTTTCAAAAAAATGTTGAAATTTAAATTGAAAAGTGTATTTTGAGGACAATTTTTGAAGAGCTTTCGCCTTTCCGGCACTTTATTTTTCTCATAAATATTCGTGCTGGAAATAAAACAGCAAGCGCAGTGCACCAAAATAGTACATAAGCGAGCTGTTTTATGACATGGCTTAATTTGTAGCACGAATTTTTCTCATAAATATTCGTGCTGGAAATAAAACAGCAAGCGCGGTGTACCTAAAATAGTACATAAGCGAACTGTTTTATGACATGGCTTAATTTGTAGCACGAATTTTTCTCATAAATATTCGTGCTGGAAATAAAACAGCGAGCGCAGTGTACCAAAATAGTACATAAGCGAACTGTTTTATGACATGACGGATATTTAGGAGAAAAATTAAAAATGAATATGAGAAACATCGCCATAATCGCCCACGTTGACCACGGCAAAACGACATTAGTCGACGGGCTTTTAAAGCAAAGTGGCACTTTCAGAGAAAATCAACAGGTTGAAACTTGTGTTATGGATAGTAACGAACTTGAACGTGAAAGAGGAATTACTATTCTTTCCAAATGCACTTCGGTTAACTGGAAAGGCACCCACATCAATATCGTTGATACTCCGGGCCATGCTGATTTCGGCGGCGAGGTTGAACGTATCTTATCAATGGTTGACGGCGTGGTATTATTGGTTGATTCTTCCGAAGGACCGATGCCGCAAACCAAATTTGTGTTGGGTAAAGCCCTCAAATTAGGTTTATGCCCGATTGTTGTCATCAACAAAGCCGACAAACCGGATGCTCGTTGCGATGAAGTCTTAAACGAGGTGTTTGATTTGTTCGTCAGTCTTGATGCTAATGATAAGCAACTTGACTTTCCGGTTTTGTACGCTTCCGGTCGCAATGGTTGGGCAGTTAAAGACTTGAATGATGAAAAGAAAGATTTAACTCCGCTCTTTGAGTTGATTTGCTCTTATGTTCCCGAGCCCAATTGTCAACCCGACGCTCCTTTTTCCATGTTGGCCACCACTTTAGAAGCTGACAAATTTATCGGTCGCCTGCTCACAGGAAAAATCCAATCCGGCACTTTACATATTAATGACATGGTTAAAGTTTTAAACGGCGACAGCCAAGAAATTGAACGTGTTCGCATCAGTAAAATTTTAGCTTATCGCGGATTAAACCGTGAGGCTTTGGAAGTTGCTCATGCCGGTGATATTGTTGCTGTTGCTGGTGTCGTAAAAGGAACGGTGGCCGATACTTTGTGCGCTTTTGAGGTAACTCAGGCCATTAAAGCTCAACCAATTGATCCGCCCACCTTGGCGATGACTTTCTCAATTAACGATTCCCCGCTTTCCGGTCGTGAAGGCGACAAAGTTACCTCCCGTGTAATTTGGGATCGTTTGTGCAAAGAAGCCGAGGGCAATATTGCTTTGAAAATTTCGCGCACCAGCACTTCCGATTCTTTCGAAGTTGCCGGACGCGGTGAATTACAACTTGGTGTTTTGATTGAAACCATGCGCCGCGAGGGATTTGAATTATCAATTTCTCGTCCTCGCGTTTTGATGAAAAAAGATGAAAACGGACAGTTGTTGGAACCGGTTGAAGAGGTGACAGTTGACGTTGATGAGGAGTTCTCCGGTGCAGTTGTTGAAAAGCTTGGTCGCCGCCGCGGTGAATTGGTTGAGATGATACCCTCCCAAGTCGGCAACAAAACCCGCCTTATCTTTAACGCTCCCTCGCGCGGTCTTATCGGTTATCACTCCGAATTTTTGACCGATACGCGCGGTACCGGTGTTATGAACCGCTTGTTTAAATGCTATGAACCTTATAAAGGTGAAATTGAAAGCCGTCGTACCGGCGTATTGATTTCTTCCGAAACTGGCACTGCCATTGCTTATTCTTTGTGGAAATTACAAGAACGCGGTCCGATGTTTATCGATTCCGGTGTTCCGGTCTATACCGGTATGATTATTGGCGAACACACTAAACCCAATGATATTGAGGTTAATCCTTGCAAGGCTAAGCAATTGACCAATATCCGCGCTGCAGGCAAAGATGAAGCTATTGATCTTATTCCACCCCGCAAAATGAGTTTGGAACAAGGTTTGTCTTATATCCAAGACGATGAATTGCTGGAGGTAACCCCAAAATCTTTGCGCTTACGCAAACGTATCTTAGATCCTTTGACCAGAAAACGTGCCAAACCGGAAGTTATTGCTTAAAAAAAATCCCCCAAAGTCAATCACTTTGGGGGATAAATTTTATTAAACAAGCCTATCTATCTCTTTTAAATAATTTAGTAAATGCCTGTCTATACATATTCATAGCCGGACTTACTAATTTACCATGCGCTTTTGAAAAATCACTGGCCTTAACTTTTCCGACACCAAATTTTTGTTCTGCTTTATAAGACATCTTTTCATATGTTTTATAACCAATTATACCTTGCGCCTGCAAATTAGCTGCCAATCTTTGCGCTACTTTACCGCGCAACTCTCTAAATTTTCCTTGCGCAATAAGCTTACGTCCCTTTTTGATATCTTTTACTGTCTTAAGAGGAGCCAGCGTCCATTCCTTCATCGCATTACCAATCATACCTAACTGCTCTTTCATATCGGCAGTCATTTCCTTCCACTCGCAGGCAAAACCCTCTGCCAGCCTTCTAAACCCGCTTTTTCGGTCATGAATATTAGCTTTAAGTGTGTTATTAATATCAGTCATAGCTCTTCTCCTTTTTAGGATTCTTTTGTCTATTATGGCATATTTTTATTAAAATGTCAAGCTTTAACGACCGTCATTACCGCGCCGAATCACAGATTTTCCGCGCTGTTGCTTGGTATTATCGTTACTTTTGCTCAAGGCTTTCCATAAACCGCTCAAAAAGCGATTATTCACCATCAGCATTCCTTGCAAATTGTCATGAATTTTATGAGCCAATAAACCTGTCAACTCACGATAAGTACCATTCACCAAAAGATTATACCCTTTAACAACATTGGCTTTGAACTTCACGCCGGCTAACTGCTGACCTACCATAACCTGTTCACGGTGTTGAGCCACAACTTTTGCCTGATCGACAATTTCTCCAAACATGGCTCTCAGTTCAGCCTCTTCTTCCACCGTCAAACTAACACCTTGCGGTAAAACAAGGGTGTTTGATTTTGCATCCCACATAAAAGTTTTGACTTTGCGTAAAAGCCAGCCTTTTAATCCGCCGACTTTTTCTATTTTGGGTTCAGTCTTTGGTTGTTTATCATCTTTCTTTTTATCGTCGTTATTATTTTCTGAATCCATTTGTGATTCTCCATGCAACTTAAATTTTGTCCATTATTTCCGCGATTTTATTTTTTGTCAACCTAAAAACCGCAAAAAACACTTCAAAAACTGTAATTTTATTATTCCCATATCAAAAATATAATATATAATCGGTTAACATCGTGTTAACTTGAGCCTATATTACAGATGAATTTATTTAAAGCTATTGCTACTTTTGGCGGTTTTACCCTTCTTTCACGCATAACAGGATTCTTGCGTGATATGGTTTTGGCTAATTTTTTGGGTGCCGGTATGGTCGCCGATGCTTTTTTTGTTGCATTCAAACTACCTAACCTTTTTCGTTCGCTATTTGCTGAAGGAGCTTTTACCACCGCTTTTGTTCCGATGTTATCTCAAAAATTGAGTTGCGAAAACCGCCGCAAAGCGTTGCTTTTTGCCGCATCAGCTATCTCTGTATTGGCATTTTTTGTCGGTTTATTCGTCGTGGTAATTGAATTTTTGATGCCTTGGGTGGTTAATCTTCTTGCTCCGGGATTTGCCGGCGAACCGGAAAAAATCGAACTGGCTACTACTTTATGCCGCATTACTTTTCCATTTCTTTTATTCATTTCCATAGTTTCATTTCAGTCCGGCATCTTGAACTCATTCAACAAATTTGCCGCCCCCGCCGCAGCGCCCATAATTCTCAACATAACCATAATAGCATCTGTTTTTATATTTGTTCCGTTTTGTCCCACTGTTGCCCATGGCTTGGCTCTTGGTATCACAACAGCCGGTATTTTGGAAATATTTTGGCTTCATTGGTTTTTACGTCAACAAAAAGTCTGCATCCAACCTCACTATAACATCAAAAAACTACTAAAAAACAACGACATCATAACATTATTCAAGCGCATAACACCGGGCATTTTGGGTGCCGGCATCTACCAAATTAACATGGTAGTTGATACTATTCTGGTATCACTTGTTGGTACCGGTGCAATTTCGTGGCTATATTATGCCAATCGCCTACAGCAACTTCCACTTGGTGTGGTTGGCGCCGCCATCAGTGTTGCTGTCTTACCGATTTTATCACGTCACATCAAATCCGAAGACATTGAACAGGCTCGTCTGATTCAGAACAAGGCTGTTGAGTATGGAGCTATCTTATCGATTCCGGCTGCTTTTATTCTTATTGTTATGGCCGAACCGATTATCAACATTCTGTTTCAACATGGTGCTTTCGGTTATCAGCAAACTCTCATGACTTCTAAAGCTGTAATAGCCTACGCTATAGGACTTCCTGCTTATGTTTTGGTCAAAGCTTTGGCGCCCAACTTTTTTGCGCGTGGAGACACCAAAACTCCCGTAAAATATTCAGCTGTAGTCTTGTTAACCAATTTGGTCTTTGCTGTAATTCTAATGTCACCCTTCGGACACATCGGCATTGCTTCTGCCACCACCATAGCTGCTTTCGTTTCACTGTGGTTGTATTTACACGGACTAAAAAAAAGAAATTTTTGGATGATAACCAAACCGCTTATTCATAAATTATATAAAATCATTATATGTTCAATTCTGATGAGTTTATCGCTGTTTGGTATAGAATACTTTTACAACATTTGTTTAGGCAATTGGCTTCATCTCAACATGATGTACAAACTGGTATTATTATCAGTCAACTGCCTTATCAGCGGTCTGATTTTTCTCGGATTTGCCTGCGCTTTCCGATTAATAGACATCAAAACAATTATAAACTCAATTATAGCAAGGACGACAAAAAAATGAAATATTACTCAAACTTAAAAAAATACTACCAAACACTCCGTCCTGTCATTAGCAAATATTTTACGCTCGGTATGAAAAGCTGTCTGAAAACAGCCAAACTCATTAAAAGCAAAATGGCCTCTTGGTGGCGTATTATTGCGGCAACTGCCTTTGCGATAATATTTTTATATTATCCTTTGGGCGGTTTGATAATCAGCAATACATCTACTCCGTCATTTCAACCCCAATCCGATAACCAAGGCCTTTCGACTATTGATTCATTAAATTTTTTGATAGCTCAAGAAGTCCATCATAAAATTTGGACGCCTAACCTGCCGATTTTATTTCCTTCTTATTTTTTGGACAATATGCCTAATTTTCAACTTGGCGTCATTTCTGCGGTTAGTTCTACAGCTCAGGCTTTAGACAAGTTTTCTTTTGAAACTTCCGATATCGGCTTCCGCAATGATCTGCACAAAGCTGCCGAACTGCTGCAATATCCGGGAAATATTTGGTTATTCTCACCCCAAAACAGTCTGAAGCCGGCGACATCATCAAGCACCCAATACAAAAAAAGCCGTCGTTTATTGAAAAATTTCAATTTGAGTCTGATTGAAGGGAAAACCACTCTTCCTCTTGATGAAAGCAATTTTGTTATTGCCTTAAAAAGAATTCGCAAAGATTTAAACAATTTAGTAAAAAACACTTCAGATTACGTGCGCGAAAATCAAGATTTATTTATCGATACAAAATCCGATGACATTTTTTATAATGCTTTTGGTAAAATATATGCGTATGCCCAAATAGCCAAAGGATTGGGGCACGATTTTAAGGATGTTTTGGTTGACTATGATATATATGCTATATGGTCAAGCCTGATTAAAACATTAGATGAAACATCATCATTTGAACCATGGATAGTTCGCAACGGTCAGCCGCAATCTTCATTCACACCCAACCATTTGATAACTCTTAGCTATCAGGCTTCCCGTTCCATTAACTATCTTAATGCCATGATAAATCAACTACCTTAAAAGGCACTTTTGCAATGAATATTGAAATACAGGAAACTCCCGATAAAAATATCATCAACTTTTTTCCCGACCAACCTATTTCTAACCAGGGACGTGCCGAATTTGTTGATCGCAAATCATTACGCAAATCTCCTCTGGCAGAGCAAATTTTTGATGTCGGCAATATTAATTCACTTTTCATAACGTCAGATATGATTTCGGTTACCAAAAATGATGATGCCGATTGGAAAGAATTAAAACCCTTAATTTTAGCTGAAATAATGGATTTTTTATCAATTGGTGCTGAGCCGTCGCCCCCGAAATCGTCCACCGGCGAAACCGATGAAACAATCCAAGCTATCAACGCACTGCTTAATGCTCGAATTTGTCCGGCCGTAAAACGCGATGGTGGCGATATAAAATTTATTGATTTTGATAACGGTATTGTCACCGTAGAAATGCAAGGTTCTTGCAAAGGATGCCCTTATGCCATGCGTACTCTTAAAGATGGTGTTGAAAAGATTCTCAAATCCTATATCCCCGAAGTCAAAGAAGTACGTAACAACGAGACCATAAAATGATACAAAAATTTTTCGCCACCCTGATTTTAACTTGTTTTTTTTGCTCTTTAGCAAATGCTGATGAATTGTGGTTGAAAAATATATCAACGGCTAAACTTACTGAACTTTACCAACAAGTCGGCTACACCGGCATTACTGAAAAAAATTGGTTAATGTTGCCCTCCAAACATTATCCGGCAATTTTTTTAAAAAAGTTTCCTACCGATTTTACCAAAATTGAAGATACCGAACAACGCAACTCATTGTTCATAAAGATTATGGCACCACTGACACTAAAGCTAAATCAAGACATCTTAAGTGAACGCCAACAGATTTTAAATATTGATCGGGACTTTAGGCAAAAACAAAAAATTTCTTCTGCTCAACAAAAAACTCTCGAAGAAAAAGCTATTAAATATGATGTTTTTACTAGGCTAAAAGATCACGAACGCACTGATTTTTTGATTAGCGAATTGCTCAAACGTATTGATGTCATTTCGCCATCTATAATGATTTCTCTTGCCGCGATTGAGACTGATTTTGGCTCATCTCGCATTGTCAAAGATGGTAATTCACTTTATAAAGTTTTACAATGGCACACCCAATCCGGCCTAAAACCTATCGGTGAAGATAAAAATGCTGACTATCGCATAAAAACCTATCCCGACATCTACCAAGCAATTAAAGATTTTGCGTTGCGCATCAACAGCAACATCAATTTTGAATTTTTCCGTGCTGCTCGCGCCGAAATTCATAAATCAACCAATCCCGAGCGACTTATAGGAAAACCACTTGTTGCTTATGCTTTTACCAACTCCGAATTAAAAAATTACGCCGGAATTATTGAATATATTTTATCATACTATGAACTATTTATAATTGACCAATCAACTTTGGATACCACAGTAATCACTAAACAAATAATCAAAAAATACGCCAATTAGTTAAAAAAAAATAATTATTTCTTGTATATTGCATAGTATATGTATATACTCAAAAGTAGTTTGTAATGGAATAACGCGATGGAAGATACCAAAATAATCAGTCGACAAGATGTTGAAAGGCTGCACAGTAATCCTGATATAGCCAATAAATCTAGTATTGCACAAAAGGTCGGCGGCTATTATCAACAAGGCAATCTTTCCAGCAGCAACCGCGCTTTAGCTGAAAACATATTCAGATTACTTGTTCATGACACTGAAATAAAAGTGCGCCAAGTCTTAGCTGATACTCTAAAATATTCCAATGACCTTCCCCACGATATCGTCGAATCAATTATCAAAGACAGCGACAGTGTGGCTTTGCCTTTTATTCAGTATTATCAATCATTAACCGATGATGATCTTATAAATATCCTAAAGACCTCTAATCTGCCAAAGCAAAAGGCCGTTGCCAAAAGAAATAATTTAAGTCGTAACATGTCATCCTACATCGTGAATAATTGCACAGACGGAGTGATTGAAAAATTAGTTACCAACGAAACGGCTGATATTGCTAATGACACTTTTGAAGAAATCATCAAAAAATACCCTGAAAGCGACATCTTAAAAAAAGGCATCATCTATCGTAACAACCTTCCTTTTGAGGTTATTGAAAAAATTATATCTCACATATCCTACAAACTAAAAGCTTACCTTGTTTTAAATCATAACCTACCGCAAGATTTTGCCACAGATTTAATTAACGAAATAAAAGAGAAACTCACCCTCAAAGTGTCTGAAGAATATTCTCAAGATGATCAAATCCGTGATTTTGTGCAACACTTATACAAGGCTAATCGTTTAACATATAGCCTTGTCACTCGCGCTATTTGCGCCGGAGATTTAATATTTTTTGAGCACTCTTTAAGCTTTTTAGCTGAAATACCCGTTGCAAATGTTCGCAAAATATTATTCAACTCAACTGCAGATTTTGAGATTCGCAACCTTTTGCGTAAAGCGATGTTACCTAAGAGTGTGTTTCCAACTATTTTCAGCGCTCTTAAAGTTATCAACGACGTTCGTTTCGACTGCGGTCAGTCCAATAATAAATTATTCAGCCGCAAGGTTATTGAGCGCATTTTAAGTTACACCCAATCCACCGAAGAATTAAGTAGTGACGATTTACAATATCTGCTATCGCAGCTACACTAAAAGGATTTAACCTTGGCTTATTTACCCAAAAATTTTAATGACATTTTATTAGATTTATTGGAAAGCAATGAAAAATTTGCTTCTCCCGAATACACAATCCATATATTACAAGCGCTCGCTCAAACATCTTTTGCTGATATTGTGTTATTTTTTTCCATTTCACCGGATAATTTTATAAATTTTGAACAAAGTTACATAAATATCCCAGATCGCCCGACCCCGATAGTTCCTTTCTCTAATTTTTTTCCGGCTGAGTTTGTTCCTGAAATTCACACCAAGCAAACCAAATTGCCTCATGAAATATGTGTTTCTAATCGCGAAATTTTTAATACTTTTAACTTTTACCAAGAAACCGAGATTGACCTTGAAAGTTATAAAAAAATTGATGATTTCTTAAATTATTTTACCGTATCTTTGCTTGCGTTTCCGTTATACAACACCAAAAAAGATCTTATCGGTGTAATTCAAATGGTTAATCCCCGTGACGACAACGGAAAAATCATCAACTTCAACAATGAAATGATTAAAAAACTTTCGGCCATCGGCAATCTCTTAGCTATCCAGACCGATTTAAATAATCAAACAAATTCATATAACCGACTTCTTGAATCATTCATTGAAGTAATCGCTAAAGCTATTGACAACAAATCGCCCTACACCGGTGAACATTGTCAAAAAGTTCCCGTAATTACGCGTATGCTTGCCTCTGCGGCAATTAATGCCAAAAGCGGACCTTTTAAAAATTTTGAGATGAACGAAAACGAGTGGTACGCTTTGCATATTGCCTCACTTCTTCATGATTGCGGCAAAATCACAACCCCGGATTATATCGTCGACAAATCAACCAAATTGGAAACCCCTTACAATCGTATTCATGAGATTCGTAATCGTTTTGAAATTTTGCGCCGTGATGCTCATATTGAATATTTGCAAAAACGTCTAAACAATGTAGACACTCAAGCCAATCTCCAAGCTGAGTTCGTTGCTAAGGTCAAAAAACTAACTGAAGATTTTGCTTTCGTAGGACAATGCAACATTGGTGATAATCCGTTAACTGAAAATGATATTAAGCGCCTTGATGACATAGCTCAAAACACCTATAGACGCAACTTTAGCCGCATGGTAGGGCTGTCATGGAATGAAAAAAACCTTATTGATGACGTAAAAAAAGCCGAACAACCCGAAGAAGAACATTTGTTAGATGATCGACCGGAACAACTTAAAACCTTATATAATCAAGGAGAGCTTACCAATCTCAAAATTAAATCCGGCACCATCAATGAATTAGAACGCGAAAAAATCAATGAACATGTCAAAACCACTATTGATATGCTCAAAGATTTGTCTTTCCCTCCGGAATTATCTGACATTATTGAATATGCCGGAGCTCATCATGAACGTGTTGACGGTCACGGTTATCCCAACGGTCTAACCGGTGATCAAATGTCAATTCCCGCCAAAATAATGGCTATTGCTGATGTCTATGAAGCTTTAACCGCTCGCGATCGTCCCTACAAAGAGCCTAAAAAACTCTCAACTGTCTTAAGCATAATGCGTGATATGAAAAATTCCGGTCATCTTGATCCTGATTTATATGATTTGTTCATCAAAAGCGGCGTGTACCTTGACTACGCCAAAGATTATATTTCAAGCGATCAAATTGACGACATCAATCCTGACGAATATTTATAGTACCGTTAACCGACTTGACGCAGTTGCAAACTGCGGATAGCTTGCGTGAATAATAAGAAATAAAAAAAACGGCGACGGGCGCATACTTTACGCGTATGTAACCGAGCCGTTTTTTTTATTTCTGTATTAGTCACCAGCTAGACGCAGTTTTAGATAACTTCCCGACGACCGACATGATCTGCCGGTGTTATAATCCCTTCCTGCTCCATCCGATCGATGATTGAAGCCGCACGATTATAGCCAATGCGCAATCTACGTTGCACATAACTGGTGGAAGCTTTTTTATCGGTTTGGACAATTTGCACAGCTTGACGATACAAATCCTCATCACTGCCCGAGGCAAAATCACCACTGTCAAATACTGCCTTATCTCCGCCTTTAGCCCCCTCCAACTCACCTTGGGTGACTTCTTCCACATATTCCGGTTGGCGTTGTGCTTTAATAAATTCGACAATTTTTTCAACTTCACTGTCTTTGACAAATGGGGCATGTACACGACGCGGTCTTTGTCCAGCCGGCATATAGAGCATATCGCCCATACCCAAAAGCTGTTCAGCACCTTGCTCACCCAAAATGGTACGACTATCGATTTTTGAGGTTACCTGATAGCTGATTCTGGTTGGGAAATTTGCCTTAATCGTACCGGTAATCACATCAACCGAAGGTCTTTGTGTTGACATAATCAGGTGAATACCGGCGGCACGCGCCATCTGTGCCAAACGCTGAATAGCTGCCTCAACTTCTTTACCGGCCACCAACATCAAATCAGCCATTTCATCAACCACAATCACAATATAGGGCATCGGGGTTAAATCCATTTCCTGCTCTTCGAAAATCGGTTTACCGGTTTCCATATCAAATCCGGTCTGAACTGTCTTGGTCAGTTTTTCACCACTATTTCGCAATTCTTCCAGCTTTTGATTATATCCGGTGATATTACGCACATTAAGTTGTGCCATCGCCCGATAACGATCTTCCATTTCTTTAACTGCCCATTTCAAGCCGATAACTGCTTTGGCCGGATCGGTAATCACCGGTGTCAAAAGATGTGGAATTCCGTTATACATTGTAAACTCTAGCATCTTCGGATCAATCATAATCAGCTTGCATTCTTCCGGTGTCATTTTATAAAGCAACGATATAATCATTGAGTTTACGCCCACTGATTTACCCGAACCGGTCGTGCCGGCCACCAACAAATGCGGCATTTTAGCCAAATCGGCATAAGTGTTTTTACCACCGATATCTTTACCTAAACTAATAGTCAAAGCAGCTTTGGAATCTCTAAATTCATCAGCATCAACCAAATCACGCAAATAAACGGTCTCGCGTTTGGGATTAGGCATTTCAATTCCAATGGTATTCGACCCCGGAACCACGGCAATACGAACCGATACCGCGCTCATTGAGCGAGCAATGTCATCAGACAATCCTATAACACGTTGTGTTTTTGTTCCCGGTGCCGGCTCTAATTCGTACAAAGTTACCACCGGACCGGAACGAATTTGCACAATTTTGCCGATAACTCCGAATTCTTTTAAAACATCTTCCAGTTTCAAAGCAATTTTTTCCAGTTCTTTCTGGCTTACCTGCGGCAAAGCTTTATTTTTATCCAACCCTAACAGTTCAACCGATGGGAAATTATAGCCTTCAATTTTCTTGGCAACTTTGGCTACCTTAACACCTTCTGTTGAAGTTTTCTTTTCTTCCGGCTCAATTTCATCATCCTTAAACTTCGGCTCCTTGCGACGCTTTGGCGTTTTATCTTTTTTTATTGTCTCGTGCCGACGCAATCCTTTGGCCGCAATACAAACTTTTTTACTTCCGCGGCACAGCCAAACCAATCCGCCCCAAACTGCCAAAACAATTTTTTTAATCACCCGCCACCAACTGCCAAAAGTAATTCCGCAGGCGAAATTGAACGAAACCCAAGCTAAAAATGCTCCGACAACCTCCAACCCGTAACGGCTATAAGCAAAACCATATTTGCGCTCAACCAGTGATGAGATTTGGCGGGAGAAAAAGTCGCCGATATTTCCGCCAACTTTAATATTATCAATTCGTCCCCAAACCAAACTCATAAAAACTGCCATAAACAGTATGCCTAAACCCCAAGCAAACAGCCGCCACCAACATTTTACAAATGTTTTATAGCGTATAATTTCATAGCCCCAAACCGCAACCGCCAACAAAAATATCGGCAAAGCAAAACCAAACCATGTCAAAACAAAATCAGCCGTAAAGGCTCCGCTCAAACCTAAAAAATTTTTCACCTCTTTTGATGAGGCAATATTATAGCCGGCATCTTCCGCATGATATCCCAAACAGGCCGCCACCAGCCAAATTACCGCCATAATTAAAAAAACTCCGATTGACATCACTGCCAATTTTGCCGCTATTGATTCGTTTTTTTTGCGCTTTGCCATATCGTTAACCTTTGTATCGATTCCAATTCGCACTTATTGTAAACCGACAATTCTCAACAATCGGTTAATGTTTTTTGATTTTATAACCCGTCCAAAAACCTTGACTTTGCTCTTGCTTTGCCGCAATCTTAAAAGCATTAAATCTTTCATAAAAGGAGTATTAAAAATGTTCAGACTTGATGGAAAAGTAGCTTTGATTACCGGTGCTTCCGGCGGTTTGGGTGACAAAATTGCCCGCACATTACATGCTCAAGGTGCCAAGTTGGCTTTGACTGATGTCCGCGCCGAAGGCATGGAAAAACTAAAAGCTGATTTAGGCGATGGGGTGGAAACTTTTACTGCCAACCTTTCTGATGCCGAAGCTATCAAAAATCTTGTGTCTGAAGTTGAAGCCAAATTCGGTCAGATTGACATTTTGGTCAACAATGCCGGCTTAACCCGAGATAATTTGTTTATGCGCATGAGTGATGAAGAATGGCAGTTGGTTTTGGATGTCAACCTATCTGCCGGATTCAAATTGGCACGCGGCGTTATTCGCGGCATGATGAAACGTCGTTACGGTCGCATTATCGGTATTGCTTCAATTGTTGGCGTTATGGGTAATGCCGGACAGGCCAACTATGCCGCATCCAAAGGCGGCATGATTGCCATGAACAAATGCTTGGCTCAAGAAGTTGCCTCGCGCAACATTACGGTCAACTCGATTGCCCCCGGCTTTATTCGCACCCCAATGACTGATGGACTGCCCGAAGATGTCAAAGCCGGCATGTTAGCTCGCATTCCCGAAGGCAAGTTGGGCGAAGCACAAGATATTGCCAATGTGGTGGCTTTTCTGTCCTCTGATGAAGCACAGTATATCACCGGACAAACTATCAATGTCAACGGCGGCATGGCAATGATATAACCCTTATTGTCATCCTTGGGCTTGACCCGAGGATCAAAAAAAGAGGAAGGCTCTTTTATAAGCGTTCCTCTTTTTATTTTCTCCTCAACCCCAACTGTATCTTTCCAGGGTTTTAGCCAGTGCTTCCACAGCCTCATCACCGAGTCCTTTATAGAACAAATGCAACATAAACTGCTGCATTACTACAAAAAACTCTGCATCAGCATGACTTTTCTTAAAAGCCTTAACGTCATATTGAATGGCATCAATATGCCGTTTAGAAACCCGAGCATGAACCATCTTATCAGACCAGTCCGGAGCCTCATCATTGGTGTAGGTTCCCCACTTGATGCCTTCAGCATTGATAATCTGAAACACATCGGTTTCCTTAGCGTTTAATTCTTTCGCCGCCTCAGTTTGATCACTGATAGCAACAGTTTTAATAAAATACTCACTCATAATAAGTTATTTTTAATTAAATATTTGTGCATAAGCTACCATTTATTTTGTTTTTGCGCAATAAAAAAATTACTTGCCTCTTGCTTGTAATGCTCCTAATCTGATTTTAAGGAGAATGAATAATGCAAATTTATCTGGTTGGTGGTGCCGTTCGTGACATGATTTTAGGACTTACCCCGCATGACAAAGATTATGTTGTAGTCGGCGCCACACCGCAAGAAATGCTGTCATTGGGCTACAAGCAAGTCGGTAAAGATTTTCCGGTTTTTTTGCATCCAAAAACCAAAGAAGAATATGCTCTTGCCCGCCGTGAAATTGCCATTGGCAAGGGGCATAAAGATTTTACCTTTGAATTTACCACCGATATCAGCTTAGAAGACGACTTAATTCGCCGTGATTTTACTTGCAACGCCTTGGCTTATGATGAAAAAACACAACAAATCATTGATCCTTTCGGTGGTGTTGCCGACATCAAAAATCGCCTGCTTCGCCATATCAGCCCCCATTTTGCCGAAGATCCTTTACGAGTTTTGCGCGCCTGCCGTTTCGCTGCTCAGCTAGATTTTAGCATAGCCCCCGAGACTATAACCTTATGCCAAAAAATATCATCGACCGGCACTCTATCAACACTCTCTGCCGAACGCATCTGGCAAGAAATTTCCAAAGCCTTGGTCACACCACGTTTTGAGATTTTTATAAAAGCTTTAGCCGATTGTGATGCATTTTCCCGTCTGTTACCCGAACTAAAATCAATCCCTCAAGCCTTAATTTCTACCACCCAAAGCTCGCCTCTCGTCAAATGGGCAACCCTTCTTCAACCGCTTAGCTCCTATGAGCGTCAGAGCATTCATCACCGCCTTAAAACCCCTAATTCTTATGCTGATTTTGCTCACCTGTGCGCCGATAATCTCCAATCTTTTATCCACTTATCACCTAATGATTGTTTAAGTTTGTTTGAGCTTACTTGCACAGCTTCCGCACAATTTAAAAATCCTGCCTTGCTCAATGATTTTTTATCTTTTTGCCGCTTATTCTGCTCCCAACCTGACTACGCTCGTAATGCCCAACTCTGTTTATCGACTTTTGAACTGTTAAAAGATGTCAAAGCATCAGCTACGCCCAACTTTGCCTCATTATCCGGTGCCGAGTTGGGACGGGCCTATCGCACTTATCGCATTAAATTGTTGGAAGATTATTTTAAATCTTGAGCCACATGCGGATGATGGAGCAATTTCTCGATTTTATCGACTTCTTCAAAAGTTTTATCAACCCTGAAGTTAATCTCCGGCACATAGCGCAACGAAGTTTTTAAGCCGATTTGCTTCCTAAAAAAGTTTGCCGCCAACTGCAATCCACCCAAAACCTCCTGCAAATATTCGTTATTCGAGGTAATAAACCACACCGTGCAATATTTCAAATCCGGCGACACCGTAACATTGGTAACCGTTACCAAAGTGTCAATTCCCTCCAAGTTATGAATTTCACCGCGATCAATAAATTGGGTAATAACTTTGCGAATTTCTTGAGCTACTCTAAGTTGTCTTTGCGACATTTCCTTATCAGCCATTTATTTTCTCCTTGCAATCTTGCAAAGCAGTATAATAATATAAAATCACTTAAGCAAGCGTTTTAACAATATTATAAGACTATTCAATGAAACATTCCAAGGGCGAAAAAATCAATGGTTGGCTGATAATTGACAAGCCGATTGGCATGGGCTCCACTCAGGTCGTCAACCAAACTCGTCATCTGTTCAATGCTCAAAAAAACGGCCATACCGGAACTTTAGATCCTTTTGCTTCCGGTGTTCTGCCGATTGCCTTCGGCGAAGCAACCAAGCTGATTCCTTATGTTACGGACGGCAAAAAAGAATATGAATTTACCTTAAAATTTGGCTCAACCACTGATACTCTTGATTTGACCGGACAAATTATCGCCAGTAGCGAAATCATTCCCTCACAAGAGCAAATTTTGGCTGTTTTGCCGTCATTCCTTGGCGAAATCACCCAAATTCCTCCGGCTTATTCTGCCATCAAAATCAATGGCAAACGTGCTTATGATCTGGCACGAGCGGGGCAAAATGTCGCCATTCCTTCCCGCCCAATTACCATTTACAGTCTGCAACTTTTAAAAATGTTACCCGATTCGCAAGCTTTATTTCGTGTTGAATGTTCCAAAGGCACCTATGTACGCACCCTCGGTGCAGATATTGCACAAAAACTCGGCACTTATGGTCATTTAACCGCACTTCGCCGCACCAAATGTGGTAAATTTAGCCTTTCCGATACGATTTTACTGGATAATTTAAAAAAATTAGATTATAGTGCGCTCCAACAATCGTTGCTTCCTTTGTTGACATGTCTGTGCGACATCACGGTCATTGCCATATCAGAGGAAGAAGCTGTTCGCCTGCAAAAAGGGCAAAAACTTTCTGCCGCCTCTTATGGTCTTGAGGGTAAAAATCAAGAAATGGTGGCAGTAGTTTCTGATCAGCCGATTGCGATTGTTCGAATTGAAGGAAAGTCAATTTCTCCGATTCGCGTTTTTAACTTATAACTAAAAAGGAAAATAAGATGTCGTTATCATTAGAAGATAAACAAAAATTAATCAAAACTTATGCTCTCAACCCCAATGACACCGGTTCTCCGGAAGTTCAGATTGCTATTTGGACTGTTGAAATCAACAATCTTATTGAGCATTTCAAAACTCATGCCAAAGACAATCACTCTCGTTTGGGTTTGATGAAAAAAGTTGCTCGTCGTCGTCACTTGCTCGACTATTTGAAAAAGAAAGACGAGAGCAGATATCAAAACATTATCTCTAAGTTGAACATTAGACGATAATTCAGGTTGCGAATAAAATTGCGGAGCTTGCCTAACATTCCTTAAGCTCCGCAAGCTTTATTCCAGCTTTTAAAATCCTGCATGGGGCAGGTAGAGGTTTATATGAGAAAATGAAAGGTATATAAAATATGATTCAATTTAATGAAGTCCGCAAAGAAATGGAATGGGGCGGACGCAAACTCGTTCTCGAAACAGGTAAAATTTCTCGTCAAGCAGCCGGCTCGGTTATTGTCACCTATGGTGAAACAGTGGTTCACGGCACAGTTTGCGCAGCCAAAGAAGTAAAAGCGGATCAAGATTTTTTCCCGTTAACGGTTAACTATCAAGAAAAATATTATGCCACCGGTAAAATTCCCGGCGGTTTTGTAAAACGCGAGGGCAAACCTTCTGAGCGTGAAGTTCTTTTATCACGTTTGATTGATCGCCCAATACGTCCCCTTTTTCCTGATGCTTTCAAAAACGAAGTGCAAATTGTCTGCACCGTTTTGGCGCATGATCAAAAAACCGATTCTGATGTTGTTGCCATGATTGCAGCCTCCGCTGCTTTGGCTGTTTCCGGCATTCCGTTCTTAGGTCCTATCGGTGCTGCTAAAATCGGTTACATTGACGGACAATATGTCCTCAACCCCACCATCGAACAACAAAAATCATCTCAGTTGGAATTGGCGGTTGCCGGTACCAATGAAGGTGTTTTGATGGTTGAATCCGAAGCTCAAGAACTTTCAGAAGAAACCATGTTGGGTGCGGTTATGTTTGGTTTTGAAAACTTCCAACCGGTTATTAACCTCATTAACGAGCTCAAAAAAGAAGCCGGCAAAACTCCTTGGGAAATGCCTTCATTTCCGCCTGAGTTTGATGCTCTTTTTGCTCGTTTGGAAAAAGAATACACTGACAGATATTCGGTTGCTTTTGAAGAGACCGATAAACTCACCCGTGGCGAAAAATTAGGTGTCTTAGCCGAAGAAATTAAAGCTTCTATTGACCCTGAAAACGAAATTGAAACTCGTTATGTCGGTGAAGCTATCGAACAATTAATGCATAAAGTTATGCGTGAAAAAGTTCTCTCCACCGGACGCCGCATTGACGGACGCGATACCAAAACTGTTCGTCCTATTCAGTGCCAAGTTGATGTTCTTCCCACCGCTCACGGTTCAGCATTGTTTACTCGTGGTGAAACTCAGGCTTTGGTTGTTACCACTTTAGGTACCGGTGAAGATGCTCAAATCGTTGATGGCCTGATGGATGAATCCAAAGAAACTTTTATGTTAAACTACAACTTCCCGCCGTTCTCGGTTGGTGAATGTGGTCGTTTGGGTTCTCCCGGACGTCGTGAAATCGGTCACGGCAAATTGGCATGGCGCGCTATCCACCCGATGATGCCTGATGATCCCGACAAATTTCCCTACACTGTTCGTGTGGTTTCCGAAATTATGGAATCCAACGGTTCTTCGTCTATGGCAACAGTCTGCGGATCAACCATGTCATTGATGTCAGCCGGTGTACCAATGCGTAAACCGGTTGCCGGTATTGCTATGGGTTTAATCAAAGAAGATGATGGTCGTGTTGCTATCCTGACCGATATCTTGGGCGATGAAGACCACCTTGGCGATATGGACTTCAAGGTTGCCGGAACTAAAGATGGTGTTACCGCTTTGCAAATGGATATTAAGATTACCTCCATTACCAAAGAGATTATGGAAAAAGCTTTGATTCAAGCTCATGAAGGTCGTATCCACATCTTGGGCGAAATGGCCAAAGCTATTGCCGAGCCTCGTCCACATGTTTCGGATAAAGCTCCTCGCATTGTTGCTATCAAGATTGCGGTTGATAAAATCCGTGAAGTTATCGGTACCGGCGGTAAGGTTATTCGTGAGATTGTCGAAAAGACTCACACCAAAATCGATATTACCGATGATGGTGTAGTCAAGATTGCTTCAATGAAAAAAGAAGACGGCGATGCCGCTTTGGAATGGATTATGGGTATTGTTGCCGAACCTGAAACCGGCAAAATTTATCATGGTACCATTACCAAGATTATGGAATTTGGTGCATTTGTCCGCTTCCTTGGCACAACCGAAGGTTTGGTTCACATCTCTGAAGTTAAGAACGAGCGTATCGCCTCGGTTTCTGATTTCTACAAAGAAGGTGATCAAATTTGGGTTAAGTGCTTGGGTTCTGACAACCGTGGCAAAATTAAGCTCTCAGCTAAGAGAGTTAACCAAGAAACCGGTGAAGATTTGGAAAAATAATTTCCTTATCCTATCAAAAAAAGAGGCAGATGTTTTTCAACATCGGCCTCTTTTTTGTTTTATTCAGCAGGGTTTTTAGGTACCTGCCTTACGAACCTTATTTGTTGGCTTCTTTGGATTTAGCCCTGACCTTATACAAACTCAATTTGAGCTGAGGATCGGACTCGACAATCGCCTTTGCATCTTCCGAATTCAAACCATTATTGGGCTCAAATTCGAAGATTTTTTCGGCGAAGCCGAGGTTTCTGCTTTGCAGCAGACTAACTACCGCTCTATCATGAAGCTGATGACCGGTTTGATGGAATACATCATAATGATCATCCGTCATATAATATTGCGTTCCGATACAAATATCCTCTGTCTCACATATATGGCGCCAGTCATCAAGCTTTCCAGATTTAACAATCTTAATCTGACTGTTACATCTTAATGCTAGCTCAATTTTTTTCCATCGTTCGGTGTCGGATATATGATTCTTCAGCTCAGTCACTTTGCCCTTAGCAAGGCCATAAGCGGCTATTACCCTTATGAGCAGGTCGTCCAAACTATTTTCAGCCAAAACTTCAATTTGCTCAAAGCTTGGCGTATAGCGAAAAACTAACCACTCTAGCACATCAGCAGCAGCCTTATTTTTGGCTTTAGCCAGGAGCTCAAATTTTTCTATATCCAAGCCATCGTGCTTCTTAGCATACGAGCAAATCTGCTGATTGTTCAGCTTACCAAACTGTTCGTTTGTTAAGATTTCACCTTGTTCAATAGCAAAGTCTTTGCATTTTTCAAAGACCTTTGCCTTTTCCTCGGCATTCAATTTGGCGAACACATCTTGACTGCTGTGATATCCGTATATGCTCAATGTACCTGCATAACACTCAAGAAAGCACTCACAACGATCCTTTGAAGAGAACTTGGAAAAGTTTTCAAACTCATAAATCATGTAGTGCTTACGGCAACGCCACGGCAATACTCGCCATAACCAGTTGTTTGTTTCAAAGGGAATATGAGTAATTAAATCCCAAGCTCCGATTCCCTTCTCATAGGACATCCGCGCTACCCATTTGGGAGCCATGAGAGCCAATACCCACACGACGATAGGGTTAAAGATGATTACGCTGACCATCATGCCAATGAGGGCAACAGCGTACAGTGCAACATAAAGTGCAACATAAGTTGCTTTCTTTAAAAATTTTTTACGTGCCATAATATAAGATTTTAATGGCTTAACCTGTTCCTCGGTTAAAAAATCAAAAAGCTGCCAGGGAACCACTTACGTGCAGACAACTGTCCGTATAACCGATCATGGTAATTTCGCCAAATCTTAATCATCTGTTCAAGCAGAACTTAAACCAACAATTAGTCATCAACAATAATACCTCAATCCTTATACAAACAACAAGAATATACCGCTTTTTCGAAATTTTGTCAACATTCTTTTATTTAAAAATCAAAAAGCTGCCATTTTCATGACAGCTTTTCTATGGTGTAACTTTAAGAAAATTACAAAGCGTTCAAGTCAACCTTAACACCAACACCCATAGTTGAGCTCAAAGAAACTTTCTTCATATAAGTTCCTTTAACTCCGCTCGGTTTGGCTTTGTTAATAGCATCAATAAAAGCTTTTGTATTTTCATAGAGTTGCTCTTCTGAGAAGCTTGCACGACCAATACCGGCATGAACAATACCTGCTTTTTCAACACGATATTGAACTTCACCGGCCTTAGCCTTCTTAACTGCATTTTCAACATCAGCAGTAACAGTGCCCAATTTCGGGTTCGGCATCAAGCCTTTAGGACCCAAAACTCTGGCCACTTTACCGGCCATACCCATCATATCGGGAGTAGCGATGCAGCGATCAAAATCAATTTTGCCAGACAAAATTGAATCAATCAAGCTCTCGGCTCCGACAATATCAGCACCGGCAGCCTTTGCCTGATCAGCTTTCTCACCTTGAGCCAAAACAGCGACTCTAATCTTTTTGCCTGTACCATGCGGCAGAGAGCAAACACCTCTTACCATCTGGTCGGCATACTTGGGATCAACACCCAAATTAATAGCAATATCAATGGTCTCGTCAAATTTTGCCTTAGCATTTTCTTTAACGATTTTAACTGCATCTTTCAAAGAATAAGCTTGATTCTTATCTAAAGATTTATATGCATTTACAATTCTTTTTCCCATCAGCTTACTCCACTACCTTAATACCCATTGAAACAGCCTGACCTTTAACCATGTTCATGGCTGATTCAACTGTTGAGCAATTCAAATCCGGCAACTTAGTCTCAGCAATTTCTTTAACCTGAGCCATAGTTACTTGACCGGCTACAACCTTTCCGGGCTCTTTCGAAGCTGATTGAATTTTAGCAGCTTTTTTCAAATAATAAGCAACCGGAGGTAATTTGGTTACAAAAGTGAAAGACTTGTCTTCATATGCCGTAATAATAACCGGAACCGGAATACCGGGTTCCAATTTTTGAGTTTCAGCATTGAAAGCCTTGCAGAATTCCATAATATTCAAGCCTTTTTGACCCAAAGCAGGACCAACCGGAGGAGACGGGTTAGCTTTTCCTGCGGGGATCTGCAGCTTGATTAAACCGAGAATTTTTTTCTTAGTTTTAGCCATTTTAATCACCCTTTATATCTAGGCTCGTGGTCCAGACAATGGCTTGTCCTCCCACGAAATCGTTAAACAAAAACGAGTCTTTTTTCAGACTCGTTCTTGCTTATAACATGACTATTTAATTTTGCAAGCAAAAAGTTATTCTTTCTTTGTCACTACCATGGCAACAGCCGATGCAACAAAGCTGGTAACCAACAAAAATAAAACTACCAACCAAGCTACAAAGAACACCCATGCATCAGGATAAACTACCATTATCGGGCGCGCTATTGACGAAGCCCAACCATCCAATGTGAATACTTGCAGCAACGAAAACATTGCCATACCCAAAGAACTGAAGCTGGCAAAAGTATCGCCGTAAAAATTCACTGCAATCACCGCAAAAGCATAGAAAAAGATGGCAAATATCATCAAAAATGATGTAAACACCGGCAACAAATTTAAAAACACCTGCACAAACTTTTTGGTATAAGGCAAACGATTACCGTATTTAATCAAGCGCAACAATCTAAACATTCTCAATACGATAAACATGCTCATAAACGGTAATGACGACACTCCAACCACTACCAAATCAAAAATATTCCACCCTGACCGGAAAAAAGCACGCTTCAGGGCAAAAATACGTAAAAACATTTCGATAATGAAAATGCCCATAAAAATGCGATCAAGCAAAAACAACACCCGATCATAATAAAAACTAATGGTTGGTGAGGTCATCATTCCCAAAACCACCGCATCAGCCAAAATAACCAACATTATGAACAGTTCAAAACTCCAACCGTCTACCAATTTTACCAAACGGCGCTGTTCGTCGTCGTGATACATTTTGTTCATAAGTTTATTTGTTTTTCTTTTCTCTGCCATCTCACACCTCTAAAAAATTAATAACCCTCAATTAAAACCACAATTATGCCGGCAATTGCTAACATCGGACCGAAAGCCAAAGCTTTTTGCTTTTTTATCATCGCCCAAACCAAACCCAAAATTGCCGCGATTGTAATTACATATAACAACCCTTCTACTCCAAGCCATGCTCCTTGTGCCGCTAACAGTTTAATGTCTCCACCGCCGAAAGCATCTTTTTTATACCAAACAATCAACAAACTTACCAACACCGGAAAGAAATATCCCACCAAGGCGCCATAAACGCTTTCATCAATACTCACCACGCTTTCACCGACATAAGCCGCGGCAATTCCGACCAACAAAAGCGGGACAGTCAAAATATCCGGCAATACAAACATTCTTACATCAATTTCTGCCAGTAACAACAGTGTCCAAGCAAACACAATAATCAAACCGGCATCAGTAAACTCTGCCAAAATCAATGCTGTTAAACCAACCGTCAACAACCCCGTCATCAACGAACGCCACGCCAACTTTTTATATTGTTTCGTTTTGTGATAGGATGATAATTTTTTTTCTTTGCGCAAAAGTTCAACAATTGCTCCGGCAAAAGTCGTCGGCATAAACTTGGCAAAACGCCTTGCCATATAAGGAATAAATAACCCAAAAACAAAAGCCCCTGCTAACCAAAATATCATAACAGCACCTTTAAAGATTTTCATTATCTAGAGCTCATGCTAAGCTAAAAGTTATAATATTTTATTAATATTTGCTTTTATAACCTAACTTTGCTTTTCCCAAAAGCTAATCAAATCCATTGAATAAGGATAGAAATACTTTAATCCTTCCAGTATAGAATACACATCATACAGCGAATTATGCGGAGCCAAATTTATTTTTTTTAAATTTTGCTTCAATTTTAAAATTTCTACTATCTGACCTGAAGCTTGACTTTCGACATTTATTCCGTTTGTTGTATAAAGCTGCTTAAAGATTGGGGCAATATTTCTATAAACTATGTTCTTATGCTTTAATACATTATAAAGCTTGAGATTCTCTTCCAAAATCGCGCCATCCGATGCATTAAAATAATCTTTTCCCCACCCGTGCGAATAACAAACGCAATCTGCAACAAAGGTTTCAAACTTTTCATAAGCTTCAGCAAATTTTACTCCATGATTTTCAATTTGCGCTTGAGTTATATGGGTTAAATCAACAAAATAATCCGACAATACAGGATTTATCACCGGCTTGCATACAAGATTGAATTCTGAAATAACATCTAAATCCGATGAAACCTTAAGCGCTGAAATCTGAACAATTTCCCTCTTTTGATTTCCGACCCAACCTTTTTCTTGGCACCCTTTCCACGAGGTGTATTCCGTATCAAAAATAATCAGAGGCATTTTATTATTTCCCTAAATTTATCATTTTTGCATATCATATACCCTGCCAATAAAAAAAGCCACCTAAAAGGTGACTTTTTTTATTGGTGCGGCTCAAGCCGGAATATTTCGCTTGCGCTTCATTCACTGCGCTCGCTCGTAATTCTTACTCACCGGCACACCCCGTGTGCCTCTCGCTTGTAGTCAAACCGGCACCCGTGCCGCTTCGATGCTTTGGTTTATCTTACCAATAAAAAAAGCCACCGCAAGGGTGACTTTTTTTATTGGTGCGCTAGGCCGGAATCGAACCGGCACGGTATTGCTACCAACAGATTTTAAGTCTGCAGCGTCTACCAGTTCCGCCACAAGCGCATAAAATTTAATCGCTTTATACATAATATTTTTGACAAATGCAAGCCTATTTTTTTAATTTTATTATTATTCTTGTTTTGTAATTTTTCGGTTGTATTTTTTCACAAAATGTGCTTTGTTGCAAAAGTTAATTATTCATCAACGCTTTTTAGTCTTTTGCGGCAGATGACAGCGTCACGGCAAGGCAAAAAGCTTTTTATTGAGGAAAATATTATGATAAAAACTTTTAATATTTCTTGGAAAGACTATCTCATTCCCAACATTCACAACGAAGGATGGCGTTTTGTCGGAATTTTTGCGGCAGTAACAGCGTTATTGGCAATTATTTGGCAACCTTTGGGACTGATAGGATTGGTTTTAACAATTTGGTGCTATTACTTTTTCCGTGATCCGCAACGCATTACGCCTAATATTGAAAATGTGGTTGTTTCTCCCGCCGACGGCATTGTTCAAATGATTGCTAAAGTTGAAGCTCCCGAAGAACTTAATATGGGTAAAAAGAAATTTACTCGTGTCAGCATTTTTATGAGTGTATTCAATGTCCATGTAAACCGCGCTCCGGCTGAAGGTAAAATCATCAATGCGGTTTATGTTCCCGGTAAGTTTTTAAATGCTACTTTAGACAAAGCCAGCAAAGACAACGAACGTCAGCTCCTTGCTATGAAAACCAAGTGCGGCAAGGAAATTTGTTTTGTTCAAATCGCAGGTCTAGTTGCCCGACGCATTGTCTGTGACGCTCAAATCGGTCAAGAATACAAAGCCGGTGAACGTTTTGGTATGATTAGATTCGGCTCGCGTTTGGATGTTTATTTGCCCGAAGGTATCAACCCTCAAGTTGTTTTGGGGCAAACTATGGTTGCCGGTGAGACCATTATAGCTAATCTGATGAGTGATGATAAGGCTGTTGAAGGAGTTATCAGATAATGGAAAGAATTAACAAAAAACTGCAATTATCGCGTCAGCAGCTCAAGAGTCTGCCTTTCCGCAAAATTGCTCCCAATATTGTTACCATGTTGGCTTTGTGCGCAGGTGTAACTTCTATTCGTTATTCAATCCAGCAAGATTGGATCAAAGCCGTTATCTATATTTTTATTGCGGCGGTTTTTGATGGACTTGACGGACGCGTAGCTCGTTTCCTCAAAGGTTCAACCAAATTTGGTGCTGAACTGGATTCTCTTTCTGACTTTGTCAGTTTCGGTGTTGCTCCGGCAATTTTGATGTTTCAATGGTCGTTAAACAGCCTGCCAAAATTCGGCTGGTTTTTCTGCCTGTTGATGGTCATCGGCCAAGCTATGCGCTTGGCTCGCTTCAACACTATGCTGGAAGAAGAGCCCCAACCGGAATATTGGCACAATTTTTTTGTTGGTGTTCCGGCTCCGGCTGCCGCAGCTATTGCACTCATGCCGTGCATGATTTCTTTTGATTTTCCTGAAATCAGCTACATTGTGCGTTCCCACTCTTTTTGTGCATCAATTTTATGTTTGGTTACTTTTTTAATGGTAAGCCGTATTCCCACTATCTCGACCAAGCACATGAAGGTTCCCTCTTATTTGCTTATGCCTTTGATGTTGATAGTTGTGCTGTTTGCTTCATTCATCATAACCCAACCTTGGTTAACTTTGGGATTAATGGTAATCGTTTATATAATTTCTTTGCCGATTGGAATTTTGATTTTCTTGAAAACCAAAAAGCAAAGCATAAAAGCTTGACAGCTCAATTTTTTGAGTCTATAAGCTTAAACGTCCGAGGACTCCGATGCGTACTATTTCGGAGCTTTAAATAATAACTAATTAACCGGAGAAATAAAATGAAACGCACATATCAACCATCTAAGTTGGTTAGAGCTCGTCGCCATGGTTTTCGTACCCGTATGGCAACTGCTGGCGGTCGCAAAGTTTTGTCGGCTCGCAGAGCTCATGGTCGTAAAAAGTTGTCGGCCTAATATTTGACTACAATGGAAATTTTTGCATTAAAAAAACGCAAATATTTTGTTGAAGCCGCTCGTGGATACAAAGTCGTTACTAACGGTCTTGTCCTGCAAGCGGCTTTTTGTTCGTCCAACCAAAAAGCGCTCGACAACTGTTGTTTCGCCGGTTTTACTGCTACCAAAAAATTGGGCAAAGCCCATATTCGCAATCGTGTAAAACGGCGTTTACGAGCCATCGCTCGGGCTGTTTTACCTTCAAGCGGACTCAATCATATCAATTATGTTTTCATCGGACGCCACAATACGGCAACTCTTGATTTTGCCTATATGTTACGCAAAGCTTCATCTGCTTTGGAAGAAATAAATACCCAAATTACCTCTGCAAAGGATCCCGCCGTTGCTCAAAAAAATAATGATTGCGGTAATTAGATTTTATCAAAAATGCCTATCTCCGATTTTGCCCAATGTTTGCCGCTACACCCCCAGTTGCTCGCAATATTTTATTGAAGCCTTGCAAATTCATGGGATTTTCAAAGGTTCTTGGCTGGGTATAAAAAGAATTTTGCGTTGCCACCCTTGGGGAGGATCGGGCTTTGATCCTGTTCCTCCAAGCAATAAAAAGGCTGATAAAGATTCATAACACTTGCTTTGCAAAAATTTTTATATTAAACAGAGAGATAAGTTTTTTATTTAAGGAGTTTGATTTTCAATGAAGGAAGAAACTAAAGGTTTATATTTGGCAATATTATTGTCTGCCATAGCTATTATAGCATTTAATTGGATTTGGCCTGCTCCTCAGCCGGAAACACCTGCTAAAACTGCGACTGAGTCCGCTTTAGAAGAAAAAGTTGCCAACGCTCCGATTGATAATGGAGATTCTCTCTACTCCCCAACCGGTCGCGATATCCTTGATGTTGCCGATGCTTTGGCCAAAGATCGCCGTCTGACCATAAACAATGATAAAATTCAAGGATCAATTCGCTTAAAAGGTGCTCGTTTTGACGATCTCAAACTCAGCCAATACAAACTTACCCTTGAAGAAGACAGCCCTAATATCACTTTATTGCAACCCAGCAACACTCTTTCTCCTTATTATGCTGAATTTGGCTGGCTTTCCGGTGAAAACATCAAATTGCCCGACAACAATACTATTTGGCAGGCTTTTGGTGACAAGTTAACTCCGCAAACTCCTGTTTTGTTGGAATGGAACAATGGTCAAGGACTAAAATTCTTGCGCAAAATCTCCGTTGACAAAAATTACATGTTCACTATTGAACAAACCATTGAAAACAAATCCGGTAAAAACATTACTGTTTATCCTTACGGGCTGATTAATAAAGTTTACAAACCGGATGATAGCGGTTCCAAGATTGTGCACGAAGGAATGTTGGGTGTTTTAGACTCTTCACTTAAAGAAATCCCTTCCGGAAAATTAGAAATCGGCGAAAAGAAAGAATTTTCTTCAACCGGCGGATGGGCCGGTTTCGGCGAACGTTACTGGTTTAGCGCCTTTATTTTGAACAATCATACTTCCAGCAAAGTTCGTTTCTCAACCACCGCCGAAGATACTTATCAAACTGACTTTACCGGAACGCCGATTACTATTAATTCCGGCAGTATCGGTTCGTCCAGCATACGTTTTTATGCCGGAGCCAAAGAAATTGCTCTTTTAGATGACTATGTCAAAAAACAAGGTATTGAAAAATTTGACTTGGCTGTTGACTTTGGTTGGTACTACTTTTTAACCAAACCTTTCTTCTATATCCTGGAATTTTTATATCACTTTATCGGTAATATGGGTTGGGCTATCTTACTGTTTGCCGCCCTGCTTCGCTTAGCAATGTTTCCGGTTGCCAACAAATCTTATGAAAGCATGTCAAAGATGAAAAAAGTTCAGCCGAAAATTCAAGCGATTCAACAAACTTACAAAGACGATAAAATGCGCCAACAACAAGCCATGATGGAGCTTTATCGTAAAGAAAAAATCAATCCGGCATCCGGCTGTCTGCCAATGTTTATCCAAATTCCGGTATTTTTCTCTTTGTATAAAGTATTGAACATTTCCATAGAGATTCGTCACGCGCCTTTTATTGGCTGGATTAAAGACCTCTCTGCACCCGATCCGATGACCTTATCGGCCATGAGCGGATTACCGATCCCTTCACTGATAGACTTGGGTGTTTGGCCGATTTTAATGGGATTGACTATGTTCTTGCAGCAAAAATTGTCCCCCAAACCGGCTAACAAAGATCAAGCTCGCATGATGATGCTCTTGCCGATTGTATTTACCTTTATGTTGGGACATTTTGCCTCAGGTTTGGTTATTTACTGGACCTTGAGCAATGTCTTGTCTATTATCCAACAAAAAGCCATTATGCACAAAATCGGGGTTAAATAATGGATAGTAAAACGCTTGAATATTCAGCTGATGAATTGATTACCGCCGATAAAGCTGTAAAAAGTAAAGCTGAATTCATCTTGAGCGTAGCCAACTTACAACAGCTGCCCACTGATGATTTGCCGGAAATTGCTTTTGCTGGTCGTTCCAATGTCGGAAAATCAAGCATTATAAATGCTCTAACCGACCAAAACGGCCTAGCTAAAACCTCCAACACGCCCGGACGCACTCAGCAGCTCAATTTTTTCAAATTAGCCAACCGCCTTTATTTGGTTGATTTTCCCGGCTATGGTTTTGCCAAAGCCCCCGAGTCTCAGGTCAAACAATGGCAAAAAATGATTTTCACATATCTGCAGGGTCGAGCATCCCTAAAAAGGGTTTTTTTGCTGATAGATTCGCGCCATGGCATCAAAAAAGTTGATAGCGATATCATGGAGTTGCTGGACAAAGCAGCCGTAACTTATCAAATAGTTCTCACCAAAATTGATAAAATATCTGCCGCAGAACTGTCTGTAATACAAAAAAATACCGCAGATGAAGTCAAAAAACATGCTGCCGCTTATGCTAAAATTTTAACAACCAGTTCGGAGAAAAAGATCGGAATTTCCGAGTTGCGAGCTGAAATTGCCGCTCTGATGAACGACTAAGCTTTCAAGAATGATTTTACCTTATCCAAAGCCTTCAGAGCATCCTGCCGCCCTAATTCATACATGGCTTTAATGATATCAATATTTCTTTCCATTCGTCCGATTTTTATAAAAACTGATGGTTGTATAACCAGCGCCGCACCGTCTTTTTGTGCTTTTTCAACATATTCCAATTCATTATTATACATAATATGTCTATTAACTATCGCCTTAACAAATTCAGGATATTTGCGATAAACCTTTTTTGCCATCCACTTATTATGCGAAGGTTGCTTGCGATAGCCCTGGGGACGCGTCAACACCGCGATATTTTTATCATAACCATGATTTTGCGCGGCTTGCAACGGAATACTATCACAAATACCTCCATCAAGCAATTTTTTACCATCGACCTCCACAATTCGCGAAAAAAACGGCAAAGACGCCGATGCCTGCACATATTTTATATCATAATACATATCTTGACAGTGAATATATTCAGCTTTTCCACTTTCAATATTGGAACATACCGCATAAAATTTGGTTGGATTAGCATCAAAAGCTGCATAGTCAAATTTATCCAGTTTGTTGGGCAACTCATTATAGCAAAAATCAACATCGACCACATTGCCGGTCTTGAGCCAATTTCTAAGGCTCATAAAACGATAATCATCATTATATTTTATGTTGTAACGAATATCGCGACCTATCTGCCTTGAAACAAAAGAGACTCCATGAATAGCTCCGGCTGAAACACCAAACACCGCATCAACATCAATTCCGTTTTCCAAAAAAACATCCAGCACACCGGCTGTGTATATGCCGCGTTTGCCACCGCCCTCAAGAACTAAAGATGATGCCATTGTATTAAACCTAAAAATTACAATCCGCTATTGCTTTTGCCGCTAAATGGAACATATTGTCCGACTCCGCCAAAATACTTGCGGAAAAATCCCGGACGTTGACCTTTTACCTCGGTTACGCTTTCGTCAGGCTTAATATTTTTACCATCAGCCAAAGTTAAAACATCTATACTCTTCACTTCATCAGCCGAGTTGAAAGTTATGCGCAAAACTTCACGGTCAATTTCTTGCGGAGCCCAGAAAGCCACTTTTTTAACATCAGCCGACATATAAATCCAACTGTTTTGATCAAAAACATTCACCGAAGACGGCAGTCCCAAAATCCCTACCACATCATCTTTTGATGATCCGATTTCGATTCGGTTTAATCTTTCTTTGGCAGGCATATTACCGGTATGACTGACAAACCACTCATTTTGTCTTTCGGCCGAACAAGCTGCCAAAATACAAACAAAAGCCATCATTGAAAATATTTTGCTGGTTGACATAATACTATCCTTGCGTTTATATAGCTTACAAAAAACACTTATATTTCTATAACATAAGGAAAACTTTTATGCAAAACAATTTTTCTTATCCCCTGAAACTTGAGGATATGAGTGCCTCAACCAAACACTATGAGTTTCAGGCAACCCCTTCAGAACTACAATACATTACTGAAGTTCTAAAGGTTCCGGAGGTAAAATCGTTTAAAACAACTTTAGATGTAACCTTTGACAAACCTCAGCATATGGTAATAGTTAAAGGAAAAATTGATTCGCTTGTTGAACAAATCAGCGTTATTTCTTTGAATAAGTTTACCCAAAAATATCAAATTAACTTTGCCAGAAATTATGATACCAAATTATCCTCAGCTCAACAACGTGAACTGGAAGAATTTGAAGACATTAATGCTGACATTCCTGATGTTATGGAAAACGGTCAAATTGACCTAAAAGCCATATCTATGGAAGAACTGGCTCTTGAACTTGATGATTTTCCCAAACGAAAAGGCGAGACTTTTAATTTCACACCTGATTTTGACACTGAATCAGACAAACCGCAAAACCCTTTCGCAGTATTGGAAAAACTAAAAAAATAATAAAAAATCTCTTGCAAATTTAAGCAAAATTGCTTTAATGCTAAAGAATTTCGCAAAATTTTGCATTTATTTAGTTGCTTTTTAAAACTAAATGGTTTACAAATGCCAATAATCAAAAATGGAATAACTTTTAACACAAGGGTTAAGTAAAATGGCTACACCTAAAAAGAAAACTTCAAAATCACGCCGTGATATGCGTCGTTCACACGATGCTTTGACTGCAGCTTCCTATATGGAATGCCCAAACTGCGGTGAGTTGAAAAGACCTCACGAGGTTTGCCCGAAATGCGGTCAATACAATGGTAAAGAAGTATTGAAGCAAAAAACTGCCGAATAATTATTTCGGCAGTTTCGTCTGATTCTTACATAGAACGGAGCTTAAAAATTGGCTAAACAAGATATAGTCATATCAATAGATGCGATGGGGGGAGATAAATCCCCCAAAATCGTGATTGAGGGAATTGCTTTGGCTGCCAAGAAAAATCCTAACGTCAAATATTTGCTGTTTGGCGACAGTGCTCAAGTGACTCCTTTATTACAAAAATTCCCCGAATTACAAGGAAAATGCGAACTTCGTCATGCCCCTGAAATGGTTCACAATGAAGACAAACCCTCCCAGGTTATCCGCAATCGCAATACCAGCATGTTCATGGCTATTGATGCGGTCAAACGCGGCGAAGCTCAAGCTGTTGTTTCGGCCGGCAACACCGGTGCTTTGATGGCTATATCCAAGCTTAATCTTAAGACTATAAACAAAATTCACCGTCCGGCAATTGTCAGTATCATGCCTCACCTTTATGGGCGTTATATTATGCTTGATTTAGGTGCGAACACCGAATGTGACGCTATCAATTTGTGTGAATTTGCTTTTATGGGCGAAATCTTGGCTCATCGTGCCTTAGGCATTAAAAAGCCTCGTGTTGCTTTACTCAATATTGGCTCTGAAGAAATGAAAGGCCGTGAAGAAATTAAATTAGCAGCACAAATGATAAAAAGCTCCCATCTTGATATGGATTTTATAGGTTATATTGAACCTCATGACATTCAGAATGGTCTTGCTGATGTTATTGTTGCCGATGGTTTCACCGGAAATATTGCCCTAAAATCAATTGAAGGTACTGCTAAACAACTTATACGCATGTTTAAAGGTGCTATCAAAAAATCATTGCTTGCCAAACTTGGTCTGTTATTTATGCTTCCCGCCTTGTTAAAAGTGAGAAAGATTATGGATCCGCGTTTATACAACGGCGCTATGTTCATTGGTCTTAATGGTCTTTCGGTTAAAAGTCACGGTGGAGCTGATGCTTTCTCTTTCTCGAAATCGATTGAAAATGCTACTCATTTGATAGAACAAGATTTCATTCCGACCATCAGACAAGAAGTTGAAAAAGTTGATTTTGATGAATTGCAGGCCGTTATGTATGACGTTTATTAGGTTGCTTTAGATGATAGCTAAAGGGTTTATTTTTGCAGCACTTATTACATTATTATCAATTATAAAACCTATTACCTATCGTTCTGTCGCTCAAAATTATAAACTGACTTTTTCTTCACTTTTTACATCTGTTTGGACCGGTGTTTTTATCATTTTAAGCTTTCCTTTTATGAAAGATAGCTTTTTTGACGCACT
Source organism: uncultured Pseudomonadota bacterium (assembly GCA_902799835.1). Classification (GTDB taxonomy): domain Bacteria; phylum Pseudomonadota; class Alphaproteobacteria; order RF32; family CAG-239; genus CAZU01. Next base: position 120,643 of record CADCCF010000001.1, read on the forward strand.
CCCCGCTATTATGGCCTCGCCGGTGCTAATTTTATATGCAGCTTCCAAGGGAATTGTAACTTGGTATTCTATAAGGGTTTCTCAAGCAGTAAATCGTCAAAGCACTTCTTCCGTGGTCTTTTTTCCCTTCATTTCCTTAGCCTTGGCTTCTTTTTTGTTGAATGTTTTCTTAGGTGAGACTTTAAACTTATTGCAGTTATCTACTATTTTATTGTTGGGTATTTTGGGCTTCGGATTTTGGTTTTTCGGCATTGTTAGAAAACTTTCCGCCGATTGGAAAAAGTGCTTCCTTATTGCTATTATTTTAAATGCACTTTGTCCCATTATCGACCATATTACCATCCGTCAAATAGGTTGGTACACTTATTTTATTATATCTAACATTACTACTTTTATTTTCTGTTTTTACAAAGGAGCGTCCTTATCAGATATAAAAAAATCTTTTACGTCTTCGGATGTTTTCAAAGCTGGATTTTTCAACACCTTACGTGAAATTGTCGTATTAAGTTCTTCCGTAGCTATTCTGCCGGTATCGCTGGTAAATTTCTCTATTCGTTTAGCCGCTCCGATAGTAATGGTATTTTCTGCCATAAAATATAAAGAAAGCACCGTTAAAAATCAGCTTATCTTCGGTGTTTTAGCTCTATTAGCTGCTATTCCCATTATTTTATTTAAATAGCTATTTAAATTACAAAACCAGTAATTATATATAAAAAAACAACCTAAAAAACGAAAGGATACGTCATGGGAACATTTTTTAAATATATTTTTTATTTGGCAATATTAATCGTGCTTGGATACATCGGATACATAATGTATGACTATTATACTCAAGAACAAATAGCTTCCAGCGAAACAATTGTTGTAAATGAATAAATACCTAAACCAACTCATTCACATCGGTTATAGGCTCATTTTCTTCATAAAATCGTTTTAGATAACTGCGACCGATTCTCTCTACATCTTCATCCTTAACAATAGATTGATTATTTGTATACACATTAACATTTCTATTGTTGGATGAAGATTTTTCTTCATCACTGTCTTCTAACATACCAGACAGAGCCAACGCTTCTATACTGGTAGAAACGCTGTGTTCATACGAAGAAAAATTTGCTTGTTGTTTGGAAGAAAATTGCCGTTGCGAAGAATCGTCTTGATTATCGTCACGAACCAAAACATTGTTATTAGTATCAATATCTTCCACCGTCTCAGACCTACCGCCTGTTTTCATAACTCGATTTGGCGAAGACATACTTACTTTACGCGTTGCACTCACCGTCATAAGGATTCTCCTTACAGAGTTGAACTAAAATCCAATACTTCAGATTTTCATATGTTATATTATATCATATAACTAACCAAAAAGCCACATAAAATACAAAATAATTTTTTATTCAGCCTTATTTTCGTCTTGAGACTTTGTTTCAGCCTCTTTTTTCTCTCCTGCTTTGTTTTTATTCAAATTAGCTTGAATAATTTCAACAGCTTTAGCATACCACTCTTTCAAATTTTCGACTTTTATAATGCCAAAAACCATAGCTAAAGCAAAAATAATTAGAATCCATACTAACATTGCGATTTCCTTTGTAATCTATGCAACACTTCCGTTGCATCATATTTTTCATCATAGGCAGCGACTCCTTGCGACATTAGGCAATATTGTTTGCGCTTTTCATCACTCCTATTATTCAACTTATTATGCAAAATTTGTTTGGCTTTGTCTAGCCGTTGTCTTGCTACATCGGATAACTTTGGACAATTTTGCACTAATTCCCTCATTTCATCAATATTTCCCATACAATAGCATACACCATCACATCCGGCCTCCAAAGAATATTTTGCCTTTTCGGCAATACTTCCTTTCAGTGCATGCATATCAATGGCATCAGATATCAAAAATCCGTCAAAACCTATTTCCTTGCGTATAATGTTATTTATTCCCTTAGCGCTTTGCGTCAACGGCTTTTTATCATCAATTTTAGAAAGCAGTATATGAGCTGTCATACCCATAGGCGAAAAACTACAAACTCTAAATGGTTCAAATTCATCATTAAGCTCAGTCAGCGATTTTTCAATCACCGGTAGACCAAGATGGGGATCACAAACTGCCCAACCATGACCCGGCATATGCTTAATACAAGGAATAATCCCCGATTTAATGTAGGTTTTAACCGACTCTTTTCCCAATTGGCAGACAACTTTTACATCTGACGAAAAACAACGACTGCGCAAGGCATCAGTTGTATCTTCATGCATAACATCCAAAACCGGAGCAAAATTAATATCTATGCCTAAATTTTTCAAATCTCTACTGATAAGTTCGGCCTGTAACCTTGCCATTTTCTTAGCTTGCGCTAAAGGTAGTTCGCCGATTTGTTTTTGTGCAACATAAGCCATAAACTCTGGTTCTTTTAAGCGTCGAACCCGACCACCTTCCTGATCAACTGCAATTAAAACATCATCACCGGCAACTTCTCTGATTTGCTTGATTAGCTTCTGTACCTGTTTGCTATTTTCAATATTACGAGCGAATAGGGTCACACCAGCCGGACGAAAAACTTCAAATAATCTTTTTTCTTCATCCGTCAGTGTCTTTCCTTCACAAGATAAAAAAGCCGCTCCTTGCTCCTTATCCATATCCTATATTCCTTGAACAATAAACTTCATCAACCAATTCGTAACCGATTTGACCACCGAAACCAAAGGATTAAATTTAACATCAAAAGCCAGCAATAAAGCCGGTAAAATAAACATCAAAAACACCACCAAGGCCAAACCATATTCTTCCAATCTCATATATTTTTGAATCCAACGATTCTCTGTCCAACTTAAAAGAATTTTGGAACCGTCCAAGGGTGGAATAGGTAATAAATTAAATACTGCTAGTATTAAATTAATAAAAATCATTTGGAAACAAAACATCGCCAAAACACTACCCACAAACGAATGAGGCAACCATAACAAAAATTTCAATAACAACGCCGAAATTACAGCCAAAGCTAAATTCGCCAATATTCCTGCTGAAGCAACCCAAATCAGATTTTTCTTACTCCCTTTTATCTTTGAATAATCAATCGGCACCGGTTTTGCCCAACCGAAAACAAACCCGATTTTTGAAAAATACAGCAACAATGGCAAAATTATTGTACCAAACAAATCTATATGATGAAGCGGATTGAAAGTTAAGCGCCCTTGGTTTTTGGCAGTGTCATCGCCAAGTCGCAAAGCCACATATCCATGCGCTATCTCATGAACAATCAAAGATACAAAAACTGCTGTTATAGCTAAAATTGCGTTTATAATCATTACTTTTTCTTTACCAAACAAGTTCCACCAGAATTTTTAATAGCATCGCATAGTTTATCTGCATCACTTCTGTCAACAAAAGCACCAGCCTTCAACCGATAAAACATTCCCTTAGCACCTAAATCAGCTTTTTCAACCTCATGCGGCAAAGCTTTAAGTGAAGGGTATCTCAGCTTAAGATCTGACCAAGACTTTTCAATAGCTTTGGCATTTGGCGAAGACATTAATTGTATTTGCCAAACTCCCAACGGAATGTCTCTAACCTCGGGCTCTTTAACCGGCTCAATTTTCTTTTCTGGTTTGTTTTCAGCAACCGTTTTTTCAGCCGGTTTTGATTCTTTTTGCTCAACAATTTCCTTGTTTTCAGGAACCTTTGCTTGCTCCTCAACTTTTTTAACTTCTACCGTCTCTTTTTGGACCACAACAACTTGTTCTTCCGCTTTTTCTTGTTTATTTTTTAATATTTCCTCAGCTGCCTGAACAACATCGACATTTTCTTTTTTATCTTCAATAATCGGCAAAACCGGTTCTTCCGGAGGAGGCAATATGCTTTCCACCTTCTCTTCGGACACATCTTTTTTCTCTACTATGTCATAAACCGTTTTATCTTGATTTAAGATTTCCATTCCCCCAGGTTCTGCAGGTTGAACCTTTACGGCCGTTTGCGGACGACGCACAACCGGAATGTCTGCATTTTCAATCTTTGCATATTCTGGAGAAAATATAAACCAACTGACCACACCCGCCAGTCCGATACCGAGTAAAGCGCTCAAAAAAATTTGCTGTGACCTGCCAACCGTAGCACGATGCTCGTCAACGCTATCCAGAGGTCGCGAGTTCAATCTTTGACGAAACTCGTCTAAAAATTCACCCGAATTATTAAGTTCTTCATCGCGAAAATCATCCAGCATAACTAACCGCTCCTCAACTTAAAACTATGACACTTTAATCCGTTATACAAAAAAAAGCTTTATAATCCCTTAACGAGCTAAAAACGATAACTGACATTAAATAATTTTTGATGTTCCTCTGTTGCAAAAGCATCCGTCATATTAGCAATATATGTACAAATGACATCAGCTTTTTCTTTATCCGATGAAGCATTATCAACCACTTTACGCAAGTCCAGTGGCAACATTTTTGTATTAGCCATAAATGCTTCAAACAAATCCTCCACAATCTTTTGTGACTTCATGTCCATGCGTGCAATGTTACTGTGAGTATAAAAATTCTTAGTTAAAAACTTATGCAATTCGGCAATTTTTTTACGCATTTGCTCAGAAAAATCAGCTGTAAAACTTTTTTGCTTTCGCACATCATTGAGTGTTTGTATTTTGTTTTTACGCAAATTTTCTTTTGTGGTATCCAGCAAATCAAACACCATTGCACTGATAAGCGACCGCGTAATTGCATAAATCCGCAATTCATCGGCACAATTTTTGTTTTCTTTATCAAACTTGCTGATAATCTTATCAATAAATTCAAGCTCACAAAGTTGTTTTATTGAAAAAAATCCGGCCCGGAATCCATCATCAATATCATGGTTGTTATAAGCTATATCATCCGCAAATGACGCCACCTGTGCTTCTAATGACGGATAATTTTTCAAATCCATCGGAAAAATTTTATCCAAATTTTTTAACCAATCGGATGTAACTTTTTTAATCGGTCCGTTATGTTTAACGGTACCTTCCAAAGTTTCCCATGTCAGATTCAAACCCTTAAAATTAGGATAATGTGTTTCAATCTCCGTCATAATTTTCAGCGAATTGATATTATGATCAAATCCACCAAATTTCTTCATACAATTATTCAACCCGCGTTCACCGGCATGACCAAAAGGAGCATGACCGATATCGTGCGCCAAAGCAATGGCTTCACCTAATTCTTCATTCAATCCCAAACTCTTGCACAAAGTTCTGGTTATCTGTGCAACTTCAATACTGTGGGTTAATCTGGTGCGATAGTTTCGCCCTTCATGATACGCAAAAACCTGGGTTTTTCCTTCCAATTTACGAAAGGCCGATGAGTGAATTATTCTGTCGCGATCGCGTTGAAATTCTGAACGATTAATATTATCATAATCAGGATACAATCTTCCCTTAGATTCTTCATTATGCACGGCATAGTTTGCAAGAGTCATTTTTTTCGCTTTCCAAGTTTAAAAAAATATTGTACTAATCTTATATCAAATTTTCTAAAAAAGAGTCAACAAATGAAAATTGCCACTTATAATGTCAACTCTATTAACGCTCGTCTTGAAAATCTATCATCCTGGTTGAAAAGCGAACAACCTGACATTGTATTGCTTCAAGAAATAAAATCCGATTTCAACTCTTTTCCTTTTTTTGAATTACAAACCTTGGGATATGAAACCAAAATTTTAGGTCAAAAAAGCTATAACGGCGTGGCTATATTGAGTCACCATAAAATTAAAATAATTCACGAAAATCTTCCCAATTTTACTGATGAAAACTCTCGTTACTTAGAAGCTGATATTACCATTAATAATACAACTTACCGTGTTGCATCGATTTATCTTCCCAACGGCAACCCTCCCTATAATAATCCTGATGATACTGAAAAATGGCAATACAAATTGCGTTGGATGGAAGCTTTTTACAATCATGCCGCAACTCTTTTAGAACTGCGTCAACCGATAATCCTCGGCGGAGATTTTAATGTAATTGCAACGCCTAAAGATGTTTATGACCCCGTAGCATTCAAGAGTAATGCCCTCTTCCGCCCCGAAGTGCGACAACGGCTAAGAGCTTTTGAACTTTTGGGTTTTTATGATGCTTTCCGCGCAATCCACCCTATTGATACCGGTTACACTTTTTGGGATTATGCCGGAGCTTCTTTTCCCAATGATATGGGTATGCGCATTGACTACTTATGGATGAACGCCTTTGCTTTAGACCGCCTTTGCAATATTGAAGTCAACAAAAACCCGCGACAAGGCTCCAAACCTTCTGATCACACTGTTCTGCAGGCCGTCATTTCATGAAAAAATTTTTATTGATTTTTGCCCTGTTTTTTTCAATTTCAACAGCTTTTGCTGATGACGCAACTGACTGGCAAAACATCTATTCCCAAATCAAAACCGCTTACATTAACGAAATTACTATTGCCCAATTAGCTTCAGCTTCCCTTAAAAACATCTCTTCTGTAGATCCTCAATTGCGCGTGGCCGATGACAACACTCGCATTACCCTATATTATCAAGGAAAAGTTATCAAAGTTCTGCGAAAACCTGACAACCCTAATGATGCAAAAACCTATGGTGATATAGCGGCTAAAATTATATCTGCAGCTGAGACTGCTTCTCCCAAAGCCGACGAAAAAAGTTTCAAAATCACTGATGAAATGGCTAAAGGTATCTTAAAAGTTTTGGATGACAATTCCGAATTTTATTCCAGCTTAGATGAAGCTGAAGGCATTGTTAAACGCAACAAACGTCATTGGAGTTCTCGCTTACTTGATGATGATGTGCTTTATGTCAAAATTACTGCTTTCAACAAACAAACTTTCAATGAATTAACCAGCGCTATGGCTGAATACCCTCAAGCGGAAAAATTAATCATTGATATCCGTAACTGCCCTGGCGGTATGGCGAGTGTTGCTATTAAAGTTGCTGATTTGTTTTTGAGCGAAGGTATTATAGTTTCAACCTCAGAAAAAGATGAATTCAGCCAAGTTTATTATTCCGCCGACTCTGATGAAATATTTTCAAACAAGCCTATTGAAATTTGGACCGATTCACAAACCGCTTCTGCTGCCGAAATTTTAGCAGCTGCTTTGCAGGAGCAAAGTCGCGCTGTTATCAAAGGTCAAAAAACCTACGGCAAAGGAACTCTTCAAAAACTGATAATTTTACCATCAACCAGCGTGTTAGCCGTGACCAATGGTTATTTTCACGCCCCTTCCGGCCAAAAAATTCAACATCACGGTGTTATTCCCGATATTGAAGAAGAAAATCTCACTCAATTTTAGCTTTTTTTCGTCATCATGCCCAACAATGACGAATATTCATTCACGCCTTTATTCAGCAAAACATTAATGGTTTTACAAACTGTTTCTATACACAAAGTCACCTCTTGCTGCTCGGTCTTGCCAAAGCGTGACAGCACAAAATCTTTAGTATCGTTTCTATCACCACTTGCGTGATTTATTCCGATTCGCACGCGGTTATATTGAGGACTAATTGCTGCATCAATTGATTTTATACCATTATGCCCGCCCGATCCACCACCGATTTTGGCCTTAATCTTACCTATCGGCAAATCCATATCATCATGCACAACCACCACATTTTCCGGTAATATTTTATAAAAATTAGCGGCTTTTACCACAGAATTACCCGACAAATTCATAAAAGTCAGCGGCTTTAACAAAAATACTTTTTCGCCGGCAATCTCGCCTTCAGCCACCAATCCGTCAAATTTTTCTTTAAATACCCCAAAACCATATTCTTTTGCCAAAGCATCAACCGTCATAAACCCAACATTATGGCGAGTATTTTCATAATCTTTTCCCGGATTGCCCAAACCAACTATTAAGAACATTTCGCAAAATCCATCCCAAAAAACAAAAAAAGCAGAGAACAGTTAAGAGCTATCCTCTGCCTTAACCTCATCAATTAAAACCTATTTTCTGATAAAATCAACATGAATAGGTTTGTCAGAAACCGGATGAAACTGAACATCTTTACAAGCAACAGTCATCTTTTTGCCGCCTAAAACGACTTCAATGTCTGATTTGTAAAAATCTTTATCGTCCAAAGCCTTTTCCAACTCTACGGGGTGCAACGAAACCATAATCGGCTCTTGTTTTCCACCATAGATAACAGCAGGAATACGACCCTCACGACGACATGCCCGAGCTGCCCCCTTACCTGCTTTTTCTCTTTTTTCAGCATTAAATGTAATCATTTTCTACATCCTTAAAACAAATTATTTACCATGTTTTTGACCTCCAGGGGTGTCAAAAACTTCACAAACGCGTTATACAACATTTTTTCTATTTTTCAAGTACTTTTTATTCGCCTTCAATTTGCAACAAAATTGATGTCGCTATTGAGCCGGCAATAATCGTAGGTGCAATAACCGCCAACCATACCGGCAATCCGCCACTGACCCCCATAGCATAAACCAACTGCGACATAAAATAGGTAGAAAATCCGGCAATTATACCACCAACAATCAAAAACATAATCCCGCCGCGACGATGTGACGGGCGTAACGCAAACACGGCAGCAACCAACACCATTGTAACCAAAAACAGCGGCGAAATAACCAACGACCAAAAACGCATTTCATGTCTTTGCACTGCAAAACCTGACTTATCATAAAAATGAATAACCGCCGGCAAACTCCAAAAAGATATGGCCTCCGGTTCAGCAAAACTTTCTTCAATTTTATCAACATCAAGTATCGTTTTATAATTCATTTCACTGAGTTTTTTTACCGGATTGCCTGCACGATATATTTTCACATCTTTCAGGCTGAAAAATCCTTCGCTCAACACTCCGGCAAAAGCCTCTATCTGACGTAACGGCCTTGCCTTGTTATCCAGCTCAATAATGCTCAAACCGCGCAAAAGCAGTCCATCGTTTTCATGCTGCAATTTTTGAGCATGCATCACCATAGTTTTTTCGTCATCCAAAGCTTCTCTAATCCACAATCCCTGCTCTGAATACATCATCGCATGCGGATCTTTGGTATCCATACGTCTTTCCAGTGTTTCATACATTCCGTATAGCTCGGCAGCCAGAGGATTAACCGCCATAACATTAATTATTCCGACGATAGCTGTAGCAAAACAAATCGGCACCAAAAAATTCCACACCGAAACTCCGGCCGCTCTCATTACAACATATTCACTGGTTTTACCGAGCCGCCAAAAAGTTATCATTGCAGCAACCATCATCACAAAAGGGAAAACCTGCTCTCCGGTTTTGGGCAATCTGGCTATTGCCATCTGAAAAGCGAACAACAATCCGAATTCCGGAACGTTAGACATGCGTCTAATTCGTTCGACCATCTCAAACAAAAATATAACACCCAAAATCATCAGCAACACGGCCAAAAAATTCCATATCAGCTGACGATTAACATAGCGTCCCAAAATTGAAGTCGGTTTCATAAAATTATCTCTTCGCTTACAAACTTGCTCCAAGATTAGGCAAAAACCTCTTCAAATGCAAGCGATTTTTATAATTTTGCGCCCAAACAAAAATTTTACTGGCATTTTGCCTCAAAAGAGTATAAAGAGAATATGCATACTCAAAAATATGCGCCCGTAGCTCAATTGGATAGAGTATCAGCCTCCGACGCTGAGGGTTGTGGGTTCGAACCCCGCCGGGCGCGCCAAAAAACCAAAAGCCTCTTTTTGAGGCTTTGGGTTTTTTGATGCATCTGACAGGTTTGAAACCACAAAGTGGGTTCGAGTACAAGCGAAAGGTGAACGGAAGCGCACCGGTGAGCGAAAGCGAATGAGCGCAGTCAACGACGCTTTTGCGGAGTAACCCCGCCCATGCCTCTTTTTGAGGTTTTTAGTTTTTGGTACATCTGAATCAAAAATTGGCAGGGTTTGGGATAAGGATATTAAAATGGCAATCTTAGAAAGATTGAAAAAAATGCAAAACGATAGTGGTAAAAACCGCCTGGTTATGATTCTGGACGGCATGGGTGTTGCTATTGTTAAAAAACTGTTGGATAAAGATGGGTTCTTTGCTAACCATCTGACTGATGTTGAAACTGCGATTATTCCTGCTACAACTGTGGCAGCAACAACCGCATACCGCACCGGCAAAATGCCATGGGAAACCGGTTTTATTGGCTGGTCACAATACTTCGCTGAAACAGACGAAGTTATCGAGGTGTTTTTTAATAAAAACTACTATACTGGCGAGGCTTCCAAAATACCATCACTTGCCGATAAACTGCAAGGCAAGACCTCTGTTGTAGAACAAATGAATGCTAATGGCAGACGTGCATTTGAAATAATGCCTGCGTTTATTCCTGGGGGTGCTGAAACTTTCGAAGATTGGCTAAAACAAATTGTTGATACCTGCAATCGCGAAACAGATGCATACATTTACGCATACTGGACTGAACCGGATACTGCCTTGCATGAATTTGGCGAAAATAGTGATAATGTAAAAACACTATTGCGTGACATGGAGCAAAAGGTTGGAAAAGCCTTGGTACAAATCGTGAATAAAACCGAGGTTTTGATAACAGCGGATCATGGTCACAAATTGGTAAAGCCGTTGTTCTTGACTGATTTTCCAGACATAGAGCAATCTTTATTGCATCCAATTTCTATCGAGGCTCGTTGTGCATCACTGTTTGTTAAACCGGAAAAAATAGCTGAATTTCCAGCTATGTTTAACAAACACTTTGGCAAATGGTTCAAATTGCTTACAAAACAAGAATTTGAACGCGATTACTTGCATGCGAAAGAACCAGTCCGCTTCATAGGTGACTTTATGGCATTGGCCACAGCCGATTATGGTTTACATCAAAACCGCGATGTTAAATACTATATCTCGAATCATGCCGGCATTACCCCTGAAGAATTGGAAATTCCAATTATTCAGCACTTGGTTAATAGTCGTTAATCATATAAAACATCGCCACAAAGGCGGTGTTTTTGCCCGAGACTATCAAAAAATGGGCTTTTGAGGGTTATATCTCATAGTCAACGCATAAAAACCCACAGAATTGCAGGCTTGCGCTGTCTGCGCGGCTCGACGCCATAAAAAAAGACACCGCAATTTGGTGTCTTTTTAATTAAATTGGCGGAGAGAGAGGGATTTGAACCCCCGGTACCCCGTAAAGAGTACAATTGATTTCGAGTCAACCGCATTCGACCACTCTGCCATCTCTCCGCAAGATCTTGCTATTTATTAAACTTTTTCTTTTTATTTTGCAAGCGTTTTTTATCTGTTACATATTTAACAAATCTGTAACAATACCGATTCACCTTTTATTTCCTTAAAATTCAACAAATTAACCAAATATTAATGATGTATTTATAGAATCTCTGATAACTAAAATTGTTGCTTTTAGACAAAAAATATGATATATTAAAGTTACAAGAGGCGAACCAGACCAAGTTCGCGTAACTTACAAATATATGGAGGGTATCATGAAATTTTTTAATATATTTTCAAAAGAAAACCGAGATAGCAAAGACACTAAACCGATTCAAAATAAGGAAGGTAAGGATGTTGCTAAAAGCAACAGAGGTCACCAATCAGCAATAAAAGGCTACGAAAACACCATTGCTGAAAACAAAAAATTAAAGGCTGCATTTAAAATTAAAAAAGACCAAGCCAGAGAGTTACGAAGAAAAGCTTTTAGGCATAACATAATGAATCTTACCAGTTTTGAAAAAACTGATGGTAAAGAAATTAAAGAGGAAATTGATAGAAAATATGCCAAGGAAATGACAGCCTTAAATCTTTCAAGTGATCAATTAAAAAAATTGAACGGCTCCAAAAAAGTCATCAGAAAGGAAAATCACGAAGCAAGAAAAAATATCAGGCTACAAAAAAGAAAGATTGCCAGCAACAATCGTCAAGCTTTCTTGACAAAGAGTTTAAGAGAAGGTAGAAAAGTTGGCCTTTTTGCTCTTGGCGTTATCACTTCTCCTGCAAAATACGCAACGGATGGAATTGTTCAAGGCGCTAAGGTAGCTAACGATAAAGTCATACAGCCCGTACGTACTTTTGCTATTGATAAAGCTAAAGATTTTAAAGAAAAGGCTGAAACAGTCTATAATGGTGGAGTGGATCTTGGAAGGAAATTGGTAAGAAATATTTCAGCAAAAGTGGACTCTGCTAGACAAGCTGTTGGCGACACTATTACCAGCTGTAAAAAAACTGCTATAATGGTACGTGGTAGATACGCAGAAGGAGTTTTGAAAAGACAACAAAACCGTCAAACAAAATTACAAAGATGGGCAAATGCTGCTACCGGAAACAATGTACCCACAAGATAATTTGGTTTCTTTTATGCTCAGGCTGTTGCCAGCCTGAGCATAATTATTTTTTATTTTAACTTAACAAAGGAGAGCACTTAATGATTGAGAAACTATTGGTAGATGAATTTGAAATTTTGGAAAACGACGGCCAATATGGGCTGAGTTTTGTTTTTGATGATGAACCCATTGATACCGCCGAGTTTTTGTATGATGGACGCAACTGCGGCATCCTTATTCGCAATGGCAAAAAGGCTTTGATTTTTACCAATATTGTTGATGATTTGCGCCCCAAGCTGCTCGCCTCTCCCGAGTTAATGATTATCGAAATGAAACGCGAAGGTGATACCGAAGATGATATCGCTCAATCTTATATGTGCGATGTTACCAAAGTTGATGAAATTCCGGTTGATGACACTTTGCCCGATGCCTTGTATGACATGCTTGAAGAAATTCATGATGTTTATGGCGATGAAGGCGTTAAAGCTATCACTGAAAAAGTTTGGAAAATTCAATAGGAGACAACCATGACCGAAGAAAATAAACCATCTTCTGCTGATATGTTAGCTCGTTTGCGTGGTGTCGGCGGTGCTAATTTGAGCGAAACTCCCAAACCTGCCGCTCAACCGCAAGCAGGCGAGGAAAACAAACCCAAGCGCGACATTCAAGAATTGTATGATTTTATTGATAAATATTGTGCTGACAAAGAGGCTCAAGCCAATCAACAAAATCCTTAAAAAAATCAAATATTTCAAAACACCGACCAAACAGTCGGTGTTTTTTTGTAAATTTTAAATAATCCGAAGATGCTTAAGCTCCGTTCGTTGCACTCGCCACAAGCATGACAATATTTAGTTATCAGGATTTGGGATTGCGCGCCAAATCCTCTCTTTTCGGACATTATGAGGGCGAGGAAAAAGTTTTTATACATAAACTCAACCGCTATCAGCTAATTCCGCTGCATGTCCGAGTGGGCGCTTAAAGTCGCCTGCGAGTTCAGCGGAGGTGCGTTTATGCATAAAAACCCGAGACCGAATTGTCCGACGTTTTTTGGTTACTTTTGTACTCACAAAAGTAACATAAATAATCTCAAAAACTACAATTCCGAAATATAATTATTAATGGCGTCCGGTAATATCACCACAATATTTTTACCTCTCATATCCTCATTTTGTGCCATTTCAACTGCCGCAACCATGGCTGCTCCTGCCGATACCCCAATCGGCAAACCTTCCGTTTGTGCCACCAATTTTGCCATATCCCAGGCATCATCATCTGCTACATCTTTTACTTCATCAACATTTTTTTCATCATAAAAAGGTGGTACAAATCCTGCACCAATTCCGCGAATTCGGTGTGTACCTTTGCTTCCGCCATTAAGTACATTACTGCTCAAAGGTTCCACTGCTACTACTTTCAATTCGGCAACCGAACTTCTTAGGGCTTGCGCCGTTCCGCTCAATGTCCCTGCTGTACCTACCGCCGAAATCAATGCATCTATTTCGCCATTCATGTCATCCCAAATTTCTACCGCCGTATGAAACAAATGGGCTTCTTTGTTGCCTTCATTTTCAAACTGTTTGAGCCATAGCACATTAGGTGATTTTTGCGCCAACATTTCAGCCTTGGCAATTGCTCCGCTCATTCCATCTTCTTTTGCTGTCAAAATAACATCTGCGCCAAAATATTTAATCATCTTAACTTTTTCAATTGCTGTATCTTCCGGCATAATCGCCATAGCTTTGACCCCTTTTTGCGCACAAATTGCCGCCATCGCCACACCCAAATTGCCCGATGTCGCTTCAACTACGACTATCTCTGCCAAATTTTTGCCGACCAAAGCCTTTTCTATCATCTGTTTAGCGGAGCGATCTTTTATCGAAAACAACGGATTATAAAATTCGCATTTGCCATAAATATTCGCCGCCAAACCCAATCTTTTACCTAGTTTTGCGAAATGGTACATCGGTGTTTTTCCCACCAAATCAACCACAGAATCAAATATTTTTTTCAAGACTTTGCCCTTTCTTATTTTGTTTATAAAGCACAAAAACTTATAGACCTATATAACCGAAAGTCGCTATAATTGCAACGCTTAATTAAGATATATACGGCTGTTTATGATGGTGAATCTTCATAAAATATTTTGTTTGTTGGTAATGATGATATTGTTGGCAGCGCAAGATGGACACGCTACCAGCCTTGATGATATTTATCGTGACATTATTCGTTCCAACAATTCGGGCTATCTTCCTTTGTTTGTTAAAAATCGTCATCAACCCATCCTGTTACTTGATGAAGAAGACCTTCAAGAAGCCCCTTCACCTTCTCAGCTAAAACTGTTATCACCTAATCAAAAAGTCAAATTGTCTTCAGATTTTGACCATCTGGATGCTTTGGCGAAAGCCCGCCATTATCAATGGCTCAAAACCATCGCCGCCGTAAAATCAAATCAGGTAACTCCTCTCGAATTAAACGAAATTTATAATCGAGTACGCAATCAAGACCCTAAAGCTATCGAAATTTTGGCTTGGATGTATACCAAAGGTGTTGGTGTTACGATGGATTTTGTCGAAGCTTTTAATCTCTACAAAAAAGCGGCCACTCTCAATGTTACTAACGCCGAACAAAACGCCATGCGTGTATACCAAGCTATGACCGAAACTCAACGCCAAAAAGTTAAAAACAAACTTTAATTTTCCTCGGCTTCTTTGACCAGTTCTTTGACAAATCCTTTCAGTCCGATTTGTCTTACGCGCCGCATTCTTTCACCGGAAATAATTTTTTGGATTTTGGTAACTGTTTCTTGCAGGCTGACATTAACTATAACATAGTCAAATTCATCCCAGTGACTTATCTTGTCCAAAATAATACTCATACGCTTATCAATAACTTCTTGGCTATCAGTTCCTCGACCTTCCAAACGACGACGCAATTCGCGTACTGACGGCGGTAACAGATAAATTGTAACCACATCATCACCGGCTTTTTCTTTCATTTGGCGAGCGCCGGCCCAGTCCATATCAAACAAAACATCTTGTCCGACATTAATAAAGCTGTCAACTTCCGAACGCAAAGTTCCATATCTTGAGCCGTATTGCGAATCAACACATTCATAAAAAGCATCTTGTTTCAAAAATTCATCATACTGCTCATCAGTAACAAAATAGTAATCAACGCCTTCTTCTTCGCCTACTCTGGGAGCTCTGGTTGTCACCGATACCGAAAATTTTATATTATTATCGTTTTTCAAGATCTCTTTAATAACCGTACCCTTGCCGGTACCAGAAGGGGCCTCAATCACAAACATAGCACCTTTTCTAACTTTACGCAAACGATCAATAATCTCGTCCATTTTTATCTCCCTTTATTCAATATTTTGAACTTGCTCGCGAAATTGTTCAATTAATACTTTCAGCTCCATACCCCAGTTAGTAATTTCAATATCAACCGACTTGGAACAAGTAGTATTAGCTTCCCGATTCAACTCCTGACACAAAAAGTCTAATCTGCGTCCCACCGCCTCATCTTTGCTCAATAATTCTCGGGCAGCTTGAACATGAGCTTTCAGACGATCGATTTCTTCTCTTATATCGGCTCTTGTTGCCAACAAAACCACTTCTTGAGCAATTCTGTCTTCACTTATTGCCAACTCATTAACATACTGTTTTAATTGTTCCTCCAGCTTCTGTTTACATTTTTCCGGTAAGGTTTCAGCTTTAGCATCAATTTGAGTAACTATTGCTTCAATTTTGTTGAGTAGCTCTTGCAATGCTGCTGCAATTTTTTGCCCCTCAACCATTCTTTCAGCGCGTAAATTTTGACACAACTTAGTAAAATCTGCAAGAATTTTTTGCTTCAAGGCCGCCTGATCTTCTTCACTCAAATCATTATCTTGCATTTCAACCACGCCTTTTACCATCAACAATTCTGCCGCATTTGGTAAGGCTACTTTTCCCACAAACTTCTCACTTAAATTTATCGCTTTTTGTGCCAATTCATCCAACAGCTGTTCATCAATTATCGCTTTTTTGTGATTTTGGGTCGAAACAATTTCCAAATTTACACTTATATTGCCGCGATTCAAATAATTTGCCGCTTCATTTTTCAAAACCATGCCCAGATCGTCAAACCCTAAAGGCAATCGTGACTTGAGCTCTAAACCCTTACCATTAACGCTTTTGGCTTCCCAAATCCAATTTATATCTTCATCATTTGCGACAAATTGTCCGTTAACCCTTGCAAAACCGGTCATGCTTGCTATACTCAATGTAGTCTTCCTTTTCTTGTAAATTGTTTTTACAATATACTTACCCAAAAATAAAAATTTTTCAAGGAGCAAATCATTGAGCAAATACCAAAATGTGTTAATTACCGGAGCATCATCGGGAATTGGTGAAGCTTTAGCTTTGCATTATGCCAAATCCGGTGTGACAAACCTCTTTCTTTGCGGGCGCAATGCCGAGCGACTAAAAAATGTAGCCGACCAATGCCGTGAGCTTGGCGCACAGGTTTTAGAAAAAGTTTTAGATGTAACTGACGCTCTTGCAACCGAAAAATGGATTATATCCTGCAACCAAAAAGCTCCTCTTCACTTGATTTTTGCCAATGCCGGTGTTTCCACTACCCAAGAAATTCCCGAAAACATTCGTCACACTTTTGCCATCAATGTCGGAGGAGTCGTTAACACGGTGCTGCCTGCGATTGAAATATTAAAAAATACTCCTTCCTCCCAGCCCAAACATATCGTTATAACTGCTTCCATAGCCGGTTATCACGGCCTTCCCGCCTGTCCTTCCTACTCAGCAACCAAAGCCTGCGTCAAGGCTTGGGGTGAGGCTTTACGTATAGATTTGGCTAAAAAACACAACATCAAAGTATCAGTTTTGGCGCCCGGATTCGTCCGTTCGCGTATAACTGACAAAAACACCTGCCCGATGCCTTTCTTTATGGAGGCTGACAAAGCGGCTTGTCTTATTGCTAAACGTGTTGAAAAAAACGTCGGACTAATCGCTTTTCCTTGGCCGATGCGCCTCGGAGCCTGGTTTGTCTCAATTTTACCAAATTGCATCAGCGAACTTATATACAAAAATATGCCTTACAAAGTCTAACGCCGCATTCTTTGCAAGTTTTGCAAAAACAACTTTGAGGCTTCATAACACTTTGCTGCATCCCAACCCAAGTGATCATTCACTCCGGGTATAAAGCAGAATTTTTTTGTATTCAATTCTGATGTTACCGCTTGATAGGCTTCCGGTTTGTGAAACGGCTCAATAGTATTGCCATCAGCTTTCAAAAACTTTTTACCATCTTCAAAACAACCACTGATATTAGCATAAGTCCGCTTGATATATTCTTGATTTTTATTAAAACACTCATCCAACAGCTTTTTCTCTTGCTTTGTAAGCTTGCCCGTTACATCTTGCTTATCCAATAATTTTGCAGTCAATTTACCATAAGCAATGGCGGCATACGATAAAGGCAACCCCCATTGTGCCGATGTTTTTTCCGCCGTATTTTTGCCTCTCGCCATAAAATTAGTGACATCATTATCACTATTTTTACCTGCACCATCAAAATTTTCTTTTCGAGAACACAACCGCCCTTTATTATCGCACAAAATGTAATAATTTAAGTTCAAATAGCTATCACAAGAAGTTATCGCGTGTCCATCAACCGTTGTTGAAAAATTATTATAGCGCAATGCTCCGAACTCGCGCACCAAATTCTTTTCCCAACGCTTTAATATCTTCACGTGCTTGCTCACATCAATGCTCAATTTTTTACTTGAGCTTAAATCAATGTCTTCAGCACACAATATCGCTGATGAAGAATCTGTTCTTTTGGTTGTCCCATGAAACTCATCCAAATAAAAATGACGAATTTGTTTCAGCGATTTTCCTATAAAATCTCTTAATTTTTCCGGTTGCGCAAACAATTTATTCAACTTGAATTTATGGCATAATGTATCTTCAAAATCTTCAAAGTTTTGTTTGATTTTAGGATGCTTTTGCAAAATTTCAATCAGCGACACCACTTCTTCAAAAGCCTTCATAACACTGGCGTTATCCCAGTTTATTCCACCATTGAATGGTATTTCCTCCCAAGCCCCGCAACTTTGTGGTGAGATTCCTTGAATATACAGATAATGAACAAATCTAACTATTGTCTGCACCATGTCATTTGGCATACTTTGCCCGTTATCAATTCTTTTACCGCTATATTTAGCCAAATACCGCAACAATTCGCCATGTGATTCTATTCGTTGATGCATTTTCCAACCGTTGTCTCGCTCTAAACTCCCGTCAGCAAGCTGCCAGAACACATGCGACACCCCTTTATTATAGCAAGCACTTTGCGGATTCTTAAAAACACGGGCAAAAGCTCTGATTTCACTAGGTTTATTATAAGTTTTGGCCCATTCAACCAAACCTTCCCACAATTCTTTTTGATATTTATCCTCAACCAAAATTATCATTCCCATATGATCGCGCGGCCATTTTCTGGTCATATGTTTTGCTGCTGCATTAAATGTTACACACGGAATATGATTGCAAAATCTTAAATCAAAAACCCCTTTTTCATTGCACAGATTAAAAAGCTTCTTAAATCTTTCCCAATTTAAATCTTTGGCTAAAAATGGAGCAATTTGTTTATTATTTGCATAAAAGCAAACCTCTTTACCACCACAAGTTTTGTGAATTATTTTAACAATATTTTTGCTATAATTACCGGCAAAATTTATCACTTCTAATGTTGTTGATTTTTTCACAAATATCGTCCTTATTAAAACCTTCTCCGCCACGCATTATAGACTATATCCGTAAAGAAAAAATTAATTTAATTAAATCAAAACTTGTAAAGTTAAATATATTTATCCATAAAGTTGAATATAATTGTTGCATTTCTCATTCCTTTGTTATAAATATATCCTATTAGTTGTTAATTTGTAATAAAACTACTTAATATTAAAAAACGGAGATTAGTCTTGCTAAGCAAAAAGGACTTGCTCAATTTAGAAGGACTTTTTATGCTCTACGCAGTCAAAATCAGTGATGGTAAAGTTATGGCTGCCAAAAATATGAACACTTCCATCGACACCCTTAACAAATATCTTGAAATTCTTGAACATGAAATGGGCTCACGCCTTATATCCGTTAATGACCGCCGATGTTCTTTGACACGCTACGGTGAAAAAGTTTTTTCTATTGCTGAGCAAATCGTCAAAACTCTCAAACAAGCCTACACTCTCAAAGAAAAAGAAAAAGCCGTCAAAGGTGAGGTTCGCATAGCTTGCAATCGTGCACTTAAACCAATTTTAAGCAATAAATCTTTAGAATCTTTTTTAGATAAATATTCTGATATTTCTCTTTCGATTGACGTTTTCGATTCTCTAAAAGATATTGGTTTTAATGACTATGATTTGTGCCTGAGTTGTGATTTTCCTCATGATGAAAATTTAATCGTCCTGCTTTCTAAGGAAAGCCCTTGCGGATTTTTTGTCTCCAATAATTACCTTGCCAATCACGCAAAACCGCAATCTTTGGAAGATGTTCTGCAAAACCACCGTCTGATTCTGAATCGCAACTGGCTAAAAATTTTACAATTTGATACAGCAAAATCAGCCAAAAATCTTTGCTTGTCCAACAGCACTTTGGTTGTTAGCGAAATGATCACATCCGGTGGCGGAATTGGAATAATTCCCTTGCGTTTGGCTAAAAAGTCACCTGATTTAGTTTGCCTAAACCAAATAAAATGCAACATAAACTCTAAAATATATCTTTTAAGTCATCGCGAAACCAAAGATATTCCCCGTATCCGTGTTGTTATAGACTACTACAAAAAACTGCTGGAAAACTTTTAAGTCTATGGCAACAACGGTGACCAAGCCGGATCCGAGGCATCAGCCGGAGTAATAATTTGACGCTCATTATAACCGGTCAAATCTATCGAATAAAGCTTTACCGGCGGAGTTGAACGTCCGGTGCCTTTATCTTGTCTGAAATACATCAAAACACGACCATTCGGCGACCAAGTCGGACCTTCAACCAAATATCCCGAAGCCAACAATCTTTCACCCGTACCATCCGGATACATTACCCCGATATAAAACTGTCCGTTTGCCATTTTGGTAAATGCGATATAATCGCCGCGCGGTGACCAAACCGGCGTAGCATATCTTCCGGTACCAAAACTGATACGTTTGGCATCCGAACCATCTGCATTCATAACATACAGCTGTTGATTGCCTGCTCTGTCCGAATTAAACACTATTTGACTACCATCCGGCGAGTAACTCGGACTGGTATCAATAGCGCGACCATAAGTCAATTGTTTGCTTTTACGAGTTTTCAAATCCATTTCATAGATATTGGTTTTGCCACCCGAAGCATAAGACATCAAAATTTTTGAACTATCCGGTGAAAAACGCGGCGCAAAAGTCATACCCGGAAAATTACCCAACAACATCTGTTGGCCCGATTCTATATCCAACAAATAAACCCTCGGTGAGTTGTTGGCATATGACATATAGGTAATTTTTTGTAAGTTTGGTGAAAATCTCGGAGTCAGAGCCATTGAAGCGCCATTGGTTAAAAATTTGTGATTCTCGCCATCTTGATCCATAATCGCCAAGCGTTTGATTCTTCTGGTGGCCGGACCGGATTCCGAAACATAAACAATACGTGTATCAAAATAACCCTTTTCGCCGGTCAAATGCTCATAAATGGCATCAGCAATCACATGGGCAATTCTGCGCCAGTTGTCTTTGGTTGTGGTATAAGACTGTCCGGTAACCTGACTCTCACCATAAACATCCCACAAGCGGAAAGAAACTTTCAATTGCCCGTTTTGCCCTTCTTCAATTGCACTTTGCACTAAAGCCTGGGCTTTGATAGCTTTCCAATCCAAAAATTCCGGCTCTTGGCTCATTGAAGAAAATTCCTGAATATAGCTGTCTTCATCAATAATTCTGAACAATCCGGAACGCTCCAAATCCGCCTCAACAACCTTGAGAATTTTACTTCCTTGTTGCCCGATAAAAAATCCGTCATGAATCATCTCCGGTATTGCTATCGGCATCGGATCACGCATCGCACCCGAAACATCTATCGCCAAATCGGCTTTCGCCGGTAATGCCAACAACAAAACAGCCCAAAACGCCAAAATTTTAGATTTCATCTTTTTCCCCTCGCTTAAAAATTATTAATTGGATAATAGCCTTGATTTATTAAAAATCAATTAGCAGCTTGACAATTTTACTCAAGTTTATAGTTGTTTTTGCGTGACAAATCGTTACCAAAAGAGGATACATGTTGCCACGTATCCTCTTCTTTTTAATGAAATTAGAACTTTTTAAGATAAATTAAAAATTATATCTTAAACCCAATGATACCTTATGATTGGTAAAATCAGTCTGGTTATCAGAATATTTTATTTTGCCTAAATCTTCATATCTGTAACCCAATGTCAAATCAACGTTGTTGTTTAACTCATAAGCAATGCCGAAACCTAGTTGCCAACCTAAGTCTTTATCTTTGCCTGTTGCTTCACCGAAACCCAAACCTGTCATATCGGCAGTTTCTTTTAACCAACTATAACCAACGCCGACACCTACATAAGGTTTAACATGTTTTGTTGACAAAGGAATATCATAATAAGCATTTAAGAATAAACCTTTGGTTTTTGCTTCTACCGGAACAACATTTAATAGATTATCTTTCATATCATCATTTAGATAGCCTTCCAAACCGGCTCTGAATTGGTCTAATTTAGCACCAAATTCGATGCTTCCACCAAATACATTATCTTTGAAGTTTTCTTTTCCGAAACCATCCTCTTTATATTCAGCTTTGAGCCAACTTTGAGAAATTTTACCTTCAACATAAGGTCTTACATTCATAGCATTTGCATTGAAAGCAAACATCGTACCGGCAACACCGGCGAGTAATAAAGTTTTTTTCATATCATAACTTCCTTTTTATAGTTAAAAATAAATCGCCTTGATGAGAGGCGACTGGAAGTTAGAACCTATTGTACAAATAGTGCGGTATATTGACCGCAAGGCTTATTTTACCGCCTTCCAGTCATCTATATAAATAACTGTTAGGCATGTAAAATTTAACGTCTATAACACAAAAGACGTGTACAGGGAGGGTTCTAAACCTCACATCGGTAATCAGCCGATGCAAAATCAAGCTATTATAAATTGCTCAACTTGTCAAACTAATTTTGCTACTACATGGAATCATCAACCTCTTGACAAATGCGCTTATTTTTCTAAAGTATTTTTTATGGAAATACGTGAATTTAAATCTTTATTGCCCAAGGGTAAGGCTGTTATGGGTTTCGACTATGGCGAAAAGCGTTTGGGCGTCGCCGTATCCGACCTATTATTAATGACAGCCAATCCTGTTACCATTATTCAACGCACCACTTGGGATAAAGATTTGGCTCAGATTAAAAAAATTATAGCGAAAAAAGAAATTGGTGGCTTGGTTTACGGTCTACCATTGCAGATGAATGGTGAAAAAGGCGAAACCGCTGACAAAGTGCAAAAATTTGCTCTTAAACTAGCTCAAGAAATTGACCTTCCTTACATTTTTTGGGATGAACGCTTATCTTCCAGAGCAGTGGAAAACTTTCTTATTTCCGAAGTTGATATGTCGCGCGCCAAACGCAAACAAAAACTTGATGCCAACGCCGCCGCCTACATTTTGCAAGGTTTTTTAGACGCTCTTGCATATTGCTGAGCAACATTATTCAAAACTTCCTTAAAATCGCTCGGCACTTTGAAGTTTTGAATGGTTTGCGGCAAGTCTTTTTCAATATTCCACACATCTTCTTTATAGCCGATTGCTTTTGGTATAAAACGACGACAAAAAGCCAATCTGGCTGCTTTCAGGTCCGTTGTATCATAACCGATTACTTGTAACAATTCTTTTTCATCATCATCTTGCGTACTGCTCTTAAACGATTTGTCATACCACAAACCTATTCCCTTATCTGCCAATTCCTGCCAAAAAAAGTATTTTCCCGGATCGGCCTTGCGCGTTGGCGCCACATCCGAATGTCCGACTATATTTTGCGGCAAAATTTTATATTTTTTTATCAGTCTGTTCAACAAATCAATCAAAGCCTCTTTTTGCACTCGGCTAAAAGGTTTTTGTCCCAAAGTCGGAGAAGTTAACTCTATCCCGATTGAGCGAGAATTTATATCTGTCTTTCCACCCCAAGAAGAAATTCCCGCATGCCATGCTCGATGTTTTTCGCCCACCATTTGCACCACTTGCCCATCTTCACCTATCACATAATGCGAGCTGACCCGATGTTTGGTAAAAGACTCAACAATATTTTCCGGTGTATGTGCCGTGCAGTGCAAAACGATCATTTCTATTTTACTCTTTCGTTCATCATAAAAAGGCAACAATTTTCTTCGCATATCCTATTTCCTCAAAACAATTGCCGACATTTGCGCCGCAAATCCGCCGTTTTCTTTAACATTTCCTTGATGGGTAAATCGTCTGAAACTGTAATATTCCAGCTCATTGCCATAAGTATCTCTATGCGCTGCCACAACATTTTCAATTCCGCAATTTTTCAATTTATCAACACAAAATCCTTCCAAATCAAACAAATAGTGATCATTTACTCCAATCGCAAAATATTTTTCATAAGCCATATCCTTTTGCTGAAAAGTTTGATAAAATTCTTTATCAACTTCATACGATTTTTGAGCTATACATGGTCCCACCGCTGCCGCAATATTTTGCCTTTTCGCTCCCTTTTGCAACATTAAATCTATCGTATTTTCTATCACACCCTTAAATGCACCGCGCCAACCGGCATGAGCCGCTCCGATTATCCCTCTTTCAGCATCTTCCAACAAAATCGGCGCACAATCTGCCGTGCGTAAAGCCAAAATCACCTCCGGTTGGTCTGTCACTAAGCCATCGCCCTCCAATTTCAGGCAACTGGGCTTGTCGGCATAAAAAACTTTTGCGCTAACACCTTGATTTAGCAAGACTAAATTTTGTTCGCTCAATCCAAAATAATTTGCCGCAATCTCCAAGTTTTGATGCCATTCTGTCTTGCTGCCACACCCTTTGGGACTGATATTCAAACCGGCAAAAATCCCTCGACTAACTCCATTTTCTCTGCCAAAAAAGTTATGCCTATTCTTTAGATTAGGTGCAATCCAACTCATAAAAACGATTCTCCGCATTTAAGCTTTAGCCCTAAAACTTCCGCCACGGTTTGTCCTATATCTGAAAAAGTTTTGCGCAAACCGACATCTTGAGGTTTTATTGTTTGCCCAAACATTAGAACAGGGATTTGTTCTCTGGTATGATCACTTCCTTTGGCTGTCGGATCATTTCCATGATCGGCACAAATAAAAGCAACATCATCTTTTTGCATCAAATTAGCAAATTTCACTAACATTTTATCAAATTCTTCCAAAGCTTGAGCATACCCTGCCAAATTGCGCCGATGACCATACAACATATCAAAATCCACAAAATTGGTGAAAATCAAACTTCCATCCGGCGCCTCATTCATTGCCTCAAAAGTTTTTTCCCACAAAGCCGGATGTCCGGACGCCAATTTTTTCTCAACTACACCCGATCCGGCAAAAATATCACTGATTTTGCCTACCGCTATCACTTTACGACCATTTTCTTTAGCAACATCCAACAATGTCTTGTCCAATGGCGGAACCGAGTAGTCATGACGATTGCCGGTGCGCACAAACTCTCCGTTTTTTTCTCCGACAAAAGGACGAGCAATAACTCGAGCAATGTTATAAGGCTTAACTTCCTCATAAACAATCTGGCACAAATCATACAACCTTTGCAATCCGAAATATTTTTCGTGTGCCGCTATCTGAAAATTACTATCCGCCGATGTGTAACCTATGGGCATACCTGTCTTAATATGCTCTTCACCAAATTCCTGAATAATCACCGTACCTGAAGCTGCTTTATTGCCTAAAAAACCATGCAATCCTGCTCTTTGGCAAATTCTATCCAACAACTCTTTAGGAAACGAAGGATAATCCGGCTTAAAATAACCCCAAGGTTTTAACACCGGTACACCGGCAATTTCCCAGTGACCGGAGGTCGTATCTTTAGCTAAACTGATTTCTTGACAATGACCGTATTTTGACGGCAAATTTATCTCCGCTCCTTCTTCCGAAAGACTGCGATTGCTTTTACTGGCCGCATTAGCTGCTTTAACCAACCCCAATTTTGCCAAATTGGGAAGTCGTAAATTCGGATAATTGTCCGTAATATGCCCAAAAGTATCTGCACCCGCATCGCCAAACTTGTCAGCATCAGGCGCTCCGCCTATTCCAAAAGAATCCATCATCAAAATTATCGCTCTTGTCATTTTTACCAACCTTTTACGGAATATAAACCGTATGAATCATATTAGTTCTGCCTTTGCAATTCAGCGGAAAACCGGCAGTAATAATAATATGATTACCTGATTTGGCATAACCTGCTTCTTTGGCATATTTCACCGCACAGGCTTCCACATTAGAAAACTTTTTAAAGCTTTCTTTATTAACTCGCGGTTTTACACCCCAAACAATTCCCAATTGTCTGGCTATCTTAATATCAGGAGTTAAGGCCAAAATAGGTAAAGCCGGACGCTCACTGGCAGTCAAAAAGGTTGTAAATCCTGATGATGTATAACTTATAATTGCACTGACATCTTTCAAAGACGACGATATTTCCGATGCTGCAAAAGTTATAGCATCCGCTTCCGTCGCCATGAAAGGATGTTTGCGGGATGAATTCATCAATTCGAAAAACAGTGGATCTTTTTCAACTTCTCCAATAATTTTATGCATCATTTCAACTGCTTCAGCCGGATACTTGCCTGCAGCAGTTTCCGCCGACAACATCACTGTGTCTGCACCATCATAAACTGCGGTTGCCACATCAGAAACTTCAGCTCTGGTGGGTGTCGGATAATTTATCATTGATTCCAACATTTGAGTTGCAACAATCACCGGTTTTGCCTGCATTCTACACATTTTAACAATTTTTTTCTGCAAAATTGGCACCGTTTGTATCGGGCACTCAACTCCCAAATCACCCCTAGCAACCATTATTCCGTCAGCTTCTTTCACAATATTATCCAAATCACCAATTGCTGATGGTTTTTCCAATTTAGCGATAATTCTAATATTTCTACCGACCAATTTGCGCAATTCTTTTACATCTTCTACTTTCTGTACAAATGACAAACCAATCCAATCAACATCATGATTCAGCGCAAATTCAATATCTTTCTTATCTTTTTTTGTAATTGCCGAAATATTAAGATCGGTATCCGGCAAATTAACTCCTTTGTGCGAAGAAATATAACCGCCGACTTTTACTGTTGTTTCAATTTTATCTTTGCTGCATTTTGTAACTTTTAACTCAATATACCCGTCATTTACCAACAAAATCTCACCCGATTTGACTGCTGAAAAAATTTCTTTATGCGGCAGGCAAACTCTTTTTTCATCACCTAATTTCGGATTCGTATCCAAGACAAATTTCTGCCCGACTTTAAGCATAACTTTTTCTTCTGCAAACTCTCCTACTCGCAATTTTGGACCTTGCAAATCGGCCAAAATCGTAATCAGCCGACCTTTTTCTTTCTCCAATTTGCGAATAATTTTGATTCGCTGTTCGTGTTCTTTATAAGTTCCATGACTAAAATTAATGCGAAAAGCATCTGCTCCGGCATCAATCAATTTTGCAATTTGCTCCTTTGTAGCCGAAGACGGTCCGATTGTTGCTAAAATTTTGGTACGAGTATCTAGAGGCATAAAAAACTCCTTTCCTAAAAAACTATCAGCCTATAATATAATAAAAATAAGTTAATAAGGGGTTATTTTTCCGCTTGTCAAACCCGATTTTATTTGCTATCTGTTTAGCAATTACAAAAAATTTTAAGGAGATTACAAATGAGCGAAGAAAAACATGATGTTGGTGGAATTGCGGCTGATCGTTTGCGTTCTTTGGTTGAACGTATTGAACGTTTGGAAGAAGAAAAAAAGGCCTTATCCGGTGACATTCGCGATATTTTTGCTGAAGCCAAATCTGCCGGTTTTGACACTAAAATTATGAAAGCCGTTATAAAATTACGCAAGATGAACGCCGCTGACCGCGAAGAACAAGAAGCTCTTTTAGATGTTTATCGTCAGGCTTTAGATGTCTAGATTTTAGTTTTCCAATAAAAAAGATGCCTTGATGGCATCTTTTTTTTATTATCTGGTTAACTTAGCAAGCTCCACTTCCACTCTGAGTTCAATTTCACTCAAAATTTCATTCAACCTCTCATCGTCACTTTCTACATCACGTTGCTTTACAAAACGCGATATTTCTATTAATTTATCTTTGGCAATTTCCCCAACCAATAGACCATCACGAATTTCATCCAATTTATCCAATAAGCTTTTGGCTTTTTTTATAACTTTATCGCGTATTTGCCGCTTTTCTTCATCTGTTATCATTTGGGTGGCAAAAATCGCATCTGCCGATGCTACTGCCGCCGTCGAACGAACTCCTTGTGTTTCACTATTGTTTCCGATATTCAAATATTGAGCAAAACTTTCACCTGAACCGATTTTTCTTGCCGATTTAGTCCCGGAAAGTTCTGCACTTTTGTTAATATCTTCAACCTTAAACACTCAAATAATCCTTTTTAGAAAAATATCAGCTGAACCGTGTTATCATTATCATTATTACAAGCCGCCTGAGCCTTGGCCGTACTAACCGGAAAAACATTATCGCCATGGTCACCCGGAATATAATGCGAGTCTATGATTGTGGTTTTTCCAGCAACATCACCATTTATAACCATTTGAAAAATATCGGTTTTTTGTCTGGTATACCAGTTTACCTGAGCCAAAGATGAACAAGCTGTATTTGACAGACCATAAAATATCATCACATATTTAGTATCATCAGGTGTTGCTCCGCCACCTTCTTCTTGCACAACATAACGGCAAATTTTCACATCTCCACCGCCTCTGTGATGTAATTTTCCACCCGAACACATTTGAAAAGGTGCAAGTTTGTTTTCACAAATATATGCGGCAACTTTATCATCTTCCTCACAACTTCTGTCGTTAAACAAATCAGAATAATTTCCATTAAAACGATAACGATCAGATATTGATTTTTGCAAATCGCGCGCTTCATTAACAACCATATTTTGAATAAAAACATTGTGTACGCCACCGATAAATTTAATCGCCCCCATGCCGACCATCCCGATGATTGTCAACACGCCAAGCATTTCTACCATACTCGAACCGCTTTGATTTTGCAGTGTTTTTTTCATTTAACTCTCCATTTTTTTGAAAGATTAACATAATTTTATCTATTAAACAACATTTTGTGTAATTTTTTTCTTCCATTTTTTTTAATTTAGTATATAGTGATTCTCGTTATTAAACTTAAGTTTTATAAAAGGAGCTTTTTATGAATAAAAATATTGCTTTATTAGCTGCTGTTTCAGCTATCGCTTTAGCTACTTCTGCTAACGCTTTGGAATTCAGACCTTATGTTGGTGCTCAATACAATTTGACCAGTGCTTCGGTTAAAGATATGCCGAATATGGATATGCATTCTTATTCTGTATTTGTTGGTACAGACTACAATCGTTATTTCGGTACCGAAGTTTTCTATCAGAATTCCAACAAATGGCACAAAGTTATCAACGATGTAAAAACCAAAGTTGACTTTGAAGCTTATGGCTTAGATTTGTATGGTTACTTGCCTTTGGGTTGCGACCGCGTATTCTCTTTGTTGGGAACCGCTGGTA
Organism: uncultured Pseudomonadota bacterium; assembly: GCA_902799835.1. Classification (GTDB taxonomy): domain Bacteria; phylum Pseudomonadota; class Alphaproteobacteria; order RF32; family CAG-239; genus CAZU01. The sequence continues at coordinate 149,770 of CADCCF010000001.1, forward strand.
TTGCTAACTATGATTTTGATGGTGATCGTGGTAATGGCAAAGAAGAAGACAATGGTTTAGGCTATCGTTTGGGCGCTGGTATGCAATACAACATCACCAACAACATTGCTGTTCGCGGTATCGTTCGTTACATCTGGGCTGACAAATTGGATGGTTTCGATCATATGATGGAATATTCTTTGGGTGCTAAATACTCTTTCTAATTCTCAAAGAATAAGCTTTTGTAAAAAGGAAGAGTTTTTCTCTTCCTTTTTATTTTATTTAAATTATATTGTAGAAAGCTAATTTACTTTATGGAGAATACAAAATGAAAAAACTATTACTTTGTTCTTTTTTGATTATCTTGGCCGCTTGCTCCAAAACCGACGATTCGGCCACCAAAATTCAATCTGAAACATCCTCTTTAGATAAAGATACGGTTTTTTCTTTTAATGCTGAGAATCTCTCATCCGGCTGCGATTCTTCATCTGAAATGATTTGCACAATCAACACCGCTATAAAATGCACCATTAATCCGGAATTTGCGGACTGTGCTAAAGCTAAATCAACCATGCCCGATTTTGTCTTTATGCAAGACGAAAGCCTCCAAAGACCAACTTTTCAATCATATCAAATTGATAAAATCACTCCGCGTGACGATGGTTTAATAGAAGTACGCACCAAAAGTTCTTGCGACGGTAATTGGTTTGGTCTCTGCAATGGTAATATAATTTATGTTATGAAATATGCCGATTCGCAATGGGTTATAACCGATATGTATGCGGTTGAATTTTAATCATCCATGCTTTTTTGGTATATTTTATAAAATTCACCCATCTCTTTTGAGGTAATTTGGGTTGGTGCCGGTGCAGTTATCTCTTTAGGGGCATCGCTGTTCATCTCTGCCAAATCTGTTTCCAGCTCTATATTTTCCGGCATAGTACCATTTTTATAAAACGATTCTATATCGTGAATATATTCATCATATTTATGTTTGTATGACGGCGTTTCCCTAATATCAATCAAAGATTTATTTACTTCATTGTTAACATTATTTGCCACATTTTCTTGTTTTGAGTTATCAATTTCGGTTTTATCTTCAACCGCAACCTCTTTTTTCGGTAGTTTAATTTGTGGCAATTTTTCAGGTTTATGCAGTTGACTGCTTTCGGGAATAAAAAAGTTCGGTTCTCTGATTTTTCGCTTATATTGCGCATCAGCCCTTATACTAAACATTACAAATAACAAAAGCAAAATTATTGTTTTTTTCATTTTCATCAACCATAATTTAACCAATCCCAACTATAATAATTCTAACATGAAAAAACTTTTTTTTATATTAACAACGATAATTTTTTTCAGCATTGATGTTCTGGCAACCGATTGCTCTGATATCAATGTAAATCCTGCTATAAAAGTTAATTATTCTTTTGGTAAACTTTCCATTGACAAATCAAAAGATGTTAATGAAATTTCGGAAATTGCCAAGAGTTTTAATTTAGCCGAGCATGATACTTTTACTCGTGGTTTGGCTACTGCTAATGTCAAATATGACATTTCTATCCAAACAGCTGCTCACCCCATCGGCATCAAACAATTTTGTATTGTACCGGCTGATATAAAAATACTAATATCCTTAGAAAATCCGACTATTTATTTAGCTAACAACTTGCAAGAAGGCTCTTGTGATTACAATATTGTTTTGCGTCACGAAAAAACTCACCAGCAAATAAATAAAACGGCTTTGGAATATTATCTTCCCATTTTCAAAGCTTCGGTAACCAATTTGGCCAAAAAAATCTCCGCGGTTCCGGTTAATGACATGTCAAAAATTGAAGAAGCAACCAAAAATCTCACAGAAAGCTACAGCAATAAAATTGCTCCTTTTGTTGATTTTATAAAAAACGAAATAGCTAAAGAACAAGCAAAACTTGACAACAAAGCCAATTACCAATACGAAGACGATCTCTGCCAAGAAAAAAACTAAGCAATTTTCAACGATAATATATCATCAAAAAAGCTCTCTATGCCCTTATAAGCATAGTCTATATATTCTTTATCGCCAGAGCTATTATTATTATAGTAAATCTTTACCGTGGTCATTCCGGCTTCTTTGGCAAATTTCAAATTTGAATAGCTATCATCAACAAAAATCGCATCATGCGGATTTGCGTTTATTTTTTTACAAAAATCTTCGTATACTTTTGCACTTTTATTCTTTTTAAACACGCCAAAATCTTCAACGGAATAATATTTATCCTTAAAAAATTCAAACAATCCCAAATGTTTCAAAATTTTTTCCGAAGCATATCTGTCACTGGCTGTAAAAATATATTGATCTGCCGGAATCTTTTCTATCTTGTCTATCAAATTGTCATAAGGAATTATCTTCTCAACTGGTTTACGTAGATGATAGGCCTTAAATAAATCTTTATTATCTATACCATAATCTCTATAAAAAATTTCACCGCCGTCTCGATACATTTTATAAGATTTGGTAACTAGTTCTTTGGCTTCCTGCACACTCATTTTTAATCCTAAATCATAAACCAATGTTTCTGCCATGGTTTTATCTAATAAGTCGGAAAATTCTTTGTTTTTACCATATAATGTTTCATCCAAATCATAAATTATTACATTTTTTCCGAAAACCACTTCTATAAACTCCTTTTAATCTCAAAACACTAGGATACTAGATTATAAAAACAACTAAATCAACTATTTTTTAAGCACCCCAAATAGCATTTTTTATATTTTCATGCAAAAAATTCTCATGTTCCTTTTCGAAATTTTCCCCTAAGTCGAAACTACGTGGTTCTCGATAATTTTTTGCGACATTTTGCTTAATATCTGTTACAACATTTTCTTTTTTATTGCCACCAAACAACAATGTCGGCTCTTTGCCGCCCAAAAGCTCCAAATAAACTTCTGCCAATAATTGAGCATCTAACAAAGCCCCGTGATAAGTTCTGGCACTGTTATCTATATTAAATCTTTTACACAAAGCATCCAAATTATTATGTCGTCCCGGAAACAATCTTTTTGCCATTTCCAAAGTATCAATAACTTTTTCATTATCAAATTCAGGCTTACATATTTGTTTCAACTCATAATTCACAAAATTCATATCAAAAGTGGCATTATGTGCCACCAATTTTGCGTCACCGACAAATTCTATCCATTTATCAGCTATTTTATCAAAAGTCGGATAATCTTTCAAAAAATCATAAGTCAAACCATGAACTTTAACAACTTCTTCCGGCACATCTCTCTCCGGATTAATATATTCATGAAAAATCACTCCGGTTTGAACATGGTCAATCAGTTCAACAGCTCCAATCTCAACCAATCTATCTCCTTTATCCGGATAAAAACCTGTTGTTTCAGTATCAAAAACAATCTCTCTCACTATTATTCTCCACTTATTGATTTTAGCAAATTTATCATTTCAACTTTCAAAACACTGATTGGTTTGTCTGTATTAATAACAAAATCAACCTTATCTTTTTTTTCATCATTACTCATTTGTACTTTATCAATATTTGCAAAATTTTGTGCACTAACCTTATCTCTAAGCATAACCCTCTTTTTTCTCAACTCATAATCAGCATCAGCCAAAATTATAAAATCGCAATATTTATCCCATTTTTTTTCGAACAGCAAAGCAATATCTAAAAAAACTATAAAATTATCTTTTGCACCTTTGGTTATTAACTTTCGTATTTTATCGTTCAAAATCGGGTATATTAAACCTTCTAATTTTGCTAATTTTTTCTTATCATTAAAAACTATTTCCCTCAAATACCTTTTATCAGCAATTCCATTCTTTACACTTCCGTTAAAATTCTTTTCCAATGATTTTAAAAAATCAGCATCTTTATATATAAACCTTACCCACTCATCTACATCATAAACAACATAACCTAATTCTCTTGCAATATTAGCTAAAGTGGTTTTTCCGCTGCCGATTGATCCGGTTATTCCGATTAAATACATATATTCAAATCCTTAAGATACTTATCAACAAAATTGCTTTGTGTTGTGCATAATACAGACTTTTTTTACAATTAGCAAATTTTATTCAACTTATGCTAAATTTATAAATCAGACTTATAAACAAGCTATTTTATTATCAACAAATGTGCATAACTGATAAGGTAAAAAAAAATCAAAAAAATATTTTAAATTAAAAAACAAAAAGATAATAAAAGCCTCATCGGAGTCGGTTTTTAACTTATAAACAAAACCTTGTTTGTGTATAATCTATTTATAAAAAATTAATCCACAAAATTCACCGATCCAAACAACTAAAACTACTTTTTTAAATTTAAAAAGAAGAAAGACAACTTGTTGATAATTTCCGTTGACAATTTCCAACAAAATAATATATAAAAAACCTATCAATGACAATTAATGTCATATATTCAAATTCTCTTCTTAACAATCACATAAAGGTAAATATGAACTTAAAAGATTTAAAGCAAAAATCTCCGGCTGAGTTATTGTCTTTAGCTGAAGACTTAGGTATTGATGATGCATCATCTTTACGTAAACAAGAATTAATGTTTGGTATTTTACAAAAAACCGTTGGTGAAAATGAAGCTATCAACGCTGAAGGCACCATTGAAGTTATGCAGGATGGTTTTGGTTTTCTGCGTTCATCTCAATCCAACTATTTAGCCGGACCTGATGATATATATGTTTCTCCGGCTCAAGTTAAAAAGTTCGGACTTCGAACCGGTGATACGGTTGAAGGTGAAATTCGTGCTCCCAAAGAAAATGAAAAATATTTTGCTTTGGTAAAAGTTAATAAAATCAATTTTGATGATCCGGAAAAATCCAAACTGCGTGTAAATTTTGATAACTTAACACCGCTTTATCCTACCGAAAAACTCAATTTTGATATTATTTGTGGTGATAAAGATTATACCACACGTGTAATTGATTTAATTTCTCCCCAAGGTAAAGGACAACGTGGTTTGATTGTGGCTCCGCCCCGCACCGGCAAAACCGTTATGTTGCAAAATATTGCTCACGCTATTGCCACCAATCATCCTGAATGTTATTTGATGGTTTTGTTGATTGATGAACGTCCGGAAGAAGTTACTGACATGACGCGCTCGGTAAAAGGCGAAGTTATATCATCAACTTTTGATGAGCCGGCCACACGTCATGTTCAGGTTGCTGAAATGGTAATTGAAAAGGCTAAACGTTTAGTTGAAAACAAAAAAGATGTAGTAATTTTGCTGGATTCTATTACTCGTTTAGGTCGTGCTTACAACACAGTTATACCTTCATCAGGTAAAGTTTTAACCGGTGGTGTTGATGCAAATGCTTTACAGCGTCCGAAGCGTTTGTTGGGTGCTGCTCGTAATGTTGAAGAAGGTGGATCATTGACTATTATTGCAACCGCTCTTATTGATACCGGATCGCGTATGGATGAGGTTATTTTTGAAGAGTTTAAAGGTACCGGTAACTCAGAAATTATTTTGGATAGAAAATTAACCGATAAACGCCTCTTCCCAACTATTGATATAACCCGTTCCGGAACCCGTAAGGAAGAGTTGTTGGTTGATAAAGAAACTTTGACTAAGATGTGGGTATTACGTCGCGTTTTGATGCAAATGGGCATGACTGACGGCATGGAATTCTTACTCGATAAACTAAAAGTCAGTAAAGATAATCAAGATTTCTTTGCCAATATGAATTCTTAGAGATTTATAATATCACTACTAAAAAACCCTGCTCTTTAGCAGGGTTTATTTTTTAGCGGTCTATTAACCTAATTTTTATGATAGAAATCAAGCAAAATCTTTTTTGCCTCACGCATATCATCAACCATAAAATCAGGGTGTAATTCTTCCACCAGAACTTTAACTTCCGGCGTATTATATTTAACAAAGGCAATAACTTTCATACCAGCCTTTTGTGCCGCCATTACGCCTACGGTAGAATCTTCAACCACGATAGCATCTTGCGGAGCATATCCCATTTTATCTGCTGCATACAAGAATAAATCCGGCTCCGGCTTGCCATGTTTAACCATATCAGAAGTAAACAACCTTGTTTCATCAAAATATTTATCCGCTCCGGTTTGTTTGATTTTACGTAAAGCTCTTTCAAAAATGCTACCGGTTGCAATGCATTGATCAAAATCTTGCAACTTGAAAAGATCTTCTATAAAAGCAGTGAGTTCGATTTGTGGCAATGTTTCAATATCTCTTTGATGTGCATTTTGCCAAAAAGCTTCGTCAACATTCAAATTTAAATTTTTTAGACTTTTTTCTTTATCATGTTCACTGATACCGCCAATATATCCATAGGCTTTGTTAAAATCCCAGTCAACTCCATAGTCGCGACGCAAAAAATACAAGCGATTTTCAATCCATAATTTTTCGGTATCGGCAATCACCCCGTCAAAGTCCCAAATGATCAATTTTTTCATTTTTTACTCCAAAATTTCGAGTCCGCCCAAAAGTCCCACAAAAGAATTTTAACAACCCTATGATACTTTTATTAAAAAAATCTAAAAACGCGTCCTGAGTCAAAAAAACACACCTTTTGTGCTTGCATCATTTTATAAAATATTTTAATACTTCTGGTCAAGAGGTACAAAATGGATAATCAAACAATTTATGCTTTGTCAACCGTTCAAGGTCGTTCCGGAGTTGCTGTTATACGCATATCCGGCAGCTCAGCTTTGCAAGCCATAAATATGTTAACCGATATAAATATTAAAACCATCAAACCTCGTTATGCTTATTTTGCCAGTATCAAAAATCAGCAAGGGCAAAAATTGGATGAAGCTTTGGTTTTGTATTTTAAAGCACCTAATTCCTTTACAGGTGAAGATATTGTTGAGTTGCAAACCCACGGTTCACGCGCAGTAATCAATTCGGTTTTATCAGCTCTATCTGAAATAGATGATTTTCGCTATGCTTTAGCCGGCGAATTTTCCAAACGTGCTTTTTACAATCATAAAATGGATTTAACCCAAGCCGAGGGCTTGGCAGATCTGATAGATGCCGAGACTTCTGAGCAGCAAAAATTTGCTATCCGCCAAATGGAAGGCAGCTTAAGAAATCTTTATGAGGATTGGCGCGAACAGTTGTTACAAGTTTTGGCACATTTAGAAGCTTATATTGATTTTCCTGATGAGGAGCTGCCTCAAGATGTTGTAGAAAATTTAGAAAACAGCGTATTTAAAATTAAAAACGCCATTTTGCAACACCTAAATTCATCTCAATCCGGAGAATCTATGCGAGACGGTTTTCGAGTTGTTATCTTAGGTGCACCCAATTCCGGTAAATCATCTCTTATCAACACGCTCACCGCAAGAGAAGCCGTTATAGTTTCTGATATCGCCGGCACCACCCGTGACGCTGTTGATATTCATATGGATATTAATGGTTATCCGGTTATTTTTACCGATACCGCCGGACTTCGTGAAACTGCGGAAGAAATTGAGCAAAAAGGCATAGCTATTGCCTATGACAAAGCACAAGACGGGGATTTAATCATAAGTTTGTTTGATGCTTCAACTAACACACCGCAACAATTTGAAAATATTGCAAAATCAAAAATAATAGTGGTTGCCAATAAAATTGATAAGCTAACCTCAAATCAAATTGAGCAACTGCAACAACAAGGCATCATTACCATATCAGCCAAACAAAAAACTGGAATAGATGTTTTGCTAAACACCATAGCAGAAAATATTAAAAATCGTGTGGCTTCCGGCTCCGGTTTGTTAATAACCCGTCATCGTTACCGCGAAGCCTTAAAAAATACTGTTAATTATCTGAATAACTTTAATTTTGCTAAAGAAATAGAATTGTCAGCCGAGGATATTCGTTTAGCCTCGCGTGAACTGGGCAAAATTACCGGATTTATTGAAGTTGATGAAATCTTGGATAAAATATTCGGTTCTTTTTGTATCGGCAAATAATCAAAGTTTATAAATATATAAATTACCAAACAACAAAAACTTTCGTGTTTTTATCTCTTCCGTTAACGGCAGATTAGGTATGCTAAAAGTATTGGAAAAAACCACCACACCTTTTTTACATTCGCTTTTTATTTTTTCACCAAATCTCTCCATCAAAGGAGCCATTAAAAAACATACTATAATATCAGCTTTTACAAAAGAATAATCAAACATATCCTGACATAACAAAGTAACATTTGTAAGTTTGCGACTCTTGAATTTGGCTGTTTCATACAAACCTTTATTCCATTCAATGCCGACAAATGAATGTTGCGGAAAAGCCTTAGCCAGCTTTATCAGCAAGTCTGCTGTGCCACATCCGGGATCCAATACGGTCAAAGGAACAGAGCTTTTTTGCAATAGTTTGGATATTTTTGCAAATTCAAGTTTTTTAGTTTGTCCGAAACTGGGTACAAATGGCGGATAATCCCGGTAACCTTTTACAAAAAACAGTTTACCTATTACCAAGCATAACCACAAAGCCAATCCTAATAAAACAACTTCAAGCAGTATCGCTAGCCAAATCATAAAAACCTCCTCATTAAAATCTATATAGATTGCCTTAAATTTTGGTTAAAACCTCTTGAAAATAAAATAAAAATAAGCTAAACAACGACTCCAAGTGAGGAAAAATGAAAGAGTCTTTTGATGTTATAGTTGTTGGTGGTGGTCATGCCGGTTGCGAAGCAGCCGCTGCATCAGCGCGTATGAATGCCGACACTTTGTTGATTACCCACAAAATTGCTACCATCGGCGAAATGTCGTGTAATCCGGCAATCGGCGGACTTGGCAAAGGTCATCTAGTTAGAGAAATTGACGCGCTTGATGGTCTGATGGGGCGTGTAATTGACAAAGCTGGTATCCAATTTCGAATGCTTAATGCCTCAAAAGGTCCGGCTGTTCGTGGTCCCCGCGCCCAAGCTGATAGAGATTTATATAAAAAATTCATGCAAGAAGAATTGCAAAATCAGCCTAACCTCACAATTTATGAAGCTGCGGTTGAAGGTTTGTCTTTTGATAATGATGTGATAAAAGGTGTAGTTTTGGCCGACGGAACAGTTATCAACTCCAAATCTGTTGTTCTTACTTCCGGTACTTTTCTCAATGGTATAATGTTTGTTGGTCATGAAACATCGGTTGGTGGCAGAATTGGTGATGAAACTTGTCGCGGTATAACACCGTATTTAAAACAACACGGCCTAAGTTTAGGTCGACTTAAAACCGGCACCCCTGCCAGACTTAATGGTCAAACCATTAATTTTGACATACTTGAAAAGCAAGATGGTGACAACAAACCTGTGCCGTTTTCTTTTTTGACTAAAGAAATTACTACACCACAAATAAGTTGTTTTATTACTCACACCAATGAACAGACTCATAAGATTATTCGTGACAACTTTAACAAATGTGCCCTTTTTTCCGGATTGATAACCGGTGTTGGTCCGCGCTATTGTCCCAGCATTGAAGATAAATTGGTTAAGTTTGCTGATCGCACATCTCACCAAATTTTTCTTGAGCCCGAAGGACTAAATACCAATGTCGTTTATCCCAACGGTATTTCTACTTCGTTACCGGCCGATGTCCAGTCTGAGTTCATTCATACCATTAAAGGGCTGGAAAATGTTGAAATTTTGCGCCCTGCTTACGCTATTGAATATGACTATGTAAATCCGCAAGAGTTAACCCACTGTTTAGAGTGCAAGAAGATTCCTCACCTGTTTTTAGCCGGACAAATAAACGGTACAACTGGCTACGAAGAAGCTGCCGCCCAAGGGTTGCTTGCCGGCATAAATGCCGCTTTAAAAGCTGCGAACACTGATTCTGAATTTTATATTGATCGTTCGGAAGGCTACCTAGGTGTTATGGTTGATGACCTGATAACCAAAGGTGTTGATGAGCCCTATCGTATGTTTACCTCACGTTCGGAGTATCGTTTATTTCTGCGTGCTGACAACGCCGATATGCGCCTGACCGAAAAGGGTTATCGTATAGGTTGTGTTAGCGCGAATCGATACGGTGTATTTAAAGCAAAAAAAGAATCGATAGAAAATTTTCGTCAGTTAAGTCATAGTTTAAACACAACAGTTAACATATTGCAAAACCACAATATAATTCACGATACATCACGCCGCAGCTGTTATGATTTGCTATCATACAACGATGTTTCACATGAAACTATTCTAAAAATTTGGCCGCAATTAGAAAGTGTTAGTGCAGAAAGTTATGAACAAATTGAAATAGAGGCACGCTACTCAGGATACATCAAAAGACAATTAGCTGACATTGAAGTTTTTAAAAAAGATGAAAATCTAAAGCTACGCGATGATATTGATTACAGCAAAATCGGCGGATTGTCTCGAGAAATGGTGGCAAAACTGTCAAAAGTAAAACCCGCGACCATCGGCGAAGCTTCCCGCATATCGGGAGTCACTCCGGCAGCCATAACAGCCTTGCTTGGTTATCTAAAAAACAATTAAGCAAGATTTCACAAGCAGAATTGATTCGTTTTCTAAATTTAACACTCTAACTATGTAATTTTATTTAATAAAAAGAGTCAACATCACCTGTTTAGTGTGTTGAATTTAAAAGATTTATTTTTTCAGTATAAATTTATTGTTCATAATTCATTTTTTGCTTTTAAATACCAATAAAAAAGTGTAAAAAAAAATTATGAAAAATCTGAGAGAAAAAATCATTGTTTCATGTGAAACATCACCGGACCTTAAAAGCTACCAAACAATTTTGTTTGAGTGGCAAAAAAAGTTTAATTTGGTGAGTAAAAATAGTTTAAATGATGCTTGGGTTCGTCATTTTTTAGATTCAGCACAAATATGCGAATACATACCGAATAACGCAAAAGAAATGGCTGATTTTGGCTCTGGCGCTGGCTTTCCGGGGTTGGTTGTTGCTGTTTTAACCAAGAATAGAACGCCGTATTTAAATATAACATTGATTGAAAGTATCAAGAAAAAAACACTGTTTTTAAATGAAGTCGCCACAAAACTGGATTTACAAGTACGAATCGAAAATGACCGAATCGAAAATTTAACTAAAAAAAACTATGATGTGATAACTTCTCGCGCCATGTGTTCTTTGGATAAATTGTTGGGGTACGCTTTGCCTTTTTGCAACAAAAAAACAATTTGCATTTTTCCCAAAGGAAAAAGCTATTCTGAAGAAATAGCCTCGGCGCAAAAGCTTTATAATTTTAAATGTGAAACAAAAGACAATCTTTTTTCAGATGAAGGAAAAATTTTAATTATAACCGATATAAGACCAATAAAAGGAGAAAATAATGCCAAGAATACTCGCAATAGCTAATCGTAAAGGTGGTGTCGGCAAAACAACAACAGCAGTAAATATTGCAACTGCAATGGCTGCGGCCGGCAAAAAGGTTTTAATTGTTGATCTTGACCCTCAGGGCAACGCATCGACATCAATGGGTATTGATAAAAAAGGAGCCAGCGTATCAAGCTATGAAGTTTTGCTTGGCATAAAAAAACTTACCGATGCCGTGGTTTGGACGGATGTTCCTAACTTTTCAATGGTGCCATCTTCGGCAAATTTAGCCGCTGCAGAGATTGAGTTGGTTGGCATGCCAAACCGCGAGTTTGCACTTAAAAACGCTTTGCAAAAAGAAGCTGTTAACTATGACTACATACTAATTGACTGTCCACCGTCGCTCAGTCTTATAACCGTTAACGCTCTTGTTGCTGCCGATGGCGTTATTGTTCCTTTGCAGTGCGAGTTCTTGGCTTTGGAAGGAATTGCCGACTTAATCAAGAATATCAACATTATAAAAAAGAATTTTAATCCAAAATTAATGTTGCATGGTGTAGTATTAACAATGTATGACAAACGGAACAATCTCACTCAAATGGTTGAAGACGATGTTCGTAACTTTTTTGGCAAAAAAGTTTATGACACAGTTATACCGCGCAATGTAAAAATATCTGAAGCACCGTCACATGGAAAACCGGTTTTGCTGTATGATTTCAAATGTTCCGGTAGTCAGGCTTACATAGGATTGACCAAAGAAGTATTAAAAAGAGAAAGGGAATTGATAGCATGCTAGAAAACAATAACGAGAACAAAAAGAAAAGTTTGGGCCGCGGATTAGAGGCTTTGCTTGGCGAAATGAATGAAGACGTGCTCGACAACGAGTTGGCTGCAATTCCTTCAGATAATATGATGAGCGTAAGCGATATTCATGTAAGTCCTCTGCAACCACGTAAAGAGTTTGACGAAGATGCAATCAAAGCTCTTGCCTCATCAATCAAAGAAAAAGGAGTGCTTCAACCTTTAATTGTTCGTAAAGATGATACAGGCTATGAATTGATTGCCGGTGAACGTCGCTTGCGTGCAGCCAAAGAAGCCGGTTTAAGCGAGGTTCCGGTAATAATTAAAACTCTCAGTGATAGAGAAGTTTTGGAAATAGCTTTGGTTGAAAATCTGTTACGTGAAAACTTGTCACCTATTGAAGAGGCAACCGCTTATCAAAATCTCATTGATAACTTTTCACATACTCAAGAAAAAATAGCCGAAGTTGTTGGTAAATCACGCAGTTATGTTGCCAACACCTTGCGTTTATTGACTTTGCCGGAAAAAGTTAAAGATTATGTAAACGAAGGAAAAATAACTGCCGGACACGCTCGGTGTTTAGTTGGGCTTGACAATGCATTGAATTTGGCGGATAAGATAATAAAAGACGATTTAAACGTCAGACAGGTAGAATCGTTGGTTGCCAAACAAAAAGATGGCAAAACTTCTTCCGATGTTGTTACAAAAAAAGCTCTAGCCAAAGATAAAGATATCTTAGAGATAGAGAGTAACTTGAACAAGAATTTGGGATTAAGAATAAAAATATCGCCAAATTCTCAAGGCGGAGGCAAAGTTGTCATGCAATATGCTTCAGTGGCCGAGCTGGATATGATTATCAATATATTGAGCAACAAAAAAGGATTTAGCCTTTCTTCTCCTGTAGAGGAAAAAAATGAGGAAAATCCAGGCGATAAAGAAAAATTTTCAATTAAATTTGTTGATTAAGGAGTGTAAAGAATGTCAATTTTAGAAAAAATGTTAGAGAACTGCGAAAAAGCAGGTTATACTACCACAGATAATGTGCAAAAAATTGCTAATGCCAAAAAGATGATGTTTGGCGAAAAAGAGTGGATGAGATGCCCTTGTGATGGCAAAAATCCCAATCGTTATTGCATATCCGAGCAATGTCGCAAAGATATTGAAGAAAACGGCGAATGTCACTGCCATTGCTACAAAAAGAAAGCTATTGTTTAGCCAACAAAAAGGACTGTGCAAACAGTCCTTTTTTGATTAACAATATTTTTACCTTGAGAAGATACAATCAAAGCCAAAGATTGTTTTTATAGTTTTAGCAAAGGAACTGATAATGGGTTTTCTTAAAAAAGCATTTGTTAGTCTTGCCGCAATTTTACTTATTTTTTCTGGCAGTATGGGAGTTGGCAGCTCCAATATGATTTTGCAAATTGGCGCATTTATAGGAATAATCGTAGGGTTGGTTATTCTCTATATTTTTATCAAGATGGCTTGGCGAGCAATGGGATGTTTACCGGCAATTTTGATAATGAGTGCTCTAGCAGCCTTTGTTATGTACGCAATCGGAGCCTTTTCTGGCGGCATGGAGAACATTCCGGAAAACATTAAAGAATTCTTAGGGCAAAACATTCAAACATCCGAACAACTTATTGAAGATGAAGAAAAAGTTGCTGACGAAAAACCGCAAGTTGAAGAAAATGGGGTTGTTAATCTGATACAAGATGACAATCATGAGTTATATAAAGGCAGCTTGAAAGACAAAATATTACCCAAGACTAAAACCGTTGTCAAAACTACTCGTTTTGATCCCATGAAATATCCGGCCATTTATGGTCCAACCAGAGTTTTAAGCGGTGATACCCTGGTTATGAACGGCTATGTTGTAAAATTATATGCTGTTGCAGCTCCAGACATAAAACAGACTTGTGCTGCCCAAGATGGTAGAGGTTATCGTTGCGGCCAGCAGTCTGCTATGTGGTTAAGCGAATGGTTGTCTGATAATCAAGTCGAGTGTCATATTGTCCAAGACAGCGGGCAGGGCTATCTGACAGGTGTTTGTATGTTGGGTGCTTATGACATCGGTGCCGCCATAGTAAATGCCGGTTGGGCGGTTGCCAATCCTGCACAATCCAAGATTTATGAACCTTATCAAAATCAAGCTATTGAAAATCGTCGGGGTATGTGGGACGGTAAATTTTATATGCCTTGGGATTGGTATAAGATTCAAAATCGCAAAGCCAACATTCAGATTATTCACAAGAGGAAAAATAACGGACATGGAAAATTGTTCTCTTTCTTCTAAGGGTGAAGCTGTGTTTACTAAAACTTTTATAGCCAATAATGAGCAAGAAACCATAAGACTAGCTGAGCGATTCGCTAGTATTGCCAGAAACAAAGATGTTTTTGCTTTGTATGGCACTTTAGGCGTTGGCAAAAGTGTATTTTCGCGCGCCTTTATTCAAAAGCTGACTCAAGCCGAAGAAGTACCAAGCCCAACCTTTACACTTGTTCAAAATTATTCCTGCGGTGACGTGGAAATATATCACTTTGATCTGTATCGCCTAAAAACTCCGGAAGAAGTTTTTGAACTGGGTTTTGAAGAAGCAATCTATAACGGTATAAGTCTAATCGAATGGCCGGAAAAGGCAGGTTATTTGTTACCCAAAGATATTTTTAAGGTTAATATAACCATCCGAGACGATAAAAGAATTTTTGAGGTAACGGCATTTTCACCGGATAAAGTTTCTCGACTGGAGAAAATAGATGCAGACTAATATTCATGCGTCTTGTGTTTCTTTGCAAAGAAAAGGAGTTTTATTGTTGGGTGATTCCAAAGCTGGCAAATCAGATATGATTCTGCGCCTTATAGAGTTATGTCAAGCTAAATTGGTAGCTGATGATCGAGTTGATATATCATTGCAAAACAATCAAATAAAGGCATCTTGTCCTCAAAATTTGGCAGGACTTTTAGAGGTTAGGGGGGTTGGAATAGTCAAATATCCTTATCAAAAACAAACAACCATAAAGTTAGTTGTGCAATTAACCGCAGAGCCTTTAGAGAGAATGCCAGAAAAACAATTTTATACTCTGGGTAAAATTCAAATACCGCTTTTATACATAAATCCATTTGAAAATTCTGCCCCATTAAAGGTCAAAGCAGCGCTAAGATTACTGTGATGATTTAAAAATGGCGGTTGATTTTTAATATCTTTTAAGTAATATGTAGGCAGATTAATTTTTAGTAGTTTTAGGTGTTAAAATGCAAGTGCTTCGAAAAGTTGAAAAATTTTTGCGCCGCCAAGGCGTTCCTTTGACCAGATTTGTTTTCAAGGTCGGAGAATTGTTTACCTTTATCATCCACACAGTTTATAATTGCCTTACTTTTCCTATCTATTGGCGCAATTTGTTGCGACAGATTGTTGATATGGGATTCTATTCTGTGCCGGTTGTCGGATTAACAACCATATTTGCCGGTATGGTTATTGCTTTGCAAAGTTATTCTGGATTTGCTTCAGTAGGTGCTGAAAGCATGGTTGCTAATGTTGTTTTGATTTCCGTAACCCGCGAATTGGCTCCGGTGTTATCAGCATTAATGGTTGCTGGTCGTATTGGTGCGGCAATGGCTGCTGAAATCGGCACAATGCGTGTTACAGAGCAAATTGATGCTCTTACCACTCTTTCAACCAATCCGTTTAAATATTTGGTAGCACCGCGTATTTGGGCCGGATTGATAGTGATGCCGCTCTTGGTTATGATGGGTGATGTTATCGGTATTTTCGGTGGCTACGTAGTAGGTGTTTATAAATTAGGTTTTAACCCGGCCAATTACATCAATGCAACTTTAAATTACCTACAAGCTCTCGATATTACTACCGGTGTGGTAAAAGCCGCAGTATTTGGCTTCATCATCTCTTTGATGGGGTGCTACAATGGTTATAAGTCAAAAGGCGGTGCACAAGGCGTTGGTACTGCCACCACCAATGCGGTTGTTTCATCATCTATTTTGATTTTGATATTCAACTACATTGTTACCGAACTGTTCTTTTCGCGATAAGAGGATTAACCCATGAAAGAAGTAAAAATAAAGTTAGAGAATGTTTATAAAACTTTTGGTAAAAAAACAGTTCTGCGCGGAGTTAATCTTGACATTTACAAAGGCGAGTCTTTGGTAGTTATCGGTGGATCAGGTACCGGAAAATCTGTTTTGATAAAATGTATTCAAGGCCTGTTAACGCCTGAAGAAGGATCCATCAAAGTTGATGACAAGGAAGTTGTCGGTATAAAAGAAAATGATAAAGAAGCTTTGCATTCCAAAATGGGTATGTTATTCCAAGGCGGAGCCTTGTTTGACAGCTTGAGTGTTTGGGAAAATGTCGCTTTTGACCTACTGGAGAACAGAGGTGTTAATAAAAAAGATGCCAAATCCGAAGCTATCAGGGTTTTGCGTTCGGTTGGTTTGGATCCTGACGTTGCTGACTTATCACCTTCGGAATTGTCAGGTGGTATGCAAAAAAGAGTGGGCTTAGCTCGTGCCATTATATCCAAACCGGAAATAATCTTTTTTGACGAACCTACTACCGGACTTGATCCGATTATGGCTGATGTAATTAATGATTTGATTATCGAATCAGTTAAAGGATTGGGCGCGACAGCCTTGACAATTACCCATGATATGGCGTCTGCCCGCAAAATTGCCGACAGAATAGCCATGTTATATAAAGGTGAAATTATTTGGCAAGGCACAGTTAAAGAAATGGATGAAACCGAAAATCCTTATGTTGTGCAATTTATTAATGGTAATTCGCAAGGTCCTATCAAAACCGGAGTTTAATCTTGGCTAAAAAAGACTTAAAACAATATGTTTGTCAGAACTGTGGTGCCATCTATCCCAAATGGCAAGGCAAATGTGATGCTTGTGGCGAATGGAATACTATTCAGGAAGAAACTTTAAGTTCTGAAGGATTTAGCAACATAAACGCCAAACATTCTTCCGGCAAAGAGCTGGATTTTGTTGCTTTGAGTGGTGCTAAAGAACAAATTGACCGTCGCTCTACCGGCATAGCCGAGTTGGACAGAGTTTGCGGTGGCGGATTGGTTGCCGGCTCGGTGATTTTGGTTGGTGGCGATCCCGGTATCGGCAAATCAACTTTGTTGCTTCAGGTTTGTGCATCGGTCGCCAATTCTGCTGATAAACCGGAAGTTTATTACATATCTGGCGAAGAGGCTATTGATCAGGTTCGTATTCGTGCCAAAAGATTAGGTTTGGAGAATTCTCCGGTCAATTTAGCATCATCAACCGAAATTAAAGATATAATTACCTCCTTGAAAAAATCTGATGCTGCGGTGGTTGTTATCGATTCAATACAAACCATGTATTTGAGCGATGTCGATTCCACTCCCGGCAGCGTAACCCAGGTGAGGGCGTGTAGCTATGAGTTGATAAAACTGGCCAAGAAAAAAGGTTTTACCTTGTTTTTGGTCGGTCATGTTACCAAACAAGGCGAGATTGCCGGACCGCGTGTTTTGGAACACATGGTTGACACTGTTTTGTACTTTGAAGGTGAACGCGGACATCATTTTCGTATTTTGCGTTCGGTTAAAAACCGCTATGGTGCCACTGATGAAATCGGTGTTTTTGAAATGCAGGATAAAGGGTTGGTTGAAGTCGCCAATCCATCAGCACTGTTTCTGGCCGAAAGACAAGGCAATATTTCCGGCTCCTGCGTATTTGCCGGCATCGAAGGTTCAAGGCCGGTTTTGGTTGAAATTCAAGCTCTTGTCAGCCAGAGCGGCTATTCCAGTCCCAAAAGAGCTGTTGTGGGATGGGACACCAACCGCCTGTCGATGGTTTTAGCGGTGTTGGAAGCGCGCTGCGGTATCAATTTGAGTTCTCAAGATGTTTATCTCAATATTGCAGGAGGCTTGCGTATAACTGAGCCGGCTGCCGATTTGGCAGTGGCTTTGGCCGTAATATCGTCTTTGAGCAACAAACCTTTGCCGGCAGATATGGTGGTTTTTGGTGAAATAGGATTATCAGGTGAAATCAGAGCAGTATCCCAACCATCTTTACGCCTTAAAGAAGCTAAAAAACTTGGATTTACCAGTGCCATAACTCCCACTAATCGTGCATCGGAAAAGAAATTAAGTGAAGATATAAATCTACACCAAATCGGCAATGTTCAACGCTTGATTAATCTTTTTAATTAAAAGGATCTCATTATGTACCATCTCAACAATCTCGATATTATTCTTTTGGCTGTTGTTCTGATATCAGGGCTGATAGCTTTGTCACGCGGATTGATAAAAGAAGTTCTCTCTATTATTGGTTGGGTTTTGGTAACAGTTTTAATAGTTTATCTTTTGCCGGTATTTTTGCCTTTTGCCAAGAATTTCATAAATAGCGGGCTTATGGCCGGAATTTTGACGGCACTTATAATCTTCACTTTGTTCTCAATTATTTGGATATATTCCACCGCCCATATTACTACTAAGATTCGCACTAGTAAACTGAGTGGTCTGGATAGATTGTTGGGTTTGTTTTTTGGCATTATGCGAGCGTTTTTACTGATAATTCTGTTTAATATTTTGGTAAATTGGACGATTCCTGCCGACAAACAATCGGAAATTTTGGCTGAGTCTAAATATTTTCAATTAGCTGGCAAGTTTGCTAAACCGGTTGAAGAAATGATACCGCAAGAAACCTTGGATATCATCAAAACAACCACCGAAAGTTTGTCACCGGAACAAAAAGAGCAGCAAAAAGAGCAAGATGCATTTGCCTTGTTTGAAAAATTGGCTCAACCACAAATCAAAAAATCCGAAGTTAAAACAGAGGAGTCCAAGGGCTATAAAGAATCCGAACGCGACAGTTTGGATCGCCTGATTGATAGCGTTGAATAAAATACGACAAAGTTTGATAATCTAAAAAATTATTGATTAATTTCGACCATCACTGGAACATGATCAGACGGACGCTCCATCGCGCGAAATTCCCGAAATATTTTGATATCTTTAATCATATTTTGCATATTAGGCGTTACCCAAATATGATCTAAACGCCGCCCTTTATTGTTGATTTGCCAATTGGGGTTGCGATAACTCCACCACGAAAAAATCTTTTCTGGTTCGGGATAAATTTGCCGCACCGCATCAACAAAATCTAAGGATTTGAACAATCGGGTCAATCTTTGTACTTCAATAGGAGTATGCGAGACAATTCCCAACATTTGTTTGTGATTCCACACATCATTTTCGCTTGGTGCAACATTAAAATCGCCGCAAAACAGGATTTTTCGCCCATTCAGCTCGGATTTATGTTGCTCATAATATTCTGACATATCATCCATAAAACATAGCTTGTGCGCGAAAGAAAGGTTCTCTATCGGGTCAGGAACATCACCACCTGCCGGAATATAAATATTATTTACTTCTATGCCTTTTACAGTCGCTCTGATGTGCCTGGCATCATGTTTGGCCACCCAGTCTCGAGGTTCAATACTGTCTAAAGGATATTTGCTTAAGATGGCTACTCCGTTGTATCCGGCCATGCCATAGAGGGCAATATACTCCAATCCTAAACTTTTTATTGCTTCAAAAGGAAAATCTTGCTCTTTAGCCTTAACCTCTTGCAGACAAATCACATCCGGTTGGTATTTCTCAACCAATACTTTTAGCAAGTTCAAACGAATTCGAACCGAATTCACGTTCCACGAAACAAGCTTTAGTCCGTTCATGGGTTATTTTTTCTTCTTAAAATTGCGTGAGCTGTTCTTTTTGTCTTTGAAAACAAACACTTCATCATCAATATCAATGTCTTTTTGCTCGTCATATAATGATAAAGTTACTTCCACACTTTGCGGATCAACAATTTTCCATTGTTTCAGTTCAAAAGGATTGTTGGCAAAAACCAGGGTAATCGGTCCGGTTTCGCTTTTTTCTTTCATTTCCAGAGTAACCATGGTGGAGCCTTTGTCTTGATAAAAATCGACAATTTCCAAATCGCCGCCTTCTAATTTAATATCTTTTCCCAAAATAAGCGACAAAGGTATATCTTTATAGTCAATATTGGTAATTTGATCCAAATCAATATCTTTATAAGTTATCAAATCACCGTTTCCGACTATCAAAACATTGGTCGGCTCGGCATATTCCATGCGAATTTTGTTAGGCTTTTTGATAAACAAACGTCCTTCAGCGGTGGCTCCGTTTGAAGCCATCTGTACAAAAGTCGCCTTCATGGTGTTTAGTGAGTTGAGATAGTCTTCAATTTTTTTAATATCTTGCGGCGCCACAGCCTGAACATTGTTCGACAGCAACACCCCGCACAAAAAGATAATTAATTTTTTCATCTGTACCCAAGCCTCTATATTATACAACCGGCTATATAATATAGCGTTTTTCTTTTTGAAGTCCAGCGCAAAATTTAAACCCCTGTCAAAATGTTGACAGGGGTAAAACCAAAAAACTGCTTAATAGCCGCCGCAGCCGCAGCCCTTATGGGTTGAATTGGATTCTTTTTCTGATGAAGATTCTTTGTCAGAATCTTTATTAGAAGCGGCTGACATTTTTTTGCTTGATTCGCTGTCTCGTAAATCTTTACACATACTTTTCTACTCCTAAAAAATTAAAATTTTTGCCTAACGGCAAGGAGATAAGTAATGTCTTTATATCTTGTGGCAAGCTCAACTTTTCGCCTACATATTACGATGGCAGAATATACCATCTTTAAATCCTTGAATTTCAGGATTTTTATTTGCCATAGCCAATCGTTTTATAGCATAAGCGACATATTCTTTTTCTTTTTCAATTCCGATAAAATGACGCTTTAGTTTTTTAGCTACCACTGCGGTGGTTCCTGAGCCTAAAAACGGATCAAAAACCAAATCACCCTCATCAGATGAAGCCAAAATTAACTTAGCTATTAATTTTTCCGGTTTTTGGGTGGGGTGAGGGGTGTTTTCCGCCATGGACCAAAAAGGCACCGAGATATCAGTCCAAATGTTCGATGGACAAGTCAGGCGCATTTTTTGTTGTTTGGATTCGAACCAGTCCTTAGGTTTTCCCTTGTTATCTTTATAGGGCGCCAACACCGGACGCAAAACTTTTACTGCATCTATGTTAAATTTATAATCCTTACTTTTGGTGAAAAACCAAATATCTTCCAGACAATTTTTCCAGTTTTTGGCTGCACCGCGTCCTTTTTCACGTTCCCAAGATATGCGATTTTGCAGGCAAAAATATTTTCCCGCCACAAAAGGTACCGATATGGAAGATTTCCAGTCTGTGCAGATATAAATTGAAGCATTATCTTTCAAAATTCGCACGGTTTTTTTCAGCCAACTGTCCAACCACTTGGCATATTGTTGCTCAGACATAGTCTTAAAGCTTGAATTTCCAAAATTTTTGGTCATGTTATAAGGGGGATCAACAATCATCAAGTCAACACATTTTTCCGGCAACAAATCAATTGCCTCAAACATATCTTGCCAAATAACAGAGTCCTTAATTTTATTGAGGGTTTCGCGCTTTTTCAAAGTAATAGCCCGCGCCGCCAAGTCGGCTTGTTCTTGCTTGGTTAAACAAAGGGTTTTGTTGCGCGAAGCTTTTTCTTGCAATCAATCCTCACCGAATTTGTTGTTAACCAAAGCAGCAATTGCATCCAGGGCTGCTTGTGCTTGGTTTCCCGAAACCGAAACCTTAATAGTTGTTCCTTTGGCAGCCGCCAACATCATCAATCCCATAATTGAATGTCCGCTTACTTGTTGCCCCAAACGTTCAACTTCTACTTCAGCATCAAAATTTTCCGCCGTTTTAACAAAAGCTGCAGCAGCCCTCGCATGCAACCCTCTAATATTTTTTATTTCCAATTCTTGTGATAATACGTCAGACATTTAATTATTTTCCTAAAAGCTGTGAAGCAATATTAATATATTTTTTTCCGGCTTCTTGTGCACCTTCGACAGTTTTTTTGATATTGTTTTCTTTACGCAAAGAAGCGATTTTTATCAACATCGGCAAATTGATTCCGGCCAAAATTTCAACATTAGCCCTGTCCATCATCGAAAGAGCAAGGTTGGAAGGAGTTCCTCCAAACATATCAGTCAATAAAATTACACCATCACCACTGTTAGTTTCGTTAACCTTAGAAAGAATTTCACCACGACGCATTTCCATGTCATCATCAGGACCTATACACACAGTCTCAACCTGTTCTTGTGGTCCGACAACATGTTGCATTGCCGACACAAACTCTTTTGCCAGATTGCCATGCGTAACTAAAACCAATCCAATCATCAAAAACCCCGCTTATTTAACATTCTTTGCGCCGTTGTTCCAAATTTTTACAGCACCGAAACTCTTCAACAATTCATCACGGCTTTTAGCTTTGACCAGCTCATCGGCACGAGTTTGTTTGCCGTCAAATACAATTTCTTCCACATTTTCAACCGGCACACCGTAAATTCGCTCAACCATTTTGCCCTTAAGCTCGACAATCATCACAAATTCAGACTCTGCCAAAGGCTCAATGGTTTCTTCCATAATGTTATCCAAGCGAACAGCTAAATGTGCGTCGCGTTTTAACAAAGCAGTTTTTTTGCCGTCAAATTGCAAAACCGGATCTTCCGGAGCACCATTACGAGCATCAATAAATATTGCCAATTCACCATATTTATTTTCAATAATTTCAAAGAAATCCTGTTTTTCAATCAAAGTATAATATTGTGTTTCCATCGCTCAAAACTTCCCTTATTGCCAAATTACTAATCCTATGTTATAACCTTAACATCAAACTGTCAATTTTAGGTTAATAAGTTATGCAAAAAACCGCGATAAAATTTATTTGGAGCTACCTTAAAAATTTCAAATTTTTAATAATTTTTATCGTAGTAATGATGTCGTCCTCCCGACTTTTAGAGCAGGGAGCACAGTATTATATTGCCAAATTATTTGAGCATATTGCCGCAGATGTAGGGCAAGCTGACTATTGGCAAATTGCCTTTGTTTTAATAGGTATATCAGCTTTTATGGAAATTTCAGGCGGAGCATTGCAATTGATAGGGCAATTTTTTTCGTCGCGTTTAATTCCTCACGTCAGATCTTTGGTTATTCGTGATGTTTTTGATTATGTTAACAAACACTCAATTTCCTATTTTGTCGGCGAAATGACCGGTAATATTTCCAATAAATTTCATCAACTTCAAAATGGCATAGTTGATTTCTTTATGCACTCTTATGGCTCAATTCATGATATTCTTTATACCATAGTGACTATCGGTATCTTAAGTTGCATAAATTGGATGCTGGGTTTGGGCATGATATTTTGGGTTGCGTTGATGATAGCACAAGGTTTTTACTTTGGGCGTCGTCGAGCCGCCTTTGCCAAACAAACAACCACACATCAAAGCAAAGCTAATGCTGAAATAGTTGATTCTATAGCCAATTATGCCGAAATAAAAAGTTTTGCCAACTACAAGTTTGAACGAACTAATTTACTGAATATTTTGCGGCAATGGCGCAAGGCTGAAACAATCGAACAAAAAAACAAGGTCAAAATAATGGCCTGTATGGAATTTTCTGCCATAATTTCAATCACATTGTTTATTGTAATAAATACCGGTTTATTGTATTGGCAACAAATCAGCATTACGGCTTATATTTTTGCTTTAACAACTTTTAATCGCTTAAGTTGGACCAGTTTTTCAGTCAATTGGGCAGTCAATAATATGACGCGTATTTTGGGACAAATGAACTCAGCACTGGAAACTCTGGCGCTTGATCCGGAAATAGTCGATTCCAATCAAGCCGAAGAACTAAAAATCAAAAAAGCAGCAATTAAATTCAACAATGTGGCCTTTTGTTATAACAATAACCAAAATATTCTCAAAAATTTTAATCTCGAGATAAAAGCCGGTGAAAAGGTGGGAATAGTTGGTTCTTCCGGTGCCGGAAAATCGACTCTGATCAAATTGATTTCCCGTTATTTTGATGTTAAAGAAGGTTTTATTGCTGTTAATGACCGCGATATTCGCGATTTTACTCAAGACTCATTGCACAAAAATATTGCCGTTATTCCTCAAGATGTTTGTTTGTTCAATCGCACAATTATGGACAATATCCGCTATGGTGATACTAAAGCATCTGACGAAGAAGTCGTCAAAGCAGCCAAAGCGGCATCGGCTGACAAATTTATTGAGCAATTACCTAATTCCTACCAAACGAGGGTTGGTGATAGAGGAGTAATTCTTTCCGGGGGCGAGCGCCAACGCATTGCCATAGCACGGGCTATTTTGAAAAAAGCGCCAATCCTTATTTTTGATGAGGCAACATCGTCTTTGGATTCGGAAAGTGAAAAATATATTCAAAATTCAATGAAGACATTAATGAAGAATAAAACAGTTGTAGCCATTGCGCACCGCCTTTCAACTTTGCGTGAAATGGATAGGATAATTGTTATGGAAAAGGGCAAGATTATTGAAGAAGGAACCCATTTAAGCCTGTTGCGCAAAAAAGGTCGCTATGCCAAGTTGTTTAAAATGCAGTCTGACGGCTATCTTCCGGCCTAATTTCTCTGGTGTTATCATAAACCGAATTATGCTTAACTTCAAAGAATTGAGCTTTTTGCTTAATTTCATCAAACAGCTCGGGATTGGTGGTAGTAATCCAAGCCTGAAATTTAAGATCTACGATTTTACCAAGCAAAGCACTGCGCTTGGTGTCATCCAGGTGAGCAGCCACTTCATCAAGCAGTAATACCGGTGCAAAACCTTTATGCAGGGTTTGGCATTTAGCTTGCGCCAAAATTATGCTCACCAATAACGATTTTTGCTCTCCGGTGGAGCACAATTCTGCCGGCATACATTTTTTCTTATGATAGACCTTAAAATCGGTGCGATTAACTCCATCAGCACTACCATTGTCTAAAACATAGTGCCTTTGAGTTTTTAGCAAATTACGATAGAGCTCCTCGACTCTGACTGCCGGATTCTCATCTAATTCGCGCTCAATTCTTCCATCAAGTTCAATTTGCACTGATGGAAAAACATCATCCGGCTCCTGTTCAATAAAACTGTTAAGCCGTGCAACTTGTTCACGACGAGCCGCTGCAATTGCCACCCCCAAGGCCGCCATGTTTTCTTCCAACGATTCCAGCCAATAATTATCGCGTTTGCCGTCTTTTATCAGGCGATACCACTCGCGATACAAATGTTCAAAATCAGCAACTCTTTTGGCATGGTCATTGTCAAAAGCATAAACCATTCTATCTAAAAACGAGCGCCGCGGCTGACTTCCGCCTCTAAACAATCTATCCATCTGCGGCGTTAACCAAATCAAAGATATATATTTGCCCAGTTCGCTCTGAGTTGAGATTTTGTTGCCGTCTATCTTAACGATTCGGCGTTCAAACGAACGATTTCCCTCAGCATCTTCAACTTCTTTGTTGGTTTTTTCAACAGCAGTGGCCAAAGTATGAGATTCATCATTATTCAGTACATCAGCTACCACTGCCCAGTTTAGCGGTGTCACAAAAGATAAATTGCCGTTATTGCCGATTTGCGGAATAAATCTTTTGATATCAGCCAGTTTTACCCCTCTTAAACCGCGCCCCGGCGACAAAAATGATATTGCTTCCAAGATATTGGTTTTGCCGGAGCCGTTTTCGCCATAAATCACTATGGGAGTGTTTTGTGCTTCTAATCTTAATGACGAATAATTCCTATAATCAGTTAAAGTCAGGCGTTCAACACCTGACTTTAACTTGGATATTTCGCTTAAATTACTCGCCAAATTATTCATCTAGATTCTCATTGGCATCAATACATAAATCGCCGAAGCGTCGGCTGTATCATGAATAACTGACGGCGAAGCTGCATCAGCAAAAGAAATTTTAACGGTTTCGCCTTTAATTTCCGCTAAAATATCAAGCAAATAACGGAAATTATAGCCGATTTCCAAAGCCTCATGATCATATTGAGCTTCCAAATCTTCTGAAGCGCTACCCAAATCAGGACTGGAAGTAACAATGGTAATTTTGTTTTTGTTGGTCAACATCTTAATGGCGCGAGTACGTTCAGCTACTACCGAAACACGATCAACTGCCGCCGCCAAATCTTTAACCTTCAATTCCAAAGCCTTGTCGTTGTCAGTCGGAATAACGCGCTCATAATCAGGATAAGTTCCGTCAATCAATTTTGAGGTGAGAGTTATGTCAGTAATTGAGAAACGAACTTTGTTTTCCGAAACTTCGATTGTAACATTTTCGACTGCATTATCGTCTAATAATTTGCGAATTTCTGCCACAGTCTTGCGTGGAATAATAACACCTTTCAAATCTTTGGCACCCTTGGGCAGCGGTGTTTCAACACAAGCCAAGCGGTGACCATCGGTGGCTACAATACGCAAAACTTCTGAACTTCCGTCAACTTTGGCATGAACGAACAAACCATTAAGATAATATCTGGTTTCTTCGGTTGACATTGCAAACTGGGTGCGATCGATTACATCTTTCAATTCATCTTTTGCCATAACAAAAGAAGTTGGTAATTTGTCACCGGAAATAACCGGAAAATCTTCAACCGCAATAGTGGACAACGAAAATTTCGAACGCCCGGAAGAAATAGTCAATTGCCCCTTATCATCAGGATAAATCAGCTCAACCTGACTACCATCCGAAAGCTTGCGCACAATGTCATAAAGCATATGAGCCGGAGCGGTAGTAGCGCCTTGTTCAGTGATTTTGGCATCAGCCATTTCGGTGATTTCGGTATCCATGTCGGTAGCCTTAAAGCTGATACCGTCGTCCAAAGCTTCAATCCTGACATTTGATAGTACCGGAATAGTGTTTCTCTTCTCAACAATGCTCTGAACATGGCTCAGAGTTTTCAACAAATTTGCGCGTTCAATAGTAAATCTCATCTCTTTTACCTGATTAAAAATTAAACCTGCACAAAAGATAACACGTATTTCATCATTGTCTAAGTATAAAGGGCGATTCTTCAACAAGTTTTTTGATAAAACAAAATTATTTACATATCTATCAAATAACTATTAAATTTTTTCGAAAAACTGTCAGTGCGATTGGGCTAAAAATTGGGCTGCCGGCAAAAACATATTTTCCGGTAAATTATCCATATCAAACCACCGCCATTCGGCAAATTTATCGGGTTCGCAAAGTTTGACTTCTCCGTTGAATTCCTTTGCTTTTAAGTGAATGGTAACATAATGCTTTCCGGATTCGTCAAAAAAATCATTAGTAACACCCATAACCTCAACATCTGTCGGTGCAATATCCAAATTTGTTTCTTCTTTAGTCTCCCGGCTGGCCGCCGCCTCAAAGCTTTCACCGTACTCCAAATGCCCGCCCGGTGGACACCATGTGCCTTTTCCGTGCAAAGATTTGCGCAATCCCAAAAGCAATTGTTGTTTTTGATTAAAAATATAAACTCCGACCCCGACTTTAATGATTTTTTCCATTTTTAATAACTTTCTTAAAAAAATAAAAGCAGACTCCAACAACTGAAGTCTGCCTTAATCTTTAAGTTAAAAACTAAGCTTCCAAGGCACGACGCAAAGTCTCAACATTTTCAGCCAAAGAAACATCTTCCATAATCAGTTCTTCAACCTTGCGCACTGCATGCATAACCGTAGTGTGATCGCGGTCAAATTTGCGACCGATTTCCGGCAAAGAACGCGAGGTTAATTGCTTGGCCAAGTACATGGCAATTTGGCGTGGACGAGCCACGGTGCGAGCGCGGCGCGAAGACTGCATTTCGCGAACCGATATATTGAAATGCTCGGCAACTTTCTTTTGAATCTCATCAATAGTGGTGCGCTTGTCAAAAGAACGCAACATGTCTTTTAGGATGTCTTGGGTCATATCCAAGGTAATTTCATGATTGTTCAACAGCTGTGAATGAGCAATCACCCTGCGCAAAGCCCCTTCCAATTCACGAATATTTGAGGTGATTTTGGTAGCCAAGAATTCAGCAACCTTAGGAGGCAATTCCAATCCCATTTGTTTGGCTTTGCTGTTTAAGATGCCGATACGCAAATCAAAATCAGTCGGATGAATATCAGCAACCAAACCACAACCCAAACGCGATTTTAAGCGGGCTTCGATTCCTTCCAAATCGGAAGGGGATTTATCTGCCGATATAATGATTTGACGTCCTTCTTCAATCAAAGAATTGAAGGTGTAGAAAAATTCTTCCTGAGTGATGTCTTTGCCACCCATAAACTGCACATCATCAACCATCAAAACATCAACCGAGCGGAATTGTTCCTTAAAAGCGGCAGTATCTTTGTAACGCAAAGCACGAACAAATTTGCACATAAAACGCTCTGCAGACAAATAAACAATATTGCGGGTCGGATCTTGTTGCTTGATGTGCCAGGCAATCGCGTGCATAAGATGGGTTTTGCCCAAACCGACGCCGGAATACAAGAACAAAGGATTAAAAGATATGCTGCGTGATTCGGCAACTTTGCGTGCGGCGGCATAAGCAAATTCATTGGTTTTGCCGACAACAAAGTTTTCGAAAGTATATTGCGGATTTAAAGGCACCGACAAAGAGTCATTCAAAGTTCCGTCATTAGCATTGGCAGCCGCAACAGCACCGGACTGATAAATATTTTGCGGCATCGGTGATGATGCAATTTTTTTAATCAATGAAGGACAAGTCGGGCTGTAAATTCCGTGAGCCTGCATAACATCCTGACCGGCTTGAACAATGAAATTTACATTTTTAATTTTGGGATTCTTCTTTTCCCATATTTTGTGGATTCTATCGCTGTAATTTGTAATGACCCAATTTCGCATAAAACGAGTCGGCACGCAAATATTCATAGTGCCATCACTGAAAGTTCCTACAGTCAGCGGCTTAAGCCAGCTTTCAAAAGCTGTTTCGCCAATTTCACCTTTGAGTTGCTCGCAAACCTGTCCCCACTGATCCGAAACAGAACTCCCGTTTACAACTAAATCTTCGGTCATATTATACTCCCCAATTCGTTCTTAAAAATTTAACCACCTGCTGACATCAGCCTTTTTTAGAGCATCCGTTAAATCAATTTTGCAAAATACGCTCTAATTTCCCCAAAAGGCAGGTCAGTATCCACACAACTAAAACGATTCTGTCCTTCCGCCATACTGCATTTATAAACATATCAAAATTATACAATCTTCTGACTGAAAGCACCTTACTGAAATTTTTCTTTATAATGCCTGACAAAACCAAATTCTTACATTACTGTAATATGTTTTTTATAATTTAGTTTTGAGCATATTTTTTATGAAAGTGATTAGGACAGTATGCTAAAAAAAATATAAAAACAACAGAACTTTTATCGAACATTGCAATTAAATTGCTTGACAGATTATTTTTGCAGATTCGCCTGATTCGCTTGGGTTTCAAACAAAAAGACACAAACCAAAACACCGAAAATATCGGCTAAGGTTTGTGTCCTAAATTTGATAGCAAAACGAAAGAAAAATTACAGAGCTTTAATTTTGCTGGAAAGGCGCGAAATCTTGCGTGAAGCTGTATTCAATTTGAAAACGCCTTTTCTTACGGCACGCATAAATTCAGACTCAGCTGTTCTAAAAGAAGCTTGAGCCAACTCTTTATCGCCGGAAGCGATAGCGGCTTCAACTTTTTTAACAAAAGTACGAACGCGACTTCTACGAGCTCCGTTGATAACAGCTCTTTTATTATTTCTTACGATTCTGCTTTTTGCAGATTTATGATTGGCCATTTTTTTATCCTATTTTTATAAAGTTATTCCAAAAAACAATGTAGGTGATTTATAGCCTTGAATTTACCAATAAGTCAACAACAATTTTACCTGAAAGGTCGATTCGTCGGCATTTTTATTTAAAATTTTCTAAAATATCATAAAAATCACGGGTGTTCATGCTCAAGCGGCAGCTTTTCAGTTCCAACTCAAGACCGTTTTGCAGATTCATGTTCTCTACTTGGCGCAAAGTTTCTTTCGCTTGTAAAACAGCCTGATAGGGTAACGATTCGATTCTTTGAGCCACCCGCAAAGCCTCATTAAACAAATCACTCAACGGAACAACACGACTAATTAATCCACATAACGAAGCCTCTTCTGCGCTCAAGGCTCGACCGGTCAAAATAACTTCCATGGTTTTAGCTTTGCCGATTCTCTTCATCAAGCGAGAACAGCCGCCGAAAGAAGGTATCAGACCGATGCTCAATTCCGGATAGCCGATTTGAGCGGATTCGGATGCCAAGATAATATCTCCGGCCATGGCTAAATCACAGCCTAAACCTAAAGCATAACCTGAGATAGCAACAATAACCGGCTTGGAGCAATTAACTATTTTGTTAAATTCATCCTGCCAAGCTTTTAGCGCCAAACTTTGCTGAGAAACCTCTTGTGCCAGAGCTTTCATGTCAACCCCAGCCGCAAAAGCAGCCTCACTGCCACGCAAAATAATGCAACGGATATTGTCATCATATTCCCAAGTTTGCATTTGGTAGGCAATTTCGTTCAGCATTTCCAAATTAACGGCATTCATCTCGGATAAGCGATTCATGGTAATAATTCCGGTTTGGCCGTTAATCTCGGTTAAAATAGTATTATTTTCATCCATTACTTACCTCACTATTTTTTGCTTTTCAGTACTAAATTCACCACCAAAGGGTTTGCCGATTCTTTGGCAATGGTAACATTTTCATTTCTACGTTCAAATATAATTTCTTTTGCCGATTCTTTATTTAATTTCCAACCCAGTTGCGGTAAAGTTTCCTTATAAAACTTTTTTATCTGCTCAAAATTGAGCAAATTTGAGGTCATATAAGCCTCAACCAAACGAATATCTTCATTACCGAAATTGAGGTTGGCATTTTCAATTTGTTCCAAGCCGTCGGGGATCGGAAAATCTTCCAATCCTTCAACAAAAGCCGCCTCGCTCAGGCCTCCCCATAATAGTGCGGCAATAAAAGCTATAATTTTTATTTTCATTTTTGCCTGCTTTCACAATAAAAAGTCGAACGTCCGCCCATAATCAAGCGTTTTATACCGCCGGTTTTGGCAATATCACAACAACAATCAGGGCATTTTTGACCGGTTTTGTTATAAACACAATGTTGTTGCTGAAAATATCCCATGCTACCGTCGGGTTTTTTGTAGTCGCGCAAAGTTGATCCACCTGCCGCAATAGCTTTAGCTAACACTTTTTGAGTGTTTTTAATCAGGTTTGCACATTCGTCCAATGATACTTCACCGGACAATCTCATCGGCGTAATCCGCGATTCGTAGAGGATTTCCGAAGCATAAATATTGCCGATTCCGGCTATGATTGTTTGGTCCAGCAAGGATATTTTTATAGGCGTCTTGGCATGATTGCGCAATTTTTCATATAAATAATCGGCATCTAATTTTTTATCAAAAGGATCAAGCCCGACATTTTTTAACCACCGACAATGAGCCAATTCAGCTTTCGGGCAATAAGTGAAAAGGCCAAAGCGTCGCGGATCATTATAGATAACTATGCCGTTTTCTGTGGTCATAACAATATGATCATGCTTGTCCAACACATCAGGCATTTTATCAATAATTTTAACTTTGCCGCTCATTCCCATATGCCAAAGCAAAACAATCTGATTTGACAGTTCTATGGCGATATATTTTGCCAAACGATTATAACTCAAAATTTTTGTGTCTTTAACTTTTTTTTCAATGTCGGTGGGAACCTTTTCGCGCAGATTACGATTGCGAATCATTAAATCGAGGATTCGGCAACACCCGATTCCCTTGGCAACAGCATTTTTTATGGTTTCAACTTCGGGCAATTCCGGCATATTAAATATCTCAACACAAAATCAACTTAGCCATATTATAAATACTTTTATTGGCAATACAATAGCAAATAAACTATTGCACTCAGAAGATATAATTGTTATTTTAAGCGGATAATTTTGTAAATGAGTAAAAAAGCATGATTAAAAAAAACAAGCGCCAAAGCAAATATTTTGCCCCGCAAAACAGGGTTGGGGACAAGCATATCTGTGATCATCCGGGGTGTAACAAAGCCGGAGAATATCGGGCGCCTAAAGATTCAAAGCTCAAAGAATATTACTGGTTTTGCCTGGAACATGTTCAAGAATATAATTCCAAGTGGAACTATTATGAAGATGGTTTCGATTCCTCGCCAGAAGATGACATATTGCACCGCTTCAATTTTTCATCGCATATAAAATATAATTTTGGTTTTGATTTTAACCGAGGTTATGATTTTTTTGGAAGCACCGAAAATTATACATCGTCTGTCAATATAAGACTTTCAGCGGACGAAAGACAAGCCTTAAAAATTATGGAATTGGAATATGATGATCTGAATACCGATTCTCTCAAAAAAGCTTATAAAAAAGCCGTCAAAAAATACCACCCAGATTTAAATTCCGCTGCCAAAGAATCTGAAGAAATTTTTAAAATAATCAGCACTTCCTACAAGTCTCTTCTCAACAAACTCTCCGCTAAAAATTAATCGCGGTCAAAATCTTTATTTTTAATTTGTTTATGCAGTGTTTCTTTAATTTTGTTTTGGATGCGAAGTTGTTCTTCTTTTGACAAAGTGTGAGCTTTTTTATCTTTTCGACCGGTCTTTTCCAAAATAGTGCGAGCAACCTCTTTTTCATTTTTCTCTCTGCCTAATTCAGCAATTTCTTTGGCTTCCATTTTTTCAATTCTTTTCTGATCAATTTCTTTAGAAACTGCACCGGTGCGTTTTATTTTTTTCAGTCCTTTTACCAAATCTTTGGTGTCTTGGTAGGAAACAATGTTTTTAGTCTTTATATTTTCTTTTTCTTCAATATGCTCTTTTAAGGTGTTGCTAAAAGTTTGTTTATCTGTAACAACATTGAGCATGTTTTGATTTATCGTACGGCTGTCCATCTTTTTTAAGCCACTTTCTTTCAGTTCCTGATCTGCCTGAAGGATAGCGGTCATTTTGCCGACTGACTGTTGCATATTTTGATTTTTTAAGGTTTGTTCAACCTGTAATTGTTTTTTTTCGTCCTCTTTTAATCCGTCAACCAATGATGAGTTTTGATTTTCATTTTCAAAATTCAAAAATAAGGGCTTTTCAATAACATCCTCATCTTCATCTTCATCAAAAACTTCGCGGATTTTCGTTCTTATTTTTTTTAAATTTGTTGTGGTGTTTTTCACCCGTTTAATGCCGGAGTCAAGCTGATTCGGTGCTTTTTTATCAGCAATTGCCAGTTTTTTCATGTCTAATTTGCGTGAAGCATGAGTTTTTTTATCAATACCGCTGTCCTGTTTCCACTCAATGTTTGATAATCCGGAATTGTCTGCCATTAAAAAACCTCTTATTCCCAAAAAACGCTACGGCGAACATATTCGCACAAACTTTTTTTAATGTCAAATTTTCTGTTTATCAAATTTTTTTATATACCAACATCAGAGCTTCATCAGACAAATGAGCTACATTAATTTGCAGTTTTTCTTTTTTGTTACGTTTTAGTGTCAAAGTTTTGGTCGTCACATTTAAAATATTATTACCGATGTCTTTTTTTAAAGTTTCCCAATTTTCAATATCTTCAAATAACTTTCTTTGACTTTCCAAAACTTCTTCAAACGACGGTTCGGTAATTAAAAGATTTTTATCAGCATTCCAAAGTGTCAAGTAGGCATTGTTAAAAAATCTTAGTTTTCCGTCGGGACCAAATACCAAAACAGCATCGTTTAAATTATCTAACATCTCACCTTGAACGGTCAAAAGCTGATTATAATTACTGGTGATTGCCAAGCGATCAGAAATATCCTCATACGCAAATATGACTCCGCCTAATAAGTAAGGTGCACGGGTTCGTCGCAATGTTCTGCCGTCGGGAAGGTGTAACAAATCGCTCAATGGTTCAATAATAGTAGAAAATACTTTTATTTCTTCTTTCTTAAAAGCTTTATAGTCAGGAACCTCAGGCAACAGCCGGTTTTCTCTTGTTTCATCAAGAAAAGATCCATAATTTTGTTTTGCAGCTAGCCAATTTTTATCCAAGCCCCAAAGAGTGGAAAAAGCATCATTGCAAAAATCGAGATTTGTAGCTTGATTAAACACGGCAAAAGCGGTTCCCAATTTACCCAAAATCATCAGTTGAGCCTCCTGGTGTTGTTTTTGGGTGCGCTGCATTTCGTCCAGCTCGTTTATATCAATAATACAACCTACACTATATGGTTTACTCAAATCTTGATTAACATAAAAAGGATTTTCAAAAATATTAATAGCCAAGCGGTTACCATCTACCACAATACCGCTCTTAGTTGAACAATTTTTTTGATTAGCAAAAGCTTTACTGGCCATTTTTTTACTTACCGCCACCCCTTTGGTATCACATATTTCAACCTGTTTTTGCAGAGCTTCATCTTTTGATTTACAGCCGGCAAATTCGGCATATTTTTTATTGCAGTAAACGAGGTTCAAATCATTATCATGTGCCCACATCGCAACCGGAAGATTATCGGACATATCGCGTTGTACCCAATACTTTTCTTCCATTTTTTTGTTTTCTTCAGTTAGCGAATTTATCTTTCCTGTGGTTAGGCTGACATCGCGAAACCAAATCATATCGCAATAAATACTGCCATCAGCACCATTTATGCGTACACCCTCCAAACGGACAAATCTTTTGGTGTTTTTCAGTTCAAAATAATCTTCAAAAGCGATACCTTCTTTTCTTAGCAGACTGACATATTTTTCAATTTTTTTACCATCTTCCTTATAAAAATTCTTTACCACGTCGGCAAAAGTTGATTTGGTGCCGTTGCCCAAGCCCAAAATAACCGCCAGCCTCCGTGAACATCTTTCCGTTATGTGATCTCTGGGATCATTAACTTTGTCATCAGGATAAATAAAGGCAAAATATCCATCATGAGAGGCATAAAGAGTTTCCGCATATCTTTCGCGATCGCGCCGCAAAAAATAATTTTGCTGTTTGGCCTTTAAATAACAAATAATCAAAAATCCGAACATTAACAGAAGGAATAATAAGATTCCTCCCAAACAATACCACAATTCCGGTGCGGCATAAAACATATCCCAAAGTAAGTCTTTATACATTTGTTTGCCTTTAATTTTAAAAAACAATTGCTAACACATAGATTTTAGTATATAAAAACCATTATTCAAATTGAATTTTGAGCTAAGTGGAAAAAATGTATACTCTGGTTTTTGATACTACGGCAGCAAGATGCAGTGTTTGTTTGCTGGAAAAAGAAAAAATTATTGATAAATACAGCCATGTTTTTGATTTTGGCCAGTCAGAAGCCTTGCTTCCGGCTATCCGCAATATGTTGCAAAAAAATAATATTACTTTTTCTCAAATTAAATATTTGTTTGTCTGTGTCGGTCCGGGATCTTTTACCGGCGTTCGCGCTTCTATTTCCGCGGCAAAAATCTTTGGCCTGGCCCTAAAAGATATGGTTGTTAGCGGATTTTCAGCTTTTGATGCCTACATAAAATTGTTGGATGAAGAAGATATAGCAGCTTACAATGCCGTAATAATTGAAACAAGACGTGATGATTTTTATGTCAGGTTTTATGATAAACAACTAAAGCCGCTGGATCTTCCGCAAACATTATCACGCGAAGAGATTATTAAGTATCTCAAAAAGCAAGGAGTTGCCGTAACCATTGTTGGTGATGGAGTGGAGCGTTTTCTTTATCAACCCAGCGGACTGCAACTACACAGCATAAAAATGGTCGATGGTATGACTGAAGAGGCCTTAGCAGCAGTCGCTATTAATCAAATAAAAGATAACAAGTTTAACTTTCCTAAACCATTATACATTCGTCCGGCTGATGTGACGGTCAATCCTAAATAGCAAAAAAGGACTATTATGGCTGAAGATTTTGTTAACGATAAATTGGGACATCGACAAAGAGTAA
Source organism: uncultured Pseudomonadota bacterium (assembly GCA_902799835.1). Classification (GTDB taxonomy): domain Bacteria; phylum Pseudomonadota; class Alphaproteobacteria; order RF32; family CAG-239; genus CAZU01. The sequence continues at coordinate 185,739 of CADCCF010000001.1, forward strand.
AACAACGTTTTTTGAACGATGATGGCAATAATATGGCTGACTATGAATTGTTGGAATTTTTGCTGATGCAAGCAATACCGCGTCGAGATGTAAAGCCGATTGCCAAAGAATTGTTGCGGCGTTTTGGCAGCTTTGCCGAAGTTATTTATGCTTCTCCCCAAGAATTGATGAAAACTAAGTGGGTTAAGGACAATGTTTGCGTTTTGTTCAAGCTTATAGCTACGGTTGTCAAAAGGGTTTGTCTACAAAATCTCAAAGACAACCAAACCCCATTGTTATTAAATACCGAAGCTGTAATTGAATATTGTCGCGCAACGATGGCTTATGCCGAGGTTGAGGAACTTCATGTCATGTTTTTGGATAATTCTATGCAATTGCTCGGCGTCCAGTTAATACAAAAGGGTTCTTTGACCGGAGTGGCAGTTTCTCCGCGCGAAATCATCAAAATTGCTTTAGAACAAAAAGCCAGCAACATCATTATGGTACACAATCATCCGTCAGATAATATCAGACCATCGGAAAATGATATTTATGTGACCGGACAAGTTGAACAGGCTTGCGATTTGATGGGTATAAAATTGCAAGATCACATTATAATTGGCAAAAGTGACTTTTTCTCTTTTCTCAAACACAAAATGCTAAATCGTCTGACTAGATCATAAATTTACTTTTCAGCGTAAGGATTACCTGTTTTGCGCACATTTATACGAATGGGAATTCCTCCCAAATCAAAAGTTTCCCGTAAAGAATTTGTCAGGTAACGCAAATATGAATCCGGCAAACCTTCAGGATTGCTCGAAAAAATTACAAATGAAGGCGGACGATTCTTTGCTTGAGTAATATAGCGTAATTTTATACGGCGTTTATTTTTGCCTAAAGGTGGCGGATTCTCACTCATCACATCAGCGAACCACTGATTTAAAGGCGATGTTGGTATGCGAGTATTCCATCGATCAAAAATTTTGAATACCGCCCGCATCAGTTTATCTAAATTTTCCTTACGCAAAGCCGAAATGGTAACAGTTGGAATTCCTGAAGCCTGTGTTAGGGAAGTTTGTAGTTTGTAGTTTAATTTTTGCAAAACTTCTTCACGATTGGCTATATCCCACTTGTTTACGGCTATAATCAAAGCTCTGCCTTCATCAAGAACTTGTCTTGCTATGGTAAGATCTTGTTTATCCAACACTCCGTCAGCATCAAGCACCAGAACAACAACTTGAGCCAAAGCTACCGCTTTTTTGGTGGATGCCGCCGATAATTTTTCTAAATCGCCATCTACTTTGGCATGTTTGCGTAAACCAGCTGTATCAACCAGCTGAACACTGCGCCCGTTATACTGCCACATTGTTGCAATGGCATCACGAGTAACTCCGGCCTCGGGTCCGGTCAACATTCTTTCATCACCCAAAAGAGCATTGACCAAAGTTGACTTTCCGACATTCGGTCGTCCAACCACCGCCATATATAAAGGCTGATCTTTTTCTTCTTCTGCGTGTAGATTATCTTCTTCGGGAAGGTCTTTGGCAATTTCTTTCAAGGCGTCATACAAATCGTTCAACCCAATGCCATGCTCTGCCGAAAAAGCTATCGGCTGGCCAAAACCCAACTTGTAGGCATCATATATGCTATTAGCCTGCAAAGTTCCTTCACATTTGTTCGCTAACAATATTATGGGCTTTCCGGTTTGGCGCACTAACCTTGCTAAATGTTCATCAAAAGGTTGCAACCCATCACGAGCATCAATCAAAAACAACACTACATCAGCTTCAGTAATAGCTTTTTGTGTTTGTTGCCACATGCGTTTTTCCATGCTGTCAGCGGTGGTATATTCAAAACCGGCAGTATCGATAATTTCCATGGTTAAATCGTATAATTTAGCCTCGTGCATGCGTCGATCACGTGTAACCCCCGGTTCATCATGAACTAATGCCAACTTGCGCCCGACTAATCTGTTAAATAAAGTGGACTTACCAACATTAGCTCTACCGATTATCGCAACCTTTAGCACAGCTTATATCCCTACTTGTAAGCGGTAATTTTGGCACTTTTAGTGGTTAATAAAAGTACTTCATTAACCATTAAAGGAGTTGTTTCTACATTATCATCGACATCAGCAACCCCCATAATTCTACCATTATACGGAGAAACCGAATAAAGTTTGCCGTTTGAAGAAACAACTAACAATGCATCATTGGCCAAAATAGGACCGGCAATAACAACTTCAGATTTTTTATCTGAGTTTGCGGCCGGAATAATAGATGACCAAACAATTTTACCGGTTGAGCGCTCAATAGCAGCCAAATCTCCATCATTATCCAAAACAAATAAGAAATTGCCGGCAACCCAAGGCTGTGAAGTTATGGCAATATCTTTTACCCATGCCTTAACTCCGGTTCTGATATCTATTGCAACCAAAGGACCGCTATATCCTCCGGCATAAACAAAACCGTCAGCAATTATTGGATTGGCTCGGATTGATGTAATCTCAGCAATAGAGTCGGTCGCTTCACCGGAAATTACCCATTCTGACCACAAAGGCGTTCCGGTCGATGCTTTATAGGCTTGTAATTGACCATTACTGAAAGCGGCTACAACCAAATCATCTTTCACGCTGAATGCCGGAGCTGCTCCGCCTATCATAGTAGTCGATTCAGACTCAATTTTATCTTTCCACAATATGTCGCCATCATTAATTTTTATGGCATATAAAGCATTATCAATTGTCTGAACAATTACTAAATCTTCGTCCACGGTAGGGGCAATGCGAATAGGCGATTTCAGGTCGCGCTCCCATAAAGTTTCGCCATTTTCGGTACTAAGTGCAAAAACTTTTCCAAAGCCGGTCGTGGCAAAAAGCTTTCCGTCAAAGGTGGCTAAACCGGCACCGATTATTGAGGCATCACGATTTTTTTTGTTGGAATGTTTCAAACGCTTACGCCATAATCTTTCGCCATCGTTCAAACTATAAGCTTGAGCGATTCCTCTGGTGTCAAGAGTATAAAAATTCTTTCCATCCGATACCGGAGATGTTATCAAAACATCGCGCTTAGATGACCCTTTACCAAAAGAAACATCCCAAATTTCATCCAAATTACCACCGGCTTTTAGATGTCGCATATAGTGCGAGGCGTTACCACCAACTTGATTCCATTGAGAATTTAATTCTGACTTGGGTAACCGTATTTTTAATTCTCCTGCAACATAATCAGGTTGTAAATTTCTGTTTTCGCGAATTACACTAATGCGTTCACCCTCAATATCCAAAGGATCTTTACCAAAAAGTGAACAAGCGGCTAATATCGAGACCGATACTAAACTTACAATTATTTTATTCATAATGACCTCTTTTACTAAATTTATTTTTCACTCAAAATGTTCATCATGTCTTGGGCGCGCGCCTTCATGGAATCAGAAGCGTTTGATGAATATCTTATTTTTTCATATTCCGTAAGGGCTTTAGTTACATCATTTTCACGAACATAAAGCATAGCTAACAGTTCATGAGCTACCGCCGAATTTACTTCTTCGGTTACCAAAGGAGCCAGAATAGACATAATCTCATCAGCTGGAGCCTTCCTATCAAGCTTATATGATGCCAATTTTATCGCCGCAACATTTTTTATCTGCTGAACATTAGCTTCATTGGATAATTTTTCCAATATCACCATGGCATCATCAATCTTATCCTGTTCAATATATATAGACGCTATTTGCAGTTTTGCTATATCAGAATAAATACCTGATGATTTATCTGCTAAATTGTTGTAGATATCCAAGCTCTCATCCAAGCGACCTTGATTTTGTAAAGACAACGCAATTGAATAAGTATCTGAAACTTCTTGGTGTTTTTTGATTTGCCAGTTTTTGATGCTCTCAAAACTGATTGTCAAAGTCAAAACCAAAGCAACGCCAATAATCACAAAAATACCATATTTATTCCACCATTGTTGAAACTGCTCATTTTTAACATCTTCAACAACTTCTCGCAGTAAAGCATCTTCTTCAATCTTATTTGCCAATTTATTTTTCATCAAAAAAACTCCGTCATCAATTAGTTAACAATTTCATGAATTAAAAACTTTTTAACCCAACGCAAATCTTTCACTGCTATTTTAGCACCGAAGGCAATGGTGTTGTCATCTGATATAATAGAAACATAGCATCTTCCCGTTGCCGGATTTTGTGTAATTTCAACAGATTCGATATCCTTTTTCATCATTTGATTATGCTTGGTTGAAAAAAGCATATACTTGTGGGTATGGACAATTTTGTTGCGTTTTATCACCAATTTTTCTTTTCGGAAAAGGATTTGAATCATAATGATTATTAAGCCCAAACAAAGTCCCATCAATAAGTTTATTCCTGAACAACAAGTCTGATTTGACGAAAGGACTGTACCGGCAGCGGCAATTAATACTACCCCAAGTGTGCCAACAAAAAACCAAGCTATGATATTATAAGCGTCCCAAATGATTTTCTTGATTTTTATAACAATCTTATCCTTTTTGCGCACATAGGTAAATATCTTTGGCAGTCGTTCATATTCATCATAATTATCTTCAATGAGCCCTTGTTTATATTGAGTGGAAATTGATTTATTAAGGCTTTTTGAGTCAATAAACTTTACCCCTTCATCTGTGAATATTACAGCCGGCAATTTGAATTTTTGCGCGTATTCTTTCCACATACGACGAACATTATATTCGTCCGTTGACAAATACAAAGGTACAATTTTATCAGCATTTTTGTGATAAAGTTCCACAATATAGCGATTTTTGGTAAGTAAGCCAACCTGCAAAAATTCTACTCTAAAACGTACGCCGACATAATTTTTAATATCTTCAACCGCAATCTTTTTACCATGGAAAAGTCTGCGGTGAATTACGGTAATTTTTGAGCCGTCAATTCGATATTTATTATAACGCAAAAAATAGCATATATTTGATGAAACCACCGCTAAACCGATTATAATAAAACATAGGTCAAAAACCCAAGCGGCAATCAAAGGCTTATACAACGAAGCCTCAAAAACCGGCGGTAATTCTCCCTCATTATACCTAAAACCATTCAGCCACTCATATACACCCAAAGCCACGAGTAAGCAACCGAAGAATATTGCCGGTAATACGTTTTTTAGTTTTACGCGATCAGTACAAAAACCTTTTTTGTTTTTGATTGAAAATTCCAAATTATTGCTAAAGTATAAAGGGACTTTATTCATGACACATCTCACCAAGTTAAAACTGCCTATATGCTAATCCATTTATTTTAAAATTCATCATTTTTTTGCTAAATTTTACCATATTTTAATTTAGAACAAGCATAATGTTAATCTAAATTATAATTATTGCAAGGAACAAAAATGGGAAATTACGAAATTTTTTTACAGCCGTTAGGTTCAAGTGCTTCATTTTTTGCTTTATTTTGCCTGTTGTTTTCGGGTTTTTGTGTTCTAAAAGAAAAAACTTTGAAATTGCCGATAATCTTCTTACTTGGGGGGTTTTTGTTTGATTTCTTTGCCGTTTGGGTTGAGGCAAAAGCCGTTGAAAGCCAAAATGATTCGGTTGCCTTATGGGTAATGTTTGAGATGATCCTGTTTTTGTTTGCTATGTTTTTTATGTCATTGGCAGCTTCGGCTTTTGTTTCGCCTAATTCTAAATTCAGTCTTAAATCATACAGTCCGGCGTTTTTGTTGGGTGGACTGGGGTTGGTGTCGGTTGTTTTATTTACGATTATCATTCCCGATGGCGAAATAATAAATAAATTAAGAATTATATTACCAACTGCGTCTTTTATTTATTTGGCTGTCGGATTCGGATCCAAGTTGAAATCAGACTTTAGAATGGGAGCAACTTTGGCCTTGATATTGTCTTTAGCGGTGGCCGCAGATATTACATTAAAATTTTTTAATATCTTTTCGCCATGGTATATGAGCATAATTTTTTATATTGCCTTTTCTTTAAGCTTCCTCTTGATGTGCAACGATACATTGCGTTTGACCCTTAGTAAGGCGCAACAAGAAATAACCAAATATAATCAAAAAATTGAAGAAATTATCAAACTTTCGCCTTTTCCTATTGTTATTTCGCGGTTGGGTGACAACAAAATTATTTTAGCAAATGATAATGCCATTAAAACTTTCAATATGTCTCAGGACAATGTATCCAACTATTGTTTGCATGACTTTTTTGCCGATTCACATAACAAACAGCAACTGCTTGAGTTGTTGGAAGAGCGTCATGAAGTTCAAGATTTTGAAGTGCTGATAAAAACTCCGCAAAATGATGCACCGTTTTGGTTGCTAACTTCAGCTAATATTATTGATTATAATAATGATGTAGCAATTTATGCCGCTTTTCAGGATATTACCTCGCGCAAAGCAAGAGAGAATGTTTTGCAAAATCAGGCCACGCGCGATCCGCTTACCGGCTTATACAATCGTCGCTATTTTGAAACTGAAGTTGCTAAAAAAATTGCACAGGCAAAGAGTAATAACACATCTTACAGCGTTTTGATGTTAGATGCTGACTTTTTCAAAAAGGTTAATGATACTTATGGCCACAAAATCGGCGATAAGGTTTTGATTGAATTATCAAGCAAAACCGAAAAAGCCTTGCGTGACTGTGACATTGTTGCGCGTTATGGTGGCGAAGAATTTTTGGTATTTTTGCCTAATATTAATGACGAACAGGCTTACAAAGTTGCCGATCGTCTGCGTCAAACCATCTCAGAGATAGTAGTTTTGACCGAAACCGGCAAAGAGGTCAGATTTACGGTATCAATCGGTGTAACATCTTCATTAATCTCTGATAATATTGATACCTTGATAAAAACTGCTGATGAGGCTTTGTACAAAGCCAAACAAAATGGCCGCAATCGTGTTGAAGTATTTACTTTAGCTGATTTGCAAAATTTTTTGAATGATGGCGGAAGTCAGGTTCAGGATGAAAACAAAAATATTCATCCGGTTTTTGCCTCGGAGAACAATGCGGAAATATCTTTGCTTGACGGCGCCGACACCCAAAGTCTGCGAGAATAGTCATGGAATGTAAATATATGCTTTATTGCGGTGGTTGCCCGCATCGCAACTTAAGCGAAAAAAACTATCATGAGTTGAAAGTCAATCATTTTAATCAGGTCGTTCAACATCTTAAAAGTCAAAATTATCATATAAATCCGCCGATTTTTATCCCGGATGGATTGCGCAGACGTGCCGCCCTGACTTTTCGCTATGAAAAGAAAAAACTTATCTTAGGCTTCAATGAAAATTCATCGCATAACATCGCAGATATTGATTTTTGTTGTGCACTTACCCCAAACATAAATCGTATATTATTGCCGCTAAAATCCATGTTAGCGGATGTATGTGCCCAACCTTACAACTTTAAGCAAGGCAAGAAAATATCAACTAAATATTTAACTCAAGGTGATGTCTTAATTTGTGCCGCTGACAATGGATTAGATATTGTTTTGGAATATGATGCGCCACTGGATGTCAATGTCCGCATGATTTTTGCTGAATTTTGCCAAAGCAATGACGATGTAATTCGCCTGTCTCACCGCCGCAATATTAATGATTCTGCCGAAACTTTGGTGCAAAAAATTGCTCCCGTTGTAAAGATGGGAAAATATTCTGTGCCGATTCCTGCCGGAACATTTTTGCAGGCCTCATCGCAAGGCGAAAAAGCCTTGGCTGATTTAGTAGTAAAAAGTCTTCAGGGCACCAAGGGAATGATTGCTGATTTGTTTTGCGGGGTAGGAACTTTTTCTTACTATCTCAATTCCGATTTAAGCGATATAAAAATATTGGCAATAGATTCCGGCACTGAATTACTTGACGGTTTCAAGAACTCACTTAATGCTAATCAAATTGGCAATATTGAAATAAAAAAACAAAATCTGTTTAAATATCCTTTGTTGGCAGAAGAAATAGCCAAATTTGACGCCATAGTTTTTGATCCGCCGCGTAGCGGTGCCAAAGAACAATGTCGTCAAATTGCTTTGGCCTCTCCAAAGCCGCGAACAATAGTTGCAGTATCGTGTAATCCGCTTACTTTTGTGAACGATGCCAATACTTTGATTGAAGCAGGGTATGATTTGCGTGAAATCACTTTAGTTGATCAGTTTGTTTATTCCAATCACAGCGAATTGGTAGCACTATTCAAACTTTTATAACATCTTTTGTTTATGCACAAAAAATAAGGCTGTCTTGTCGTCAGCTTTACAAAAAACAATTGCTGAACTATATTTAACTTTGGTTACAAACATAAAAAGGTTATCAATGAAAAGAATTACAGCTTGTTTTTTGTTGATGTTGTTGGCCGCCTGCTCAACATCAACCACACCGGAAGGTTGTCCCGTCATAACAACTCCTCGCGAAAACACCCGCCAATATATCAATAATGGCAGTTATGATGCCTTTCAAATAACCTTGAGTGGCAATGAAAACTATTGCTACACCGATTCTTCTAACAATCAGCGCTATGCTGTGATTACTCCGATTTTTAAGATTCGGCGCTTGGAAGATTCTCCCGACAATTCGGTTGATGTAGCTTTTTATGTGAAGACTTTCGGCAAAGGTAATTACATCAACGAGCGCATATTCCACCAATCTTTGCGCATTTCTGACGGTAAAATTGAGCAAACCGTCACCGGCAAAACGATAAAAGTGCGCGTAGCTTCGCCGCCCTATGATGATTTTTCGCTCGAAATGGGATTGAAGTTATCGGATTATGCCGGTGCTAAAGCCAAGAGTATGTTTGATATTGATTACAAATATCTTTCCGAGCAAGATTTGGCGGCCATGGCCGAACCGGAAGAAAAAACTCTAGAAATAGCCCCTGATGAAACAGTAGTTTATTGTCCGACCAAAAATCAGCCGGTAGTCGTCAAAAAGAACAATAAGTCCAACCCCTGCAACTAAAGGAGTAAAAAATGGTAAAATATGCTAAAGAGCAAAAAATGGCCAATGCAATTCGCTTTTTGGCCGCAGATATGATTGAAAAAGCCAAGTCCGGACACCCCGGTGCTCCTTTGGGTATGGCTGATGTTGCCACCGTATTGTTTTCTAAATTTATCAAAATCAATCCGCAAAATCCCAAATGGTTTGACCGTGACAGATTTGTGCTTTCGGCCGGACATGCCTCGTCATTATTATATTCTTTGTTTTATCTTTTAGGTTATAAGGACGCCAAACTGTCTGATTTAAAAAACTTTCGCCAACTCGGCTCCAAGGCAGCCGGGCACCCTGAATATAACCATTTTTTGGGTACTGACATAACCACCGGACCTTTGGGCGAGGGAATTTCTTCTGCCGTCGGCATGGCTTTGGCTGAAAGAATTATCTCTACGCGTTACGGCAATGATGTCTGCAATCACAAAACTTATTGTTTGATGGGTGATGGCTGTTTGATGGAAGGCGTTGCCGGTGAAGCAATCGCTTTGGCCGGACATTTAAAATTGAACAAATTGATTGCCATTTGGGATGACAACCAAATCACCATTGACGGTAAAACCGATATAGCCTCCTCAACCGACATAAAAGCTTGGTTTAAAGCTCATAAATGGGATGTTATATCTGTTGACGGACATGATTTTGCCCAAATTGAAGAAGCTTTAGCCCAAGCCCAAAAGGCTGTCAAACCGACCTTAATTGCCGCTAAAACAACCATTGGTTACGGTGCACCGACCAAATGCAATTCGCCCAAATGCCACGGATCGCCTTTGGGTGAAGAAGAGTTGGATGCCATGCGCATGAATTTAGGCTGGAATTATAAGCCCTTTGAAGTGCCGCAAGTTGTTTTGGACGATTGGCTCAAGGCCGGCAGTCGTTGCACCGGTTTAGCCAAAGACTGGGAGACCAGAGCCAAAGCCAAAGGCAAAGAGTTCTTGGATGTTATTTCCGGTAAGTTGCCCAAAAATTGGAACAAAGCGTTGCAGGAGTTGAAAGAAAAAGCGCTTAAGGAAAGGCCCGAGGTTGCCACCCGCAAAGCCTCTAATATGTGTTTGGAGGCAATTGTACCCAATTTGCCGCAACTTATAGGCGGTTCGGCTGATTTAAGCTCGCCCAACATGACTAAGGTTGCCTCATCAAAAACCATTACCGCCCAAGATTATAACGGTAATTACATTGAATACGGCATTAGAGAACACGCCATGGGTGCGATTATGAACGGCTTGGCTTTGCATGGCGGATTTATTCCCTATGGCGGAACATTTTTGGTGTTTTCGGATTTTATGCGTCCGGCGATTCGCTTGGCCGCTTTGATGGGCTTAAAAGAAGTTTACGTCTTAACCCATGATTCTATCGGGGTTGGCGAAGATGGTCCGACTCACCAACCGATTGAGCATTTGGCATCATTGCGTGCTATGCCCAATTTGTTGACTTTCCGCCCTTGTGATGTGATAGAAGCCGCTGAGGCTTGGGAATTGGCCTTAAATCAAGACTCGCGTCCCTCGGCTTTGGCGTTGAGTCGTCAAAATTTGCCCACTTTGCGTGAGGATATCAAAGAAAATCTTACCTCCAAAGGTGCCTATATTATCAAAGGTTCGCCGGCCAAACGCCAGGCCACTTTGATTGCTACCGGCTCGGAGGTATCTTTAGCGGTTGCCGCTCATGATGAGCTCAAATCACAGGGAATTGAAACAGTCGTTGTCTCAATGCCTTGTCAGGAATTGTTTGATGAACAGCCGTTTGACTATCAGGATAAAGTTTTGGGCAACAAACCGCGTATCGCGATTGAGGCCGCCGCCAAATTCGGTTGGGAAAAATATGTCGGCTTAAAGGGTGATATTATCGGCATGGATGGCTTTGGCGCTTCGGCTCCCGCCAAAGATTTATATCCTCATTTCGGCATTACCAAAGAAGAGGTTATTGATGCGGTAAAAGTCGCGCTTAAAAAATAAAAATTGCTTGCTTACACGCAAACAGCCAACTATTATGCAAAAAAGTTTTTAGTTTACATTTTTAAGGAGAAAATAATGCCTTTAGTTACAATGCGTCAAATTCTTGACCACGCCGCCGAGAACAATTACGGTGTTCCGGCCTTTAACATCAACGATATGGAACAGGTTATTGCAGTATTGCAAGCCGCCAGGAAAGTTAATGCTCCGGTGATTATCCAAACTTCAACCGGTGCGCGCAAATTTGCCGGTGATCCGATGATTCGCCACATGATTCAGGCCGGTATTGAGATGTTCCCCGAACTGCCGATTTGCTTGCACCAAGACCATGGTGCCTCGGTTGATATTTGCCAATCAGCCATTGTCAACGGCTATTCTTCGGTGATGATGGACGGCTCACTCGAGGCTGACGGCAAAACTCCCTCATCTTATGAATACAATGTCAGAGTTACTAAAGAAGTTGTAGCTCGTGCTCATGCTGTTGGCGCTTCGGTAGAAGGCGAGTTGGGCGTAATCGGTTCTTTGGAAACCGGCAAAGGCGACAAAGAAGATGGGCATGGTGCTGAGGGCACAATTGATAAAAAACGCTTGGTAACCGATCCCGATGAGGCGGCTCGTTTTGTTGAAGAAACTAAATTGGATGCTTTGGCGGTTGCCGTTGGTACATCACATGGGGCCTATAAGTTTACTCGCAAACCTGATGGCGAAATCTTGTCAATTGAAACCATTGAAAAGATTCACCAAAAGTTGCCCAATACTCATATGGTTATGCATGGTTCATCTTCGGTTCCGCAAGAGTTGCAAGATTTGATTAACGCCTATGGCGGTGCTATCCCGCAGACTTATGGTGTTCCGGTAGAAGAAATCGTTCGCGGTATCAAATCCGGCGTGCGCAAGGTCAATGTTGATACTGATTGTCGTATGGCCATCACCGGTGCAATTCGTAAGATTTTTGCTGAAAATCCCAAAGAATTTGATCCGCGTAAATATCTTAAACCGGCGATTGAGGAGATGCAAAAGGTGTGCGAAGCACGCTATATTGCCTTTGGCGCGGCAGGACATGCCGATCAAATCAAGGTTATCCCTATGCCGGAAATGGCTAAGCGCTATTTATAATTTTTTAGTTGTTTTTAATCACAAAAAGTGATATCTTGACTGCGTGGTGATAAAGGTTAACTTTTTTTTAACCTTTATCTGCCAGAGTATAGAAAGCGACTCGGAGTATCGGAGTCGGTAAGTATAACCACAAATTTAGGAGAAATAAAATGGCTCAAGCTATTACATTGACTGCAAGTATGCGTTCAAACCTTGCTTCCTTGAAATCTATTCAGGGACAAATGGACACCACTCAAACCCGTTTGTCAACCGGTAAAAAAGTTAACTCGGCTATTGACAACGCTTCCTCATATTATCAATCACGTGCTTTGACCAACCGTGCTGCTGACTTGGATTCATTATTGGACAGCATGGGCCAAGGCATTCAAACTATTCAAGCTGCTAACGAAGGTATCGAAGCTGTTACTTCGTTTATTGATCAAGCCAAATCAGTTGCAAACTCTGCTTATTCTTTGGATGCAACAGCTACTGATTATGCAACACAGTTAGCTAACTATCAAACTCAATACAATGATATTTTGTCTGAGATTTACACTTTGGCTAAAGACTCCGGCTATCAAGGTGTTAACTTGTTGAACGGTAACGATTTGACCGTTATGTTCAACGAAACTCGTACACACTCATTAACCATTAACGGTGATGATGTAACCAGTGAATTGAATTCAGCCGGTTCTGCTGGTTTCTCTTGGGATGCCACAAGCCACAAAGGCAATATTTCTTGGACCGGTGCAACAAATACTTGGAAAACAGCAACTGTAGCTGAAGGCGCTACTCACGTTGATGTATCAGCTGGTAAATTAGCTGATAACACAGATGCTACCGGCTATGCTTCAACTGCAACAGCTTTGAGTGGTGATAAATACAAATGGGATACTGACCACTGGGTGAAGGATAATGCTGCTGGTACTCACCAAATAGTCAGCGCCCAAAAGATTGATGCTGCAACTGGTGCTATGACAACGGCTGATGTTTATGTTGCTACAGGTACAACTATGACCCACAATGTAAAAGCCGATACAGCAGCTGCTCGCGTTAATGACTCATTGAATGCTATATCAAAAGGTATTGACTACCTGCGTGATTATTCATCTGAGTTAGGTAACAACTTCTCAATTATTGAAACTCGTCAAAACTTCACCGAAGCTTTGATTGACGTATTAGAGACCGGTTCGGATAACTTGGTATTGGCCGATATGAATGAAGAATCAGCCAACTACCTCGCTTTGCAGACCAGACAGCAATTGGCTATTAATTCGCTGGCTTTGGCTTCGCAATCCGCTCAGTCGGTTTTGAAGTTGTTCTAATATTAGAACCCATCAAGAAAAAAAGGTGCCTTATGCAAATAAGGCATCTTTTTTTGTTTTTTGGCATGACAATAAAAAATGTCACCCCTGAGTGGTTTGCCAAAACCACGAATTAGGGGTCTCCGATGTTTTTTGGACACTTTTGGTCACTCAAAAGTGTCAATAATATAAAATAATTTGTAGATGCCTTATTCGCTCGTTTCACTCGCTCAGGCATGACAGAAATATTTTTCGGGCATGACAAAATTAAAATGCGTTTTAAAAAGCATTTTCAATATGCTGAATTTTTAACATCGATTCGACTAAAACTGCATCAAATCGCACATTAAAATCAGCATATTCCGAGTGATGAGCCAAAAAGGCTTCGGCACCGCGACGAATACGTTGCATTTGCTTTGCGGTTATGGAATAAGCCGCTTTTTCCAAAGTTTTGCGTTTTTTAACCTCAACAAAAACCAAAGTATCTTGATTACACATAATAATGTCAACTTCGCCGGCACCGGTGCCGCGTCCGGTAACATAGTTGTGCTCAACCAAATGATAACCTTTCAGCCGCATGTATTGTAATGCAATAAATTCAGCGGTTTTGCCCGAAAAATCACCCATTATTTTTCAGCTCCAGTGCTTTTTTATAAACTTCATTGCGATTGAGATTGTATTTTTCAACAATGTTTTTTACTGCAGTTTTTAAGTTGTTGTGCGCTAATTCCAAGCGTAATTCAGCGCTATAATCAGCGGTTTCGTCCTGACTGTCACCAGATGGTGCTACCATCAGCACAATCTCACCTTTGGGAGGATTTTGCTCAAAATAAGCAACCAATTCTGTTGCCGTGCCATTGTGACAAGTTTCGTGCAATTTGCTGATTTCACGCGCAACCGCCACTTCGCGCTGACCGAAAATATTTTGCATGGCAGTCAAGCTTTTGACCAGTCTGTCCGCTCTTTCATAAAAAATTAAAGTGGCGTCAACTTGGCTGTTTTTGCTCAAAAAATCGATTCGAGCTTTTTCTTTATTGGGAATAAATCCGCAAAACATAAAGGAATTTGACGGCAATCCTGACAATTGTAAAGCACAAATTGCCGCACAAGCACCGGGCAGAGTGGTTAAATAAACACCTTGCTCTCGAGCCGCTTTGGCCAATTTATAGCCCGGATCAGATATCAGAGGAGAACCGGCATCAGACATATAAACCACTATTTTGCCGGCAACAGCCTCGTCGATAATTTTTTGCGCCAACTCACTCTCATTGTGATCATGCACGGCAATAAAAGTTTTCCCCTTGGTTGCAATATTCAACAAAGTGCATAATTTTTTGCTGACTCTGGTGTCTTCACAAGCGATTAAATCGGCTTTTTGCAATACTTCCAAGGCGCGCAAGGTGATATCGCCCATGTTGCCAATCGGTGTTGCTACCAGATAAATTCCATTTTCCATAAACCCTCTCTTTACAATCAGAGTTTTTTATAATAAAAGTATTGATAAATTGTTTTATATTTTGGGATAAAAAGCAAGTGTTAAAAAAAATTAGTATTGTTTTTGCAGCTTTGATGCTGTTTGCCTGTTCTTCAACCAAACCGATTCAAGATGAGGGAGGAGCCGGCAGTTACGCTGATGATGTTGTTGATATCGGCATTTCTAATTCACGCAGTTTTCGCGTAGGGATGTTGTTACCCTTAACCGGAGTCGATGCCAAATATGGGCAGGGGATGAAAAATGCCTCACTTTTGGCCTTAAACGACATCAAAAATCCCAATGTCGTAATTCAGTATTATGATACCGCCAGTACTCCGGCCGGTGCTCGTGTAGCAATAAAAAATGCCACAGCGCAAAGAGCTCAGCTGATTTTAGGACCGTTGAAAAGCACCGAGGTTTCTGCCATTAGCAATGAAACAATATACCAAGGTGTGCCGGTTGTGGCTTTTTCCACTTCACCGGAAGTGTTGCAGCCGACTATATACACTCTGGGGCTTTTGATAGACGAACAAATTGATCGTATTGTCACTTATGCCGTTAAACAGGGGCGGCGCAATTTTGCTCTGTTGTTGCCGGATAACAATACCGGAATTTCCGTTGCTCGTGCGGCGGTTAAGTCAGTTAACAAAAACCAAGCGGCTCTCAAATTGATAGCTTTTTATCCGCAAGGGATTTCCGATTTTTCCAATATAACGAAACAAGTTATTGATAGCGGAATATCTTATGATGCTATGTTGATTCCCGAAGGCGGAATTACCTTAACTGCAGCAACAGCAATGTTTGCCTATTATGACAAGGCTTATCCTGATGTACTATTTTTGGGAAGTTCTATTTGGGAGGCCGGTATATCAGCTAAAGAAACTTCGTTGCAACACAGCGTTTATCCATCTTTGACCAAGGCCAAAGGCACCGGTTTTGTTGCGCAATACTACTCAGTATTCGGCGAAAAGCCGAGCAGTCTCTATACTTTGGCTTATGATGCGGTTATTTTGGCCGACAAATTGTCAAAAGCAACTGGTGACAATTTGCTTGATAACATAACCTCATTGGGCGGTTTTCAAGGCTTAAACGGCAAAGTTCGCTTTTTTTCCGACGGTACCAATCAACACTCTTTAGACATTATCAGTGTTGATGCTCAGGGTGGTAAAGTTGTTGATTCCGGCGACATTTATTTTGAAACCGTAAACGAGGCGCTTGAGCCGATTGATCCGGATACGATTTACTCTATTCCCCATATTATCGGCAAAGACAGTTCGTTGGCACAAATCCTGATTTATGGTAAAGCTATCGACTTTATACCTCAAGCCGACAATTTTACTTCGATGAGTGTTATCACAACCGAACAAAACAGCCTATAAAGCGAAAATCTGCTTGAAAAAAAGCTTTAAGTTTGCTAACTATAACTCTCGGGGGAAGAGCGGGTTAACTTTTCGCCAATCCGGTCAGGTTCGGAAGAAAGCAGCCGTAACGATTTTAGTTGAGGTCGTCTTTTCTCCCTCTCAATTTTAATAATATCTCGGGTTGTTTTTATGGCTGAAAATCAAGACAATTATGTCGTATTGGCACGCAAATATCGTCCGCAAAACTTTGCAGAGCTTTTGGGACAAGATGCTTTGGTGCAAACTATTACCAATGCCATAAAAAATAATCGTCTGCACCATGCCTATATTTTGACCGGTATCCGCGGCGTCGGCAAAACTACCACAGCGCGCATTATCGCCAAGGCTCTCAATTGTACCGGCAAAGATGCTCTGAACGGCGCCACAGTCAATCCTTGCGGCATTTGTGATAATTGTCGCGCTATTGCCGAATCACGTCATATTGATGTTTTGGAACTGGATGCGGCCTCGCGTACTGGTGTTGACGACATCAGAGAAATTTTAGACGGTGTTCGCTACAAGCCAACTTCGGCACGCTATAAAGTTTATATCATCGACGAAGTTCACATGTTGTCTAAGGCGGCCTTTAATGCTTTGCTGAAAACCTTGGAAGAACCGCCGGCACATGTCATATTTATCTTTGCCACTACCGAGATTAGAAAAGTTCCGGTTACGGTGTTGTCGCGTTGTCAACGCTTTGATTTGCAACGCTTGAGCATAGAAACGCTGATTAACCATTTTAAGAATATTATTCAAAAGGAAGGTTTATCAGCCGAAGATGAGGCTTTGCACCTGATTGCCAAAGCAGCCGATGGCTCTTGCCGTGATGGTTTATCTTTGCTGGATCAGGCTATTTCTTTAGGCTCGGGCGAAGTTAAGACCGACATTGTCAAAAACATGATAGGTATAACTGATCGCACAGCCGTTTTTGATATATTTGAAAGTTTGATAAACGGCAAAACCGACCAGTTGATGAATTTGCTGAACAGGCAACACGAAGACGGGGTAAATCCAATAACTTTGTTGCAGGACTTAATTAGCATAACCCATCTTGTCGCTAAAATAAAAATTGTCCCAGAATTTATTAATGATGCATCGCTTTCCGAGAACGAAAAAGAATTTGCTTCAAAAATTGCTCCGCTAGTTCCGATGGCTGTGTTGTCAAAGATGTGGCAAATGCTCATTAAAGGGCTTAATGAAATAAATATTGCTCCCTTGCAACAAGATGCGCTTGATATGATATTGATAAGGATTGCTTATTCATCGAATTTACCGACACCGGCTGAGATACTGGATGGCTTAAAAAAAAACTCTGATTTAGGCCAAAATGCTTCAACTGTTTCCCATAACCCGACAGAATTGGAGGAAAAAAAAGCGGCATTGTCTGATGACAATGATTTGATTTTTAATACTCCGGAAGAATTGGTCAGCTATATAGCGGCGCAAAAACAACTTGTGTTGGCTTATGGGTTGAAACACGATGTATCATTTAGTGAATTTAGCCACGGCAATATGAAGGTTGCAGCCGATAGTAAAATAAATCGTGATTTTTGGGTGTCTTTACAAAGTTTTTTGGAAAAAAATACTCATCAAAAATGGATTATTGATGTTACGGATTCTCCCCTTGGTCAAACCTTGGCTGACAAAGAAGAATTGCAGACTAAAGCTTATCAAAAAGATGCTTTGGAACTGCCTCTTGTTAAAGCGATTATGGCAGAGTTTGCCGGAGCTAAAATTGACAGTTTAGTTCGCAAAATACAGAACGAAACCAGTGAAGAAACAGATTTTGTTGATTATAATAATTATATGGAGGATGAAAACTAATGCTTAATATTCAAGGACTTATGAAACAAGCCCAGCAAATGCAAAAAAGATTAGCTGAAGAACAGGCCAAAATAGCAGAAGAAGAAGTCGAAGGAACGTCCGGCGGTGGTATGGTCAAAGTTACTATTAACGGCAAATTTGTTATGACCAAAATTCAAATTGATCCTAGTATTGTCAAAGCTGATGAAACCGAAATTTTGGAAGATTTAGTGATGGCTGCTTATAATGATGCTCAGAGCAAAGCTGACGCTAAAATGAGTTCTGCTTTAGGTTCGGTTACCGAAGGTTTGAATTTGGGTGGTTTAAAGCTTCCTTTTTAGGCAATAAAAATGTCCGGATCTGATATTGAAAATCTTATTAAACAAATGTCCAAATTGCCATCGTTGGGCTCGCGGTCGGCGCGGCGAATTGTTTTGCATTTGCTTAATAAAAAAGATTCTCAAATGCTTCCTTTAATCGATTCTTTGAATCGCGTAGCGCAAAATATCAAAACTTGTGAAATCTGTGGCAACTTTGATACAATTTCGCCTTGTCCGATATGCTCATCACCATCTCGAGATGACAGTATTATTTGTGTTGTGCGTGACGTGGCCGACTTGTGGGCGATGGAACGCGTTTCACAATATAAAGGTAAATATCATGTGCTTGGCGGTGTGCTTTCGGCCATGGACGGCATAGTTCCAGAGGACTTAAATATTGAATCTTTAGATGAGCGTATTAATTCCGGCAAAATTAAGGAGTTGATTTTAGCTTTGCCTGCGACTATTGACGGACAGATAACTTCGCACTATCTCAAGTCGCGTTTCAAAGACAAGTCAATAACCATAACCACCCTTGCTCAGGGTATTCCCATGGGAGCAGAGCTTGATTATATGGATGAAGGCACTATTCAATTAGCGCTTAATTCACGAAAATCAATTTAACTTATTCAAAACGGAACAAAACGTTGCTGCCGTTATGACATAAATCGGCAGCTTTTCTTTTATCCAGCGGCAGTACCGATTCTTTGTCATCCCAACCGAAAGTGTGCGAACTGATATTGTCAGTTATGCTGATTTCTTTAATCCCCAACCAAAAGGTTTTTCTAAAACGATCGGAGGCCAAGGCAGTGCACTGAGCCTTGGTTAAATCGCGGTATGTTATGCCAAATTCACGAATTGTCGGCATAATAGTCATGCCATTAGTATCCATACCTATTTCAACGGGGTTACCGAAATATCCTAACAATTTGCCACCATTTACCGTCATATCATTTGGGTACAAGTTATTTTTTATGATTTCGTCGGTATTAAGTCCCCAATAGTCAGATCGCATTTTGTAATGGCCTCTAATCATGTTGGCTAATTGTTCAATTTGCATTCCGGCTTCATATGCTCCGATATCTCTTTGTTTAAGCATAATCATCGTCATCAAAACGACAACTACCACCAAACAACAAAGTATGATAACCAACTTTGTTTTGCGAACAATATCCCAAAATCGTTTGATTAATTTTGCCAGTTTACTTTTCTTTTTCATCTCAATTCTATCCCATACCACTTGTAATTTGGTCTTGCATTTCGAATGTGCCCATAACCGCCCAAGCGATTACACCACCGATGGCCAAAAGGGCAATCATGTTCAAAACGCTGGCTTTTTGTTCAATCACGACAACCGATTCTTCCAACCATTCGTTAGCCATGTTATTTAAGGCTTCTTCAAAGTTATCCAATTCTGAATATATCTTCAAATCGTTGATAACTTCGACATCAGGAAAATTCAACTTAGTCTTTGCTAAAGCTTGTCCCAAGTTATCACCATTGTTAATAAATACCAGCGTTTTATCTATACGCTCTCTCAAATACCGCGAAGCATCGCGTCGTAAAGCTCTAAGAGCTGTCGATATAGGAGTTCCACCATTTACTAAGGCCGCTAATGACAGCAACCAGCTAATGCCAACAAACACGCGATACAACGACCATGGCGGTATTGAATCAAAGATAACTCTGATTGGTCCGGTCCAAATGCCGATAGTAAAATAAATTAAAGCCATAATAATAGGCAACGCCGAAAAAGCTATAATCCAGTTATCCTTAATCCAACCTGATAAATCGACCAAGTCTTTAGCCAGTCCGCGCCATACAACATTAGGAGCCGCGTCAATCATTGGCGGAACCATATAAACGCCGATAGCATAAATAATTAAAACTGCCATCATTAACAAAAATGCCGGATAAGTAATAGCCCCGACAATCGGGCGAATCATCTTAGTCGATCCTTCTGATACTTTAATCAAATTCAAAAGAGCACTTTCCAAGTCGGACACATCACCAACCGAAAGCATCAGTCTCTCACGATCAGGAGCCCAGCCTTTTAGCGCTTCAGAAAAAGTTTTACCATTATTAAGGGCGCGTCCCCATGAAGCAATAGCAATAGCCAAAGGTTCTCCAGGATTCTTACCGCCGTTTGATGCCGAATCATGCAACATATCCAAAGCATCCATCAAAGAAAACCGATTTCGCATCAAAGAAGCTATTTTACGATAAAGCTTAAGACGGGTTTTTCCGGCAAAGGCAATCATAAATTTGGCATAATATTCTTCGGCAGTATTAAACTTACGCATTGCTTGTTGCAATGATCGTGATGTTTTCTTTTTTCCTTCATTATCAGCCATTTCGTATCTTCCTCACTAATATACCGGACGCTGATCAAGCAATCCGCACCAACGCTCAACCTCATCCAAATCTATATACCCCTTTAACATGCGCTCAATCGCCGCTTCTTTTAGGGTGCGGCCATTTAAATCCGAAGTCCAATAATCAATCGCTCTACGGGTTTCACCTTTAATCATCAACTCTAAGAAAGTTGCATCAGGCAAAACAATTTCAGGTACACTCATACGCCCTTTAACTCCCGTACCATTACACATTTTACAACCAGGACCGCGTACATAAGCATTTTCAACGCCAAAATCACCCAAAGCTGTGCGCAAACGTTGAAATGATGGATCATTTTGACGTTCTTTAACTGACATACGACAATGCGGACACAATTTACGGAACAAACGTTGCGAAATTAGACCCTTCATTATTTCGGGATCAAGTAATTTAAATGTTTCAACCCCCATATCGCGAAAACGATTGAGAATTGCCGGTGCCGAATTGGCGTGCAAAGTTGCCCACATGCCGTGACCAGACAATGCTCCTTGGAAGGTTAACTGCGCTGAAGCTAATGCACGGATTTCACCCACCATAATGACATCAGGGTCGGAACGTAATGCTGCAGACAAGGCTTTGGTAAATTGTTCAGCTTTTTCTTCTTCGGTATTAGCATTGGTAACCGGCATTTGTCTTGCGCCTGGAATAGGGTACTCCGGCGGATCCTCCACTGTAAGCAAATTCAATTCATAATTCTTCTCTTGCAACAATTTAATCATGTTGCGTTGTAGAGTAGTTGATTTACCAGAACCGGTAGGTCCGGCAACAATACTCACACCAACCGGTGCAGCACGCAAACGATAAAACAAATCTTCTTCAAACTGGCCAAAACCCAAAGAAGACAAGTCACCGGAACCATCAGGGTTATCATCTGCATATAGCAAGCGCATAACCAGATATTGCGATCCGAAAGCTATTGGGTTAAATTGCAAACGTATGGCCAATACATTGTGCGGCAACATTAATTTACCCTTAGAGCCACGCAATGGTGTAGAACCTAATTTTTGAGCACCTTGGAATTCATTCTGTGCATAGTTTGAGTCGGAAATATCAGCTGAAGCAAAAGCGGCACGCACAAAAGATTCGCCCCATTCTTTACCATACTCCATCTCAACTTTCATCATGCCGTTAACACGAAACAAAATCTGCGAGCTGTCAGCAATAACCACATGGACATCGGAAACTTTTTGAGCTGCTGCTTGAGTGATAATATTGACAAAGTCCTTTTGCATCTGCAGTTGATCAAGAACTGAATCATCACTGGTATCAGCGGCAATTTGAGCACGTTCACCAATCGAGTAAACGGTATTAATTTCGTTTTGGGAAACATAAATCGGCTTTGATATCGGGAGTTTTTTTCGACGGGCTAAAACCTCAAAACTCAATACACGACCATCAAATTTATGGTTTTCACCGACCAAAAAACGACCATCGGAAAACAGGGCTAATAATCGACGTGTATCATCATTAATAGCCAGAGGCATCCCCGGAAGAGTCAGTAATTTATTTCCATTTGAAAAATATTTCTCTGTTATGGATAATTGCTCGGCGGTGGGCTTTTCTTTGGTTTCGGTTTCAGACGAAGCAGAAGAAGCAGCCTCAACAGGTGTTTCGGGTGCTTCTAAAGGTTCCTCTTGTGCTTGAGTATCTTCTTCCGCCATTTACAATCTGCCTCTTTATTCGGCTACTGTTCAGGACTATCTGTTTTTTCAACTTCAAAAACATCAATCTCTTCAGGTAAAATTCCGCCAGCTGAAAAATAGATATAATCTTTCTTAAAGTTTTTGTCAGCAGCAACATAAGTAGAGGTAATCTCGCTGACCACATGTCCTGACTGCAAGGCTGTGCCTTTCTTTACATAAAAAGCCAATCCATTGCGATTAATCAATTTTGCAATCAATTCACCGCCTTGTCCTCTTATTTCTGTAACAGCGTAATCCTTGGCCAAGGGGTTGCTAACCGGTTCGCTGGCAGCTGAAGCAACTTCGCCAGGTGCGTCGCTACTAAAATCAGCCGTACCTGATACATTCTCGCCAGCATTTGCCGCATCAACAGCAAACGGATTAGCATTACGAGCTCTCTCTTCAGCTTCTTGTTCCAAAGATGATATACGGCTACGCAAAACATCAATTTGTGAATTCAGGTTCTGAACCTCATTGCTGTGCTCATCAAGTTTGTTTGCGTAAGCTTTATAAGCTTCATCAGCAACTTTTTGTAATGATAAGAATTTTTCTTTGTAGCTATCGCTTAAGGCCTTTTTTTCAGTTCTTAAATCGTTGATTGTCTTGTAGAACATAGCATCGTGAGCAATCCACTTTTGGGTTTCTTCAAGCATTTGATTTTTATAGGCTTTTAAAACTTTTTCTTGTCTTATTTTTTCAAAGGTTATATCAAGCTCACGCAAGCGCTGTTGTTCTTCTCTCTTTTTGCGTTCTTCTTCTTGAGCTTTTTCTAACATTTTTTGCTTTTGTTCTTCAGCCTTTAATTTTTCTTGTTCCATAGCTTGCCTGCGCTGATTTTTAACTGCCTCTATTTCATTTTGCAGTTTTTCACGACGCAACTCTAAGTTCAGCAAGGCAGTATTGCGCTCAATATCCGACATTTGTGAAAATAAGTCATCAACTTTTGTATTAGAATTTGAGTTTAAGCTATCTAAACTATTAGATTTTTTGATTACAGGAGTATCATTTTTTTGACTAGTAACAGCCAAAACCGGCAACTCATCTGATTGAGCAACGCTACCACTATCACTCTCAACAGCGAGTTCTTCAGGTTGTTCCAGTTTTTTCTCACCTGATGGCTCTTTGGCATCAGAAATCGTCACATCAGATGTTGGGGCAGATGGTTGTTGAGAAACTGCTGAATTGGCCGCCGGAAAGTCTTGATTGGTTTCCAACTCATCATCAAACATAGCTTCTTCTGACAAAGAAACAACACCCTGAGCCATAACGTCCTTTGCCTCCATGAGCAAAAGACACGACAACGTCAGCAAAGCAATATTCTTGATTCTATAAGACATAAATAACTCCTTCGTAATGCCACATATCTCCATCAGGAGAATATGTTACAATATTAACCTCAAGACCTGAATATTTTGTTAACAAACTTATCCATGTTAACGGATTATGCGGCGAACTTATGCTAAAAGTTAGCATATTATAAGTCGCAGGAGGGACCCCCGGCTGCCCGGAATCCACTTGAATAGACTTCTCTCCCAAAGAAATTGGCAGATTCATCATCTGAAATTCGTTATTAATAATATTGCGCAAATCAGTATAGTTATATGCCGGAGGCGATTCCAGCGTATCAATGGCAGGAAGATTAATTGATGCACTTAAGGAATTTCCATTTGCATCAAAACCATAGGCAGCGAATTCCAAATTAGATTTTTTGATAGCTTCTTCCGCTAAAGATAAAAAACCTACATCTCTATTCCACGAGGTTGCAACAGCTGATCCAACGCAACTTATATTGCCGATTTTCCACCCCGGAGGTGAAATACTGCTAATTTGCTTAATTCCATCGAAACAGTTTTTCATAAAAGCGGCGGGGTCAACCAAGCTTTCCCAAGGCTTGGGAATGGGTTTAGCTTCGACTTGTTCTTCAATCATTGCTTTTGGTCGTATAGGAACGACTACAGGTCTTTTTACCGGCGCAAAAAATAATTTATCTACTAAGCTGGAAATTAACCATCCACCTATGATTAAAGATAGAGCAATTATCAAAATTAACTTAGTACCACGTAGTCCTCTAATCTTTTGCAATTTTGCTCTGGCACCACGTTGCATAATATCAGCAAGATTGAGTTCTTGAGTATCTTCAATACCCCATTCACTAGGAGCAATTTTCATACCCCAATCCGGTACTGCTAACATTGACATAAACTGATTTTTAGCCTCATCTTCGGTCAAAAACAGCATATCACCATCTGATAAAATGATATCATTACGCACACAGGTATACCACCAACCTTCGTTTGTTTTAAAAACAGCAATAAACGAAGATAAGTTATCAATAGCTGTAACTAAAGAACAAGCTGCAACGTATTGACCGCTTTTATAACCTTCTTGTGATACACAAATTCCGAATTGCGGGGCTCTGCCTCCCTTGATGCAAAACAAGTCAGAACCTTCCAATACTGCACTGGAAGTTTCCTCAATTTCTTGCATAGGATCATTAGGATTTTGCAAGGGTTGCCAAAAAAGGCTTGTTGCATAAGATGTCCCGCCAACGGTTATGGATGTTCCCCATGAGCGTTGGTTGCTTTCTCCTAATTCTCCTTCTATACTGCTTTCATCGAGCACTTGTTTACATCTCCTGATTCATAACTTAGTTCATTGACATTCTGGTTTCAGGCAACAACGGAGTTTCCAAAATAACCGGAGTTAAAATAATCACGATTATGCTACGATCTCTATCCGCAGAAGCCTCACCGCCCAGAAGAGAATTTTCTGCTGAACCGGTACCGGACTTTTTAACCTGAGTCGAAACTTTTTCATAGCCGGTCAAAATCAACGATTCGCCGGATGTCATAGCAACTTCTTGGGTGAATGCACGTGATTCTACTTTTGGGTTTTGAATGTATTGGTTTTCTGAGCTGCTACCAAAACTTACTTTTTCCAAAGCCAACAAATCAGACAGTGTCATGTTGAACATAACCAACATACGACCATGTTCCAAAATACGCGGCAAAACATTTAAGGTAAAACCTGTTTCAATTTCATCGGTAGTTACTGAAATATCATAGTTGTCACCGGAAGTTCCGTTATTTGTCTTGGTCATTTCCGAAATATAGTTCTGTTTTTGTGTAACTTGAATAGGTGCCGGCTTATTATTCAGAGTAGTTACTGTACCGCTTGTAATCAAGCTTGAGCGGTTGTTTTCCGATAAAGCTTGCATAATTGCATCAGCTGTCCAGTGATTTTTAATAATACCCCAAGTAATTTGGTTTCCTCCACTGGCAAGTCCTTGCGATCCGGTAACACCGATTGATGTAATACCATCACCAAAAGTAGCTTTCAAATCCAAGCCATAATCATCTTTATCGGTAACTGAAACTTGCATAATCTTAACAGAGATGGCCACCTGACGTGCTAACCTTTCATTTTGCTCGTTAATAAATTTAGCAACTAACTTAATATCATCAGGTGTAGCTGTAATAGTGATAGTTCCATCTGACGGCGAAACAGTCAATTGCGCACCACTCGATATCATCGACTTAATTGTTGTTTCAAATTGTGACCACAACTCTACTTCAATTGATGACGACATACTGATTGAAGAAGATCCGCCCGAACCAGAAGCCGAACCACCCAAACTCGAACTCATAGTCGGCTTGGAGGGCAGAGAGTAAATCACAAAGCTCTTAGTGATAAACTTGTAGAAATAAATGTCTTTATTTTCATATTTCCACCAAACGCCGAAACGTGATGAAACTTCATCCAAAAATCCGCTCAAAGGACCTTGATAAGAAACAATCATCGTGTCAGGAGAAGCCCAGTCAGTAGAAGGTGTCGCTGTCGCATCTTCCGGACGATTGCTTTCACCTTTTGAGCGTATATCTTCCTCAATATCCGAAGCATAACGAATACCTAGAGAAGTCGTGCGATTAATCATATCACCGATTTCATACAAGGTGATAGGGCGATTTGACACCAAAGTTACTCCATCGCTACTTTCCAGGTAAGCCGGTAAAGGTTCTCCCTCATACTCAATTCGGCTTTTGTTGCCAAGCCAAATATCATCATTTACCTTAACCAAATCTTGGTTTGCAACTTTTGTTGGAATACGAGAATCTTCACGCAATTTCGCCGTAGCATCAATGTCGCGATCTACCGCATCATCCATAGTGGTAGAAATAGAACAAGAAGCTGCCATTAAGACTGCAAATGCTCCGCTTAAGATTCTTTTGGTTGTTCTAGTTATATGCATTCTCGTCCTCCTTGGTCTCTACTAATAATACACGATTTCCTTTGAAAAATGTTGCTAAAGGTGCCGGTCTTGCTCTGGCAAAAGTTCTTATCAATGCTGAGGCCACATCGGCAAAGCGACCTCTAAACATAGCTCCGGCCGAAAGGGTGTAATTACGATTTGAATTCCATACCAGGCGCCATCCAGCTCTCTCGCTCCATTCTGACAACAGGCCTTTCAAAGTATTTCCTTCTTCAGCCAACCAATCTTCAACAGCTTCATCTCCGCTATCCATTCCCCCGTCCTCTGCTCCGGACTGAGCACTGTCAAATGCTGCATTAACAGCAGATTCGTAATCGGATACTTCATCATCAATTGTCGGAGGAATTGCAGCACTCATATTGCTACCGGCACCGCCTTGCGTGAAATATTGATCACGAGGCGTCCTTTCTCCATAGTCGCGATATTCAGCAGCAGTACGGCGATAATCGACAAAACGATCATCTTCTTCCGGAGCAACTATTATCGGCTTAACCTCTTCTTCTTGAACACAAGGAGCTTCAACCATAGCTCTTACAGGTTGACTGCTGTCACGATAAATAACCTCTTCATATGGCTCCTCACTAGAATTCCACCATGTGTATTGTCCAGAGCAACCGGTTAAACCAAAAATCACCAGTAAGGACAATCCGCATAATTTTTTTAGCTCCATTTCCGCAATCCTTTGAATATACTTTGTTTTTATCATAATGTTTTTCCTATTTTACTATTGAAAAATAAATAATCAAGCACTCTCAATAAGTTATTACCATTGAAGGTAATTCTTTCCCGCTTTATTCATTTTATCCAAATATCCTTCATTGTCATTATCCAGGTTAACCATCTTCAAAATAAAGCTGTTTGGCTCTCTTGTCGTATAAACGACATTAATTTTTGAATATTCAACTCCTTTGTTTGTCAAAATGTTGTAGAGGAGATTCAAGCGACGCTGTTGTAAAACGGTTGGGCGCGAAGCGTCAATCCTAACCTCCAGGTATGTGTTGCTGTCTTGAGCAGCTTTTGTGGCAAATGCTTGCACCCAACGCAAGGTTTGTCCTGATATCTCGGCCTTATTCGCTTGGAATGACATCCTTATTTCTCTTGGCATAATGGGAATATTGCGATTTGCCTCGGCAGCACGTTTCAGATTCAATCTCGCTTGTTTCTTTAGCTTTAATTTATCAGTTGTATCGCTGAGTTTTTTCGTTAATTCCTTAGTTTTGTTTGTCAACAAAGAACCTAGCGACGACAACAATCCTTTTTTATCCTCTTTTTCATCATCATCCACACTGTCTTTTGCATCTTCTTCGTCAGGAATCATTGACATTTCGGGTCCATCATCAATTTCCGTCAGCAAGCTTTTTTTCTCTTTGGCTTTTTCCAGTCGCATGGAAAGTGCATTCATAGCTCTTTCCTTTTTGTCATCAGATGAACCTTCGGGATAAGCCAATTTCGGCATCAAATTTTCGTTATCCGCCAATTTTTCAGGAAGAGGAATAATGAGATTTTTGACGGTCTCAGTAGCCACCTCTACACCTTTCTTTGGCTTATGCACATTTAAAGCCTCTTTTATTTCATCATCAGAAACATTATCTTTGCTGTTTGCAAGTTTGTTTCTCGATTGTCCGTTGCTTCGTGCTACCAACCAGGGATTATCGCGCATCTGCTGCCATTTTTTTTGCTCAGGTGCGTTTTCGGTCGCGATCTCTTCGGAGTTAGTCAAACTCTCAATCGGAACATTGTCAATCTTCATCGCTACATGATTAAGATTCTCAGCTTCACCCACGTCAACATTAATAGGGTGGGATGGCTTTTTTTCATATAGCAAAGGAAGCGGACTGTCCGGTTTGGAATCTACTTTATCGGCAACCTTAATCGCAGATGGGGCTTTTTCTGAAGGTTCAGTTTGCTTTTTCGGCGATTCAAGCTGCTTTTCTGGAGATGAGCCATCGTAGATTGCCAATTTTTCGGTTAAAGATTCTTCTGTCGCTTCAGAAGCATCTGCAACTTTAACTTCATTGACCTCCGGGGCATAGACCACATCAGCATCAACAGTCAATTTCTCTAAAGGTTGTTCTTGAGAATAGACCACATCTGCTAAAAAGATTTTTTGATCTTCTTCGCCATCAGCACTAAGAGTTGCGTCATCTGTGAAAGGAATATCGCCATATTCCAGTTCATCAGCAACAATAATACCATCATCCGAAAGCGGGTATTCGTGTTCAGGCTCGCTTATCGGTTGAGGCTCTGCCAATACAGCTAGGTCAATTTTTTTAGTCGGATACTTTTTAGGGGTGATATCCTTGATAAATAATGAAATATTTTTGTTGCTGATAGTCAAAGGGGCGGCTGCGGTTTTAGCCTGCAAAAAGGCTTTGCTGGCCACTGACATGGCAAGCATCGATACCGAAAAACTGCATAGAAAAACTTTGAATGCTGTTTTTTGCATTAATTCACCCCTTGAAACCTTGATAAATCAAAATGCGACTCTTGGCAAGAGTCGCGAAAAAAAATCCCCAGATTTGTGAATTTTTTTACAAAAATATTTTTAAAACCGCCTCTTTAACGGCTCAAAAAGAAATTTATGAATAAATAAAAAAAATGTAACACTTTTTAAGTAATTTATATGTTATACTGACAGTATAAGTGCACTTTTTGGAAACGGACTGTTTGATAATGCCCAATATGTCGTTTAAATGGCTGTTTTTAGTTGGTCTGATGTTTTTCGGACAGATTTCGTTTGTTGCGGCGCAAGCGCAAGCTCAAACTACCAGCACACGCCAAAATATTAGCGGGTTGAGTGGTGTTTATGCGCAAAATTATCGTGATTTTGTTGATGAAAAACAGCTTGCAGGTCTGAAAGAGTTAGCCGCCAATCAAGTATATTGCGGAACCGTAAATAACATTTGTAATACAGACACTCAGGTTTGTATAAAATGTTCGCGTAACAGCAAATCATTTGGAGGTTATTATCAATCCAATCAGAGGCAAGAGGGCTATTGTGCTCCGCGTTCCAGTAATAGTAATAAAGTAATCGGCACCAGAGAAGCTTGGAAGCTTGCAGAAAAAGCCTCCGGTTGTTTTGCTGATGCATGGGAAGCAAAGAGAGATGCTGAAGGAAGAAGTGGTTGGGGTAATTTTTGGGCTGGCGTGTGGGATGTCATAGATGATGTTGACTACACCATCTCAGCTGAACCCAATGGCTTTTTGGAAGAAAAATACGTAAATACCTTTTTTGGTTTAGTTCAATTGAGTAATAATGATAAAGAACGCACCTTTTGCAATCCTAATGATGAAACTGAATGCTATATGCTGTTCAGTGATTCGGACAGTTCATCATTGGCCTATGGTGGGGCTCGAAAGACCAAAGATGGCGGTAAGAATATTTCGCGCGGTTGTGAGGTTTTGCCCATAAAAATATACAATTTAAGTAAGTGCTTTTTCTGTCCATTGTCAGCTGCAGTTTTTGATGCGGCAAATTCAATAACTTCATTATCGTTCAAAAAACTAGGTGGAGCTTTTCGCAAATTATTGGTAGTGGCGTTCGCTTTGTGGTTGGCTTTTTCATCTTTGAAAATTGTCTTTACTTATACCAAACAAGATGGCAATAAATATCTGTCATCTATTTTGGTGCAAGGCGGTAAATTTCTTTTTGCTTACCTTTTACTGGCAAATTCCTATGATGTGTTTGCCTATTTTATTTCACCTATCTTAAAGACCGGAATATCTATGGCATTAAATATCGGTGCGACCAATGTGTCGCCGTTAAATTATGTTCCAAGCGCAATAGAAAGTGACCAATATTATAATGCCGGCAATCTTTATGGTGAGATAGAACTGTTTTTAGCCGGAGTTCAAGCACAACTTTCGGTTATGCAAGGAATTGGCACAACTTTGTTTTGCGTTGGTTTTCACCAAATTACCATGATAACCGGAATTTCCGATATTACAGGATTTCTTGGTAGTTTTATAACAGGTATTCAAATAGTGCTACTGGGTGCAGTTTTATTTGTTTTTGCTATATTACTTACGGTTTCATTCGGTTTTTATTTTTTGGATGCAATTATACAATTGGCAATTTTGGGAGCCATGATGCCGTTAATGATTGCCGGATGGCCTTTTAAGATAACCTCCAGCTATGCCAACATCGGCAAGGAGATGTTGCTTAATGTCTTTTTCACCATATTCTTTATCGGCTTTGTCGTAAGTGTGGAAATCAATCTTATTGATAAAGCTTTAGAAGAAATCAATCGAGCCAGTGTATACGAAGCAACTACCATATATAATGACGATGGCAGTGTATTGGAAGAAGGCGATGCCTACAATCGCAGTGGCGGATTAGGTGGATTGTTCGAGGCAATTAACAATCAAAACGGTGACCGAATTCGTGATTTGGCCAGTATAGGTTTTTCGGGATTTTTGATACTGCTATTTGCCTGTTTCTTCGGCTTCCAGTTCGTTTCGAATGTACCAAAGCTGGCCGATAAACTGGCTGAAGGCGCCAATACCGGTGTTGCAGTAAAGGCTGGTACGGCTATGGCTTCGGTAGCAAAAGGGGCTGCCAATGTTGCAACCAAGCCGTTTAGAGAGATGGCAAGAGAAAGATGGGTAGCAAGAGGAGGTGCCTTGGGTGCTTTTGGCCGAGTTTTGAAAGCTCCGGGTAAGGTTGCCGGTTTGCTTGGTCGCAGCAAGACCTTTTCAGCATTAGGAAGAACTGGCGTAGGAAGAGGATTAAATGCCGCTAAAGATGGAGTTAGAGGCTTTACAGGCGGGCTTTTGAATAAAACAGGAAATTGGGTAAATAATAAATTAGGTAGCGCAACCAAAGGGTTAGGTGCCAAATGGACATCGGCTGGACGTAACGCCATCAGTAATGGACGTGCTCAAAAAGGCGTGGGCGGATTTTTCCAAAGAATGGGCGGAGGCATTGCAAGAAAAGCCGGTCAAATGGTTACCGGTGTAGGAAATAAAACAAAAAACTTTGGAAGCCAGCTTGATAATGTTAGTCAAACTGTGGCAGAGGGTGGTATTTTTGGTAGAAAGGGTATTGCCCAATCATTTGGTACAAAACTGGAGACTAAAGGTAAGGAAATGGCAAAAAGACGCTTGGCTGCTGAAAAAGAGGCCGGCTTAAGAAATAGATTTGAGGCTGATTTTATGCGAAAATATGGTCGTTTGCCGACCAGTGCGGAAACGTCAAGCGGTGTGAAATCGCTTAAAGCAAAAAAAGCAAACAAGATTTGGGGTTAGCTACATCCCTTGCAACGGGTGCTTTTGCAAAACATCTTCAATCAGGTGCGCCGCGGTGGTGTGAGTATAAATTTGGGTGGTCGAGATATCTTTGTGACCTAACATGGCTTGTACCGAGCGCAAATCTGCTTGTTTATCCAGCAAATGCGTAGCAAAAGAATGTCGCAACACATGGGGTGATACCCGACTGGGAGCAATACCGGCTATTATAGCCAGTTTTTTGACATTTTTATAAAAACCATCGCGAGTGAGATGTCCGCTCAAAGAGCGTAGCGAGGGAAACAAAAAGCGGCTTTCTTTTCTGCCTAACCATATTTTGCGTTGTTCTATCCAGTTCAACACACTGTCCAAAGCAGTATCAGCAATCGGTATCAAACGCTCTTTTGATCCTTTGCCTTTGACCAACAACTGATGTTGTTTGGCATTGAGGCAATTAAGCGGTAATGACACCAATTCGGACACTCTCAATCCGCAAGCATACATTAATTTTAGCATTACTGCCGTGCGTTTGTGTGACAAATCGTCAACGCCTTGGGCAGCATTGATAATGTCATTGATTTCATCGCGTGTCAAAAATTTAGGAATCGCCCGACCTCTTTTGGGGTTATCTACTTCGGCGAACGGATTTTCATCCGTGATTTTTTCCGAAAGCAAAAACTTATAAAAATCACGCATTGCCGATAATTTGCGGGCTACCGAATTTGGCTCAAAGCCGTTCTTGGTCAAATATTGAGAAAAGGCGATGGCATCCTCGACTTCTGCTTCGGCGACATCTTCTTTGTAAAACTCTAAAAACTGCATCAAATCAGAGCGATAGGCATTTATGGTATTAACTGACACACCCTTTTCAGCAACACAGGCATCCAAAAAAAGCTCTATTTTTTGCGAATTTTTATCCATGGGCAATTATTTTATGGTTACTTCGACTTGTTCTTGTTTTACGGGAAAATCCAAAGTCACGGCAGCCCCAACCGCCAACAGCAATACAATGGCTAATATATAATAGATTACATTTGATTTTTTATTGCGCATTTTGTTTCATCCTTAACTGAAAAATTTTATTGCCAAATATTCACATTATATATATAGTTAACACAATAAGATTGAAAGATAAACCAAAAATGAAGATACAAACAGATAAAATAATTTTGTTGGTTGGTTTGATGGGAAGCGGTAAAACTTCGGTTGGTCGCAAATTGGCTCAAAAACTGGGGTTGCCTTTTGTTGATGCTGATTCTGAAATTGAAAAGGCGGCGGGGCTCAACCTTGTTGAAGTACTGAAATGTTTTGGTACGGAAGAATATCGCGCCGGCGAAGCTCGCGTAATGAAACGCCTGCTCAATGGCAAGCCCTGTGTTTTAGCTTCCGGCGGCGGCTCATTTGTCTGCGAACAAACCCGAGATTTGGCAAAACAAAAAGCTATTACGGTGTGGCTTAAAGCCGATGCCGATTTGCTGTGTAAACGCACTGCCGGCCGCAAACGTCGTCCTTTTCTTGACGGGTTTGATAATGAACTTAAAAAACATATAGAATCATACATCAAAGAAGAATATCCGTACTATTCAAAAGCTGACATTGTGGTTGAGAGCAAAGATGAACATGTCGCTGATACAGCGACAAGAGTTGTTGAAGCATTAGATAATTTTTTAAACGAATAATGGAGGTCTTATGAAAAAAGTTTTATCTTTTGATATCGGGGGCACCAAGATAGCTTATTCTATTATTGATGAAAATGGTCAGTTTGTTTGTGATGTGATGAAAGTTTCTACTCCGGATACAGCCGAAGGAATTCGTGATTTTTTTAAAAAGACCATCAAAGATTACTACGCCGATATTAATGGAGTGGCTTTTTCAACAGCCGGAGCTGTCAATCATGAGGGAACTCGTATAACTTCATTTACCGGTAATTTGCCTCAAGGTTATAACGAAACAGATTTTGTAAAATTAACCGACAAGCCTGTATTGGTTGAAAATGATGCCAATTCAGCAGCTTGGGCCGAATACAAACTCGGGGCGGCTCAAGGATGCTGCGATGCCGTTGTTTTGGCAATCGGCACCGGAGTTGGATCAGGTATTATTGTTAATGGCAAATTATTGAAAGGGAAATCCGGTGCTGCCGGAGAAATGCATTTTCCAATAGATTCCGGACACAAACGCGTCTGCCGTGGTTGTGGACAGCCGGATTGTTTTGAATCTTTTGCTTCCGGAACCGGACTTGCCATGAGCGCACAAGCTGTTATGGGCGAAAATGCAACCACCTATGATGTAATTGCCGGAAAAAATAAAGGCGATTCTTTAGCTATTCAAGTTTTTAACGAGTGGCAAAATTATCTGACCAAAGGTATGATAATGCTGGGCAATGTATTTGATCCCGAAAAGATTGTTTTGTCAGGCTCATTAGCTCAATTTGTTGAATATGAAAAAGTTGAAAAGACAATAAATGAAGCAATTTTAACTCAGCCTTTGCAAGTTTGTCCTGCCAAATTTGAAAACAATGCCGGTATGTTGGGAGCGGGGTTGTTGTTACTGGAAAAGTTGTAATGCACAAGGATTTTTATCTTTTTCGGCATGGCGAAACTGACTACAATCAGCAGCGCCGTTGGCAAGGACAAGGTGTCAATCTTGGTCTTAATGCAAACGGGGTTGCTCAAGTGCAAAATTTGGCTGAAAAACTGCGAGATAAGAAAATTGAAGTTATTTATTCGTCACCATTGAAGAGAGCTGTGCAAACCGCGCAGGCTGTGGCTAAAATTAACAATGCTCCTATCAAGATACTTGATGACCTAATTGAAGGAAGCCTCGGGGATTGCGAGGGTGCATTTCGTGACGATGTTGCTAAAAAATATCCTGAAATTTGGGATATTTGGTACGGCGATAACGATATTATGGATGTGCGTTGGCCTAATGGTGAAAGTAAATTGGAAGTCCAACAACGAATGGTCAGAGCCTTTGACTTGATGGCATTGTCACCTGAAAAGGTTATCGGAGTGGCCTCACATGGTGCGGCAATGCGTTATTTTTTACTCAAATTCGGTTATGGCCCTCACAAAATGGCAAATACTGCACTCTTTCATCTCGTATTTGAAGATGGAAAGTGGAGCTTGCTTGAAAGCAATTTATAGCATTTTTAGGTTAACTTCTTCTAAAATACACTCAAAACTCTCGTCTTTTGGTGCACAAGCATATGTCCCGACTTTTAATGCTCCGAGGGCTTTTGGTAGATGAATTATCCTCAAAGTCTGATAATTTTCACCGTCAGTTGAATAATACGCTACGAAATCTTTATAACAACGTTTTAACTTAAACCACAAAGTATGGGTTTCGCGCGGAATGTCATGCATTGACCAATCAGAGGTTCCCTGATTTGCTGCAATTACTCCAATCTGAGGATTATAAATATTAGGTGATAAGAGACCTAATTTTATCCAGTTTTGTTCATCGATCCTAACCATAGCTCCGCACTGAGCAGAATCCTTAATTTGCTCAAAAAACCATTTGCAGTCTAAAACAAAATTGTTATTTTGATAAGCTGCAAAAAAATGTCCGTTATCTTTGCAAAAACCTCCGTCAATATTCTGCCAAAAATCAGTCGATTTTTGCGCCGTAATTTGCAAACCGCTTTCGGTAAAACTGACATTTTCCGGCTCATTAATCCAATCAAAATTGCGAATATTGTCCAAGATCATCAAAAGGTCCTAATATTTTCGTCCGGCATTGCCAGCATAGCTTTTTCCAAGTTTTCATTTTTGGTTTTAGGCATGATTATCTTTAAGGTCATAATCTGGTCGCCGCCTTTAATTCCTTTGCCTTTAAGCCGTAATTTTTCACCACTTGAGGCATAAGGCGGAATGTTAACTGCAACCTTACCATTAATTGTCGGTACGGTAACCTTAGCACCTAATACTGCTTCTTTCAAGGTTATCGGCAAATCCAGCAAAATGTTTCTATCTGACAAGCTGAAGTAAGGGTGTTGATCGACATTCAGCGTTATCAGAACATCACCATTTTGCCCTCCGTTAATACCAGCCTCGCCCAAACCTTTTAATCTCAAAGTTTGTCCCGATATGGTACCTGCCGGAATTTTAACATTTATATTTTTGCCGTTAATACTGACATTTTTTTCCTCACCGCGAGCTGCCGCCAAAAAGTCTACGCGCATGGTATAATTTATATCACGTCCTTTAGTCGCACGCCGCGGGTTTTGACCGAAAGGGAATCCTTGTTGTCCGGCAAAAGAAGAAAAAATATCTTCACCAAATAATGATGAAAAATCAAATCCGCCGTTAGAAGATTGAAAGCCACCACCAAACGGATTGCCGCTATACGAGTGAAACCCACTGTTTCCATTTCCAAAACCGGCGCCAAAACCGGTGGGTTTGCCATCACAATCAATTTCATTATTATCGTACTTACGACGCTTTTCCTTATCTCCCAAAATATCATAGGCACAAGAAATTTCTTTAAATTTCTCGGCGGCATCTTTATTGTCCTTGTTTAAGTCGGGATGATATTGTCTGGCCAGTTTACGATAAGCCGATTTTATTTCAGCTTCACTGGCATTTTTATTTACTCCCAAAACCTGATATAAATCTTTATTCATGACCATACCTTAAAATAAAACATCTTCCACTGTTTTATATAGGAATATAAAAAGTCTATTGCAAGTAAACGGGATTATTTGCATATAAAAGTTGCTCTGCGTCTGTGATCGGGGCGCAAAGAAATATCGTATAATTCAGCCGTTTTTCCGTTTTGATCATTGCAATATAGCGCAGCGACCGGAGCTATTTCATCAACTCTTACATCAGCATATTCATAAACAACATATTTTGATGTTTTACCGACGACATTCATATGAGAAGCCAAGTAATTATAGTCAGGTAATCCGGGTTCTTCAGGTGCTGTTGCACAAGCTCCCATCATCAACAATAAAGTCATAACTGATATTTTTTTCATTATATTATCCTATTTCAACTCATTGTAAATTTCTTTGCCGGCTTTCAACAAAATTTTGTAAACCCGGGTATTGGTAGAGTTTTTGGAACGGCGATTAGACAGCTTGTCCAACATTTTACGCAAATCCAACAAAAATCGCTGATTGGCGCGTAGTGCCTCGACATCTTTAAGATTTTCTTCGTCGCCTATTTTGTAGTCAGCAACCGCCTTTAATGTGGCCATATAAGCGGCATCATTTTGAGCCGAATATTGCGCTTTAGCGGCACCTGTCATCAACAATAGCGCCAAAAACACGGCTTTAAATAATTTCATGCACACCCCTTTGTTAACAGTAATTAACTTTTTTCAAAATGTGTTATACATAATATATATCTTAAACCATAATTTTACTATGAATTTTTGAAAGTTATCAGATATGAAAAAAACGATATGGTTGTTATTAGACGACCGCCGCGGCAGTGTTGGACAAGCTATGGGAATTGCCAATGCGATAGGCGATCGCATGGAAATCATTGAAAAAAAAATAGTCTATAACAAATTGGCGGGCCTGCCCAATTGGATCAGAGGAAAAACCTTGGTGGGAGTTAACCGCAAAGAATCAGACGAACTAAGTAGTAACTATCCTGATGTGGTTATGTCAATATCAAGGCGCACAGTTCCCGTTGCTCGTTACATTCGCAAGATGTCTCATAATAGAACCAAAATAGTTCAACTAATGTATCCTGATGGCGGTATAGGCCTAAAAGAGATGGAGTTGGTAATAGTTCCTGATCATGATAGCCCAAGCAAAAAACAAATAGCAAATGCTATGGTTATCTTAGGAGCTCCCACCAAAATTTGTCCCGAAGTTCTACAACAGGCCAAGGAAAAATGGTTGCCGAAATTTGCTAATCTGCCCAAACCATATACAACAGTAATCATTGGAGGAGCCATTAAGGGTAAGGAATGGCCTTTAGCCAATGCTGAAAAATTAGCTGATAGAATAAAGGAACTACATGATAAAACAGGTGGGTCCATCCTTATAACGACATCACGTCGCACCGGCGAAAAAGCCCAAAATTTAATTATGCAAAAATTAAAAGATATTCCCGCATACACCTATATATGGGGTGAGCAGAAAGAAAATCCGCTTATGGGATTTTATGCCTGTGCTGATCGCATAGTTGTTACAGCCGATTCGGTATCGATGTGCTCTGAAGCTTGTGGAACAGGGGTTCCGGTTTTGTTGTTTCGTGACAAAAACTGGCTTCCGCAAAAGCATCAATCGTTTGCTCAAGCCTTGATTGACAAAGGCTATGCTGATGATGTATGTAATAAGCAAGCTACTGATTTTTCCCCTAAGGTAACACTTAACAATGCCGCAGATATTGCAAGCAAAATAATTGCTATTTCGCAAAACTAAAGTTGTAGCCGCCATTATTTTCGTCAGCAATACGCAAAACGGTGGTTTTTTGAAACATTCCGCCGAAGAAAGTTTCAGTTTTCCACTTATAAGCTTTGCTATTATTGGTTGACATATCCTGAATTGAACAATTCCATAGTTGTTCAACGAATGGGTGGTGAAGACGATTATATAATTTTGTTGGCAAATACAGGGGGTGCAATTTACTTGGTTTGTGCCAATCAATAAAAATAGCCTTACCGCCAGGAACAATCATTTTTAAAGCATTATCAATAATAAGTTCTTTATGCTTTTTGGGTACCATCGACAGCAACAGAAAACAAATAACCGCATCATAAATCGGCGGAGCATTCATTGTGGCAGCATCATCTTGGATAAATTCTAAATTTTTATATAATTTACCACATCGATTAGATGCACGCTTTATTACTTTATCATTTATATCGACAATAAGGTATTGTCCTTTTGCGCCTATAGCTAAAGCCGTTTCATCAATTTGATTACCAAAAACAACTCCCATCTGACAAACTTTTTGATTGGCAGATAACTCGTAGGTCAGCGTATTTACCAATTTTCGATATTGTAAGAAAGTTCTTAGTTGACAATTCCAGAGATTATCCATCTTTTCGCACAATACATCGTCATCATAAATTCCCTCATAGATAACGTTCATATATTCGGGATAAATAAAATCGGAGTTGCTATTTATTTTCATTTTTTATCATCCTGTAAAACAGAAATTACCTTTAAAATGCTTTCTTGATAACATTCTTTGCTTAAAGGTATCAGTTCGGAAGCCTTGTTTATGCGATTATTAATCAAGTCATCCTCAATTTTTGTACATAACTGCGAAAAATCTTCCATACCAAAAACCAAGCTGTTTGACCGCCAGCAGTGAAAAATATGGCGTTTTTCACTCAAACTGCTTTTATCAAGCATTTCCCATGATTTTGTGGAATCAAGCAGGTAATCGCGTAGTAAACTCTGCATCTTACGTTTACCAAAAATACCCAAATATTCATCAAGTTGTTTTTTATTTATTTTGTTCATTTTCATTTAACAATCCTAAATGTGTTGCAGTTGCAACGGCTCCTGTACGATTATAAACTCCCAATAATCTCAATATGGCGGTAACATGAAGTTTTACAGTTCCTTCGGTCAACCCCAGTTCATAAGCAATTTGCTTATTTGATTTACCGGAAGCAATTAATTTTAACACATCAATTTGACGCGGTGATAAAATTTTTGCATTATTTTTAATATCTGAATTGGCAGACATGTTTTCAACCGACTTCAAAATGTCTAATTCAGCTTGTTCATTATTGTACAGCAACTCTGCCGGAATATAAACGCCGCCCGATAAGACTAAATTAACGGCAGAGATTATAACCTCACGGCTCGATGTCTTCGGTATATAGCCGGCTGTGCCGATATCCAAAGTTTTTTGCACCACTTCTCGGTCAAATACTGCTGAAAGAATAATAATCGGCGTTTCAGGTAATTCTTTATGCATTTTTTGGATTGCCTCTAGCCAATGTGCTCCCGGCATTGCCAAATCGGTAAGTATTAAATCAAAATCTTTTACTTTTGCAATAATGGAAAATATATCACTATAACTTTTAGCCGAAACTATTTCAGCATCTTTATTATAGTCGTTCAAAATCATTTCCAAACCTTTTAAGAAAAGCTCATGATCATCTGCTATAAGTATTTTCATAATCACTCCTTTTTATTACCAATCACCATTCACAGACTGCCAAACCGCTAAAGCCGCGATAGTAGCTGTTTCAGCCCGCAAAATTCTGGGGCCTAATTTTATATTTCTAGTAAACCCTAGGTTGTTTATAAACTCGGCCTCATTATCACTAAAACCGCCCTCCGGTCCTATAAGCACGGCACTTGGGCATTTTTTGTTTTTCATAAACTCATCAACAGCTCTTTCCCCGCATTGACGCTCGTCTGCGAAATAAAGAATGCGATTATCGCTCCAAGAATTTAAACATTTTTTTAAATCAATCGGATTGCCAATTTCCGGAACGCTTAACCTTCCACATTGTTCCGCGGCTTCAATAGCCTGCGCAATGTACCTCTCCGTACGGATGTGCAAAGTATTGGTGCGTGAAGTTATAATTGGAACAATTTTAGCCACGCCTAATTCGACTGCTTTTTCAATAACAAAATCTGTCTTATCTTTCTTTAATGGTGAAAACAAAAGCCAAATATCGCAAAGCTTATCCGCGTCTCGACATTTTTTAAGTGGTTTTATAATGGTTTTACTTTTGCTGATTTCCTCGATTCGACACTCATATTCACCATCATTTGCATTAAAACATCTCAATACATCATTTTTTTGGCAACGCATAACATTATTTAAATAATGCGACTTTCCTTCTTCAAGGACTAGATTGTCAGAAGTCGCTATTTTTTGATTAATCCATAATCTGATGTTCGTAAAATTATTCATTACTTGCCTTTGATAAACAATGCTTTGTTTTCTACAACGGATTTGTCTTCTTTATTGGTGTAGTCAAAATATACTTCACTATCCTTATCGTCTTTATTTTGTTTAAACAAGAAAGTGCGGATTCCTTTTGAGGCGCCCTTATTAGTAAAAATAACTGCTGAATTATCGTATTTGACTTTCCAAACAAAACCAGATTCTTCTTTAACGGTTACGACGGCAGTATCTCCTTTGCATAAGCTAACCTCGGCAGATGCTTTTTCACTTAAATCAATCTCTTTAGTTTCCGGCTCTTTGATTTCCGGAGTATCGACGACAGGAGCATTATATGTGTGAGAAGGTTTGTTAATTTTTACCGTGGAAGAACCTTTAGTTCCTTTGGCTACATTTTTGTAGGATAGAGCCTGTTCTGCAGACTGCACGACAATAGCTTCTGCTTCAAGATAGCAGAAAACCGAGAACAGAACAATTAATACGAACCTTATCATGGCAAATCTCCTTTATAAATATGCACATTGATAACATTTTATACTTTTATTATACCATTATATCGTTTATTTTAACAATAATAAAGTGAAAATTTAGTTACTTTTTTATAATAGGCATAAAATGATTATAACCATAGACGGGCCGGCCGCTGCTGGCAAAGGAACATTGGCTTCCAAATTGGCACTAAAGTACAATCTTACTTATTTTGATACCGGTATGGTATACAGAGCAGTTGGGCTAGATGTCGTTTTACAGGGCAAAGATCCTAATGATGAACAATCGGCTCTGTCAGTGGCACAAAAGCTGACTTTCCCACGCATAATGGAGCTGTCAAAGCACCAAGATTTTCGTTCAGCTGTTGGAGGTGATGCGGCTTCAAAAGTTTCAGCGATTCCCTCAGTGCGAGCAGCTTTGTTGCAAATGCAAAGAGATTTTGCCTTAAACCCTCAATTTAGTGATGGGCGCAAGGCTTCCGGCGTAGTGTATGACGGGCGTGATGCCGGCACGGTTATTTGCCCCCAAGCAGACGTAAAAGTGTTTATCACCGCCTCATCCGAAGTGCGAGCAATGCGTAGATTTAAGGAATTTCAACAAAAGGGGTTGACGATTACCTATGATGAGGTCTTAGCACAAACCAGGGAACGTGACGAACGTGATGCCTCGCGCAGTTCAGCACCGATGAAACCGGCTGATGATGCTGTTATAATTGATACTTCGGATATGAGTATTGATGAAGTATACAAAAAAGTTTGCGATATCATCGAATCTCATAAAAAAATACTTGAAAAATAAATATTTGTCTGTATAAATAGCTCTACCGATGAAAAGGGCGCGCTTTTATTCGGTATATAGATTCGCGCAAGTCCGCCATTATGATTGGGTCTGGCATTTTTTTGAAATATGATTTTTAATGATTAATACTGAATTTAAAATTCCCGAAACAAACGAAAATTTTGAAGCATTGTTGAATGAACAATTTGGTGATAACGGTATCACCGGTTCGGTTGTTAAGGGTACAATTATCCGTCTTACTCCTGATTTTGTTACCGTTGATGTCGGTTTGAAGTCGGAAGGACGCATCCCTATGCGTGAATTTGGGCAAAATCCCGAGTTAAACATTGGTGATGTTGTTGAAGTTTATGTTGACCGTTATGAAGACAAAGACGGCAATATCGTTTTGTCGCGTGAAAAGGCTCGTCGTGAAGAAGCATGGCAAGATTTGGAGAAATCTTTGAATGCCGGTGAAAGAGTTAACGGCGTTATCTTTGGTCGCGTAAAAGGCGGATTTACTGTTGATTTAAACGGCGCAATTGCTTTCTTGCCCGGTTCACAAATTGATATTCGTCCGATTCGTGACATTACTCCTTTGATGGGGGTTGTTCAGCCGTTCCAAATTTTGAAAATGGACAAGATCAGAGGCAATATCGTTGTTTCTCGTCGTGTTGTTTTGGAAGAAACTCGTGCTGAAGCTCGTGCTGAATTAATTAACGACCTCAAGGAAGGTTCAATTTTGGAAGGTGTTGTTAAAAACATCACTGATTATGGTGCATTCATTGATTTGGGTGGTGTTGACGGCTTGTTGCACGTTACCGATATTTCATGGCGTCGTATTAACCATCCGGCTGAGGTTTTGAGTGTTGGTCAAACCGTAAAAGTTCAGGTTATCAAATTCAACGAAGACAACCAAAGAATTTCTTTGGGTATGAAGCAGCTTGAATCTGATCCTTGGGCTAAGGTTGAGGGCAAATACGAAGTTGGCCAGATCTACCATGGTAAAGTTACTAACATCACCGATTATGGCGCATTTGTTGAATTAGAAGATGGCATTGAGGGCTTGGTTCACGTATCTGAAATGAGCTGGACCCGCAAAAATGTTCATCCGGGCAAAATCGTTTCAACTTCACAAGAAGTTGATGTTAAGGTTTTGGAAGTTGATGCTGAGAAACGTCGTATTTCTTTGGGTATCAAGCAATGCACTCCTAACCCCTGGGCTGCTTACATTGAGGAGCATCCTCTGGGATCGGTTATCGAAGGCAAAATCAAGAATATTACCGAATTCGGTTTATTCATTGGTTTGTCCGATGAAATCGATGGCATGATTCATTTATCCGATATTTCTTGGAGCAAATCCGGTGAGGAAGCTGTTAAGGAATATACCAAAGGACAAGAAATCCAAGCTAAAATTATTGATGTTGATGTTGAAAAAGAGCGCATTTCTTTGGGCATTAAACAACTCACTGAAGACAGCGTATCTGCTGCATTAGACAACATCAAAAAAGGCGATGTCGTTGAAGCTGTTGTAAAAGCTATCGAAGACAAAGCCGTAGTTGTTGAAGTTAATGGCATCACTGCTTCTATCAAGAAGGCTGATTTAGGTCGTGATAAAGCGGCTCAAAATCCTGAGAACTTCCACGAAGGCGACAAGGTTGAAGCCAAAGTTACTTCAGTTGATCGTAAAAATTCCAAGATTGGCTTGTCTATCAAAGCATTAGAAATTGATGAAGAGAAGAAAGCTTTGGAAGAATATGGCTCAGCTGACAACAGCAACTCCGCTTTGGGTGATGCTTTAGGCGCAGCCTTAAAAAAGAAATAATGCTTATATAGAACATTATATATAAGTGCATAGAGCTCGCTTGATTTTTTTCAGGCGAGCTTTTTTATATATGTTTTATCTGCGTAAAAATATCATAAAACGGGTTGAAATTTGTCGTTTACCGATTTTTAAGTTTCGTGAATTTTTTGTTACGACGAAAAAATATGCCTATAAACAATATGTTAACTTTTGCATGATATAAAACTTTTCGCTGGCAAATTTTGCCTAAGTGAGATACAATATAATTGTAAAGTTTGAATTTTGCAAAATTTAAAAAGGAGAATAAATATGAACTTTATTAAGAAAAACATGTGGACATTTGCAGCTGTAATGTTGGTTGCTATGTTCGGTTTGATTGAGCCTGCCGCTGCGGATTCCGTTATGGGTATTGCAGCTAAAA
This sequence comes from uncultured Pseudomonadota bacterium, assembly GCA_902799835.1. Classification (GTDB taxonomy): domain Bacteria; phylum Pseudomonadota; class Alphaproteobacteria; order RF32; family CAG-239; genus CAZU01. Next base: position 229,934 of record CADCCF010000001.1, read on the forward strand.
AGGCTTTGCAGGCTTTCCAAGCCACTCGTACCATTGTATTCATCGTTGGCGGTTTCGGTTTGGTAGGTATCGCTTGCGCTGCTATTTTTGGTAAGATGAACTGGAAATGGTTTGCTTTCTTGGCTGTTGGTTTGGCTATCTTGGCTGCCGCCGGATCGATTGTGGACTACGCCACAACTCAGAACCCCGGAATGGATAGTGGTATTGCTGGCTTGACCGATACAAGTACACAAGCACAATAATATGATTAAGGGCGGGTTGGTCCCGCCCTTACTTTCAAAAAATACGATTTGAGTTTATTGATGTTTCTTTGATTTTAGTTGAGGGATAACAACAAACTCAAAGCCCCACCAAGGGAGGACTTTTATGATAAATTATAAAAAAATATTTTTCTGCTTGCTTGCCTCGATTTTGATTATTGGAGGTAATTTTTTGTTTGTGGATAAGGCATGGGCTGCAGGTAAGTATGGAGGAACTATTAAGTATGACCAAAACACCGGTGACGTAACCGGAGGAAAGCCGAGCACGAGTGTTTTTAATACCAGTGCTCCTCAAGATGTGCCAAGTAAAACAGATAATTCCAATGCTACTGATGATGGCTATTCCAGCGCCTGCAAGGGAAATACTGGTGATGGTATTTTTTCATCATTGGTTTGCACTGGAAGACTGCTTTTTGCCGATTTGCGTGAATTGATTTATATTGTAGCAGGATTTGGTATTATTGCGGTTGGTGTCGGCGGTATATTTGGCAACCTTAACTGGAAATGGCTGGGTGCGATTATTATTTCGCTGGTGATTATTGCCACGGCTGGTGAGTTGATAACAGCAATGTTGGGTGATGCCCATGGCATTGAAAACGAGTATAGTGCAAATGCGGTACAAGCCAGTTTACAGGAGTAATTTTGAGGGGAACGGTTATGACAATATCAAATAAACTTTTTCTCAAAAACTTAATAATATTTATCATAGTTTTTATGGTGGTCAATCTGCTTGAAACCAAAGATGTATGGGCGGCAAGTCAAATTATTGCCGAGGTTCGCGACAAAGCTGCGCATGTTATTGAGCATTATAAACCGATTGTATATATATTGGGCGGTTTCGGTTTGGTTTGCGTGGCCTGGGGTGCTATTTTTGGCAAAATGAATTGGAAATGGTTTGCTAATTTGGCAATTGGTTTGTTTTTGGTTGCTTGGATGGGACATTTGATAGATTACTTCACTAAAAACAAAGCCAGCTCCACTGCCAGTGCAAAATTTAGTTCGACTAGCAAATTGGTAAAATTCGGTGATACAATCAATAAAAAATCTTTGGCCGACGGAGGAAATTTCTCGTCACTGCAGATAAAGGGGTCAGGTGAAGCCGGTGAGTATAGTTCCTTGCTTAGTAGCAATCAAGATTCTATTGCTTATTTGGAATCTGATTGGGTCAAAACAGCGATTGAGCGTTCCGGCAATAGCTTATATGCCGCTCGAGCCGCCAGTACCTTAGTCTCAGGTTCGGCTTATAACATGAAAGACAGCAAAGGGAGCATCGTTGATGCCAAAAAAATCCTGCAAACCGGTAGTGATTGGGAAGAAGCGGCTCAAAATGCCGATAAAAAATATAAAGATTTGGTTGCCGCTCGAGCCGGTAGTATGTTGTCTTCAGGTTCAGCCTATAATGTAAAAGACACCAAAGGTGAAGATTATGATATCAAAGCTGCGCTTCGTCAAGGCAGTGATTGGAAAGAAGCTTCGGACAAATATAAAGATGATATGCATGTTGCCGGTGTTGGATCTAACCTCGAAAATGGTAGTTTTAAAGGGCCAAATGAAGATGGCACTGAGCATGTGTATCTGGCCGGTGGTAACGCGATGACTAACTTTAGTAGAGGTTTTTCTAAGGCTGCCGGAGGCTTTGGTGACGCTCAAACCTTTTTTGAATTTGGTAGTTATGACGGCTATGAATTTGGCAACAGCGATTATGCCCAATATGATATGGCAGATTTGGCCGGTGAAATGATGTATGATACCCAATCAATGATGCTGGGTTATGAGGTCGATGATTATAGCGGTTTGAATACCGAAACTCGACGAGGTGATTTTGTGAGTGATAATTTCGATGGTTTGAACACCGAAACACGGAGGTCTTATTCAGGTACGACACTGGGTAACCTGAATACAGGTAGTAATCTTGTTGGCAACAGTGGTAATGTCGGCAGTGACTGGGCTGATACTGATGTAGCCTATACCGCCAGTAATCTGGTTGATGGTGAGCTCACCTATACCGATGCCGATGGTGAGCATACTGACAGTGCTGACGGAAATACTCATACCACACTTGCCGGAGCTAATGATGATTACGGCTACCAAGGTGATGTGGATACCAATATGAACAGTGCTGATGGCTATCAAAATGTTAACACTAATATGAATAGTGCGGAAGGCTATCAAAATGTTAACACTAATATGAATAGCGCTAGAGGCTATCAAAATGTTAACACCAATATGAACAGTGCCGCCGGTTATAAAGACGTCAAAACCAATATGAACAGCCCAGCCGGCTATCGTGATGTCAAAACCAATCTCAATTCGCCTGCCGGCTATAAAGATGAGGAGACTCATTGGGGTAGATGATGTTGGAATAATAATTAAAAAAAAGCGAGGTTGTCCTCGCTTTTTTAATGGATATAAAAAAATCTTGACTTAAAGTGTACTCTAACTTTTATAACTAATTTACTTTTATAACATCAAAGAGGAGAAAATCATGAAAAAAATATTGATTGTTTCATCAAGTTTGCGTCAAGGCAGTAACTCTGAAATTTTAGCGCAAGAAGCTGCTCGTGGTGCCCAAGATGCCGGACATGAGGTAGAATTTTTAAGCTTAAAAGATAAAAATATCAATTTTTGCAAAGGTTGTTTGGCTTGTCAAAAGATTGCCAAATGTGTTATCAAAGATGATATGGCTGATATGATTGGCAAAGTACAAAATGCTGATGTTTTGATTTTTAGCACGCCGATTTATTATTACGAAATGAGCGGCCAGCTTAAAACTTTTTTGGATAGATGTAATCCTTTATTTTCTCAAGAAAATAAGTTTGTTGATGTTTATTTGATTACCACATCTTATGATGATGATAAAAATGTTGCGCAAGCCGCCGCTTTGGGGCTGCAGGGATGGGTGCGTTGTTTCCCGCAAGCAAATTTCGTTAAAGTTTTGCCTTGCGGTGGGATCAACGAAGTTAAAGAAATTAATGAGCATAAAGAGTTACTGGCCAAAGCCTATGAGTTGGGCAAAAATATCTAAAAATTGGTTTATATCATCCCCACTTTGTCCGTGGCTTCAAATCCCACAACCAACAAAAAAAGAGGGCATAAACCCCTCTTTTTGTATTGGCGGATAGAGTGGGATTCGAACCCACGGTACCCTTTGGAGGTACACACGATTTCCAATCGTGCGCCTTCGACCACTCGGCCATCTATCCATCATGCAGGGCTAAATCTAGATTATTAATTTTATTTTTGCAATAAAAAATTGCCATTTTGAATAATTTTTTTATTACCCTAAACAAAAGGCTAAAGTTCAAGTCTGTCGGTGGTTTATTAACCGATTATTCATAAAAAAAGCGTACTATCGTTATAACAAGGTCTGTAAATTAACGATAGGATAACCTTATAAGCAGTATTGCAAACCGATTGCTAATATCTTATCATTTATTGCGAGATGTGTGCTGGAGAGCTGTTATGCGTGAAATGATACTAAAAGCTGTGGCAAATCCTCCTAAGATATTATGGGGGCCGTTTTTGCCTGTTATGCTGAATTTAGGCATTCAGTTTCCGATGCTATTTATGATGGTGGGGACGGTTGATGTTAACCCACTGTGGTTTTTGATATTGATATTGCTGGGACACACATTTTGCATTTTTTTGGGGGCTAAAGAGCCTCACATTTCCAGCATGATTCAAGCCTTTGGCCAAGCAGCCAAAAAAAGTACCAACCTTTATAAAGTAAAGGGGAATAAATTTGCGCCCTGATTTTGATTTTTTATCGATTTTTGTTGAAGGTCTGTCCGGCTCTGAGATTATTGTGGCCATCATCGGCTTTATCTCAGCAGCCGCTTTTGCCGGTTTATGGGCAACCAAATTCGGTTATTTGGTTTTGCCGCACCCAACCGAGTCAAGAGTATCTGACTTTATGCCGTTTGAAAAACTTTTGTCTGACGGAATGACGATTCGTTGTTATAACGGGTCGTTAGCGCGCGTTTTTAGAATCAATGGTGTCGATTTAAACTTTGCATCAAGCGAAAAAGTTGCATCAATGATGGAGGCTCGCAAAGCATGGATTGACGGCATGTCTGACTTGCAAATTACTTGCAGAGTTATTACTGTTCGTGAACGTGTTCCCTTGGAAGATAATGTCAAAAACTTTAATAATCCGCTATTGGAAAAAATCTCCGAGGTTTGGGAAGAAAATGTTGATAGAGTTTTCTTTAACACACACTATGTTGTTTTATCAGTCCCTGATCGTCGTGAGGCCTTAAAAGATTTGAATTATGCTTCACAAGCATTGACCGCTACTTTGAGTGAATATGGTGTTGAGCCTTTGGCTGAAACAGATGGATCTTCGGCGGCTGATAGTCCTTTTTCGGTTTATGCCAAACTTTGCTCTCCCGTCACAAAACCCAGTCCTTTGGTGCATGGTGCTCAAGGGGCTCAGCTCAATCAGATGTTGACAGCCGACCATATTCATTTCACTGATGAGAAAGGTATTATTAAATTCTTCTCCGGCGATAAAGAAGTTTATGAAATTGTGATGGGAATACGTTCTTCCGGTGATTATGTTGATGAAGCCATGACAGCATCTCTTTTGGCATTGGATTGTGAGTTAGTTTTGCTTCACAATATTCATGCCATATTCAAACCCAAAGCTCGTGCGCTTTTAATGCAGCAACAACGCATGGCTACCATGACCAGTTTTTCATCCAACGTGGTTGATCAATATAGTGAAGTTTTGGCGGCTATTGAAGATAGTGATGCCGATCACCAGGCCTTAACGGAATATTCCATGACTATATTGTTACGTGGTGCGAGTGTAGAAGAACTTGATTTCGCCGAAAGTGAAGTTCAACGTATATGCCGCCTGTTTGGTGTGACACCGGTTCGTGAAGGATGGGTTGCTCAGGCATCATTCTTCAATCAGTTTCCGACCTATGAAGTTTTGCCACGCAACTATCGCTATCTTTCAAGAGTGGTTGCCTGCTCGGTTTCATTTGATAAACCATCCGAAGGCTTTTCAAAATCTGACTGGGGAAATGGAGCAATTTCTGTTTTTCGTACCACCTCAGGTTCGGCGTATCGTTTTCAGTTCCACGTGTCATCTGAAGATTCGGCGGTTGCTCACTGTTGCATTATCGGTCCGACCGGTCAAGGTAAAACTACTTTGCTTACCTTCCTTGCCGGTCAAGCTATGCGTCATGCCGATTTGAGGGTTTTCTTTTTTGACCGCCACTTGGGTGCGCGCATTTTTACTCATGCTGTCCAAGGAGCTTATATCGGTTTTGATGGTGACGAGAAAAATGTATCACTCAATCCATTTGACTGCAGTAATACTCCGAATAATCGCGCCTTTTTGCGTCGTTGGATGCGAGCCATAACTTTAGTCGACGATTCGGTTTCAGAAAAAGAAATTGCTCGTGCCGTAACTACAGCTTTTGACTATTTGCGTCCGGAAGAGCGCGTTATGACCAATCTTTATAAAAGTTGTTTTTCGCCGACCGGAAATATGCGTCGCGAATTGTTCAAATGGGTGAATCCTGATCAGTATGGAGCTATTTTTAATGGTACCAGTGATAGCTTGGATTTGAAAAGCAAACGTTTTATGGCTTTTGATTTTACGCACATTTTTGAGGATGAAACACTGGCTCCCGCGGTCATTAGCTATATTATGCACCGTATTCAATCAGAGACCGGCGAAACCGGTGTTCCATCATTGATTATGATTGATGAAACGGCGCCTATGTTAAAACACCCGATGTTTAGGGATTATTTTATTATCGGTTTGCAAGAAGGACGTAAAAAACGTCAGGCTTATTTGTGCGCTTTCCAACAACCAAGCATTATTGATAAATTAGGTGTGGGTGAGGTTATTCGCGGACAATGCCAAACTGTTATATTTTTCCGCAACCCTCAGGCAATGCCGGAAGATTATGCTAACTGGAATTTAACTGATGCGGAAACTGATTTTATTTTCGGTCGCTCTTATCGCGATTTCCCCTATGCTATTTTACTGTCGCGTCCTTCAACCGGAGAATCTGTAATTCTGGATGTCGATTTAAGTGGTTTGGGACCATATCTGAAATTGTATAACTCTGGTCGAAAGAATGTTTTGCTGGTTGAAGAGTTAGTCAAAGAATACGGCGAAGATAATTTTGTTACAAAATATTTAAATATTTAGGTTTTAGGACGTAAATGTTTGGATGTTGCTGGATAATGTGCTATTATGTATAATATATAGCTGACTTTTAGGAGACGGACTATGAAAATGTTGCGAATTATAGTATTGATGACAATGTTATTGCTTCCGATGCGGGCGCAAGCAGCAATAACGATTGATTTTGGTGCTATTGCCGGAACGATTCAGTCTGTCGTCACCAATGTAAAGGTCAAAATTGACCGTGTTAAAGCCAATGTTATGGAGTGGAAAATTGTCCAAACATTGGGAACCGCTTTGAAAAGTGTTACAGAATTTTTCCAAAAACTTGAACAGGAATATAAAAAGCAAAAGGCAAAATTTGATAAATGGAGAGAAGATATAACTCGCTTCTTATCTGATATGGAAGCTTATTACGCCGCAACTATGGATGTTTATCAAAAGGCACTGGATACAGCAGAATATCTGGCAGAAATCGGAACACGTTTTCAAGCTTATTGGAATGAAGGTGAATCTATCGTAAAAGATAGCGGTGAAACCATAGCGATGTGTGGCAGTAATTTGAAAGAGTTGATTAATGTTGTAAAACACGCCAAAGAACAGTGGGCAGAGCTTGAAGAAAACTATGAAAGATATGAGGCTAATAAAGAATATCTTCAACAGCAACTGAACGATTTGGAAGCTCATGAAGAATCTAATGCCGTCACCAATGAAATAAGAAATTTGCGCGATCAGTTGCAAAATCATATGGCGCAAATTGAAAATTTAAAACAGGGGATTCGCAGCATAAAAAATCAATTTTATATGCATATATCCGAGCAAAAAAGTTTGATTTACGCTTGTAGGTATAATGTTCAAGCCATTAGAGCGCGTGTAAAAAGATTGATTTGTAATCTGAGTGTTGGCGAACTGAAAGGCTTTGAGAATCAGGCTAAAAAGCTTGGTAGTAGTCTTAATAACTTAAACAAAAAAATGGAAAATTTGCAAATTGACGCTTATGAACTTGAAAACAACGATGCGAGCGGTTGTGTGGATTATTGTACAGAATGTTCATATGGCACACCTTTTGCCTCAGATCAAAAAGCTGCTGAAAAATCGCAAGACGAGGCTTGTAGGAAATGCGCCGAATGTAAACCATTACCTTATTCAAGTGCCTGTGAAGGAAAAGAAAATGAAAATTGCAAAAGTGCCGTAGCAATTATCAAAGTAAATACATTGACCAACGGATCAGTACAATGTGAAAGAGAAATTGAACAATTGGTAAAAGGTCCGGATGATTATAGTTGTTCTAAATATAAGCAGATGTGTACGGATGGAAATAATGAAGCTTGTCAGATAAGTTGTAGCTCAATGTGTGGCAGCATACCGGCAAATGATGATATTTGCTGTGAAATAGCAAGTAGAAAATGTTATGGTGGACACAGTGGTTATTGTAAAAACCTTGAAGAAAACTGTCCAACTTATAGAGCAGATAAATCAGCATCAGAATGTAAAACATTAAAAGAGGACTGCGACAGAGCAAGAGGGGAGCTTATTGAAGGTAGTGAAATGGAAGAGCCGGTAATGTGTGAAACATACAGGATAATGTGTGCCGGCCAATACAGCTATAATTACTCAATTTCACGATCTTCAGCCGTAGCATATGCTGATGTTGATTTGAGCAACGTAAAAAACATTAAAAGTGGTACGAATGAGGCCGGCGTTTTTTTACTTCCCAACAGTTTGGCTATCTGCTGTGAGCTTAATGCCGATACAGCTATGCAGGAAGGAGCACTGCGTGATTGCATAACTCGTTATAATGATGTGATGAATCGCAACAATTATGACACAAATCCTGATGATCCTGATGCTAAAATTAGTGAAGCCGATAAAAAGTTTTTTCAGTGTCTGAGGAAAGATATGGGCTCCGAAGAGTTTGATGATAAGGTGAAACAGTCTGATAAAGAACTTGCCGGTATTTCTCTTGAAAATGCTCTAGCTGAATACTTGGCTGCCGGATATTTGGAGGCAATGCAGGCATATAATGACAGTTTCTCTTTTAAGAATGATCAAATAGATCCGGTGGTCAATACCAAGAACAAAGATATGCAAGCTGCTTGGGATATCGCCATTGACCTAAATTTAAAAGTAGGTGACAGGCTTAATGCAATCAGCAATTTGTGGGCGCGAGAACAAATGACCAGATCGTTTATGAATGTAAAAAATTATCGAATGTCTGAAAGTTTTATTTCTACATGTCAAAATCCGGATAAAGCCGAAAATGCTACCGGTGATAAAGGGGAATAAGATGATAAACAGAGCGCTTTTTGTTTGGTTTTTGATGCTAGGACTAAGTTGCAATATCCTAGTAGCTAATGCTGATGATGCAGAGGTTAAGCGGAGTAACGGTTATAGTGCTCAGGGTGAACTTTTAATTCCTTATGATATAGTCAAACGCTGTAACTTGGGAGATGGTGGTACTTTAGAGTTAACAGATGGATGTTTATATGCTTTGGCTTGTGATAAACATCAAGTCTTTCAAGAATGGGTTCGAACCAAAAAAGGTGAAGGTAAAGACGTAAGTATTGATGAAAATGAATATAACGGAGATTATGAAATTAGTTGTATGATGGCTAAATATACCAAAGCTGATTTGGACTACATCATTTCGCGACTTATCTCAGGAGGTAATCACGAAAATTTGGCAAAAGAAAAAGCCGGCTATGAAATTGCGCCAACTTTGGGTGCGGAAGGAGTAGCAGTGGATGCCTGTTCTTCATTAAAAACACAATGTGATGAAGCAAAAATTGAACACAGCGATACATCTACGCAACCTATACCTTGTTTTATGTATGAAAAATGTGAGGAATCTTTACAACAAATTCAGGCAATCAAAGATTGTTCTGATGATCAGGGCAGTACACGTTGTTCTATTCAGGCTAATAACACACTAACCGCTGACAGCACCCAAGTATTATCAGATATAGTTCACATCAAATCTATGATGAACAGAAATGAAATTGCCAACAACATAGTCAACATAATATCTAAAATGGAGATAGATAAGGGAAAGTGTTTAGATGATATAAAAAAGTCAGCTGAATCAGGTACCAAAGGAGAAAGCAAATGAATAAGAGAATAATATGTTTTGTGTTCATTATGCTTGGCTCTGTATTTATAGCTAAAATTTCTTATGCCGGTACAGATATTATTAATACAGTGTTGTTGAAAGCAGGCAATGTTATAGATAAAGTTTCGCAAAAATATGAGGGTATTTCGGTGAAAGTGCGCGAACTGACCGAAGGAAAGTTGTTTGCGCTTGACGAAAATACCGCCGATATGATTCAAAAAGCCAAAGATCAAAAAGATTCTATTCAAGAGAAAATCGATAAAGTTCGCGCCGCAAAAGAATTTATGACTCATGCGGATGAAGCAATACTTGATCGTTACAATACCATGTTAAGTCAGCTTGAAGCCTCGGATACTCAAGCAAGAGATATTGTTAAACAAAGAGGGTGGACATTTGGCAAGGATAATACTGATGATAACAGTGATGATGACTATTCCGACGGTAGTGATGATTATGGTTTTGATGACGGGCAGGCACAAATAATTTCTAAAGATAGTGTTGGCAGTGAAAATTATAGTAGTGATGACAGTAAAAAGACCAATGGCAAAATTGATAGCGATGAAGTTAGCAGCCAATATGATGATTCTGAAGACGAATATTATTATAGCGGCGACATGGATGATGATTATGACGATAGCGGTTCTGTTATTACATCTAATGATAATTCAAAACAAAATTCCGACAATAACATAAAAACAACCGAGTCAAAAGAAATTAAAAAGTCAGCAGATTCTATCGAAAATTCGACTGCTCAATCAACAACAAGAAAAAAATTTAGTTCCTTAGATAGTGATAATTCAGACAAAAAGCAGGTCGATGTTTCCTCAAATTTGAACAAAATGGCATCATCTGAGCAAAAGACATCGCCAAATAAAGCGAGTATTGGCAATTCGCAAAAAATAAGCACTTTGGATAGCGCAAGCAAGACATCGAAAGAAACACCAGTAAATACTGATTTAAAACAACAAAATATTTTGTTAAAGGATAAAGTCTCATCTGCTCCCAGCGTCCGCAGAAGATCTTTTACATCAGAAAAAGCTGCATCCAACGAAATGGAGGGATCAAATGTTGCAAAAAACTAGTTTGATAGTTATTGGATTGATATTGATGTTTTTTTTAGTTTCTGAAGCTTTTGCCGGTAGCAAAATTAAGGGGCAACCCGACCAATTATGGCTCACTCCAATGGGAGATGATAATATCGAAAATACCGGCTATAATCGTTGTCGTGTCATAAAAACAATGAAACCTGGAGAAAAACGAGTTATGCAAACCGTTAATAATACCCAAACATTGTTAGGCAGATATGCTTCCGAGTTGTATTTTCAAGCAGTAAAAGCCAATTTTGAAATTGACCAAGAAACACCTGATGATGTAATGACAAGCACGGCAGAACTTAGTTTAATGAATCGTCAAATAATTGCTAGGTTAGCCAATATTGCTAATCGTCTTAATATTATAGTATCTTTAGAATCGCGCACAGCTGCCCTTAACAACATTAAAAAGATTACTAACCTATCAGGCAGCGTATATAACGACTATGAGTATGATGCTGAAAAAGAAACATGCGGCCTTAAAAGCGGAGGATAATTTTTATGAATAAAACATGTAATATATGGTTTTTATTTATTTTAGCAATCTTTTTGACCTTTCCGTTGCGACAGGCTGAAGCTGTTATTCCGTTTGAAATTAGTTTAGCGGAAACTGCCGGTAAAATAAGCACCTGGATACAAGAAAAAATTATTTTGGTGCAAGCAAAAATTACCAGTATCAATGAGAGCAAAATAGCCAAAGGTATAGGCGATGGACTGAAAACGATTAAAGAAGTTCGAGATTGTGTCAAGGAACAATACAATGGTGGCACTCCTCCATCTCAAAACAATAATGATGAAAATGATTCTCAAAATAGTGGTCGTGGAACTACCTCTCAAAAATGTCAAAAATACGTTCAAAAATATAAGTTTTTGGCTGATGTTGTAAGAATGGCAGGAGATGCTAAAAGATTTATGGGTTCTATTAAGGATTCAAAAACCTATAAAATTGTCCAGCTTACTCGAGCCATTGCTGATGATGCTATTAAAATAACTCAGCTTGATGAATATCGCGAAGATCGCATTAACCGAATAAAAAATCAAGCCGAGATTGATGCTGATACGCTTAATGGTAAAATTGAGATGGTAAAAGACGACCTGAAAATTATGAAAGAAGACCATAAAAAAATGGCAGCTAGTGCTGATTTGCTTCAAAAGGGACAAATGGAAGCTGAAGAGTTGCAAATGGAGCAATATATTATAAAACTTGAAGCCGGTAAATTCCAAATCAAAGAGAAACTTGCTCGAGATATTATCACCATAAATGCTAAATTTGCCGAGACTACAGCTGAAATTGTTAAACGTAGAGAAAAAAATATTGCTGAAGTTTTGGAATTAAAGTCAAAACTCAAAGAAGATAAAGATAAAAAGAACAATAAAAAAACAAACACAAGTAACAGTGGTAACCAGGCTCCGTCAGAACAAACACAAACACCTGTTGAAATAGTAGCGGCTGCTCAACAAAAATACAGTCCCAGCATAGATATTGCTGATACTATTGCCGGATCAGAAAAGCGTATTGCCCAGATTAATGAAGATATAGAGGTTAGCAATGTTGCTGGTTTTAACCAAGCTAATGTCTATTTATCAGATTCAATTGACCCGGTTAATGACTCTTCGTCGGATTTGGAGTTGGGAGAAACTGCCGAAGGCAAATCGGAAACAGTTCAGACCGCGATAGACAACACACTATTACAAATAGACATGATTGCCAAGATAATCCAAATGGAGTTAACGAATTTAGAAACCGAAACTATGGAAAAAATTATGCAGAATGTTAACTTCAAAATTGAGCGTCGGTACAACAATGACAATGCTTTAGTTACCGATGTTTGCAATTATGAAGTGAAAGAACAAGAAAATAAAAAGAGCGAAGCAGAGGAAACTTCTACTAGGGAAATACCTTCATCAGACAAGGGTGCGGAAGCCTCAAATCAAGCTGAAGAAGAAAGCGACACCCAAAAAGATGATAAGACTCAAATAAACGAAGTTATTGTTGGATAAAAGGGGGAAAGAAGAATGAAGAAATATTTTTGGATGGCTATAATCGGTTTGATGACGTTTATGATGCCAAAATCGTCTTCTGCCTTTTTATCAAAAGCAATAGAGGAAGCATATAATGTTATTCCGATTTCTCCGGTTGTAAATTTTGCCGAAGACCTCACAGAAACCGGAAAAATGTTGGGCAAAACTTATGCTCAGGTTCAATCTTTGACTAATCAAATCAAGAAAGATGCCACTAGCTTAAAATCTTCGCTTACTTCAGCATTTTCATCAGTGGCAGGTGTTTTTTCTTTTATCAACATCGGTGGAACGCAAAATACTTTAATGTGCGGTAGTGTTTTAGGTTCGGTAAATGTAAGCAAAATGTCCCTTAAGTTGCAAGAAATATTGCTAAGTTATAAGCCGGGGCAAAAAGAACTGGTTCAGCGGCGAAGACTAAGTTTTTATATGGACAATATTTATAATATCTATGCCGCAGTCCAAGTTATGAAAGAGGAGCTATCGGAAAGCGGAGAAGTCGGCTCAAAAATTATAAGTGCCAAAGAGTGTTGTTCTCAAGGTGGGCAGGGTGAAGCTTGCGGAATATCAGGGAACAACGAAATTTTAGCAAAATATGGTTATGCTCTTTCCACATTAGAAGATTTGATTAAAATGTGGGAAAGAGTAGCGGCATTAAAAGCTCAAAAGCAGGCTATTGACGTCATAATGTCAATTGATGTCCAACCTGAAGTTAAAGCAGAAAAGGTATCTTTGCTTGAAAGGAATAATTCTTCAGTTTTGTATAGTTCATATCGCAAAACTTATAGTGCTCCAATTGGGTATGCACAGATGCTTTATAAAAGTAACAGGGCTAGTCTGTCAGATGTCGAGCAGACCAAAGATGAGACGCAAAAAGTTAAAAAGAGCCGTTTTGCAGGTATGGGGTTGAATTTTGTTGCGCCAAAAATGCCTGACGACACATCTCCTATGTTGGACAACATTGAGAATATGGAAGCTTTTAATGAATTGTCGCAAGTAGAAGATGCTGTGTCAGAAACTTTATCTCTCCACAATTTTATCAGAGATATTGATAACTATCGCGCCACTGCAGAGCAATATAAAGCAATGCAGGAAAATTATCAAAAAAAACTTAATATGTTGAGGGATTCAAACCAATGCGGTAAAAAATATGTTGGTAGATATTTTAATAGTATTGACCAAACATGGTCCGGTGTGGCTTTGAACAACAACAATGTTAATGATTATGATTTACGTAAAGGAATATCCGGTTGGGCTTTTAATGCCTATGAAGTGGCAAAAGGTGCTGAAACTACGGTTAACGAGGATGAAGAAGGTAATGTCAGCTATTCTGATAATTCATCCGTAAAGGTTGATGACTTAGAAACCGACAATGACACAATAGATGATAAAGACGTTGCTGATAATACCAAAGGTGCTGATTTGGAAGAATCTGAATCTAAAGTGAAAAAGAATAAAGACAGTTATGACAAAGGCGAAGGAGTGAGTGCCTCAACTTCCGACAAAACCAAGGAAGAAAATCGCAAAGCCACAATGTTGGCGTGGCAAATTGGTGCCGAAGCATCTAAAGCTTTGAGTAAAGATGCTCCTTCTTGGGGAACACCTAATAATCGTAAAATGATATGGAATGATACTAAAATTTTTTATAATCAATATTTGCAAAATAAATATGGCAGAAAAAATCTTGATGGACAGGAAGGAAATATCAGAGCTTATCTGAAAAGATTTACTGAAAGTGATGTCGTTGATGTAATATTATCTGTACTTAGTAATGCTGAAGAACATCTCAGTCTTAGCCAGACTGAATATCAAACGCAGCTAAATGAAAAATATGCAGCTGTTGATACGGCCTTTCAAACGTTATTTAGCCAAAGTAACGCAACCAGCACTCAAGCAGATGCTAATTTGTTACAGCAGCAAAAGAATCTCAAAGCCAAAATTGATGAAATTACTACAAAAATTAAAAGCTTAAGCGATGAAGTCGGTGATATAGCCAGCAACTCGGAAGACCAATCTTTCTCGGAAACGGACCGCGCATCATCAAAAGAAATTAATTATTTGGATGACAACGCGTCTAAAAACAAATTGCAAAAATATGATGAAATATCATCTGAAATGTCGGAGAAAGTCGCTCAGAATAAAAAAGATAATAATTTTGATGCTTTGAAAAAGCAGTTGGATCAAGCTAAATCGCAAAGAGATGCTTTGCAAAAACAAATGAATAATTTGGATTTACAAATTGAAGCTTCAAAAGCTGAGAAGCAAAGTTCTGGAACAACAGCTAGTTCATCAATTCCGCAAAGCGTATTGGCTTTATGCAATGGGTTTAATCAGGAGAAAGGTAGAATTTTGCAACAGTACACTCAAAATTTAGGAGGGCGTTTTGATAGTGTTGCACAAATTTTAAATATATCTTCAGATAATTTGCCATCGTTTAAGGAAGCAATCACATCTGCTGCTGGCGAGATAGTCAGCGAAATTATGGGAAATGTAGATTCTATAGTTGATGACGCTTATTCACAGATGCTAGCTTTAGGGGAAGATTTATACTTACCGACATCTGCGGCACAAGTCGCATCTATTCACCAAAATATGATAAATCGTCTAAAAGCTATGACCATAACTAAGAGTATTGCTGGATATAGCTTAAATGACTTGGTTGTTTTTGCCGACTTAGCAACCTTAGATACTTCACCTGAAACCGAAGGCTTTTTTGTCGGAGCTTTACCTAGAGCCCGTGACCTTAAAGCTCCTTATCCGATGCGCGATTTAAGTCAACCGCCTGTTCGTGAAGTTTTTCACTTTGATATGACAGACTATTCAAATGTTAAGGCTTATAGTTCAAAAAACTATAGTACATATGAAAGTAAAAAGAGTAAATTAAAGTTGCCGATGTATGACAAAGATGAACTTTTAGCTGATATGCGTAAATTACGCGGAATCAGTCGCGGTGACTTTTTAAATTACGGTGGAGAAATTCCTAAGATATGGCAACTTATGTTGCAAGATTATTCTTTCATAGAAAAGAAATTTAATCTTCAAAGTGCATTAACGCAAGGATGCGAAGCTGCAGCATTTTTACGCGGTGGAATTATGCCTTGTCGAATTGGTGACAGCGGAGTGGTTTTGGACGTTAATGTGGTTAAAGAAGAGGATGAGGACAACGAAGACAGTTATATTTATACATATGACAATAATGATGATCAGTATATTAAGCGTACAGATCTCAATCCTCAGAGTTTGCCTAAATGTTTGCTGATTGAGCTTAAGAAGAACAAGCCGTTTTTGACTTTTTATGATGACAATGTAAATATTGATTCAAGTATTTTTGGTAATGATAATGAGCCAGCCGAGGTAAATTGTCCGTACAGTGAACTCGGTATGCTTTTAGATTCTGACGAAAATAATAATATTTCATTTAAAAGCACGGTTTATGAAGTATTTAATGATAGCTTCAAAATAGAGGATACTAGTCCTAAAAAATTAAGCCAGGATCAGAAAAACCAATTGGCCATTGCACAACAGGCAGAACTCTCGCGCAACCAAATTGGTGACTTTTTACGGCAGGCTGAATCTGAAAAGAAGATGAAGCAATCACTAGAAGAAATGAAACAAAAATATGATGATCAAATCAAAGAATTGCGAGAACTTTTGGCTGACTATGGATTTACTGTAAGTAACAATTATGATCTTACCAAACCGGCCGATTATAATTTAACCATAAGTCGTTTGAAGGCGGCCAAAAATCAATCGTTAAATAAAGTAAATACGTTATTGAGGCAGATTAAAGTGGATAATAGCAATAAGCCGGCTAAGGTAAAAAAAGCTACCATAGATAAAATAGTGAGTATTTTACAGCTTGATACCGAAGCAGATTTAGAGTTGTCTATGTCGTCTGCCGATGATAATGATATTAATGCCGAACTGAAAAGGGCAAAGACTGACAGGGAAGCAACTGAAAAATATAAAAAGAAAGTAAAAGATGAGAATGATGAAGAATATAGAGATTTAGAGGAGGCGTATTGCGCTAATTATTAGATGAGTGAAAATGAAATTTCTAATCAACAAATTACAAGTAATTCGGATATAAAAGCAATTTCCGGAAATACATCCGGTCAACCTCAATATATTGAACAAATTGATCAAACCGAACGTTCGGCCAAGATGTTTTATTATCTATGGATTTCAAGATTTTTTGTCCTTACGGCAGTCTTGACAGTAAGTTTCTTAGTTCTAGCATCTTTAGCTTTGTTCAGATTAGCTCCGCGTGTTACGGTTGAACCTTTATTGTTGATTAAAAACAGCAGTTCTGATGAGTTGGTCAGTAATGAGGGTATTACTTTTGATATGCCATCTAAAGATTTGCTGATGAAAATGTATATTAAACAGTATGTCACATTGCGTAATACGATAATTCATGATCGTACGGAAATGCAAACCAGATGGATGGCCGGTGGCATGGTAAATTTTCTGTCTTCGCCGACAGTATATAATGAATTTGGCGCTCCTTTAGTGAATACCTGGGAACAAATCATTAGCCAGCCAATTACCAGAGAAGTTGATGTTACATCAATTACAAGACAAGGTGGTGAACGCTCGCAAATTTGGAAGGTTGATTTTAAAACATATGACTTGTCCAATCAGGCAGGAAAAGAATCAAGTGCAGACAGTATTAAAGTAAGATACTGGACATCATCAATCACTGCAAGATTTATTCCTGACAGAGCTTTTTCATTCTACCGCTTAATAAATCCGCTTGGTTTTACAGTTACTCGCTACTCACAAACGGAAGTTAACATATTCTAATTTGTTGATAAGTATATTTCTACTGTTAGACATTTAAAATAAAACAGTATACTTTACTATAAAGTATACTGTATGCTATTATATATAAAGGGCCTGTCTAAATGAAAATACAAATTAAGTTTTTGATTTTGTTTGTTTTATTCGCTTTGTCGGGGTGTTACGGCTCTTACTATGAGCCTGAACCCGTTGGCATTGGTACGGGTATTGATGAGTTGAAATTATCGCCTTGCGCATGTATAGAGGTGGAACTTCCTCACACGTTGCCAGATTGGTTTGTTGCAACTATCTAGTTTTTGAAAGATAAAAATGGTAGAAGAGATTAAGTATGGACAACCACAACCGCGTATGATTGCAGGAAGGCGCGCCCCCAATGCAACGGCTCCACATCGCTCTTCTAAAAGTAGCGATAATTTGTTTGTCGCTAATGTAGCCGAAAAACGTTATCTTTGGACTGCTCGTGCTTTTGCTGTTATTACAGCGCTGAGCTTGTGTTGTAATATCGTATTGATTTTAGCCATTTTTCAAGTCGTTCCTTTGTACAGAATAGAACCGTTTCTGTTAAGTTTTCAGAATCAATCGGAGCAGGTCTATAATATTATGCCGGTGACCGGAGAGCTGCGCAATCGTCGTGCAATCACCGAAGTGTTTGTAAGAGATTATGTGTTGCAGCGTAGCGCTTTTACCCGTGATGCAGATGTTGCAAAATCTCGTTGGACGCCAGGGGGCACAATTCAAGAAATGTCAACTGCTAAGATATACCAAGAATTTTGGGATAATATTGGTAAAAAAGCTTTGTCAGTTATTCAAGAAAAAGGCATGGAACGCAAGGTTAAGATTCTTTCCATAAATGAATTGACTAATGGAGTATGGCAAGTTGAGTATGAAGCAAGCGACACTTATCCGGATTCTACAAAGCCAGAGATAAGCTACTGGACTGCTTCATTAAGTGTTATGTACCGCCGTAAAACGGTTAAATATGGTGAGAGGTTGAAAAATCCGTTAGGGTTTACTGTTACAAAATATGCGTTGAGTCGCAACAGCGTGGAGTAGATTGGTCGTGAAAATACTTAATATGAAAAGATTTATACTGGCAATTGTTGCGTTTTGGGGTGTGTCACTGAGCGCGGCTCAAGCTCAGGTGAATCAACAAATAATGGATACAAGTGCCGATCAATCACAAGGCAACTATACGCCTATGAATATGGACTATGCTGGATTTAATTCTTTAGGTATGACGCAGGCCGCATGGTTGGATCCTTTGCAAAATCTTGGTGAAGGACAAAGCAGACCGGCTTATTCCAAATACTATTGGACACCTGACTTGGTGTTGCCGATACGTGTCCGCGAAGGTATGTTAACAATGGTTAATTTTCCAGAGTGGGAATTAATCGAAGATATTTATCTCGGCGATCAAAATACATTTGATGGTCAGATATCCGGTCCAAGCACATTGTTGCTGTACCCGCGCAGCGGGGCGCAAGTCGGTGTTGATACTAACGCGATTGTTTTTGGCCGTTCAGGTAACCGTTATGTGTTTTATCTTAAATCCGAAGCAGTTAATACGGAACGTTTGACTAATGCTATTATTGATATTGAGGTTGTTAACGATAATGTCCCTAATTCAGGAGGTGGGGTATCGCCATACAGCGGTAGTAAATCAGGTCTAGGATCTGGTAGCGGAACGAAAGGAGCTATTTCAAATTACACCAAACGATTTCAAAAAAGCGATTGGATACAGTCAATACCGGTAGATCCTAGTGATTTTAAGTTCGATTTGGAAGTTTATGTTCCCAATCCTGATGACGTGGTTATAGCTCCGGAAAGAGTTTGGCGTGATAATATATTTACATACATAGATTTGGGCAAGAAATCTTTAAATATGGTGCAAAGACCTGTTGTTAGTATGATTGTTGAACGTGTTGAAGTTCCGGTTGGATTTCGTGCCAAAGGACCGGATAATCGTTTAATAGTCGTCGAAGGTATTGGTGATATGGTTTTGCGCAACGGTAAACGTATAATCTGTATCAAAATGCGTCGTTCTGATGAAAGTGGTTTGGAATATGCTGTTGATTCTGCTGATTATTTGCCGCCGACATGGGATGTTGGTCCTGCTATTCCAAATGCACAAACCACAGGCATTGATAACAACATTAATCGCAATCTCATGCCGCAGGGTGCTTCTCAGGGTGCTCCCCAAGGTACCAACTATAACGGAGGTGTAGGAGGTGGTGCTTACGGAAGTGGCAATTATGGTATGACATCGGTAGGACAGGTTGATATTCAAACAGGACAAGGTCAAATTATAGTTCCTGAGTATGCTAAATCCGGTAGCATGGGCGGAGGATTCGGTGGTAATGCGGCAGATAATTTTGATTATTCTAAAATGCAACATATAAGTATTGATCAGTCGAATAGCGGATATGGTGCTGCTCCGCAATTTGCTTACGGATACGGCTTTAGTGGAGATGGCAGTCAAAATATATCAATCGAGCTCGGTACCGATGGTGATGTAAACAATTTGGAAAGCTTGTGGGGTAAATTGTCTACAAAATATAAAGAGCTTAGTCGGTTTACACCATTTTTCTCAGTCGACGCACCTGCTGATGGACAAGGTCGCGAGTTGTTTCACCTGAGAGTAGGGCCGGTCAAAAACTTGGAAGAGGGCGACAGCATATGTAGTTCGCTTGGACGAAGCGGAGTTTTTTGCAGTGTAGTTAGGACGCAATAGAACAAAATATGAGTGATGATCAATTAACAAACTCCGAAAGATATGTAAAAAAGACCAATACCATCATTTTGATAATTGGTCTTTCGTCGTTACTTGTATTTATTTTTGGTCTAATTCTTTTGATGAGCAGCGGTGATGATGAGAATCTTTATGAAGAACCTGTCTTCACGGATAATGCAGATGTTTTTGGCTCTGAGCAGGTGAAGAGTGTTGAGCCGGCTCAAGGAATTGAATTTTCAACTATTGAGGGTGAAGTGCCTTTGACGGCAACTCCTGACCCGATTCCCATGGGGGAAGTTGTTTTAGGTACTGAAGCAAAGAATGTTTTAACACTCGGTACCAATGGTAAGGCTGCGATAAAAATTGCCTCAGTTGAATTAGCTGATCCACCGGCCGCCGGATTTGTTTTTTCAGATAAATGTTCTGGCGAGACCTTAAATGGTAAAGATACTTGTCATATAACCATGAGCTGGAATCCGGTGGTAGCCGGTAATGTTCAGAATAATTTTATAATTTCATGGCACGAGGTAAATCTGGGGTCGGAAAGTATGAAATCAGCCAAAGTGCCGGTGAGCGGGAATGCGGTTAATAAAGAGGAATGTCGTTATTGTGAAAGCTCAACTTCCAAAGCGGAAGACACCAATTACGGCAAAGCTTTACAAGCGGCAATAGGCCCTGATGGCAAGAAAATAGGTGTTATTGACAAAGATGGTTATGTTCGCGATGAAAATGGCAATATTATAGGAAAAGTTTCTGCCGACGGACTAATTTTAGATAAGGATGGCAATGTTATAGGTGTTGCTGAAAATAGTAAAACCGTATATGATGAATTTTCTAATCCTGTTGGCTATGTTACTCCGGATGGTGAGGTTATTAATGATGATGGTAAGGTTGTTGGTAAAGTGTTACCGGATGGAACAGCATTGGATTTTAATGGCAACTCAATTGGTAGTACAACCGATATCGGAGCGGTTTATGATGCAAATGGTAATTTGATAGGAAGAGCTCTACCGGATGGCACAGTGGTTGATAAGGATGGTAATGTTATAGGGCGAGTACTTCCGGATGGCTCTGTCGTTGATAAAGATGGTGTAAATATAGGCAGTATTGCTAAAACCGGACGAACGGTTATTGATGACGATGGTAAAGTTATGGGTGTTACTTTGCCTACGGGTGAAGTTGTAAATGCAGATGGTGAGATTATTGGTAAAGTCGATGATAACGGAACGGTTGTTGCTGCTAATTCACCGTTGATAGGCAAGACATTGAAGGTTGCTTATGATAAAAATGGTAATGTTATAGGTTATGTTGATAAAGATGGCAACTTACTCAATGTAAATGGTGAAGTTATCGGTAAAATGCGAGAAGACGGTAAAATTATCAATCTTAAAGGTGATATAATAGGTTATGCCGGTGAAGAGATAGTATTTAACTCATCCAATATGGTAATTGGCAAATTGGTTTCATTTGAACGCATACCAATAACACCAGCCGGTACAATCTTAGGAAAGTTACAAAATGATGGTAGTATAGAAAATGAAAAATCACAGGTGGTAGGTAGAGTTTTGCCTAATGGGTTAGTGCGCGACCAAAGCGGTTCTAAAGTTGTCGCTAAAATGGTTAAAGTTGGCAATATAGTCGGCTATGGATGTAATATTATAGGCTACCTTGACGCTGACGGTAAAATAAAAAACAGTGGAGAAGATACGAAATATAAAATTACTCCCGAAGGAATAGCTTTAGATGAGGAAGGTAATTATGTGGGCGGTGTTTTACCACGCGGCCGTGTTTTTGATAACAAATGTACTTTTTTGGGAAATGTTGATTTTTCAGGAGTGGTAAAAGATGCCACAAACAAATTTGTCGGATGTGTAAATCCTGACGGAAGTGTCCTTAATGAGAAGGGAGAATTTATAGGATCAGTTGGCAAAATGGGAACAGCTGTTGATATCAACGGCAATTACTTAGGATATGTTAATGCCAACAATATTTTGATAAACAATAAAAATGAGCCAATAGGTTGTGTTGGACTGTTGGGTGATATTTTTAACAGCAAAGGTGTTTATATTGGAAAAATTTTGGGCGAAAGGTATGCTTATAAATTCAATGGTGAATTCATTAACAATGTTGATGATAAAGCAAAGGTAAAAATTTATGGCAAAGCATCAAATACTCTATCAGCAGATAATCTCGTTTTAAATCCGGAAAAACAAATTTTCGGAATGGCTTATTCGTCGGATTCATCAGTTGTTGACGCATCCGGTAAAATCATTGGATTTTTATTCCCTGATGGAAATGTTTATGATACTTCTGGCGTTTCTCAAGGCAAGATAGTTAACGATGGATATGGTGATTATAATGGTGTAATCGGCACTTTGTTACCTAAAGGTGAAGTTATTGATTTACAAGGGAAAATAGTTGGAATTGTCGTGCCGGATGGTAAAGTTGTTACTCGCTATGGTGAAAATATCGGTAGAGTGAATTCCAAAGGTTTCTATTTCAATTTAAATGGCGAATATCAAGGACGGGTTATTAAGAGTGGTGTTGCCATCGGTTACGATGGATCATATATAGGTTATGCCACATCAGATGGCAAAGTTGTTGATGGTAATGGTAAAGAAACAGCCTCAGTTACTCATGATCGTAAGGTTGTAGATAGTACAGGGCAAGTTATAGGAGAAGTCCTATCCGAAGGTCCTGTAATTGATGTTACCGGAAATTATGGCGGCTTGATGAATTCTCTTGGCGATGTTATTAACTCTAAGGGCGAAGTAATTACGGTAATATTCCCCGGCGGTAGCAGTGATAAAAATCTTAATTTGTTTAACACGGGTACAGCCATTGACTTCAATGGTAAGATTATAGGTTTTGCTATTCCCAGCGGAAGTGTTGTTGATGTTAATAATTCCGTTATTGGTAAGGTTTTTCCTGATGGCAATGTGCTCAGTTACAGCGGCAAAATAATTGGTGAGATAGTTAGCGGAGATATAGTCATATCCAGTAATGATAAAGTTGTGGGTTATGTAAATTTTGATGGCCAAATTACAGGATTTGATGGTACAGTAATAGGCAAAGTTTTATCAGGTGGATTGGCAGCAGATATGAATAGCCATGTTTTAGGTAAAATATATAAGATAGGAGCCACTGTTTTGGGAAATGATGGCAAGTATAAAGGACGGCTTACGTCGTCAGGAAAGGTTATCGATGCCAAAGGAGAAATAGTCGGCAATATCAAGAGTAATGGTTCTTTTATCGATTTGGATAAAAAAGTTGCAGGCTATATTTTAGGCGAAGTCGCCAAGAACAGGAGGAATTAAAATGTTTAAAACCTCCCGAAATTTAGTCGTTGAAAAAATAATTCTGCTGATGTTTTGCCTGATTTTTGCAAGAGGTGTTTCAGCGCAAGAAATTACAGCTATTAATTTTAATGGTGATGCTATAGGTAAGGTTATTCCTGATGGTAAAGTCATCAGTTTTGAAAACAAAATTTTGGGTAGCGTTACCGCCGATAGTTTGGTTTTGGATACAAAGGGAAAGTTAATTGGTGGAGTTGTACCCCAAGGAATTGCAATAGGAAATGATGCTAAAACTTTAGGTAAGGTAAGCAGTGACGGGGTCGTAAGAAATTCTTCAGGGCAATCTATGGGTAAAACTTTACCCAACGGATTGGTAGTTAATGAATATTTTGAAGTTATCGGTCAGGTAATATTCCCCGGATTGGTTTATAATGACGAAGGCAAAATTTCCGGTCGTATAACTGGGGATGGTGCATACAGCGATTTAAACGGCGGGCAGATTGGTATAGTTACCCCTGATGGTTATGCTTATCGTAAAGTTGGACAAGAATATGTTTTGGACGGCAAACTGATATCATCGCGCATGGTTGTTTCTACTTCAGGTAATTTTATCGGCAGTGTTGTTCCCGGGGGACAAGTAACCGATTTTAACTCTGAAACAATCGGTTATATCAAAGCAAATGAATATGTTTATGATAGCAAAAATGCTATCATTGGTCGTTTAGTGAATACCGGATATGCTTTTGATGAAAATGGCGATTATATAGGACTTATTAGTTACAACGGATCAGTTTTTAATGATGGAAATGTTGTAGGAAGAGTTCGTGCTGATGGAAGAGTGGTCAATAATAACGGAGCAATTATCGGCGATACTATATCTTTTTCGGCTGTTGCTGTTGATAAAAATGGCAAATATATAGGCAGAGTAAATCCTAATGGCGAAATAAATAAAGATGCTACTGTTATTGGCAAGGTAGGTACCAGAGGATATGTTTTTGATAAAAATGGTGATTTGCAAGGCAATATAGTTTCGACCGGACCGGTATACAATTATAAAGGTGAACAGGTCGGTCACGCTGTTAGCAACGGATCTGTTATATCCCTCAATGGTACAACCATCGGATATATGGTGGGTAATGATGCTTATAATTTATCAGGCGCGGCTATTGGCGCGACACTTGGGCAGGCATTAGTATATGATAATTCCGGAACTTTTTTGGGAATAAACGGGATTGCATCCAATATGAGCTATAAGGGGGGAACAATTCAGATTTCTCCATTGGGATATGTATTTGATTCCAAAGGAGAAGTAGTTGGCCGCTCGTTGCAAAAGAGTTCATTTTATACTGCTGCAGGAACACTATATGCTTATTTGGATTTGGCGGGGCAAGCAGTTAAAGTTAATGGTAATGAAGCTGATAAAATAATCGGACAAGGTTTGGTTGTGGGCTCTCAAAACAAAGCTGTTGCACAGAGTATATATGCTAATGCGGCTGTTAATTATGAAGGTGTGTCAGTCGGTTTGCCTAACCAGAATAATGCCTTGTTAAACAAGTCTATGAAACAAATCGGCAAAATATTGCCGGATGGAAGTGTAACAAATTTTGGCGGAACTAATTATATGCCTAAAATTGGTCAAGCCTATAGTGAGAGGTTGGCTGTTAAATTTAATGGAGAATTTTTAGGCTATATAAATGCCGATGGATCAGTAATCGGCAAAGATGGAGCTAAAGCAGGTTATCTGTTGGAGAGAGGTCTGGTAAGCGATAATAACGGGGTAGTTATTGGCTCCGTTGTGGACTATACCGGAGCTAAGAATGATAAATGCGAGCTTTTGGGCGTTATTTCATCTCAGGGCTCAGTATATAATTATCGTGGAGTTTTTGTAGGAGATGTTTTGGGAAATCGTTGGGTTGTTGGTGAAGGCGGCGCCGTTCTAGGTGCTATCAGCCAACAGGCACCGATTATTGATTTTTCAGGGCAAGTAATCGGATATCCCGACTATAAGGGCATGGTTGAAGGACTAAAAGGCGAAAGTTTAGGATGTATTAGCAATGATGGGCGATTATATAATTCAGCCGGAGAATGGATGGGAGGAGTTGTAAATTACGATCCTGTCATCGGCTTCGATGGCAAAGTAATCGGTTTTGCCTTGTATGATGGCAGTATTATTGATGACAAAAACAGTATATCGGGATATCAGCAACCCGACGGAAACGTCAATTCTAATTCCGGATTACCAATAGGTATGATCATGCGCTACAAAATAGCATTGGATATTAACAATAAATTTATGGGTTATATTGATAGCCAAGGAAAGGTGCTGGATAGCAAATACAAAGGAATAGGACGTGTTGATTTTGATGGCAACGTTTATTCGGGAGGCGATGTAATTGGCTATGCCTTGAATGATTTTTATGTTTATGACCCAAGCGGATCACCTGTGGGATTAATTAATGCCGATGGTGAAGTTTCTGATTTTAATAATCAAAATTTAGGAACCTTGGATAAAGGTTTTGTAGTTAAGGATGGTCAAGTAGTAGCACGAGGTGCAAGAGACTATAATATTAGAGATAAACAAAAATTAGTTTTGGGCGAATTGCAGTTTAATGGCGATGTAGTTGATAAAAAAGGCAATGTTATTGGTAAGATAGATAATGACGGCCAAATTAAAAATGATGCAAAAGAGATTATTGCTCAAGCGACCCCTTTGCAATACTATCGTAAAACTATTGTAAAAAAGGTTATTATCAAAGAAGAAAGTTCTGATGATAAAGATGACACCCCAAAAGGCAAAGTGATGTTGGACGAGAATGGTAATGTTATCGGATACATAATGCCTGACGGAACAATTGTGAATGAAAATGGTGAAGTCGTTGGTAAAGTTAATGAAAATGGCGAATTGGTTGATGCAGATGAAAATATAATCGGCAAAATCAATACTGATGGAACAATAATTGACAACAATGGTGAGGTTATTGGTCGGCAATCTGATATAGACAACCAATCACAAATAAATAAGGATATAATGAATCAATTGCAACGCCGTTGGATCGAGCACGATAAAATTTCTTCTGTTATGGATGATAAAAAGCAAGAAGATAAAAAAACAAAAGATATTATATTGAGCAAAGGAGAACAGTACTTCCAGTCTTTAGGTATTGCCTTAACTCCGGACGGCGAATATTTAGGCGAAATAATGGACAATAACGATGTGGTCAATGATAAGGGAGAAGTCGTCGGTTATCGTATGCCTGATGGTTTAATTGTAGATGACGATGGCAACCTTATCGGAACAGAAGATGCGGCAGGAGTTGATTTACAGGAATTGACTGACAAACAAAATTCTCAAAAAGATGTCTTTGTTCCAACCGGAACTTTTGGCCCTGGGGGCGCTTATGGCACCGGCACCGGTCCGGCCGGCAATCTGGGACCAGGCGGAGGATATGGCCCAGGTGAACGTTATGACCCAACTAGAAAAGCGGCATTAGAAGCAGCAATGAAAGAACGTCGTGGTAGTATAAGCGTTGGTAGAATAAGTTCAGGAATGCGCCGTGAAGCTTTTGATGGTTATCAAAAGGATTGGTCAGAACAAGGCATTGGTAAGTCAATAGTTTCTTGGCGAGTTGACATGAGTGAAATGATGTTCTCAGATAAACCTATTCCCGCCGTTATCGCTCGTGCAATTGATACCAATAATCCGGCTCCGGTTACCGCCTATGTTGAACGTAATGTTTATGCAGAAGAGGGGCGCAATATTATCATTCCGGCCGGTTCAAGGTTGATAGGTTCGTTTGGCAGTATTGCCGGACCTAATGAAGCAACTTCGGATTCCGCTCGTGTTCAAATATCATGGGAACGTTTGATTCGCCCGGACGGATCAATATTTGTGTTCGGAGGACAGACTGCAGATGCTCAAGGTCGTATTGGTGCTTTAGGTTATGTTGATCAACAATTGCTGAAAAAATACACTTTGCCGGCTTTGACAACGGTCTTAAGCTCTTCGGTTGCTTACATGATGGCTTCGGCTGAAGATTCTAATGGCAATACCGAGACCTCCAAGCAGCAAGCTGCCAGTGATGCTCGTCAAAACTTTTTGGATGATATGCAAAGTTTGTTCGATGAGATTTTGGCCGATAAAACTAATGTAAAGGCTATGACCTATGTTCCCAACGGCACTCGTATAATTGTTTATCCTAATACGGATTTGTGGTTGCGCAATTTTGAGAGAGATAAAGAAGAAAGTGACAGTAAGATGGGCAATGGTGACTCTAAAGGACTTATTGATAAAGATGTTACTATGACTTCAGCTAATGTGACCCCGGGTGAGAAAACTTATGGTCCCGGCGGTCCGACTAGTACTTTAAAAGGAGAAGTTGCCGGAGATGTAGTGTATAATCCTGATCAAGTAAACATTAAATCAGCAGGTGCTTCCAATCCTGCCATGATAGACAATGCTCCGGCCGTGAACAAGTTGACGCCTCCACCTCCTCCCACCTATGGTGGAGCTAGCGGAAATTACGGCCAAAGTTCTGCCGCGCAAACACCATCTTCATCGTCATCATCCGGAGGCAGTGTTCCCTCATTATTCTAAGGAGTAACAGTCATGAGTTTTACAGTACTAGAATCAATATTGCGACCGCTGTCGTATTGGTATACTCAAGATGGAATTGAGGAACTGGCAATAAATCATGCCGGCGAAGTTTGGTTACGTCTCCGTGGTAAAAGAGCTTATCCATGGGTTTCTTATAATGATGAAAAATTGACCAAAGAATATCTGACAGATTTGTTATACATTATAGCCAATACCTACGAATTACCCTTTGATCCCATTCAAGGCAATCCTGTTGTTTATGCCACTATACCTGGAGAGCATCGTTTTTCAGCTATCTGTGGCAAAAACGTAATGTATGACAATCGCGATTTGACCGGTGGCATTGCTTTGACTATTCGTGTACATGCCGACGATGTTTCGTTCGGTTTGGGTGATTATGGTTTGGTTCAAGGTGAAAAATTGCACAAAATAAATCCTCTTAAAGATATTAAAGAACCGGAAGATCCTTATGAAAGATTATTACTTAGTATCAAACGCGGTGATCATATTTTGGTTTCAGGTGCTACAGCTACCGGTAAAACGACTTTTTTGAATAACTTATTGAAAATACTTGATATTAATAAACGCATATTAACTATTGAAGATACGCGCGAATTGGTTGTTCCCCATCCTAATCGTGTTCATATTACCTTGTCGCGTACTGAGCAAACTAATGCCTTAAACTATGCTAAAGTGATTGACTTAGTCGTGCGTTTTACTCCTGACGCTATCATCGGAGGAGAGATTTCTACTTCTAACGCCGGAGCAATTTGGGAGTTGATGGGATCAGGTCATGATAACTGCTTGGCCACTATCCACGCGGAAAGCTCTGAAGCGGCTTATCAAGCTTTTACTGATCGTATTTTGCACACCTATCCCAGCATTGATCGCAAAAAAACAATTGAAGAAATGCATCAAAAACTGAGAGTTGTACAAATCAATCGTGATGGAAATCTGCGTGCTGTAACCGAAATTACATAAAATCTTCGCAATTCGCACTATTTTGTTAACACTAAATTTACAAGCAATAGGCTACAATATGTTGATTGTAGTTTGAGTTGTGTAAAAACGCTATGGCCGATAATGATGATATAAATGAAGCTCGCCGTAAGGCGATGCGTAATGGTGAAGAGGATCCCGTTGTAGTTGCTCAACGGTATCTCAACATCTATCGCCAAATGCATATATTTTCTCCAGAGCGCAAGCAAGAATTTGATAAAATGCTATTAGAGCTTCCCAGCACTATATACAGCATCTTTGGTACGTTGCCTGGAGGCATGATATTACAGGATTATATCAGTGATCTGAATGAAAAGAATGGTAAAGGTCCAATTAAGACGGCAGATTTGCCGCAAACAAGCACCCCTATTCTGGAAGAAGCCATTTCACAAACAACTCAACCGCAAGCCCAACCTGCCATATCTCAACCGGTTCAGGTTGTTTCAGGTGGCAATATGGAGTTTTCTTTAGGTAAAGACTTCGCTGAACAATTTGCCGGAGCTTTTGATAAATTGTTGAAGCGACAGGGCGAAATGCAGGCAGAGAATTTAGAAAAAATAAGTGCTAGCTTAAGCAAGAATCAATTAGCTTTAGCTCAGTATATAAACCAAAATAAAGAAGCCCAACAACAGGCATTGGCGGCGATTGCTAAAGCTTTTGAACAAGCTCCTCAGGCATCTGCTCCGCAAAATGTTACAGCAACATCCACTGATAATACGCTTATACTGCAACAACTTATTGATGGCCAAAAAGAAATTAATTTACGCCTCAATAAAATGGAATCAACATCTCTGAGCGGAAACAGCGTTGATAATCAGGAACTTATAAGCGCATTAGTCAAATCAAATACTGAGGCCATGCAAAAGTTTGCCTCTATGCAAATGACAGCCCCCATGGCAACATCAACGGTATCTGCAGATAATACCGAACGGTTACTTCAATTAATCGAGCAGTCTCAATCACAACTCATCGAAGGCGTGGTACAACGTATATTGCAAAATAATGTAACTGTTGGGCAAAGCCAAGCCAATAACAATGCAAATAACATACAAATTAATACTCCTGATACGTCTGCTCAAACTATATTATTGGTCAATAAGATAACAGATCTTCAAGCTGCCAATGAAAAAAACATGGAAGAGGCTATAAAACGCCTGATTACCGCTCAAAAAGAAATGTATGAATCGATGGATCATAATCGCAGTCAAGAAATAGCAGATGCTATTGTCAAAGGGCTGCAATCATCATCGTTGACTATCAATAACTATGCGCCTCAGACTGGATATGTGCCTGCGGAAATGCCACAGCAACCATCTCCAATCATTTCACAACCGAATGTAGATTTGAGTAGTTATGATGAAGCAGTAGAAGAATATCAGCCAATCACACCAGCCAAGAAAAAGAAAAAAAAGAAAAAAGAACGTTTAGCACTCTATTCGTCTGGCGCACCAACGGAATTAGAAGATATAAACAGTGAAATTGCAGAAACAGCAAACGTTTCAACTGAAGATAATGAGCTGAATAGCTTGTTGGATGTTGATATACCCAATAGCGTTGATAATAGCCCATATATCAAAGATGAGGCATCAGATGAACCTGTAACTTTTGATTTTGAGGACGAAAAAGCCAATACTGAAGAATTAATTCAAGAAGATATTCCTGAAAATAGTAATGAGGATAATGGATTTGAAACATTTGATGCACCACAAGTAATTCCCGATGTTCAGCCAGATGCAATGTCAGAATATGAGCCTCTGCCGGATTCTGCTCTAACTGAAGCTGATGTAATTCAAAATGTTAATGAAGAAACTGTGCCCGAGGTCGAGGCAGAACCTAAAGCTGAGGATAAAACATTTCTGTCACATAATGATGAAAAATATGCAGATTCATCTATACAAAAAGCAGAGGCTTTGTCGTCGGATGAATATGATAATGATATTGAAACAGAATATAAAACAGAACTGTCTTCCTCAGATATTCAGGGCTGGGGATTTGATTCCGAAGTTCAAGAAGAAGACAATTTTTCAAAGGATTCATCAAGTAATCTTGATTCAGAAACAAGCATAAAAGCGGAAACAGAACAATATGAAGAGGTTGAAATGATTGGTGATGACAGTTATATCTACATGGATGACTTGTCAAAACCACAAAGTGTAAATGATAATTCTCCGATTATTTATGATGTTTCACGTCCCAAGTTGAAAGTAATTCCGCAAATTTATGATGATAGTGACGACGATGATTCTGATCCGTATGCAAATAGTGTTAGAAAAGATTAAAATAAGAATTTACAAATCGGTATGTCGGCATTAAAATTACAGCACAATGAGCTTTTTCTTTTAATGGGAGAATATAATGGAGCAAAACAAAACATTTAGTTCCGGCCAAAATACCACAGGTGATACTTGGTATGTTGATAATTATGTTTTGTTAAAAACTTACTATGATATGACGATTTCGCGTATAGCCGCTCGATGCGTTCGCAGTGGTAACATAGCCATAGAGGATTATAAGCACTATGCTTATGTTTTGGACGTTTTGGAGGAAATCAGCGAAACCGGAGAATATATTGTAAACCATCCTGAATTGCATTCCTATGTTGAAAAAAAGATTTCCGGCGGTATAAATGCGCTCAAAACCAATTTGAAAGAGTTTAAAACTGAATTAGAGCACAACGCATCTCCGGAAATGATTAAACAAGACAAGGACGAGTTGAATAAAGTTAAAGAAGCCTTGGGAACTATTGATAAAAGTAAAGATCCGACGGCAGGAGCAGGAATGTCGGTTGATGAGGTGATTAATAAATTAATGAATAACAACGCCAAAACCCAAACAACTGCGCAGTCCAAACCGACACCAAAGCCGCAAACGCCGCCTCAACCACAGACGCAATCGGCAGCGGCACATCCTCAAAATCCACAACCGACGCCGACCAATTCTAACCCCACGGGAGCGCAAGGATAAATTATGTTAAAAAGGTATTATGTTTTTATTTTCTTTATGTTGTCTTTGCTAACAAGCGGCTGTGAATGGACTGAAGTCTTGCCGGCAGAAAACAGTTCTGGTGCTCCTGTATACACAGCTAAAGTTGAAAAACTTACCTATCCGGCTATTAGAACGCCCAAAGGGGCAAATCAGCTTGATTTGGAAAGCCCGATGCGTTGTTTTGTTAACTGGAATACACAACAAATGATTTCAAGTATTCCATATAATCTCAAGGCGTTTAATTTGGTATATAATGATGCCAAGGATTCCTTGCCGCGCTTTGAGGTCAATGGTTTCTCATTCGGAACCATGCCGGCTGAAAAGGCATTACTGAAGCTTACTAAAGAAGCCGGATTAAAACTTGTTGCTAAAGATGCACCTTATTCCAGTATATCGGCTGAAAATCTTCATGGTGATTTCACTGAAGTTATTGACATCATAGCCAATGCCGCAGAAATTTACTACACATACAATGATGTAAATAAGACTTTGCGTATATCTCGCACTGCCAACTTTAGCTTGTTTGTGCCTCAATCACGCCCGATAATGTTAGCAGTGTTGGATGTGTTACGTGGTGCCGGCATAACTGATTTTACAGCAAATTTTGATGAATATACCATAACTTTCAATGCTGATTTTGAACTTAAAAATAAGATATTGAATTTAATAAGTTATTTTGAAGAAAACCCCATATTGTTAGCTTATGATGTTAGAGTATATAATTTATATCCCTACAGCAAAGAAGGTATAGAATGGCAACAAATCATGAAAGCCTTTGATTTCGGCGCGGTAAAAAGTACTAAAACAGGTGTATTGGGGCGTATATTGACCACATCTAATGAAATAAATGTTAATTCACTTACCGCATTTTTGAGTCGTCAGGCTCGAGTTGAAATTTCCGGAGAAGGCAAGTTTGCAGTTCCTAATCAGTGGTTTTCAAGGTTTGATATAGGTAAATGTACTCCTTCAGAGACCGTATTATCAGAATTGTCTATGTTGGCAAAAGCCAATTACGGATCTGATAAAAAGTTATTATCTCAAATAA
The DNA here is from genome assembly GCA_902799835.1 of uncultured Pseudomonadota bacterium. Classification (GTDB taxonomy): domain Bacteria; phylum Pseudomonadota; class Alphaproteobacteria; order RF32; family CAG-239; genus CAZU01. Next base: position 263,014 of record CADCCF010000001.1, read on the forward strand.
CTTTGGAGGGAAGCGGTGGAGAGATTTCGCAATATTCGATTCGTAGTCGCATCGGCGAAAATTTCCTTATAATAGGGCTACCGAGTACAGTGTTTAGCAAAAAAGCACCTCAGTCAGAAATTGCCATAATGATTGTGCCCAGACTTATAAAAACCGTAAAAACGCCGGATATCTTGGAAAATAATTTATAGGTGGATATGAGAGAGTAGATAATGGAAAATGGACCAATATTGAAAAAAGTAAGACGCCCCATCAATCGTATGATGCCCATTTCGACAAATGAGCAGTCGTCCGACCACAAAGTTGATGAGAGTAGTATCGAAAATAAAAAAGATATAAATATTTCTCAAGCTGAGAACATGGCACCTGCCGCAGAGCCAGCTCCGACTCCGGCTCCGCGTATCAGCCTTCCATCAGTTGAAAGAGCTCCCGTACAAGGCAGACAAGAAGATTTCAATTATAATGAGCCACAATATGCCGACAATGATTATTATGATGAATATGCTCCAGCTCAGCATAGTGGTGTAAGCACGACAGTGCTGATAGTTTCTGTTTTGGTTTGTTTGGCAATGGGATTATTAATCGGTCGCTTTTTGTTTAGTGAAAATCAGGTTACTCATAGCGGGTTACAAGGCGTAGTTGTAAATAATGAAGTTCCGCGTGGTCGGGCAAGGTGCGGAGTGGCAGACCGTAGCCAAGGTTGTGTTTTGTATATTATGAATCCGCAAAGACAAAATGTTAGAGCAAAAGATTTCTATGATATGGCGGCACAAGTTACTGGAAGACAAAGATTTATGATTGAAACGGGGAATATGCGCTATGCCAATACTGAGATTCGTCCAGGCGATATTGCACAACTGAATATTCCACCACTATAACCAAAGATATATGACTAAAGCGAGGGTTGTTTTGAGGGATTAAATAGGGTAATATGAAGGTATAAAGCAACCACAAACTTGATATAAAGGAGAGGAACAATG
>CADCCF010000002.1 GCA_902799835.1 uncultured Pseudomonadota bacterium
CACCAAACACTTGCCGGTTGTATTGAGTGATTTAGGAACAAATACTGGAGATTTGTGTGGCGAAGAAACCAATATGATTACTTGGGTTTACTACTAATAATCACTTAATCCTCTTCTTAAAAAACGCCCCATCTTTTAAGATGGGGTGTTTTAATTTAATGCTTAAAATCTGATTTTGAATCTGGCGCCTATAGTATAACCATAATCAACTTTAGGGGTATATGAACCGCCGAAACGATAATCAACATATCCGCCAATTGTTGTATTTTCATTTATGAAATAATCGCTTGAACCTTGCATAAACCAACTATCACAGTCATCATTTTCAGTTGAAAATTCATAGCGCAAACCGACATCATAAGCAAAAGTATATTCATTTTTGTGTAATCCGGCAAAAGCATTATAACCTAAATCACGATTCGAACTATCAATATTACCATCGACCGCCAAGGAAGCATAAGGCATCAAACCTTCTTCTAATTCATAGCCCAGTTTTACATCGCCCTGCAGAGCTTTATACCAACGAGAGCTGCCCAAACGATTACGAATTTGTGTTTTTGTATCTCTGGAATGTCCGTACCAACTTTTGGGGTCATAAGTATAATAAGATGCGCCCAATTGCATTTTTAATCTTTCGGTTAAAGGCAGATTTTTGGCCACACCGATTTCATAATCCAAGTTCAAATCATTATTATATTGTTGGGAAGTTAAATGGTCGAAATTGAAACGATTGCCAAGTACAAAACGCAAAGCGGTTTGTTCGGCAATACCTAAATCAACCTCTTCACGCAAAACAAAATCTTTGGCCGCAGGCATATTTTTGAATTCCATCTTTTGAAAAGTCAAAGCTGTATCAGACAAGATTTCATGTTCACTGGGCAGGTAAAAGGGTGAGGTTATATCCATATCATCAGCTTTGGCGTTTCCTGTCGCAGAAAGCAAAACCAAAGCACTTGTCACTATTAGCGATTTTTTCATATTTCTCTCCTTGTTTTATTATTTATAATATAATTTTAGGGGTAATGTCTTAATAAAGAGATAATTTTTATTCTTGCAACTATTTATTTTAGCGCCTATATTTTTGAAAAAATGGAATCTTCAAATGGTAAAAGTTATAACTTTGGGCTGTCGTATTAATGCTTATGAATCTGAAGCAATTAAAGAAAAGCTGGCTCATATTGACAATCTGATAATAATTAACACCTGCGCTGTTACCGGCGAGGCTGAGCGGCAGTGTCGGCAAACTGTTCGCAAATTGGCTCGCGAAAATCCCGATAGTCGAATAGTCGTAACCGGATGTGCTGCTCAAATCGCTCCCGAGCAATTTGCCGCAATAGAAGGGGTTGATTTGGTGTTGGGAAATATTGAAAAAAATAATATATTGCAATTTTTGGTCGCACCCTTAGATGAAAAAACTATTGTCGGTGATATAATCAGTTATGACGGCTACGATGATTATGTTATTACCGGATTTGAAGGTCGGCAAAAAGCTTTTGTTCAGGTGCAACAAGGTTGTAATCATCGCTGTACTTATTGTATCGTACCCTTTGCGCGCGGACATAATCGCAGTGTGCCGGAAGAGGAAATTATAACGCAAATTCAAAGGCTGTTAGATGAAGGATTTGCCGAAATTTGTTTGACCGGAGTTGATATCTGTTCTTATCAACCTTCTTTTACCAAACTGGTGGCAAAAATTTTGCATGAATTGCCGATTCCTCAGCTTAATTTCGGCTCTCTTGATCCGGCGGCGTTGGATGATGAATTTGTCGAATTGTTGGCACAGTATCATAATGTCGGTAGTTATTTGCATTTTTCGATTCAATCGGGTGACAATTTAATATTAAAGCGTATGCGACGTCGGCATAGTCGCGAGGATGTTATCAACCTATGTAACAAAATCAAAAAAGTTCGTCCTGACATAATTTTTGGCGCTGATTTTATTTGCGGATTTCCTACCGAAACTATTGAACAGTTTAATAATACGCTTAAATTGGTAGATGAGGCTCATTTGAAGAAATTGCATGTCTTTCCTTATTCTGAGCGCCCCGGCACTCCAGCAGCTTTAATGCCGCAAGTTCCAGTTGAAGAGCGTCGCAGGAGGGCTGAAATATTGCGAGCAAAAGGAGAAAATTGTGATGATTAATTGGTTATCGTCGTTGAAAAAAAGTTTGAGCAAATCTTCTTCAAAAATAAGCTCAGGCATTGATAACATTTTTAACAAAAGAACAATAGATGGCGAAGTTCTGGAGGAACTGGAAGAATTGCTGTTGTCAGCAGATCTAGGGTATGAAGCAACATCGATGATTGTTAAAAATTTCGCTTCGGTTAAGATTGCCAAAGAGGCAACCGCTGACGACATAAAAAAACTTTTAGCCGACAATATTGCCGAATTACTTCACCCCTGTGAGGCTAAGCTGAGTTTCAACCAAAAACCGCACATAATTTTGATGATTGGAGTGAATGGGGCCGGCAAAACTACCACTATTGGCAAATTGGCGCATAAATTTAAGGATAAGCAAACAAGCCTGATCGCCGGGGATACTTTTCGCGCCGCTGCGGTGGAACAGCTTAGCATTTGGGGGCAACGCAATCATGTAAAAGTCCACACGGCACCAATCGGCGGTGATGCGGCCGGATTATGTTATGATGGTCTGAAACAGGCAATTGCCGATGGTGATGAACTGGTATTTATTGATACGGCAGGTCGCCTGCAAAACAAAACTAATCTTACCGACGAATTGAAAAAAATCGTTCGCGTAATTAAAAAAGTAATTCCTGATGCTCCGCACCACACTTTGCTTTGTTTGGACGCTACAACCGGCCAAAATGCCGTTGAACAAGTTAAAATTTTCAAAGAAGTTGCTGATGTTAATGGTTTGATAGTTAATAAATTGGATGGAACTGCTAAAGGTGGTGCACTGGTATCAATAGCCTGCACTATTCCCACGCCGATTTATTACATAGGAACCGGCGAGGGAATAGAAGACCTATCTGAATTTAATTCTGAAGAATATGCCAACTCTTTGGTTGGACTTTAGCTTATATGCGGCCAAAATTTTTCCAGTAACAACATGATGTTGGCTGTGAACAGCTTAATCGAAATTGTCAGCAAAATTATGCCGAAAAACTTCTTAATCATGTATAAAATACCAGGGTTGACAATCTTGGCAATAAAATCAACTGTGCGCAATACCAAATAAACGCAGACCATATTAGCGGCAACACCCAAAATAAGGTTTAATGGAGTAAATTGCGAGCGAATGGCTAACATGGTAGTTAAAGCACCGGCACCGGCCACCAGTGGAAATACTATCGGGAAAAAGCTGATGTCTTTCGGAGTGTCAGATGCTTCTTTAAATATCGAAATATCCAAAATCATTTCCGTCGCCATAACAAAAATAATCAATGAACCGGCTACGGCAAATGACGGAACATCAACTCCGAACAAAGTTAAAAATGCATCACCGGCCACATAAAACATCATAAACATTACAAAGGCCATGACGGCTGTTTTTGCGGGTTTTATAATCTTGCCTCTTTTACGCAATGACAGAATATAGGGGAGCGATCCCGGAATATCAATAATTGCGAATAATACAAAAAAACTGGCCATGAATTGCTGCCAATCAAATACTTTTAACATCTTTTATCCTTTCTTTATTTTTTTCACATTACACAGCTGTGCAAGCTAACACAAACAAAAGAAAGGTGATAAGAAAAAAATTATTATACCCAGAAAAACAAAAAAAGCACTCTATGAAGAGTGCTTATAGAATTACTCGCGAGCCATTTCCTCCAACCATGCGCCAATATCAAACTCTTTGGCACCTGACTCATTTTGGAAGTTTTTGTAGGTTTCATCGGCTAATACCTGTTCGGCGGCATGAGTATCACCGCCATAAACCACCAATGTCACGCTTTCAATCTTTCCTTTTTTGTGGTTTACGGCGTATTTATAAACCGCACCGAAGATGGCTTTAGCCGACTGTGTTTGAGTTAAATTGCCGATAACACCAGTTCCCAATTCTGGAATGGCAACGGTTTTTATTCCGGCTTCATCACATTTTCGCATTAACTTACCAATAGTCTTAAAAATGACCATGAACTGATCATCTTCATTAGTTTCAACTGTGGTAAGGTGAGCGAGAAGTATCCCTCTAACACCTGATTCGGTCAATATAACACTACCGGTAGGATAGTTATTGGCGTGAGCTAATTTATCATAGTTATCCATACCCTGCCGCATGCCGGCAGCACAGATAGCACGACCTACGCCACCATAACTGGCGCACGAGTTAAATTCGGGAACTACAATAAGTTCCGAATTTTCAGCGGCAATGTTGCCAGTCTTAATAAAGACTTCTATGCTTTCAATTTTCATAAATATATATATTTAATATGTTTGCACTGCTTGCTTATATCATAAAACTTTATTCTATGCAAGATAAATTTTGTCCAATTTGCATTAATTTCTTGTAAACCCGATAAAATTATGATAATATGCAGCTGTTGGAGGATATTGATGAAACTTTCGCAAATAGACGCCATGACGATTAGAGCCTTGGGTTTTAATGTGCATGAAAAACTTTTTAAGCAATTTATTGCTCAAATGGAAACCCAGCCTGAAAAAGCTATTTTATCGACATCTGTTTTCTATAATCTTTTGGAAGGCAAAGGCTTGGATTCGGATATACGTTATTTGGCAGTAGAAGCGTTTGCTAAAATGTCCAAAGGTTTAGCGCCAAATCAAATTAGTGAAGTTATCGATAATATTTATGCCCAAGGTAAATCAATATTAATTGAACAAAGTGCGGTCGCTATTTGCCGTGAAAATCCTCAAACAGCCGTCCACCTTTTTAGTCGTTTGCTTCATGAGTTGGAAAAAACAGCTAAAAATAAAACTCGAGCAACTACAGTGCTTGATAATACGCGCATCAACCAAATTGCCCAAATAATTACATATGCCGACGATCAAGACAGCCTTTGGATGTGGCAGCGCTTAAATAACTCTTATCCTGCAATTTCCAATATGATATTTTCCAAATTAGGTGAAATATATAAACGAAAGACAATTTTGCGGACAGCTATATGGGAGCAGATAAAGCAACAAAAAATTTTTAATCAGCAAGATTTTTATCGTAATCTTTATGAAATAGCGGGTATCGATTCTTCTAAGGCAGATGCTTGTTTGGCAATCATTACCGAAAGGAGAGCCGAGCCGCACAGCTCTGATGAGCTGAAATGGGTTTATCACGCGTTGGGCGCAATTCGTAAAAATCATATTGATAAGAATGCAGTTGATGAGGTTTTTGCTAAAGTTATGCAGAATCCGTTCAACAGTAACATTACACTCAAAGTTGCTTATCGCAATATGGAACAAAAAGACAAACTTCGTAGTCGTGTTGAAATTGGTGAAAGAATAGATAAGAGCCAAGAAAATGAATATGGTTTTAAAATTGTCGAGGACATTAATCCCGATGAAACCGCCGTGCTTTTTTTAGGCGGCAGTTCTACCAAATCTGATAGCAGCGCCAACGGTTATCTTTCTTCAGTTGAAGAGCTCTTAAAAGAATCCCAAATTACACAAAAAGTAAAGTTATACGCGGCAATCTATGATTTTGGAGATGAGTTGGATCGTGATGCATATTTTAACGATTCAATGGCACGTTCTAAATTGATGGAACAATACCATCACGATGTTCCGATAGAACATAAATTTGGTCAAGCAAGTGAAGATACGCTTCATCCGCGTTATGTCGAAGAACTTTTTGTTCGGATGTTTCTACCTAAAATTTGTGATGAAAATGGTCAAAAATTATCATTATCCGAAGCTTGTCGCAAAGTGCGCAAAACAACGGTTATTACTCACTGCCACGGTGCTTACACGTTTATAAAAATTGAGGAGTTGATGCAAAATAAGATGCGTGAACTTGGCTATACTTCATCAGAAATGGCTAAAATTCAGCACGAGCTTTTATGTATAGCCCACGCCCCGTTTGCACCTTTAGGAGTTGCTAAATCGACAATGATTTCTTTTGGTTCGGCCGATGACGACATGGCAAATCACTACAACAATTTTTACACCCAAATTCGTTCCATGCCGGATCGCAATGTTTTATTCAGTTATTTTCCTAAAGAGCGTGGCGAGCTGATATTGGTGCCATCGTTAGGTCACAAAGTGGAACAACACAATTTTATCGGTTATGATTTTAGGCAGTCGGGACTAAGCAAAGATGGACAAGCTTTTGTCAGCATGTCAGCCAATGCGGTTATAGGCGGAATAAAAAGTTCGTTGAACAATCAAAGCTTGCCGCCGGTTAAGGATTTGCTTTGTGGGCAAGATGGGCGTTGGGATAAGCTCTTTGCGCGGTTGGAGCAAAATGGCGAAAAAATGTGGGATCGAATCAAAGAAAGAGCAATTAAACAACACAAAAAACAAAGGGCGATAAAGCAAAAAAATTCAAGTTTCCTAGCTTACAAAGATAGATAGCGAATAAAAGGGTTAATTTTTTAATATTCAGTAATCAGTTTCTTTGATTATTTTTCTAAGATTTCTAATTTAATCATGTTTTTTTCTTTTATTCCAATCTTCCGGTTTAATGACCTTTACATGATTTCCCCAAGTGTAAAGATGCCAATCCATTTCTTTGGCGCCACCGGCCTTAAATTTAACGGTCAAAGTACCATCGGTATGATGTTTAACTGTTTGTGAAGGGTGAAAAATATACCTAGCCGCTTCATCCGCAACTTCTTTATCAAACAGCCATTCTACCTCAAAGGGTTCTTCTTGATAAATACCAAAGGATTGTGCTGCGTAACTTTGCAGATTAAATTCGGGAACGACCTTCAAAGGATCCGACAAAATCTCAACCTTTTTAATATTGTTGAGCATAAATAAATGCACTTCATCACCATAATATCCATCGCTGTGGTGAGCTAACAAATATTGATTGCGTTCGCCGAACAAAAAGCCATAAGGATCAAGGATGGCAAAATTTGTTTTTTGATTATGTTCGTAAAAATAATCAATCTTAATGCGTTTTAAGGAAACTATCGCATCTTGAATAGTTTTTAGGATATTCGTATCAATTTTTAATTTTGGTCCCGGACGGAGTACAAATATTGAGCTTTCGACCATGGCCTCAGCATCAGTACCTATCAATCTTAAAACATCAGGCTTCATTGAGGCTTTAATCTTGTTAATTGCACCGTCTAAAATTTGAGCTTGGGACGACATATTTTGCTTTAATAATAGTTTTTTTGATATTTCCAAAGCAGCCAACTCCTCAGAACTATATTGAATAAAATCTTTCAAAGTACCTTGAGGAATATACCAACGCTTAGTGTTGTTTTCGCCGTTTGGAGCCACTTCTGCCTGAGGAAAGCGTTCCAAAATCATATCGCGCATTCGTTCAGCCGTACGGCGCGATACATTAAATCTTTGTTGAATATCTTTTAATGACACGCCATCGCGTCCCGATTGCATCCAAATTGCTAAATCCAGTAAATCATGCGCTTTTTCATAAGCCATAACAGCCCCCTTTTTTATTTATCATAGCTTTTTATTTTATAAAAAACAAACACTATGTCATTTTTTGACGCATTTGTGTTCTAATTTAATCTCATTATCAATAAAAAAGGAGACTAAAATGACAATCGTAACGCAAAATTTTAACCCGCCGCTTAAAGTTTGTTTGGGCAACGAAAAGTATTATACTGAAATAGAATCGCGCCAATGGGAAACAGAAGATAAAGGAGATTTTGTCGCAACAATTCAAAACTTGGGCTATATCGGGAACCGCCAAATTGAAGAGGTTTGGAAACATTACCATAACGAATATTATATCAGCAACTATGGTTATATTGTAAAAATTGCTAAAGAGGATGCCGAAATTGCCGATATTATAATACCTGACATATTAAAAAATGCTGATGAAAATTCATCCGGTGTGCGTTGGCTCGATTTCTTAGAAGAAGTTAAGTTGTTGTTTCGCCGGAATGCTTATGTGCCTAAAAATCGAGAAAATTCAGGCTGTCAAATTTGTCTTAACATTACCGGAAAAACTGCAGAATATGATATTCATAAGTTGGTAGCACGGTTTTTCTTAAAGAAACCGGAAGATTATGCTAAGCATAGCTATGTTGTCCACCATATTGATAATAATTCGTATAACAACAGTGTGACTAATTTAATTTATCTGAAAGCGGAGACGCATAAGGGTAATCAACATAAAATTTATCATCCGATGTCTCATTCAGGTAAAAAAATTAAAATGAAAAAAATAGTTTTAGACACCGAAACAACGGGATTTTATCCCTTAAAAGGAGATAGAATTGTTGAAATCGGGGCACTGGAGTTGGATGAAAATGATTGCCCGACCGGACAAACATTTCATACTTACATCAATCCGGAGTGTGAAGTATCGGAAGAAGCCGTAAAAATACACGGATTAACCAACAATTTTTTAAAAGATTATCCGACTTTCGTTGATATAAAAGACGAATTTTTGCGCTTTATTGAGGGCAAAGCCTTAATTGCACATAATCTTTCCTTTGATTTAGGATTTTTAGAGCATGAATTAGGTTTCAATTTGCCAAACAAAATGATTGATACCTTGTAAATAGCAAAAAAATCTTTTCCCGATACTATATGTTCCTTGGATGCACTTTGCAAAATATTCAAAATAAATCCAAAAGCTAAAAATGCTCAAGGCGCATTGCTTGATGTTATGTGCTTGGCAGAAGTTTATCAAAAATTGGCAAAATAAAGTTGCTTTAAGCGGATTTTAGACTATCATAATGGTATTAGCTAAATTAAGGAGCAAAAATGACTGGGAAATTTGATGTAACCAAATGCTTTGCAGATGATAGCGTAAACAAGCAAAAAGGAAAGTTTTGGGAAAACTTTCATAATCTAGATATAGAAAAATGGAAAGAAGATAAAAGAAAAATCTACTACGATAATAAATATTGTGATAAAGATGCTCTACCAGATCCCGATGCAACTAGCAAAAGTTTATATGATATACATCAAACATTATGGAACCTTCAAAGTGAAAAATTTAACATTTCCGAAGTAATTCCTAACCCTAAAAAAGATTGTGAACTAATAATTAAAGAAAAGGATATTCATTTGGGTAGTGATTCCATAATGAGTATTTATTGGCATTGGGCTGGAAACAAAGTGCCGTTTAGCACAATGCAAAAACTTATTGAAAAAATAGGTAGTAGTATTCAAGAAAGAAAGGAATACAACGAACTTAAAAAAGAAATGAAAGAAAAAGGCTGTGATACAGAAAAATATTTACCAAACCAATTAAAAAATTTTATTTATCTATATCTAAAAAAAGCCAATACAATTGGTGGATTTGTTGTTTTTCCAAAACATGATAAAAATATTAATGGTCGCAGAGGTATCTCTGCTAAAATACGAGATCGTTTTGACTTAACTCTTGAGTGTATAAAAAGAGGATATGAAAAAATTTTTGATGAAAACGACCTAAATAACCCTCTAGCTGATGTTCTAAAAGCTGATCAAGAATTTTTCAAAATGTTTGAATCTTTTGATAATTACATAAATTTCTTTTGCTTAAATTCTTGGATAGAAGATGGTCATGTTTTAAGCTTAATTGATAACCAACACTTAGATAATTGGGATTTTAATAACGGTGAGCCTCTTCCGACAAAAGATAATTGGTGGACGTTTTATAAAAATATAATGAGCCGCCTTGATGCTCGTAATAAAGCTATTCAAGATCTATTTCCGGAGGAAAATAAATGAAATTTATAAAAATACTCGGCAAAAGCCTCTGGTTTGTAATAAAGCTCGCCTTTAAGATTATCAAATTGCCTTTTGTTATTTTGATTTTCTTAGGTGGCGCCTCAAGCGGTGCAACTAGTGATGAAGCAACAATCAGCGATTATAATACCGGCAGAACTTTATATAAAATAAAAGACGATCGTGTTGACGAATATGATACCGGGCGGACATTGTATAAAATTAATGGTAATTACTTTGAAGATGACTATAACGGTCGAACCATATATAAGCTCAATAATGATTATATTGAAGAGTATTCCAACGGTCGTAGTTTGTATAAAATAAAGGACAACTATATAGAAGAATATAGCACAGGAAACACATTGTACAGGATAAGAGATAATTACATTGAAGATTATAGCACCGGCAGAACCTTGTATAAAGTCGATGGCAAAATAACCGCATGGGTTATCATAACCATTCTCATTTACGAAGGTATTTTGGAAAGATAATTTTAAAATTATTGCTTTTATTAATCAAGCAGATCAAGTCTAAATCAAGAATATGATACCGCCAAGCATCTAAAAATAGTTTGACTTGCAATCGAGATTATGTTATAAAGACAATATGTTAAACGAAAGAGACATTTTTTTTCAATCATTTCAATTACAGAACTTGCATGAAAGTTCTGCTTTTTGTGTTTCTTTAACCTTTACCGTAACCACCACCGCTTAGGCGGTGATATTTCTTTATTTCTGGATTTATATCCATACAAGTAATTTAAAGTTTAACAATTTTCGTAAAGGTTAGAAAAATGAATAATAATATAGATGAAAAACAAAATATTTCCGAAAACGACCATCGTCGTATCGGTAAGGAACTGGACTTATTTTCTTTTAGTGATTATGTAGGATCCGGATTGGCTTTGTGGCATCCCAATGGCGCAATCATTAGAGGCGAAATAGAATCTTTTTGGAAAAAAGAACATCAAAAAGCCGGCTATAAATATGTCTATTCTCCGGTTGTCGGATTAAAACAGCTATGGGAAAAATCCGGTCATTTGGATCATTTTGCCGACTGTATGTATCCGCCGATGGATATGTCCTTAAAGGATAAAGAAGAACAGGGGGCTTATTATGTTAAGCCGATGAGCTGTCCTTTTCATGTGGCAATTTATAATGCTTCCGTACATTCATATAAAGAACTTCCGATTAAATATTGTGAACTTGGAAATGTTTATCGTTATGAAGCATCTGGCGGTCTGCAAGGACTATTGCGCGTTCGTTGCATTACGCAAGATGATGCGCATATTATCTGTCGTCAAGATCAGTTTATGGAAGAGCTTTCAAAGGTTTTGGACTTTGGTTTTGCTTTCAATAAAGTCTTTGGCTATGATAAGTTTAAAGTATACTTTTCCATTCGTGATTTAAAAAACAAAAAGGATAAATATATTGAAAACGAGCCCGTTTGGCAAATGGCCGAGCAAGCGATAGAACAAGTCTTAAAAGACAAAAAACTTCCATATGATATAGATGTCGGAGGAGCAAAATTTTACGGACCGGCCATTGATGTCAAAGCCGTAGATGAAAATGGCAAGGAATGGCAATGTATGACGATTCAACTGGATATGAATTTGCCGGAAAAATGGGGAATGTCTTATATCGGTGAAGATGGTCAAAAGCACGTGCCGATTATGTTGCACCGCGCCATTTTAGGATCATTGGAGCGTTTTATCGGCGTATATTTGGAAAGATGCGAAGGTAAATTGCCGGTTTGGTTGTCACCGATTCAGGTCAAAATTTTACCGGTATCGGACAGGCACCAAGAACAAGCTCTGCAAATTCAAGAACAGCTACTGGCACAAGATATACGTGCTGAAGCTGATTTATCCAGCAATACGATTTCGTATCAAATCAGAAATGCGGTTAAAAAGAAAATTCCTTATGTTATTGTGATAGGAGACAAAGAAATTGAAAATAATCATGTTTCTGTCAGATTGCGTAATGGTGAACAATTAGACGACATTCCGCTTGCTGATTTTATGAAACGTGTATCCGCAAAAATAAAAAACAAAAGTATAGATTTGTAAAAGCAAAAATCCTCCACAGAAGTGGGGGATTTTATGTATCATCATGCTGCTGGAATGTTCTTTCTTGACAAGGTTGTGTTTTTATATAGACTAAGCTTGTTAAATTATAATTATATCCAACAATTATTAATAAAAAATATTATTTCTATGAAAAAATCTAGTAATCATTCCAAATTTGGTGATGAATTTGATGTTCTATGTATTGTTGATGGCAAAAAAGTTCGCTTGCCGTTTTCTAAAAGAAACCAGGGCGAGCCGATTGGTATCTTTCCATTTAACGGACCGGAATATATTGAGCTTGAAGAGGTAGAAAATAAAAAGCACACTGACAAAGATGTTGATGAATCACGCCTTTTAGATGAACGCTTTTGTTGTGGCAAGGTTTCCATAGTTGCTGACCGGCTAAACTCCTGCTTAAAAGAGATGGGAAAACCTGTACTGGAAAGCACATATCTTGCAGACAGCTCTTATATGAGGGGTGCGGGATGGATAATCCGCTTTGATGGTTCAAGTGATTATTACGGCGGCAACATTCCGGCAAAACTGCGCTATATGGGGTATTTCCATGAAGCTTGCCGAAAGTGAAGCAGTCAAGACAAGAACATTGCAAAAATTCTCCATAGCGAAACACTATGGAGAATTTTTTGTTATAAAAAATCGACGAAAGTATCCGTTTCCTAGTTGTATCTATATTGGTCGTGCACACTAGGGATAAATCCGAAAATTGATACCATTTTTTGATTGTTTCATTTTCATCTCTAAAATAGTGTGGACGCGTTTTTAGGTTCGATTACAAAAAAATAGTCTGTTATAAGGCTTTGAAGACAGTTTTATAATTTTACAGCTTAGCATACGGATAAATTAGGAATGAACACTTTATCGAATGCTTTCTCTTGCGAGTCCATATATTGCGAACCGGTACAAATTATTTGACATATATACAGAATCAGACTATAATAAACTCATATTTGTACAATCTATGGAGGAGAAAATATGGTTAATATTATTGCCGCCGCCGTTGCCGCCGCTGTTAAGGAACGTCGTATAAGAGAGGAAGAACAAAGGCGATATAGAGAGGCTTTAAGAATAGAAGAAGAAAGACGTCGTGAAGAAGAAAGACGTCGTGAAGAAGAAAGACGTCGTGAAGAAGAAAGACGTCGTGAAGAAGAGATTATTGATAAACAAAAGCGAAGGGCAGAAAATATAGCACGCAACCATCACAGGATATCAGATACGAATAACATCGGTGTAACAGATACGTCAATAACTTTTTTGGAAAAATATTACCATCAGAAAGACGAATTATTAAGTGCCATAGTTTCTTCGGACGGCTATGAAAGTAAATGCGCCGACGGTTCGTCCATATTTTTTGGCAAAAATTACTACGTACATAAGCTTACAAATGGAGTGCAGAGAATTTATGAAGACCGTGGAAGTTTGGTAAGACTTTGTCGAGAAGATATGCCGGATGGCCGGTCAAGAGTTTACGGTGCTAAAGATGAGCATGGTACGCAGTTCACGGATGAAGATTGTTTCTTGCTGTATGAGTGTGATGCGAGCGGAAATTATAAACGCTATGGTGAAAAAGGCAAATACGGAAAATGGACGAGAACGGACGAAGTTGTGGAAGATGGTAAAATTAATACTTCTGAAATTCTGAATGATAATCAAATTTTTGCATATGAAGAACTGAAAAAAGCCATTGAACGCGACGAAGTCGGATTGGATATGTTGAAAATTAAAAAAGAAATTTTACGTAAGAAACTTGGAGGTAAGACAGGTCAAACTGCAGATTCAAGAACAGGCGAAAAAACAGAAGAACATAAACAAACGGCAAAGACACATATTGATATTACCAAAGTTGTAATGAAAGTAGGGCGAGGACAGAACATAAAGTAAATCGTCTGACAAATAGTCTTGGTAATTGAATGTTTCCGTAATATGTCCGTATTCAAATACAGAGCAATCAATCTGTTCAAATTTGTCTGGGGCTAATTCAACAATAAGCCATATAACGGCTCACAATAAAATATTACAGAGCAGAAAGCACCTGAGATATTTTAATGTTGTATATTTTTTCTTTTGTGTTTCACAACCAGAGGTCAACCCCACCTTATTGGATTTGAACTGGCGACAGCAATCTTGTCAAACACGCTTTCCTCCCGTGTTCTAATCCATTCACTTCGTTATTTAAAACAGAAAAGGCGGTGATAAACACCGCTTTTTCTGTTTTAATGGTCGGGTTGAAGAGGACTACTTCGTTCACTGCGCTCATCAGCTAAAGCTGACCGCCGCGCTTTCGCTCGGCTTTCGCTTGTAGTCGAACCTCCTTTTTCGGAGCTTCAAATCCTGATTCCAAAACCAACAAAAAAACCACCCATAAAGGGTGGCTTTTTATTGGTCGGGACGAGAGGATTCGAACCTCCGACTTCTTGCACCCCATGCAAGCGCTCTACCAGACTGAACTACGTCCCGAAAACTCTGTTATATCTAACACAATATTTTTATTATGCAACAAATTTTTGCCGAAACATTTATAATAATAAAAAAAGCGGTCTTATGCTGACCGCTTAAAACGAATCCATATTCGATTCTGTTTTATTTTTTCATAACCGACTTAGCATCAATTTCGGTTCCGTTTTTATCCTTGTCAACTTCACCCAAAATTATAACTTCATCAGTCTCGGTGATAGTGTTTCCACCCCATGCTTCCGATTCGATTTCGACAATTACAGTGCCGGTCGAATCCGCCAATTGATATTTATCACCTTTAACTTGATTGGTAATTTTTCCTGATACTTTAACCGGAGTGTCATCTTCCATCACCAAAACTTCAGCAATAGTGTTAACCGGCATGGCAGTATTTTGATAGCCGCCCCCCTTGTGGTGCTTTCCGGCATTGGCAACTGACAAACAGGCGAATCCGGCAATCAGTGTTAAGCTCATGATATACAATATTTTTCTCATAAATTTTCTCCTGCTGAAAAATTTTTACGCAGTACATATATAAAGTCACAAGAATTTTTAAATAGAAATAAAGAATTATTTTTAACGAGTCGTTTTAACCTTTGCCGAATTAGTGATAAAAGGTTTAATTTTTTGCATAAATTGCCTAAAAAAATGGCGGATTTCTGCGCTGTACAGGTTATTAATATTTTTATCCTCATGGCAAAAAAAATTTTTTATGACACGATTTTAAATAGATAGGTGCGGAATCCAAATTATCAACAAAATTTTATTCTTAACAGCTATTGAGAGCTTTATTTTTATCTGTAAAAATCATCCTCAACAGTTTCGCAAAAAAAATTGTGCATACTATATCTAGTATATTTACTTTTTGTTAAGACTATATATTGTATGTTATCAGCAACAGAGCAAAAAATGGTTTAATCTTTTAAGCAGTGAAAGAAAGACAATAGAAATGACTAAAGCAACCGCAAAAAATTCATCTGCCGCCGAAGAAAATATCGGCATCGCTCAAATTTCAAAACGCGATGGTACATTGGCTCCTTTCGATTCAGAGAGAATCTTTAATGCTATTAACAAAGCAGGTTCTGCCACCAAAGAATTTGATGAGGATGAAAGCCGTCTGTTAACCGCTCAGGTTTTGAAGGTTTTGAAACATAAGTTCTCTGCAAAAAATTTGCCTTCAATCGAACAAATTCAAGATATTGTTGAGCAGGTTTTGATTTCGGCTAACTATTTTAACACCGCCAAGGCCTACATTTTGTATCGTGACCAACGCACCCGCGTTCGCCAAGACAACAAAGTTATGGTTGATGTTGAGAGTTCGGTTAATGAATATTTGGAAAAGTTGGATTGGCGTATTAATGAAAATGCCAACCAAGGTTATTCCAATGGTGGATTGATTTTGAATGTTGCCGGTAAGGTAACTGCCAATTATTGGTTGAGCCATGTTTATCCGGCAGCTATCGGTGAGGCTCACCGCAATGGTGATTTTCATATCCATGATTTGAGCATGTTGGCAGCTTATTGTGCCGGTTGGTCATTAAAGAATCTTCTTCATGAAGGTTTTAACGGAGTTCCCGGCAAAGCTGAGGCTGGACCGGCCAAACACTTAAGTGCCGCAGTTGGTCAGATGGTTAACTTTATGGGTACTTTGCAAAATGAGTGGGCGGGAGCTCAGGCTTTTTCATCAGTTGATACCTATCTTGCTCCTTATGTTCGCAAAGATAAATTGTCATATAAACAAGTATATCAGAGCATGCAGGAATTGATTTATAACTTAAACGTTCCTTCTCGTTGGGGTTCACAAACACCTTTCACTAACTTCACTTTCGATTGGGTTTGTCCGGAAGATTTGCGTGATAAACATCCTTTGATTGCTGGTGTTGAACAAGACTTCACCTATGGCGATTTAAAAGACGAGATGCACATGATTAACAAAGCCTACATCGAAGTTATGATGAAAGGCGATACCAAAGGTCGTCCGTTTACCTTCCCGATTCCCACCTATAATATGACACCTGATTTTCCGTGGGAAGACGAAAACACTGAATTGTTGTTCGAAATGACCGCCAAATACGGCTTGCCTTATTTCCAGAACTTTATCAATTCTGTATTAAAACCCGGTCAAATTCGTTCAATGTGTTGCCGTCTGCAATTAGACTTGCGCGAATTGTTGGCTCGCGGCAACGGCTTGTTTGGCTCGGCTGAACAAACCGGTTCAATTGGTGTTGTTACCATCAACTGCGCTCGTTTGGGCTATGTTTACAAAGGCAACGAAGCCGGTCTTTATGCTCGTTTGGATGAATTGATGGATATGGCCAAGGTATCCTTGGAAATCAAACGTAAACTCATTCAGCGCCTGATTGACCAAGGATTATTCCCTTATACCAAACGTTATTTGGGAACTTTACGCAACCACTTCTCAACCATTGGTGTTAATGGCATCAACGAGATGATTAGAAACTTCACCAATGATGAACACGAAATTGCCGATGAATGGGGACAAGCTTTTGCTGTTAAATTCTTGGATTATATTCGCGATCGTTTGGTCAAAATTCAAGAAGAAACCGGTCATATGTATAACCTCGAAGCCACTCCGGCTGAGGGTGCAACAACTCGTTTTGCCCGTGAAGATAAAAAACGTTTTGCTGACATTATCCAAGCCGGTCCGAAAGAGAATCCTTTTTATACCAATTCATCACAGTTGCCGGTTGGCTACACCGATGATCCGTTTGAAGCTTTGGAATTACAATCAACTCTTCAAACCAAGTACACCGGAGGAACCGTGTTGCACCTTTACATGGGACAGCGTATTTCCTCAGCCAAAGTTTGTCGCGACATTGTAAAACGTGTTTTGACAAACTACCGGTTGCCTTATGTTACCATCACCCCGACTTTTTCCATTTGCCCAAAACATGGATATATCTCGGGAGAACATAAATACTGCCCGATTTGTGATGAAGAAAAGAAGGCAGCAAAAAGAGCCGCAGCATCAAGAAAAGATGTTGCTTAAGAACCGAATTTATATTATAATAACAACCACTGGAGAAAAAAGAATGACAACTATTAATTTTGAAGACATTAAATTGAGCGATGAAGAGAGACAACCTTGTGAAGTATGGACAAGAGTTATGGGTTATCTTCGTCCTTATTCTGAGTTCAATGTAGGCAAAAAGTCTGAATTTGATTCGCGTGTTTGCTTCTCAGAACTCAAAGCAGTTAATGGCTGCGCTTGTCATTGTGAATGTGATGTTGAAGCTATTGCGGCAGAATAATTAACTAATGAATAATTCAAAAATTGTAGTCGGCGGCGTTGAGAAATTCAGCGCCGTTGATTTTCCCGGGGTATTAAGTGCTGTAGTGTTTATGCAAGGATGCCCGTGGAAATGCCCTTATTGCCACAATGCCTCTATCCGAGAAATATTGAAAGAAAACAGCTTTTCATGGGAGAAGTTTGTTGATTTTTTACGCAAAAGGGTGGGGCGATTAGATGCCGTAACTTTTTCCGGCGGTGAGCCTTTGGTGCAGGATTGTTTGGGCGATGCTATTAAGGAAGTTAAAGAGTTAGGATTTAAAATTGGATTGCATACCGGAGGTTATCGTCCGGAGCATTTGGCTAAAATATTACCTCTGGTCGATTGGGTCGGCTTAGATATAAAGGCACCTTTTGATGAGGCAAAATATCAGGCAATTATCAGGGTTAATCATCTGAAAAAAGTTGAAGATAGTTTAGATTTGTTGCTTCAATGGGGCGGTGATTTTGAATGTCGCACCACTTGTGATCCGCGGTTCTTAAGTATTGAAGATTTATGGGTAATCGCTAAAACCTTAAAAGAAAAGGGTGTAAAAAAGTATTTTCTGCAAAAATATCGTCCGGTTGAAAGTGATAAAACCAGCACTGATGATATGTGTGAAAGGTTAGTTAGCGATTCGGGATTGTTGAAGTATTTGCAAGAAAATTTTGAGAATTTTGAAGTTAGGAAATAAATCAGCTTTTTTACAATATATTAACTACAATAACACTAATATATTAAACGATTTTGAGAATACAGAGTCGCTTTTTTGTTGCAATTTAGACAAAAATATGCTACAAATAAAGAAGACATGGATTTTTGATGTCAAATCTAACGCAATATTTTAAGGAGAAAAGTCATGATTACAAATGAAGATGCTGCTAGATTATTTGAACAACCGACCATCGAAGCCATCCCTAGTGATATGAAACGTATTATAATTCCGGCTTACGGATTTGCTGGAGCTAAAGATGCAAAGAGGCAAGAATGGGGTGCTGATGGTCCGTTTATGGAAGATGTTAAAGGTCTTGTTTTCAAGAATCCTAAGGATGATGCTGATCAAGTATTAAAACAAGGCGATGGAGTTTTGATTTGTTATGATGCCCCTGGTCGCAAAGAGAAAATTGAACAATATTTGAAAGATAATCCGTCCACCTTTATGACCGCAGGACAAGTGCAAAGGTTTATTGATTATTTGACTACAAATGTTGTTAATGAAGGTGGAAAAGCTGATTTATGGGATTCAGACTTAGCTTTTGCTTCTGGATTAAAAGATGCACCAGCGAAAGAAGAAATGAAACCGGGAATGGTTTTCACCGGAGTTAAGAAAAAGGAAGCTGTTCAAGCTGTGTTTGTTAAAGAGGGAGTACAGTTTGAAGGAGCTGAGGGTAAACCCCAAACTGCTGGTAAGGATGGAGCATATATAATTAAAGATAGTGCCGGATTAAGAATGATTCAAAAAGCCGAGTTTGCCAAGGCTTATCAAATTACCAAGATACCTCCGGTTCAATCAAATGACAAAGTCAGAGGTTAATTAGTAAAAAACAGAAAGGAGCCTTGCGGCTCCTTTTTTTATTTAAGCACACAGTTCTTCGGCTAACTTTTCCAATTGGGCTAAATCAGCTTTTTTCATAGCCGATTTGATAGTTATTTTATTTTCGCAAAATGTCAGATTTTTGCAACCTTCCAAAGCCTCACACATTTTTTTTGCTGCCATTGGTGCCCAAGATCCGTTTTCAATCAAACCGACTTGGCGATTCTGATAATTTTTATCACGTAATTGAGCAATAAAGTTTTCCATCTGCGGCATCATGCCGGCATCATGGGTGGAACTGGCTAAAACCAAGCGATCATACCGAAAAGCATCTTCCACTGCTTCAGCCATATCTTCACGTGCCAAATCGGTAATAGCCGCTTTTTCTCCTTTTGCTTCCAACATTTCTTTCAGTTTTAATGCCGCGGCTTTAGTGTGTCCATAAATTGAAGTATAAGCAATAAATATACCTTTGTCTTCCGGCTCATAACTACTCCAAATATTATATTTGTTTAGATAATAATCCAAATTTTCGGTCAGCATCGGACCATGCAGAGGGAATATTTTTTGAATATCAAGATTAGCCGCTTTTTTCAAAACATTCTGTACTTGAACTCCGTATTTGCCGACAATATTGAAATAATAGCGGCGTGCTTCACAAGCCCAATCTTCATCCGTGTCCAAAGTGCCAAATTTACCGAATGCATCAGCTGAGAACAAAACTTTGTCCTTTTTATCATAGGCAAACATGACTTCCGGCCAATGCACCATCGGTGCGGCAATAAAAGATAATTTATGTTCACCCAAATCCAATTCAACGCCTTCTTTGACTTCAATTTTGCGATTCGTCACATCCAAATTTTCAAAAAATTGCTCTAATAGGGCAAAACTTTTGGCGCTGGAAACCATTTTCGCCTCAGGATAGGCTTCCATAAATTTAGCAATATTGGCGGCATGATCCGGTTCCATATGCAAAACAACCAGATAATCCGGTTTTTTATCGCCCAAAACCGCTTGCAAATTGGCAAACCATTCTTGCGTAACTCGTTTATCAGCAGTATCAACAATTGCAATCTTCGTATCTTTAATTACATAGGAATTATAAGTTATCCCGTTGGGAACAATATATTGCCCCTCAAATAAATCGAGAGTTTTATCGTCCACGCCGATATAAAAAATATCGTTGGTTAATTGGATATTTTGCATGAGTTTTTCCTTTTTTGATTCAAATATTATTTTTATATTTTTTTCCAAGTAGTTCCGGTCGAGGAATCTTCCAAAACAATACCTTGAGCCTTCAGGTCATCACGAATTTTGTCGGCCAAAGCAAAATTTTTGTTCTTTTTAGCTTCTTTGCGCTCAGCTATCAATTTTTCAATTTCTTGAGCTTCGTCAGTCGATTCGCCTTTAAACCAAATTGAAGGATCTTGATATAGCAAACCCAGCAATTCGGCCGATGCCAACAGCAAAGATTTTTTATCCATCATACTTTTTTCATCAGAAGCTTTATTCAAATCACCGACCAATTCATGAATATAGCTCAAAGCCAGTGGTGTGTTAAGGTCATCTTCCAAAGCTTTTACTACTCTTTCATCAGGTGCAACATCTTGCTTAGCAATGTCCTTAACCCGCAACAAAGCATTATAAAATTTATCCAAAGTTTGTTTTGCTGCTTCCAAGCCGTCAAAAGTAAAGTTGAACGGTTGGTGATAATGTGTCGTTAAAAAAGTCAAACGCAAAGCTTCGGCAGGTACCTTGTCCAAAATCTGGTCAATAGTATAAAAATTACCCAAAGATTTTGACATTTTAACCCCGTTAACCATCAGCATACCGCCATGAACCCAATAATGAGCAAAGTCATCATTAGGGTGGGCACACATTGATTGAGCACACTCATTTTCGTGGTGCGGAAATATCAAATCAGAGCCGCCACCATGAATATCAAACGAATTGCCCAACAATTTTGCGCTCATTGCCGAACATTCCAAATGCCAACCCGGACGACCAAACCCCCAAGGGCTGTTCCACCCCGGTTGAGTTTCATCAGATGGCTTCCATAACACAAAATCTTCCGGATTCTTTTTGTAATCAGCGACTTCGATTCGTGCCCCTGCCAACATCTCTTTGCGTGAACGTTTGGATAAAAATCCGTAGTTTGACATCGATTCTACATCAAACAAAACATGACCTTTTGCTTCATAGGCATGACCGTTTTTGATTAATAATTCTACTAATTCAATCATCTCATTGATATACTCGGTTGCCTTGGGGCGGTGGTTGGGTGGCAAAACATTCAGCCGTGCCATATCATCTATATACCACTGATAAGTCTGCTCGGTAATTTCCTTAATCGATTTTCCGGTAGCAATAGATTTGTTGATAATCTTATCATCAATATCTGTAATATTGGAAACATAAGTCACATGCTCTTTGCCGTATATATGACGTAACAAGCGGTATAAAATATCAAATACCACCGGTGTTTTAATGTTTCCCAAATGAGCATGGTCATAAACTGTCGGACCGCATACATACATTCTGACATTATTTGCGTCAATCGGCTTAAACTCTTCTTTTAACCCGCTTAATGTATTAAAAATTTGCATAAAATCTCTCCTGTTAAGCCTTTTGTCCGTTCAGACGAGCTTTTGCTTTGGTGTGACCGATAAATTTCAACAAAACTTTTAATTCCGGTCCGTTTTCTAATCCGCTTAATGCCATACGTAAAGGATGGAACAAATCTTTACCTTTTTTGCCGGTTTCTTGCTTTATAGCACTAATCCAATTATTGTAGGCATCGTCTGTTGTCAAATCAGTCGGTAACACTTCGGCCGCTTTTGCGCATAAATCTTTATCTTCAATAACCGGTGAAACTTCAGCAAAACAAACATTTTGCCAAGTTGCAGCCTCTGCAACCGTATTAAGATTGCCTTTAATAGCTTCCCAAAATTCTTCTGAAATATTTAAGCGATTTTTTATGTGACTGTACTTCAGCTGATGCACAACTTTATGGTTAAACAACTTCAGTTCTTCTTCATCAAATTTGGGCTGAGAACGACCGAGTTTGCTAAAGTCTAATGATTGTGCTAAATCGTCCAAATTATCCCATGGCTCGATTACCTCTGAAGTACCTAATTTAGCCAAAAAGGCACAAATTGCCATATTCTCGATTCCCATCGCGCGCAATTCTCTAACCCCAAGTGAACCAAGGCGTTTAGATAATTTGCCTTCTTTACCGGTCAACAATGGCAAATGTGCAAACTGAGGAGCTTTACCCCCCAAGGCTTCAAACATTTGGATTTGTGCTGCAGTATTGGTAACGTGATCTTCGCCGCGTACAATATGGGTGATGCCAAAATCAAAGTCATCTATAACCGACGGAAGATGGTACAAATAACTGCCATCTTCACGAATAATTACCGGATCAGCTAAATTGGCGGCATTATATTGGATATGTCCTCTTACCAAATCGTCCCACGCAATAACACCTTCGTTCAGTTTAAAGCGATAGTGTGGTTTGCGTCCTTCGGCTTCATAGCGGGCAATATCTTCTTTTGATAATTTCAAAGCTCCGCGATCATAAATTGGCGGTTTGCCTTGTGTCATAAGCTTTTTACGCATGACTTCCAATTCTTCGGCAGTTTCATAGCACGCATAGATTCTACCCTGCTCTTTTAATTGAGCGACAACTTCATCATAGCGTTTGGTGCGTGCCGATTGTCTGGCTTCCTCGTCCCAAGTAAGTCCTAACCATACTAAAATATCTCTAATAGCATCTTCATATTCTTTTTTGGATCGAACAACATCGGTATCGTCGATTCTCAACATAAACTTTCCGCCTAACTTTTTTGCCAAAAGCCAGTTAAAAACGGCTGTTCTGGTGTTACCGATATGCATCCACCCCGTAGGACTTGGCGCAAATCTGACTTTAATATCACTCATTTGTAAAAACCTTATAAAATATCACAGAAACTCCATGAACATTATAAGGTTTCTCAGTTAATTTCAAGGGATTTTTGCGTTGAAGCCAAACTTTCATTCAAACTGTTTTCCCAAGACCTGGTCGCATCTTCCAAATCTTCTAAAAACCAGTCAATTTCTTCATCATCTTGTGCAATCATTTGATAAAATTTGCCACGATAAGCCAACAACATACTGCTTTCGGCAACTTTTACATCAACAACTTTAATAATTCCGTCTTTTTCATGAACTCTAAAAACCAAAGCTATTGTTTGTTTTTGAGAATTAAGGTTGAAATTAACGACGGTAAAGATATTGGTAAATTTGCCATCCACCTCAGTACTCACCACTTCATAGGTTAGGGTTGAAGCAAAATCCAACGGCAGAGTTTTATAATAAGATAAACCGTAACGTCTAAAGATATCCATATATTTTTGCTGTTGTTCCGGCGTCATAATGCGCCAATATTTTCCAATAACAAATTTGCCGATATAATCAATATCAACATATTTTAGTATAATCTCATCCAGTTCTTTGTAGCGTTTGCTTAAATCTTTTTCTTGAAAGCTCATCAACAAAGCTTTTCCGGTGCTATTGGCAAAGTTAAGTGCATCTTGAGTTGCTACCGGCATGGCGAAACCTATTATTGAATATAGCAAAATACTCAATCCTATAATAACTCGCAAAAATATATTACTTTTCATTTTTTTCTAACCTATAATACACAACAAACGTAACCTATTATAACAATAAATGGTTAATAAAATGATTCTTCAAAAAAAACTTTTGTTGTTTTTAGCATTATTGTTCTCATGGCATAATGCTTATGGCGCAGAGCTTGGAATTCCGCTGATTTCACAGCGTCACTATGTCGCTTGCGGCATTGATGCTGATTATAACTATTTGGCCCGCAAACAAGAGGGACATTGGACCGGTTTTGATGCCGATATGTGCCGAGCCGTGGCTCAAGCGGTTTTGCAAAATTCTGAAAGTTTTAAATTGATATCGGTTAAACCTGCTAATATTGGAAAAATGCTCAACACCGGCGCAATCGATATAATGTTTGGTCATAATGTTTTGCCTCCGCAAATTGAAGCTCAACAAAATATTTCTGTCGTTGATGTTATGTATTATGATAGGATTGTATTTGCAGTGCGCAATCCCAAAGATAATGCTTCATCAATGAAGGAATATGCTTCAGAGAATGTTTGTGTACGAGATAAGTCGGCAGATTTTGATTTCTTAAAACAGTACAACTCAAAATATGCCCTTGGTTTTAATTTTGTAAAATTTCCCAACAATACTGCCTTAAAAGAAGCATTTTATCTTAAACGTTGTAACTTGGTCGTAGGCGACGAAGTTTTTCTCAAGAGCATTGTTAAAGATTTGAAATCAGGTAATGCCGAAGTATTGCCGGAAGAAATTTCTCTTACCGGCGTTAAGAGTTATACGGCCGGAGGCAACAATCATTTTAACGCAGCTATGCGTGCTATATTTAATGCTATAAAGAGTGCTTCAGCCCTGAATATCAGCGCGGCAAATGTTGAAGCTTTCAAGTCCGATCCTACACCATCAGTCCAAAATATGTTGGGAATTAATCCGCAAATATGGCAAAAATTCGGTATTGCACCGGATTGGATGATTCCTTATATATCGCAGTTCGGTGGTTATTCGGAAATTATTGATCGCAATTTGGGTTATGCTTCACCTTTGAGTATTGACACATCGCGCAACGAGCCATATAGCAAAGGCGGAATGATTGTTGCAACACCATTGTTATAGGCTGCGTTCAATTATAAAGTTCTTGGCGATATCAATCTCTTCATCGGTAATACGATGTGCAGTGTCGGCGAAAGAATAGCTTTGAGTTTTACAACCCAGTTTTTTCAGATTTTCAGCGGTAAATTCCAGAGCGCCGATTCGAATTTTTTCATCATCTTGTCCGTGTAACAAGAGAACATCCGGTTTGTTCATATAATGATTTTCGATATAACCTTGGGCCGCCAAGATGCCGCCAAAACTTATAACGCCACCTATCTTATACGGACACATCAGACCGGAATACATTGCGCACATAGCTCCTTGCGAAAATCCGCACAAGAATAAATCACTATAAGACAGCTGATATTCTGATAACAGATTATCAATATATTCCATAATATTTTGATATGCTGACTCTAATCCGACTGTCATTTTGTTATACAATTCTACAAACTCTTCCCAAGAAGGAGTATCACGCCTGGCATCATTAGGGTCAAACTGACGGATTGAAAACCATTGCCTTGTAGTATGGTCAATCTCACTTATGAGAGGGGAATCCGGTATGTGTAAGGCAGTATCAGGCAAGTCCTGTAATTTTAAGCATTTGTGATCAATATGTCCGGCACAATCCTGATAGCCGTGCAAAAAAACCACTAATCTTTTTGGAATTCCATTGATATGCACAATTTCTTCGTTAATCATTTCTTCAACCTCAAATCATCCTGAAGAATAATGCAAAGATTTAAATAAATCGTAAAAAACTAGTCCTCATTTTTCAATATCATAAAAGTTATGCTGTTATCATCAGCTTTAATGACTCGCAAACCCTTACCATTAACTGTAATCAAACCAGGCTGATTAGGAAAATTAATGCGATCAAATTTTCCGGAAACATCACTTCCATCATAAGCCAGGTAATCAAACCAAATTCTATCCAGCTGAACCCCGGCATATTTTATCTCATAACCATTTCGTACATTGCTAACTTCATCACGGGATTTTATAATTTTTTCCATCTTCATGCCCGAGGGATAGACCATAACTTCTTCGGGAAGAATTTGTAAAACACCATCTTTGTCAAGACCTCCGTGTTCGTAAAAATTGCCTTCCTCATCAAACAAATAGAAATATCCGTCTAAACTGCTTTCCAGCAGGTAATATTTGCTTCCATCAATTTTTACCCAATAGCTGACATCATAAGTTTTGCGTGCATCAATATTTAAAGGAAAAACCATATTCTGTAAGCTTCCGCTCATATTCGGCTTAAAAGAAGTATGTTCATAAGAAGCTCTGTCATAAAGTTTATCACTCAAAACAGCTTCACCTTTTCTTACGGTAAGTGCTTTATTCATCACAACTTCGTTTTCTCTGATATTAGATGTTCCTTTATATTCTTCACTGTTAAACTCATGAATGGAATAGCCGCGAGCCGCATTTATAATACTTTTGCGGAAAGGCAACAAATCAAAATTTCCTGCCCGTACACATCCGGATAAGACAAGAATCAAAGCTAAAAAAGTGATATATTTTTTCATGTTTTTTCTTTCGAGATAAAACCGATATGTCAATCTATTTTTAATTATTATATCATAAACTTAAGCTTAGCAAATGAAATTATGCAATAATAGGATAAATATATGGAAAGCAAATGCTGGCAGGTCATTTTTAAGCAAGATTCTCCATCAGAGAGATTCGATGAGTTTTTAGATGAATTTTTTGATGTTACGGCAATTAATTACCTTGATGATGGCAGATTGGAATATGTCGGATACGCAAATATTAGCAGTTTTTCCGAAGACAAAATGCTAAAAACGGCCAAAGATTGGAATTTGTCTCTGCCGCCTTATAAAATTATAGAATTGAAAAGTGAAAATTGGCTCAAAGATTATGTCATAAAATTTGATGCTTTTGAGGTAGCCGATTTTTGCATATACGGAGCACACCAACTTACTCCACCGATTAGTAATAAAATAAAATTGCAGATTTATGCGGCCACTGCTTTTGGTTCCAATCATCAAACAACCCGGGCCTGTATTAATGCTATTTCTGATTTGCATCATAAGGGGTTTGTCGCAGATAAAGTGTTGGATATGGGCTGTGGTTCGGGAATTTTATCACTTTGCGCAGCCAAACTTTGGCCATCTGCTCAGATTGTTTCCGCGGATATTGATGAGGAAGCGGTAATTGTCACTAATAGTAATGCCCAAAATAACAATCTGGATTCTCAGATTGTCGCCTTTGCCGGTGATGGTTATCAAAACAGCCAGGTAAATAAATCGGCACCATATAATCTTATCTTAAGCAACATTTTAGCTAATCCCTTAAAAGAATTTGCTCCTCAATTATCTCGGCATTTATCAGTACCAGGCTATGCCATATTATCCGGATTTGTTGATAATCAGGTTGATGAGGTTATATCTGCTCACGAGCAAAACGGGCTGAAATTGGTTAAACTTTACGAAATAGACAACTGGCGCGCCGCGCTTATGCAAAAGGAATAATATAATGACCATAAATGATATTCAAAATTATCTCAAAACCAAAGAGTTTGACGCTTATATAATTACTCGTAATAATATGTTTATAGGTCAAGATGTTCTTGACGAAGAAAACAAAATCAAAGAGTTGACCGGATTTACCGGTTCGGCCGGTACCTTGATAGTTTTTCAGAATCGAGCCGTACTTATGGTTGACGGCCGATATGATCTGCAAGCCAAAACTCAAACCGATTCGAGCCTTGTTGAAGTGGTTTGTACTAGAGATTCTATTGGCACATGGATAAATCATAATATTCATGAACCGCACAAATTTGTTTATGATGCGTGGTGCCACTCAATTTCTGAAGTTGATTATTGGCGTCGCTCACTTGATAGACATGTTTTTGTGGAGGATAAGGATAATTTATTAGGCAATCGCATTTCTGCCAAAGAAACTAATATATTTGAGCTTCAAAACGAATTTTGCGGCATCACGACAGATGAAAAAATATCTTATTTAACCGAATTTATGGCGCAAAATCATTTGGATGCCTACCTGTTATGTGAAGCAGACAGCGTTTCCTGGTTGATGAATTTGCGCTCGGATTTGATAGAATATTCTCCTATATTCAGAGCATTTGCATTAGTCTATGCTTCCGGTGAGGTAAGCCTGTTTGCCAGTGATTTTTCCAAATTGGTAGATGAGCTGGCATCGCTCAAAGGAAAAAATATCGGCATCAACTTTTCGCGCACTCCTAAAAAAATGCAAAGTGTCATAAAAGCAAATGAAGCCTTTTATCGCAATGTCTCTAATCCGATTGTTGAATGGAAAGCAACCAAAAATCCGGTTGAAATTGCCGGCTTTAAGGCTTGTCATATAAGAGATGGTGTTGCAGTGGTAAAATTTTTGAGTTGGCTAAGAGATAATTTTTCCGGCAGCACGGAGTTGGATTGTGTCAACAAATTACATGAGTTCAGAGCCCAAGAACAAAATTTTTATTCGGAGAGTTTTGCCACTATTGCCGGATTTGGTTCTAACGGAGCCATAATTCATTATCAGCCAACTTTGGATACCAATAAAAAAATCACCGGAGATTCCATATTGTTGCTTGATTCCGGCGGACATTATTATGACGGAACGACTGATATAACTCGCACTGTAGCTTTTGAAAACCCGTCTCAGGAAATAATTGATAGTTACACCCAAGTGCTCAAAGCTCATATTGCGTTGAGTTCACAGGTTTTTCCCGTCGGCACTTTAGGGGCACAGCTCGACGCAATTACACGCTCATCTTTATGGAATAACCGAAAAGATTACGCTCACGGAACCGGTCATGGCGTTGGATGTTGCCTTAATGTCCATGAAGGACCGCAATCTATTTCATTGAAAAATCAGGTTCCACTTCAGTCCGGAATGGTGTGTTCCATTGAGCCGGGATATTACAAAGAGGAAGCCTATGGTATTCGTATCGAAAATTTGGCATTGGTGGTTGAAGACAGTGATGGTTGG
Organism: uncultured Pseudomonadota bacterium; assembly: GCA_902799835.1. Taxonomy (GTDB): domain Bacteria; phylum Pseudomonadota; class Alphaproteobacteria; order RF32; family CAG-239; genus CAZU01. Next base: position 28,854 of record CADCCF010000002.1, read on the forward strand.
TTAAAGTTTGAACCATTGACTGTTGTTCCTTATGAGCCGAAATTAATCAACTCTTCTTTACTGAATGTCCAAGAAAAAGATTGGTTAAATTCCTATCATCAAAAAGTTGGCGCAACACTTTTACCACTGTTAGACGAAGCAACTTCTGCTTGGCTGAAAGAGCAAATAAAGCCCTTGTAAAACTATTTTTACCACCCATATTAATTTTTGGTTTTATTAATAAGGGAAGGTAAATATGAAAAAAATTTTATTAGGGCTGCTTATGCTCATGAGTATTAGCGTTGCATCGGCACAAGACAATATGTTGCAGATGGAAAATCAAGAACAATACTTTCAGGAAAACAATCAAAATCCTGATAAGTCAATTATCTATATTTTCTTCAATAATCAGCCTTGCTCAACTTGTCCTATGGCGATAGATATGATAGAGGAAGTTTACAACCAAAATTTCCTTAATGATTATAATTTGATCATGATAAATTACAGCGAAGACAACAATGCCGGATTCGTTCAAAGCTATAACTTGAGTGAACCACTGGAAGTAGTCATGGTTTATGTTAATGACGGACAATTTCAAGGGTACCAAAAAATTGAAGGTCTGCAAGATATGACCACAGCACCGCAAGCTTTTAATGAATACTTTGTCAGTCAAGTAAACGGCTATCTTGGTGAGTAGAACTTTTACATAAAAAAACCGCTTTGTTCAAAGCGGTTTTTTTGAGATTATAATTTTTCTTTTTTCTCAACAAATTTAAAGAATTGATAAATATGCGCGTAATACGAGCCCTTTATACAAGTATTGATAGTCTGTATTACAATTCCCAGCAGCCAAAAACTCAAACTGTTTCTGACCACATCAGTTCCATAGATGCCAAATAATATTACAGCGCTGATTACCAAAAATAGAAAACACGGCAAACTGGCGGCAATCATCCCCCAAAACACTCTGTTGTGATTGCCATGAACCAGTCGAAACAGTCTTTTTATGCTCAAAAGGCTCCAGTCTTTTACGGCTATTGATGGAAACACCAAAAACAGCGGAGATATCAAGATACATTCAACAAACAGTATCAAATATATTAATGAAACCAATATACTAACATTTGCTAATACTCCTGTAGAAACAGCTAAAGCTGATATCAAAAGGATAACCGGTACAGCCAAAAATATTCCCAACGCAATAGAGACTAAACAATAAAATACAACACTTTTCCAAAATGAAAGCGAAACAAAATCTAACTCATCTTTTAAAACTATATGCCGACAATAATTTATGATGATTCCGATGTTAAAAACAATAAAAGCCAAAGAGATGGCGATATTTTGCCAACTGGTTGAGCAATCTTCCACATCGGGAGAACAAGATGAAGTCATTGTTAAAACAACCTCTACCACAACTAAGGCCAGTAAGATTGGCAAAATTGTCAGCATCATATTTTTGTTTTTCCAAACATAAACAAAAGTTCTTTTTAGTGTTTCGCCCAATGGTAATTTCATTAAAGTTTTTTCATTATTCATTGTTGTTGCCTCCGAAAAGTATTTTGTGTTGTATATAGCAGAAATTCATAATCAATGCAATAATAATCATTTTAAAGAAATTAATTATATATTCGATGACCACTGTCTGTACAAAAGATATAACACCACCGGCCTCCATAGAAAACTGAAGTGTTTGCGACATTATCAATAAATAAATCAACATAATCATTGTTGTTCCGCCAAGAATTGCCATAAGATTTCCTGCAGTTTTCTGCCATAGCAATATCGGCGAAACCATTTTTTCACCTAAGGCAATAGTTGCAGCATAACTACTGAATTTCAAAGCAAGTATCGGAACAATAAATCCGATAGAAACAAACGCAAAGAAGGCAATTTCTATTTTCCAGTTTGGGTTGGGGACTCTCACATATAAAACATACATGCATATCAATGCTAAAACTAATGTCAGAATATATAATCCCAACAGGCCTAACAATTTAAAATCTTTTTTAGATGGAATAAGAGCCGATTTCCATTTTAATTTTTCTTTATTCAAGGCTATTTCCACCCAATTACGAGCAAACATACAATTGACAAAGATATTTAGTAAATGAGAAATTACAAAAACAATAAAATTGGTGCTGCAATAATGTGCTTCGCGATAGGCTTGATTAGAGCAAATAAACATGTTTCCGCTTAACGCCAAAACAATTGTTTCAATTCCTGCAAATACTGCACATAAGAGCCATGCTTGTCGATTTGCCTTTAGCAATAAATCTAAATATCCTACCAGCATCTTAAATGCAGGAAACTTTATCGCAGTATTATCTTGATTTGTCATATTACAATTCCTTTATCTTGGTTATTCCCGGCAAAGACCTTATTTGAGCAACAGTGTCACCCCATAAAGCAAAACTTTCCTTTAACATAATCCTTATATCCCAATCATTGTTGATTGGTTTGATATATATTTTATTTTTGCCGTTTCTATCTTTTTGCAAAATTTGTTTTAATCCGGCAATCGCACTTATATCATCTACATATATTTCAAGTCCGTTTGCCACGCCGGCTATCGCTGTATCAAGCAGTTCCACCGTGTTAATCAACATGCGTGAATTTTCGCCTTCTTCTTTTTTGTTCAATGTAGCGTTAACCAATAGCGGTTTTCCGGAATTTATAATTTCTTCATACTTGCTCAAACCTTCAGCAAATAAAACACCTTCAAAATTAGAAATTCCATCGGATAATCCTAAGAAAGCAAATTTATTGCCGTTTTTAGAAATTCGTTTTTGAAAATTGTTAACGCAACCGGCAAATTTGCAGTGCAAGTTATCACCGACTTTTAGCCCCTGTATAACCTCAGAGTATTTTTTAACTCCAAGTCTTTCCATCCCATCACGATAACTATCCAAAGGATGAGCTGACAGATAAAAACCTATTGCATCAGCTTCCTGTTGCAACTTTTCCAATTCCGGCCAATCCGGTTTTTCGGCTAAGGTTATTTTAGCTGACAGTTCTTCTACACCGAAAAGAGAGCTTTGAGCGCTATTTTTCATTTCTGTTGCCGATGCTATATTAGAAATTATAACATCTAAATTAGCCATCAATTTGCCGCGTGATTTTTCCAAACAATCAAAAGCCCCGGCTTTGATTAATTGTTCTATTTGTCGGCGATTTATCTGTCTTGCATCGACGCGATTAATAAAATCGGAAATATCCTTAAATTTGCCACCTTTGTTGCGTTCGGCTATTATAGCTTCCATATTGGCAGCACCGACTGATTTTATGGCGGCTAAGGCATAACGAATATTGCCATCTTCTACAGCAAATTCGGGTAACGATTTGTTGATATCCGGTGGTAAAACTTTAAATCCCATCTTAGCGCATTCTTCTTTGTAAGACAGTAATTTATCGACATTGGTCATATCCAATGACATAATAGCGCACATGAATTCCACCGGGTAATGTGCCTTTAAGTATGCTGTTTGATACGAAATCAAAGAATAAGCTGCCGCATGCGACTTGTTAAATCCGTAGGAGGCAAATTTTTCCATTTGATCAAAAATTTTGGTGGCAGTATCTTTGTCAATGCCTTTTTTGAGAGCACCCTCGGTAAACATTGCGCGTTGCTTGGGTATTTCATCGCGCATTTTTTTACCCATAACTTTACGCAGTTTATCGGCACCGCCTAAGGTATAGCCTCCCAAAACTTGAGCAATTTTCATAACCTGCTCTTGATACACCATAATGCCATAGGTTTCATCCAAAATCGGCGCTAAATCAGGGTGTAAATAAGTTATTTCTTCTTCACCGTGTTTGCGTTTAATATAAGTCGGAATATTATCCATAGGGCCAGGACGATATAAGGACACAATAGCAATTAAATCCTCAAATCTGTCCGGTTTAATTTGTCTGTGCACATCACGCATTCCCGGCGATTCAAATTGAAAAACCGCTGAAGTGTCACCGCGTTGTAACATTTCATAAGTTTCTTTGTCATCTAAGGGCAGTTCATCAATATTAAAGTCAATTCCATGGCTTGTTTTTATCCAGTCAACGGCTTTTTTTATTACTGTAAGAGTTTTCAATCCTAAAAAGTCAAACTTAATTAAACCGGTTTCTTCTACAAATTTCATGTCATATTGGGTAACCGGCATATCAGCGCGCGGGTCTTTGTATAACGGAACCAATTTTTCCAATGGTCTGTCCCCGATAACCACACCGGCAGCATGCATACCGGAATTGCGATATAAACCCTCAAGTTTCATCGCAATATCAAACAATTTGTTGATTTGCGGATCTTCAGTGCGCATCTGCTCCAACTCGGGTACTTGATCCAATGCTTCTTGCAAAGTGGGGTTTTTGCCTTGCGCTCCGGGGGGAATCATTTTTGATATACGGTCTGCCTGAGAATAAGGTAATCCCATAACTCGAGCCACATCGCGCACCACAGCTTTTGATTGTAATTTACCATAGGTGATAATTTGCGCAACTTTGTCTTTACCATACTTTTCTTGAACATATTCAATGGTTTTATAACGATTCTCTTGGCAAAAATCGACATCAAAATCCGGCATGTTAACGCGTTCAGGATTCAAAAAACGCTCAAACAACAAATCAAGTTTTATCGGATCCAGCTCAGTTATATGTAAAGACCAAGCCACAATTGAACCCGCACCGGAACCACGTCCCGGTCCGACCGGTACTCCATGCCCTTTTGACCAAGTTATAAAATCCGACACTATCAGAAAATATCCCGGAAATCCCATTTTTTTTATGACACTTAGCTCATATTCCAAACGGGCATAATATTTTTCATCAATCGATTTTTTTTCTTCTTCGCTCATGCCCTCATGATAAACATGTTTCTCCATACGGCCTTTTAGTCCTTCATAAGCGCGCTTGGTAATATATTCATCTTGTGTCATATTGTCAGGACAGATAAAGATTGGCAGTAAAGGCTGTACTTTTTTGGAAAGATAATTGCAACGCTTGGCAATGATAACTGTGTTTTGCAGTGCTTCTGGCAAATCATCAAAAAGCTGTAACATCTCAGCTTCAGTTTTGAGACGGTTGTTGATTGAAAAATGTTTGCGGTTTTCATTGCTCAACACTTCGGCTGCAGCAATGCAAACCAAAGCATCATGAGCTTCGTACATATCCTCATCAAAGAAAAAAGCTTCATTGGTTGCAACTAACGGAATATCAAATTCATAGGCCAAATTTATAAAAGCTTCTTCAGTTTGTTTTTCACTATCCAATCCCAAACGAGATATTTCCATATAAAAGCGATTACCGAAAATAGCTTTAAGTTTTGCGACAGTTGCTTTGGCTTCATCAAGACGATTCTCCAATAACAAACGTCCGATTTGTCCATCAACTCCGCCGGATAAAGCGATAAGTCCTTCACTGGCATTTTCCAAATCACTCATTCGCAAAAATGGTTTTTCAACTGAGCTGGGATTGTCCAAGTATGATAATTTCATCAGGTGCATGATGTTCATATATCCGGTTTCACTCATGACTAATAAAATTATCTTATCAGGGTCTATTGTCATGCCTTTTGATTTTAACACATCATCAGCATCGGGGTTGCGTAGATAAAATTGGCAGCCGAGGATTGGTTTTATGCCAGCTTCAGCAGCAAACTTTGATACCGCTTTACCGCCAAACATATTGGCGGTATCGGTCATTGCAAAAGCTGGAATACCCATTTCACCCAAGCGCTTAACCAAAGCCGGAACCTTCATAGCTCCCTCAGATAGAGAGTATGCCGTGTGCACTCGCAAAGGTATGTATTTTGGTTCCACTATTCGTCCCTCAATTGTCCCAAAACTAATCTATCATAAACATTTTACCGCTCTATCACAACGAAAAAGTTAAACATTATAAAAAATTATTCCAAAGCAGCCAATTTTTGTGCCTGATCATCAGCAACCAAAGCATCAATAATTTCGCCCAAAGCGCCTCCGTGCATAACCTCATCCAATTTATAAAGCGTCAGGTTGATGCGGTGGTCAGTTACACGACCTTGCGGAAAATTATAAGTTCTGATTCTTTCGGAACGATCACCGCTGCCGACTTGTTGTTTACGAGCCTCAGCATAGGCGGAATCAGCGGCTTCTTTTTGTGAGTTATACAGTTTTGCGCGCAATTTTCGCATGGCATTGTCGCGGTTTTTAAACTGTGAACGCTCTTCCTGCGATTCGACAACTATGCCTGAAGGAATATGAGTCAGGCGAACGGCAGAGCTGGTTTTGTTAACCTTTTGACCTCCGGCACCTGACGAGCGGAATGCTTCCATTTTTACATCAGCCGGATTAATATAAATATCCACTTCTTCAATTTCAGGCAATACAGCAACTGTGGCTGCTGAAGTATGAACGCGTCCTTGGCTTTCAGTCACCGGCACACGTTGCACGCGATGAGCGCCGGATTCAAATTTTAATTTAGCAAAAACTCCTTTGCCTGAAATGGAGGCTGTCGCTTCCTTATATCCGCCCAATTCATTTTCGGAAGCATCCATAAATTCAAATTTCCACCCTTGAGTTTCGGCATAACGTTGATACATTTCAAACAAGTCAGCAGCAAACAAAGCCGCTTCATCACCACCAGTGCCGGCTCTTACTTCCAAAATAGCATTTTTTTCATCATCAGCATCTTTAGGTAAAAGCAAAATTTTTATTTCTTTTTCCTTTAACGGTAATGCATCTTTAATTTGGTAATACTCAGCTTCGGCTAATTCTTTCATTTCTTTATCCATGGTAGGATCATCCATAATTTCTTTAGCTTCGGCAAAACTTTGATTCATTTGATTATAGTCGTTAATGACTTCAACTACCGGAGCCAAATTAGATAACTCCTTATTCATCTTGACCAAATTATCTGGAGTTACAGCGGGATCAGCTATCAGAGCTTCCAGTTCTTTATAGCGGTTAACAACATTTGCTAATTTCTCATTTATATCCATTTTTAATTCCTTTTTTTATATACCAAAAATTGCAGGAGTACGATTCCACTCCTGCAATTAAAAGCATTCATCTTGCTAATGGTTAGAATTCAAATAGCTGTCAATATCGATGTTCATCTTTCTGCCAATGCGAGCAATGTCGGTTTTTTTGCCGTTAACATAAACATTAACGCCACCAAGTTTGCCAACTGACAGTATTAATCCTGTGTCATTAGGCAGAGTATAACTGGCACCAGGTTGTAAGACTTTGCTTATATAAAGCTTGGATTCGTTTCGAACTTCTATCCATGTTTCTTCCAAAACTTCAATGAAAACACCATGGTCGGGAATAACAGTATTCTGCACTATAATTTCAGTATCTGGTGATTCGTTTTTTACTTCGGCGGCTGTAGTCTCGGTCTTTTCTTCATTTTTAATTTCGGTTATCGGAGTCTCTTTAGCGGGTTCCTTAACGTCCCCTTCCGATGCTGTCACTTCTTCTTCCAAAACGGCGTCACTGACTTTAATGTCGTTTTCGCTTGATTGAGGGATGGTTAGTTCTTCAAAAACAACCAATTCATCACTTTCATTGGGCTGCTCGCTTGAAATTTGGTCAACCTCTTCGTCTTCTTCTTTGCTGTTCCACATTGTCCAAGCACCATACAAAATACCCAAAGCGACTAAGCTGGCCAAAACATAGATTCCGTTTGGCATTGCCGACGTAGTTTGTGTCTCTGTCAAATTAACGGGCGCCGGATTTTTTTCGGTTGTTTCTTCCTTATACAATTCAACAATATTACCGCTATTTAATCCTAAAAAGTCAGCATAAGAACGTATGAAACCAGTACCATAAGGAAAAGGCGGAACTTCGGCATAATTACTTTCTTCAATAGCTTCCAAATATTGTTTTCTAATACACAACTTTTTGGCAACTTCAACAATTTTTAACCCTTTTTCTTGTCGCATATTCTTCAGCAAAGTTCCAACTTTTGTTACTTTGGGCTGAGTAGCAACAGGTTTGGCCTCTTCTTTAACCTCTTCTTTAACCTCTTTAACCTCGGTCTCTGTTCCGGGTTTGGCATCTGCTGCAACTTCTATTTTTTTCTCTTTCTTTACCATATTATTCCTCTCGTTCTTTTTTTGCGCTTTTACCATTATATTACCTGCTTTTTAAAAAATTTCAATATTATGATCGGTTGCATAGGCAGTCATCTGCGAACGTAAACTGCGTTGATCCTTTTTTAACAAGGTGTTTAAGTAATCAGACAGCTGTGCAGTATTAACTGATCGCGCCATCTTTTTTACCTTATAGAAGGATGCACCAGACACTGATAAATTACGATAACCCAAGCCTAGCAAGGCCATTGCTTCAATAGGATTAGACGCCATTTCTCCGCATACTGAACAAGCAACCTTATAATTATTGCATTTATCAATAATTTCTTTCAATATTCTTAAGAATGGTGATGAAAGTACGTCATAACGGTACATTAAACGATTATTGGTACGATCACAAGCAAAAACAAATTGCGCCAAATCGTTGGTACCGATAGAAACAAAATCAGTATAAGGCAATATTTCATCTAACTGAAAAAGTAATGACGGAACTTCAATCATCATTCCTGTATTAACAGAGCTGGGCACTTCATTGGATCGCTGTTTTTCTCTTTCCATCTCAATCATCAGAGTTTCTTTTGCTTCATTAAACTCAGTTAAATTAGCTACCATCGGGAACATAACATTCAATTCTTTTCCCTTGGCTGCTCTTATAAAAGCACGCAACTGTTGTCTCAGGATTGCTCTGCGATCAAGGGTAATGCGAATAGAGCGCCAACCGATGGCGGGATTTTCTTCGCCGGAAAAAGCCCAATAAGGCAACAACTTATCCGAGCCGACATCCAAACTGCGGAACACCACTTTTCTGTTTCCGGCCTTATCCATTAGCTTGGAATAAAATGATAATTGCTCATTTACATCAGGCATTTTGCTGGCGGACATGAAGGGTATTTCTGTGCGATATAAACCTACACCGTTGCAATTTGTGCTCTCAATATATTCAAGATCAAAATCAAGTCCTACATTGATAAATAAATTTACTTTTTGATTGTCCAAGGTTTTAGATGCGCGTTTCTTTAGCGCACTCATCTGTTTAATTTCTTGCTGTTTTTGGGTTATTTTTTGTTTTATTGTTTCTAAAACTTTTCCTTTAGGGTCTATATAAACAACACCGTTTTCACCATCCACAGCCAAAATTTCGCCATTGCGAATTTCGTTGTAAATTCCCTTTATCTTGGCAACTACCGGTATTCCCAAAGCTTTGGCAACAATTGCCACATGCATGGTCGGAGTTCCGTCTTCCAAAATTAATGCCCTTATTTTATGGTAGTCATAATCCATTAAATCAGCAGGTCCCATCATTTGAGCGATAACAATAATATCTTTCTCATCTTGTGATTTTGGCTCATTTTTATCATCATACAAATAAGATAGCAACCTGTCGGTGATATCGCGTAAATCGTTCAACCTTTCGCGTAAATATGTATCTTGTGTCCCGGAAAGGCGATTCCACATATCCTCATAAGCGCGCTCAACCGCAGCTTCAACCGTCAGTCCGCCACCAATATGGTCAGTCATTCTCTTCAGCCAGCCTTTATCTTTGGCCAACATTCGATAGGCATCAAGAATTTCAGCGTGCTCACCCAATCCCAGTTTGGCCGAATTAAATTTCTCGTCCAAATCCTCATTCATCTTGCTATGGGCTTCAGTTAAACGCTTTAGTTCGGCTTCTTTATCTTTAGCAAAAATCTTAGTAACAGCTTGACGACGACGATGTACAACGGCTGCGCCGATTCCATAGCCTCTGTTTAAGGAAACCCCCTTAAATCTGTCGCGTGCACTTATACCGCGTTTGCGCATAAAATCACTTTTATAGTTGCGTATTTCATCTGAGGCTGCCCATTCGGTAAAAGGCATGGCCAAAGTTTCCATAGCGTTAATTTCTTCATTATTGAATTCATAAACTTCTTTTTTATACAAACACAAAACGCCGATGGCAATTCCCCAGCGAATTAGCGGCACGCCGAGAAATCCCTTATATTGCTCTTCTTCAACACCATCGCGATGTAAAAAATCAGGATCTTCCCACATGTTATCGGTGGTAAAAGTGCATTTGGCTTTAGCGATTCGGCCAATAATACCTTCACCGACTTTCAGGGCTATTTTATTGTTTAGTTTGCTGCTGAAACCGTACGATGCAAACATTTCAATGTAGTTATCATCGACAGCTAAATAACAGGATGAACCATCTGCCCCTATACCTTCGGCAATAGTTTTCATTGCTTCATTTAATTTTTCAGCCACATCAAAAGAACTGTTGATTATATCTTTCAACAGTTCAGCTACTTGAGCAGCTTTATTAGTCATAGGCGGGTTCATGCTTTTTACCATTTTATTTTTTTTGCCTTGCGTTTTTACTTATATTATCTATATTCATATACATCAAGTGAAAAACAAAATTTATCAAGGAATAAAAATGACTACAACTTATCAAAAAGGCGCTTCGGACAATCGTCCATGGGGAACATGGGAAGTACTGGAGTCTTCTACCGGTTATTGTGTCAAAAAAATTTGTGTGAAACCCCATGCGCAATTGTCGTTGCAACTTCATCATCACCGCGCCGAACATTGGATTATCGCCGATGGTCGGGCTATTGTTACCATTGGTGATAAAAAGATTAATGTCAAAAAAGATGATGCAGTATATATTCCGGTTGAAACAAAGCACAGAATTGAGAACGATTCGGACAAGGAAATGACCTTTATTGAAGTGCAGACCGGCGATCTTTTGGATGAAGATGATATAGTTCGCCTCGAAGATATATATGGTCGTGTATAATTTAGAAAGGTAAATGATTATGAATTTTAGAGAATTAGGTTTAAGCGAACAGACAGTTCAAGCAATAGACGAATATGGTATTACTGAACCGACCACGGTTCAGGCGGATGTCATACCGGCAATTTTAGCCGGTCGCGATATTTTCACCATTGCTCCGGCGCGGTGCGGCAAGACCATGTCTTATGTGTTGCCGTTGTTGGATATTATCAATGCTAAAAAAGTCAAAAATATTTTGATTATCACTGCCAATTCCCAAATGGCGGTCAAAACCTCTGATTGTTTGGCTATTTTTAACAAATATCATGAAATCAACGGAACTGCCATCAAAGAGGGCGAAGATATGGCAGCAGATGAGGCTAATGTTGTTATTGGTGCTCCGGATTTATTGTTGGAGGTTGCAGACGGAACCAAGGTTGATTTGAGCCAAATTGATATTTTGGTGGTTGATGATATCAACTTAATCAAGAAAAATAAGCAGTTGGATAATTTGGAAAAGGTTTTGGCAATGTTGCCGGCTGACAAGCAAAATGTTGTATACACCAATCGCCGCTCCAAAGAGACGCAAGATATTTTGGATAAGATAATGCAGACTCCGGCAGAGATTAAAATAGACAAGAATAAAGAACAAGAAGCTGAAACCTCAAAAAAAGCAGCCATGGACAAGAAGAATAAATCAACATTTGTTGAAAAGATTGATGATGAAGCCGTCAGTTTGGCCAGGAAACTTAATTCGTTTAACGGTAAGACACCTAAATTTTTGTTGATAAAGGGTATTATTGCCGAGGGCGAAGAAAAATAATTTTTTTATAAAAATCATTGACAACTAAGTAAAAAAGTGTTCTATAAGGGACACTTTTTTATAATTATGTATTTAAATGCTTAGTATGTCGTTGATTCCCTTTATTCTGCAAAATAAGGATTTATCCATAATCTACGGCATACTTTTTGAACGAAGTTTTGTTCCATAAATATCTATATTCTCAACTGTCGTGAGACAGCTGAAGTGCTTGCTTATTTCGGGAGGATTGCTCCGCCAAGGCCGCATTTTGCCAATCGTGCCGCTTTAGGCAATCCTCTTTTTTTAGGAACTTTCTTCCTTCTTCCCATATATATCACGCCGGTTTTGAAAGATTCGTTTGTGTCAATTCCTAACGCTCTTTCAAGCCGGCTTAATTTTTTTAAACAGCATTTCCACTTTTATCAAAAATTTAGACAAAAAGACTTGAATGTTGTATTGTTATGTGATAACTTAAAGTCACCGTCAAGTTATTAGTATTTATTAACGCAAAAAAACTAGAATTATGGAGAGACAACAGCTTTCCGATGCAGCCCTTGCGCATGAAGAGAATCGAGTTATTACTTACGCCCACAAGCATGGTATGAAAATTCTCACAAAAGGGCGCGGTGTCATCTGCCTGGGACGCAACAACTCTTATCCGAGTTATTATGTTACAGCAATTAAAGACACCAAAGGCGACAAAAATGCACGTCGCCACGGGTTTCCGTTGGGGGTGGAAGTAATCATCTCTATCCTGACCAACGGAAAGGTTTCATGCCTGCCAATATACGCGCGGCATGTGACAATCCGTAACGCAAATTAAATTATTTTTTCTAATAAAGAAAAGCGTTGGCCTTGCGAGGACTCAACGCTTTTCGCTTTTTTAAATACTAAGTTAAACCGCAACTTCACCTTTGATGGCCGGATGGTATTGATAACCTACCAGCTCAAAGTCCTCGTACCGGAAATCATCAATGTTTTTGATTTCAGGGTTGATTTTCATTTGCGGCAAAGGATAGGGTTCACGCGACAGTTGCAATTTGACCTGCTCAAAGTGGTTGGAGTAAATGTGTGCATTACCCAAGGTATGCACAAACTCACCCGCTTTGAGCCCGCAAACCTGCGCCACCATCATGGTAAGGAGCGAATAGGACGCTATGTTGAAGGGAACTCCCAAAAACATATCGCAACTGCGCTGATACAACAGGCAGTTGAGATAACCGTCCGGTGTAACATCGAACTGGAAAAAGCAGTGACAAGGTGGCAAAGCCATCTCGTCAATCTGCGCCGGATTCCATGCGCAGACGATTTCGCGGCGATCTTGCGGATTGTTTTTGATGCGATCGATGACGTCTTTAATTTGGTCAACTCCGCCTTCGGTTTTGACGCCTTTGGCCCACGGGGCATTGAAATGCCGCCACTGGTGTCCGTAAACCGGCCCCAAATCACCCTCGGCATCGGCCCACTCATCCCAAATGGTAACATTGTTATCCTTGAGATACTTGATGTTGGTATCGCCCGAAAGCAACCAAATCAACTCGTGGATAATACCTTTGTGAAAGACCTTTTTGGTGGTTACCAAAGGGAAGCCTTGGCGCAAATCAAAGCGCATTTGGCGACCGAAAACTTTGCGAGCATAAACGCCCGTGCGGTTGTTGGCATCCTGACCGTGGTCTAAGATGTCCTGAAGCAAATCTAAATACTGTTTCATAACTTAATCCTTTTTTTTAATGGTTAATAATTGCGTTAGTAATATGTTTTAAAACTTCCTGCGGCACAAATTCGCCTTTTTTCACCCAAATAGTGGTGGTAACATTATCTTCTTCATAATCCGGCGAAATTTTGCTGTAATTCTTTTCCATCGCCTCGATACATTCTTTGATGTCAACCGGATTGCCGCTCAAAGACTTATCAATTTCATTATGATTGCATGAATCAACAATAATCTCCGGCGCCATCTTTTTCATAAATAACTTGTAGATACTGGCTCCGCCGGCAATGTACAGCGGCTCGTCAAAGTCCTTTAAGGTCATCATATCATTAACTACATGGTGATTCTGCTTGTCTGACACCTCATAATCTTTTTCAAAAGTTAAAACATAAATTTGCCGATTCGGTAGAGTGCGGTTGGGAAAGCTTTCATAAGTGGTTTGTCCACAAGTGATGTTTGCGCCGGATGTAATGCGGCGAAAACGTTGCAAATCAGACGGAATGCTCCATGGAATTTTCGGCCCTATTCCGATAATACAGTCATTCTCATGACGACACCAAACGGCAATTTTAGTCATGGTATTTTCTCCCCTTTTTGAGCAAAAGCATAAATAATTTCCAAAATAAATGCAAACAAAAAACACTGATTATTTTATTTATATCCCTAATTTTTTGCTTAACAAACCCAATCTCATCTTGTAGATTGGGTGATAAATTGAGAGTAAAACATGAAAGATATGTTCGAGATTGAAACACCTAAAGATCAGCCGGAATTGAGTGTTAGTGAGATTTCAGCGGTTATTAAAAAATGCGTGGAAACAACTTTTTCGCGCGTTAAGGTGCGTGGCGAGATATTTGGTGCTAAACGAGCCGATTCCGGACACTGGTACTTGAGCTTAAAAGACGAAAATGCCACATTGTCGGCAGTAATTTGGCGCGGCACGGCCTTGGGGTTGAATATCAAACCGGAAGACGGATTGGAAGTTGTTGCCACCGGTAAAATTACTACTTTTGCCGGAAAATCGTCGTATCAATTGGTTATCGAACATATGGAGGCTGCCGGTGTGGGCGCTCTGTTGAAACTTTTAGAGGAGCGTAAACAAGCCTTTGCCAAAGAGGGATTGTTTGATATTGCCCACAAAAAAGCCATACCCTTTTTGCCTCAGACCATCGGCGTTGTAACCTCAGCTTCCGGCGCAGTTATTCGTGATATAATCCATCGGGTGCGTGATCGTTTTCCTTCTCATATTTTGCTTATTCCCACTCCGGTGCAAGGCGAGGGAGCAGCCCTAAAAATTGCTCAAGCCATCAAAGATTTTAATCGCTTGGATAAAATATCGTCCTTTGCCAAACCCGATGTTTTGATAGTGGCGCGCGGTGGCGGAAGCTTGGAGGATTTGTGGCCTTTTAATGAAGAATGTGTGGTCAGGGCAGTCTATGACTCCGAAATACCGATTATTTCTGCAGTAGGACACGAAACCGATACCATGCTGATAGATTATGTTGCCGATAAAAGAGCGCCAACTCCGACTGGAGCTGCCGAGTTTGCAGTGCCGGTGCGTTCTGAATTGCAGATGAAGGTTAATAATTTGGAGCAAAGGCTAAAAAACGGCATCTTGCGTTATGTTAGTGAAAAAAGCAGTTTTTTAGCTGCGTTGGGGCGGGGAATTCCCAATTTGGAACAAATATTACAAGAAGCAATGCAAAAGTATGACGGCAAAATTGAGCGGTTGAATTTGGCTTTTAAAAATCTCCTGAAGGATAAATTTCACCAACTTGAAATTTGTCGGTTGCAACCCTTAGCAGTAACTAAAATAATTGAACGTAATCAGGAAAAATTGAACCATTTGTGGGAGGTGTTGTCATCAGTTTCGGTCGGCTCAGTTCTAAGAAGAGGCTTCGCTTGGCTCAAAAATGAAAAAGGTCAAACCTTATATAATGCCTCTCAAGCCCTACAAGCCAAAGAATTTATCATTAATTTTGTTGACGGGCAGGTTAGAGCAATAAACGCCTCATCAGCAACTAATAAAAACAAAAAGGATAAAACAAATGAAACTAAACAAATATCTCTGTTTGATTTATAGCGTGGCGATTCTATGTAATAATGCCGAAGCGGTTGAAATCTGTGGTAATCTGAACCAGGGCGAATTTGTCATTGGTAAAACTCAACCCGGTCAAGAGGTTTATCTTAACGGCGACAAGATAGCAGTTGATAGTGATGGTCGTTTTTTAATGGCTTTCGGCCGTGACGAAAAAGAAGATCAGCTTTTGACAATTGCCAACACTAAGGGGCAAAAAAAAGACTTTATTTTGCCGATATCTGCCACCGAATGGAATATCCAAAACATCACCGGTGTTCCGCCCCGTAAAGTCAATCCTTCTGATGGCGATTTGGTTGCAATTAACAAAGAAAACACTTTATTAAAACAGGCTTTAAAAACCAATAATAATGAGACATCGTGGCAGCAAGGTTTTATTACTCCGGTTGAGGGTAGAATATCAGGCGAATTCGGCGGACAACGCATTATGAATAAAGTTCCCAAGAGCCCGCACCGCGGTATGGATATTGCCGCTAAGGAAGGCACTCCTGTCAAATCTGCAGCTAAAGGTAAGGTGGTGTTGGCTTATCCTAATTTATTTTACTCCGGTAATGTGGTAGTAATTGATCATGGTTTTGGTTTGCAAACTATCTACGCCCATCTCAAAGAAATAAAAGTAAAACTCGGTGATGAGGTTGCACAAGGCGACGTCATAGGACTGGTCGGCAAAACCGGACGAGCCACCGGACCTCACTTGCATTTCGGTGCATCTTTACGCAATTTGCGTTTCAATCCTAAATCATTGTTAGATATGAACAATAATTTACAAAAATGTTTTACTTTATAAACAAAATGGATAAACTAGACAGCAAGTTACAAGTTTATGAGGGTTGATTATGAACGATATCAATAACAAACAGATTAGTTTGGATACAGTTACTTGTCTAATCGTTGACGATGATAAATTTTCGCGTACTTTTACCAAAACCGCTCTTTATCAAATAGGGGTGAAAAACACCAAAGAGGCGGCGACAGCGTTGGAAGCAACCGAAATTATCAATAGCTACAAAATAGATTTTGTGCTATTGGATCACCAAATGCCAGAACAGAATGGGCTGGAATTGGCTCGTCAAATTAAAGAAGGTAAAATCGGCAACCACAAAGATATGCCGATTATTATAGTCACTATTGATACAAAAGAAAATACTGTAATGGATGCTAAGAAAATAGGTATTCATGAGTATTTAGTTAAACCGATTTCGCCACTGGCATTGCGCAAGAGAATTTGCACAGCCTTGGGTATCAAAGAAAGAGTATAAATCGTGCTTGAGAATATACATATTTTATACTTGTCAATTTTGCAAGGAATTACCGAGTTTTTACCGGTAAGTTCTTCCGGTCATCTCATATTGTTATCTAAATTTACCAACTTTCCTGATCAAGGATTGGTATTAGATGTAGCTGTTCATTTTGGCTCAATCTTGGCAGTTTTGATGTATTTTTCTTCCACTATCGCCGACATGGTTAAAGGTGTATGGAAGAGCAGATTTATTCCCAATACCACAAATGAAAGCGCTAAGCTTTTTTGGTTGTTGGTGGTTGGAACTTTGCCGATAATTGTTGCCGGTTTATTGCTTCGTAACTATGGAACTGAATGGATGCGTAGCACAAAACTTGTCGGATGGACAATTTTGGGTTATGGTTTGTTGCTGTTGTTTGCCGACAGTTGCTCAATGACAGTAAGACAAATAAAGCATATGGGCTTTTTTGATGCTATACTCATCGGCTTGGCTCAATGCTTAGCGCTTATTCCGGGAACATCGCGCTCCGGTATAACTATTACAATGGCACGTTTTTTGGGTTTAGAGCGTACCGAGGCTGCAAAATTTTCAATGTTGCTGTCTATACCGGCTATAATCGGAGCAACGTCTTTGGTGTGTTGGAAAATTGTGGCTGATGGCAATTTTGCTGAGATAGCACAAGTTTTTGATGGTGTGGTTTATTCTTATGCCGCTTCGGTTATTGCTATATATATTGTTATGTGGTGGCTTAAAAAATCAACATTTTTCCCGTTTGTTGTTTATCGCATAGCACTAGGAAGTTTCTTGCTTCTGGATTCTTACGGATATTTGCATAAGTGGCTTGACTAAATTTAAATTTAAGTTTATAGATGAGCTCAATCTGAAATGCTCTGGTGGCGGAATTGGTAGACGCGCAAGTTTCAGGTACTTGTGAGGGTTTCCTCGTGAAAGTTCGAGTCTTTTCCAGAGCACCAAAACACACCCTTTGAGGGTGTTTTTTTGTACTCTTGGGTAAAACAGGTGCCCGAGAAAAGTTGCAAAGCAAACAAAATTTTGCTGTTCTTTATTTTGTGAAGTGTCGGCAAAAAGTTAATGACAAAAAGATTATTTGCGTTAATATAAAGCAAAACAAATTTATGCATAAGAGTTTTGTTTATGAAGACATTATATAAGAGAGTTTTACTCAAGCTTTCCGGTGAGGGTTTATCCGGGGATAAGGGATTCGGTGTTGATTCGCAAGCAGTCTTAGCTCTTGCCGAACAGATAAAAAAAATCGTCAAAGCAAAAATTGAAGTTTGTATAGTGGTAGGCGGCGGTAATATTTTCCGTGGCGCTAAAGATTGCACAATCGGACTAGACCGCTCGCAAGCTGATCAACTGGGAATGATGGCTACCATTATGAATGCCGTAGTTTTGCGCGGTGCCTTGTCTCATGTCGGAGTTGAGGCTAGAGTCTTATCGGGTTTGAGTGCTCCTAAAGTTTGTGAAGATTACAATTATGATCGTGCCATAAGCCATCTGCAAAAAGGGCGTGTGCTTATTTTTGCGGCAGGTACCGGTAATCCTTATTTTACCACCGATACAGGCGCGGCGTTGCGAGCTATTGAAATGCATTGTGATGTCATGCTGAAATCCAGCCAGGTAGATGGTGTTTATTCTGCTGATCCGCTTAAAGATAAAAATGCTGTTCGTTATGACGAAGTATCTTATGATGAAGTTATTACCAAAAAACTCAAGATTATGGATTTGACGGCAGTAGCATTGGCTCGTGAAAACAATTTGCCTTTGATCGTATTTTCACAACACGAAAAAGATTCTCTTGTTAATATAGTGCAAGGCAAAGGACATTTTTCTACTATCAAAAATAAGTGAGGTTACAATGGAAGATTTTAGCGAAGTTAAAGATAGTGCAATCAGCCGTATGGATAAAACAATCGAGACATTGAAGTCTGATTTTGGTTCTTTGCGTGCAGGGCGTGCTCATATCAGTTTACTTGATGGTATTATGGTCGAAGCTTATGGGTCATTGACACCGATTGCTCAGGTCGGCTCAATCTCAACTCCGGATGCCCGCACACTATCGGTTAGTGTTTGGGATAAAAGTCTAACTAAAGCGGTGGAAAAAGCCATTATGGAGTCTGAATTAGGGTTAAACCCCTCAAGTGATGGTCAACTTATTCGTATTCCGGTGCCGCCTTTGTCCGAAGAAAGACGTAAAGAGTTAATCAAAGTAGCCGGTAAATATGCTGAAGGAGCTAAAGTAGCTGTTCGCAACATTCGTCGCGATTCGATGGACGGCATCAAAAAGCTGAAAAAGGACAATTCAATTTCAGAGGATGAAGAAAAGAAATTCGAAAATGAAATTCAGAAATTAACTGACGAGGCTACCAAAAAAATTGACGATATTTTGAGCCAAAAAGAAAAAGATATTTTGCAAGTATAGAGGGACATTAGTTGAGTAACGAGTTACAACATATTGCCATTATAATGGACGGTAACGGACGCTGGGCCAAAAGTCGCGGTCTGCCGCGTTCGGCCGGACACAAACAAGGTGCGGAAACCTTGCGCAAAATTGCTGAATCTGCAGCTGATATGGGGCTAAAATATTTAACTGTCTATGCTTTTTCGACTGAGAATTGGCAACGTCCGCAAGAAGAGGTTGATTATTTGATGGGGCTGTTACGCCAATATCTCAAATCTGAATTGAAAGAGTTGCAAGAACATGGCGCTCGCATTTGTTTTGTTGGCGAAAGAAACATGTTGGATGCAGATATCGTTGCTCAAATGGCAAAAATTGAAGCTGACACAGTCGATAACGATAAATTTACGCTGTGTATTGCTCTAAGCTATGGTTCGCGGCAAGAAATAGTAGCGGCTGTTAAAAATATAGCTCAAGCAGTAAAAAGCGGAAAAAATGATATTGCTGACATCAACGAAAAATTAATCAGTGATTCCTTATATACAAAAAATATTCCTGATCCTGATTTGGTGATTCGCACCAGCGGAGAACAACGAATTAGCAATTATTTGTTGTGGCAAATCGCATATAGCGAATTATTTTTTACCAAAACATTATGGCCGGATTTTACGGTAGATGAGTTAAAGTCAATTATTAACGAATATCAATCAAGGGAGCGGCGTTATGGCAAAGTCTAAATTAAATTCTTTCATCAAAAGGTTGATCACGACACTTATTTTGGTTCCGGTAGTTGTTGGTTGCGTGCTGGGCGGAAGAGAGGCTGTATCGCTTTTGGCATTGGGTGTGGCCGCTTTATTATCTTGGGAGTGGGCGCATATGTTGCGTGGTCGTAGTGAAGGTTTTGCAGCTCTTTCTTATCTGGTAGCGACGGTGGTGGCGATTATGATGTCGCCTTATTACATTGCTGTCGGAACAATTATAGTTTTGAGCATGTTGGGCGGTTTTTGTTGGCGTCACGACAAGCATCTGTTTTTGCGTGTGTTAGGTATTTCCTATATAGCAATCGGTATTGGTTTTATAATGGCATTGTATACTAGTTATGGTGCCGGAGTGGTTTTGTGGTATATGTGCGCGGTTTGGGCTGTTGATATAGGCGGATATTTGTTCGGTTCTACCTTGCATGGACCAAAATTGGCACCGCGTATTTCTCCCAATAAAACTTGGGCCGGTTTATTTGGTGGCATGTTGCTGTCTGTAACGATAAGTTGGTGTGCTTGTCACTGGTTCGGCGGCGACAAATATATGGCCAATGCAGTTATTTTAGCGGGTATTATCACGATTATTGCCCAAATTGGCGACTTGGTTGAATCGGCGATAAAACGTCATTTAGGCCTAAAAGATTCCAGCAATCTCATACCCGGACATGGTGGGGTTTTTGACCGTATTGACGGACTGATTTTTGCTGCGCCGTTTACATATGGTTTGTTGCAAATCATGAAAATAGCTTTTGAATATTAGGATAATTAAATGAATTGGTTAATTAACACAATATATTATGTCGTCCCGTTTTTAGTCGTACTCGGAGTATTGGTTTTTGTTCACGAGTTCGGACATTATTTAGTAGCAAAACTTTGTGGGGTTAAGGTCGCTGAATTTTCTATCGGTTTTGGCAAACAATTATGGGGTAAATATGACAAATCAGGTACATTGTGGAAGCTGTCAGCAATTCCCTTAGGCGGTTATTGTAAATTTTTGGGAGATGATGATGCTTCATCTTCAACCAGCAAGGAAGAAGATTTGTCAGATGAAGACAAAAAATATGCTTTTGCTTATCAAAATCCGTTTAAAAAATTGGCAATCGTGATTGGCGGTCCGGGGTTCAACTACCTGTTTGCTATTTTGGTATTTTTTGGTATTTTTGCTATTCTTGGCAAAATGGATTTTCCTCCGGTCATTGGAACAGTGCTGGAAAACAGTGCCGCTCAAGAGGCAGGAATTTTGCCCGGTGATCGGGTTTTGAGTGTGGATGGTATAGAGATCAAAACCTTTCAGGAGTTCAGACAGGAAATTGAGATGAATACCAGCGGCACCTCGGCAATCAAGTTACGCCGTGGTGAAGATGTTTTGGATGTGAATGTCCATCTGAAACTTATTGATGATGAAGCATCCGGTGTCAAAACAACCAAGCCGGTTGTCGGGGTTACTTCGGTAAACAATATTGAATTCAGCCCGATAAAATTGTCATTGGGTGAAGCATTAAAGGAATCATTCAGTGAGACTTGGCGTATAACTACCATGACTTTGCGAGGGGTTTATCAGATGATAACCGGTGCACGGGGAACCGAAGACTTAGGCGGTATAGTGCGCATTGCCGAAATGAGCGGCGACATATCAAAATCAAATTCATGGATAGATTTGTTGGTATTTACGGCTTTATTGTCAATTAATTTGGGCTTGATTAATCTTTTTCCGATACCGGTTTTAGATGGTGGTCATGTTGTAATCTTTTTAATTGAAATAGTAATAAGACGTGAAATTAATGAAAAAGCCAAAGAATGGGTTTTCAAATTTGGCTTTGCTTTGTTGATAGCATTAATGTTTTTTGCTACATACAATGACATTATTCACCTTATTAAAAGATGGTTTTCTTAAAAGTAATTTTTATAGCAAGTGGAGTGTAAAATGAAAAAAATAAATATAGGAAGTTTTTTAGGATGCTTGTTGGCTTCAACCAGTGCCTTAGCATCATCTGTCTATGTCAAAGATATTAAGATTGATGGATTGCAGCGCGTTGAGCCTGAAACCGTGTTGTCATATATCAACATCAAATCAGGAACTAGCACTACTGATGAGGCGATGAACTCAGCCTTAAAGAATTTGTATTCTACCGGATTGTTTGAGGATGTATCAATTAATGTTGATGCCGCCAATGTGATGCGAGTTCATGTTTCGGAAAATCCGATAATTTCACAAGTTTTGTTTGATGGTAATGACAAAATTGATGATGAAATGCTGACTTCCGAAGTTCGCTTAGCGCCACGCTCCACATTTTCACGCGCTAAGGTTCAGGAAGATGTTCGCCGCATTATGGAAGTTTATCGTCGTTCAGGTCGTTATGCCACGGTTGTAAATCCTGAGATTATTCGCCGTGACCAAAATCGAGTTGATTTGATATTTAATATTGATGAAGGACCAACAGCCGTTATTGATAAGATTAACTTTATCGGCAATCAGCACTATTCAGCCAAAGAGTTGCAAGAAGTTATTATGAGCAAAGAGAGCCGTTGGTATCGCATATTCTCTTCTTCAGAAAATTACGATGCTGAAAAAGCCGAATATGACAAAGAATTACTGCGCCGTTTTTACCACAAAAAAGGTTATGCTGATTTCAGAGTTGTTTCCAATGTTGCCGAGCTCAGCTCCAACAAAAAGTCATTTACTCTGACTTTCGTTGTTGATGAAGGACAAAAGTATAAACTGAACAACATTAAAATTGTTTCAGATATTAACGATATTAACGCTGATGATTTTTACAAATTTTTGGAAGTTGAATCCGGTGATATTTACAGCACCGATGATATTGACAAGAGTATAACTGCATTGACCGATGAATTGGGTAAAAAAGGCTTCGCCTTTGTCGAGGTTGTTCCTGAAGACTATCGTAATGCCACAGATGGTACAGCCGATTTGACTTTCCGTATTCGTGAAGGTGAACGCTTCTTTATTGATCGTATTAATATCAAAGGTAATACTCGTACACATGACAAAGTTATTCGTCGCGAGCTGCGCTTGGGCGAAGGTGATGCTTTCAATGCTTCCAAGATAAAAGATTCTCGTCGTAATTTGGAGAATCTGGACTACTTTGAAAAAGTTGATATTGATACATCGGCTAAAGATGGCAACCGTGCTGATTTGAATATTGATGTCAAAGAAAAGTCAACCGGATACTTTAACGTCGGTGTTGGTTTTTCAACAGTTAACGGTGCTCTTGTTCGTACCGGCGTTACCGAGAACAACTTCCGTGGTGTTGGACAACAAGCTTCATTTGATGTTGCGGTTTCGCAAAAATCTCAAGATTTTGATTTCAGCTTTACTGAGCCTTATTTCTTGGATCGTCGCTTGCGTGCCGGTTTTGATTTGTTCCATTCGCGTCAGGACTATCAAGACGAAAGTTCTTATGACAGCCGCACTACCGGTGGTCGTTTGCGCACCGGTTGGAACTACACCGATGACTTGTCTCAACAACTGAGATACACCTTGAAAAAAGATGAAATCACTTCTGTCGGACAATATGCTTCTAAATATATTAAAGCTGAAAAAGGCGAATATACCGGTTCTTCGGTTGGTACCAGCTTTGTTTATGACAAACGTGATTCTGCCAACTTTACTCGTAACGGTTATTTCTTGATGGCTGGTGGTGATTTTGCCGGACTTGGCGGTGATGAAAAATACTACAAGTTCGATGGTAAAGCCTATTGGTACTACACCATGATGGACTACTATACCTTTAAGTTCTTCGCTAATGCCGGCTATATTGACGGCTATTCCGGCGAGCCGGTACGTTTGGCTAACCGTTATTATTTGGGCGGTTATACAATGCGTGGCTTTGAGGTCGGCGGTATCGGTGCTCGTGACAAACACACTGATGACGCTTTGGGCGGCAACTGGATGGTATATACCGGTGCGGAGTTAGGATTCCCGATTGGTTTGGATGAACTGGGTATTACAGGCCATGTATTTACTGATGTTGGTATGCTGGGCAAACCTGACGGAATTGACACCAATGATGTATATTACTCAGACAAAGCTAGAGTTTCAGTCGGTTTTGGTTTCCAGTGGATTTCCCCGATGGGGCAGATCGATATTGATTTCGGTTTCCCGGTTGTCAAAGAGAAGTATGATGAAACAGAGGTATTCCGTCTGAATTTCGGTACTCGTTTATAAGGGAGGAATTACAATGATAGACAGCCGTTTTTATAAAAACAACGGACCATTCTCGCTTAGCAAAATTGCTGAAATTTGCGGTGCCGAATTGCAAGACTCTGCCAAAGTTGGGGTTATGATTAATGACATTGCCGGTATAACCTCGGACAAAGAGGGCGAAATTTGTTTCTTTTTTGATCGCAAGAAAAAAGAAATGGCATCGCAAATCAAGACGACTGCTTGCGTTACCACTTCGGCATTTGTTGAGTTGATACCACAGGGAGTTATTGTCTTGACCTGTGATGATCCGCATAGTGCTTTTATCAAACTTAATCGTGCTATGTATACCGAGATTATGCACGCACCGGAAATTCATGAACGCGCAGTTGTTTCACCTACTGCGAAAATTGGCAAAGATTGTTATATCGGACCTAATGCCGTGGTTGGTGATGGCGCGGTGGTTGGCGATAATTGTTATCTGGAACCCAACTGCACTATCGGCGATAATTGTGTTTTGGGCAACAATTGCCGAATTGGCGCTAATGCCAATGTTATGCATGCTATCCTTGGCAATAATGTTTATATCTATGGCGGAGCGCGTATCGGTTGGGATGGTTTCGGTTTTCAAACTGTTGCCGGTCAGCATCAAAGAATTGCTCAGCTGGGCAGGGTGATTATCGGCAATGATGTCGAGATTGGAGCCAACTCTTGCGTTGATCGCGGTGCTTTGGACGATACGGTAATCGGCGATGGTTGCCGCATTGATAATTTGGTACAAGTTGCGCATAATGACAAGTTAGGGCGCGGATGTATCTTGGTGGCTCAAGTCGGAGTGGCCGGATCTTGCACTTTTGGCAATTATGTTGTTGCCGGCGGTCAAGTCGGATTCGCCGATCATTTGAATATCGGCGATATGGCGCAAATTGGCGCTCAATCCGGTGTTATGCGTGATGTTGAAGCCGGTTCAACCATTATGGGAACTCCGGCTATCGGTGCTCGTGATTTTATGAAGCAAACGGCCTGCGTACAAAAATTATGGAAGAAATAGGTTAAAATGACTACTTATACTCGCGAAGATATCTTAAAACTGTTGCCTCATCGTGATCCGTTTTTGTGGGTTGATAAGATTGATATTATCACCAGCGGTGAAGAGGGCATGGGATATAAAAATATCAAAAAAGACATGGATTTTTTCCGCGGACATTTTCCCGGTAATCCGGTAATGCCCGGAGTTTTGCAGATTGAGGCTATGGCGCAAACTGCCGGTTGTGTGGTGATGGAAGCATTACGCAATGATCCCGAACCACCGACACAAGTCTTTTTTATGTCGATTGACAAAGTTAAGTTTCGTCACATGGTGGTGCCGGATTGCCAGCTTAAGATGCATGCCAAAAAGGTTAAATCGCATGGTAAGGTATATGTTTTTGAAGCCAAGGCTTATGTTGACGACAAATTGGTTTCAGAAGCGACTTTCAGCGCCTTGGTTGGTTAAAAATTATTTGCCAAAACGGTTTTAGTGTTTTATAACTTGGCACAAGTTTAAAACCTTAAGATTCGGAGTTTTTTGATTATGGGATTTAATTGTGGTATTGTAGGTCTGCCTAATGTCGGCAAATCAACTTTGTTTAATGCGTTAACCCAAACTATTGCGGCACAAGCGGCTAATTTTCCTTTTTGCACGATTGAGCCTAATGTCGGCAGAGTAGCCGTGCCGGACAAGCGCCTAAAAATCTTAGAGGAAATGGTAAAACCGAAGATGGTAACCCCAACGCAATTGGAGTTTGTTGATATTGCCGGTTTGGTCAAAGGAGCATCCAAAGGCGAAGGTTTGGGCAACCAGTTTTTGGCCAACATCAGAGAGGTTGATGCCATAATCCATGTTTTGCGTTGTTTTGAAGACGACAATATCACTCATGTTGAAGGCTCGGTTGATCCTATTCGCGATGCCGAAATTGTTGAAACCGAATTAATGATTGCCGATTTGGAATCTTTGGAAAAACGTCTTGATCAGGCCACCAAAAAAGCTCGTGGCGGCGACAAAGAAGCGATTGTTAATGTTGCAGTGATGACACCTGTTATTGAGGCCTTAAAGGCAGGCAAACCCGCCCGCACCGCCAAGCCGGACGAGAGCAACAAAGATGCCTGCAAAGCCTATAAAAATTTGCAGCTTTTGACCTCTAAACCGGTTTTGTATGTCTGCAATGTTGATGAAGCTTCGGCGGCTAACGGTAACGAATTTTCTAAAAAAGTTTTTGCCAAAGCCAAACAAGAAAATGCTCGCGCCGTAGTGATTTCGGCAGCGATTGAGGCGGAAGTTGCCCAGCTTGAGAGCGAGGAAGAGCGGGCTGAATTTTTGGCTGATTTAGGCTTGAGTGAAACCGGTTTGGCCAAAATTATCCGCGAGGGCTATGAGCTTTTAGGCTTACAAACTTATTTTACCGCCGGACCGAAAGAAGTGCGCGCTTGGACATTTATCAAAGGTTCTAAAGCTCCGGTTTGCGCCGGAATTATTCACTCTGATTTTGAGCGCGGATTTATCAGAGCTGAAACCATCTCGTTTGATGACTTTGTCAAGTTTGGTGGTGAGCAAGGCGCCAAAGAAGCCGGTAAAATGCGCTCCGAGGGCAAGGATTATGTCGTCCAAGATGGCGATTTGCTCAATTTTTTGTTTAATGTGTAGGTAGAATCTAAAAAATGCGGCTTGCTTTATTTCAACCCGATATTCCGCAAAACACCGGAACCCTGTTGCGTCTGGGCGCTTGCCTTGATTTGCCGATAGATATTATTGAACCATGCGGATTTTTGTTTAATGAAAAAGCGATGAAGCGTGCCGGTATGGATTATTTGGATTTTGCTTCATATCGCCGTCACGATTCGTGGGAAGATTTTCTAAAGTTTCGTGCTGATAATCCTCAAGAATACGGACGTATCGTTTTGATGACAACACACGCCACTCAACCTTATACCGATTTTTGTTTCCAAGAAAACGACATTATTTTGATGGGGCGCGAGTCGGCGGGTGTTCCCGAAGCCGTGCATCAAATGGCCGATGCCAGGCTCACCATACCGATGAACCCGAATGCACGTTCAATCAATATGGCAATTTCTGCTGCCTTGGCAGTCGGCGAAGCACTTCGCCAAACCAGATGGTGCAAATAAATCTTAAGTTTATAGTGAAAAAGTATTTTTGGGCGATTATCTAGGCAATAAAGGCTTAACGCTCGATAAAAAACTCAGCAATGATAAAAAAAGTTGCAAAACATGATGTTTTTTAGTTGAAAATTAAGTTTTTATTGTTAAGTTAATCCTGTATTAGTTGTTATGCAACTGAGATAAATTTAAAACCCATATGGAGAAAATTAAAATGAAAAAACTTTTAAGTTTGGTTTGTGCTGTTATGGCTTTGTCTGCTTGCTCAACCTTGAGTGAGAGCGCTTTGTTCGGTGGCAGCGAATGTGAATCTAAATTAGCTCGTGATTTTATGGCTAACGCCGAAGACAGAGTATTCTTTGCTTTTGATAGCTCAGCTATTTCTGCTGATGCTGCTGAAGTTTTGAACTCTCAAGCAAAATGGTTGAAGAGCCATGACAATGTAAATGTTGTTGTTCAAGGCTACTGCGATGAAAGAGGTACCAGAGAATACAACTTGGCTTTGGGTGAAAGACGTGCCAATGCCGTAAAACAATACTTGGTATCTAAAGGTGTTGCAGCCAACAGAATCTCTACCATTTCTTATGGTAAAGAAAGACCGGCTGTTTTGGGCAACAACGAAACCGCTTGGGCTCAAAACCGTCGTGCTGTTACAGTTGTAGCTGCTAACTAATACCTTTTTGAGGTTTTATGATATGCTCTGGGCTAATAGTTCAGAGCATATTTTTTATTCTTGAGATTTGTGATAATTTGTTTTAGATTTGAAAAAACAAATTTTATTAAAGCGAGGCAAAAATGAAAAAAGCATTATTATCCGGAGTAGTTTTGGCAGGCATTATGGGATTTATTTCCAATGATGTTTGGGCGGTATCGGATGTCCAGCGCCAAATTGAAAATTTGCGTGAAGAGGTGCAAATTTTGCAACGCCAAGCTGCTCGCATGGGCAATTCTTCCGGCGAGGATGTGGTTATGCAAATGACCCAAATGGATGAAACTGTGCGCTCGCTTAATGGTCGGCTTGATATGTTGGAGCACAACTTAAAAGCTTTGGAAGACAAAATCTCTAATATCAACAAAGATATTGATTTGCGCCTTAATATGCTTGAAGGCAAAGGTATGACCACAGCGTCTTCCGATTTGAGTGTCGCATCTGCCAATAAAGAACCAGCTAAAAAATTTGAAGCCCAGGTTGCAACTGCAGCTCCGGCAGCTATATTGGGTGGTGAAATTGCTAAAGGTGAGGCTTTGCCCGAGGTTAACACCAAATCACCCGACCAGATTTATCAAGAAGGTTTGGATGCCATCAAAGCCAATGATTTTGATTTATCCACGGCTCGTTTTACAACCCTTTTAACCAAATATCCCAATCATGCTTTGGCCGATAATGCTCAGTATTGGCTTGGTGAATCATATTATGGCAAAAAGGACTACACTAAAGCGGCTGTGGCTTTTGCAACCGGTTATGAAAAGTATAAAAATGGTCATAAGGGAGCCGACAATATCTTAAAATTGGGAATGTCAATGCAGATGTTGGGCAAAAAAGATGAGGCGTGTACTGCGTTTACCAATCTGCCCAAAGAATTTCCCAAGGCTTCGGATGTCCTAAAAGACAAAGCTGCCAAGTTGGCCGCAGAATTGGAATGTAAAAAATAGGTTATGCAGGATTTTTTTGTTCAACACGGAATTGAAGAAGCAATAATAGCGGTTGGGGTTTCCGGTGGTGCGGATTCGCTGGCGCTTGCTTTGTCTCTCCATGAACAGGGCAAAAATATAATAGCATTAACAGTTGACCATGGACTGCGTCCTGAATCAAAAAACGAGGCTGAATATGTGGCCTCGATTATGCAAAAATTCGGTATAGAACATCATATTTTGACATGGGAAGGTCAAAAACCGCAAACCGGAGTGGAGGAGGCGGCACGACAGGCGCGCTATAATCTGTTGTTTGACTATTGCCACCGGCATAATATTAAATATTTGGCGACCGGACATCACCGCCGTGATCAAGCCGAAACATTTTTGTTGCGTTTGTCACGGGGGAGCGGAGTATTCGGGTTGAGCGGAATTTTACCTCTATCCGAGCGCAATGGAATTACAATTATCCGTCCGCAGCTTGATGCCTCGCCCGATGATTTAAAACAATATCTCAAAGACAAAGATGTATCTTGGGTTGAAGATCCGATGAATGATATTACCGACTTTGTCAGAGTTAAGATTCGCAAATTTTTACCTCAGTTGCAAGATATCGGCATTGATGAAGCCAAATTGGCGCAAACCGCCGCAATCCTGCAACATACCAGAGAATTTTTGCAAAACCTTTGTGACAGATTTGTGAGTGATTATGTGCGGTGGTTTGGCAATAAAGCCGCTTCAATTTCGTTGCAGAATTTGGCTGATAGTGATGAGGAAATTACTCGTTTGGTTTTGGGTGAGCTGATTCGTTCAATCGGAGGTGGCAATTATTCTCCCGAAGCCGAAAGTGTGCACCGTATTATTGCTGAAGGCGAAAATTTTAAGGGTTGCACTTTGGGTGGTTGTGAGTTAGAGGTAGCTTTAGGAAGGCTTTGGATTATTCCGCAAGATGAGGGCAATATTCTGTTAAGTACCGAACAATGGAACGATTTTGTAGCACACCATTTGGAATTTGCCAATTCCGGATTACCTTATAAGGTTCGTCGGGCCATTTGGCAAAATTGGAAAGAATAAAAAATGGCAAAAGATAAGAAAAAATCAAATTTAATTTCAACCGGAGTTGTCGCCAACAATCGCCGCGCCAATTTTGATTATCAAATTGAAGAAAAGTTTACGGCCGGACTAATTCTCACCGGCACGGAAGTTAAATCTTTGCGGCTTGGACATGCCAATATCAACGATGCTTATGGCATGGAAAAAGACGGCGAAATATTTATTCTCAATATGTTTATTGCCGAATATACCAACAAAGGTTATGCCAGTCACGAAGAAAAGCGGACACGCAAACTATTGCTTAACAAACGTGAGATTATTAACATCACCAATGCGCTTGCACGCAAAGGTGCCACGCTTGTTGCCATAAAGTTGTTTTTTGATAACCACGGACGAGCAAAATTAGAAATCGGTTTGGGTTTTGGTAAAAAGAATTATGACAAACGCGAGACTATCAAAAATCGTGATATTGATCGCAAAATTCGCACCCAAGATTTTCGCAGAATTTAAGCTAGATAATAGTTTGATAAATAATAATAAAATCGCGAATATTAATGATTGTAATATTTGTTAAATTTTTGTGTTTTGCCTTATGTTAAAAAAGCTTTTAAGGTGAAATTTAGATTAAACATTTTAGGACTATTAAGTAAATGTCAAAGATTCATCCTTCAGCCGTCATTGAGGACGGCGCAAAGATTGCCGATACCGCCGAGATCGGTCCTTTCTGTTGGATTAGCTCACAAGCCAAAATTGGTGAAAATGTAAGACTTTTGGCTCGTGTTACTGTTTATGGTGATACCACCATTGGTGATGGCACTGTTGTTTTTCCGGGTGCTTGCTTAGGTACCGGTCCGCAGGATCATGGTAACGAGTTTGTCCCCGGCGCCAAAGTTATTATTGGCAAAAATAACGTCATCAGAGAAAATGTTACAATACATGCCGGAACACCCAAAGAGCACCAAACAACGGTTGTCGGTGATAATTGCATGTTTATGGTCAATTCCCATGTTGCTCACGATTGTGTCGTCGGTAACGATGTGATTATGACCAACAATGCGGTTATTGGCGGACACGTTCGTCTCGGCGATGGTGCTGTTTTGGGCGGCAATTGTGCAGTACATCAATTCTGCCGTATTGGTCGCAAAGCTATGATTGGCGGCCTTTCCGGAGTTGCCAGAGATGTTATTCCTTTTGGTATTGTTACCGGAGATCGCGGCAAATTGCGCGGACTTAATCGCATCGGCATGATGCGCAGCGGTATGTCGGAAGCTGATGTTAAATCGGTTAGTCATGCTTTTATGTACATTTTCAAGAGCGAAGAAGACAACTTTGACATTCGTTTGGAAAAAGCTAAAGAAAAGTACAAAGATAATCCGTTAGTAATGGAGCAAGTTGAGTTTATAATTGAAGGTTTGGCCGGTCGTCGCAAAGTTATGACGGCTTGAGGCTAGGGAAGAATACCTCTTAGAAGAGGTTGTAAATTGGCTTGGCACTTTTGTTAAGCCAATTTTTACAAAGCTTGATATATGATGGCTTAAGATTTCTTTTGATAAATGGTCGTCAGTTTGTTTTTTGTAAGCAATGGCCGCTGTTTTTTGAGAAATAATGTGTCGTTATAATATCAAGTTTTTTTTATATTAAAGGGCTGATGAATGACCAATAAAACACGCAAACTCGGAATTATTGCAGGCGGGGGAAATATACCGGCAATGCTTATTGAACATTGTCGGCAAAATGGCATAGATTTTGTCGCTTTGGCCATAGAGGGTAACGCCGATAAATCATTTTTTAAGGGTGAGGAATTTGCGTATCGCTGGATTCGCATCGGTCAAGCCGGTAGCGGATTTAAGTATTTTGCTCAAGAAAAAGTTACCGATGTAGTGATGATTGGCACTATTCGCCGCCCCAGTTTTTTTGATTTGGTACCTGATTTGCGTACTACGGCCTTTTTTGCCAAAGTCGGAGCTAAGGCATTGGGTGATGACGGTATTTTGCGAGCAGTCATATCCGAAATTGAAAAAGAGGGTATGCATGTTAAAGGTATTCATGAACTGATGCCGGATTTACTGATTTCGCAAGGCTTATTGACCAAACATAAACCTTCTAAATCTGATATGATTGATATTCAAAGGGGAGTGGAGGTTGCTTTTGCACTCGGCAAATTGGATGTCGGACAATCGGTTGTTGTACAACATGGCTTGGTACTGGGTGTCGAAGGGATTGAAGGTACCGACGAGTTGATACGCCGTTGTAAAGACTACCGTCGTAAGGGTGACGGCGGAGTTTTGGTCAAACTGCGCAAACCGCAACAAGATATGCGGATTGATTTGCCGACCATTGGGATAAAAACCATTGAGGGGGCTCATGAGAGCGGTTTGCGAGGTGTTGTTGTCCATGCCGGCAACGGCTTGATTGTCGACCAAGCACAAGCGGTTGCTTTGGCTGATAAATATGGAATGTTTATAATGGGGGTACTCCCGGATGAGCTCTGCAAAAATTAAGGTCTATTTGATTGCCGGTGAACCGAGCGGTGATTTGCTGGGCTCGCGTTTGATGCGTGCCTTGCGTCAAAAAAATGCTGTTGAATTTTGCGGCATTGGCGGTGATACCATGCAGCAGGAAGGATTGCAATCACTGTTTGATATCTCTGAATTGGCGGTCATGGGATTGGCCGAAGTTATTCCCAGTATTCCTAATGTTTTGCGCCGGATTAAACAGACAGTTGCCGATATAGTCAAGCAAAAACCTGATGTGGTAGTGACGATTGATAGTTGGAGTTTTTGTAGCCGGATTCATAAAAAATTACGCAAACTTAATACCGGAATAAAACAAATTCACTACGTTGCACCGCAAGTTTGGGCATGGAAAAAGCGTCGCGCTAAAACTATGTATCAATATGTTGATGAGTTATTGACACTGCTTCCTAACGAACCGCAATATTTTACCCCTTATCACTTAAAAACAACTTTTGTCGGACATCCGGTAATTGAAAGCGCCGCCTTAAAGGCTGACGGTGCAGAATTTCGTCGTCGCCACAATATTGCCGATAACAAACAAATTATTTCAATTCTTCCCGGTTCGCGCCACAATGAAGTAAGTCGGCTTTTGCCTGATTTTTTGGCTGCGGCACAAAAGCTGTATGCCAAACACCCTGATATGTTTTTTGTTCTGCCGACGGTAACCACGGTTGCCCAAAGAGTTCAAAATATGGTTAAAGGTTGTGATTTACCCTTGTTAGTGGTAACAAGCGAAAACGAAAGGTATGGTGCTTTTCAGGCTTCATCAGCGGCAATAGCGGCTTCCGGCACTGTGGCTTTGGAGTTGGCAATGTGTCGCATTCCTCACATTATTGCCTATAAAATTTCGCCTTTGACTTATTACTTGGCTAAGAGCTTGGTAAAAATAAAATATGTAAATTTAACCAATATCATGTTGGATCGTCCGGTTATTCCTGAGCTTTTGCAACATGATTGTACTCCGCAAAATAT
Source organism: uncultured Pseudomonadota bacterium (assembly GCA_902799835.1). Lineage (GTDB taxonomy): Bacteria > Pseudomonadota > Alphaproteobacteria > RF32 > CAG-239 > CAZU01. The sequence goes on from CADCCF010000002.1 coordinate 62,170, forward strand.
TGCTGATCATATTGATGAGCTCTTAGCCCATGCACAAGTTTATCAAAAACAAATGCAGGGTTTTGATGATATAAAGCAATATTTGAGCAATGGTAATGATACGCCGAGCAATCAGGCTGCGGCAGTAATATTAAAGGCTATACAATGTTAGAATTATTGATATCTTGTTGGAAATCAGATTATTCCCGCCGCATTTTGTGGCTTCCGGTGTTGTTTGGCTGCGGTATCGGCAGTTATTTTCTTCTGTCTGAGGAACCTAATAAATGGATAACTTTATGGACAGTAGAAGCGCTGATAGTGATTGCGATTATTTTTCGCCGGCGTATGCGGGTGCTTTATTATTTAGCGGCAATTTTTGTTTTTGTATTGGGTTTTGCCATCATACAATTAAAAAGCATTTATATCAGCAATTTTCCGCATGATTTATATGGCAAAACCTCTTATCTCAAAGGCGTGATTACTAAAATAGACACCAATTACAAAGGCAAACAACGCTTCACTTTTGATGAATTGGAAGATTTTGATGGCAATAAATATTCCGGCAAATATCGCATTGTGCAACGCTCTAATGACAAAGTTGCGTCAATTGGTGATTGTGTTGAGCAAGTTGGAACCATTATGCCTCCGGCAGTAGAAACGGCAGTGGGCGGATATCAGCTTGACCGCAAAAATTATTTTGAGGGACTTAAAGGTAGCGGTTATGCCGAAAGCAATTTTTTCCCCGCAGAATGTGATGTTTCATCTCCGGGCTGGTTTGGTTCACAAATAGCACGGTTACGCCAAAGATTGGTGCGCCACATTATGCGCTTGTTGCCGCCTGCGGAATCTTCGGTTGCGGCAGCGATTATTGCCGGTGATAAAAGTTTGATTTCTCCTGAGCAATATGATCAATATCGCAATTCGGGTTTGGCGCATTTCTTGGCCATCTCCGGTTTGCATATGAGTTTATTATGCGGATTGATGTTTTTTATCGTGCGCTTAGGCTTAGCACTTGTTCCGCCGATGGCTTTACGCTTCGATTCGCGTAAAATTGCAGCTTGGTGTGCGCTGATTACCAGCTTTATCTATTTGTTAATTTCCGGCATGGCAGTTCCGGCACAAAGAGCATTTATTATGATTGCGGTCGTTTTAATCGGAGTCATAACCAACCGTCGGGCAATTTCGATGTATTCGGTTGGGTTGGCGGCATTTATCATACTGTTATTATCGCCGGAAGTTCTTATTTCGCCCAGTTTTCAGATGTCATTTGCCGCAACCATCGGGTTGGTGGCTTTTTATGAAAAATATTCGAGCGCAATTCACTCATATTTTGCCAAAGGCAACAAGTTTTGGCAGGGTTTTAAGATATATATATTCGGTATATTGATTACAGACTTTATTGCCTCACTTTCTACTTTGCCTTTTGCCATTTATCATTTTAACATGGTGGCAATTTATACCACTTTGGGCAACTTGGCTTCCGGACCGATTATCGGTTTTGTCATCATGCCTTGTGTGCTGTTCAGCCTGTTGCTGTTACCTTTGGGTTGGGACAAGCCGTTTTTAATCGCAGCAGGCTTTGGTATCGATTGGGTTAATCATATTACGGAATATGTTTCTTCATTGCCTTATGCCGGATTTTATGTTCAGGCGATGCCGACCATCGGACTTTTGGCTATAGTCTTTGGCGGATTGTGGTTGAGTATTTGGTTTTGTCGTTGGCGAATTTGGGGCGCTTATGCCATAGGCTTAGGCTTGTTGAGTATATTATTTGTGCGCACCCCTGATGTGCTGGTTGGCGACCATCTCAAAGCGATAGCTTTTAAGAATGATGATGGTAAATTAGAACTGGTTTCAACTCGTGGCGGTGGTTTTATCAAACAATCATGGCGACAACGTTATCCGACCTCCGATAATATAACCATGCTCAAAGCTCATCCTGAACTTTGGATTGAGGGAGATATTGTTACCATCGGTCGTCAGCAATACAATATTAAGGATATTATCGGTTTCAGTGCCTATAAAAAAGGTGATGATTATATCGTCAAAACCATCCGTGATGACATTGGCAACCGCAAGTGGAATGAAAATAATTAAGATTGCAAAGTAAAAAAAACAGCTTGGCTTTGAGAAAGCCAAGCTGTCTTGCTATTTAATCGTTAAATAGTAACTTTTCATCTATAGTTTGAGAAAACTAACAAATATAACACCCAGAATCACGATGCCGTATTTTTTTTGATTTAAATCTCAGCTTCCGAGTCGGAATCAAGAATGACGATAAAAAATATATTATAAAATTTTTTTATGATTATTTCAAATTACAAAAATCTAAAATTGCCGGTTTTAGCTCAGCATAAATTTTTGCCATATCTTCTTCATTTTCGGCATGCCATGTTTCAACCGTAATCAGCGGAATTTTTCTTTCAATTCCCGCCCAAGTGCCAAACGAACCGTTGGTCGGATAGCCGATTTCATCAACCAAACGATAACCGCAAATTTGGCTGAATTTTAAGGCCAGTTCTTTCGCCGGTCCATCATAATCAATCAGGTGCAAATCCGAGTGGATGGAGAGTATGCGCTTAAAGTTGTAACCATTAATCAGATCCATCATGATTTGCGTTTCAATCTCGGATGCCGGTTGACCGGAGGAAATTTCTTTGACATGCGGATTGACGCAGGTTGAGCTGAAATTTTCGGTTGGATAATTGCGATTGAGATCAACCCCATGTCCGTTCGCCCGAGTGAAAAGCTTTTTCCCGCTGGGGTTTAGGCAAGGCAAAATATAGATATTATAAGGGGATTGCCACTTATTTTGCTCTAATTCCGACAGCAATTGTCGCAAGCAAAATTCCCCCTCCGGCTCATCACCATGAAAACGTGCCACCAACAAAATATTGTCATCAGATGGATACGATGGATAGCACAATAATTCTATCGGATTACCGAAACTATCAACCCAATCCTTAACTTTAGTCAGCATAATCAGCGTCCTACTACTTTGGTGAAAAATCTTTCTTTGATTGCAATATTACGTAATACATCAGAAAATCGGCTTATTCCGATTGATACCGGAGACAAACAAAATTCCGTTTTATTGTTTTGCGATGTGATGTGGTCAAAATCCGAAGTATGAGCTACCTTTTTAGCACACAAAACATTCTCATGAAATTTTTTGCCATTAGTATTATTATCATTATATTCCACGATAAATTGATTAAAACCTTTTTGCTGTAATTCTTGAAATACCGTTTTAATAAAATAAGTTCCTAAACCTTGCTTTTGAGCTTCCGGCGCAATATAAATCTGATTTAAGATTAGTGTATTTTTCTCATAGTTGGGATTCCGAGTATATTGAATTTTACGTTGACGCGCCATTTTCCATCCGTCTAACTCGCCGGTCTCATGCTCAACGGCTTGCAAATCTTGATTAATATAGCGATAATCTTCAGGTATGGGATTAAGTCTCATGATTCCACAAGGCTTGCCATTCTGATGCAAGACATAGATAAAAGGTTCATTGCCCTTTTCTTGATTAATTGCCCACTTTTCCAGTTTTTTTATAAATGAAAATTTGGTGTACAAAGCCATCTCTTCTTTGGTTTTATAGCCTTTTGACAGCTCATTATATGAGCGCATATAGACATCAGCCAAGGGTAAAATTTCTTTATAGTTGCCGGCGAACTTTTTAACTTTCAACATATTATCAACCTCGCAAAATCTCAAGTGTGCGGGTATAATAAGATTTTGTTTATTTTTTGTCAAGTAAATATTCTTTCAAATGTCGGTTGTGTATCAGAAAGTTTTTTTGTTGCGTATAACAAATTAAAATGCTACAAAAACAAGCAAGGGAGAGTGGTTTTGAATATGGAAATCGCAGAAATAATTGACAACATGTCTTTCTTTGACTCATGGGAGGATAAATATCGCTATATTATTGAAATTGGCGAAAGTTTGCCCGATTTGCCGCCCGAGTTTTTGACCGAAGAATGGAAGGTGAAGGGTTGTCAATCTCAGGTTTGGCTTGTTCCGCAAAAGAAGGCTGATAATACTCTGTCTTTTTTGGGAACCAGTGATGCGATGATTGTTAAAGGCTTGATAGGCATTGTCTTGAGTATATATAACAACAAAACCCCGTCCGAGATTAAAAGTATGGATATTGATGGAATTTTTGCTTCTTTGGGCTTGCGTGAACATTTATCACCTTCACGGCGCAACGGGTTAGAGGCGATGATTGAAAAAATTAAGCATTATGCGGTTGTTATGGAGTAAGGTAAAAGCGGTATGAATATTCATGAGTATCAAGCCAAAAATGTACTGAAGCACTTCGGAATAAGTGTTCCGAATGGCAAGATAGCTTATACTCCTAAAGAAGCTTCAGCCGTAGCCGTCGAAGTCAGCAGTCATGGACCATGGGTGCTCAAGGCGCAAATTCAATCCGGTGCCAGACAATCAGGCTTTTTCTTAGAAAAATCGGCCGGTGTTGCCGGAGGAATTCGTCTGGTCAAAAATCGTCGTGCTGTTGCCAGCGAAACCGAAAAAATGCTTGGCAATACCTTGGTTACCATCCAAACCGGACCAAAGGGCAAAGTGGTTAATAAAATTTATGTTGAGGCTTTTCAAAAAGTCAAAAAAAGTTTCTACCTCGGGTTGACCATAGATCGCATAACTTCTGAATTGGTTTTGTTGGCAGCAAATGTTCCTGATGGCAATATTATTGAAAAAGCGATTAATAATCCTGACGAAATTTTACACCTTTCGCTCAATACCTTGGGCACAACTTCACAACAGCAGATTCAGCACATAATGAAGTTTTTAAAATTACCCAAACGCACTCTTCCTCACTTGGAGCAGTTGGTTAATGGTTTGCACAAAGCCTTTTTGGGTTTGGATGCTACTATGATAGAGATTAATCCGGTTGGCGTTACATCTTCCGGCGAATTATTAGCGTTGGATGCTAAAATTTCGCTTGATGACAATGCTCTGTTTCGCCATCCTGATATTGCAACTCTGCGTGATGACAGTGATTTGGACGAGCGAAAATTACAGGCTAGACGCTATAAGTTTACTTATCATGATTTTTCAGGATCGGTTGGATGTATTGTCAACGGCGATGGATTGGCGCTGTCAACGATGGATTTGCTCAAAGAAAAAGGCAGTGGTGCCGCGTGTTTTATCAATGTAAAAGGCGGTGTTGATAAGGACAAAATCGCTAACGGCATCAAGATAATCATGACCAATCCGCGCGTTGAAGGAATATTGCTCAATATTTTGGGCGGTTTTGTGCGATGCAATTTGATAGCAGATGGAATTATTGCCGCCGCCGCCGAGGCCGGACTTAATGTTCCGATGGTGATTCGCTTTGAAGGAACCAATAAAGATATGGCTCATGAAATTTTGAACAATTCACATTTGCCGGTTATATGGGCAGATACTCAAGAAGAAGCAGTCGACAAACTGCTTAAAGAAATGGAGGCTGCGGTCTAATGGCGATTTTTGTTAACAAAGATACTCTTGTTGTATGCCAAGGTATAACCGGTACCCAAGCCTCATTCCATGTCAAAAATTCATTGGATTATGGCACCAAAGTTGTCGCCGGCGTAACCCCTGATAAAGGCGGAACTTTGCATTTAGGTCTTCCGGTTTTTAACACTTTACAAGAAGCCGTCAAAGAAACCAAAGCTACTGCCAGTGTTATGTATGTTCCGGCATCACAGTTGAAAGCGGCTGTGCGTGAGGCGGTTGAAGCCGAGTTGGATTTGGCAGTCAGTATTGCTGCCGATGTTCCTTTGCGAGATATGCTTGAAATAAAAGCAATGCTTCGTGGTTGCAAAACCAAACTTATCGGCCCGAATACGCCGGGAATTATCACTCCCGATGAAGCCAGATTAGGTATTTTCCCCGTTGATATTCATAAAAAAGGCAATATCGGCGTTGTTTCGCGTTCATCAACTTTGACCTATGAGGCAGTTCTTTCCATCAATCGTGCTGGATTGGGACAATCAACAGTAGTTGGTTTGGGTGATGACATTTTGATTGGTGTTGATTTTATTGATGTGATATCAGCGTTTAATCATGATGATGAAACCAAGGCAATCGTGATGATAGGTCAGCTGAGCGGGCCGTTTGAAGAAGCTGCTGCCGAATGGTATAAACGCCAACACAACAAAAAACCGGTTATAGCCTTTGTTGCCGGTGATGCCATGCCGTTTGATCACAATATGGGTTATGCCGGAGATATCCTGACCAATGGCTATGTTTCGGTTCAGGATAAAAAAGATGCGTTAGCTGATGCCGGTATGATAGTGGTAAACACTGTCAGCGACATAACTAAAGCGTTGGTTAACCTAAAATGACGATTTGGCATAAAATTCTCAATTTTATATTACCGCCTCGTTGCGTCATCTGCGGAAAAATTTTGCCTGAAGATAAAGGCCTTTGTGATACTTGCATTCGGGAAATTGAATTTCTCAAATCTCCGGTTTGCCATCGTTGCGGTCAACCTTTGGGCGAAGTTGCGGCTGAAGATAATGTCCATTTGTTGTGCGGACAATGTTTGCAAAACAAACGTAAACCTTTTCGCCTTTCACGTTCAGCTTTTGCCTATGATGATTTTTCCAAAAAATTAATTTTGGATTTTAAATTTTACGATCACACGGAATTAGCTTCGCTACTGGCCAAGATGATGTTTGTTGCCGGCAACGAAATTTTTAAATCCGGTGTGGATGTGATAATACCGGTTCCCTTGCATTACACTCGTTTGATTTGGCGCAAGTATAATCAGTCATCACTTTTGGGTAAAGAATTGTCTGAGTTGACCGGTATTGAGGTTAATAATTCCGTTTTGCGTAAGATTCGTCGAACCAAGTCACAAGTAGAATGCAAAGGGTTTGCCCGATTGAAAAATTTGCAAGGTGCATTTGGTGTAAAGAATGGTCAACTAATCAAGGGTAAAAGAGTTTTGTTGATAGATGATGTTCTCACAACCGGCTCAACGCTTAAAGAATGTACTCAGGTTTTGAAACACGCCGGAGCCAAATCGGTTGATTGGCTGACCGTAGCGCGCACATCAATTTGATTGTTAACATATTGTTAGCATTTTTTTGCTATACTGTTATCGGTTGGACAAAAAAGCTTGATTTTTTTATTATTTTATGATAGCACCCAATAATAGAACTATGGATTGTTGAATAAAATGATAATTGATAGCAATAATAAGATACAAAAAAGTATCCTGACTAATAAGTGCTTTTACCAAACAACAGCACGGATTATGCGTGACTTTGAAGAAAAGGGATATGCAAATTCGGCTGATGAGACGGTAAAGGCCATTTCGGCGTATCATGCTATCGTTCAAAAAAGAGTCAAAAATAACTACAATGCCGACTATAATGCCGCCTTCAAACGTATTGATGATGCGATAAGCACATTGGCCAATCAAGTGTTTTATGACTGCGACAAAAAAAGTTTGGATTATGCTTATCAATCTTTTGAACATTTTGATCATATTAAGGCGATTGTAACTCGCCAACGCGCCAAAAAAGGCGAATTGTAATTTTTTAATCCACCACGTATCTTGTTTTTGTAATATTGCCGTTGCGAAAATGTTTTTAATGGTCTAACATAGCTTCATTAACTACAATAGCATTGAAAGGCTTGAAGTAACTATGACTAAAATATCACTAATCGGATGTGGTCGTTGGGGCACATTTTTAGGATGGTATGTTGCCAATTATGGCAAGGCTGACGAAGTTTATATGTATGATATTCCGACTTCACCTAATTTTATTGAACTGGAAAAAACTCGCAAAAACTCTTATTTGGCACTGAGTGACAATATGTTTTTGTTTGATAATTTGGCTAAGGTTTTGGAAAATGATTTTATTATCATATCTATCGGATGCCAATATTTTCGAGGCCTTTGTAAAGAATTAAGTGCATATGATTTGAAAGGCAAAACATTTTTGTTGGCGATGAAAGGACTGGAAGAGCCATCTGGCGAAAGAATGCTTGATATTATGCGGGAAGAAATTAGCCAAAATATTTATATTGCTACTCTCGGTGGTCCTGGACATGTGCAAGATTATATGGCAGGCATACCTTCGGCTGCGGTTGTTGATAGTGATGATGATATGACCAAACAATACGTCATAAACATTATGCAGAGCCCCCTTATCAGATTATATTATGGAAATGATTTGATAGGTAACCAGATAGGAGCAGCCTTAAAAAATGTAATGGGGTTAGCTGCAGGTATTCTTGACGGATTGGGATGGAGTGGCCTTAAAGGTGCGTTAATAGCCCGTGCTCCGGTTGAGGTTGGACGTTTGATAAAATTTTACGGTGGCAATCCGATGACCGCTTATGGACTGTCGCACTTAGGAGATTATGAAGCTACGTTATTTTCCAAACATAGTCATAACCGCATGTTTGGTGAAAAATTTGCTCGTGGAGAAACATTTGAGAAGTTGGCCGAGGGTGTGCCAACCTTAAAAGCAGTAAAAATTATCGCTGATAATAACAATATTGATATGCCGATTTCACAAGCTTTATACCAAGCCATTTATGAAAAAGCAGACATTAAAGTTGTTATCAAGAAATTATTTGAGCGATCATTAAAACAGGAATTTAAAGATATAAGCGCAACAAATTCCCAAACTACTAAAAAAATTGCTGAAATAGACGTCGAAATTAAAACGGGCGATATAGTTAATGAAGAGGCAAATTGCATAGTTGTACCTGAATTTATCAACAAGGCTTCTTATGGCGGAGTAGGAGCATCAATTTGCCGAGCAGGTATGTATGCGGGAATTAAAGAATTTGATGATATGGCTCAAAGTAAAGATTTAAAATATGGTGATGCTATTTTTACTAAGAGTGGTAAAAATAATGTGTATTTATCTAACGTTGTAACCATCGGTGCTGATAGATCTCATCAGTTTATGACGGTGTTCAGTGCTGTTATGCATACTTTAGCACAGGCTGAAAAACTTGGTTTGAAAAGTGTTGCTATTCCTGAGTTGGGAACTGGCAAAGATGGAACTTTGACATCTCATCAATCAGCCAAAGCTATATTGGGAGCTGTTTATCAATTTTCCAGAATGCGCCAAACCAAATCAGTTGAAAAAGTGGTAGTATTAAATTATCACGGTTCAATAGAAAAAGCCCAAAAGGTATTGGAAGAAGAAAGCTATACCCATATAGATAATGAAATAGGACAGAAAGACTTTAATATTGATGAATGGTTCAGACAGAACGGATTTATATAATTTCTGTTATTCATCAAAAAGCTCCCAAAAAATTTGGGAGCTTTTTTAGTATTAAAAACTGCCATGTTTTCGTTCTCTTTATTATAACCAATTTATCATTTATAGACTAGTTCGTTTAGCTACATTTGATTTTTAGCAAAAAATTCTTTTCTAAACAAAAATCTCCTTCAAATTGCTTCAAAGGAGATTTTCAAAAGAAAAGAATGAATATACGTAAATCATGCCACAAAAGAAGTGGGATTATCCGCCGTAATTTATATTTATTTAATTAATTTTGTTAATTAACGATTGGTACTGTAGGAAGTACTATGGTAGATATGAGTTACGTTGGTTTGAGACGATTGTTGTCCACCTTCTCTTTGAAGCTCGCCTTTCTTATTTCTTGTTAAACCCCAATTTCCAATTTCTCTAGCATGCTGTTCAACAAAATTTCGCTCTTGTTCTGTTAGTTGGCTTTTTGTTGATAATTCTTGATAAACATGATCTTCTACAACTATTCTACATAAAGTTGCTTGAGCCTGAGCAAGCAAAATCGTATTATTGCTTCCTCTAAGTGGCCCACAAACAAATTCGTTGCTTGAAGGATCTTTGGTTAATTTCGGAAGCAAGGAGTTGACATCAACTTTATCAGTTTGATAAGAACCACTATAACCTTGGTCAGTAAATTCATAATTGACAGATGATGAGTTGCTAATATAAGGATTATTGCTAGGAGAATTTGTAGCAGAATAAGGATTTTGAGGGGAGCTTAATGCAAAAAGCAACAAGTCTCTATTTTTTTCGTCTTTTGTTTCTTTTACATCGTTTCCGTTAGATATATAGCATTTAAAACCATTCGGACCGTTTATGCCACAAAGAGATGAGCCTTTTTGATCTTTATTTATTACAGTAATGCCATTTTTGGAAAATGATAAATAAAAGTTGCCATATGCTTCAGGTATAGTAAAAGTCTCTTTATCTAATCCAGTTTTCACCATAAACAATACTGCTTTCTCGACAAGATAATCTTCGACAGGTTGATCCTTAGATGTATCAATTGAAATCTCTTTATTAATACCTTTTTTAGAGTTTTGAGAAGGTTGATTAGACTGAGCCTTGGTTGTCATTGGTCCGCTCAAGGTTAAACTCAATAATGCTATTAGTTTGAGTTTGTTTAAATTTGATTTCAATAGGCTCATACTACTTTCTCCATATAAAAAATGAATGTTTAACTCAATCATTGATAAATATATACTACTATAATTTTGGACAAAAATCAACTCAAAAATCTCCTTTGAATTGCTTCAAAGGAGATTTTTAAAGGAAAAAAATGGATATATATAATTAAGCCTATTTGACTTCTTCAAAATCGGCGTCAACTACTTTGTCGTCTTTGGGTTGTTCAGATGTACCACCCATATCAGCACCTTGAGTTGCACCTTGGGCACCGGCATCAGCAGCCTGAGCTTTGTACATAGCTTCACCCAATTTCAACGATGCCTGCATCAAAGAATTAGTCTTTTCTTTAATAACTGTGGCATCATTAGCTTCCAAAGCCGTCTTTAAAGCATTCAATTCTGTTTCGATAGCCTGCTTGTCAGCTGACGAAATCTTATCGCCGTGCTCTTTCAATGTTTTTTCGGTTGTATGAACCAAAGCTTCGGCCTGATTCTTGGCTTCGACTGTTTCTTTCTTTTGCTTATCGGCAGCCGCATTAGCTTCGGCTTCTTTTACCATCTTTTCGATATCAGCATCAGACAATCCGCCACTGGCCTGAATGCGAATAGCTTGTTCCTTGTTAGTAGCTTTATCTTTAGCCGAAACATTAACAATACCATTGGCATCAATATCGAACGTAACCTCAATTTGCGGCATACCACGCGGTGCCGGAGGAATACCAACCAAATCGAATTGACCGAGCAACTTATTGTCGGCAGCCATTTCGCGTTCGCCTTGGAATACACGAATGGTAACGGCATTTTGACCATCTTCCGCAGTTGAGAATACTTGAGATTTGCGAGTAGGAATGGTGGTATTGCGATCGATTAATCTTGTGAATACACCACCCAAAGTTTCAATACCCAAAGAAAGCGGAGTTACATCAAGCAACAACACATCTTTAACATCGCCCATCAAAACACCGCCCTGAATAGCAGCACCAACAGCCACAACTTCATCAGGGTTAACGCCTTTGTGGGGCTCTTTACCGAATATTTCCTTAACTTTCTCTTGAACTTTCGGCATACGTGTCATACCACCAACCAAAATAACTTCGCTGATGTCATTAGCCGAAACTCCGGCGTCAGCCATTGCCTTTTTGCAAGGCTCAACCGTGCGTTCAATCAAATCCTCAACAATTGATTCCAATTTAGCTCTGGTCAATTTGATATTGAGGTGCTTCGGACCGGTTGCATCGGCAGTAATAAACGGCAAGTTTACTTCGGTCTGAGTAGTTGAAGACAATTCAATCTTAGCTTTTTCGGCAGCTTCTTTCAAACGTTGCAAAGCCAAACGATCATTCTTCAAATCAATACCGGATTCTTTTCTGAACTCATCAGCCAAATAGTTAACCAAACGTTGGTCAAAATCTTCACCACCTAAGAAAGTATCACCATTGGTTGATTTAACCTCAAATACACCATCGCCGATTTCCAAAATGGAAATATCGAAGGTACCGCCGCCAAGGTCATAAACCGCAATAGTGCCGGTCTTGTTTTTATCCAAGCCATAAGCCAAAGCCGCGGCTGTCGGCTCATTGATAATACGCAAAACTTCCAGTCCGGCAATTTTACCGGCGTCTTTGGTGGCTTGACGTTGTGAGTCATTAAAATAAGCCGGAACAGTAATAACTGCTTTTTCAATTTTTTCGCCCAAATAGCTTTCGGCATATTCTTTAATTTTTTGCAAAACGATAGCCGAAATTTGCGACGGAGCATATTTTTGCCCCTTTACATCAACCCAAGCATCACCATTGTCACCTTGCACAATTTTAAACGGAACCAAATCTTTATCTTTGGAAACTTCCGGAGAGTCATAACGACGACCGATCAAACGTTTGATGGCAAACAGTGTGTTTTCCGGATTGGTAACAGCTTGACGTTTGGCTGGAAAACCGACCAATCTTTCATTGTCAGTAAACGCAACCATTGACGGGGTAGTGCGTGCACCTTCGGAGTTTTCCAAAACTTTGGCTTCGCCGCCTTCCATAACGGCAAAACAGGAGTTAGTTGTACCAAGGTCAATACCTATAACTTTATTACTCATAATTTTTCCCTTCTTTCATAAAAATGATTTTATCTCATCTGCTAACTTATATAGGAAATGATTTTTTTATGTGCAAGGGATAGGGGAATTTTTTTTAATTTTTTTGCATAAAAACAAAAAACGCGAATGGTGAGACAGATAATAAGAAACTCTCTAATAAGCGACAGGAGTGTACTTGTGCGTACATGACTTAGCTTTTTAGAGAGTTTATGTATTAGATGTCCGCTAGATGCGTTTTTTCTTAGTCATCATCAACGGTCGATTCACTGTCTCCGCCAATCATCTCTGAACTCAAATGTCCGGCATCAGCACGAATTTTGTTCTCAATTTCCAAAGCAACTTCAGGATGTTCACGCAGATAAGTTTTGGCATTTTCACGACCTTGTCCGATTTTGTCGCCGTTATAGGAGAACCAGGCGCCTGACTTTTCAATGATGTTGGCCTTAACACCCAAATCAACGATTTCACCGGTCTTGGAAATTCCTTCGCCATACATGATGTCAAAATCAACAACTTTGAACGGAGGAGCAACCTTGTTCTTTACTACTTTAACGCGTGTTTGTGTTCCGATAATGTCCTCTTTATCTTTGATTTTGCCGATAGAGCGAATATCCATGCGCACTGAGGCATAGAATTTTAAGGCATTACCGCCGGTTGTGGTTTCCGGATTGCCGAACATAACTCCGATTTTCATACGGATTTGGTTGATGAAAATTACCAGAGTATTGGAACGAGCAATGGTTGAGGTTAATTTGCGCAAAGCCTGACTCATCAAACGCGCCTGTAACCCCATGTGAGAGTCACCCATCTCGCCTTCCAACTCAGCCTTAGGAACCAAAGCGGCAACCGAGTCAACAACCAACACATCAATCGCGCCGGAACGCACCAAAGTGTCAGCTATTTCCAAAGCCTGTTCACCGGCATCAGGTTGCGAGATTAGCAAATTGTCTAAATCAACACCAATCTTTTTGGCATAAGAGGGATCCAAAGCGTGCTCGGCATCAATAAAAGCACAAGTTCCACCATTTTTTTGACTCTGAGCAATAACGCTCAACGCCAAAGTTGTTTTACCCGAACTTTCAGGTCCATAAATCTCAACGATTCTTCCCTTAGGCAGACCGCCGATTCCAAGAGCCATATCCAAGCCGAGTGATCCGGTTGGAACAGCTTCAATGTCAACATGGGCATTGTCTTGTCCCATTCTCATAATTGACCCCTTACCAAAAGCTTTTTCAATTTGGCTTAAGGCGGCATCAAGTGCTTTATCTTTGTCCATTATTAAAACTCCGTTAGTGTGTTAAAACGATTCGTTATTGTTATAATGTTCTATTTATGTTCTTTTTGCAAGAACTTTTTTCACTCTTTTGCGTTTTTCGGGATTACCATTTGATTTTACATTATTTTTTTCTTCCTTATACTCGTCTAAAGCGGCTGTAATCGCGGCACCGAAAATAACTACTGTCCAGTTTAAGTATAGCCAAACCAACAACAAAGGAATGGCAGCCAAAGCACCATAAAGGGTGGCATAAGCCGCTGACGAGGCAATAAATGTTCCGAAAATTTTGCGCATTATATAAAAACCGATAACTGCACATAAGGCTCCCCAAAAAGCATTTAAGAAATAAACTTTTTTATTAGGAACCAAAATATACATCATCATCAAAGCTAACAGTGTGAAAAATGGCGGCAAAAGGGCAAACATATAATTGACGCCGAAATCGTGTTGCATCAGTTTTTGTAGGGCGAAAAAGTATCCGCGCATTGAAAATCCGGCACCATATAACAGGGGACCTAAGGTCACTACGGTCCAATAAAGAGTAATTTTAGTTTTGATACTGCGTGGTTTGTAAACTCTGAAAATGTAGTTGAATGAATTTTCTATTGTTGACAATAATAATACGGCAGTTATGGCAATACCGATTACACCGACAGCCGTCAATTTAGCTGTTGCTGAGACAAATCCGTTGATATAAGTCGAAACTTCGTTTCCAATGGATGGAACCAAATTGTGAATCAATGTTTCTTGTAATTGGGTGCGCATATCGCTGAATACCGGAAATGCCGAAAAAATTGCCAACCCGATAGCAATAAACGGAACAAGAGCAATCAAAGAAGTATAGCTCAAAGATGAGGCAACGCGTAAAATATTGTCTGTTTGAATACGCGAGCGTAAAAACAAAAAGAAATCTTTGATTGCTGTAAATTTTTGCTTTAATGAAGCGGCCATATTTGTGTCCTATCTTAAAAAAAGAGTTTACTTTTCAATAGGAAGTCTATAAAAGTTTATGTAATATTGCAAGAAAACAAAAATTAATTTGTGAATTGTGAACGGAGAAAAGAAAATGAATAATTTATTGATGGAAGGCAAGCGCGGTCTGATTATGGGACTGGCTAATGACAAATCAATTGCCTGGGGAATTGCTCAAGCCTTAAATGCTCAAGGGGCGCAACTTGCTATTTCTTATCAAAATGAAGTTATGGAAAAAAGAGTAAAACCGTTAGCGCTACAATTGGATAAAGAGCCGTTGCTTCTGCAATGTGATGTAACATCTTCAGAAAGTATGGCAAATTGTTTTGCCGAGATTGAACGTAAATGGGGTAAGTTGGATTTTTTGGTTCATGCTATTGCTTTTTCCGATAAGAATCAACTGCGTGGTCGCACCATTGATACCACCAGAGATAACTTTGCCATGACCATGGATATTTCTTGTTTTTCATTTTTGGAAGCTTGCAAATTGGCGTCACCTTTGATGAAAGATGGCGGAGCAATCGTTACCTTAACTTACATGGGCTCGGAAAAATATTTGCCTAACTACAATGTTATGGGAATTGCCAAAGCTGCCCTGGAAGCCGCTGTGCGTTATGCCGCTTTTGATTTGGGTGAACAAGGTGTCAGAGTTAATGCAATTTCGGCCGGACCGATTAAAACTTTGGCCGCATCAGGTATTGGAGATTTTAGAAAAATGTTGCATTGGAACGAGCTTAATTCAGCCTTGGAGCGTAATGTTACCCCGGAGGAAGTAGGGCAGGCGGCTTTAGGGTTATTGTCTGATTGCGGCAAGTCGATTACTGCCGAGATTATCCATGTCGATTGTGGTTATCATGCCCAAGGCATGATAAAAATGAAACATGCTGCCGCAAACGCTGAAGTATTAAAAGAGGGAGTGGAATAATGGACGCACAAACCGTAACTAAAATCGCTTTTTTGTCGCGCTTGAAAATTGATGACGACAAGATTGAGAACACCAAGGATGAGTTTACCAAGATATTGCGGTGGGTTGACCTGTTGAAGGAAGTTAATACCGACGGAGTTGAACCGCTTGTTTCGGTCAATCAAAACAACATTGCCATGCGCAAAGATGAGGTTACTGAAGGTAATCAATCACAAGCTGTTTTGGCTAATGCGCCGATGAAAGAGTATGGCTATTTTGCCGTTCCCAAGGTTGTCGAATAAGAGGGATTTGTCATGACTGATTTAACGAAACTTACTATTGCTCAGGCACGCGCCGGCTTGGATAAAAAAGAGTTTACCGCCCGAGAGCTTACCCAAGCATACATTGATAATATGCAAGCTAAACGCAATTTGAATGCTTATGTCTGCGAGACTCCCGAACAAGCTTTGGCTCAAGCTGAAGTTGCACAAGCAGCAATCAATAAAGGCGAGGTTAAAGATTTGACCGGTATTCCTTTGGGTATCAAAGATTTGTTTTGCACCAAGGGAATTGCTACCACGGCCTGTTCTAACATTATAAGGAATTTTGTTCCGCCCTATGAATCCACGGTTACGCAAAAATTGCTTGATGCCGGATCAGTTTTTTTAGGCAAGCTTAATTTAGATGAATTTGCCATGGGTAGTAGTACGGAAACTTCTTGTTTTGGCCCGACGATTAATCCTTGGAGCAAAGATGTTCCTTTAACTCCCGGCGGCTCGTCCGGGGGCTCGGCGGCAGCAGTGGCAGCAGATATGTGTATAGCGGCAACCGGCACCGATACCGGCGGGTCTATTCGCCAACCGGCTTCATTGTGTGGAGTGACCGGTATAAAACCAACCTACGGACGGTGTTCGCGTTATGGTATAATTGCGTTTGCTTCATCATTAGACCAAGCCGGACCGATTGCTAAAACGGTTGAAGATTGCGCAATCATGCTCAAAAATATGGCAGGATATGATGCCAAAGATTCTACCAGTGAAAATAAGGAAGTTCCTGATTTTACCAAGTTTTTGAATGGTAACGTTAAGGGGATGAAAATCGGTATTCCCCAAGAATATCGAGTTGATGGGTTAAATGAAGAGGTTGCAAAATATTGGGATAAAGCAGCGACGATGTTGAAAGATATGGGGGCTGAGATTGTAGATATTTCACTGCCTCATTCCAAATATGCTTTGGCAACTTATTACATTATTATGCCGGCGGAAACTTCGAGTAATTTGGCACGTTATGACGGTTTGCGTTATGGTGTAAGGGTTGATGGTAATACACTTGATGAAATGTATATTAACTCGCGCACTAAAGGGTTTGGCGCGGAAGTAAAACGTCGTATTATGATGGGAACTTATGTTTTGTCAGCCGGATATTATGATGCCTATTTTATTAAAGCGCAAAAAGTACGTCGCCTTATTCGCAATGATTTTATCGAAGCTTTCAAAAAGTGCGATGTTATTTTAACTCCGACCACAACCGGTGCAGCTTTTGCCATCGGTGATAAGACTATGCATGAGAACCCGATTAATATGTGGCTCAATGATTTGTTTACGGTGGCGATATCTTTGGCGGGTTTGCCGGCGATGAGTTTGCCGATTGGCCTAAATTCACAAGGTTTGCCTTTGGGTATGCAGATTATCGGGCAGCCGTTTGATGAGGGAAGAGTATTTGAAGCGGCATCGGCCTTGGAAAAACAGGTTGGATTTAGAGGAGGCAAATAAGATGACAGCAATGATTTTAAAGGGCAAAGATGCTGATTGGGAAATTGTCTGCGGTTTGGAAATTCACTGCCAAATTATTTCTAAGTCTAAAATTTATTCCGGTGCTTCTACACATTATGGCTCGGAAGTTAATGAAAATGTGTCGTTTGTTGATGCCGGAATGCCGGGAATGTTACCAACCTTAAACGAGCAATGTGTACACCAAGCAGTCAAAACCGGATTGGCCTTAAACTGCCATATCAATCAACATTCGGCTTTTGCTCGTAAGAATTATTTTTATGCCGATTTGCCGCAAGGTTACCAAATTACACAAGATAAATTTCCTCTTGTTGGTGAAGGTAAAGTTGAGGTAGAGTTGGAAGACGGCAGTAAAAAAGAAATCGGTATTGAACGTATTCATATCGAACAAGATGCCGCCAAGTCAATTCATGATATTTCACCGACCAAAACTTTTATTGACCTTAATCGTTGCGGTGTCGGGCTGATGGAGTTGGTTACCAAACCTGACTTTCGTTCACCGGAAGAAGCCGGAGCTTTTTTGAAAAAACTGCGCTCAATTGTCCGTTATTTGGGAACTTGTGATGGCAATATGGACGAAGGTTCCATGCGTTGCGACGCCAGTGTGTCGATTCGCAAGGTTGGCGAAACGGGGTTGCGTCCGCGTGCGGAGATGAAAAACGTTAACTCGGTAAAATTTGCCATGCAGGCAATTGAATATGAAGCGCGTCGGCAGTTGGAATTATATGACAATGGTGAGACGATGGAACAGCAAACCCGCAAGTTTGATGCGGTTAAAGGTATAACGGAATTTTTGCGCAAAAAAGAATTTGCCGATGACTATCGTTATTTTCCGGAGCCGGATTTGTTGCCCTTAGCTTTGAGCGATGAATATATTGCCAACATCAAAAAAGAAATGCCTGAGTTGCCCGACGAGAAAAAACACCGTTTTGTCGAGAAGTTAGGTCTAACCCCTTATGATGCCGAAGTAATTTGCGAGGATAAAGAAACCGCCGCCTTCTTTGAGGAGGCAGCTCAAGGGCATGATGCTAAAAAAGTGGCCAACTGGTTGATGGGTGACTTTTTTGCCATGTTGAATGAAAAGAAACTGAGTTTAAGCGATTCTCCGATTTCAGCTAAAAATTTAGGTGCTTTAGTTGAATTGGTCAGCCAAAATGTGATTAACGGCAAAACCGCCAAAGATGTGTTTGTCATTATGGCTGAAACCGGCAAAACCCCTGAAGCTATTGTCGAAGAAAAAGGCTTAAAGCAAGTAACCGATACTTCAGCGATTGAAAAAATAGTTGATGAAGTTTTAGCTTCTAGCGCAGATAATGTTGCCGCTTATAAGGCTGGCAAAGTAAACCTTATGGGTTGGTTTGTCGGACAGGTGATGAAAGCCTCTTCCGGTAAAGCCAATCCTGCAGTAGTAAACCAGCTGCTTAAACAGAAATTAGGCTAAAAAAGAAAAAGCTCTCTATTTTTTAGAGAGCTTTTTTTGATGGTTAGAACTCAATCAGTTCATATTCGCGACTGCCTAAACCCAAAGATTCGGCATAGGGAAGAATATGGCGCCCGTTTTGTCTTTCAACTCTTTCGATAAAGTGATCGCGTCCTTTATCTTTAGAGTTCCAAACCATGTCAATACAAGCTTGATCAACCGCCACCGGATCAATTGATGCCAAAATACCAATATCTTCCATGCAAGGAGCTTCCGGATTTGAATCACAATCGCAATCAATTGAAAGATTATTCATAACATCAATATAAACTATATTACCTTTCATATAATCAGCAACAGCTTTGGCGGCTTCTGCCATTGATTCCAAGAAATCATTTTGTGCCGGCAACTTTCCCCATAATTCGTTAACATCACGAGTAACACCGGCTGTGTGAATATAAGCTTTGCCGGCAGAAGATGCCACCCCGATGGATTGGTTTTTCAGCACTCCGCCAAATCCGCCCATCATGTGCCCTTTGAAATGCGCCAAATTCAAAATAGCATCATAATTTTGCAAATTTCCGCCGACTATATCAACATCTAAATGTTTTCCTTTTGCTACCGGAATCTCAAATTCACTTGTCGCATCCATAATATCTACTTTGGCAATTTTAGTAAAGCCATGCTCTTCAACGACTTTCAAATGCTCAGCCAAAGTATTGCGGCGTCCGGCATAAGCTGTATTGCATTCAATGATGGTGGCGTTCAATTTTTTAACCAAATCACCGATTAATTCCGGTTTAAGATAATTGTGCCCCCCAGCCTCTCCGGTAGAAATTTTGATTCCGATTCGACCGGAAAGTTGCTTTTCCAATTTTTCATAGATTGCTATCAGACTTTGTGGTGTAATTTGACGTGTAAAATATACTTTCGCTTTGCTCATTTTATTACCTTTCTAAGAGTTATGATAACAATAGAATAAAATTTAGAGTGCACTTCAAGTCAATAGATTTTTGCTACATTTTAACTATTGCCAAAGACAACAACTTGAATTATAACAGCGCCATAACAATGAGGAAGTCGTAATGAAAGTTGATATTTTTGATTTTGATTTGCCCCGCGAACTGATTGCATCGCAACCAGTAACCCCGCGCCATTCATCTCGTTTGTTGGATCTCTCGGAAGATGGAAAAATAACCGACCGCCATTTTAGTGATTTGCCTTCATTGTTACGAAAAGGTGATATCATAGTTTGCAACGACACAAAAGTGATACCGGCGCGCCTTTACGGACAACGCGGTGAGGCCTTGGTCGAAGTTACGCTCTATCATCCCGAAGATGGCTTGACTTGGTGGTCATTTATCAAAAATGCCAAACGGCTTAAAGATGGCGATATAATCAAATTTTATAATGATAAAATTTCTGCCGCTGATTCTGATTTTAGCGCAACTGTTTTGCGCAAAGATGATGAAGATGGAGTGCTGATTCGTTTTAATAATAATGGTGAGGAATTACCTCTCAAACTGCAACAATTCGGATTTATGCCGCTTCCTCCTTATATCAAACGTGACCGCCCCGGCAAAGATTCTATATGGCATCGTTTTGATGACAAAGAAAACTATCAAACTGTTTATGCCGCACATGATGGAGCGGTTGCTGCGCCGACTGCCGGATTGCATTTTACGCCGGAAGTTATGGCGGCTTTGAAAGATAAGGGAGTTAAACAGGTATTTTTAACTTTGCATGTTGGAGCCGGAACTTTTCTTCCGGTCAAAACGGATGATACCGATAATCACAAAATGCACGCTGAGTATGGTATTATTTCACCTGAAGTAGCTCAAGCAATCAACCAAACGAAAGCTGAAGGCGGACGGGTGATTGCAGTCGGAACAACCTCATTGCGTTTGTTGGAAAGTGCTGCTGATGAAAATGGCAATATTCAGCCGTTTTGTGGCGAAACTGACATTTTTATCACTCCGGGATACAAGTTTAAATCTATTGATATGCTGATAACCAATTTTCACCTTCCCAAATCGACCTTGTTTATGTTGGTTTGTGCAGTTGCCGGCATTGATAAGATGCGTCAGGCCTATGCTCATGCTATTGCCCAAAAATACCGTTTTTATTCTTACGGCGATAGCTCAATTATCAAATGCGTAAATAAAATTTAACCTTTTATTGCTAGAATATCTGCTGTTTGAGTTAGGGGTAAATTATGCAGCAGAAATTAGAGAGATATTTTCAACTTTGCGGCAATATGTTGTTGCCGTGTTTTCTGTTTGTATTGGGATTGTTTACTTATCTGTGGAGCAGTAGTTTGAATTATGACACTGCGGTGGTGTTTCATTATTTGTTTTTGGGTGAGATCCTGACTCTTTTGCTGATTTTCATCAATTTTAATCAAGGGCAAGTTACATTTTTTACTTTGACAGTTTTCTTATCCTACATCGCGATTAATTGCCTGAAAAAGACCTATTATTTGGATATGACGGAAACTGCATGGTACCACAATATAGTTTTTCTCTTGCCGCTTAATTTGTTGTTTTTTTATCTTTTTCCGCCGCGGAGGTTTATTGAAAAAAAGTCAATTATTTATCTTGCCGTCATAGCCATTGAGTATATGGCTGTAGAATATTTATCACAGTTAGGGCGGGGAATATTTTTATCATTTTATGGCTTTAATATAGTTTCAGGAAGTGCTTTTGCAGTTTTGTTTTTTGTAACACTTTGTAAGGCGGTTAGCTTTGGCAAATTATATGATTATAGTTGGTTTTTTGCAGTGATATCGCTGTTTTTTGGGGTGCACTACGCTACTGATCCGGCAGGATTGAGTATATTCTTTTTAACTGCGGGTGCCATAATTTTGAGTATGGTCATTTACAACCTGGTCTATCATCATTATTATGATGAACTGACCGGATTACGCAATCGTTTGTCATACTTAAGAGATTCGCGTCGCTTTCCTCCCAAATACAGTTTGGGGGTAATTTCAGTTGATGGTTATGATGGACTGAGAAAAGGGTTAACTTCCAGACAGACCAATGAATTGCTAATATTATTGGCAAATATTTGCCAAGAACAGTTTTCTGATAGTGCAGTTATTTACCGCTATTATGAAAATCAATTTTTAATTGTATGCGAAACAATGAATCTTAAAGAGATTCGCAGTGAATTTGAAAATATACGTCGTCAAGTTGCTGCTTCGGAGTTTGTTTTGTATAATCATGCGACGGCTATAAAAATTACTATTTCCGGTGGTGTTGCTGAAAAGAAACGCACCGACGCCAATGCCTCAGAGGTGTTGGAACGCGCCCACAAAGTTATGAATGAGACCCTCAAATTCAGTGGTAATGTTATCTCACCTGTGCCACGTAGCGAACGCCGTTAATTATGTTTATTTTTCCAAGCTATCCCTAAAACAACAATTCCGATTATAATTAAGGGCAGAGAAAGAATTTGTCCCATGGTTATTCCGCCAAAGAAAAATCCTAATTGAGCATCCGGCTGTCTAAACTGCTCCAAACACAAACGGAAAATTCCGTATAGCATTATAAACAACCCGGAAACCACGCCATAACGATTGCGAATTTTTTTTGAATTCCACAGCCAGTTTAACAATACAAACAAAATAAATCCTTCACAAAATGACTCATACAATTGGGATGGGTGTCTTGGAACATACCCACCTGCCGGAAAGCGTACGGCCCAAGCCACATCAGTTTCTCTTCCCCATAATTCATCGTTAATAAAATTGGCTATGCGTCCTAAGAATATGCCGATTGGACAATATATTGCCACCAAATCGGTTGTTTGTAAAAATGACCATTTGTAATTTCGGGCAAATAACCAAGCTGCAACAATAACACCGACAATTCCGCCATGGAAAGACATGCCGCCTTTCCACAATTCCAAAAGGTGCCACGGCTTAAGCCACATATCAATACCGCCGTAAAAACAAGCATACCCCAATCTTCCGCCGATAATTATGCCCATAGTGATGTAAAAAACCAAATCTTCCATTTGAGCATTGGTATAGCCCAGTTTGTATTTTTGATTATTCCGCCACAACATCAACCATGCCAACAAAATTCCGAATAAATAAGCCAAAGAATACCATCTTATGGCTAAAGGGCCTAAAGAAAAGGCAATCGGTGATATTTCAGGGTAGGCTAATCCAACCATTTTTCATTCCTTTGCAAGTTATTTCAGATAGAACTTTAATCGAAAAATTAAAAAATAATTAAACTAGCATAATATATCCACATTAAAAAAAATCAAAAAAAATATATCAGAGTTAACATGTTGATTTTGCAGTTTTTATATAAAATTCTTTTATCCACAAAAACGAAATAAGTGGAAAAAAATAATTCGTCAATTGCTTTTGCGACTCGCTCAATGCAACCTTAAGTTATAATAAATTTTGGTCCTAAAGGAGACAAGTATGCAACAGGCTATAGAAACAGCCTTAAACAGCAACCCGATAGACTTGGTTGAGAACATTTTTATGGCGCGTTCTTTCGAAATGGAGCGTCGCAGTATTAACGAGGTTGTTGTTGAAGTACAGGGCAAATGGAACAATATGCTGCTGTTCTTTTCATGGGAAGAGAGCATGAAATGCTTGCATATGTCGTGTTTAGTAGACATAAAAAGCAATTTAGAAGATCGCAGTAAAATTTTTGAGCTTTTGGCTTTGGTTAATGAGAATCTGTGGGTTGGGCATTTTTCTTATTGGACCGAGCAAAATATGCCGGTATTTAAACATTCGATTTTTTTGAATTATGGCGAGGAATTTTTTGAACACAAAATTGCGCAAATGATTGATATTGCCATTAAGGAATGTGAGCGTATGTATCCGGTGTTCAAAGCTGTTCTGACCAAAGGTGTCTCCCCGTCCGATGCCCTTTATCCTTTTATGATGGAAACTATCGGGCAGGCATAAAAAAACGCTCGAGTTTGTAGCTCAAGCGAAAAAATGTTTTAAATTTTTTTCATGAAATCGTAGTACTTCACCACAATTTGGTGGAAGTCGCCGACCGTTTTAATCTTTGCCGCTTGGTCTTCCGGCGAAAAAGCGAAACCGAAGTGTTTTTCAGCCCATTTTTTCAGACGAGCGGCTCCGCCAAAATCTTTGATCAGAGCCTCAGCATAGACGTTTCTTTTGGATACACGTTCCAAAAAGCTGTCTATTTGAGTTTTGATGTTGTCGGATGACATCATCATTCTGTCCGATTCCAGTTTTTTGGTCGCGAACTCGGAGAGTTTTTGGGCCATATCGCCCACGGTTCGAATAGCTCTCCACTCTTTTTCTTCGTTTCCGAAGATATACTCCAGAGGGGAAGCAAACGCCTCTTCAACCTTGGTAAACAGCTCCAATGTATCGAGGCTGTCCATTTTAAGGTCCTCAATGGTGAGTTCGCAGGGATTTTCATTGTCCGCCAACGAAACATAAGAGACATGCTCAATGAAGGGAACCAAGATCTCCATTGCTCCTTCTACGGTCAGGGCTTTTTTTAATTTTTCTTCCATACTTACTTAAATTTAATGTGTTAATAATTTTTTCTAGTCGTAAATGTAGACAAAAAATATCTTAAATGCAACCCCTAAAAAAATTTTTTTATAAAAAAATCCCGTTCAGGTTATGAACGGGAAAAAATTAATTGGGCTGATTTGTTGCCTTTTGTTACAATTCAAAGCAGATAGCCCCGTTTGCTCCCAGCCAGTTGATGATATCACCGGCGTTCTGGAACTTGCGAGCTTCCTCTGGTTTGAGCTTGCAGCCGAAAAATTTGTTGAGAGGCTTGGCTAACTGACCTACCTCAGCGTTGCGCACCCTAAAGGTTTTGCGCAAATCTGCGGTTTCGGTAACTTTTTCCTTGCCATTGCCGGCACAAAGCGTGTCAGCAACAATTCCTTTCAGGTCATTCAATACCTGAGTTTTAGTCTGATAAGTTTTCATAATGTTATTTTTTTGTGTTTAATAATTTTTTTACACTCATGACGATATCTGCCATGGCAAAAGATGTTTTTTCCATATCGACATTGAAAATGTCTTTATCAAATAACATCTCAACATGAGCCAACAGCTCTAAGCTGTCAAACGAATCAAGCTCAAGATCAGAGTTGGTCGTTTGCATAGTGATATCGTCGGCCTTTATGTGCGGATGATTATCAGTGATAATCTGCTTAATCACGTTAAGCACAACATAGTCAACCACTTCTTCCACATCGCGTTCATATTCACCCGCGTTTTGACAGAAAGAATCATCTCCTTTTTCCATGTCAAGGGTGTTTTCGCAAAGCTCATCGGGCAATTCAACAGCCGAGCGTACAATCAAAGCATCAACTTGACCTAAGTCAAAAGACTTATTATTGGTCAGATTAATTAAAAAGATATTCTCCATAATGATTAGTATTAAAAATTATTTGTGTTACGCATACTACAAAATTTGTCAAAAAAAAGCAAGCAATTTATTTTTTTATTTCTTTTTGCGTTTTTTGCGATAGTTGGCAACATGATCATTATGTTGTTTTAAGCTGGATGAAAAATTATGTCCGCCATTATCTGAGCATAACAAAAAAATCCCGTTCAGATCATGAACGGGAATAAATTAAAGATGTAAGCGTGCATCTTCGGTCTTGACCATATTGACCAAGTCTCTTACGGTCATGACATTGTAGTGCAGCGAAGAATCCGGCTCTAAGTTAATCCCGTAGATGTTTCCCAGCCTATACATAACCTCGGCAATGTCCAAACTGTCCATGCTCAGATCACTCTGGAGGCGGTCATCTAAATTGGCACTTTCGCATTCCATTTCATCGCAGATCACGTCAATAACCTGTTCTTCAATTGTTTTTTCCATAATAATGTGTTTTTAGGTTTACTTAACAGATAATTTATACTCGACCAGTTTTACCAAATCATCAATGGTTTTGATGTTTTCGCATTCCCCATCAGGCATATAAATGTCAAATTCATTTTCTATTTTCAAGATGATTTCTATTTGATCGAGGCTGTCGGCACTTAAATCATTATCAAGACAAGAGTCTTTTTTGATTTTGCTTTTTTCTACCCCGAGTTTATTGACAATAATGTCGATAATGCGATCTTCGGTAGAACCGACCGCGCTATTTTTGCGACCTTCGGTGGAGCTCGTCTTGTGATTTAGATACCAAGGAGTTCTAAACTCATGCGAGAAGCTCACTTTCGCACCGCGTGGCAACGGCTCATCATGATAATCTCTGTATCCGTTCATAAGAAAAATATTTTTAAATTAATAATTAATTGAATGACCATAATTATATTAATTATGTCATTTTTGTCAATAAAAAACACGTTTCGTTTTTTCTTATTTCTTTTTGCGTTTTTTGCGATAGTTAGCAACATGGTCATTATGCTGTTTTAGGCTGGATGAAAAGTTATGTCCGCCCTTGCCCGAGGCCACAAAATAGAGATAATCACTCACTTCAGGATGTGCCGCCGCATATATTGATGCAATACCGGGAGAACATATCGGAGCCGGCGGTAAACCATAATAAACATAGGTGTTGTACGGATTATCATAACTCAAATCTTTTTTGGTCAGTTTGCGTCCTAAATCTTTTTGCCCTAAGGTGAGAGCATAAATAACCGTAGGGTCTGTCTGGAGCCGCATACCTTTGCGCAAACGATTAGTGAAAACCGAAGCCACCAGTGAACGCTCCGTATCTACGGAAGTTTCTTTTTCAACTATCGAGGCCAAAATCAACAGTTGTTTTTTATCCTTTAAGGGAATTGTTTCATCACGATCCCTCCAAACGCTTTTCAGAACCTTTTTCATTGCCTTTTTAGCACGTTTAACAATACTGTCTTTACTCATTCCTCTGGTATAAGAATAGGTTTCCGGCAACATTTCCCCTTCATCAACCTCGATGGTAATTTCGCCCGAGAGCATATCGTCATTATTGATTATGTCCAACATTTCGCGCTTGGTTAGACCTTCCGGTAAGGTTATTTTGCGATAAACTACATCGCCATGGGCAATTTTTTGCATTACCTCGAATAACGACTCGTATGGTATAAAAGCATATTCACCAGCTTTTAGTTTTTTATCGACTTGATAAAAGCGTGCGAAAATCCTAAACAACAAAGCATTATTGATTATACCGTTTTCTTCTAAAAGTTTGGCAACAGTATGGCTGTTATCACCCGGGGCAATGACTATTGATGTTGGAGTTTTCAACGGTCCGGCATCATAAATCATTGTTTTGAGCTGCCACAACAATACAATGCTTAATAATGCCCCCAACAATAAAATAAGTCGCCAATTTTTCATAATACCAAACCGTAATAAACAGCCTATAAACAAATGAAACCCGCCACTTTATGTAAGGCGAGTTTCACTAATTTTTCTCATTAAAGCCTAACAGACTTAAGCATTCTTGGAAAGATAGTCAATAGCATCTTTAACAGTGAGAATTTTTTCAGCGGCTTCATCAGGAATTTCGCAACCGAATTCTTCTTCGAAAGCCATAACCAATTCTACTGTATCCAAACTATCTGCGCCTAAATCGTCAATAAAGCTGGCGTCTTCGGTAACTTTAGATTCTTCAACGCCAAGATGCTCTGCAACGATTTTCTTAACGCGATTTGCTGTATCAGTCATAGTATAAACCTCAAAAAAATTAAAACAATTAACAGATTTCTTTCGAAATCGTTCGCTTTACAGTTAGCACTATTTTATCCTAATTTACAAGCATTATTTCAAAAAAACACACAATATATTGATATTGCGCCATAATTTAAGGGGATAAAATCATAAAAACGGCTTTTTATACCATAATTATCCTCTAAATTTTAAGAATAATGTTGACTTTTTATAAGACAACACTTATTTTGAACAATAGTTATTTCTTTTAAGGAGCTGTAAATTATGAAAAAGTTTATGTATATTGTTTTGTTATTGGCTGTTTTGTTGGGTGTTGCTTATGTTTTGAAAAACAAACAAGCAAGCAATGGCAGTGAAGCCATAGTTGAAGAAGAAGTTGTTTCTGAAGAAGCACCGGCTGTTGTTGAAGACACGGTTGTCGTTGTTGATGAAGAGCCTGCTTCTGATAGTGTTGTTTCTGAAGGTGAGGTTGTAACTGAAGAAGTAGTTGAAGATGTAGTTGAAGAAAATCCTGAAGAAACAGCTGGTGAAGGCGAAACTGTTGTAGAATAAATCAATAACTGTTTTTGATAAAAAACCTGTTGATTGAGTTCAGCAGGTTTTTTTCTACATTGTCTTTTTATCAGCTTATATTATATATCAAATAAAAGTTTTTAGAGGAGAAAGCTTATGCAAATAGGTATTATCGGAGCCGGAGCAGTAGGAGCCGCCACGGCCTTTGCTCTCATGATGAAGGGAATTGCCCGCAAAATAACTTTGGTTGATGCAAATGAGAAAAAAGCTTTGGCTGAAGCTGAAGATATTGCCCATGCCGCACCTTTTGCTGATGCTAACAAAGTAAAAGCCGGTCATTATGAAGATTTGCAAAATTGCAGTATTATTGTAGTGACTGCCGGAGCCAATCAAAAAGCCGGCGAAACTCGAACTGATTTATTGGAGCGCAATGTCAAAATTTTTTCTGAAATTATTCCGCAAGCCGTTCATTATGCTCCCAATGCCATTTTTATTATTGCGACTAATCCGGTTGATGTTATGACTTATGTTGCTATCAAGTTATCAGGATTGCCGAATGAACATATCATAGGTAGCGGAACAGTATTGGATACAGCACGTTTTCGTACTGATTTGGGGTATTATTTAGGGGTTTCCCCAAAATCGATTCACGCCAATGTATTGGGTGAACATGGTGACAGTGAGGTAATTTGTTGGTCAAATGGTGATGCCGGAACACTGCCTTTAAGTATTTTGGCCGAAAAAAACGGTTGCAACCTCAGTGATGAAGTTAAATCCAAAATTGAAGATGATGTTCGCAATGCGGCTTATCGCATTATTGAAGGTAAGGGCGCAACTTGTTACGGTATTGCCGGTGCCATTACCCGTATTTGTCAGTCCATTGCGGCAAATGAGTATGCGATTCTCACGGTTTCAGCCTATCATCAGGAAGTGGCTAAAGTTCGGGATGTCTGCCTGTCGTTGCCGACCGTAATCGGTAAAAGAGGAATTCACCGGATTCTTCAACCTGAACTCAGTGCAACCGAAAACGATTTGCTAAACCAAAGTGCCGCAAAAATCAAAGAGTTGATGCAACAGGCAGATCAAATGCTCTAAATTTTACTTCAAGTGATTACGTACTGCGTCAATAGCTTCATCAAAACGATTGCAGATGTTGCCTCCGGTTTGTGCCATGTCCGGACGTCCGCCGCCACCTTGAGCCCCAAGCAACGGGGCAGTCGCTTTGACCATATCAACGGCTGAAAACTTTTCTTTGATATCATCGGTCACTGCGACAACGCAAGAAGACTTGCCGGCATTTTCGGCTAACAAAACAACAACTGATGATGACGGATATTTTTGCTTGAATTCATCAGCAATTGCTTTCATCTCTTTGGGCGCAATATCTGAAAGTTTTTTGGCAATTAATTTAATTCCGTTAATTTCTTCAACTTCTTGAGCTGAATTTGCACCGGAAGCAAGTTGTTTTTTCAATTCAAAAATCTTGTTTTCCATTTCTTTGCGTTCATTCAACAAAGTGGCAACACGACTTTCCAAATCATTAACGCCGACTTTTAACAAAGCACTTAAAGCTTTTACCTTATCATCAAGTTCACGAGTATGGCGAGCCGCTCCGATTCCACTTACACATTCCAAGCGACGAACGCCGGCCGCGATTGCTGAATCTGACAAGATACAAAAACCACCGATGTCGCCGGTCTGTTTAACATGGGTACCGCCGCACAACTCAGTTGAAACATTATCGCCCACACAAACCACCCTGACTTCATCAGCATATTTTTCGCCAAACAAAGCCATAGCACCGCTTTTAACAGCTTCATCTTTGTTCATTATTTTGGTGGTAACCGGATAGTTGGAACGTATCATTTCAATAACCCGATTTTCTAATTCGCGTTGCTCATTTAAGCTTATTTGTTTGTTATAAGCAATATCAAAACGCATACGATCAGCCGCAACATAAGAGCCTTTTTGGGTGACTGATGAACCGAATTTTTCTTGCAAAGCTTTATGCAAAAGGTGGGTAACGGTGTGATTGCCCTGGATGTTGGCACGATTTTTTGCATCAACTGCCAAAGAAATTGTGTCCCCGACTTTTATTTTGCCGTTATCAATTTGGCAAGTGTGAACATATAACCCGTCGCATTTTTTCTTAGTATCGGTAATGGTGATGGCAAAATTGCCTCCTTTTCCCAAACCGATATCGCCAACTTGTCCGCCCATCTCAGCATAAAAAGGTGTTTGATTTGCCAATAAATAAAATTCACCTTGATTGACTTCTTCAACCGTTTTGCCGTTTTGCACCAAAGCAGTCACTACGGCATCTGATTTCAAAGTTGTATAACCCAAAAATTCACTTGAGCCTAATTTATCTTGCAGTTCAAACCAAACTTTTTCGGTTCCGGCATCACCTGATCCCGCCCAATTTTTGCGAGCCAAGGCTTTTTGCTCGGCCATAGCCGCATTAAATTCTTCTTCATTAACCGATATATTGCGTGATTTTAGCGCATCTTGCGTCATATCAAAAGGAAATCCGTAAGTATCATAAAGCTTAAAAGCAGTTTTGCCGCTTAAAGTGTCACCATCTTTCATATTGGCAGTTTCTTCATCTAAAAGCTTTAAGCCATTCTCCATGGTGCGGATAAAACGCTCCTCTTCACTTTTGATGGTTTCGCTAATCAAAGTTTCCGCTTTATACAATTCGGGATAAGCATCCCCCATTTCTTTTTGTAAAGCAGGTAATAGCTTATAAATCATCGGTTCTTTAACCCCGATAAGGTGGACATGGCGCATGGCGCGACGCATAATACGGCGCAAAACATAACCGCGTCCTTCGTTAGAAGGTAAAACACCATCAGCAATCAAAAATGCCATTGAACGCAAGTGATCGGCAATAACATTGTGCGATGATTGCAATGCTCCGGTCGGGTCAGAATTTGCCAAATCAGCAATTGCTTTAATCAGATTGCGGAACAAGTCGATATCATAGTTTGAGTGCACTCCTTGCAGAATGGCGGCAATACGTTCCAAGCCCATGCCGGTATCAATGCAGCGTTGTTTTAATGGTACGCGCGATCCATCCGGCAAATCTTCAAATTCATCAAATACCAAATTCCAAATTTCAATCCAACGATCACCATCTTCTTCCGGAGTTCCAGGAAGTCCGCCCCAAACTTGAGGCCCGTGGTCATAAAAAATTTCCGAACAATATCCGCAAGGTCCGGTATCCCCCATCTGCCAAAAATTGTCTTTAGTAGCAATCGGGATAATTCTGTCTTCCGGTAATCCGGAAACTTTGCGCCATATATCACGCGCCGCTTCATCAGACTTAAAATAGGTCACCGCCAATTTGTCGGGATTTATGCCAAATTCTTTGGTAACCAATTCCCATGCAAAAGCAATTGCGTCATCCTTAAAATAATCACCGAATGAAAAATTACCCAACATTTCAAAAAAAGTATGATGGCGCACATCATATCCGACAGCATCTAAATCATTGTGTTTGCCACCGGCGCGTACCGATTTCTGTGATGTGGTAGCACGCTTAAAGGCTGCGGTTTCGTTGCCAGTTAAGATGTTTTTAAATTGCACCATGCCGGAATTGGTGAACATCAAAGTCGGGTCGTTATTAGGCACCAAAGATGATGAAGGAAGAATTTTATGACCATTTTTCTCAAAATATTTTAAAAAAGTTGAGCGAATTTCATTTAAGGTAATCATTTTTATATCCGATAAATCTAAAATTAATTTTTGCGATAATTTGCTATGGAACTGTTGCCGGCACCGCGTAAAGCTGAGATTTTTTCAGCCATGGTCATCGGCCTTGCAGGTGTTTGTTGAGCTGGTTGAATTGTGGCGGTGGGTGCAGCATTGCTTAAAGGTGTAGCAGATACCGGATTTCCTCCACCCAATTTGGCACGGAACATGTCATTAGGAAAACATCTGTCATCAGCAAGGCGAGCTATTTTTCTTTGAACATCTTGTCCAAAAGAAGCAGCTTGTCCCATCATAGTGTGTTTAATTTCTTCAGCGTTCATTTTATTAACCTGCTATTGACCCAAAATAGTTTTGCCGGCTTTATTCAAAGCCAAACTATCCAATACCCAACGATTTATTTGTACAACTTTTTCTCCTTCAATGTTGGACAATTGAGCCACCTGAATAATAAAATCCACTTCTTTCTCATCTAAGTTTTCATCAACATTGGCAAAGAAACAAAGCTCTTTAATCAGTTGCATAATATGTGTACGATTGGTTATTTTTCTTACTTCATCGGCTAAAACCAAATTTTCACTTTCACCGATGATGCCGATAACAACACTGCTGTCAATACCATATTTTTGTGCCACCATATTCAAAAAATCAACCTCTTCGGTCTCGATATAACCATCAGCTCTGACCAACATACAAAAAATTTTTAAAAAGCTTATCTTTTCATCATAAGTAAGCCCGCTTATATAATCGTCGCCCATAATCAGTTCCTCACAGCAATTATCAGTTAAAACTAGGAAATTATATCAATACGCATAAAATAGGCAAGTATTTTTTATTGACAAAAATATTTTATTAAACTGATTTTGGTTAAATCGTAAATATTTGCGGCGAGCTGCGTTAACTGATTTTTATATCTTAGCACTTATTCCGTGCATCCAAACATAAGCAATATTGAGTATAGTAGCAAACAACATCCACAAGCAGTAGGGAGCTAGGATGTAAGCTGACCAATGATTAAGTTTATAATAAAGGTGAGCCATTTTTAATACGGCA
Source organism: uncultured Pseudomonadota bacterium (assembly GCA_902799835.1). Taxonomy (GTDB): domain Bacteria; phylum Pseudomonadota; class Alphaproteobacteria; order RF32; family CAG-239; genus CAZU01. The sequence goes on from CADCCF010000002.1 coordinate 94,942, forward strand.
ACATCCAACAAAATTATAATACCCAATCCCCATGCCAGTTGTCCATGTGCAAAAAAGACAAAGCACCACAAAATTTGCAAGAAACATTGCGCTAAAAACAAATCATTGGCACGATTATGCAGCAGAGATTCAGCCCTGTTTAATGCAATATACGATGCCCATACCAACAAAGCATAAAGCAATGTCCATGTTATGGAAAAAACATAATCAGGCGGAGTTATTGCCGGTTGGGGCAAAGTTTGATACCAACCATTGGTGCCGTAACGACTGAATATTGAGCTCAAATAGGCTGTCAGCAAAACTACTGCTGAAATATAAATAAATTTAAATATTTTTTTCACGTTGTTTCTCCTCATCAAAGCAAGATATAATCTTTTTTTACGCAAATTAAACTGCTTGACTTTAGCGGAAAACAAAATATAATTTTGACAAAATTTATTATTAATTAAATCTAATCATTATGAAAACAGGATTAATTTTAATTGGCAGCTCTTTTATAATTTTTGTTGTGCTGTCGCTAATCAGTCGGTTACACCAAGAAGAGCCTATGGAGTTCGAAATTGACGGCCTCACTGACTTCCATCTCAAGCAATGGTTTTGGAACGACACCGGGCAATTGATTTATCGTATTGCCTTAGTATTATCCTTCGGCCTTTTTGCCGCAGGAGTGGTTGTCTTCTCCTTAAACTGTTTTCCTGAATGGGGAATGACATGGGATATGGTCTTTATGCGGCTGTTTGCTGCTTTTATCGGCGGTATTGTTGCCGGATACATTTTGAGCATAATAGCCAACGCTATTGCCTTCGGTTTGCCGCTTATCGGCATATTGATTGTATGTGCTCCTTTAGCTTTTTTTGATTGGCTGAGAAGTAGAAATTAAATTGAATATTAACCCTTAAATGTTTACAATTATGGTAAAAATTATGCTTTTGGTGGCATTAATTGCTGCCGCAGTGGCTGTTATCAGTTCGCTGTTATTCGGGAAAAAGAGCGAAAACCCGGCAAATGAAGCTTTCTTCTACTGGCTCAAGACTCCTATCAAGCCTCGCTGGGTGTCGTTTATCAACCGTAGCTGTTGGCTACTTACATTGGTGGCGGTGTTGGTTGCTGCATGTGCGAGGTTGATTCACGTTGATGCCAATATGTGGCTGGGCGTTCCTGCATCGCTGGTGGTTACAGTGGTGTGGTTTTTGGTTGTCCAGTTCATGGCTTGGGTGCTTTACGCCATTTGTTGGGTAATCAAAGAGGCTCGACCTATTGGGCAAGGCTTTGTCAAATGGTATAAAAGCGAAGAAGACGACGAAGAAGAATAACAATAAATAAAATGAAATATGGCAAAAAAAAATTACACAGCCAAAGTGCTGGATCGCAACGTTGACTTTGCAAACGGCATTGCCGCCTACAAAGTAGAAATCAAAAATTACGAATACTACTTTGAGGCAATCATCCGCCCAACGCCCAATCATTTTGGGGTAATCGATGAAAACGATGCTCGCCAAATTATGAACGGCGATCTCATCGAGATTAGCGTGGAGGAAACCGATGTCAAAGATGCTTATGACATTCTTAACATCAAGCCGATCAAAGAAAAAAAGGTTTGTCGCCGCAACCTGCTGAGAAGGCAGAGCTAAATGCTCAAAAAAATCCGCAAATTTTGCTTATGGCAAAAAATGCGGATTTTTTAATTTTAAATTTCACTAATAAGGTGGTTTATCCATTCCTTTGGGTGATAGGGTAAAAATTTCTGCCCCATTCGATGTTACCGCCAGTGAATGTTCAAACTGTGCCGACAACGAACGATCTTTGGTAACCGCAGTCCACTCATTTGCTAAAATTGTGGCGTCTTTTTTACCAAAGTTAATCATCGGTTCAATGGTGAAAAACATCCCTTCTTCTATGCGAGGGCCGGTGCCTTTTTTACCGCAATGCATAACATTGGGTTCATCATGAAAAACTTTGCCAAGTCCGTGTCCGCAAAACATATCAACCACCGAATAGCCATAGTGATGGGCGATTTCTTCAATCACTGCACCGATATCCCCAAAATAAGCCCCCGGTTTAACCGCCTCAATACCGCGCATCAGACATTCATAAGTGACATCACATAAACGCTTTGCTTTCACTGAGGGTTTTCCGGCATAATACATTCTTGATGTATCACCATGCCAACCATCGGCAATTACCGTAACATCAATATTCAAAATTTCTCCATCCAGTAATTTGCGTTCAGGTGAGGGGATACCATGGCAAATTTCATGATTGATAGATATGCAGGTGTATTTCGGATAACCATGATAGCCGATGCAAGCTGATATAACGCCTTTTTCTTTAATAAATTGGGCGCAGAGGTCATCAAGATATTCCGTGGTTACTCCCGGTTTAACATAAGGGGTAATAAAATCTAGGCACTCAGCGGCAATTTTGCCGGCTTTGCGCATGCCTTCAAAATCTTTTTTATCAGTATGAATAACAATTCCATCTTTATTTCTGTTTGACAATTTAGTTCAGCCTTTCTCAGTAAATTATTCTCATTTTTTGATGTAATGAGATATTATTTTCTTCAATTTTACAATTATAGCATATAAAATTAATTCCGAATTGTGCAGCATCATACATGGCGGCAGCTGCCAGAGGATCAATATCCCACGAGAATTTTGCTTTATCACAATCTTCACGCGGAGCAATCATCATAATAAAAACTTTAGCTCCTTTATTAATTTTGTGGCGCATTTCTTCCAACATTTTCATCTCAAAAAAGTTCATTTTTTGAGGAAATGCTGCGCACCCGTCTTTTTTGTTATAAATTGAGGTTACAAATACGAAAGCTTTTTCGCCATTTTCACCGGTTAATTCAAAATCAATTCCTTTAGCTTCGGAATGTTTTAGTGCACGGCATGATTTGTATGGGCGCAACTCTTCAATTTTTTTAGCAACAAAAGCCTCTTTAAACAAGGCACGATTATATTTAGGATCGGCAAATATCCAACCGCCGGAAGTTTTTAAAAACAACAATTTGTTTTTGAGAATTCTTGTGTCATCGGCTTCACGCAACAACAAAACCGGCATACCTTGTTTGCACATGTCTGCAACTTCAACAGCTCCGCAAAAAGCCGGTTCAATTTTTCCATCATTCAGCTCAACATCGACTATCAAATTACCGATAAGTTTTTTAGCTGTGCCGGCAACTAATTCCCCATCATAATCCATTTTTATCTGCCTTTAACTTTATTTTGCCAACTGATTCAGCCAATTATTGATTTTGTTAGAGATTTGCGATTGATATTTTTCATCCATGTTGTTAAAACTTTCATGTGGTAATATCTGAGCATTTTTAGCAACCTTGGCAAAATCTTCAAAGAAACTGCCAAAATTACTTCCTTGGGTGGAAAAAGGAACAACTTTTACATTGTTAAAATCCGTCATATTAAGATAACTGTACAACGCCGGAGCCATGGTGTACCACCAAACCGGCGCCCCGATAAAAATCGTATCATATTTTTTGACATCAGGCATATTGTCATTTTGCAGTTGAGGATAGTTCTGCGAGGAAAGTTCTTTTTTACTCTTCATATAAACCGATGGTGACGAATAAGTTTCTATTGTCTTAATTTCATATAAATCGGCATTAGTTTTAGCCGCAATTTGTTCGGCAATATCTTTGGTATGTCCGCTCAAAGAATAATAAATAACCAAAGTTTTTCCCAAATTGGCATCTAATTTAACTTCATTTTCAAAATTTTTCATCTCTTGCTTATTTTTGGCATTCACTTTGTACAGATGATAGCCACTGGCTGCAGTTGCAATAATTACAACCAAAACAATCAAATAAAGTGTAATTTTTAACATAATTTTTCTCCTCAACAATTTAATTTACATATAAAATTATCTTTGATTGAAGTCAATAGATGTTATTTGAGGCTTAACTTACAGCCACTTTTGTATCATCGATTTGCGATAATGCTTCTTCAATGCCGCGAGCTAACTGATCAGCACAAGAAGTTCCCTTGCCGCCGCAGTCATTGCCTTTGAGAATGGACACAGCCCTCTTGGCGTCGGCACCCTCCAACAACTTGGCAACTGCCATAGTGTTACCGGGGCAACCGCCATAAAATTTAATGTTGTAAAGTTTTCCGTCTTCCAAAGAAAAAGAAATTTGTTTGGCACAAACATAATTGGTTTGAATAGTATAACTTTGCATTTTTAGTCCTTTCTTTATTCGCTTGCCATAATACAAACAACTGTATAAAATGCAACTCATTATTTCAAAATTGCTTGATTTTGTCACTTGCCAATGATACCTTTTTTTTCAAACCATAATTATATAAAAAAGAGAAAATAATTATGACAAAAGTAATGCTTATCAACGGCAGTCCGCGTAAAAACTTCAATACTGCCAAATTGTTAAAAGAAGCGGCAAGAGGGGCACAAGATGCTGGTGCCGAGGTTGAAATTGTCAATCTTTATGATGTGGATTACAAAGGGTGTATGAGTTGTTTGGTATGCAAACGCAAAGGGGTAGAGCAACAAGGTTTGTGCTTTTACAAAGATGACTTGACACCGATTTTGGAAAAATGTTTATCTGCTGATGCCGTGATTATTGGTTCTCCGATATATCACAGTTATCCCAGCGGAATGTGTCGTGCTTTTATGGAGCGCTTTATGTTTCCGGCTCATACCTATATGGTGGACAAAGAAAATGGCGGAGTAAAACGAGTTTTGAATCATATTTTGCCCACAGCCATGATTATGACGATGAATGCACCGGAAAGTTACTTTAACTCCGGCAACTATCACATTATCCTAAATGACAACATTGAAAGTTTGCGCCACGTATTTGGCTACTCGGAAGCACTTTATGCTTTTGATACATTTCAATATAACGACTATTCCAAATATGATTGTGATTTGTTTGATGCTGAGCATAAAGCTAAAGTGCGCGACGAACAATTTCCTAAGGATTTGAAAAAAGCTTATGATTTGGGCAAGCGACTGGCTACATTTAAACAATAATTTTGAAGGGATAATATCATGAATATTGCAACTGTTAAAAAAGCCATCGGAGAAATGGTTAAAAAGAATTATTTAACCAAAAATGGCTCAACCCGTGGGGCTTGGTATGAAAAGAAATAAGGAGAAAACGATGAAACACTTAATAATAGGTTTGGCTATAGGATTAACTCTAGGACTTGTGTGTTCAGCTTATGCAATAACCAAAAGAACTATAAATGCCGAGCCATTCACGATGGTAATGTCGGAAAGAAATTTTATCAATACCACCAAAGTTACGACTGAAGACGGAACTTATCGTATTTTTACCATAGAAGGAACCGATAAGCAAGGTGGTGTCGGTATTACGGCGGTAAAAATTGAATAATTTTTCCCGATTCAACTCATTGAATTTAAAAGAAAATCATGCAAAATCATGGACTTATGCGCATTTTTTATCAAAAAAGTGCTTGACATGTAGATTCCGGCATGTTTAAATCATTCCAGATTTGAAATGATAACCAAATCAAAAGTGAATTTACTCCGTCAAGCTTTGTTAGATATTCGCCAGAACTGATTGGGGAGATTAAAACCAAATTATTCAAAATTGCCACATTTTAATTAAAGGAGTAACAAAATGAAAAAGTTGGTTTGCTTGATTTTATTATTAACTGCCTGCAAGCCCGCCGATGATAATCTCATTAACGGCTACATTGAAGGCGAATATGTTTATGTTACACCGGTGGTTAGCGGCATACTTGATGAAATCAATGTTGTTAAAGGGCAGCAGGTTAATGTTGAAGATAAGTTATTTGCGGTAGATAAAGAAATTTGGCAGGCGAATTTACAAAAAGCCGAAAATGATGTAGAGGCGGCAAACCAACAGCAAATTGCAGCAGAAGCTGTTTTGATCAATACCGAAAAAGAATATAATCGTGCAAAATCGCTGGTAAAAAACAAAACAGTGAGCGAAGCAAATTATGATGCTAAACTTGCAAATTTTGAAAGTGCCAAAGCTAAAGTGGCAGAATTAAAAGCATTAATGGCAAAAGCCGAGCAGAATTTATTGCAAGTTAAACGTCAATATGGACAAAACATTGCTGCTTCAAAAGTCAGCGGTGTGGTTAATGATGTGTATTTCAGGATTGGTGAGTTTGTAGCCGCCGGAAATCCCGTTATATCTGTTCTTCCGTTGGAAAATGTGAAAATCCGTTTTTTTGTGAATGAAAAGACATTACCGCAAATCAAATACAATAAGCTGGTTTGGGTGAATTGTGACGGATGTGCTGAAGAATTAAAGGCAAAAGTATCCTACATTTCTCCCTCTGCGGAATACACACCGCCGGTTATATACAGCAATGAAAGTCGTGACAAACTGGTGTTTATGATTGAAGCAACATTTAATAACCCAGCCGATACATTACCGGTTGGTTTGCCGATTAGCGTAAGGATTAAGTAATATGGAAGAATTGGCGATAAATGTTCATGATTTGAGCAAAAAATTCGGCAAACGGGTGGTTGTCAATCATATAGATATTTCTGTTCCGAAAGGCAAAATATACGGCTTTTTAGGCCCGAACGGTTCGGGTAAAACCACAACAATTCGTATGCTTTGCGGACTTTTAACCCCTGATAGCGGAAACGGCACTTGTTTGGGGTTTGATATTATGAAAGATGCCCAAAAAATTCGTGAAAAAGTCGGCTATATGACGCAAAAATTCAGTTTTTGGGATGATATGACCGTGCGCGAAAATCTAGAATTTACCGCCAATATTTATGAAATGAATAATGTTAAACAAGCCGTTGATGAAGCTCTTGTTAAACTTGGACTTGATAAACGCGCCAATCAGTTGGTTGGCACGCTCTCCGGCGGTTGGAAACAAAGATTAGCATTAGCAGCATGTATCTTGCATAAACCGGAGATTTTGCTTCTTGATGAGCCGACTGCAGGTGTTGACCCGAAAGCACGACGGGAATTTTGGGATGAACTGGGCAGACTTTCTGATGAAGGTATGACTATTTTGGTCAGTACGCATTATATGGATGAAGCAGAAAGATGCCATGAATTAGTATATATTGCTTATGGTAATTTAATGGTTAAAGGCACGGTAGATAAAGTTATAGAAAAGACCGAACTTAAAACATTGGAATTGAAAGGCAATAACTTGCCGTTATTACAAAACACATTGGAACAAAACAAAGATATTACCACAATGTCACTATTCGGCGGTGTTTTGCGTATTTGTGGAGAAGATGAACAAAAATTGATTGATATTATTGCCCCGTATCAAAAGCAATATAATTTAACATGGCAACCGACAAATACTTATTTGGAAGATGCTTTTATTTATTATTTAAAAAAAGCCATGGAGAACTGATATGGGATTCTCATTGCAACGTTTAGGAGCTATCATTAAAAAAGAGTTTATTCAGCTTAAACGCGACCGTGCAACTTTGGGGATGATTGTCATGCTGCCGATTATACAGCTTTTGCTTTTCGGTTATGCTATCAATACTGACCCGAAATATCTGCCGACAGCGGTTATTTCGCAAGATAACAGTTTTTTGAGCCGCAGTATTATAACCGGTTTGCAGAATGCCGAATATTTCAAAGTAACACAGAATATAAGCTCTGATAAAGAAGGCGATCACTTGCTAAAACAAGGTAAAGTATTGTTCGTCGTCAGTATTCCGGATAATTTTGCCAAGGATGTTATCAGAGGGGAAAAAACAAATATTTTATTGCAAGCTGATGCCACCGACCCAACAGCGATTTCTGGGGCTATCGGTGCATTAAACGGCATTGTGAACAAAGTGATTGCGGAAAATATTAAAGGTGATTTAAGTTACCTTAAAAACTCTCAACCGGCATTTTCTATTATCACCCATAAAATGTACAATCCGGAAGGTCTTACCCGCTACAATATCGTTCCGGCGCTAATCGGTTTGGTACTGATATTTACCGGCGTGATGATGACAGCCTTAGCGATTACTCGTGAAAGAGAACGCGGTACAATGGAAAATCTGCTTTCTATGCCAGTTAAGCCCTTGGAAGTAATGATTGGTAAAATTATGCCGTTTATTTTCATTGGTCTGTTCCAAGCTGCTATGGTTATACTCATTGCACACTATTTGTTTGACATTCCGATATTCGGTAGCATTAGCCTATTGGTTTCATGCTCGTTGATATTCATTATATGCAATTTGGCTATTGGTTTTTTGATTTCAACGGTGGCAAAAAATCAGACACAAGCCTTGCAAATGTCCGTATTTGTTATTATGCCGTCAATCATCATGACCGGATTTATGTTTCCGTTTGAAGGAATGCCGATGTGGGCTCAAACCATTGGCAGGATTATTCCGCTGACATACTTTTTGCGGATAGCACGCGGAATTTTACTTAAAGGAGCAAGTTTTGTTGATATTTTGCCACATCTCTGGCCACTTATACTGATTGTGCTTATTTTAACGGCAATTACAATGAAAGTCTATAAGAACACTTTGGATTAATATATTTTTTAATTCCCATGGCGACAGTTCCACCCACATCGCCTACGTTACCCAAGGAAAAGCGTTTAGTCATAGATTTTTATGGAATGATGAAAAAAATATGTTCCAACAGAAGAAGTAAAATCAATTTTTCGCAAATTACGAAATTCAAAACTATAAAATTTTTCTAATGAATTTATGTTTTTCTTAACCAACCTTGCTTTATCTTTACTTTAACAAGCGAGGTAATGATGAAAAAAGCAGTTTTTATAGTGTTTTTAGGCATAGTCGGATTGAGTGCAATTTTTGCACAAGCGTTTCCGGTTGATGATAGCAATGGTGATATTTACACTAAAAAAGATAATTTTGGTATAAAACAGGAAGATGCGGTAAACGTAAATCATATCAATTCGCCATACTTCACCATGCCGGATGTTTTTGAAATGAAGTCAAATGAAAACTTAACAATTTTAAGCCATTATCCGACTTTTCAGCAAACAACGGAATACTCATGCGGTTCGGCGGCGGCTTTAACCATTTTGCAGTATTATGGGAAAAAAGGGGTTACCGAAAAAGAACTGATAGAAAAAATGGGAGCGAGTTTTGAAACCGGAACGAGTGTTAAAGGCATTGCAAATTATTTTCGCAATCTTGATTGGAATGTTAAGACAAATCTTGATGAATGGCAAACGCTTGAGGATTACGAGCCATTTGCTGCTTTTGTGCAAGAGCAATTAAAATCAGGGCACCCCATTATGGTGGAAAATGTTTTTATGGGTGGGCATTGGCGCGTTATCATAGGTTATGACACAATGGGAACAAAAACAACCGCTGATGATGTGCTGATTTTTGCTGACACGTATGACACAGCTGACCATAATCAAGACGGATATTGTATTGAAAACGGGGAAAACTTTTTCTGGTCTTGGTTTGACCATCAGATACTTCCGAAAGATGAAAGAAAACAACCATTTGTGTTGGCATATCCAAAATAGAAAATAACAGAATAAGGCAAACTTTATAAAAAATCTTCAAAATGTTAAACAATCCTCTCAATCCACACAAAGTTTAACATTTTTTTGTTTGCGGTATTTTAGCCGTTTTCAAAACTATAGTATTTTCAGGCTTTCCAGAGAAAATGTTAAAGAATATCCATTTTTTAACATTTTTAAATTTCGCAACAGAATCATGCTTTTTAAGGCACCGATTATTTCTTTAATCGGCAAAATTTTGGTGTGAAAATTTGAGGCACCAGTGCGGCACAGGGTAAAAAAGAAGGCTTTCACAAAATCGTGAAAGCCTTGATCAAAATTGGTTGCGGGGGAAGGATTGTCTCGCCCCTTCAGGGGCTTCGTGCTGCGTCGTCGCAAGGGCGGCGATACTTCCGTCTCGCCTGCTCCTCCTTGTGAACCTCCTTCTTCGGATGTTCAAGCCCTATCCCATAACTTAGTCATAAAAAAAAGCACCATAAGGTGCTTTTTTTATGACTGGTTGCGGGGGAAGGATTTGAACCTCCGACCTTCAGGTTATGAGCCTGACGAGCTACCGGGCTGCTCCACCCCGCGATGGAATGATTGTCTTTTACGCTTTTGCAAGTCTTTTGTCAAGCCTTTATTTTAAAAAAACAGACTTAAAATCAAAGCAAATACAAAAACGCTTAAAATTATCCAATGCCAATATCTCATATTTTGTTCCTTTCGCTTAAAGCTGTAGCAAAATATAAGATTTAATCTGTCTTTTTTCAATAACGCTATATAACCTCACGAAACTGAGCTAACAGTTGCTCTTTGCTCAAGCTGAAACCGGCTTCAATCCATCTTTTTTCTAATTCTTTGATTAAGTTTCCTATCTGCCTGTTATTCGAGATTCCCAAATCCATAAGGTCTTTTCCGGTTATGGGAAATTTGGGTTTTGCAATGTTGGATATTTCATCATATATCTTCCATAAATCGTCAGGTGCTTTCATTAGTTCGGCATAAGAGGTAAGCAAAAAGGCTTGGCAAAAATCTTTGCCATAACGATAAATCAAATTTAAACGTCCCAAGGGAGTCAACAAATCTTCAAATTTTATCTCAGGATTGCTCAGAGCTAACAATAAATTCTTTTGCCCACGATTTAATTTCAGTCGCACCGACATATTTTCAGCCCATATATCATTAGGCCGATACAAAATAAACAACTTCACGATTTCTTCATTTTTAATCTTTTGCCCTTTAGCAATAGTGTTAAAAAATTCCAAATTATCAATATATTGAGCATTGGGCATGATATAGCTGAGAATGTCATTGCTCTGCATCAAGCGATAGGCTCTTGGAGCGTGATAAGTTAAAATAATTTTTAACAATTCATCGCGAATTTTTTCCATCGGTACTTTTTTTAACAATTCGCAATATTCACGACAGGCTTCAATGGCTTTTTTGTTTGGTTCTTCCAGACCATACATCGAATAAAAACGAAAATATCGCAAAATACGAATAGGATCTTCTTTAATGCGCTGGGCTGCCGAGCCTATAAACCTGACATAACCTTTTTCCAAATCTTCAATGCCGTTATAATAATCAAAAACATTACCTTGTTCGTCAGCATAAACCGCATTGATAGTCAAATCGCGTCGCGAAGCATCTTCTTCCCAGTTATCGGTATATTCAACCTGGGTGTTGCCATCTTTATCATCAATATTTTTGAACAAAGAAGATACTTCAATCGTCTTACCATTAATAAGAACACCGATAGCATTTTGTTTTATTCCCAAAGGAACAGTATCATATCCGGCATCAACACAAGCTTCCATCAATTCTTCAGGGCTTAAGTCGGTAGCCAAGTTAAGGTCATAACTTTTGACATTTTTCAAGGCATCACGCACTGCGCCACCGACAAAACGCAAAACACCACCATGTCCGGCTACAATATCAAACAGCCTTAAAATGTCGGGATCATTGGTCAGTTTATCAATATTAAGATAGTTGCTTCGGATCATTTTAAAATTTCAGTTAAAAACTTTTTTTTGAAGTTAACATTTTTTATATATTTTGCAATTATTATTATAACAAATTCAACCGCTTTTATGGATAAATATAATGAAAAAATTAACAATTTACACTCTTGCAACTATATTTTGTGCAAATATAGCCTATGCTGCTTCTCCCAAGGTGTTGGGCGAGTATGGCGACTGGATAGCTTATTACTATCGTGATAATTCCGGTCCGGTTTGCTATATGGCTTCAACTCCCAAAAAAGATGAAGGAAAATATACTTCACGCGGCGATATTTATGTGGTTGTAACTCATCGTCCCAATGAAAAAAGCTATGATGTTGTAACTGTTAATGCCGGATATACCTATAAACCGGCTGCTCCGGTCAAGATAAAAATCGGCGCATCCACATTTGGCGAAGATGATTTGTTTACCAATGGCGGCAAGGCTTGGGCGGTGACCAGTGATGTTGATAAAAAAATTGTCAACGCTATGAAGCGCGGAAGTCGCATGATTATTGACGGCACATCTTCCAAAGGTACATTAACCAAAGACACCTATTCTTTGGATGGTTTTTCTTCCGCATACAAAGCTATAAGTAACAAGTGCAAATAATGAAAGACTTAGTAGGATTATCCAAAGAAGAATTGCAGGCAGAGATTGCCGCTATTGGTGAAAAGCCATTTCGTGCCAAACAACTATGGCAATGGATCTATTTTCATGGTGAAACTGATTTTGCTAAAATGAGCAATTTTTCAAAGCCTTTACGAGAAAAATTGCAACAACATTATGTTATTTCACGTCCTAAAATTGTTACCGAGCAGCGATCATCGGATGGGACTCATAAATGGCTTTTAGAGTTTTCAGACGGCGAACGCATAGAAACGGTCTATATACCTGAAGAAGATCGCGGGGCGGTTTGTATATCAACGCAAGTCGGGTGTGCGGTGGGGTGTAAGTTTTGCCACACCGGAAGCCAAAAGATTACTCGCAACCTGACTGCAGGTGAAATTGTTGCTCAGTTTATGGTTGCCCGTGATGCATATGGTGAATGGCCGTCGCCTACTAATGAAACACGTTATCTTTCCAATATTGTGGTAATGGGAATGGGCGAGCCTTTGCACAACAAGTCTGAGGTATTTAAGGCTCTTAAAATATTATCAGACGGCGATGGAATTGCTATTTCGAAACGTCGCATAACCTTGTCAACTTCAGGTATTGTGCCGCATATTGAAGCTGTGGCTGAGGAATTAGGTGTAAAATTGGCAATAAGTTTGCACGCTCCAACCGATGAAAAACGTTCGGCTATTATGCCGATTAACAATAAATATTCGATTGAACAAGTTTTGGAGGCTTGCCAAAAATATCAGGCTATCATGGGCATGAGCCGTATGATAACTTTTGAATATTTAATGCTTAAAGATTTTAACGATACTCCTGAAGATGCACGTTTACTGATTTCTTTGATGAAAAAGTATAAATTGGGAGCAAAATTCAATCTTATTCCTTTCAATCCATGGCCGGGATGTGATTTTCAGCCCAGTTCCAACAATAAAGTGCATGCTTTTTCTAAAATATTGGAACAGGCCGGTTATGAAGCTCCGATTAGGGTAGCGCGTGGGCAAGATATATTGGCTGCATGCGGACAATTAAAGAGCAAAAATTTAACAAAATTAACATAATTTTTACCATAAAACAGTGTTATAATAAAAAGTGTTACGATAGCAAGAGGAGGGGGCTATGCGAAAAGTTTTGTTTGCCGGAGCTATTTGTAGTGCGTTGTTTGTTTCTTCAGCGACGTCTGCTAAAATTACTCCTATTCAGCAATATAATTTTGGAGAGTTAAATCTTCAAAGTAATTTTAATTGTGAAGATACGGATGGATATTATTCTTCCGAACCGAGTGGTTACCAATGTAGCAAAAAGAATATTAAAGGGCATGAATGTTATTATAATTGTACTTTAGTTTGTAACAGTAGCGATTATCCTTATACGGAAAGCAATTGTGCAACCGCTGAGCATGGCTTATTAGGTGGTGATTCTTGTACAGTTGAAGGCGTAACTCGCTATAAAACCTGTTCGTGTTCCAGTGACTACACAACCTGCGATTCACCCAAAATTCACTCGGATGAAGTTTGTACAGCTGATGGAGTCGCCAAATATAAGAACTGCGCTTGTCCGGCGGAATATCAATATGCATGTGATGGAGCTAACCAAACCGGTAGCGGACAATCTTGTGATGGAAGATATACGGCATGTAATACGACTTGCCCAGGATCTTACAATAAACTATGTGATGGCATCGGAGAAGTGGGTGTAGGCTCACAATGTGGCGGAAAATATCAAAGTTGCACTTGTGCTAACACTTATCAAACTTGTGGTGGTACAGGAGTTGTAGGGATAGGGCAAGCATGTACGACAGATGGTGTCAACAAGTACGCTTCTTGTGGTTGCTCAAGCAATTACAACTATTGTGCAAGTAATCAAACTGGCGTAGGTACACCATGTACTGCAGATGGTGGAAATAAATACACCAGTTGTGAAACAGTTCCGGAATGTTCTGCAGGTAAAATTTTGGCCGATGATATGAATTGTTATTCACAATTGCCTGCAGGCAGAACAGCTATAGGTGTTATGTTTACTGAGGATTTGGCGGTTGATATTGCGGCAGTTTCAAGTAACACTTCAACTTATACAGCCGAATTCAGTACCGAAGCTATGAGCTGCAATTATTCTACTGATTATAGTTTTGGGGCAAACGGAAAGCCTTGTAACTTTTTGCAGGGGTATCATATGGGCGTTTCCTCCAGTAGCAGACCTTATTCATGCTATTGTTATGAAACTGGACAGTATGAAACTTATAAGGCTAATGCCGTGACTACTGTAAGTAATCCTAAAGGAAAAACAGATACAGCTACTTTTGTAACAAGATTTGGCAGTACCAGCTATGGAGGCAATACTTTTTCTGGAACACCTTTCCATAGATGTTACAATAAAACAACGTCAGGGTTAGCAGCTCACAGTTGGTTTTTACCGGCTGTAGGTGATATTATTGCTCTAAAGAATAATTTGTCTGCAGTTAACAATGGGCTGGAAGCGGTTGGAGGTTTAACTATTTCAAACGGCACCAGTAGCGGTTGTGGAGTAGATGCAATGAATTCATCAACTCCGCAATATGGTTATGTTTCGAGCAGCGGTAGCGCTTGGTCCTCAGCTTACTTTGCCAGAACCGGAACAGTTACAAACGGACAAGGTAATACTCGTTGTATTATATCTCGAGCATTAACCACTGCAAACTAAATGCTGATTAAAAAAATAGCGGTTATCATGAGATAGCCGCTATTTTTAGTGAAATTATTATTTCTTTTCTTTGGCCTTGGTTATTTCCAGTCCTCCATTAAGGACAATTATCTCAGCAGTGTCATTATCTTTAATATCGCCATTAATAATTTTAACCGCCAACTTGTTTTCAATATTATTTTTGAGTAGGCGCTTGAGTGGACGAGCACCATAGACCGGATCATAACCATTATTGACAATCCATACAAAAGCGGTGTCATGTACTTTAAGCTTTATATTACGCGAGCTTAAACGTTTTTCGATATTGGCAATCTGAATTTGTGCTATTTCTTTGATTGCGCTCTTATCCAAACGATGAAATATGGTTATTTCATCAATTCGGTTGATAAATTCCGGACGGAAAGCGCCTTTAACGATATCCATAACTTGAGCACGAACTTTCTTGCCATCATCAGCCCCACTGACATTGCTTAAGATCTCTGATCCGAGGTTCGAGGTCATGATGATCAAAGTATTCTTAAAATCTACTGTGCGACCTTTGCCGTCAGTCAGTCTGCCGTCATCAAGTACTTGCAGTAAAATGTTAAAGACATCAGGATGAGCCTTTTCCACCTCGTCAAACAAAATAACTTGATAAGGGCGACGACGCACCGCTTCAGTTAAAAATCCGCCTTCTTCATATCCTACATATCCCGGAGGAGAACCGATTAAACGTGCAACAGCGTGCTTTTCCATGTATTCCGACATATCAACTCGCAAAATAGCACGTTCATCATTAAACAAAAATTCAGCTACAGCTTTGCTAAGTTCTGTCTTGCCCACACCGGTTGGTCCAAGGAATAAAAATGATCCAATTGGTTGGTTAGCGTCAGAAATGCCGGCTCTTGAACGTCGAATTGCATTGGCTATGGCCGAAATAGCCTCTTTTTGCCCAACTACACGACGGCTGAGATACTCCTCCATTTTAAGTAATTTTTCTTTTTCGCCGGTCAACATTTTGTCAACCGGAATACCGGTGCGTTTTGATACAACATGAGCAATATCTTCTTCGGTAACAGTCTCAGAAAAGGAACTTTTTTTGTTGCCGTTAAGTTTTTCAGCTTCGGCGATTTTCTTTTCCAAATCCGGAATTATGCTATATTGCAGTTCCCCAGCACGCTCAAATTTACCTTCTCTTTTGGCGATATCGACTTCAATTTTGGCCTTATCAAGTTTGTCTTTTAAAACCGTAAAATCTGCCAAGTCGCGCTTATTCTTCTGCCATTTATCTTCCATCGCGGAAGCTTTGCTTTGCAAGGCACTAATTTCATAATTAATGCTTTGTAATCTTTCTTTTGATCTAGCGTCGGTTTCTTTGCCTAAGGCTGCCGCTTCAATTTTAAGCTGAGTTATTTTTCTATCCAATTCATCCAAATCTTCTGGTTTTGAATCAATAGCCATACGCAAGGCGCTTGCAGCCTCATCCATCAAATCAATAGCCTTATCCGGTAAAAATCTGTCATTTATGTACCTATCAGATAAGGTTGCCGCCGCCAATAGAGCATTGTCGGAAATTTTTACTCCGTGGTGCAGTTCAAATTTCTCCTTTATACCGCGCAAAATTGAAACAGTATCTTCAACAGTAGGTTCGGCTACATAAATTTCTTGGAAACGTCGAGCTAATGCTGCATCTTTTTCAATGTATTTTTTATACTCATTTAAGGTGGTTGCTCCCATACAATGCAACTCGCCACGCGCCAAAGCCGGTTTCAATAAATTGGAAGCATCCATAGAACCTTCAGCTGCTCCAGCACCAACAAGAGTATGCATCTCATCAATAAAAAGTATTATTTCGCCTTGAGCGGCCTCAATATCTTTCAAAACGGCCTTTAAGCGTTCCTCAAATTCACCTCGGAATTTTGCACCAGCAATCAAGGCGCCTAAATCCAATGATAACAAACGCTTTCCCTGTAGGCTTTCCGGTACATCATTATTGATTATACGATTAGCCAAACCTTCGACAATAGCTGTCTTACCAACTCCGGGTTCACCGATTAGCACAGGGTTGTTTTTGGTGCGCCGAGACAAAACTTGAACGGCCCGCCTGATTTCTTGTTCACGCCCGATAACCGGATCAAGTTTTCCTTCTTTAGCACGTTGGGTTACATCAATGGTAAATTTTTTCAGAGCATCAAAAGTGTCTTCAGCTGTCTGACTTTCAGCCAAACGTCCCTGTCTGTACTCATTAATAGCTGCATTAAGTTTAGTTGCATCTAATCCGGCCTTGGATAAAATAGCAAAAGCATCGCTATTGGGATTAATTGTCAAAGCTTGCAACAAACGCTCTACTGTTACAAATTTATCATTAGCTTTGTCTGCTAACTTTTCAGCCTCTTGCATGGTATAGGTAAATTCTTGACTCATTAGTGTTTGTACAGCTCCGCCGGCTACTTGGGGCAATTTTGCGATTTCGGCATCGACACCTTCTTTGGCTAAAGCAACAGAAGCTCCAGCTTTTGTGAGCAAATCATCAATAATCGGATTTTTGGTGTTTAAAAGAGCTTTTAACAAATGCAATGGTGTAACATATTGATTCTTAGCCGCCACTGCCATATTAACGGTCTTTTCAATAATGTCTTTTGATTTATCGGTAAGTTTTTCAAAATCCATGATTTTTGTCTCCCATACATCTTCTAATATATAATATAGGAAATAGTATAGTTAAAAATCAAGAGACTTTTTGTAATTTATTGTTTAGCGTGCAAATTTATAACGGCAATATCAGCAGGTGCCAGTAAACGCATGTTCGGGCCTAAGGTGCCAGCGCCGCGCGAAACAAACAAATCAATATCATTAACTTTGTATGTTCCGGCTAAATAATGGTTAAGTTTTTGGACAAACCAGTGAACGGGGAAAAACTGACCGCCATGTGTGCGCCCTGACAAAACAATGTCAAACAATTCTTTAGACAAAGCATCTACAATCAAAGGTGAATGAGATAACAAAACTCGATAATTTTCTTTTTTTGATTTATAGATTGTACGCCATAAATTTATTCTTTCAGCCATAGTAGAATAATCAGGAATTCCAGCTATGAATATATTAGCAACTTTGATTGTCGCTCCGCCGTTAAATAAAAAGGTTATTCCTCGCTGTTCAAAAGCCTTTTTCGCATCATAAACATTGTTATAATATTCATGATCTCCCATGATTGCGTAAATACCATAGGGAGCGCTTAACTCGCGCAATTCATCTAATAGACTGTTTATCTTGTTTATGCTATCCCCAATCGTGTCGCCTGTAAGTACTATGGCATCAGGGGATAGAGCATTTACTTGATCTACAATACTTTTAATTCGATCTTTAGAAGTCGTCCTCGATATATGTAGATCGCTTATTTGTACAATCTTCACATTATTTTTTATCTTATCACTGTAAAAATCTAATTCTTCTACATAAGGCAACTTATTGGCTTGCCAAGCGGCATAGATGCAAATTACAAAACTCAAAACAATTACAGTTAAATTGGCTTTATTCAATTTATCACTGTTATTGGGATCCCATTCCCAAGAAGCTTTATCAAATAATTTTAATAGTCTGAATAAAATAAACCAAAAAATATCACGCAGCATCAAACAAATAAATAAAATGAACATAAACGCCAGCATGCAATAAAAAATCTGATGCAACGAAGTATATGTCATATCGGTGACAAGATCATACTTTCCGACAAAATATAATATTGGAGCTCCAAACCATCCAATTACAACTAATGCAATAACAGAATTTTTGATAACAGGACCAAAATCACTATAACCAACCAAGTTCTTTATGGTTATCATGGAGCAAGCAGCTGCTATTATAACAAAAGCCAATATTACAGACATAATATCCCTTTACCGTTCATCTATTCGTTAGCAATGTTTTCATTATCTTCTTTTTTTTGTCTCGACTTGTAAACGCGATGCGTTTTGGGTTCGACGGACTTTTCCTCGGTTATTTCAATTACTTTGAAAGATTTTTTTGGTTTTGTTTCAACCAAAGTGCTACCGACATCACTATCCTGAGAAGTCTTATTAGTGTCATTTTCAACTGCTTCAGCGGTAGAATCCTCGCTCGTGTTAGTAATTGTCTCACTATCAACAGAAGAATTTGTCTCTTTAGGTTCAAAACGTTGCTTGCGTTCATTTATTTCAGTTACAATTTTGCGATAATGTTCGGCGTACTGGCGAAATACTTCAGCTTCAACATAATCGCCATTGCCATGAGCTTCTTTAGCCAAGTCATTATAGCGTTTGATAAGATCCAAAGCTGTACCGCTGCATTTTCCTGCCGGAGAAACACTGTCAAACTTGTAATTTAGAGAATATCCCTGATTATTATAGCTATTATTGCGAAATTTATTTTTTTTCATAAAACACTACCATATAAGGCGCTCTATAATTAGCGCAGTTAAAAACATAAAAACAGAAAATTGCGCGGCACACCAATTTAACACCACATTTATGGGCATAATAACCAAAAATTTATTAAAAGCAAATCATTTTTTTAAAATTATACAGCGGTCAATATTGTTTAAATCTTTTAAGATATTTAAGCATTTTATTTTGTATTTGTCAGCTATTTGTTCAATTTGTCTTAGTTGCTGCCCATCACCGGCCTCTAATATAATCACACCATTTGGCTTTAGTAATTTTTGTGATAATTGTAAAATTCGATCATAGTCCTTTAATCCATCAATTCCTCCATCTAAAGCAATTAACGGATCAAATTCTTTTACTTCTCTATCCAATTTAGCAATTTCTGAAGTGATAATATACGGTGGATTGCTTACCACCATATCAAAAGGAGCATAATTACTAAGTTTTTCAATTATATCTTCATCAAACCAGCTGGTTTTGAGCAGATTTAGGCGATTGGGTTCTATCTTAAGGCTTTCAGCATTAATGTCTGTTATGGCTAAGGCTGCTTCGGAAATGTCCACTCCCACTCCGGTAATACAAGGTAAATCAGCTAAAATAGACAATATAATACAACCTGAACCAACCCCAAATTCCAAAATATTTGCACTTTTAATCGGGGCTAATAATTCTATGGCTTTTTCTACCAAAATTTCCGTGTCACATCTTGGCGAAAGCACATCATCAGATACTACAAAGTCATATTTATAGAACCCTTTTTTGCCGATAATTTTATCAATCGGACGGTAAGCTAATCTTTCTTTTAACATGTTGTCTAAAAGAGCTACCTGATGTTCATTTATTTCTACATTTGGGGATATATTTTTCGGCTCAATTCCTAAAATATGAGCAAGAAGCAATTTTATCTCAAAAGCAGACGAATCAATGCCGTTTTGTAACAGCATTTTCAGTCTGTCATTTATCAAATCATTAATATTCAAAACTTCCTCAAATTATCCATTTTGGTTTGGTGCTTTTGCTAATGGTTGTTTAGTTGTAGTACTACCATTGGTTACTGCATCATGAACTTTAATTTTTAAGCGAGATATAAAGTTTTTAACGTCACCCATAGTTCTTTTATTATCTTGAGGAGTCGGCTCTTTATAATTGTAATCTGTCATGACCTTATCTCCATTACTTAAATTTTGTCTATTTATGTCAGTGTATCACTTTTTTACTGATATTGCAAGCAAAACTAACTCTTTTAATTTTTTTATGGCAACATCTTCAATTTGGCGCACTCTTTCACGACTGATACCGAATTCTTCTCCAACTTCGTTTAACGTTTTCGGAGTGCTGGTTAACAAACGATTCTTTATAATGTATTGCTCACGTTCACTAAGTTGAGCTAAACATTTTTTTATAATATCCTTTTTGTAAGATGCTTCCTGAGCTAAAGCAATTCTTTCTTCTATATTTTGGCTCTTATCAACCAGAAGCTCGATTCGCTCTGCTTTTTCATCATCAGAATTAGTAATAGTTGCATTTAACGAAGTATCACCGCCAATTCGGCTATTCATGTCTTTAACTTCTTGTTCATCAACCACCAATTCATGAGCAATCTGTTTAACTTCTTGTGGTGAAAGTTCCTTGTTTTCATAAATTCCCAATCGAGCTTTCAATCTTTTAAGATTATAGAATAATTTTTTCTGCGCTGCACTGGTGCCCATTTTAACCAATGACCAAGACTTTAGTATGTAATCGTTTATAGCAGCCTTTATCCACCAAATCGCATAAGTTGCCAAACGCACTTTTTTTGATAAATCAAATTTTTTAACGGCTTGCATCAGACCGATGTTCGCTTCGGATATAATATCAGCCATAGGCAATCCGTAATGGCGGTAAGTCATAGCAATTTTAGCGGCCAAACGCAAGTGGGATGTCACTAAAGTCTGAGCAGCTTGCATATCACCTTTTTGTTGTAATTTATTCACTAACTCAACTTCCTGTTCTTCGCTCAAAACCGGAAATGTTTTTATTTTATCCAAATAAGCAACCAACGAATTGTCATTAATGACAACCGGCAGATTGCTTTTTCTTACAACAAGACCTTTATAATCACTCATAAAGCTATTCACGCTCCTTATTGCTAATTAGCACAACAGCATATACTTTTTTTCATTTTTTTGCAATATCTAATTTATATTTTATTTTTCAAAAACAAATGATGGATTATTACCGCTAAAGTTAACCAATTCAACTGCTAATTTGTCTTCAATATAGTACATAATCATGTAGAAATTCAGGCCGACAGCTTGATTAGATATTTTGCATATTTTTACATCTTCGTTATTTTTTCTGTGATTTATTTTAATTTCTATCAATCTGTTAGCCGCCGGAGTGTCATCTTTAGGATTAACTTCTGATGGGTTTAGTTCAGTGAAATTTCTAATGTTTTTCAATAAGATTTTGCTTTTTCTTTGATTACGAATAGTTTTGTCGCTTTCATTCAGATAAGGAACCAGACTCGCTTTGAGTTGTTCAAGCAACTTAGGATCATTGCAATTCGGCATATTAGCACTTTCTCCTTTAATCGGAGTCGTCTCATTCGATTCTATGACCGTAACCAATTCTTTATCTGGATAACCGAAAGCATTGAGCTCTTCTTCGTTTTCAACGTCTGTGCTATCCTCTTGTGCCGACAGCGCAAAAGGATAACACAAAAGCCCTAACACTAAGCTTAATAACAACCATTTTTTTAGCATTTTCATCCTTAAAAACTGATAGATTTCGGAGTTCTGGGGAAGGGGATGGTATCGCGAATGTTGCCGATTCCGGTAATCAACATCATCATACGCTCAAATCCCAAACCAAACCCTGCGTGTGGTACTGAGCCATAGCGACGCGAGTCTAAATACCACTCATAATCGCCCAAATCCATACCTAATTCTTTGATGCGTGCTTCCAATACTTCTAGGCGTTCTTCACGTTGTGATCCGCCGATAAGCTCACCGATTCCCGGAACCAAAACATCCATTGCGGCAACCGTGCGCCCGTCGTCATTAAGCCTCATATAAAAGGCTTTAATCTCTTTGGGGTAATCGCGTACAATTACCGGACGCTTGAAGTGTTCTTCCGCCAAAAATCTCTCGTGTTCGGTCTGCATATCAATGCCGAATTCCGGTTTATATTCAAAATTTTTGCCTGATTTCTGCATAATTTCGATAGCTTCGCTATATGTAATACGTGCAAATTCGGTGTTCAAGATATGATTTAGTTTGTTGAGCAATCCCGGTTCAACAAATTTATCAAATAATTCCAAGTCTTCTTTACAAGTATCCATTACATATTTAATGCAGAATTTGACCATATCTTCGGCCACATCCATATCATCATGAATATCGGCAAAAGCCATTTCCGGCTCAATCATCCAAAACTCAGCGGCATGGCGTGTGGTGTTGGAGTTCTCGGCGCGGAAAGTCGGACCAAAGGTATAAATATCACCCAAGGCAGTAGCATACATTTCGCCATTTAGTTGACCGGAAACTGTCAAATGAGCCTGTTTGCCGAAAAAATCTTGTGCATAATCGACTTTGCCGTCGGCAGTCTTTGGCACATTGTTCAAATCTAAAGTGGTAACCTGAAACATTTCTCCGGCACCTTCACAATCCGATCCGGTAATAATCGGGGTGTGGACATATCTGAAACCGCGTTCGTTAAAAAATTTGTGAATAGCATAAGACAATTCCGAGCGAACTCTGAAAGCTGCACCATATTTGTTTGAGCGCGGGCGCAAATGGGCAATGGTGCGCAAATATTCGTCGGTATGTTTTTTCTTTTGCAAAGGATAATCTTCCGGAGCAATTGAATAAATTTCAATTTTATCAGCAACCAATTCAAATTTTTGATTGCCGCCTTGCGATGGAACAAGTGCACCTTCGATTGCCAAAGAAGATCCGGTAGAAAGCTTTTTAACTTCTTCATAATTATTCAATGAATTTTTGGCAATAACCTGCATATTTTTCAGACAAGAACCATCATTTACCTCGACGAAAGAAAAGTCTTTGGCATCACGACGTGTTCTCACCCAACCTTTAATTAACACTTTTTCTATCGGCTGTTCTGATTTCAACAATTCAGCAATTTTTGTTCTTTTCAACATAACTAACACCTTCTTTATAAAATTTAATTATTTTCCGCCACTCTATAACCTTTTTTATCAAAAGTCCAGCATTGACAAATCTTATTCTACGGTTTAAAAATAATGCAGTGTTTAATTTATTTTTTGAGGTCAAATCATGAAAAAAGAGCTTTTATCGCTTGGCGCATTGTCATTGTTGCTTACAGCTTGCGCTCCCAACATCAATTCTAATCACTATGCCACATCAGGCACCGGTGCGGTCGGTCAGGCCATGAGTTGCACAGTTGTTAGTGTTCGTCAGGTTAATGTTTCATCATCCGATTCGTCAACAGGTGCGGTTTTGGGCGCTATTGGCGGTGGTGTTGCCGGATCAACAGTCGGTCGTGGTCGCGGTTCATTATTAGGTGCTTTAGGCGGAGCTGCTTTGGGTGGTTTGGCCGGTAATTATGCTCAAGAAGGTTTGTCTTCACAAGGTGGTGTTGAATATATCGTAAAACTGGATAATGGTAATTTGCGCACCATCACTCAAGGTACGGATGTTTATATGCAACCCGGGCAAAGATGTTATTTGCTTTATGGCGACCAGTCGCGCGTAATTCCTGCAAACTAATATATTTAACAAATAAAAAAACCTCGAATTGAGAAATTCGAGGTTTTTTTTGGTTACAAGCCGCACAGTATTGCAACACCGCAAAGCATAATGGTCAATCCTGCCAACTCGTGCGTCCAGTTTTCTAACCTGTGCCAATGCAATTTTTGCAATCCCAGCAAGCCGATTGACACCATTGCCATCATCGCCGCAATTGTTGCAACCGAAAAAATCAAGGTTGAGCTGATGACAGCTTCGATGCTCAAGACGCTTGCCGCAGTCAAGATCGGCAATAAAGCCTCACACGGGCCCAATACAAAAATAATAAAAATCACCCAGACACTGATGTTTTTGTCTTTAGGTAAATCATGGTGATGATGATTGTGTGGAGCATGTAATTTATGTTGCAACTTGTGTCGCAAGGCAAAAATTATATAAACCACTCCCAATACAATCAGAGCCCAAGCCGCCACATCCGAACGATGTTCTTCCAACCAAGCAAATTGTTCTTGATTCAAAAAATGCGCCAGATAGACAAAGCCCAAAGCAATCAACAAAGCACTGCCGATATGCCCGACATATAAAAGTCCACAGCAAAGTTTTTTTCAAACTGTAATTGCGGGCTTTGGCAATGACGATAAACGGCAGATAATGATCCGGTCCGGTAACTGTGTGAATGACGGCAGTCAAAAACGCGGTCAGCCACAATGAATAAATTGTTATATGTGTCATAATCGTAAAAATAATTAGGTTAAATTGTTCTTGGCTTTTTTAAGACCTCATTCATGCTGCCGGTGCGATACCCTTTCAAGTCGAGAGTCGTATAGGTAAAACCGATATCAGCAAACTCTTTAACGATTTTTTGGCGCACCTCATCAGCCATAATTTTAGCAAAATCTTCCGGCAAAATTTCTATTCGTGCTAATTTGTCATGAATTCGTACTCTGAACTGCTCAAATCCCAAATCTAACAATAACTGTTCAGCTTTGTCAACCATCATTAATTTTTCTTTGGTTATGGATTCACCATAAACAAAACGTGAGGCCAAACAGGCAAAAGACGGTTTGTCCCAAGTTGGCAATCCCATTTCTTTTGAAATGTCGCGAATATCTTGTTTGGAAAAATTGCAATCCCTCAGAGGACTCTTGATGTTTTGTTCACTCAATGCCTGCAATCCGGGGCGATAATCGCCTAAATCATCCAAATTGGAACCTTCAACAATATGGTTAAAACCCTTTTCCAAAGCAATTTTTTTTAGTTGCGTAAAAATAGCCGATTTGCACAAGTAACAACGATTGGCGGGATTCTTTACCACAGCATCATTGTGCAGAATATCTATCGGTACAAAAATATGATTTAGCTTTCAGTTAAAACAAAATTCTTTTGCTTCATTCATTTCTCGCAATGGAAAAAATCCGATATTGCAGTCAAAACCAACAATTTATCTTGAGGCAAAACCTCTTTTGCTACCGCCACCAAAAAAGTTGAATCAACTCCGCCGGAAAAGGCAATAGCAACCGATTGCAAATTTTTAAGGCAGCTTTTTAAATCTGCCAACTTTTGTTCCAACTCTTTATTCATAATACTCTTTGCTTTCGGCTTTTTGTTGGGCGGTAGTAAAATTTTCGTGAAATGAACTCTCCGATTTTAACGTTAATTCTTTAACACTCTCGAATTCCGGCTGGCAACGGACAAATATTAGTGCAGAAAAAGCGCTTTTTTATAAATGTCAAAATTGCCAGCAAAACCAGAAAAACTATACCATAAATCGCAAGAGAAGATAAGTTGCCACTGACGGAATAAGGATCAATATAACGGATTATTATAGCACTTCCGCCAATCAACCCGCCAAAGGCAATTGCCGCAATCAGATAATGGATAGTATAGTGTCTTTGGTAAAGGTTGCCCTTTTTCTTTTTTATGTGATGAAAAATTGGTTGATATAACCATAGCAACAATTCCTGTAACAAACCTAATGGGCACAAAGTTGAACAATAAATTCGCCCGAATAATAATGTCATTATTATTAAAAAAGCCAATATCGCCAAGGCTGTTATCGAGGGATAGATAATAGCTTTTTGCACAAGAGGGGTAATTTGCAACTCAAAAAAGGAAATCGGGTAAAAATATCCTAAAAATCCTAATAACATAAAAATGCCAAAACATATTGCAACAAATCTACGTAAATAAAAATAAAGCATAAAACACCCCTTCGTTGTGGAACCTCCACAACTATAAATTTTAGAGTTTACTCTAAGTCAAGTTATTTTTTGTTAATCGGAAATACTTGCACAGAAGCATTCGCCCCGTTAACTTTAGTCGCCGAATTTACAGAACTGTTAATGCCTGTTGCAGCACTTGCCGAAGATTTGGCGGCATTTTTAGGTGCCTGCAAAGCTGGAGCTAACGGATGGGCATTTTTTGCCAATCGCAAAATCATATATCCGTTGCCTCCACCATAGGCCGGACCGGAAATGCCGATTGAATAATATCCGCCAATGTAACCATAATCCAAATCAATATAATCAACCATAAATACGGTCTTGATGCTTGATGAACCGATTGTTGTCATGTTGCAGGTATATTGACTATCTTCCAACAAAATATGGTCGATATCACGAATAAATAAAATAGACTGTGACGGAGTGCATGAAGCAACCTGACCGCCGTAAGTCAAGTTGTAATTCAAAATTAATTTCATGCTGTCATTTTTTTTGCCCAATATAACATCAGTAATTTTTACGCTGTCAATATAGGCATAGGTAGGTACAATGCCGACCTTAACCGGTAGAGCAACGTAATTTTCCAAGCAAGTATGAGCCGTGTCACTGGCTTTACAAATAAGGGCTGTTGAATAATTATTGTTGTCTAACAATTGCAGTAGAGAATTGTGAACGTATTCTTTGGTCATTGATAACTTGGCCGGAGCACATTGTTGTGAACGGCATACAACTACCGGAGCGCGACCGGGAACTGAAGCCTTAAAATCAGTAGAGGCTTCAGGATTATCAGAGCAATCTTCGCAAACCTTTTCAACAAATCTGTTTGAATCATCAATAAGATCACCCGACAAAATTTGTTTAGGTGTATGTGTGCGCAAATAGTTACACCCTACCAACGCCTGAGATACAGCCAAAGTCATCACAATAAAAAATGTTTTTCGTAACATATCGCACCAAGCCCGATTCATCCAAAATATATTCTATAATATGCATGCTTCATATAAATACAAAGTTTTTTTTTAGGTTATTCTATGAATTTTTATTTTTTTTGCTTGATAATTTTTTTTAATCGGAGCAAATTACTGAGCAAACAGCAGGTAAATGAAAAATGAAAAAGATTTTGCTTTTTATTGTGTTTGCAACATTGGTTGCATTTTCTGTCTCGGGTAAATACAATGATTATCGGGTTGTTGATGGGGATAGTTTGGAATCCGGCGAAGAAAGGATCCGATTACAGGGGATTGATGCGCCGGAGTATTTGCAATATTGTTTTGATAAAAATGGCGATAAATACCATTGTGGCGCCAGGTCAAGTGAATATTTACAATCTTTGATGAACGGCGAGATAAAGTGCAATCATCAAAGCAAAGATCGTTATGGTCGCTATTTGAGTGAGTGTTTTAACTCGGGCGGACTCAATATCAATCGTCAAATGGTTATATCCGGCTGGGCTGTTGCTTATGGTGATGAATATATTGAAGAAGAGAGGATCGCAAAGAAGTCAAAAATAGGCGTTTGGCAGGGCAAGTTTATGCGGCCGGAACTGTTCCGTGCACTTAACCGCTCCAAGGATAAACGCAATAAAAATGAAAAAAGATAGAGATTCTTGTTGACACCGCCGAAAAGTTATGTATATTGCAAAGCAACATTTTATTTTATATAAAGGGTGAAAAATATGTATGCAGTAATTAAAACCGGCGGAAAACAGTACCGCGTTGCTTCTGGCGATGTACTGAAAATCGAAAAAATCGCTGGAGAAGAAGGAAAAGAAGTCGTTTTTAACGAAGTTTTGGCCATGGGCGATGTAATTGGCAATCCTTTGGTTGCTAATGCATGCGTTAAAGCTTTGGTATTGAAACAAGCTAAAGATAAAAAGGTTATTGTTTTCAAGAAAAAGAGAAGACAAAACTATCGTCGTAAGAACGGTCACAGACAAAATATCACATTGGTAAAGATTACCGATGTATGTGGTAAGTAAAGGAGATAAACAATGGCACATAAGAAATCAGGCGGTAGCTCCAATAACGGACGCGATTCTATCGGACGCCGTTTAGGTCTGAAAAAATCTGGTGGTCAAACTGTTATTCCCGGAAACATCATCGTTCGTCAACGCGGAACACAGTATCATCCCGGTGCCAATGTAGGCATGGGTAAAGATCACACAATCTTTGCTATTGCTGAAGGCAAAGTTGCTTTCACAAAGAAAGCTGGCAATAAGACCTTCGTTTCAGTTGTAACCGAATAGTTTTATCGCGAAAAGTTGCAATAAAATAAGGTAACATAAAGGGGATGTGCTTTTTGTAAGCGTCCCCTTTGTTTTTCCTGAATATCAAGAGGGTTATATCTCAAGATGAAATTTTTGGATCAAGCTAAAATATATGTCCAATCGGGTAATGGCGGCGCAGGTTGCGTTTCGTTTCGCCATGAAAAATATATTGAGTTTGGCGGACCCAATGGTGGAGACGGCGGTAAAGGCGGCAGTGTTTATATTGAAGCAGTGCCCAATTTGAACACCTTAATAGATTTTCGATATCATCAACATTTCAAGGCTCAGAAAGGCCGCAACGGTATGGGATCGGAAAAAAATGGACCAAAGGGCGAAGATTTGATTATAAAGGTTCCGGTCGGTACCGAAATTTTGGCTGATGATCAGGAAACCGTCATTGTTGATATGGTTGAAGAGGGACAAAGATTTCTGCTGGCTAAAGGTGGTGATGGTGGTCGTGGCAATACTCAATTCAAGACCTCAACCAACCAAGCTCCGCGTTATGCTGAACCGGGATGGCCAGGCGAAGAAAAATGGGTTTGGTTGCGCTTGAAAGTTATTGCTGATGTCGGATTACTGGGGTTGCCTAATGCCGGTAAATCAACTTTTTTGTCAGTAGTATCCAAAGCGCGTCCCAAAATTGCCGATTATCCTTTTACCACGATTCATCCCAATTTGGGTGTAGCTTGGGTTAATAACTATGAAATGGTCATAGCTGATATTCCAGGTCTTATTGAAGGTGCTCACGACGGAGTCGGTTTAGGTGATCGATTTTTAAAACATGTCGAGCGTTGTTATGCTTTATTGCATTTGGTCGATGGAACTTCGGAAGATGTTGCTAAATCCTATCTTGATATTCGCAATGAACTAGCTTTATATGATCAAAAACTGGTCGACAAGCCTGAGGTTGTTGCCTTAAGCAAAGTAGATGCTCTGAATGAAAAAGAGATTGCCAAGAAAAAGAAAGAGCTGGAGAAAGCCTCTCACAAAAAAGTCTTTGTTATATCATCTATTGCCAAACAAGGTGTTTACGAGTGCTTAAATGAGGTTAATCAGTTTATTACCCGTGATCGCCGCCCAAAAGATGAAGTTCAACTTCAAACTACCGAATCCCAAGAAAACGACACCGCATGGTCGCCGATTTAAATTTTAAGGAGTATAGCAAATTGGTTAGAGCAAAAAAACAAACATCTGATGCAACCGCCCAAAAGATATTGGATATAGTAAAGAAATCTTTGGACGACGGCAAAGCCGAAGATATTACCATAATTGATTTGGAAGGCAAATCATCTATTGCCAATTATATGGTAGTTGCCAGCGGAACATCTAATCGCCATGTTGCTTCATTGGCAGAGAATTTACAACTTAAGCTAAAAGAGCAGGGTTTCAAATCAATATCGGAAGGAGAAGAGAAGGCTGATTGGATTCTTATTGATGCATATGACGTGATTATTCATATCTTCAAACCTGAAGTGCGCTCTTTTTACAGTCTCGAAAAAATGTGGTCAATTGCTCGCAAAGATATCTAAAAACTGATTAAAACATTTCAATCATTGCTTTGGCGTCATCACTCATCATGCTGATATCCCAAGCCGGCTCCCATACCACTTTAACTTCAACGCATCCGACACCTTCAAGTGCGGCTACAACCTCGGCAGCCTGATTAGGTAATACTTCGGCCACCGGACACATTGGTGAGGTTACCGTCATCTCAATATAGACATCACCATTATCTTTTTGCTCCAATTTATAAACCAATCCCATATCCCATATATTGATTGTAATCTCAGGATCCGAAACGGTTTTGAGTGCATCAATAATTGCCTCGCGCGAAGCAATGTTTTCGCCTTGTAAGGGAGTTCCTGCTTTGGCTATATAGTTTTTTTTATATTGTTCCAAATCTATATCTTCAATTTCTTCCATAATTTTGACCTGCTAGAAAAACGTCTTAGCTTTTTGCAAAGCATTACATAAAATATCAATATCCTCTTTGGTGTTATACATTCCCAAAGATGCTCGCAGAACTGACTCATAGCCCATGCGACGAATCAAAGGAGCAGCGCAATGATGTCCGACTCGCAAGGATAGACCTTCTTTGTCCAGTATAAAGGCTAAATCTTGCGGGTGAATTCCCTCAATCACAAAGGAATAAATTCCGCTTCGGCTTTGGTGAGTACCGAGCATTTTAAGACCTTCAATTTTGTTTAGTTTACCAAAAGCATATTCAGCCAAATCATCCTCATATGCCTTAATATTATCTATACCCAAATTCATCATATATTGTAGAGCCTCACCCATGCCGATTGCTTGCACAATTGCCGGTGTTCCGGCTTCAAACCTTGCCGGTGGTTCGTCAAAGGTGGTTGAGTTGTAGGTAACAACATTGACCATATCACCGCCATATTGATAGGGCGGCATGGCCGATAAGATATCATATTTGGCATATAATACACCGATTCCGGTCGGGCCATAGGTTTTATGTCCGGAAAAGGCTAAAAAGTCACAATCCAGGTCTTGCACATCAATCTTTTGGTGCACTGCATATTGGCAAGCATCAATCAAAACTTTAGCCCCGATTCGATGTGCTGAGGCAATAATATCTTTAATCGGAAAAATCGTACCTAACACATTAGACATACCGGTAATCGCCACCAATTTGGTCTTTCCGCTCAGTTTGGAGCAAAAATCATCCCAATCAAACGAGCCATCATCATTAACACGGCATATTTTCAGCTCAAAACCTATTTCATCACGCAGAACCTGCCATGGTACAAGGTTGGCATGATGTTCGGCTTCAGAAATAATAACTTCATCAATTTTGGTTAAAAATTTTCTACCCCAGGTAAAGGCTGTCAAATTAATAGCTTCAGTCGCATTGCGTGTAAAAACGATATCTTCCTTCTGCTTGGCATTAATAAATTTTTGCACAATTTGCCGTGCATTTTCATAAGCAGAAGTAATTTCTTCAGATAGCAGATAAGATCCGCGATGTACATTAGCATATTCCGAACCATAAGTTTTTATAATTCGATCAATCACGCATTGGGGCTTTTGCGCCGAGGCTGCCGTATCCAAAAAAGTATTAGGTTTACCGTTAATCGTTACCTTAAAAATAGGAAAATCTTGGCGAACTTTTTCTACATCAAACATTGTTATTTACATCCTCTATATTGCTCTTTACTATGATTGCAGCAATAATTTAATCCAATCGGCAATTTTTTCATTATCAACTTTAGCAATAACTTCCTGCAAATATGCATCAACCAACATTGCTTTAGCTTCTTCTTCATCCAACCCTCTTGAACGCAGATAAAAAAGTTGTTCCGCATCAAGTTGTCCGCAAGCCGAACCATGCGAGCATTGGACATCATCAGCAAAAATTTCCAATTCCGGTTTCACATCAACCTCAGCTTCATCAGTTAAGAGAAGCGCACGGTGCTGCTGATAACCTTTGGTTTTGATGGCATTGGGTTCAATGTGTATACACCCCTGAAAAATGCCTTTAGCCTGTCCTCCGACCACACCTTTGACCAACTGATCGGAAAAAGTTTCGGCAACCAGATGTTCAATATTGGTAGTGGTGTCAATAGTTGCCCATCCATTCATCATATATGCGGCATTAACTTCGGCTTTTGCCTGAGTATCACAAAGTCGAACTTTCGATTCGTTGCGTGCCAAATCGGCACCTTTTTGCAAGCAGAAGCTCTTGTAATAACCTGATTTTTTAATTTCAACGCAGTTCAGCGCCAAATGAATAGCCTTAAAGGCCTCCATCTGCGCTTTATAATGCATCAGAGTTGCATTATCCCCGATATAAATTTCATTAACTACATTGTTAAAATAAACTGATTTTTGATCGCCGTCATAGTTAAAATATTCAATCAGTTCTGTCTGAGCATTTTTTTCCAGCACAATCAAATTTCGTATATTTGACATCGGGCGTTGATTTTGGCAGGTGGAATGATATACCAAAGCCAAAGGTTTTGTTAATTTGCAATTCTCTGAAATTTTGATATAAATTCCTTCATTAAGATAAGCTGTATTCAATGCCGCAAAAGGATGTTTGTTGATATCAACCAAATTACCGATGAGTTTTTTTGCCTGAATATCAAACATCACAAACTCAGCCAATGGTATTATTTCTATTTCCGAAGGCAGATCGGACATATTCGGAGCAAAAACTCCATCAATAAAAGTTATCTGATATGTCGCAAACGGAAAATCATACTGATAATTTGCGGAATTTCCGGCACTGTACGTCTCAAACTCATCAGTTAAAAACATATTGGGTTTGGTATATTTCCAAGCTTCGGTTTTGGCATTTGGAATGCCTAAAGCCGCAAAGGCATCGCGTCCATTCTGGCGCAATTCCTTCAGCCAAGGAATGTTTTCTCCCAACAGTTTTACCTGATGTAGCAACTTTGTCATGCTTGTTCCTTCACAAATTCGGAATATCCGGTACGCTCCAATTCTTCCGCTAAATCTTTGTTGCCGGTTTTAACAATTTTGCCTCCGGTATATACATGCACAAAATCAGGTACGATATAATTTAATAACCTTTGGTAGTGAGTAATGACCAACAATCCGTTGTGAGGAGTGCGACAAGCATTAACCCCTTCGCCGATAATGCGCATAGCATCAATATCAACACCGGAGTCCGCCTCATCCAAAATTGCCAAACTGGGGCGCAAAATTGCCATTTGCAAAGTTTCCAAGCGTTTTGCTTCACCACCGGAAAAGCCGACATTTATTGAGCGTTTCAACATATCGGCATTGAGATTTAATTTCCGCCCCTCCTCGCGCAATAATTTCATAAATTCTACGGTATCCATTTCTTTTTCGCCGCGATAGGCGCGTATGCTGTTTAGGGCATGTTTCAAAAACGGAGTTATTGATACTCCGGGAATTTCAACCGGTTTTTGCATTGATAAAAACAAACCTTCACGAGCTCTTTCTTCTACCGACATTTGCAATAAATCTTTTCCCTTAAACAAGACTCTGCCGGAAGTTACCTCATAGCCGGGTTTGCCGCAAAGCACATAAGATAATGTTGATTTTCCGGCTCCGTTCGGTCCCATAATGGCGTGAACCTCGCCCTCATTTATGGTTAGATTAAACCCTTTGATAATTTCTTTGTTGTCAACTTTAGCATGCAAGTCTTCAATTTCGAGTAGAGGTTTGCTCATTTTTGTGCACTCCAATCATCCAATCTTTGCTCAATTTTATGCAGCTTTTGTTCTTTGTAGGCAGCTACTTGTTTATGGATATTATAGCAATATTTTAATTGTTCCAACATAATTTCAACATCGGCAGTTTCTTCAATAATTTCAGCCACATTATCTTTGTGCCGATTAATGTTTTTTAGAATTTCTTTAATCAGCTCACTCATTTCTTCAATAACTTGCAGCATTTGCGGTTCCTTGCCCCAAGTTTTTAAGGCTCTTTCATAAGTGTTCATCTATCCGACACTCCCTTCTAAACTTATGTTGATTAGTTTGGCGGCTTCAATTGCAAATTCCATAGGCAGTTTTTGCATAACTTCTTTGCAAAATCCGTTCACAATAAGACTTATAGCTTCTTCTTCGGATATACCGCGTTGACGGCAATAAAAAAGTTGCTCATCTGATATTTTGGAAGTTGTGGCTTCATGTTCCAACTGCGCTGTTTTGCAGCGACTCTCAATATATGGTACAGTGTGAGAACCACAAGTCGCACCAATCAAAAGGCTGTCGCAACGCGTATAATTGCGAGCACTGACGGCACTGGCAGCAGCTTTAACTAATCCGCGGTAGGTTTGATTAGAAAATCCGGCAGAGATACCTTTCGATATAATACGCGAAGAAGTGTTTTTGCCGATGTGAATCATTTTAGTTCCGGTGTCAGCCTGCTGATGGTTATTAGTCAAGGCAACCGAATAAAATTCGCCGCTGGAATTATCTCCCTGTAATACACAAGACGGATATTTCCAAGTAACAGCCGATCCGGTTTCTACTTGTGTCCATGAAACTTTGGCATTTACACCTCGGCAGGCCGCTCGTTTGGTCACAAAATTATATACGCCGCCTTTGCCTTCTTTGTCACCGGGATACCAATTTTGCACGGTAGAATATTTCACTTCGGCATTATTCAGTACCACTATTTCGACTATTGCCGCGTGCAGCTGATTTTCATCACGTTGCGGAGCCGTGCAACCTTCGAGATAAGAAACATAACTGTCATCATCAGCCACAATCAACGTGCGCTCAAATTGACCGGTATTACGGCTGTTGATGCGAAAATAGGTCGATAATTCCATCGGACAATGCACGCCTTTGGGAATATATACAAATGTGCCGTCGGTAAATACTGCAGAGTTAAGGCAGGCAAAAAAATTGTCAGTGTAGGGTACGACAGAGCCTAAATATTTTTGTACCAAATCGGGATATTCTTTGATTGCTTCGGAAATCGAGCAGAAAATAATGCCCTTTTCCTTAAGCTGTGCTCGATAGGTTGTTGCTACCGAAACACTGTCAAAAACAGCGTCAACCGCCACGACTCCGGCCAAAGCTTCTTGTTCTTTTAAGGGAATTCCCAGTTTTTCATAGGTTTTAAGAAGTTCTTTATCAACCTCGTCCAAACTTTTGGGTGCAGCCTTTTGTTTGGGTGCTGAATAATAGGCTAAAGCTTGGTAATCTATAGCATCATATTTGAGTTTTGCCCAATGCGGTTCTTTCATGGTTTGCCAAAACTCAAAAGCTTGCAGGCGCTTTTGCAGCAACCATTCCGGCTCGCCTTTTTTGTGCGAAATTGTGCGGATAATGTCGGCATTCAAGCCCATCGGAACCGTATCGGCCTCAATATCGGTTACAAAGCCGTACTTATATTTATCTCCGCTCTCATCTGCGATTTGAATTTCATTTTTTGTATCAGTCATGACACAAGGAAATTAGTTTCTTTTTTTGATAAAATCAACCGATATTTGCTTTAAAATCAGCTTTATTTAGAAAATTTTAAGTCTTAATTGCTTATCATAATGCAGGTTTATGATAAGTTGAGAGTATCTATGCGCGCCAGAATATGGACTATTTTAACCATTCTTTTGCTCGTCGGTGCCTGTTCGAACGGAGCCCGCATCGGCAACTATACCTTATGGGGCGGATATGGCAATTATACGAATGGTGCATCAAGAGTTGTGGTTCGCAAGGGCGATACATTATACAGTATAGCCAATCGCAATAACGTACCGTTACGTAGTCTTATTGAAACCAACAATCTTTACCCGCCATACACCTTAAAAGTCGGTCAAACTTTAAGATTGCCGGCCGCGAAATATCACATTGTTGCCAAAGGCGATACGCTTTATAACATATCTAAGCGCTATAATGTTGATATGCCCAAACTCAGCGCCGAAAACAATTTGAGCGCCCCGTTTACCCTAAAATTGGGACAAAAGCTCACTATTCCTGATAGTCTCTATACTAAAAGTTCGACTAAGTCTGTCTCTTCAACTAAAAAGACAACTAAAAGCTCAACCCCTTCCCAAAGTGTGAGCAAATATTCCTACGTCCAGCCTTCAACCAATCGCAAGCAAAAATTTGACTGGCCGGTAAAAGGACAGGTAATTTCCGGTTATGGTCCGATTGCCAAAGGACGCAATAATGATGGCATAAATATTAAAGCTCCGGCGGGGACTCCGGTCAAGGCGGCAGACTCGGGCACGGTTGCTTATGCCGGTAATGAGCTGAAAGGATTCGGCAATTTGGTTTTGATAAAACATGATGATGGTTGGGTAACCGCCTATGCCCACAATCAATCGCTCAAAGTAAAAAAAGGTCAGAAAATCAAACGTGGTGAACAAATAGCCACAGTCGGTTCTACCGGTGGGGTAGGAACACCGCAATTGCATTTTGAAACTCGTGCCGGCAAAAAAGCTCTTAATCCGCAAAATTATCTGCGCTAAAAAAAATAACTTGTGAAATAATAAAAAATTCCCTATATATGCTTTAGAATATGTTATATAGTGTAGAAAAATTTTAAAACGGAGTTGAGAATATGTTTATCAGTTCAGCTTTTGCCGCTGATATGGCGGCTTCATCTGCGGGCGGAGTGTCCAGCATGATTATTCAGTTGTTACTTATATTTGCCATTTTTTATTTGTTGCTGATTCGTCCCCAGCAAAAACGTATCAAAGAGCATGAAGCTAAAATCAATGCTCTCAAAAAAGGCGATGAAATTATTACCGGCGGTGGAATTATGGCTAAAGTCGTTGAAATTAACGAAGCTGACGATGAACTGAAAGTTGAAATTGCCTCCGGCGTTGTAATCAGAATTGCTCGCTCGACGGTGCGTGAAGTTCTGACCGGAGACGTCAAACCGGCTGATAACAACAATAAAAAGACTAAAAACAAAAAATAAGGTGTCGAAATGTACAAATTGTCAAAATCACGAATTATAATCATCTTGGCTATATGTTTGGTCGGGGTTTTCTTTGCTTTGCCTAATGTTATGCCAAATAAAGATGCACTTCCCAAATGGTGGCAACCCGTCAGCTTGGGACTCGACTTACAAGGCGGATCCAACCTTTTGTTGGAAGTAAAATTAGATGAAGTCTTAAAGGAGCGTATGTCGTCAATTGAGGATTCGGCTCGCCAGATTTTGCGTGAAAACAAAATTCGTTATAAAAGCATTACCTCAAATGAGAATGGGGTTAAGGTTATAATTGACAATGCCGGATCGCGCACCAAAGCGGCCGGATTGTTCCGTAAAATTGATGAGGGTATTACTGCTGTTGAGACTGAAGATGGTGGTTTATTCATCAATTATAGTGAAGTGGCAATTAATCAGTTGAAAGCCAAAGTTGTTGAGCAATCAATTGAAATTGTTCGTCGTCGTATTGATGAACTTGGCACTAAAGAACCTTTGATTCAATCGCAAGGAACCAGCCGTATTGTTGTTCAACTTCCCGGATTGCAAAATCCTGAACAGGTTAAAGCTTTGCTCGGCAAAACCGCTAAAATGTCTTTTCATATGGTTGACAGCAATGCCAAAATGTCAGATGCCAAACGCGGTATGGTCGGCGGAAAATATAAACTGGTTTACGGCGAAATGGGAGAGCCTTATTTTGTAACTCGTAAGCCGGTTGTCGGTGGTGAAAATTTGGTTGATGCCCAAGCCACATTCCAAAACGGTGAGGCAGTGGTCTCTTTCCGTTTCAATTCCTTGGGTGGCAAAAAATTTGGTGAGGCAACCAAAAATAACATTGGCGAAAGATTGGCTATTGTTTTGGATAATGAGGTAATTTCTGCCCCGACAATTCAGAGTGCGATTATGGGTGGCTCCGGCGTTATTACCGGCAACTTCACTATTCAGTCAGCTAATGATTTAGCTTTGCTGTTGCGTTCCGGTGCTTTGCCTGCTCCGTTGGAAGTTTTGGAAGAACGTACGGTTGGTGCCGGCTTGGGAGCCGATTCGATTAAGGCCGGCGTTATAGCTTCTATCATCGGACTGATAGCTGTTGTTGCTTTTATGCTTGCTGCTTATGGATTATTCGGCGTGTTCACTACAATTGCCGTATTTACCAACCTGATTTTGATGATGGCAGCCTTAAGTGTGTTGGGCGCTACTTTGACCTTGCCCGGTATTGCCGGTATGATTTTGAGTATCGGTATGGCGGTTGATGCCAATGTTTTGATTTTTGAACGTATGCGTGAAGAAGTAAAAGGCGGTCGCTCGACTCGTGATGCTGCTGATGCCGGATTTAACGAGGCTTGGGCAACTATTGTCGATTCTAACTTAACGACCTTGGTTGCGGCTTTAGTTCTGTTTTACTTTGGCACCGGACCGGTGAGAGGTTTTGCCGTCACTTTGGCAATCGGTATTGCAACCTCGATGTTTACATCTGTTACAATTACCCGTGTGATTATTACAACATGGCTTAACAAATATAAGCCTACCAAGTTGCCTATATAGATAATGAAGAGGATTTAAGACTATGATGAAAATGTTTAAGTGGGTTACACTTGATACCAATTTCAACTTTATGAAAGCCAAAAAACTGACTTATATATTGTCGTCTTCTTTGGTGGTGTTATCGTTGATATGTATAGCCGTTAAAGGATTTAATTTTGGTATTGATTTTTCAGGCGGTATATTGATGGAAATAAAGTCTGAAAACAAGATCAATGTTGATGAACTGCGCAATACATTAAACAAACTTAGTGTTGATGATTTAAATCTGCAATCTATGGGTGAGGACGGTACTGAAATGGTTATTCGTGCTCAAGCCAAAACTTTGGATGAAAAGGCACAAATGGCTGTCGTTAATGAAATCAAAGCAACCTTGGGCAGTGATTATGAGTATCGTCGCGTCGAATTAGTTGGTCCGCAAGTTGGCGGTGAACTCAAAAAAGACGGCATTATCGCCTCGGTTATAGCTATTTTAGCCATTACAGCTTATGTTTGGTTTCGTTTTGAATGGCAGTTTGCGTTAGGTGCTATTATCGGATTAACGCATGATGTTATCATTACTGCCGGCATGTTGTCTTTATTAGGTATGGATTTTAGCTTGACAACCGTGGCTGCAATTTTAACTTTGGCCGGTTATTCGGTAAATGATACGGTGGTAACTTATGACCGCATCAGAGAGAATTTGCGCAAATATAAAAAGATGAAACAGACTGATCTGCTCAATAAGAGTATTAATGATATCTTGTCGCGTACATTTTTAACCGGATTGACCACATTGTTTGCGGCTTTGGCTTTGTTGATTTGGGGCGGAGATGCTTTGCGTTCATTCGCTTTTACCATTTTCTTCGGAGTTATAATCGGAACATATTCGTCCATTTATGTTTGCACCACATTACTGGAATTGTTTGATTTGCGTGCGCATCAGGATGAGGCAACAATCAATCCGTTTGGTAATGCGTAAAATTGGCGAGGTGAGATGAGTAAAATATCTTGGAAACCTGGAACAATGCTTTTTCCGTTGCCACCGGTAATGGTTACCTGTGGCACTATGGAAAAGCCTAATGTGCTGACTATTGCTTGGACCGGAATAGTTAATTCTGAACCTCCTTTGACTTATATATCAGTGCGTCCTTCCAGATTTTCTCACGCTATTATTGCCGAAAATAAAGAGTTCTGTATCAATTTGGTAAACCTGCCTTTGGCAAAAGCTTGCGATTATTGCGGCGTGAAAAGCGGTGCCAAAACCGATAAGTTCAAGGATATGAATCTTGAATTGGAGGCTTGCTCACAAATAAAAGCTCCTCAGCTGAAAGCTTCGCCGGTAACCTTAGAATGCAAAGTTTTGGACAGTGATAAACTCGACACGCATGAAATGTTTTTAGCCGAGATTGTCAACGTTAACATTGATGACAAATATGTTGAAGAAGACAATCGATTAGCAGTTGAAAAAATGGGATTGGTTGCTTTTGCTCACGGTAGATACTACACTTTAGGTCGTGATTTGGGTGGCTTTGGTTTTTCGGTTGACAAAACCAAAGAAAACAAAACCAAGCCACGGAAGTCAAAATTTATGGAAATTCTGAAGATTGAAGAGCAACTTAAAGAAGGCACTTTAAAAATAAAAGATAAAAAGCCTTCATTAAAAAAGGCATTGGCTGAGAAAAAAGCCACTGCCGCCAAACATAACAAGCGCTCGCGCAAACATTTTTTGCAGATTGATCGCCGTCGGCACACTAAAAAGCGCACGCCGCAGACATCATCTTCTCAAAGTAACAATAAATGATTAAAAAAATTGTGGATTAAAGCTTGCTATTTTTGGGAAGATAATGTAGATTTTGAGTAAATTTTGGGTATTAATTTTAACAGTAAGGATTTGATATGAGCACAATTACTCGTTCTGATGTTGTCGATGCAATATACAGTGAAATTGGTCTGTCAAGAAAAGATTCTGGCGATATATTGGATATGGTTATTGATGAAATTGTTAAAGAGTTGAGCTCAGGCAATGATGTTAAGTTGTCAACTTTCGGTACTTTTTCACTACATGATAAAAATGCTCGTGTTGGTCGTAATCCTAAAACCGGTGTTTCTGCGACAATTTCTCCTCGTCGTGTAATTTCATTTAAGGCGTCGCAAACATTGCGCAATCGCATAAATCGTC
Source organism: uncultured Pseudomonadota bacterium (assembly GCA_902799835.1). Lineage (GTDB taxonomy): Bacteria > Pseudomonadota > Alphaproteobacteria > RF32 > CAG-239 > CAZU01. The sequence continues at coordinate 135,392 of CADCCF010000002.1, forward strand.
GCGGTAAGTATAAAGCAGCCTAATATGACAGTAAACAAAAGTAAATCTGCGTTTCGCACTATTGCTGAACTGGCTGAAGAGCTGGGTGTTGCGACGCATGTTTTACGTTTTTGGGAAACCAAGTTTGAACAAATTAAGCCGATGAAGCGTGCCGGTGGTCGCCGTTATTATCGTCCTGACGATGTTGAGCTTATCAAAGCTATCAAGACTTATCTTTATGACAAACGATACACTATTGAAGGCGTACAAAAACTTTTTAAGGAAAAAGGCTTGAAAGCTATTTTAGGCGAAGAGATTCAAAAAGACTTTTTTGCTGAAGCCCCGCAAGAAGTCGAATTAAACGAAAATTCTCGCGAGATATTGACGCGCATTAAATCATCGCTTGAAGATATAAAAGGCAAACTTTTGGAATTTATATAAGCCGTACAGTATAATATAATTTAATTTAATAGTAATACCGCTTGCATAGTGTAACTTTTGGTTTTATTATACAAGCGGTTTTTGTATTTGTCAGAGGTCTAAAATGTTATCTTTATCCATTATTTTTATCGGTTATATGATTTTTGCCACAGCCAATTGGATTATCCATAAATTTGGTCCGGTAACCTATGAGCAAATAATGTTCCACCTCAATATGCCTTTTGATTCCGAAACCAGATTGATGATGAGCTATTTTAAGCATACTGTGTTGACTGCAACTATTATAGTTTTAGTGTTATTTTTGCTGTTTTGGCGCAAATACAAATTCCATGTTAAAGTAATCGATAAACTTCGCGATTATCTTTATAATAAACGTTTGATTATAAGTTTAGGTTGGATAGCTTTCTGTTGCTTATGGTTCTTTGTACGCATGAATGTTTGGACAATGATAAACTATCGCAACATAAAAAGTGAAACCTCTAATTTTTATGAGCAATACTATGTTATGCCACAGCATACCAAAATAACTTTTCCCAAGCACAAACGCAATTTAGTTTTATTATTTATGGAAAGCATGGAAGCAACTTATGCCAAAACTCCTAAACATAATTATTTTGATGCAGACTTAATACCTGAGTTGCACTATTTGGCCAAGCAAAATATTAATTTCAGCGATAATGAATATATCGGCGGATCTTATCCGATTGATGGAACGCAGTGGACACAGGCAGGTCTGTTTGCACAAACTTGTGGTGCCCCAATACAATTACCGATTGATGATGCAAACTTTTTTCACCCGAAAGAAAGCTTTTATCCCAATGCTTGGTGTTTGTATGATATTTTGCGCCAACAAGGATATGAGGAGTCTTTTTTAATCGGGTCTAATGGTGAGTTTGCCGGCATGAACCGATTTGTTGAAACTCATGGTCAACAAAAGCTTTTAGATATAATGTATTATGCAAAGCGTGATGGAATAAAAGTATCTTTTGAGAAGACCACAAAGTTACCTGATAAACAGCTTTTTGTTTATGCTAAAGAAGAATTGTCTGATTTGGCAAAGCAAAATAAACCTTTTGTTTTTACTTTTATGACTTTAGATACCCATTATGGTACTGCTAAATTTGCCGATGATTTATGTGAGCGTAAATATGGTGCGGATAATAATATCAAAAATGTGATATCATGCTCCAGTTATCAAATCGGTGAATTTATTGATTGGTTGAAGCAACAGCCCTTTTATCATGACACTGTAGTAGTTATGGTTGGCGATCATTTGACAATGAATGAATTTTTCACCTCGGATATGAATCGCACAGTGCTCAATATATTCATCAATTCTCCCATCGGCGCAGATAAAACCAAAAACCGTATTTTTACTCCGTTTGATATATATCCTACCATTATTGAAAGTTTGGGTGCCAAAATATCAGGTCACCGTTTAGGCCTGGGAACTTCTTTGTTTTCTGATATTCCTACTTTGACCGAAGGTAAAATGAGCGTTGAAGAAATGGATATTGAAGTACGCAAATCTTCCAAACTTTATGATTGGTTGCTTTACGGCAAAAATGTCAGATGAAACAATGGTAGAAATTCAGTATATTATGACATTTTTTTAATGAAGTTGCTAAATAAATATTACTTTGATACACAACGCACATAAGCGCCGATTCCGCTTTTTATCCAAAACGGACGATATTGTACTTCACCTTGTTCGCCAAATTTTCTTACCATAGCTTCGGATGATACTGGCACATAGTCATCGGCTCCATTACCAAAAATTATACGATATCCGAAATCTTTTCCATCAGGATTGTGAGTGGCTCGCTCCGACCAATAAGGCCAACCTCCGGCATCAAATCCATCAGTAAATCCGCCGATAATATCGCGTTTATCATACATTTCTTGTAGTTCATCAAGAGTCGGAAGACGCTTTCCCTCTTCTTCGCACCATTTTTCGGCTGCCGCACCATTACCACTTTGTCTGGGTGCAGGTAAATTTGCACTATCAACTTCAGCACCGGTTGAAAGCTTATAGGCGAATACATTACCTATTCCCAACGATGCAAAAACAATCAATAAACAATACAGATTGATAGTTTTCATTATATTTTTTGTCATTTATTCCACCTCATCACTTTCTTTAATTCGCTCAATATCAGCCCCAACTCCACGTAATTTTTCTTCCAGTTTTTCATAACCGCGGTCAAGGTGATAAACACGATTAACAATAGTTTCGCCTTCGGCAACCAGTCCGGCCAATACCAAAGCAAAAGAAGCCCTTAAATCAGTTGCCATTACCGGAGCACCGGAGAGTTTTTCAACTCCGCGCACAATGGCAGAAGCATGACCGTGAACATTGATATTAGCTCCCATGCGCAGTAATTCCGGTACATGCATAAAACGATTCTCCCAGATTGTCTCGGTTACCATTGAGGCACCTTCAGCCGTCAACATTAAAGCTAAAAATTGCGCCTGCAGATCAGTTGGAAATCCGGGATAAAAATCGGTCATAATATCTTTGCCGATCAATTTTTTACCACGAGCATCGATAATTAATGAATTGTCTGTTTCGGTTATCTCAACTCCCATCGAACGCAAAATACTTAAGGGAGTTTGCAAGGTTGAGCTCTGGGCATTTATCAGTTCAATACATCCGCGAGTGATAGCCGCAGCCACAGCATAGGATCCGGCCTCAATACGATCGGGAATAACTTTGTGAATAGCTTTGTGCAGACTATCAACTCCTTCAATAGTTATAGTTGAGGTATCGCGACCGGAAATTTTAGCGCCCATATCATTAAGCAGATCGATTAAATCGCCGATTTCCGGTTCCTTTGCCGCATTCTCGATTCTGGTTATTCCTTCAGCCAAAGTTGCCGCCATTAAAATATTGCAAGTTGCTCCGACCGATGCGACCTTAAAAATAATGTCAGCACCATGTAAACGCCCGTTAATATCGGCATGAACATAACCATTTTTAATTTCAATGGTTGCCCCCATTTGTTCCAAGGCGCTTAAGTGTATGTCCATGGGTCTGGCACCGATGGCGCATCCTCCGGGCAAGGATAGTTCAACATGACCATAACGCGCCAACAATGGTCCCAGAACATAATATGAAGCACGCATTTTGCGCACATAATCATAAGGCGCAATCAAGCTGGTGGCCTCAAGTGTTGTATAAGAATAAGTTTTAGTCGGATGACCATCCACAAAATCATCAAATTCATCAATCTTGGTGCCCATTTGCAAGAGTAAGGAGTTGAGCGATTTGATGTCCGACAACATCGGCATGTTAGTCAAAGTAATCGTGTCTTTGGTTAATAGCGAAGCGCAAATCAAGGGCAGTGCAGCATTTTTAGCTCCGCTGATAAAAATTTTGCCGTTTAGTTGGTTACCGCCATGAATTTTTAGTTTATCCATTATTTGTCTCTTTCTTAAGTTCTAATCGTTTGGATTGTTGCAATTTGCGTTTGGCTATATTTTTGCGCAAAGCTTCCGCCTCACGCGAAATGCGAGCTTTTGAGCGAGGCTGATTGTTTTTTTTCTGATTTGCAACCATAACAAAGTCCTTATTTCTATTTGAATATGGGGCATCATAACATAAAAGATGTAAAAAACAATTAAGATAATTAAAAAAATTACTTGATTTTTGTAATTTATGCTGTATGGTTGGCTCTAGTTTGATGCCGCTATAGCTCAGTGGTAGAGCACACCCTTGGTAAGGGTGGGGTCGCAAGTCCGATTCTTGCTAGCGGCACCATTTAACACAAAACCCACCTGAAACGGTGGGTTTTGTGTTAAATAGCGTAACGATTGTCAAAAAGCGGACTTGCGGGGGCAAACGCAAGTGCGACGAGCGAGCCGGAAGAATATCGGCGAGAGAGGGCGAGCGTAAGCGAGGCTGAAAGCTAAGTCGTGCGCCAGCCGACTTACAAGCTTGCTAGCGGCACCATTTAACACAAAACCCACCTGAAACGGTGGGTTTTGTGTTAAATAGCGTAACGATTGTCAAAAAGCGGACTTGCGGGGGCAACGCAAGTCTGAACCGATATCGGCGAGCGCGAAGCAAGTGAGGCGGGGTGGTCGACAGCGAGCAAATGAGGATTTGCGAGTTGTCATTCGTAGCTAGCGGCATTTTATTTTTTTTAAAAACTAGACAAAAATATAAATATATGGTATATTAGGATATATTTTAACGAATTCAGAAGATGCTTGTTGCAAAATAAAATAGGAGACGAAGTATGACTAATATAAAAGAATTAAAAGAACGTATAATCAATCAACAAAATGAAAATGATGCTATAACATATCAATGGAATGTAGGATTATCTTATGAAGAAAATATTAAAATTATTTCAAATATGACCATAGAAGGAAAACCGGTTAAAACTGATTTTCAATCAGCTGGGTATATTATTCCAGCCGGTTCAAATATCGTTGATACTGAATTAAGCATTATAGAGCAAAGAAACAAAAAGAAAGAAAGTTTGAATAATCGTGAAGATGCTTTGAAGGCATGGCAAGACATAAGAGAACTCATGGACAATGATGTTTTAGGAAATAATAAAGAAATTATAGTTATTGGTTATGCTAAGGAAATATTTAAGAGATTTCCTGAAGATCGTAATCAAATTGATTTACCTCAAACACTTCGTTTGTTTAATATTTTGAGACAATCACGCAATCCGGAAAACAGAGCTCTTTTACCGGAGATAGAACAAGACCTGCAAGCAAAGGCATGGCGTTATTTTGGTAGTGAAACAAAATATACCGAGTCAGAACCTAAAAAAGTTCGCCCGACACCTTATAGTGTTTCCTGCATAGGAGAACTTAAAGATTATATGGTTAATAAAATGCATGCTCCGGAAGATGTAATTGAACCGAAGTTGAAAAATATCGAAACTTCTATGATGTCAAGCATTTATACAGCTACATTACAAGACGGATTGACACCAGAAGCAGCAGCGCTTGTATATAAAACAGCAATGGAAAATCCGGAGCACGGAAGTAGTCAAAGAATCCTCAAAAATATTAATCATCTAAACAGGGTAAAAAATTGTAACAAAAGATTATAAATACAGGATTTGGTCTTGTTGAATTTATGCAATATAAAGGGTCTCAAAAATAACCTTAGTCACGCGCACCATTTGTTAAAAAGCACCTTTTGAGGTGCTTTTTTTGTTCCCGAAAATACCTTTTTTCTTAAATTATCGGATTTTTTTGCGAGGATATTGACATCTTGATTTGTTTTGTTAAGAATAACAATAAGAGGTGATGATGCAAAAATACTTAATTATAGGAAATATATTTTCGCTTTTATCAACTATTTGTGTAGCCGTATCTGTCATAAAAAAGAATAAGACAGACTTGATATATTGGCAAATCATTGGAATAATATTCTATATTTTTACCAGTATTTCTTTAGTTGCCTACGCTTCATTGATTATGAATGTTTTGACATTGTTGCGAAACATTTTGGCATATTTAAAAAGGCTGACTAAAGAATTAACATGGATATTTTGTATTGTTTCTGCAATTATTGGTCTATATGTAAATAACTTAGGGATATATGGCTTATTACCAATAGTGGCAACAATAAGCTATACTATCTTCCTTTTTATTACAAAAAATGAACAACAAATGCGTTATGCTGTTATCATAAATTTACTTTTATGGTGTGTACATAATTTCTATATTCAAGCTTACCCTGCGGCATTAAATGATATAGTCGTAAGTTTATGGTCTGCCATTCAAATCTACAAAAATCGTCGTCAATTTTCATCTAATTGCTTATAGTCATCATAATTTTCTTATCCGATAATCACATAGTATCGCGCACCATTAGAAAAGCCTCCTTCATGGAGGCTTTTTTAATGGCAGGTTATCCTATATTGGTATTAATATATCGGTGCAAAGTTGCCCAACTGCATCCCATTAGGCGGGCTATTTCAGATTTTGACAAATGCTTATCTAATAATTCCTTTATTTTATTATGATTACTTTCTAATTTTTGATAACGAAAACCATAAGGACGACCGAGTTTTTTGCCTTCATCTTTAAGCCTTTTCAAAGAGTTTTTAGTCCTATCCGAGATAAGTTTACGCTCAATTTCGGCAGCCAAAGAAAAAGCAAAAGCCAATACTTTAGATTGAATATCGGCACCAAGACGGTAATTTTCTTTTAAGGTCCATACCTGACAATCTTTTTCCAGACAATTTTGCAATATTCCCATAACCTCAAGCAAATTACGACCCAGACGAGATATTTCGGTTGCGATTAATACGTCGTCTTTTTTAAGATGTTTTAGTAACTTACCTAATTTGCGATCTTTTAATGGTTTGCGAGATGATACGGTCTCATCAAACCATTTATCAATATTCACAAATCACCGTTTTTGAAGAAAGGAATATTTTGTTATTTCAAATAGTAAGACATGGTTAGAAAAATATGATTTTTTGCTTGATATTTTGAATTATGTATGCAATAGTTCCTATTATGAAATATAGACGGTGGTTTATGAAGAAGCAATAGGGACTAATTTTCAACATGATAGTCGGATTTGTCCAAGATGATTCCAAGTATTTTGATGTCGAAGCTCAAAGAGAAGCTTTGGTGAGCTATGCTGATGAACGTAAAATAAAAGATCTCAAGGTTGTAAATGTTGTAAATACACAAGATATACTGTCTCAACGGATTAAATCCGGAGACACTATCGTTATACCTAATATTTCTCTACTGGGTAACACGCTTGAACAAATTGTATCATCAATAAAACAGCTTTCAGAATGTCGCGTTTATATTTATTCAATAAAAGAAAATCTGGCTATCGATACGTATAATCAGCAAACCTTGGCAAATTGTTTTGATACCTGTCTGACGGCATATAAAGGAATTTTTTCACTTAGAAATTCCAAAATTCAATCTGATTTGTTAAAAGCAGGCAAACCTCGAGGATGTCTGAACAATGCTCGTAAAGGCAAGTTTATCCTAAGCGGACGCGAAGAAGAAGTTAAGAAATATATCAAAGCCGGATATTCTTATGCTCAAATTGCAGAGAAATTAGGATGCAACCCCAGTAATGTTCTTTATTTTGCAAAATATTTGGGGCTGAAAAAGACAAGAGCAAATTCTACAAATCCGGTAATAAGAGCCAAACATAAACTTGATGGGTTTAAGCAAGAAATCATTGAACTGTTCAACTCCGGCATATCTGTCGCACAAATAGCCAGACATTGTGGCGTTTGCTACGCAACAGCCAGAGATTATTTGAACAGATTGGGATTGATTATAGCCAACGGAGATGCCCATGCCTAAAAAATTGAAATCTTTTTGGACAATGATTTTTAACAAGAAAGAAGTTGGCGACAAGACAACATTTTATCTGTTTGGTATCCCCGTTTTTTCTATCGAAGAAAAGCTTGAATATGACGGAGATAAGCAGTGAGTTCAAAAATGCCTAAATCCAGCAAGACGATACTTTTATACAAGGCTCGCAATTTGCTTGGTTCTTCCGGCGGAATTGAGAAAGTGTTTGTATGGTTGGCAAACGGGCTGGATGATAATGGCTATGATGTTCATATTGCTACCAGAGATACACATTATGCTGATTTCTTTTTTCCTCTAAATAAAAAAATAAAATTTAAACATTTTGATCCGCAATTCAGTAAATTAAAGCATTTCATCGGCAAATTGTCCGGTGAGCGAATTGCTTGTTGTAATCGCGAATTGCATTATTCCAAGATGATAAGGCAATATTGTGATAAGATAAAACCGGATGTAATTATTGCCACCGGGGTTAAGGATTTGCAAGATATAGTTTATGACAATCCTTATAATTGCCGTAAAATTTTGCAACTGCATATGGCGCCGGAATATTTACTGCAAAACAGCTCGGATAAATTGTTAAAAGTAATCAATAAAGCTGATGTTGTGCAAGTGTTGTTGCCATCATTTGCAGATAAAATTAAACCTTATGTAAAAGAGGATATAGTCGTTATCGGCAATCCGGTAGAGAAGAACGACATAAAAGCGAAAAAAGAAAAAATCATTATCTGTCCGGCGCGAATTGAGACGGCTAAGCAACAACATTTGTTGATAGAGGCCTTTGCAAAAGTTGCTAAAAAATATCCGGATTGGCAAGTGCATTTCTACGGGGCGGTGTCGGATAAAAAATATTTTGCCAAATGCCAAGGGTTGATTGAACGAAACAATTTACAAAAACAAGTGTTGTTCAAAGGAGTTACTAATCAGATGCCTGAAAAATTATCTCAGGCGTCGATATGCGGATTTGTTAGTGCGCAAGAGGGATTTGGTTTAGGTATGGCTGAGGCAATGGCATCTGGGTTGCCTTGTGTTGGATTCAAATCATCTTCTGGTGTTAATGAATTGATTAAACATAATAAAAATGGATATTTAGCTGATGATATCAAGGATCTAGCAAAATATTTAGGTAAATTGATAGATGATGGGAAATTACGTGATAAGTTAGGAAATCAGGCTCGAAAAGATATAGCCCAATTTAATCTGCAAACCATTTTAACGCAATGGGAGGAGCTAATAAATGGCTAATATCCTATCGCAATTAAAATTAAGACATAAAATAGTAAATATATTGACTTTGCCAATATTGAGTAAAACTTGGCGCAAAAGAATTGCGCATTGGTTAGAACGCTGCTCAATACTATCCCCGATTTATTTTTTATATTTTGCATCAAGTAAAGTCAAGAACAACACGGTGTTACTGTTTGAGGCGAATGATTGTCATGCGGAAGTTATGATAGGATATGCCAAGTATTTGTTAGATTTGGGATATAACGTTGATGTGTTAATGTCGGTGGTAAATTGGAAAGAAAAACCATTTGCTCGTGTTAAAGATCAAAGAATTAGAATTTTTCCTTTTGGAAGAATGTTTTTGCGGCGATTTTTACTGCTTGAGAAAATTAAACAATATGAGTTTGTTGTTATAACCAGTTCTCGCTACCTGATTGATTACGATTATTCTAAAGTTATTTCTGTCGGACAATATCTTGGTTTTTGGCCGCAAGGAAAGAAGAAAACTCTGATCGTGGAGCATGATTTACCAGATATAGAAGATTTTAAGTTACAGGAATATGAAAAAAATAAGCAAATCATCACGTTAGCCGAATTTTCCAGAGGAACAATGGTTAACCCGCATTATTTCGGCGAATATAAAGCCAATGACCGTAAAAATGATATCACAAAATTTATCGTTGTCGGCGGAGTTAATCCAAACAAAAAAAGCTATAACTTGTTGATTAAGGCTCTAAGAAAGCTCGAAGCACAAAATATCAACTGTCAAATTACGGTTATCGGCGATGGAAAACTAAAAAACATGCCCGCTGATATGCGTAAATATTTCAAATTTTTAGGCAGACTTGATTTTCCGGATATGTTTGCGGAGATGGAACAAGCGGATTTCTTCTTACCATTGTTAGATAAGAATAATCAAGAACATTTACGATACATTACGACCGGGGTTACCGGCTCGGTGCAACTGATATATGGTTTTGCCAAACCTTGTCTTATCCAAGATAAATTTGCAGAGTTTTACGGCTTTGATGAAAATAATGCCATTGTTTATGACGATGACTTAAGCGAGGCAATTTTACGAGCTGTAACGATGGATATCTCCGCATACAGCAGTATAGTTAATCAAATAAAAAAATTGGCAAATGGTGTGTATCAAAAATCATTAAAAAATTTGGAAACAATCATTCAATAGAACAAAAAAGGAGTTGACTGATGAAAACTTATTACATTGTATCCGGTGGATTTGATCCAATTCATGAAGGTCATATTGAAATGATTAAAGCATCGGCGCAAGCCTCGGATGGAGTTATTGTATTGGTTAATTCTGATGAATGGCTGACCAGAAAAAAGGGTAAGTTTTTTCAAAATTTTCATACCAGACAAACAATTTGCGAAAATATTAAAGGTGTTATCGCTGCTATAGGTTTTAATGATGATGACAATTCAGCCAGTGATGGAATTAGAATTGTCAGGAAAATGTACCCGAATGACCGTTTAGTTTTTGCTAATGGCGGAGACAGAGGTAAAGATAATATTCGTGAAGATGCCGTTTGTGAGGAATGTAATGTGGAAAAAGTCTTCGGGGTTGGCGGCAGCAATAAAGCTAATTCATCAAGTTGGATTTTAGAACATTGGAATAAAAACTAATGACAATTTATGTATTTGATATGGACGGGACATTAACACCGGCACGCAAGTCGATGGAAGCGGAGTTTGCTATTCAGTTCCACGAATGGCAAAAGACGCATAAAAGCTTTATTGCCACCGGTTCGGATTATAAAAAGGTTGAGGAGCAGTTGCCGCCCAGAGTGATAAATGCCTTTGCCGGGATTTATTGTTCAATGGGCAATTTATTGTTAAGCAAAGGACAAGTTGTTTATCAGAATGACTTTAAGCCGAACTCAGAATTGCTCAACTATCTGGAAGATTTTAGAAGCAACACCGAGTATAAAGGACAGCTTTATCCTAATTACATTGAACAACGTATCGGTATGGTTAATTTTTCGGTATTGGGCAGAGATTGTCCCTATGAAGAGCGCGAACGCTATGCAGCATGGGACAGAGTGGCGAATGAGCGCATTAAAATTCAACAGTTTTTGTTAAAGAAGTTTCCTGATTTGGACATTGCAGTTGGTGGTTCAATCTCGATTGACATTACCCCAAAAGATTTTGGCAAAGGGCAGATTGCAAAGCATTTGCGAAAGACCTATCCGAATGAGAAAATAATTTTCTTTGGCGATAAAACCTATGCTGGCGGTAACGATTATGAATTGGCGCAAGCTTTGACACAACTGAATAATACTTCAGTTGTGCAGGTTAATAATCCAGATGATGTGCTGATCTTACTTAGAAATGATAAAAAAGATTTAATTATATAGAGGAAATATAAGATGAATATTACTAAGTTATTAGGAATTAAAACTGTTGAAAAGTCTAACAAACGAATAAAATACTTCTTTTATATACCTTTTTATACTGAAAAATGGAAAGGGAATGTATTAAAAAATACGATATTGTTATTTCCTCTATCCAAGTTAGAAATAAATGGGGAAGATATTAAGTTATATTTTTTGAGTATTAAAGTGGCAACGTTTAAAGGTTTTGCTAAAAAACTGACTTTAGGTGTTGAAAACAGTATATTATTAAAAGAACTGAAAGCTTTTGAAATTTTAGCACAACGTTCTTCCTGTAAATATGAAGAGGAAATGAAATAATGCGGATATTATTTGATTTTCGCTCTTATCAACTTTCATATAATAGAGGAATTGGACGATATATGTTTTCATTAGCAACATCATTAATAAATAATGATATGGTTGATTTAAGTTTGTTAGTATCCAATGAGTTAAAAGGGTTTGAACTGGCACAAACACTAAAGTCTAAAGTCAAAGTATTTGAATTGGAAAAATTTAATGATTATACATTGGAAACTAATTTTGATTTTTTTCTTAAAGGAAATTTATTTGATGAACAATATTACACACCTAACGATATTTATCCGTTAGACGTTATAAAAAAATGTAATAATGTTGTTGCAATAATTCATGATTTTATTCCTCTAATATTTGCAGGTAATTATATGAAAAATGATATGGCTCGTAATATATATGCCAAGCAAATAGTTTTGTCAAATTACCCGATACACTTTTTTGCCAATTCACAATGTACGGCTGAGGATGGGAAAAAATACTTGGCTAGACCAGATGAAGATTTTACCGTAATATATGGTGGAGCCGATGAACAAGAATTTTATACTCCTAACAGTTCAAAACCATATGATGCTAAAAACCGTAGCAATAACGTAGTGTTTGTTGCAGGTAATAATTTACGAAAAAATTATCATGGGGCGACTAAAGCTTTTGCAAGAGCTTTTGAAACTGGTAAACTTCCCCCCGATGCCAAATTATATTTGATTTGTTCAGCTAACGATAAGTTTACTAAGAATGTAAAAAATGAGCTTAAGGGATACAAGGCAAAATTTGGCAAACAAGTTATTGTCACTGATTATATTTCTGACAAGAAAATGCTTGATTTATTAGGTAATGCTCGTGCAAGTATCTTTCCATCATTTTATGAAGGTTTAGGGTTACCGATTTTAGAAAGCTATATTGCGGGAACTCCAGCTTTTGCTTCTAATCTTTCATCTACTAAAGAATTTGTTAACGAAATAAGCTCGTTTGACCCTTATAAAGAAGATGAGTTTGTCGATACCATAATTAAGATATATAATGACGAAGAATTTTGCAGACAATCATTATCGTTTGGCAGACAATTGGTAAAAAAAATAAATTGGTCAAATGCAGCCGCCACTATGATTGCTAAATTAGAAAAATTGGCCAAATCTAAAAATAAAAAAACAGGTAAAACAGCTGTAGTAGCACAAGATGATACGTTATTGGAAAAATTACGGCCTTTTGTACAGAATGGAACCGAGTACGACGTGTTTGCTAATTTCAAATCAATTAAAGAATATAGTGATTGTTTAAAAAACAATGAAAATAAGGGAAATGTTTTCCCAACAGAATTCTTTGAATATGCTAATTGCCAACAAAACTATAAAGAGAAAATTTCAGTGTAAAAGAAAGGATACAAATTATGAGTTTTGCTAAAAGTGGATATCGCATTTTGTCTCGTATTTTATTCGGGAATTTGAAAAAGAAGTTTATGAAAAAGTATGAGTATGCAACTTTGACTGATTATGTAATGAATAATCAACATAATATCGTTCTACCTGGTTGGGAAGACTTTGTCGATAATAAATTCGGGTTAACTGAATTAAAAAAAGGACTTGATGCTGAAAGTATCCGGTTAATGCGATTGTTTATATCTAGAAAATTATCCGCATTTTCCTTTTTAAAAAAAGAGAAAAAAATGTTTAAGAAAATTATAAGAGTAAATTTATCTAAATATAAAATAAAAAATTTTGAAGGGTTTCAACCTGCTGTATTTTACTATAAAAATGGCCTTAGTTTTTTAAATGAAGAAGTAGTTAAAAAAACACTTGCTAACAGATGTATTATTGATGGTGGTGCTTGTAGTGGTGATTCAGCGATAATGTTTTCACAATATAAAGAAGTAGATAGTATATATTCATTCGAACCGATTAAGAAAATTTGTAATGATATGGCTGTAACTTTGGAATTAAACAAATGTGAAAGAGCACATGCCGTACAAAAAGCCTTAAGTGACGGTTGCTCAACCGTTGATATTTGCGGTGAACAATGCGAAACCATCACCGTAGATGAATTCTGTAAAGATAAAAAAATAGGATGCATTAAATTTGATTTGGAAGGGATGGAAACTTCTGCATTAAAGGGCAGTTTGGAAACTATAAAAAGAGATAAGCCTATTTTATTGATATGCTTGTATCATACCGAACTTGATTTTTATGGTATTAAACCAATGTTGGAAGCATTAAATTTGGGCTACAAATTCATGATTAGAGATACAGAGCCTTGCAACCCAGGTGCAGGAGTACACTTAATGTTAATTGGATATGTGGAATAAGTAATAAACTAATTTCAAATAGAGTGAAATCATGCATAAAAATCACATAACTCATCAAAAAATTAGAAAATATAACCTGTTTTTTATTTTTGTTTTAATAATAAAAATATTTGTATCTGGAGTATTTTCTTCTGATTATCAGAATGTACTGTTTATACCTTTTGTTAATCATTTCGTGACATCTTTGGATAATCCATGGGCTTGGGTATACCTGAATCATGATATTGTTAAATTAGAGTTTCCGTATCATCCATTAATGTTGTATACTCTAAGCCCAGCTATCTTTGTTATTAATCACCTGGGCTTGATGAATGTTTTTTTAGTAAACTTATTTTTTAAGTTACCTATATTGTTTGCTGATTTATTGATTTTCCATACATTGGTTAAAATAACTAGATCTCCAATAAAATCATTCTACTATTATTTTTGTTCTCCGATAGTTATTTATGCATCTTATATGCACTCACAGCTAGATATTATACCTGTAGCTGTTATGTTTTATGCTTTTTATTTGTTAAAATCTAAAAAAATATTATTAGCCGCTTCATGCTATGCATTAGCTTGTTGTTTTAAAATGAATGCCGTTTTACTGTTGCCTATTTTTATTATATACTTATACAAACATTATAGTATTTTTAAGGCAATACAATCCTTAGCTGTTATATTTTCAATATATTTAGTTGTCTCTATACCTTATATATTTGATGAAGGATATCGTTTTTTGGTACTATTCAATGATAAGCAAAATCTCTTTTTTAATCTTGGTATAACTATGGGAAATATCATGGTATATATCCCCTTATTATGTTTACTTTTTGTATATTTAAAATTTTTATCATATCAAAAAGTCAACTTTAATTTGTTAGATGCCTTTTGTTGTATGACTAATTCGATTTTTTTACTGATGATTCAACCACAATCGCCAGCATGGTTCGTTTGGATTATTCCTTTCTTGTGTTTATTTATTATCAATTTCTCTGAAGAAAAAAAGCATATGTATATTTATTACAGTGTATTAAATCTGGTATATATTAGCTTTTTCTTATTTTTTCATGTGGGAGACTATGGTGATTTAACCTTCTTAACACATCGTATTAATATGAAGATTGATAATCATTTTTTATCAAATTGTTTGTTTACTTTATTGGAAGCCCAATTGATTGCAATAATATATTTTATTTACAATTTAGCCATAAGAAACAATGATATATACAATAAAAAACAAGCTGTATTGATAGGTATAAGTGGGGATAGTGGATCTGGAAAAACAACACTCCTAAAAGATTTGATGGATATACTAAAAGATGAGTTGCTTGTATTGGAAGGAGATGGTGCTCACAAATGGCAAAGAGGGAGTTATCATTGGACAAAGTTTACACATCTTGATCCGAAAGCAAATTATTTATATCAACAAGCTGATAAATTGTACAATTTGAAACATATGCACTCCATAAACTATAGAAATTACAATCATGATACAGGGCGATTTAATATTATAAGAAATTTAGTTCCAAAAAAATTTATTGTGATTGCCGGATTACATGTTTTTTATCTGCCTAAAATGCGCAAACTTATCGATATTAAGATTTATATTAATACGGCAGATGATTTAAGGCTTTATTGGAAAATTAAAAGAGACACTACAGAAAGATGTTATACGATTCAAGAGGTAAAAAAGCAGTTTTCAAATAGGCGGAAGGACGCGGATAAATATATTCGCCCCCAAAAACAATTTGCAGATATGATAATTACTTATTTTACTGAAGATGACATTGAGAATAATGCATCTGATCCTCATATAAAATTGCGAATAGATGTGGATTCCAATTTAGATTTAAGTGATTTGCTGGAATACCTAGAAGAAAACCATTTTCCATATACGTGGGATTACTCTGATGATTTAAAAACTCAGTATCTTGTACTTGATAAAGATTTTTCTAAATCAAATTTAGATAATTTAGTCTATCAAATAGCGAATTATGATGAAATTACTAGTTATAATTTAGGTTTGAAAGCTGGTTTTCGGGGAATTATTCAAGTTATCATATTAAAAATGTTGAGTGAAAAGTTGAGGGAAAAAGATGTTTAGTGGTATTTTGTTAGATATTGACAATACTCTTTATAACTATGAAGGACCACATCAAGCAGGTATGCAGAAAGTGTATGCTACTGCTAGAGCATTCGGATACCAAAATTTTGAAGAAATATTTAATCTAACAAGGAAAGAAATTCATGATGAATTAAAAAATACCGCTTCTTCTCATAATAGATTGCTTTATTTTCAAAGGATATTAGAAAAGTATGGAGATACAAGATGTTCTGTAGCTAAAACTTTGACTGACACTTATTGGAATGAGTTTTTGAATAAAATGGTTCTTTTTGATGGAGTTATTGAATTTTTAGCTCGTAATAATGATAAAAAAATTTGTTTAATTACTGATTTAACTGCCGATATTCAATATGCAAAAATCAATAAGTTAGGAATTTTCCCATATATTCAATATATCGTCACTAGTGAGGAAGTAGGAGTAGAAAAACCTAATTCAAAAATGTTTAAGACCGCACTGAAAAAAATGGAACTGCAGCCTAATGAAGTTTGTATGATTGGTGATTCTTATGAAAAAGATATAATTGGTGCACAAAAATTAGGGATAAAAGCATTTTGGAAAACCGAAGAGAAATATTGCAGCAATCAAGTGACAGCCTTTAATAATTTTCATGAATTGATAGGACTAATATAAATGAACGAACTTGCAGATTTTATAAAAATTTCTAAATATTCCGGAGAACGGTTCGATTTAATCCAAGCAGGCGGAGGAAATTCATCTGTAAAAAATGACGATGGGACGATGTATATTAAAGCATCAGGAGTTTGCCTTTCTGATGTGGATGATAATTTTGGATATGCAATAATACAAAACCGAGAACTTTTAAAAATCTTTAATAACGAAGAAATTTACCATGCAGAAAAAAGAATGAATGATAAAATAATGGCTGATTATATAGCAAAAGTAAATTTAACTCCAAATTTCAAACCATCTATAGAAACATTGTTACATTCAATGCTCTGCAAATATACTTTACATACTCATCCTGTTCTAGTGAATGCAATAACAAATCGAAAAGAATGGAAAGAAATTTTAATAAAAATTTTCGGTCAAAATATTATGCTTATCGACTATAAAACACCTGGGATAAGTTTAGCTCTAGAATTAAGAGAAAAAATAAAAAACAAAAAAGCAAACATCATATTTTTGCAAAATCATGGATTAATTGTAACTTCTGACGTTGTTGATGATATCAAAAAACTGACAGAATATGTATTAGATAAAATTGAGAAATTTTTAAATGTTGACATGTCAAAATATAATCTAACAAATGAAGTTTCTGAATATATAAATGCTAATTCATCAACTCACTATATAGCCTATTTATCTGATGATAGCTATTTAAACGATAATTTATCAAGTCCCTATATATTTTCAAAACCGTTTTGCCCAGATAAAATGGTTTATTGTGGCGTTAGTTCTTTGTTGTTACAGGATAATATTTCAGAAAAAATTGAAGATTATAAAAAACGTTATCATGATATTCCTAAAATTGTTCTTTATAAAGGATATTTGTTTTTTATTGCTAAAAACATTAAAAAAGCAAAGGAAATTGAGGAGGTTTTTAAATTTCACTTAATGGCATTGATATATTCTCAAACAAAAGAAATTAACTTTCTGCCACAAGAAGAAATTCAATATATTGGAAATTGGGAAGCAGAAAAATATAGGCAAAATATATAAGAAAGGACTAACTATGAAAATTATAATACCAATGACAGGAATAGGAAAAAGATTTATTGATGCAGGTTATACTACGCCTAAACCATTAATAGAGGTCGATGGTAAGCCGATTATTGAACATGTTGTTAGTTTATTTCCCGGTGAAAAAGATATTATTTTCATTTGTAATACTAAGCATTTACAAGAAACCAACATGCGAGAAGTTTTAACTAAGATTGCTCCTGAAGGAAAGATAGTAGAAATTCCGCCACATAAAAAAGGACCTGTTTTTGCGGTATATCAATTAAAAGATATGATTGACGACAACGAAGAGGTTATTGTTAATTATTGTGATTTTGGTACATATTGGGATTATGAAGATTTTCTAAAACATACAAGAGAACGCAATGCAGATGGGGCAATTCCGTCATATAAAGGTTTTCATCCTCATATGTTAGGAAAAATTAACTATGCCTTTATGCGAGATGACAAACAATGGATGCTAGAAATCAGAGAAAAACAGCCGTTTACAGATAATAGAATGAATGAATATGCCTCAAATGGTACTTATTACTTCAAAAAAGGCAGTTATGTAAAAAAATATTTTAAACAATTAATGGATGAAGATATTAATCTCAATGGTGAATACTATGTAAGTATGATTTATAACTTAATGGTGCAAGACGGGTTAAAGGTTTCAATTTATGAGATTCAGCACATGCAACAATGGGGAACTCCTGGAGAACTGGAAGAATATGTTGAATGGTCTGATTACTTTACTTCGCTAACAAAACTGAAAGAAAATAATAAAGTTTATGATGCAATAAAATTAATACCATTGGCAGGAAGAGGTCAAAGATTTCTTGATGCAGGTTATAACAATCCCAAACCATTAATAGAAATTAGCGGCAAACCAATGATTATTCAAGCATCTGAAGCTCTGCCTAAATGTAATAGGAATATTTTTGTTTGTTTGAAAGAACACCTAGATAAATATCCGCTTAAAGAAGAGCTATTAAAGGTATACCCAGAAGCTAAAATTGTGTCATTAGATAAGGTAACCGAAGGTCAAGCATGCACCTGTGAAATAGGATTAAAAGGTGAAGATTTAGAAAAACCATTATTTATCGGGGCTTGCGATAACTCTATGATTTTGAATTATAAGGAATTAGAAAAAGAAATACAAGAAGCAGAAGTTCTTGCATTTACATTTAAAAATAATCCAACGAGCGAAAAAAATCCAAATGCCTATGGGTGGGTTAAAGTTGATGAGAACAACAAGGTAACAGGTGTTAGCGTAAAAGTCCCAATTTCTGAAAATCCGAAAAATGATAACGCTATTGTTGGAGCTTTTTACTTTAAAAAAGCAAAATACTTTATAGAAGCATTTAATTATTTATACAAAAATAATATTCGAGTTAATAACGAATTCTATGTTGATAGTTGTGTCGAGGCAGCTATAAAATTAGGTATGAATGTAAAGGTATTTGTAGTTGATAGATATATTTGTTGGGGAACTCCTGACGATTATAGGACATTTGTCGCGTATCAAAGCCTGTTTCATAAGTTAAGTTACCATCCATACTCAATGGATAAGGATAGAAATTTTAATCAAGAAAAATTTGCTGAATATGATAAAAAATATAGACATTTCGAACAGGAGAATAGATAAAAATGAATAATTTATATAAGCTTATCTTACTAGTATTGTTCTTCATTTCTTTGTTTACAAATAATGTATTTAATTACCATGCTGTTGTAGATGGATGCGTGTTTTTGGGCACGTATTGTTTAATACCATTTTTATCAAAATATATAGATAAATTTATCAAAAATGGTGTTTTTGATAGGAAACTCACACAAAATTCATGGTTTTTTATAATGTTACATAAATATACGTTATTATTTTATTTGAGCATATTTGGATTATATAATTTTTTGCACTATCGTTCATATTCTGAGATATTCTATTTGATGATAATAACTTTTGCAAGTTTAATGTTGTTTGAGTATTGTACAAGGAATATAAAAATTACCACTAAAAAAATAAAAGCCACTTTGAATTCAATTATAACGAAGATTGAATCTGACATACCAATAAATAAAGATAAAGATAATATTCAATGGTTTTTATTTGGATTATTATTCGTTGTTGTAAGTTTATTTTACTTAGAGATATTTATACAGAAGTATTATTTTATACAAGATGATAACTATGCTCAATTTTTTCCTGTAATTTTAAGTGCTTGTGAAAGTTTCTTTCATCAAGGCCTATTTCCTGAAATAAATCCATATCAATTAACGGGATTACCAACCTCCTCAGTGATGGTTTATTCCTTAACATATCCAATAACATATCTATCATACTGGATAGCAGAAAATTTACTAAAGAATGAACTGTATTTGCTTGAGGTTTATGCTTTTATTCATTTAATTATGGCGTACATATTATCTTATAAAGCAGCAAAAATTACTAATGTAAAAAGTAGCTACAGTGTATTATATGCAATTTGCTACACACTGTCAGGATTTAGTTTAATTATTGGTAGAAGTTGGTATTATATGCTTCCTATAGTGTCTTTGGCACCATGTATTATAGTAGCAATACAGCATATTAGACAACATAAATTTAATATAAGTTATTATTTAATTACAATTAGTTCATTTACATTAATGTTTTATGCCGGCAATATACAAATGTTTATTTATGCCTTAATGTTTTACTTTATTGCTATATTGTGCTTATATTTGTTAAAAAAAATTACATTTTCAGAGGTCATAAAATCAACTATACCAATAGTATTTTGTTTTATTTTATCACTACCACAAACATATGTACTTGCTGATTTAATGAAAGATATTGATAGAAATCCTTGGGATATAATGCAATCTACTGATAATTATTTTATTAGTTTTATAATACCAGGATTCGTATTGAATAAATTTGGTTTAATGGATCAATTATTTTATAAGTATCTAGGTCAAACATATTATTCTGGTTCAATTTTATTTTGTATAGCCTTGTTGTCTTCAATTTTTATAATGTTTAAATCACAAAGAAAAAAAACAGCATTATATAATAATCTATTATTGTTTTTAGGTATAATTGCTTTGATCTTTTCATTCGGCACCAAAGGTATAATTTATCCCTTATTACACTCGTTACCAGTTTTCAATAAATTTGTAAATCCAATAAAATTTCTTATTTTTATAAATTTATTTTTTAATCTTGGGGGGGCAATTATTTTATCAAAGTTAATCAATAAAAAAAGGACAGAAGTTTTAATATTTGGAATGGTAATTTTATTAATGATTCTTCATATTAAACACTCAAATTGTGCACAGTACTTGTACAAATCAGCATCATATTACAAAATCAACTCAATTGAAACAAAATTACCTGAAGTTACAAAATACCGAGTTTTTTCGTATGCACCTCTTCGGACAAACAGGGAGGATATATCGGCAACAATGGTAATGAATTTTCCAACATATTATAAAATACCCGCTATAGATGCATATGATGATAGAATTGAAACATTACTAAAAGACAGTTTGTTTGTATATTCGAAAATGCATAATTTGGATACACGTACCTGTGGAGAATTATTTATAGATAAAAATTTATTTGATATGTTACCTGAGTACGGAGTGAAGTATTTCATTTATCAAGATATTCAAAATAATGTGTTTTATTCATATTCAAGCATTTTCAATAAAACAAATGATAAAATGATTGTCAGTTATATAAATAAAAATTATCAAAAAATATTTGTTCAGAACGATGATATAATTTATTATGAAATACCAAAACCTAAACCTCTTGCATTCGATGAAAAAATCTCACCATTACCAATAGAATTTAATACTCAGGGCGCTATTGTTGATTTAAAGGGTGTTAAACTTCCTCAGAAAATCACTGTTAATATGATACACAGAAAACATTATAACGCATATGGAGATGGTAAATTACTTGAAATAGAACCAGATGAATATAATAGAATGGTTGTAAATGTTCCTCAGGGAGTTAAAAAAATTGTTTTGAAATACCATTCTCCATGGGAAAAGGGTATTTTATTGATGCTAATTATGTTGTCAATATTTACACCGTTAAGTTATATTCTCCATAAGAAAGGAGAAAAAAATGAGTAACGAATTAAAGAGGCAACTGTTTCGTTTTATTATTGCAGGATGCTGTGCAGTTGCTACGGATTGTTCATTTTATTATATATTATCACATTTTATTGATTTATCAATAGCAAAAGGAATATCATTTTTAATCGGAACAATTGCGGCTTATTTAATAAACAAATATTACACATTTGAACAAACAAGAAAATCAAAAACAGAAATTGTAAAATTTTTCGGCCTTTATATATCTACATTAATTGCAAATATAGGTGTTAATAAGATTTCTTTAATATTATTGCCAATTATTTTTAAATATATACCATTTTTAGACAATTTTGAAATGGTAAAGCTGTTTGCATTTTTGTGCGCAACAGGAACGAGCACTATTCTAAACTTTATAGGGCAAAAGTTTTGGGTATTTAACAAAAATTGAGATATTACAAATGAGTAACTTACTATACTATGTTTTTATCACTATTGTTGCAAGTGTTGTTTATTTTACGTCAGATGAAAAACAACCTACCCAAATTATCCAAACAGTTACTGGTTATTTATTGTTAGCTACACTACCTTGGTTTAGATATTTATTTGCAGGTGTTTTTAAGAAATATAGTAATCTTTACCTTAAAATATTTCTATTGAATATAGGAATATTTGCCTTAAATTTTGGTTTCTTCAATATATGTCATTTTGGTAGCATTAAATTTATAGTGCTTTTATTTGTATTTATAACCATAGCTGATGTATTATTTTGGATATTCTCTATTATATTTAAGTTTGATATAAACAAGATGAATTTTCATGCTCCTTTAGTTATTGTATTGTTAACGGCTGTTCTCATGGGAGTCATTTTTCATCAATATTTGAATAACAAATTAGAAGGTAACATAAACAATCATATCTTGTCTTCCACTGCATTTGGCGTGCCTCAAGAGTTACAAAACCGCGGCATTAAACCTTTTTTTCTCTTTGATTATGAATTGGGATGGGACGGACAATTTTATTATTATATTGCTAATGACCTTTTTGCTAATAAAGACACCCCTGTGCATATTGATGCTCCTGCTTACAGATATTACCGCGCCGGTTTTGCATTTTTTAGTAAAATAATCTCTCTTGTTTGTCTGCAAGATTGGGTTAGTCCGCAAATGCACTTGTTGATATATTGCTTGCTCTTTTTAATTGCATCATATACGCTAGCCAAATTTTTACAAAGAAAAAAACAAAATGTTTGGCTGTCACTAGTCTGGATATTCACAACTGGAAATATGTTAACAATATACAATGCTCTTCCAGATGCTGCAGCTGATTCTTTCTTTATATTATCATTACCATTCTTATACAGCTTTATGAATAACAAAAAGTTATTATTCAATGGAATATTTTTTGATATATTTATAACTTTTGCAATTTTTTCCCGAGAAGTTTACAGCCTATTTTTGTTTGCAATTTTTATATTTGTTTTAATTGATTTTATAAAAAAACGGCATCTTCAAATAGGACTTTCTGCTATTAGTATTATACCGATTGTAATATATATCGGTTGGAGAATGTTTATTACCCTAAAATTGGGTAGTCCTCTAGTTGAAGCAATAGTTGGCCTGCCTTTTGTTTCTTTAATTAAATATCTATTTTTATTACTTTATCCACATCAGGTATTACTGCCATTATATGCAGCTATACTGTTAATATCTGTATTCATTGGTATAAAAGTCGTTAAATTACATCAAAATCTCTTTGATGGATTTTTAGGATTATCTCTTGTTTTTATTGTAATCTTATATAGTGTTTTTGGTGACACAATTATAATTAACTGGACTGGTTATTGGAAAGCTATAGGACCATTAATTATTATTTCTATACTTTTGGTAGACTATATAGATAAAAAGTTTTATCCTTTTATGATTTGTATTGTAATTATGATGTTGGTGAGTGGCCACAGTGTTTACTTTACACATTATAGCAGGTTAATAGAACCTAAAGAATATCAAGTTCTATCAAATTCCAACTTATTTCGTGAAGCCTTGCCAGCCGATTATAAAGCATGTTTTGATAAACAAGATTATAAAATAAAGATTATAGATTATAATATTGAGACAAAAGCCAATAATCGTTGGTTAGTTGTCAAATTCATTATCCAGAATAAAACTGATTATACTTGGAAAAGCGGAGATTCACTGTACAATATCAACATATCCGGATTTTGGTTAAATAAACATAATAATAAAACTTATGCTGGATATAAAACTTTTATTCCTGATGGATTAGCTCCTAATGCTGAAAAACAACTTTATGTTGTAGCAAAGCTACCACAAAAATATAAACACATGCGTTTTGTTATCTCACCTGTTCAAATAGGGTGTGATAAATTTTATCAAAATAATACCTATGATAATGTCTATATCGATTTAAATGAAAAAAAGGAGAAATTGAATGAAGCACGTTAAGTTATCAATAGTTATACCTTGTTATAACGAAGAAAAAAATATACCTTTAATATTAAACCGATTCAGCGAAGTTATAAAGCGTGATGATATAGAAGTAATACTGGTAAATAACGGTTCAACAGATAATTCCGAATCCGTTTTAAATGAACTTTTACCTAAATATACTTTTGCCAAAACAGTTAAAGTGGACGTAAATCAAGGTTATGGTTACGGAATTTTGCAGGGATTAAATTCTGCAAAAGGCGACTATATAGGCTGGACTCATGCTGATATGCAAACTGATCCGAATGATGTCATTAAAGCATTGGATATAATTGAAAAAGAAAATTGTGAAAAAATTTATGTCAAAGGCAATAGAAAAGGCCGTTCATTATTTGATGAATTTTTTACATTTGGAATGGGGTGTTTTGAAACATTGTTGATGGGACAATTTTTATGGGATATTAATGCCCAACCGAATATTTTTTCAAGAGAATTGTTTGATAATTGGAAAAACCCACCATGTGATTTTGCTCTTGATTTATTTGCTTTTTATGAAGCTAAAAAGCAAGGGTATAAAATTATTAGATTTCCTGTTATATTTCCGGAAAGAATTCATGGAACATCTCATTGGAATACAGGGCTTGCCGCAAAGTGGAAATTTATAAAAAGGACAATGGAATTTAGTTTTAAATTAAAAAAAGGATTAAAGTAATGGAATTCATAGCGCACAGAGTTAATACTATTGAAGAACTTAGCAACTTGCCGTCAGAATATGGAGTTGAGTTAGATGTAAGAGACTCTGGTAATGATTTAATTATCGTTCATAACCCTTTTGAAGAAGGTGAATACTTTGAAGAATATTTAAAACACTACCATCATGGAACAATGATTATAAATGTTAAATCAGAGAGAATAGAACATCGAATAATAGAACTTCTTGAAAAATATGATATTAAAGATTACTTTTTTTTAGATAGTTCAATTCCTATGATATATTTATTATCTAACCTTGGAAATAAAAACTCAGCTGTTAGATTCTCTGAAATTGAGCCCATAGAATTAGCACTTGCTATGAATGGACGAGTAAGCTGGGTATGGGTAGATTGTTTTACAAAACTTCCAATTAATAAAGAAAATTATAGTATATTAAAAAAGGCAGGATACAAGCTTTGTCTTGTTTCGCCTGAGCTTCAAGGACAGCAGGAAAAAATTTCAGAATATAAACAGTATTTGGATAAAAATAGTATTATTTTCGATGCTATTTGTACAAAATCATATAACATACCAATTTGGCAAAGTTAATTATTGAAACACAGCAATAAATAAACAACAAATATTATTAGCAATCAGACTATTATTCTGAGTAATTATTAAGTTTTAAGGTCACACTTTTGAGTAGACCTTGGTTGCGTAATAACATTTATCGTTTTTCCCATTTATTTTATTGATGTGTAGCTTCTTTTCTTAAGAAAAGAGTTTTTTGGTTGTTTTATTTATATTGAATTATTTGATTATTTCTTCATGTTTCGTGATGCTAAATCTAATTCTACAGCCGTTAAGTAATACAATTATCAGAGTGTACTCTAGGTCAAGCACTTTTAATCATTTATTAAAAAAGCTCTGCTATAAATTGAGCTAATCTAAAATTGTTATTAGGCATGTTATGCAAGAATTTATAGGTTTAATCGGATCGTTGTGTTTTGCTTTCAGCTCATGGCCGCAAGCGTGGTATTCTTGGCGCCACAAAACAGCCAAGGGGGTAAAATGGTCATTCATATTTTTATGGTTATCCGGTTCATTTTTCAGTACAATTTATGCAATTTATTATCAAAAATATATGTTGTTGCCCAATTATTTGTGCGGTGGAGCAGGAACTTTGGTAATTTTGTATGTGCGAATTGTTGAATTTCGAAAACGTCATGATAAAGTTGATCAAAGGGGAAAAAATGCTTGAGTTTATAATTGATATTTGCGGTTGGATTGGTGCTCTGTCATACTCTATTTATTCCATTCCTCAAGCGACATCGGCTATCCATTTGGGCTATACTCAAGGGTTGAGCTCGGGCATGGTAATATTGTTGTTTGGCGGCGCATCGTGTAGTTTGATTTATATTTTGCCGGATACTTCAACACCTTTATTTTATAATTTTGGCCTTTCGTTGATATCGGCGACAACTATTTTGCGCTACCATTTTTGGCCACGTAAGAAATAACAGTTTTATCGTTTATTTTGAATAATAATCCATAAAATAGGCAAAGCAAAAGCTAGCGAGATACCATTACAAATCATCATCTGCCACGAGCTTAAGTATACGCCATAAGCAGTCCATAACAGCATGGTTATACAATATATTATATAAGAACTTAGCGATAACCCTGTAGTATCGCGCGTTGAGATAGTTTTAATTGCTTGGGGCAAAAATACAACAGCAGAACCAATGCCCGCCAATATGCCTAAACTTTCACCGATTATACTCATTTTATTAACCCCTTTGTAATAATGTTTAGGTTATGATACAGACAAATAAGTTAAATTTTAGTTTAGGCAAAAAACATGCAACTTTATCACTATGCTAAAAAGGGTAATACGATTTTGAGTGATGGGATATTATCTTTTGCCACAAATCCCAAAGCCGACTTACATTATTATCAAAAACGCTCTGGTACCGTCACTCACCAAGGAATTGTAGCCTGGATGGAGGAGTGTTTTAAAGGGCGTTCACGCGGTATTCGCTGTTTTTCTGAGCCGATTAAATGGACAGCCAAAAGTATTCATTGTTTGAAAGATTTTGTTGATGCTTGCGATATGTTTGCCATTGATATCACTGCTATACAAAAAGATGGTTTGATTGAAGCAGTTTATGTCTCGCCGCCGATTACCGATTTTCCTGATCTCAAAGAAGAACCTGGCATGGATGAAGTTTTGCAAAAGTTAAATAGTACAGATGATATTGATTATTCGCCGATTGATTGGAGTGTTTGTGATGATGAAACCGGCAAACGTTTTGCCTTTGTGCGCTATTATCTGTTGATTATCAAAGGCGGGATAATTCCACCAAAATATATCAAAAAAATAGAATAATGTATTTTGACATATAATCATTTTTTTGCTATAATACCTAAATAAAAGGAGTTTATTGCATGGCACCGCGGGATCAGTTGGAAGAAGAAAGAAATACATTAAAAAAACTAAAAAAAGTTTGGATGCGCATAAAGGGATCTAAACTATTTGATGATTTTCGTCATTCCGATTTAAATCCTTATCATAAAGGCTTGCCCAAAATTGAAGCTGATAATTTGAATGAGGCAAAAAAAATCGCTCGCCGGCAAGCAATTGAAAGGGCTAAGTCCTCCTCTCAAGAGAATGATATAGCTGAACGTCGCAAAAAATGTGAGGCAGCAAGAGCGGCTTATCGCGCCGGAGTGGATTTTATTTATAATGGTACACGTTATAATGTTGAAGATTCTTGTTCTGTGCAAGAAGAATATGCGCGTGATGGTGTTGTTTTGCGAGGACTTGGCGATGTCTCCGACCGAATTCCGCGAGATAAAGATGGCAAGCTTGATTTACTAGCTGAAGATCCTATAGCAATAGCTGTTGTGCCTATCGAAGGTCCGGCTTTAGTCGGGCATGTTGGTATGCAGTATCAGGATATTGTGATGAATCGATTGATACCATCTATTCACACTGATCCGCTTTATGGCAAATATGACAGTAGAGCTCAGTATTTTTTTGTTTACCCAAGTCAACTTGGAATTGATCCGAAAAAGTTGAAACGCGAGATGGAAAAATACAACATAAAATATTCTCAAAAACGCTATGATTTGTTGACTAATAACTGTGCACGCAATGTTGCTAATATTTTGAAAAAAATGGGCGTCAAAGATATAGATTTTTATGGTTGGGACAAGGCAGGTCTGGTATTTACCAATCCCGGCAATAATCCTTGGGGTAAAGGTATTAAGGGTTGGTGTTTGAAACATGGTGTTCACGTCAATAGCAAAGAAATGGAAGCTTATCACAATAAGCACAATTTTACTGATGTCAAAGAGCGACGCAAAACAATGAAAGAAACCCATGATCGTTACGAAAAATACAAAAAACACAAAAGAAATCCTTTGACATTGTTAAAGCAACTATTTAAACAGAAACAATAAATTTATTTGTTCGTTTTATAAGGGTTGCACTGATGCCGGCTTATCTCATTATCGGTAACATATTTTCACTGCTTTCAGCGCTATGTATTGCTGTCTCGGTTGCGCAAAAGAGTAAAAAGAAATTTATGTTTTGGCAGATTGGCGATACGTTTTTCGGAACCGGAGCTAATATAGCTTTATATGCTTATGCCGCTTTGGTTATCAGTATTATATGCCTTATTCGCAACATTTTGTCTTATCAAGGAAAGCTGACTAAAAACATCACCGTAATTTTAACTGTTCTTGGTGTGGTTGTTGGGGCGTGGGCAAATAATTTAGGTGTTATCGGTTGGTTTCCGATTATTGCTTCCGCCAGCTATACCATTTTTATCTATATCACCAAAAATGAGCAACAAATGCGCTATGCCTCGATTTTGAATATGGCATTATGGTTTATTCATTGTGCTTATGTTCAGGCCTATCCTTCGGCAATAGCCAATATCGTGCTATTAGGTTGGACAATCTGGCAGATATGGCAATACCATAAAAACATTGACAAAAAAACAAAAGACATCTAAACTGAGCCAAATTTTACTATTATGCAAATTAAATGTCTAATTAAAAATAAAAAATTATGGTTATTATCAATGAAATAAAGCGGGCGCCCTACATCTGCACGGTTCCCGGCGGTGGTGTCAGAGCAACCAAATGTTATCCGGATGCGCAAACTTATGTCATCAATGGCAAAAAGTTTGGGTATTCTCAAAAAGAGCAAACTCTGATAATCCCAATTGATGCATCGGGAAGCGACATAAGTGCCGCTGAAGTTGTAGTAGAGGCGATAAAAAATTTGAGCCTCTCAAGTTAAAAAAAGGATTATGAGCACGTTAATTATTATCGGGGCGATTTGTTCTAATGTTGGCGATGCTCTTGCTTCTCATTTATGCCAATTAAATGTCTAATTAAAAATAAAAAATTATGACGGTATTATTGATTACAGGCATTAAGGTGGTCTTAATGGTGATGGCAATAATCCTGACGATTATCGCACTTGTTACCATCATAAGGTATGATGATTCAGAGTTTTGCGCTCTTGTTGAAGTTTTGGTTCTGTTGGGTGCAATAGTGCTTTTAGTTTTGAAGATATTCCTTCTGCTGGAATGGTTCAATCCGGAGGCAATATCAGCACTCTTGTATGTGATCAAAGTTATCTGGACCGTGCTGGCGATTATAGCTCTTATCGCTAACGGCGTAAGATTATTAACCATTTACTATTAACCAATAAAAACAAAATATTATGTTTGCAACCGTTTTTACAATCGTACTGGTTGCTATTATAGCAACTTGTGTCGTCGGCATCTGCATTATAGCCAAGGCAATTAAAGAATTGGGTGCAGGTGTGTTTTCCATTAGCGGCATAATAGCATTACTACTTGTTGTCGCCATTACAGCCTTAGGTATATGTCTATTACAAGGCTGGGGTGATGCTCGCATCATTGAGCTGTGGATGGCAGGTTTGGGAATTGCCGCCATTGTCATCGGTTTTGCTATTGCCTCAATTGTGGGAATAGGAATAATACTGATGATAAAAAACAAATAATCAATTTGCTCGCTTATTAAAAGCGAGCTTTTTTTTCATAAAAAGAGTTTTAATCATAATTGTTTGCTGAGTTACCCCAAAAGTTGGTGGTGTATTGCGGATAGTTGGAAGTAATGCCTTGAGCATTATATTGCTTTATCAAATCTTGTTCACGCTTTGAGCGAGCCATTTGATAGGCAATCTCATCTTGATTGGTAAATCCGTTATGATTAACACCATAACTATCAAGGCCGCCAACACCGGTTTGGTAGCCTAACGGCGAGATGTTTTTTTAGATAGATATCCATAGTTTGTTCCTTTCTGTTTTGAGTTATAAAAAAAGAGCTTTGAAAATCTCAAAGCTCTTTGGGGTTAAAAAAAATATGGCGAGAAAATAGGCACAAAAAAATCCCGCCATTTTCTAATACAATCTATTTTTACAGGTTTGTTCATCTAAGCCTGCCGCCATACACCCTTGAATAAATTGATTATCACAAGGCTGACTGCTTTTTTCTACCAATAAAAAGAATGTGATACCGGCAGTAATACCTATAAATATAAGTGATAAAACAACACTCAAAAAACAAAAAGCAATTGAGGATATTTTTTTTATAATCTCAATGATATGCTTATGTTTAATCATAATATTTTTTCCTCTTTCTATTGAATTTTCATTCTGCAAGCTGTTTCACTTAATCCCGCCGCCATACATCCATTGATAAAAGCTTCATCACAAGTTTCCACTTTATGCTTAATTGGCAAAAAAGCGATAAATCCAGCTATAACACCTATGGCTACAAGAGAAAAAAAGAAAATTACACTTTTAGTCATCATCTTAATATTTTCTTTTAATATATCTTTGAATGAGTTCACTGCAATCTCCATTAGGATATTTTGAGCCTAACAACTGCCCTATCTTATTAGCATATTGATCTCCCATGCTACTGTCAAGAGTATTTGCTCCGGTTGTTCTATCATAAGTCTCGCGAATATTTGATGCTAATTCTGCAACATCTGCACCTCCTTGACCATATTGTGATGCATTACAATTTATAAAAGCGTGTTTATATTTATCAGCTAATTTAACATCTTTAAGATTTACATAATTATTTAGCATATCAGGAACAGCTTTGATTGCTGATATTACATAATCAAGCATATTTTGTTCTTGAGGTTGGTAATTTCCTTCATTTCTAACGACATTATCATAAACCTTTTTTCCATCAGCTGCCGTTTCCCATATTTGCGGTTGAACACTGTTTTGTATTTGTTGTTGTGACACTGTCGGTTGCTGCAGTATCGGTGTTACTTGTGGTAAATTGGCAATATTTGCTTCAATATTAGAATTGCCGAAGCCATAGTTATTGGCAGGATTGCCCCAAAAGTTGGTGGTGTATTGCGGATAGTTGGAAGTAATACCTTGAGCATTATATTGCTTTATCAAATCTTGTTCACGCTTTGAGCGAGCCATTTGATAAGCAATCTCATCTTGATTGGTAAATCCGTTATGATTAACACCATAACTATCAATGCCGCCAACACCGGTTTGGTAGCCCAGTGGTGAGATGTTTTTAGGATAGATATCCATTGTTTTGTTCCTTTCTGTTTTGAGTTATAAAAAAAGAGCTTTGAAAATTTCAAAGCTCTTGGTTGATATAAAAATATGGCGAGAAAATAGGCACAAAAAAATCCCGCCATTTTTTATGACAGGATTTTTACCCACTTCTTCACCATACTAATTTTTATATCACCAGCCGACGGCTTAAGTCAATATAAGCGCCTTGGTTTATCCACAAAAAGTTGATATTTGAACATTATTCGCTTTTTTGTTTTGGAAAATAAAATTTCCTTAAAATAAACCTAGTTACCATATAAGTTGTAACTAATAACTTAAGAATTTAAATCATCATCAGGTTTATATTGGGTTTTATAGCCATGATTTTCATTCGGACGCAAATCGTTGGGATACATGGTATCGGCATAAATATCGGTCTGCAATTTTTTTACCAATTGGTAAACTTGGGCATAATCGGCAATATCACAGATGGTTGTTCCACGATACAGGTTATGCCTTGAGTTATAACCATCGTGATTGCTTGTCATTACCACATCACCCACACCCAACATCTGATCAAAAATTCCCCGATGCAGATTTACATTCGACATCTCAGTAAAAGGTTTGCGTTCTAAATTTTGGGTGAAGATTCCTCCTGAAGTATATACTCCTTGATCGGTAACAATAAAACTGGTGTTTTTATAGCGCAAAAATGAAAATACCACTCCGGCTAAATAAATCCATACCGGCATTAAGTGTAATGCAAAAAATCCTCCCAATATCAGCCCTAGTGATTCCGGTGCTTGATTTGTTTGGATGTTTCCGTTTAAGGCCGCATACATAAATCCGCAATCAATTGCTCCCCAAATTAAAGCAATCGGTAACAACGGATTAAAAATTGCCTCCAAGATAAAACATTTTTTATTCGGTCTTCCTTGCCACAAAATATTTTCGCCTTCAGTGATTAGTGCCAAAAGCTCATAACGTGCAGAATGATGATTCATGCGATTTAGTTCTCCTGATATCTCAACATATATTGACATTTTAACATAACTATATAAAATTTTAGTTAACTACAACTAGGAAAGACGACCATGCGCGACTATATTGAAAATAATCTTCAACTTGATGAGGGAGTGGTAATAGCTCCCAAACTCCATTGGGCTATATATTTGGATACCTATTTGCAGTTGTCTGTGCTATATATTGCCTTTTGCCATTTTATGGCACCGTTTATTAATTATGATCGTGATGTTATGAATTTTTTTGAAATGTCAGAAAGAGCTATCGGTTTCATAATACTTTTGCGTCTTATCTTTGTGTTTTTCCGTAATTATTCGGTGGAAATGGCCGTAACCAATTATCGTGTGGTCTATAAAATCGGTATTCTTAATATCCATACGGACGAATTGGTTAACAGTCGTATTGAGGCTGTGAGCGTGCGCCAGTCAATTATGGGCAAGATTTTGAATTATGGTAATATCATATTTTCCGGAACCGGAACTTCTAAAGTAGTGTTTAAAAAAATTTATGCCCCTTGGTGGATAAAAACTCAGGCCGAAGAAATTATTCATCAAAGCATTGAAAACGACAACTCAGTTGCATATAATCGCAACAGTTACGATCGACATTTATAAAAAAAACAGCCCTATGAACGAGGGCTGTTTTTTTTAGGGTCAGGCTTAAGCCGCTTGTTTGGACAATTCGGCCAAAACTTCCTTTTTCAATGTTACATTATCAACCTTACCGGTACCTGAGGTTGGAATTTTATCTTTGTACAAGATAACCCTTGGCATATACAACTCCGGATAGCCGTTTTTGCGAATAAAATCATGCAACATATCGGAGGTTAGAGTAGGTTCATTGGTTACGACCACAATTTGTTCACCTTTGTTTTCGTGTGGAATTGCTACAACACCGCAGCAAAATTCATCTTTGCCCTCAAAGGCCTTGCAAATCATGTTTTCAACCGCTTTCAACGATACCATCTCACCACCGATTTTGGCAAAGCGTTTAATACGGTCTTTAATTTTGATAAATCCGATATCGTCAATCTCAACCACATCTCCGGTGTGATACCAACCATTATGCGGTTCGACCAATACGCCCGGATTATCCGCCATAATATATCCGGCCATAACATTCGGACCTTTAACTACTAATTCGCCGCCTTCATCAATACCATCAACCTTTTCCAAGCGGCACTCCATGCCCGGACAAAGTTTGCCGATGGTGCCGAATTTATTAAATACCATATTATTTCCGGCGACCGCAGGTGAGCATTCAGTAGTACCATAAGCTTCCATCAATCTGGCGCCCAATCTTTCGTTCAACAGGTTACGAGTATCCAGTTTTACGCCTTCAGCACCGGCATAGCACAAACGCAATGATCCAAAGTCCAACGGATGGGCAATCTTGGCATAACTGCGGAAAAATGTATCGGTGCCAATCATTACCGTGGCGCTCAACTCATAAAGCAAATCACTGATAACGCGGAAATGCAAAGGTGAGGGATACAAGAAAACTTTTGCTCCTTGATACAGGGCATATAATGTTCCCAACACCAAACCAAAACTGTGGAACAGCGGCATTGAGTTCAAAACGACATCAGTGCGATTCAGTGTTTCAAATGAAGCAATTTGCCATACATTAGATATCACATTGCGGTTGGATAATACAACGGCTTTGGGTGCACCTTCTGATCCTGAGGTAAACAAAATAACAGCGCGATCATCAGGAGTGGCTTTGTAAGGAACATATCTGACCTTATATTGCAACAAAGCCAATAATTTAGCCGGCAATGAAATTTTCTTGGCTACTTCTTCCAGATAAATCACTTCTGTTCCGTTTTCTTCGATGGCTTTAACAATTTCTTCAAAACCGCCTTTTTTAATAAACATCTTAGATGTGATGACTTTTTTAACCAAAGTTGTATTAATGCCGCTTACAATATTTTGAGCTCCGGCTGAAAAATTCAACATAACCGGAACTTGCCCGTAGGCATTAAGTCCGAAAAATGTACAAACAGCAGCCACTGAGTTCGGCAATAAAATACCAACCGATTCCTGATAGGTAGAACTCTTGTTAAAATATCTTCCTAAAACATAAGATCCTAACATAATATCTTTGAAGCTTTTGGGTTTGCGCCCGATATCTTCCAAAACTTTCGGTCTGACCAAACCAAAACATTTTTTGGCATGGATTTTAGCTGCTTTTATTAACTGAGTAAATACAGTCATTTTCGGGTTATACATTGCTTCAAACATCATCTGCCGCATAATCATGTAGATTTCATTAGAAATATGGTTGCGCACATGACGCAAATTATCCTTTAGTTTTAAAGGTCTTGGTTTTTCAACTACAATTTTTACTTTAGGAAAATACCAATGTGGCAATCTGCCACCGGTTTTTGAGAAAAAGCGACAATATTGCAATCCGTTAATCCAAATGGGAATAATAGGCGAATTGGTTTTATCGGCAATCAAACCGGCTGATTCATATATCTTCATAATATTACCGTTGGTTGTCATGCGACCTTCGGGAAAGATTACGCATAGTCTGCCGGAATCAACTTTGGCAATCAAGTTTTTCAAATCAGGAACATCCAAGTTGCCATATTCCATAACGTCAGCTTTGCGCATAAAAAATCGAACCCATATATTGCGATAAAGTTGTCCGTGTAGAGCGAAAATCGGATTTCCCGGCAAAAAAGCAAACAAAATTATCGGATCAACATATGACACATGATTTGATATATAAACACCTTTATTGGGTAAATCGTTAAGATCAAAACGCATTTCAAAACGCACTTTGAACAGTTTGAACATACATCTTAAACAAAAACGCACAAAATTTCGCATGGTTTTATTCCTCAAATTTAACATAATTGCCCAGAAAATACTTCTTTTACACAAAGATGTAAAGTAGGCACTTTAGGGAAACTATTAAAATATTTCAGCGGTCATAAGCTTGTTGTAATAATCCGTCATATTAAGTTATTTATTTTGAATAAAGATATGCTTGCAACTATTCATAAATAGGATAAAGTTCCCATAAACTGATTAGCTAATCAGTTTTATTTTTTTTGAACAACAATGAGATGATGTTATGAAAAGAACTAGTTTATATGCTTTGCTGCTCGGTGCAGCTATGGTTCCGGCCAACGCTTATGCCGGTGGTTTTCAATTATCTGAATATTCAGCTTCAGCAATTGGTCGTGCTTTTGCCGGAATTGGGGTTGCCGGTGATGATTATTCGGCCGTAGCTTATAATCCGGCAGCAATGACTTTAAAAGAAACCGGTATGCAAGCCGTTGCTACTTATTTCAAATTGCGTGGACATGCCTATAATTTAGATAATCCCGGAACTCGTGAAGGAATCTTGTCAACCAAAGTAACTGTTCCGGCCTTTTTTGCTCAATATAAACTCAACGATAAATGGCATGTTGGTGCCGGTGTTTATGTTCCTTTCGGTTTGGGCACCAACTGGAAAGGACGTTGGTTTGGTGATTATGAAGCTATGGATTCAATTATTGAAGATGTAAACTATAATCTTTCAGTTGCTTACAAAGCTACCGATAAATTATCTTTAGGTGTATCATTGATTGCCGATGCCATGCATGCCGAATTGACCAATTATGCCGCCGATTACACATACTCGCAAGCTTATTCCATGATGGAAGCTGATGGTTTTAATGTTATCTGGCAAGCCGGTTTGATGTATGAACTTTCTAAAGATACTCGTTTCGGTTTATCTTATCGTCCGAAATCAGCGCAAGATTTACATGGTGATCACGATATAGGTGTTGCAAATTTGCAAGGACGTGTACATACACGTTTAACTTTGCCGGAATATGCTAATGCTTCAATTTATCACAAATTGAATGACAGTGTTGCTGTTATGGGAGGTGTGCGTTGGACACGTTGGAGCAGATTTAAAACTTTGGATATTTGGTCGACAGCCGGTGGTCCGGATCATTCAACCGGAGCTGTTCATGAAAGTTGGAAAGATGTCTGGATGTTATCTGCCGGTGCCGATTGGTATGTTAATGATCAATGGACCTTGCGTGGTGGTATTGCTTGGGATGAAAGCCCGATTAGAGATTCCAATCACCGTACTGCCCGTATCCCTGACAGCAGCCGTATAATCTTGTCTTTAGGAGCAACCTACAAGACCGGCAACTGGACTTGGGATGCCGCTTTTTCACACCTGATTATGCAAAAGCATGATGGATATCGTCCGTCAGGAGGAACTGGAAAACCGGCATTTAATTTCCGTCGTGAGTTGGATACCAATATGATTAGTTTAGGTGTTCAATACAACTTCTAATCATAACTGATTAAATTAAGAAAACCGTCGCAACATTTTATTGCGGCGGTTTTTTTTCAGGAGCTGTGATGAAAGGTTTATAATATTTTGATATTACCGGCGGCGATTCTTCCCCGGTCATCATAAAGTTCATAACCGACGCGTTGCCCGTCATTCAAACGATGTAATCCGATTTTTTCCAGTTGAGTTATATGAAGAAAAACATCTTTTTTATCTGCTTCCGGTTCAATAAAACCATAGCCTTTTTTATAGTTAAACCATTTAATCGTCCCTGTCAGCATAATATACAATCCTTCCTTTAGTTTTTTATTGTTAACAATTTTTATTTAAACCTAAGGTAAAGAATTGTATATATAACATTTTTCGAATTTAGACTTCTAAAAATTAGCACCCCCTGATAAAGCTGTTTTTATTTTTTTATCAACTTATCCAATTTTTCCAGCTCATCTATATAGCTTGAAATCAAGCTTAATCCGAAATCCCAAAACTTGGCATCTTTTGCATCAAGTCCGAAAGGCTTTAAGATTTCATCATAGCGTTTGACACCGGTCAAAGACAGCATGTGCAGATATTTGTCAGCGAAATCCTTCACCTCTCCTTGTTGATATACTTGATATAATGAGTTAACCAAGCAATCCGCAAAAGAATAAGCATAGACATAAAAAGGTTTCCAGAAGAAGTGTCCGACCTGAACCCAATTGTTTTCGGTCACTTCATCAATATTAACATATTTTCCCAAAGATGCAGACATTTCTTCTTTCCAAATTTGTGCCAAACGTGCTTGACTGACTTCCCCCTGACGACGCTCATCATGCACGCGTGTTTCAAAAAAGTGAAAGGCAATTTGTCGAACAGCAGTATTAATCATGTCATTAACTTTACCGGCAATCAGACATAATTTTTCTTGATTGCTTTTGGCTTGGCGCAACAATGATTGAAATGTTAGCATCTCGGCAAATACCGAGGCGACCTCGGCCAAAGTTAAAGGAGTGGCATCATTAAGATCGCCCTGTTTAGAGCTTAAACGCATATGACATCCATGCCCCAACTCATGCGCCAATGTCAAAACATCATTTTGGCGGCCGGTAAAATTTAAAAACAAATAGGGGTGATACGCTTCCGGCAAAGGCATGGCAAAAGCTCCGCTTCGTTTTCCGTCACGCGGTGGAACATCAATCCATGAACTTTTTTTATTGAAAAAGTCTTTAGCCAAATCATAAAGTTTAGGCGAAAACTCCTTATAAGCCTTTAACACAATTGCTATCGTCTCATCCCAAGTATATTTTTTATCATTTTCAAAAGGCAATGGTGCATTTCTATCCCAATACTCTAACTTTTTAACCCCCAGCCATTTAGCTTTGAGTTTATAGAAACGATGAGCAATATTGGCATAATTGGCACGAACTTCTTTGGCTAAAGCTTCAACCGCCTTATCATCAACGCGATTAGCCAAATTTTGGGATGCTACCGGAGACTTAAAGCCGCGTTTCATGTCCTCTATGGCTTTGTCTTTTACAATCATATTATAATTGAGGGTAAATAATGGTGCATTTTCGGTGCAAACTCGAGCAATTTCTTTTCCTGCTTTTGTTCTTATTTGAGCGTTTTTATCCAAGGTTAACTTGGCGATTTCAGCATCATTATATTCTTTTTTATCTACAGTATATTTCAAACGTGCGGAAGTTTCTTCATACAATCTTTCCCATCCCTCGCCGGAAGTAACCGATTTCTCATGCAAAATTTCCTCAACATCTTCGCTCAATTCATACTTTTTGAACATTCTTATTCTGCTCAACCAAGGCTTAAAATAAGCGGCATTTTTATCTTGCATCCATTCATTTATTTTTGCATCAGACAACTTGTTTATTTCCAAAGACAAAAAAATTACCGGTTTGCTGTAATCATTGAGCTTTTCTGAAGTATTTTGATAAAAGGTCATAACCTTTGCATTCTTCATTTGGGTCACCATTGACAAATAGGCGAATACGCCGATTTTGTTACCCAAAACCGAGCGAGCTTCACAATTTTTCGCCATTTCGACAAAGGCTTTAGCTGACAATTTGGCAATCTTTCCCTTATACTTTTTAGCAAAATCCGCCGCTGATTTTTTATAAGTATTTAAATCCTTGTTTATCTGCGGATCGTTGATGCTCTTATATAAGTCTCCCAAATCCCATGCCGGAAGTTTAGATTCACGGGATGAATTTTTCGATTGAGATATCTTT
This sequence comes from uncultured Pseudomonadota bacterium, assembly GCA_902799835.1. Lineage (GTDB taxonomy): Bacteria > Pseudomonadota > Alphaproteobacteria > RF32 > CAG-239 > CAZU01. Next base: position 174,523 of record CADCCF010000002.1, read on the forward strand.
GTCTTGGGCATTTTCCATATCCTTTCTTAAATTTTTTAATCTTTCCATTTCATCTAAAGTATCAGGGTATTCTTGTAAATAATTTTTAATTTCTTCATCATCAAAATAGGATGGACGTGGTTGTTCGGGCTCAAATATATAACCGCTCCACGGATAGGGATTTTTTCCGTCAATCCAGTCGGTAAAACTTTTAGCAATAATTTTTATATCACACCAAGTATTATCTAATACCGCTTGCATAGAACACCATGATTCTTTTTCACAATCAGCTAGATTATCAGCTAACTTTTGAGTACAAAAAGCAAACCCACGATTTTGTGCATCATAATGAGGGGCTGTCAGCACAATTCCGACCAACCCTATGAACAAAACCATCCATAATCCTAATAAAGCTCCAAACCAATGAGATTTTATAAAATTCATTGATATTAAGCCTCGTTTTCGGCGCAACGTTTTTTATACAGTTCTTCCAATAAAGCCAGTTCTTCTAAAGTATTGGCAGCAGAGGCTTCTTCAACCGAACACTCAACAGCCGAACATTTCAAACCCTTACGCAGTGCAATTTCAACAGCATCAGTCAAATAATACTCCTGAGCGGCATTGGCGTTGGTTATAGCACCCAATATTTCAAACAATTTTGAACCGTCAAAGCACATAATTCCCGAGTTACAAAATGTTATAGCTTTTTCTTCATCAGTAGCATCCTTAAATTCGACAATGCGTTTCAGATCATCACCATCCATAACTAACCTTCCGTAACGAGCCGGATCGGCAGGACGAAAGCCCATGCATACAACAGAATAACCTTGAGCACGACGTTTTAGCAACTTACGAATGCTGGCTTTGGTATATAAAGGCTGATCACCAAATATGACCAAAATATCCCCCTTAAAGCCGACAAACTCTGAGCTTGCTGCCAATACGGCATGGCCGGTGCCGAGCTGTTTTTCTTGTACACAAGTGGTATGAGGAGAAACAACTTGCTTAACCGCTGCACCATCCGGTGAAATTACGGTGACGATTTTATTTATTTTCAAATCTTCCAAAGTATCAATGATGTGACGAATCATCGGCTTTCCGCCAACCGGCATAAGAACCTTCGGCAAGTCTGATTTCATGCGGGTTCCTTTACCTGCACCTAAAATAATTGCACCTATTTCTTCTGAGTTAACCATATTTATGTATCTCCTTTATAACTTTTTAATAACTTTATATTACAATACTATATATAATAAAACAGTTAATAGTGAGTTTAAAGTTATGAATAAATTTTTTATTACGATATGTTTCAGTTTATTTTTGCCGATGTTCGCTTATGCCGGAATCACTCCGATTAATAATTATAAAGGTAATCTGCAACCATCACAACACAATACCACTCCAACAGTCAAGGTTGTAGATTATGACGATTTTGCATCTTTCGTTCGTGAAGCAATTAAAAAAGCTAAATTTGCTTCCAAAGAAGATATGAAGGGAAACACCACAAGTTATGTGCCAAGTGTTGAACGTCAAAAACAAGAAAATGAAAATAAAAAAAGCATATTCGAAAAAATTTATGACCAAGCCATGCGTAGAGCATCTTCGAGCACCAATATCACAAGATCTGATGTCGCTGTCAATAGTATACAAAAATTGCAGCCAACAAAGATACAGCAACAACAATGGCAAAATCCCAAAGTTTCGACCATAACTGTTAAAATGCTTCCCAACAATGCACCAACAGCTATTCCTGCACTTGAGCATATTCCCTATTGCATGAGCTCAATAGAGATTCTCAATGATGGGTTGGTTAAGATAGTTGAAACAGTTATGGTGGTAGCCAATGGTGAAAAGCTGAAATATGGATTGACCAAAATTTTACCGGCTAAAGTATACAATGGCAAAGGTAAAATGCAAACATTGGATTATTCTATAGTTAGTGTCTTACGTAACGACCAGCCTGAAGACTATCGGTTGGTTGCTCAAGGCGATGATGTATTTTTAATTCCGTATGACGATTCGCCTTTGGCTCCGGGGGTATATACTTATCAGTTTGAGTATTTAGTTGATAATTTGCTGATTGATAAAGGCGATTCGTATATGCTGTATTGGGATGTCGGTGGCCATGGTTGGAATCTTGTGATTGATCGTTTGGGCGCCGTACTAAATCTTCCGGAAAGAAAAGGCTTATTACAACATAATGTTTTGTTCGGAAACGAAAATAATCTCTATTCCGGTGGTGTGATGGTTGGACAATATGGTCCGGCAGGTATGGCCTATGTTGCACAAAATCCTTTATTTGTGGGGGAGGGTATGTATTTACTGGCCTTGATTGATAAGTCCGTTATGCTACCGGTAGGTTTGTGGCAAAAATTTATGCGTTCTTTTTATGATTTTGGGGACATATATTTGTCAATTATAGGGTGTTTGTTTATAGCTGTTTCATTGATTATATCGTGGCGATACATTAAATCGCAGAAAAAAATCGAAAAATTCAAATGGTCAAAAACGGCCATAATTATGCGTTGGTTGTTTAAGGATAAATTTGATATAACAGCGGCTTGTGGCTTTTTACTTGAGTTATACAAAAAGAATATAATTGATATTCAACAAGCTGACGATACAATTTTGTTGATAAAACGCACAGACAATCTTAAAAGTTTTACTCCGTTCGAACAAAGAGCTGTATCACGATTGTTTCCGGCTCACGAAATGATATTTAATGTTGAAACAAAAACGCGTTTAGCTTTCACTCGCTTTATGAAAGATTTAAAATCAGGATTAAAACGGGAAATTAATAAGTTTAATTTTAAGCTTTGTGTCGGCTATATTGCCATAAGTTTCGCTATGTTATTTTTAACGGAAGCCTTTATTGCTTATTTCAAAATTTCTTCTGGTTTGACTTTTACGGTTTTAGCGATAGCAACACTGGTATCTGGGGTGTTTTTATTGTTGTGGAATATACATTTACCTGCGTGGTTAAAGGTAATATGGCGGTTTTTTATTATAGATATTTGCTTACTTGCATTGTTCTTTATGATCGGAGTTGTGAATATTATAGCAGCAATCGTATTACTGATTAGTGAAATTATTATAGTAACAGCTATACGATTTTTTGCCCGCCGCTCTGGATTGTTGAGTTACTATATCAAAGATCTTAAGGACTATCGCGACAACTTACTTAAAAATATTGATAACATAACTTTAGGTAAAAATTTTATCAATTACCAAGCTTCTATTTGGGTTTTGGATTTAAGTGACGATATCGTTCCGCTAAAAGAAGAAGAGTATTATAAAATCCCGATTGTAAAAAATATAATTCGCCTGTTTTCGTAATTCTATAATCACGATAAGGATATTTTTATAATTTATTGGTTTTGTCTTTGCCGACATAGCCGTATTCATAGTACAGCACCTTAAATCCGTAGGGATTCAGTAAGTACTCAGGTGATGGATTATTTTTATTCCATTTTACATAGCTGACACGTAGATATGCATTCCACAAAGATACACTTGGTTGATCGCTATTAGGCATTGTTGTTATGGTTCTAAAACGTACCATGTACAAATTACCAAAAACATTAATTACTTCGTCAATCACAACATCGTGCTTAATTTTTTGGCGCAAGTACTTTATCAGTTTGTCCTTGTCGAATTGTGCATTAAATTGGGCATAAACTTCGTTGCTGCAATATGCGTGGAAAAGGGAATTTTCATTCCACTGAGATTGCAATGCCAGACGACTGGTCGGTAGTGTGTGACGCATTTTGACATATTCAGTGATAAGGCTTTCGGTTAATAATTTTCCTTGGTCTATTCTGATAGTAAAAGGCGATATTTTACTTAAGGAATCATTATGTAACTCATAAAGTAAAGGCTGCACTCCGCGTGAGGGAAGCAACAAATAAATAGTCATTGTCAGCATCACTGTTATGCTTATGTTTATGGCTGCCCATATTACTAATAAACGGGAAGTCCACAAATAACGCCTTTCAGGAAAGGCCTTTATATGGCAACGCCCAGGATATAATCCTAACCGATCCGGACTTTTTTTGTCGTGATATCGAAATATGGCGGAAAATATTTGCATATTTGCCATCCTACTCTATTAGTAATGCAAAAGCATTCTTCGTTTGAGTGCATCTTGCATATATCCTGCCACATTGTTAGGGGATCCTATATATGACAGTGAATAGCTAGTGACCAAAAAGCCGAAAGGATTTTGATAACGTATAGATTTATTGTCATAATTTATTAATGCCAAAACAGCTCTGACATAAGCATGCCATATATTTATAATCGGTAATTTTGAGGTTGAGTAATAATCATAAGTAGCAAAACGTACCACCCACAGACCATTGGATATGGGGTATGCAAATTCAATATCCAAAGTTCTTGTGAATTCTTTTGACTGATAAGAGAACAGAAGCTGATCGACATTGTCAGATGCAAACTCTTTATAGACTTCCGGAGTACTCATCCAATAAAAACGTGAACCGACAGCCCATCTTGATTTTAATTCATCATATTGTGAGGTAACAGAGTGTCTTAACAAAACATATTCACGAATAAATGATTCAAACAACAAGTTTTTAGGAGCAACATTGACTTCTTGTTTTTTTATTAATTTTAATTGGTTGAAATAATCATCTTTTACCAAAAGTCGTGAGTTTGCCCCGCGTTGTGGTAACAACACATATAATGTTGAAACCAACATGATATTAACACAAATGCTTAATGACGCAAAAATAACCAAGAGACGTGATGTCCACAAATAGCGTCGCTCAGGTATGGCATTTGTGTGCACTTTTTCCGGATAAAGCCCTAATTTATCGGGGCTCCGCTTTTGAGAATATTTAAATACGGCTCTTAATAAATCAAGCATGTCATAATATCCGCGTCATTTTAGGTTCATATATTTTCATTATAAAGCACAAAAAATATCTTTTTTATTAATTTTATACAACAAAGTTGAATAAAAGCAAATAAATACTGTTAATATGCAAAATATTGGTATAACATTACGACAATGTAATCTGTTCAATAAGGGTTGTAATATGAAAAAAAAGAGCTTTTTAATCGGTATGATGGCACTGTTGATAACATCATGTTCCAACAGTTACAATGAAGTAAGTGTTCCTGCTCCGGCTTCCTACACCGATTGGGATAGGGCGATTCGTATCGATACTGATATGCAGTCTATGTATGCAAATATGCCGTCACATATAACCAAGCCTATCGATATGTATATGGCGTTTGCATTGGCTCTAAAGTATAATTACACTCGCCGCTTAACCAGCTATCAACAAAGTATGATAGAAGTTGGATTGTCTCCGGAAAACCGCTTACCTGAAATTTTTTCTTCAGCCGGATATGTTAATACTGAAAACCGTACGGCAATGGATTCTGAACTGAAACTGGCTTGGAATATATTGGATGTCAGTACGGTATATTATCAAAGCAAAGACAGTTTGTATCAAACCGGTGTTGCTTATGAACAAAGCCGCAAGGTTATACATAATTTGATGCAGGAAGTAAGAACCCTATATTGGAAAGCTTTAAGTGCACAAAGAATGTTGCCACTGATTGATGATATGATAGAATATATGAGCTTGGATATTGATGAAATGAACGCATCGACGGCTGATTTGGCTAAAGATGGTAAAAGTTTGAGTGTCGCTGATTTGGATAAAAAACGCAGCTTTATGGAGAAAATTAAAAATTTATCATCATTGAAACGTGATTTGGAAACTGCCAATGTCAGATTAGCTTCATTAATGGGTTTTCATCCCAATACTGATTTTCAGCTGGTTGGAAAAGAGGATGGTAACTATGATTTGCCGGATATCAAAAGCTCTTTGAGCGAGATGGAGTGGGTTGCACTTGAGAATCGTCCGGAGTTGCGCGTCCGTGATTTAGTTACCAATATTGATGAAATTGTTTCTTCATTTAAGGTTTTGAATAATCCGGGAAGTCAGAAATATCTTAGCGATTCCAATTACTATAATCGTGTATGGTCGAAAAAAGCGCGTGAAGTTGGTATGGAAGTTTTTGAGAATGTTAAGAATCCAAAATATTTTGAGGCCGAAGCTTTGCGCAGACAAAGAATGACTAACTTAATTTTAACTCAAGTTTATATCGCTTGGGCTCGTTATATGTCAGCAATGGAGGACTATCGTATAGCCAAAGAATTATCGCTAGCATCCGAAGATATTGCTGAGGATGCAGCTATATCCAATGGGGCTAGGGCTACAAAAACTCAAATTGAATCGGCCAGAGCTATTGAAGATGAGGCCAAGGCTATGCTGGCATACGTCGATTTACAAGATGCTTTGGGTAGTCTGTATGCTACTTTAGGTATGGATGCTATACCTTATTATATGCTTAATGAAAAACCATCGCAAATAGCTGTATATTTGCGAGGTGTTCTTGAAAAATGGCGGAAAGGAGAATTTTTGCCGGAAAATCGTCCTTATTTGCTGGATGTTCCGGCCAAACGTCCTCCGGTTAATTTATCTTCATCCAAGTTAATGCCGGATTTGACCCTCGAGAGTGGACAGCGTTTTGAGGTGGTTATTCCTGAGGCAGTTTTCAAAAAGATGAATTTTAGTGGTGATGTATCGGTTAAGGCCGGTTTGTTAAACGATTCACCATTGCCGGAATGGATTATGTATGATGAAGCTAATCGCAAATTTATAGGTCAGGCTATGCCAGGCAATATAGGACACTACACGATTAAAGCCTATTTAACTGATTCTAAGGGAACAACCGGATACATAACATTTAGTATCAACATCAAAGATGTTTATGTTCCATCAGTAAAGTTAAGGGGATTAAACGAAGGGCGCAATGCGTTGGTTTTGAAGCGCTGTGTCGGTTCCCAATGTTCTGACAGCTATATTTCCGAATCGGTTATAGGTGAAGATGTCTATAAATCAGCGCAGTAGTTTGGTCAAGTTGAAAGGGCAAGGACAGCTTTTCCATGGAATTTAATCGCAAAAAGGTTTCCAACTATTTCATGATTGCAACCATAATTTTTGTGGTTGTGTGGTTTAATGCCTTGTATTTTAAAAATCGAATTTCAAGTAATCATCAAAGTATTTCGGAATATAATTTGAGTGATGAAGATATTGCTCCGATATCCAGCTTGGCAGCCGCAGCCTTTTTTTATCCGGCTGAAAGTTATCAAACTGACAATAATACTGATGGTTATATTGAATACAAAACATTATATACCAAACATAAGCCGCTTATTGTAATTGAACCGCATTATGGTTATCGTCGTTCAAGTGCTGTGGCGGCTGCAAGCTACGATTATTTGCGCGGTTTTGCCTCAAAACTTAAAAATATTATTTTGGTTGGTCCTTTGCATCAAAATATCAAAGGCGCTGTTTTACCAAAAGTCGGCAGTATAACAACACCTTTAGGGGAAGTTCAAATAAATCGTAATATTGTCAATGAGCTTCTAAAGAATTCTTTATTTGATAAAAATCAGCCTTATCCTACCAAAAACTCAATCAATATGCAATTGCCTTTTATTGCCAGTACTTTTGATAAGGTTAAAATTGTTCCGATACTTTATGGTGATATCGAAATTGAAAAATTGGTCGATGTTATTGGTCAATATGTTTCACCGAACAATTTAATAATTATTACCGCGGATTTGCCGGCCTATTTTCCCCTAAACAAAAATGAAGTCGTAAATGATAAGCATGCTAAATGTCAAAAAATCGGAATAGAAACTGCGATGGCTCTTGCTAGAAAATATGGCCTGGTTCCCAAGCTTTTGAGTGTCGAAAGTCAAGCTAATTACAAAGGTGTATCATTCCGGCAGCGAGGGTGGAGTTATAAAGAACCTACGGAAAAACCTATTTTATATGGAGTGGAATTATCCTATCATAATTTGCAAAATTTTGTTCGCCATCATCAAAAAGACTTATTAGATATTGTTAAGAAAAGTTTGTCGTCTGGAGTTGATAAACGTTACAAGGTTAAACGTAAACATTATAATGATTTTTTATTTAATCGCGGAGCATCACTGATTAATATATATCGTGGTAAAAAATTGTTAGTGAGTGTTGGGGATGTTGTAGTAACCAAAGCTATCGCTGCTGATATAACCGATAATATTTTTCACGCACTGAATTCATTGAGCAAAAAAGATGTCAAAAATATTGCCGAATTAAAAGTTTCGTTGCAACTGTTAACTGACATGGATGAAATAAAGTTTTCATCTTATGAGGATTTAATGGGAAAGATAGAATACGGTGTTGACGGCTTGGTTATTCGTAGTGGCGAACGTGAGGGCTTTTTGCCTCCCGATGCATGGTTAGATGTTAAAGATAAAGCTGAGTTTTTAACCAAACTGAAAATTAAGGCTGGTTTGAGCCCTACTTATTGGTCGGACAGCACAAAAGTTTATCGTTTTAGATCAGTTGAGGTGAAAGATGACAAAGATTAATGATTATGAGATAGCTATTACTGAAGCACAATTGGATAAAATGATTAACCAGCAAATGATGCCCATCGAGATGATAGACTCATCTTTTGACGGTTATCAAAGTTTGGCTGAAGGAGACAAAAAGGCCTTATCACACTTAGTAAAAGCAGCTCGTATATTAAATGATGTTGCTTTGGAACAAGATCATCCGCTCAATCTTCAACTCAAAGCCGGTTTGGAAAAAGCCGCCATAAACGATACTCACGCGGCCAAAGCCCTAAAGATTTTTAACTCATTGAATGGGGTTGCCGGTTTGAATGGTATTGATGCTGATCCGATAGAGCTGTTTTCTGGTGTTCACATCTTAAAAGGACGTAACTTTTACCCAACAGATTTGAGTGTTGATGAATTTCACACCATCATTCGTCGTATGGTTGAAAAAGGAAAGGTTGATGAGGTTAGTCGAATTTTATCAGCGCGCACAATGGTGCGTCGTAATGGCGATGAGCTGACGGCAATTGACTACACCCAATATTTTTCTAAGGCTTTTTCCGAAATGGCGAATGAGTTGGAGCTTGCAGCTCACTATTCGACTAATGATGAGTTTAATGACTATTTAGGATGGCAGGTTCAAGCCTTGTTGCAGAATAATGAAGATATGGATATGTTGGCAGACAAGCATTGGGCTGTTTTACAAAATACTCCGTTGGAATTCACTTTATCTCGCGAAAATTATGAAGATGAAATAACTCCGACAATTTTTGAAAATGACGACTTGGTTAATTTGCTTAGCAGTCACAACATCTTTCCGATATCCAAAGATATGCTTGGTGCTCGCGCTGGTATTGTCAACAAAAAAGGTACCGACCTTATCCTGACCTTTAAGTCACAAATGTCACAGCTGGCCAAGTTAATGCCTTTTGCAGATAAATATGAACAAAAAATTGATTCCGGTGATGAGGTCAAACAAACAATGGTAGATGTTGACTTGGCAACCTTACAAGGTGACTATGCCCAGTGTCGCGGTGGTATCACTACGGCTCAAAATCTTCCTAATGATGATAAATTGTCAGTCAAAACCGGCGGTGGCAGACGTAATGTTTATCATCGCCAAGTACGTATGTCCGGTGATAAGCAGCGTCAGATGAAAATATTAGAGGCCTTACTTGATAAAGAATTTCATCAATATTTTGATGAAGAAGCTGAGCATATTTTTGTTATAGGACATGAAAATGGACACTCGCTCGGACCGGACAGTTCTTACAAGGATTCTTTAGGCATTTATAAACATATTATTGAAGAAAACAAAGCCGATGTTGTATCAATAGCAATGATGCCGCAATATGTCAAAACCGGTGTCATTGATGAAATAACATTGCGCAAAATTTATGTTACTTGGGTTGTACGGCTTTTGCTTAAATCCAAGCCGCAACAGATGCATCCTCATCGTGTTGGAGATTTGATACATTTTAACTATTTACTGAAGCATGGTGCAATTTCAATCACCTCAGACAACAAGATTAGAATTGATTTTGTTAAAATGCCTGAGGTCATGAATAAAATACTGCAAGAGACAATTGCCGTACAATTATCAAAATCGCCGCAAAAAGCTCAGCAATTTATTGAGGAAAACAGTGACTGGGGAAAATTGCATGAATATATTGCCGATACTTTGCAAAAAATCGGTATTAAACCATACAAAGATATAAGGACCTACCTGTAATGCACTATTGCTTGAAAGAAATTTTTGCTATTGGTATCGGACCATCAAGTTCACACACGGTTGGTCCGATGCGGGCAGCTAAAAGATTTGTTGAAAATATCAAAAGATATGATGCGATAGATAAGGTTACATCTATAAAAGTAGATCTGTATGGTTCCTTAGCTTTGACCGGCATCGGGCACGGAACTTTAAAAGCCATAGCTTATGGATTGATGGGGTTTGAAGCTGAAGATATTGATACCGATCAGCCATATTATTCATATCTTGAGCGCGATAAAATGTTGCACTTAGGGCAAGTAAAACCGATAGCTTTTGATGTCGATAATGATATGATCTTACACAAAGATGAGTTTTTGCCCGAACATTCTAATGGTATGAGGTTTACCGCTTATGCCGCTAAAAAAGAAGTTCTCAGCGAAGAATATTTTTCTGTCGGAGGTGGCACAATTTTACGCAAAGATGAAATGGATCAATTATCAACTCAAAAATTTTATAATGTTCCTCATCAATACGACAGTTGTGCTGAGTTGCGGGCAATTTGCGACAAGTATAATCTTAGCATATCAGATATTGTTTTGCAAAATGAAGTAAGTTTGGTGCCGGAAAGAGAGGTTTATGATTACCTTAAAAAAATTCATACGATTATGGATGCGGCAATTGATAGAGGAATGCGCGGAACCGGTGAGCTTCCAGGAGGATTGCATGTCAAGCGCCGCGCCTCAGAGATTTATCGTCGTATGAAAGAGAAGTTTTTGACTAATCAACAAGATGGTTTGGAAGTGATTGATTGGTTGAATTTATGGGGTTTTGCTGTCGCGGAAGAAAATGCATCCGGTGGACGAATTGTTACTGCACCAACCATGGGGTCAGCCGGAGTAATGCCTGCGGTTTTGCGTTATTTTCAAAAATTTGCTTCGCATATGTCACCTCTTACAGTTGAAGAAGGTGTCATTAAATTTTTTACTACCGCTGCTGCAATATGCTCACTTTATCGAACCAATGCATCAATTTCTGGAGCTGAAGTCGGTTGTCAAGGTGAGGTGGGGGTTGCTTGTTCTATTTCAGCTGCCGGGTTGGCTGCAGCTATGGGAGGAAATAACCAACAAATTGAACAAGCGGCTGAGATCGCTATTGAGCACAATTTAGGATTGACTTGTGATCCGGTATGCGGATTGGTTCAGATTCCCTGTATTGAACGCAATGCCATGGGAGCAGTTAAAGCGGTTAATTCTGCTCGTTTAGCCTTGCAAGGCAAAGGTGAACATTTTGTTTCACTTGATAGTGCCATAAAAACTATGTACAGCACCGGCCGTGACATGAGCAGTCGTTATAAAGAAACTTCTCTTGGCGGATTAGCTGTTAATATCGCAAACTGTTAAAATGATATATTATTTACTTGCTTAAAAATACAATGCTTAACATAATAAAGATATCATAACTGATAAAGGATTGCGTCTATGTTGAAAAAACTTTTTAATGGCGAGTTTTCTCTGAGAGCCACATTTTGGAAATATGGAGTTTTGGGACTGACCATTTTGTATTACGCCTATAAGATGCTTAAATCTTTGGCGGGGTATTATGGTATAGGTACCAATTGGCTTAATTTTTTCCGCAATCTTAATATTACTAAATTGGCAAATCTCAATGTAGCTTGGTTTTTAGGATATTTAGCAATCTCGTTGTTTATGATAGTATATTCATATGGTATAATTAAGGGCACGTGGCGTGCGGCTGCCGCTTATGAGAAGAGTGCGTGGTTAGCACAACTGGCTCGCTTAACTATTATAGGCATGGTTGCTGCTATTTGGTATATCATAATAGAAGGATAAAAGCATTGAAAAAAACTTTATTGTTATTTGCACTGCTGAGCTTTTTAAGCGGATGTATTTCGGTTGGTGAATTTACTCCCAAACGCCATGCACAACACGAGGTTGGCCATGCTGATTGCGAAAAAACTCCGGATCGTTGCATCAACGGAATTCCATGGTAAAACAAAAAGCCTTAATCATTGCTCAAACCTATGATGTATCAACCCGGCCCGATACATTAGTTTTGTTCAGTACCAGTTTTCAAAATAATGAAACCAACAAAATCATGGCTCTTGACTATGTTAAAAATCATGATTCGTCAATGACTATTGAGGACACTGCTTGCGGAAAAGCCTTAAAAGAACTCAATTTATTTTCTGCTGACAGCGGAGTTTCCCAAGAGGAAGCTTATCAAATCTGGGGAATTGCTTCAACCAGAATGGTATTGCATGCTCAAGGAAATATTACAGCTTTTATCAAAAATGCTCATCCTTTGAGCACCTTTTGCCAATATGAGCTACCGACAATATTGCTCAATCCCAATATTAAAACCATAAATGGTAAAGACAAATTTCAACTTTTTGCCGAACCGTGGTAATGTTTAAGCCTTTTTCAGCATAACTTCAGGTGCTTCAATACCCAAAAGATTTAATAACAATACAAGGGTGTTACGCACCAATTTGGCTATTGCCAATCGCGATGTCGCTAGTTCTTTATTTTCTTCCGATAATATTGGTGCCGCGTTATAAAATCCTGAAAATACCTGTGCCAAAGTATAAGCATAATCAGCAATAATGCTGGGCTCTTTTTCATTATGAGCCCGCCAAATTGCTGAGTTAAGTGCAGCCAGTTTCAATGCTAAATCACGCTCTTCCGCAAGCTGAACTTTGATTTGGCCTATGGTCAAATTTTTTTCTGCGGCCTTACGCAAAATAGAATTAATACGTGCTATGGCATATTGAATGTACGGACCGGTCTTGCCGTCAAATTTAGCAAAATCATCCAAATCAAAAATATAGCCCGATGCAGTATTGTTTTTTAAATCTTGGAATTTTATGGCGCCGATTGCCACTTGATTAACTAAATTTTCAATCTCTTTTGCCCCATATCCTTCAACTTCACCGGCTGCCGGCATTGATTCGCGAACTCTGTCTTTAGAAAGTTTAATCAAGTTTTCCAAAGTCATTACTCCGCCATCACGAGTTTTAAAAGGTTTGCCATCCGCACCGTTGACTGTACCAAAGCCATAATGTTTCATCTTAACACCCGGTGCAATTTCCAATTTTTCAACAGCCTGAAATACTTGTTCAAAGTGCAACGACTGGCGCTGATCAACGAAATAATAAATTTCTTTGGCTTGAAATTCATCAACACGGCGTTTGATGGTTGCAATATCAGTAATTTGATAACCAAAGCCGCCGTCGCGTTTAATTAGAATAATCGGTGGCATTGGCTTATTATTTTCTTCCAAGCGCATAATTAATGCACCATCATCCATCTCGGCTAAGCCTTTTTCTTTGGCCAAATCAACAATTTTATAACTCATTTCATGAGCATCGCTTTCGCCCCACCACAAATCGAAATTAACATCTAAGGCGTCATAATTTTTTTTGATGGCATCAATTGAAACTTTGCGTAAATGTTGCCAAGCCTTGCGATATTCTGCTTCGCCATCTTGCATTTTAGCGGTTATAATTCTTGCATTTTCCTTTGCTTCCTCATCTTCTTTGCAGCGAATGGTAGCCTGCTTATAAAATTCGGTGATTTGATCGATATCATAAGTTTCTGTTTTGCTCAAATCACCATCATGGCGAACAATTTCTGCCAAAATCATTCCCATCGGTGTGCCCCAATCACCCAAGTGAACATCACCGATAACTTTGTTGCCGATAAATTTTTCGATTCTCCGTACAGATTCACCGATAACTCCGGCACGCAAATGTCCGACATGCATTGCTTTGGCAGCATTCGGTCCGCCATAGTCCAAAACAACCGTTTGCGGATTGGTAATTTTTTGCACGCCTAACTCATTATCTGTACTCATTTTTTGCAGAACATTGGCAATAAAGTCATTATTTAATGACAAATTTAAAAAACCCGGTCCGTCAACCGAAACTTTGTCAAAACAATTATCTTTTTGTAACTCATTGGCAATCATCATAGCGATTTCACGCGGATTCTTATGCATAGACTTAGCCAAGGCTAAAGCTCCGTTGCATTGAAAGTCGCTCAAATCAGGACGATCAGAGGTTTTGCAAAATGCCATATTGGCATCCAATCCCAAAGTCGTGAACACATTTGCCATCTTTTCATTGATAATGTTATCCAAAGACAAGTTCATTGTTTTTATTCCTTATTTTCGCATTTAAAATAGTAATGACTAGGCACCAAAAGCCGACAGGTAAACCAAGTTTCTTTTGTTGGCACTGCATGATTGCCGGTTTGGTTTTTTACGCACTCTTCATCAGCCAATTTCTGAACTTCCTCAAAAGAAGTATATAATTTGTTGTAACAAATAGCTGGCTCGTTATCGGTTGATTTACCTACATACAAGGTTCCGTTGCTGAATCCTCCGGCTTCTCTGCGGCGGTCAACAAAAGGTCCGAATTGCGAAGCACAACTGCAAAGTAATGTTGCTAGCAAAACAATATTTATTAATTTCACTCTTGCCAATTTTAATAAAGCTCCTTATACTCAACTTAAATTTTTGATAATAGAAAATATACCAAGAAGAATAAAAAATGCAAGCAAACAAATATATTGGTGATGAAGCTTTTAGCAAAATGTTAGAACATTATGCATGTCCCACCCCTTTAAGCGTTGTCAAAATGCGCTTTTGCGGGGCCATTTGTTCACCTAATTTGAAATTGCGTCCGGCTGATGTAATTTCATCTTTGTGGCCGGAAGGAGCTGCCCCGAGATTAGAAACCAAAGCTGAGGCCGACTTGTTTTTTAAATTTTTCATGGGATTGTGGGACGAAATTTTTGATTTGGTGACCCAAAACAAAATCAAGTTATCTTCTATGAAAGAAAGCAATATAATGAATTATTGCCAAATGCGCTATGATGAGATAGAGCAGGGTTTTGTTGAGGGATTTTTCGGCGGCGAAGAAAATTTGCAAATCCCCGGGTATTTGGCACAGATTGTCGATTCGCTTTCAGAACTGGCCTTAGCCTGTCAAAAAATCGGACAAAAGGGAGATAGTACACAGGCCGTGTGGGAAGCAGTTTGGCACACAGAACAAGTCGTTGAAAAATCAATTGCATTTATTATCCAAAATTCAGTACTTCCGCGCATTGACCAACTTAAGCGTCAGGTTAATTAGTTTAAGACACAAGAATAAAGTATGGCAAAAAAGTGCAACACAGTGCCGACCAACACAAAGAAGTGCCAAATTGCGTGGGTGTAGGCCTTTTTTTTGTTAATATAAAACAACACGCCAAAAGTATAAGCCAATCCCCCTAAAATCAAAAATACTATTCCGATTGTAGGCAATTGAGCAAAGAGGGTCTTTGAAGCAAATACTACTAACCAGCCCATCGCCAAATAAAGGCATACTGACCAAGCTTTAGCGCCATTTCCATCACTGATAAGTTTGAGAAATGTTCCCAATAAAGCCAAACCCCAAATAATGCCAAAGACGCTCCATCCCAAAGCACCTCGCAAATTTACCAGCATAAAAGGAGTATAGCTTCCGGCTATCAAATAGTAGATTGATATGTGATCAAATTTTTTTAATATTTTGCGCCATTTGTCTTTTTTAGCAGCATGATATAATGTTGAAGCGGTGTACAATAAAATCATTGAGACGCCAAATATGGCCGTCGACACAATACTCCATACATCGCTGTACAGAGATGAAAAGACAGCCAAGATACTTAATGCAGCCACACCTAAAATGATGCCAAACCCATGAATTAGACAACTCCATAATTCTTCTTTCGGTGAGTATCTTGTTAAAATGGTTGCACTCATAATTTTATGCCTTTGTTAAATTTTTCTCATCCTTAAAATCCCATATTTTTTAGGTTGCGTCAAGTAGGCACTCTTGCGGTTTTTAGTATGTTTTAGGAAACTGCCAACAAGGTTTTTTTTCATAACATCTTTAAAAATCAACTATGAAAATTATATTTAGCTGAAGTTTCAGACAGGAGATTGTGATGAAAATTTTAATTGCCGATAAACAACCGATATATCGCGACGGATTGAAACACAACTTAAACATAATAAATCCGGCTGCGGTGGTTTTAGATGCTGCATCACTTGGGCAAATCAACGATATTTTGCGCCAAAATAATGATATCGACTTAATTCTGACCGATATTGATATGATGCAGCCCGATTGGGAAACCAAAGCGCGTGAATTGTTGAGTTCGCCCATATCTCCACGCGTAGGCGTCATGACTGACAGTCATAATCAGTCGGATGCCAAAAAAGCCAGTGATATCGGTTTATGCTGTTATTTACCTAAAAATATTGAATCACACACTTTGGAACAAGCTCTAGGTAAGGTTTTGCGTGGAGAAAATTATTATCCGCCACTCAATGTTTCCAATTCTAAGGCGCCGACTAAATTAACCAATCGTCAGTTTGAAGTGTTAAAATACTTAGCCCAAGGTCTGTCTAATAAACAAATAGCCTATTATATGAATGTTTCAGAAGCTACGGTAAAGCTCCACATAAACGCTCTATTGCGCGCTATTGAAGCAACCAACCGCACTCAGGCAGTAGTCAAATCACAAAAAATGGGATTGATTTAATTACCAACAAATCGAGCAGGCAGTTTTACTTGCTGTCATTTTTACCTTTACCCCTAAGGGCAAAATATGACGGTAAGGGATATGTCCATAGGCAAAATTGCCAATTACCGGAATGTTCAAATCACAGGTAAAGTCTTTGATACAATCATCCACAGAACCGTCACAGGGATCTTTTATAACACAGTCACTAAATTGTCCGATAATAATACCGGCTAATTTATCAAAATTTGGTTGCTGTTTTAACTGTGTTAACATCAAATCTATTTTGTAGGTTTTTTCGCCGACATCTTCCAATAATAATATCTTACCTGCCAAATCTGGAAAATATTTGGTTCCGCATAATAAACTAAAAACACTCAAACATCCTCCGACAATCTCTCCCTCAACTTTTCCTTTTTTTAAACATACTCCGGAAACAATTTCATGTTTATTGGCAAACAAAGCATCTTTTAATTCACGTTGCATTGTTTCATCAATTTTACCGTCTTTGCTGTCATAAAGCGGTAAGAAACCAGTTAAAGCAGGACATTTAGCCATGGTTAGAGCGGCATTTTGCAAAGCTGTTGAATCACTTAATCCTATAATCAGTTTGGGATTCTCGCGTAAGGTTCTAAAATCCACCATGTCAATCATACGAGTGGCTCCGGCTCCTCCTCGCAAGCAAAACAGTGCTTTAATATCAGGATTCTTGATTATTTGATTGAATGATTCTGCACGTATTTTATCTGTGCCGGCCATATAGCGAAAACGATTTTTAATATTGGTTGCTTCGACTACCCACAAACCCATTTGCGTAAACATATCTAAAGTTGGTTTTAAATCAAATTCGCCCAAAGCTGATGATGGAGCAATCAATCCGACAGTGTCACCTTTTTTTAGCCAACTCATTTCAAATTCTCCAAAATGCGGTATCCCATATCAGTTATAGAATTATCTCGAGCCCCCATCAATATTATTCTGTCACCGGGTCGAGCCATTGTCATTACTTTATTTTCCAAATCATCACGTTTCTCAAAAAACAAAGCTTGCTTATTTTGTTTGAGCGCATAATCAACCAAATCTTTTGATGATATATCACGATTAACCGTACCTCCGGAAAAATAAATTTCCGGCAGCATAAGCACATCATCATCTCCCATATATTTAACAAAGCTGTCGATAATTTCTTTTCCCATCAGGCGCATCGGAGCAAAGCCATGTGGCTGAAACATAATTAACAATCGTCCGGCATAGCTTTTCAATGCTGACATTGATGCCGCAACTTTATCCGGATTATGGGCAAAATCATCAATTACAGTAATGTTGTTTTGCTTACCCAAAACTTCCAAACGCCGCTTTGTGCCGGCAAATTTTTGTAATATTTCACAAGCCTCATGCGGCGCAACTCCCAACATTGAGCAAGTTGCGACAGCCGCTGCGGCATTTGCCACGTTAAATTTTCCGATTATGGGTAAATTGTATTGGCGATTTTCGAATTGATAGGTGGAACCGGTGGCTGTCGGCTCAATATTACTGAAATAAAAATCAGCATCTTTATTATCAATTGCAAATGTTTTTACCTGTATGTTTTTGTTTAATAATTTGCGACAATGCGGACAATCAAGATTCAGTACAGCGCCGGCTTTTGCCTTTGCAGCAAAGTCGCCGAACAATATCTCCAATTCTTCCAAGGTCTTATGATCAAGTGAAATGTTATTTACCACCGAAATATAAGGTGTATATTTTTCAATAGATCCATCGCTCTCATCGGCCTCAATTACACATATATCACCATGATTTAAAATAACATTCGGCAGTCCGGCAACATCTTTATAATTTTGCATTCCGGCTCCGTTAATCACTGTCGGATTAAGTTCTGCTTGATCCAGAATATATCCGACCATTGCTGTCAGAGTTGATTTTCCCGAAGTTCCCCCGATGGCAATCCCTTGGGCATAAGAAGCAAAAACTTCCGCCAGCAAATCAGAACGCCGTTTGACCGGAATTCCCAATTCTAAAGCTCGTCTAACATCAGGAATAGTGCTTTCAACTGCCGTCGAGGTATACAATATATCCAAATTGTTATCCAACATAGAACCATCTTGCGGACAAATTTTAATACCGACATTTTGCAAAGATTGCTTGATCTTTTGCTCTTTACCCTGATCAAAACTGCGATCCGAGCCATATACATCACAACCCTGTGCCTGTAAAACCTGCGCCAAAGCACTCATGCCCGAACCGGCAACTGCGCAAAATCCAACTTTCTTCATAATTTAACCTTTATAAAAATGCTTAGACCTGTATGCATTTTTATCATCAAAAGGTTAAATTTTATCTAAAGAAAGAATTTATTTATACAGCTTAGGCAGTGCTCCATCTTCACTGGATGTGCATTTTACCTTGTGCGAGGCGGCCCTTTTGAATGCACGCACAAAAGCCACTCCATCCCACTGAGCATCGCTTCCGGCATAAAGAAACTCTCTTATTTTATCCACCTGTCCATTAAATTCATCATCTTTCAGAACATCTGCCAAATCTTGCAAATTGGTAATTCCGGCAGAGGGATATTTTTCTTTTCCCCATTCAACAAGTTCTTCCCGCAGCTTGTGAACATTTGCACTTTGCGCCGTGGCAATAACCTCATGATAATGATTAGACGATTTTGCCTTGTAACTGCCAAATAACTTCAATAACAGAAAAGCTATGATTACGCCGCCTAAAAATGCTCCCAGCAACATCCAAATAATCAGGGTATTATCCACTTGATTTATTTCTTGCAAATCAGGTTGCGCAGATGGAGCGACCTTGGGTTCGGCAATTGCCGATGGTTTGGGTTGTTCTTCAGCTATTACCGGAGCATTTCCTTGGAATACCACAGCCTTGTATGCCGGAAGTGCAGCTGTTTCTATTTTTTGGGTTTTAGTGTTGAACCAGTTTACGGTGATTTCCGGCAATACAATTTCACCGCTTTGTGAGGGAATATAAACATTACCGATTTGCGCTTTCGCCACAATTTGGTTGTTTTCGATTCCCATCTCGGTTATGGGTTTTTCGGGATATTGTTTAACACCTTCAATGTTAGCAAATTTCAACTCAGGAAGCTGATTATCCGTAACCCCGTAAGCCTTGAGATAAATAGTGCGACTGATAGGTTCTCCGACAGCAAATTGCGGATGAGATTTTTCAAATTCTGCCGATAACTCTACCTTTGATGCTGGTAGCCACCATCCATCGTTGATAGCAGCTGGTTTAACCTCAATAGGTATAGCCTTGGCTCTAAGCACTATCGGATTTTTGCGTGCGAAGATATCATTAAGTCCAAATCCGCCGAACATATCGTCATCATTAAAAAATCCGGCGAAAGGATCAATGCGTTTTGATTTGGTCAAATAATATCCGTTAAATTGTACAGCCGGCACAATCAAATTGCCGCTCTTTTGCGGGAACATGGCATAAGTAAAAGTTATTTCACGCAAAGGTTGTCCATTGATTATTTGTGTCTCAATTTCCGGCTCACCCAAACTTTTGATAACCCAATCATCAGCATTGGCCAAAAATACCGGAGCATCACCCTGCAAACCACCGGCATCATAGATTTTTAATTTATAGATGATTTGTTGTTGTACATAAGGGTTTTGATTATCAACAGAGCCAACCATCTTAAAACGAGGAGCATCAGGCTGAGGCTGTGCTGCAGCATCAGCAATCGGCTCACTGCCGGCAGCATTGACCTTTAGGGTAATCGGTTGAGTTTTATAACCTGCTAACTCTATTGCCGGAATAACAATTTCACCGCTGTGGTTGGGAATCATCACCAGACTCCACTGACGTGATTTGCTGACATCGCCGTTGACAATATTGGTGCGATAGCCGTTTGACACAGACATAATGGTAAAATCATTTGATAGAATATTCAAATCAGGGCTGGCCGAGGTATCAACATCTTTCAGCTCTAAAGTTAATACCAAAGTTTCACCTTCCGGAACTGGATTGCGATTCACTGTTGCCGTAAATTCCTGAGCTTGAATATTAGTGTTCCAAATTATCGCTAATAAAAGTCCGATTATCCATTTTTTCATATTATCACCTATTCTTCATTATAACGATTTTTTTGATATTCTTTTGCAATAAACGCTCTCAACAATCCGCCGGGATCCTCCGGTATATCGCGATAACGTTGCATTTTTGCTTGAACTTTTTCATCATAATCCTCATTATCACCTTCTTGAGCTTCAGCTTGAGCTGTAGGAGTATCTTTGCCTTGTTGTTGTGGTTGATTTTGAGTTTGTTCATCCATGGTTGAACTTTGAGTTTGATTATCGTTATTATTTTGCTGATTGTCTTTTCCGGATGAGTTGTTTTCTTCTTGCTGATTATCTTGTTGCTTTTGTTGAGAAGAATTATCATTACCGTCATCGGAATTGTTTTGAGACTGTTGTTGATTTTGTTGTTGCTGATTTTGCTCATTACTTTTCTGATCATCATTAGTAGAACTACTTTGGCTGTTTTGATTATTTTCACTGTTGTTTTCTTGGTTTTGCTCATTACTTTGCGAAGAGTCGTCCGAATTGTTGTCCTGTGCAGAAGATTGATTTTGCTGCTGTTGTTGCTGATTCTGTTGTTGTTTTAAATATTCCAAATTGAATTTGGCATCTTCATGGTCAGGTTGCAATTTTAATACTTCTTCATATTTAGCAATAGCTTCAGATATTTTTCCACCCTTTGCTAGAGCATTTCCTTGATTATATAATCCTTCAGCCGAATTATTTAAAGCATAATACTTAAAAGCTTCGGCAAAATTACCTTGGCGATAAAAACTGGAACCTTTCCAGTCACTGTCCTTAAAATCAGTTGCGGCTTTGCTATAATTTTGTTCTTCAAAAGCTTTTAAGCCATCCTGATTGGCATTGCTAAAGAAACCGGCTTGCGCTTCACTAATTTCCAATAACAAAACGATGACCAAAATTCCTTTTCGGAAAAAGGCTAAACAAAATAACAAGGGTATTACCATAAAATACCATCCGCCATCTAACCACTGCAAAGACAGATTTTTGCCTTTTTCGGTCGGGGCATTACTCTGATTTATTATTTTTGCAAAATTATCAATGGCCTTATCATCTTTTAGCAAATCCCAAAATTTGCCGCCTCCGTTTTGGGCTAACAATTTCAGCTTATCAGTATTTTCTTGGCTTATTCCGATAATATTAATGTTGATTCCTTTAGCTTTTGCCACCTCGGCTTCTTTGAGAGCAAGGTTAAATTTTTGCCCGATATCCGGTGTAAAAATAATAATATTTCCTTGGTCATACCCGGCAGCAGATATTCTCTCGACTGCCAAGTTAATGGCACGATCTAATCTGTCGCCGTTAATCGGCATAATATCGAAAGATATTTTCGGTAGCAGATTTTGCAAAATTTTTACATCATCACTGAACGGTGCAATAATAAAAGGTTCAGCACTATATATCCCCAATGATGTTTGAGTTGAATGTAGTTGATCTAAAAAATCTTTTATCTTGTATTTTGCTCTTTCCAAACGATTGGGTTTTATATCATCTGCATTCATATCAGATGACATATTCAACATCAGCACTACCGGATTTTGTTTTTGTAAAACAGGAATTTCCTGTTTTTCCCAACTCGGACCGGCAAAGATAAATACAGTACAAATCAACCCGATTATAGCTAAATGAGCCAAAATTTTTCTTTTGTTGGCAGATCCCTTTACTAGCAAAAAATCGAGCAATCGCGGATCAATAATTTTACGCCAAGACGATTGAGCCGTTTTTCCATAATTGTAAAAGGCATATAAAACAAATGGTACGATGGCTAATAACAGCAACCATGGTCGCAAAAAATGAAAATTATTCAACACTTCATTCATCTTTTTGTCCTCGTTGCATTAATATGGCAATCAGCGCCAAAATCCACGCCACCAACAAAGGAATATAATAAATTTCCTTAACTTCTTGCACATAACGATCTTCATTTTTCATTGGCTCAAGCGCATCAATCATCTGATAAACTTTTTGCAAATCACTAGCTGATGCAGCTCTGAAATATTGCCCTTTAGTTGTTTCTGCCAATTCTTTCAGTTCTGTTTCATCGATTCCCTGCAAGCCGACTGCCGTCAACATCTTAAAGAACAGGTTGGGCGAACCGACACCGATGGTGTATATTTTAATATTTTCCTGTTTGGCTAATTTAATAGCTTCGGACATTGATAAAGAGCCGTCGTTGTTTTCGCCATCGGTCAACAAAACGATTACCTGACTGTCCGGCTGGTTACTTAATCGCATATTTTTCAAAGCTAAGGCTAAGGCATCACCAATGCTGGTGGAATCACCGGCCATGCCGGCTTGCATTGAATATAGTATATCTTGAACTGCTGACTTGTCATAGGTTAAAGGAGCTTGCAGGTAGGCTCTGGTTCCAAACAAAATCAATCCGACCCGATCACTGGCGCGTTTTTTTACAAAATCAGCCACCGTATGTTTGACGGCATCCAATCTGGTCATGCGATGACCTCGATAACTGAAATCAGTCTCTAACATTGAGGTTGATATATCCAAAACCAACATAATGTCGCGTCCTTCATCAGGAAGCGGATGTGCTTCACCGATAACTTGCGGCCGTGCTGTTGCCAAACACAGCAATCCCCATATCAGATATAAGTATAAGAATTTTACCGACCAAACCGTTTTATAATCAGCAGTATTGAGCCAAAGTCCTTTGCTTTTGAGATTAATGTTTTTTAAGTCAGCGATAAACGGAATTTTTAAGGCATCTCCGTACAATCCTTTTACCGATGGCAAAAGATAATACACTAACCAAGGCAAGACTAACAAAACAAAAGCATAAGGAAAAGCTATAGTTATCATAGATTTTCCCCTATCCAATCACGGCAAAAAAATCGCAGTCCGCTAATATCATCAGCGCTGAAGTCAGTAATATCATCTGGCATATACGGAGCATTAAGCAACAAATCGTGCTCTTTGTTTTTCAGTTTAGTTTTGCAATGATCTTCTACAAAATCTATCCAAGCTTTACCGCTTAAACTTACTGCTTGCGGATATTTGTAGATGCATATTCTTCGCAGTATTTCCGACATATCGGCAGCCGATTTTATATCGTTTTTATCCTTTAATTTTTCCAACAGACGCAAAGCATATAACTTCTTAGACTTGCGTCTGATATATTTCCACAAATAGCACAGAGCAACAAGAGCTATAATGCTGACCAAAATAATCCACCAGCCATAGGCCAAAGGCCAAACGGAAACTCCGTTTGGCAAATGAATATCTCGAAGTTGCGGCAAATTATCTGAAACAGGCATCATTTTTTTCTATCTCTCCCCTTTTTTAATATTTAGGGATTGCCAATACGATAATCAAGTTTAATTCAGTTTAATTATACCGAATTTTTTCTTTCCCAAAGCTATTTTAATTTGCCCTTGAGCATTATCAGCGGCACTCAAGCGATAATTTTCATCAACTACCGTGCTGTCGTTTAGCTTCAGTCCGCCTTGTTTTATCAATCGGCGAGCTTCGCCTTTTGAAGCACAAAAACCGATTCCGACAAATGCATCCAAAATTCCGCATCCCACTTCACAAGTGAAAGTCGGTAGATTTTCACTCAAGGCGCCTTGCTCAAAAGTTTTAGCGGCAGTGTCACGTGCAGATACAGCTTCCATTTCACCGCGGCATATTTTGGTAGCTTCAAAGGCTAAAATTTTCTTGGCCTCGTTGATTTCTTTATCTTGCAAATTTTCCAAACGACGCACTTCATCAATCGGCAAATCGGTGTATATGCGTAAGCATTTGCCAACTTCGGTATCACCGATATTACGAAAATATTGATAGTAATCATAAGCAGACAATTTATCTTCATTAATCCAAACGGCATTGCCTTCCGATTTGCCCATTTTTTTACCAGCAGCATCAGTGATAATCGGGGAGGTATAGCCAAACAACTCAACATCATATTTGCGCCGTCCCAATTCGGTACCTGAGGTTATGTTGCCCCATTGGTCAGAGCCGGCGATTTGGGCGCGGCAACCGTATTTTTGGTACAAAACACAAAAATCATAACCTTGCAACAACATATAGTTAAATTCCAAAAAACTCATCGGTTGTTCGCGTTCCAATCTAGTCCTAACACTGTCCATGGTGAGCATGCGATTTACGGAATAGCAGGTGCCTATGTCCCGCAAAAATTCCAGGTAATTTACATCTTTAAACCAGTTCCAGTTGTCTTCCATAATGGCATCAGATGGTTTTTCACCAAAATTCAAAAATTTTGCAAATGACTTTTGCAAACCTTTAATGTTATGGTTAAGAGTTTCTTCGCTCAAAAACGGACGCAATTTATCCTTACCCGACGGATCACCGATACGGGCTGTTGCACCACCAACCAAAGTAATCGGTTTGTGTCCGCATCTTTGAAACCAACGCAACATCATCAATGGCACAATATGACCGACATGCAAACTATCGCCGGTAGGGTCTGATCCTAAATAACCAACTGCTGGTTTGCCTGTCTTTTCGCACTCATACAGATAATCGTCAAATCCTTCCAAATTAGTGCATTGATTGTAAAAACCACGTTCCAGCATAATGTTCAAGAATTCAGACTTTAGTTGTGTCATCAATTTTATCCTCAAATTAAATTATAACCAAATGTTAACTCCTGTCGAATATAATCTAAATCGACAGACTAGCATATTAGCAGATATTTTTGCTATTGCAAGAAAGGAGTTAAAGTTTTATGCCATCATTACAAACTTATCGTGCGCTGGGTTTATCCAGCGGCTCGGAATTGGATGGATTAATTGCCTCGGTTATTGTTACGGATGGTGTTGATGTTTTTGAAATGTGCGGCAATTTTGAATTTCCTTTTGATGATGAATTAAGAGAAAATTTGCAAACTTTGCATAAAAAATACCCTGATATTGACGAAGATGCCAAATCGCGCATTGAAGAGCAATTTACGGCTTTTTGCATCTCTTCAATTCAAGAAATTTTGACAAGTGACAGCGAAATTAATCTGCTCGGATTCGGCGGACATATCATTTGTCATAAACCCAGTGAACATATTTTATGTCAAATCGGTAATAATGAAAAAATTGCCAGGGAATGTCATATTAAGACAGTTGGTCGTCTTCGTGATGCCGACATTCTAGCTGGTGGCAGAGGTGCACCTTTGGCGGCAATTTATCATTCGGCTTTGTCACAAAATATATCAAAACCGGTTGTATGGGTTGATGTTGGTGGTGTCAGTGCCTTAACCTATATCGGACATAACGGCGAAATGCAGGCTTTTGATACCGGAGCCGGAAATGCTATCATTAATGAATGGGTTAACAAACATGCTCATATGCAAGCAGATTACAACGGAAGTTTGGCTATCAGTGGTCATATTCACGATGATGTGTTGGCTTCGCTTATGCGTCACAAATTTTTATCCCAACCTCCGCCCAAGGTTGCTGAAAAAAGCACTTTTGATGACAAGAGTGAACATTTGGAAGGATTAAGCTTAGAAGACGGAGCGGCAACCGCTACCGCTTTTGTAGCTGATTCTATTATCAAGGCGATTAATGATTTTGTGGCAGAACAACCGCAAAAAGTAATTATCTGCGGAGCTGGGGCTAAGAATCCGACTTTGATGCGTTTTTTGCGCCAACGTTCGGAAAATATGGAAATATGTTGCGCCGAAGATTTCGGTTATTCCTCTCAGGCTATCGAAGCACAAGCTTTTGCATTTTTGGCGGTGCGTCGTTGTAATCAGATGCCGACATCCTATCCTTTTACTACCGGAGCAGCAGTCGAGGTTATCGGTGGAGAAGTTTATATCTAGACTTTAAAAATCAGCTTCCTTTACAGCTTTGTCGGTGGCAAAGTCTTTGGTGCGTTGAGTAGTGTTTTGAATACTCTCGCTTAAAGATGAATCTTTAAATTTTTGCATTGCTTCATCAACATATCCTTTGTCATAGAGCCATTTTCCGCCATATACAGCAGCAGCCAAAATTGCCAACCAAATTATCGCTTTCATTTTATCTTTCTCCGGTTATTTGAGTTAATGATTGTCGGTTTAATTGTTTTATGAATTGTTCGGCATAACATTTATGATCTTCCCAGCATGAAATCGTGAGTTTCCAGTGTAAAGAGATTTTTACCACAAATGTAGTCATTAATTTTTGAGGATTACGAGGACCGGCATAAACCTTATCATACCAAATTTGAGTTTTGTAATTATTAATTGATTTGGTTTCTTGCGGAGGTGCAATAGGTTGTTCATCTTTGTCAACATAATCCAAATCTATTCTTGTTGCCAATTCTGAGTGTGGCTGGCCGGCAGTGTTAACAGTTTGATATATATCACAACTGACAGCGTCTTTGCCCAGATTTTGAATTGTTCGGCAAAAATTATGTTGGTGCTGATAATTTGCACCGGCAATGATGCCTTCAAACATGGAACGCAGACGATTCACTTGTTGCATATTCGGCTCTCCTGCCAGCGCATTTTGCCAACACAATATTAAAGCAATCAGAATTGAAAAACATTTTGCCATTGCTTAATTCTCTGTTTGGGATGTTTGTTTTTGCAATTCATCAAGTTTCGCTTCAACTTTTTTACGAAGTTTTATTTTTATTTCCGCAGTAGTCTCATTACCGATAACTGATTTTAAGCAATTAACATCAATGTTATGCCAAAATTTTTCTGAAGTCTTTTTGTGATCATCACCGTTAATTTTGGCCTTAATAGCCAATGTTCCGATTGAACCAATTGTATATGTGGTATTTTTTTCTTCATCAAATGCTTCCAAAATTTCCATCCCATCCTGATCGCTTTTGCGGAACTTATCGGACTTTATATCGTCGCCACCTACTGTATAATATTGCGAAGAACTATCGTTTTCACTTGCTTTATTGAGGTCATCTTCCTCTATAGCTCCGGGCAGAGCATCATTCACAGCTTTTGTCGTTTTCTCAGGTATGTCATTAAAAGCCTTTGCCATATCTTCAATCATGCACAGGCAATAGGAATTTATCAGCTCAATACTTGCTTTTGATTGATTGATCTCAAAATTGCCGTTAGCAAAATTATCACCGGTTTGAGCATCCGTATTAATCGTAAATTTACTCAGATTGTCTGGAGCTATACATTTTATGACAGCTTCGGCTTTTTCTCTTGTTAGAGCCCCAACTTTTTTGTCTTCATCTTTGCAAACTTCTGTCATCGCATGTATGCGCGTAAAAGTATCCACCATAGAGCCTAATGCTGAACCAATCGCTTCTACTGTGGGCTGGATGACAGTATCCACGGCGGTATCTATTTGTTCATTGAGTTTATTAAAAGCTTCATCAACTTGTTCTTGCGTCATTTCCTGAGCATGAATTGTTTGCAAGTTAACAGCAAGAAGAGCCGACACTAAAAAGATAATTTTCTTCATGATTTGAACACTCCCAAATACCATTCCATTATATGGTAAAAATTTTAATATCAGTTTAATTTGTTACTTTATTAACAATAGTTCTTGTCATAAAAATAAAACATTATAAAATACACTTGCTTTGTAGTGTAATAACAGAGGATTGAAATGAGTTTGGATAAAGTGAAAGAGCCGGTAGTTTTGCAAGTATTACCGGAGATGGAACATGGCGGAGTAGAGGTTGGCACTGTGGAAATTGCCGCCGGTTGTCAGGAAAAGGGAATAAAAAATTTTGTAGCATCATCCGGCGGACGTATGGTCTATGATTTGCAGAAAATCAAAGTTCAACATTTTGAATTGCCGCTAAAGACAAAAAATATATTCAAAATGCGCTCAAATGCCAAAAAGCTGGCTAAAATTATCAAAGATAATGGTATTAATATTGTGCATGCGAGATCTCGTGCTCCGGCTTGGAGTGCCTATTGGGCAGCCAAGAAATCCGGTGTAACTTTTTTGACAACCTACCATGGTACCTATGGTTTAGGTTTCTTAAAATTGAAAAAATTATACAATCGAGTAATGACTTATGGCAAATTGGTTATTGCCATCTCTGAGCATATCAAAAAACACATAATGAGCGAATATAAAGTTCCGGAAGAAAAAATTCGCCTGATTCATCGTTGCGTAAATTTGGATAATTTCAGCCCAGAGAAAGTCAGTCAAGAACGCATGATCAAAGTGATTTCTGACTATAATATTCCTGAAGATAGACCGGTCATATCACTTATCGGACGTATCACCCCATGGAAAGGACAGGCTTTATTGTTGGAAGCATTGTCAAAAATGCACAACAAAAATTACTGTTGTCTGATTGTCGGTTCTGATCAAGGGCGCACGGCATATAGCAACAAACTTAAAGATATGGTAAAAAAATATGGTCTTGATGATCGTGTCCAATTCATTGAACATAGTTTTGATATTCCGGCATTGCTGATGATTTCAGATATTGTGCTGTCAACAGCCATAGAACCGGAAGCCTTTGGGCGTGCCGCTATTGAAGGTCAGGCAATGGGAAAAATTGTGATTGCCTCTAATATTGGCGGTTCTTTGGAAAACACTATCGACGGTGTTACCGGAAAACTGTTTAAGAGTGGCGATGCTGGTGATTTGGCTTCCACCATCGATTGGGCCCTTGATTTGCCCAAGCAAGAAAAGACTAAGATTAGTATGGCAGCGATCCAAAATGTAAAAGATCACTTTACTAAACAAATTATGTGTGATAAAACGATTGCCGTTTATCGAGAGCTTATGAACATGAAATAATCAAAAAAAGAAAGGAATAATTGAATTATGGTTGCGATTAAACTGCCGGATGGCAGCATTAAAGAAATGGAGAACGGGGCAAGCGGAGCTGATTTGGCTCAAGCTATAAGTCCTAATTTGGCTAAAGCGGCATTGGCCGTTGAGATTAATGGTGAATTAAAAGATTTGACCACTCCTATCACAACCGATTCGACTGTTCGCATTATCACGGCCAAGGACAAAGAAGGGTTGCATATTTTGCGCCACACCTGCTCGCATATCATGGCGCAGGCTGTTAAAGAATTGTGGCCGGATGTCCAAGTTACCATTGGTCCGGCTATTGATAATGGTTTTTATTATGATTTTTCGCGTCAGGAACCTTTCACAACCGAAGAATTTGAAAAAATCGAAGCTAAAATGCACGAGATTGTCAAACGCGATGAAAAGTTGGAACGTATTGTGATGCCGCGTGCCGAAGCAATCAAATTTTTTGAAGATTTAGGCGAAAAGTACAAGGCTGAGATTATACGCGATTTGCCAGAAAGTGAAACTATCAGTCTGTATCGTCAAGGCTCGTTTACGGATTTGTGTCGCGGACCGCATGTCCCCTCAACCGGCAAAGTTGGCGATGCTTTCAAATTGATGAAAGTTGCCGGAGCTTATTGGCGTGGCGATTCGTCCAAAGAAATGTTGCAACGCATTTATGCTACGGCTTGGGCTGATAAAAAAGATCTTAAAGCTTATTTGGATATGTTGGAAGAGGCTGCCAAGCGCGATCACCGCAAACTAGGTCGTGAAATGGATTTGTTCCATTTTGAGCCGGAATATGCTCCCGGTGCTGTGTTCTGGCATGATAAAGGCTATCGCATTTATCGTAAGCTGATTGAGTATATGCGTAATCGTCAAGAGCATAACGGCTATGTTGAAATTTGCACTCCGCGCGTTATGGATAGAGTTTTATGGGAAACTTCCGGTCACTGGGAAAAATATGGTGCTCACAACTATTCCGGTCAAACCGAAGACGGCAAGTGGTTTTGTATCAAACCGATGAACTGCCCGGGCGGAGTTTTGGTCTACAAGCAAGGTATTCGTTCTTATCGTGATTTGCCGCTTCGTATGGCCGAGTTCGGTAAAGTCAATCGCTATGAGGCTTCCGGTTCCTTGATGGGCTTGATGAGAGTTCGAGAATTTACGCAAGATGATGCTCATATTTTCTGCACACCTGAACAAATGGAAGAGGAATGCATTACCACCTTAAAGTTGATTTTTGACATTTATAAAGACTTTGGTTTTGATAATGTTAAAATCTATCTGTCAACCCGTCCGGAAAAACGTATCGGCTCAGATGAGATTTGGGATTTATGTGAAAAATCTTTGGCCAATGCCTTGACTACACATGGTTATGCCTTTGAGATTAATGAGGGTGAGGGCGCTTTCTATGGTCCCAAACTGGAATTTATTCTAAAAGATGCTATCGGACGTGAGTGGCAGTGCGGCACCATTCAGGTCGATATGAACTTGCCGCAACGTTTTGACATCAGCTACATTGGTGAAGATGGCGAAAAGCATCAACCGGTGATGTTACACCGCGCCCTGTTTGGCTCGATTGAGCGTTTCTTAGGTATCTTGATTGAGAATCATGCCGGTCGCCTGCCTTTGTGGTTGTCGCCTGAGCAAGTGGTTGTCTGCCCGATTGTCAGCGAGTTTGATGATTATGCCGCTGAGGTTGCCACTGCTTTACGTAAAGCGGGATTATCGGTTTCGACGGACCTGCGTAATGAAAAAATCAATTACAAGGTTCGTGAACATTCGGTTGCCAAGATTCCGGTAATTGCCGTTGTCGGCGCCAAGGAACGCGACAACAAAACGGTTACCATCCGTCGCATTGGCTCAGAAAAGCAAGAAGTCGTTCCTTTGCATGACTTGATAAAGATGCTCACCGATGAGGCCAAAATGCCGCATATGGATGAATAATCACAATCCAAGAAAGAGCCGTCCGATTAGCGGCTCTTTTTTGTAGGTATTGGGTGTTTTTTATGCCAAAAGCATTGACATTGATCTCAAAATGCAATATTTCATAATCGAAAATATTTTATAATTTAAAAGGAGAACAAAATGAGTGCAATTATTGATATTCATGCACGCGAAATATTGGATTCGCGCGGAACTCCGACTGTTGAAGCCGAAGTTGTGTTGCAAAGCGGTGCTTTTGGCCGTGCTGCAGTGCCCAGTGGAGCTTCGACCGGTGTTCACGAGGCGGTTGAGTTGCGCGATGGTGACAAAAAGCGTTTTAGCGGCAAAGGTGTATTGAAAGCAGTTGAGAATGTTAATGAAAAGATTTATGACGCTTTGGCCGGCATGGATGCTGAGGATCAAATTGCTATTGATAATACTATGATTGAGCTTGATGGCACTGACAACAAGGGTAAACTAGGTGCCAATGCTATTTTGGCTGTTTCTTTGGCGGTTGCCAAGGCTCAGGCTGAAGAGGCCGAATTGCCGTTGTATCGTTACATCGGTGGCACCATGGCTTGCACTTTGCCTGTTCCGATGATGAACATCTTGAATGGCGGCAAACATGCTGATAACCCGATTGACATTCAAGAATTTATGATTATGCCGGTTTCGGCTTCCAGTATCAAAGATGCGATTCGCATGGGTGCAGAGGTTTTCCAAGCCCTGAAAAAGAATCTCAAGGCCGCCGGTCATAATACCAATGTTGGTGATGAGGGTGGTTTTGCTCCCAATTTGCAGTCGGCTGAAGAAGCATTGGATATGATTGTAAAATCTATTTCTGATGCCGGCTACAAACCGGGTGATGATATTGTTTTGGCTATTGATGCTGCTTCATCAGAGTTTTATGAGAACGGTAAATATGAGATGAAGGGCGAGGGCAAGTCCTACAACAGTGCTCAAATGGTTAAGTTTTATCAAGATTTGTGCAAGCGTTTTCCGATTTTCTCAATTGAAGACGGCATGGCTGAAGACGATTGGGAAGGCTGGAAGATGTTGACAGACGCTTTGGGCGACAAAGTTCAGTTGGTTGGTGATGACTTGTTTGTTACCAATCCGGAGCGCTTGGCTCAAGGTATTGAGAAAAAAGTTGCCAACTCTATTTTGATTAAGGTTAACCAAATCGGTAGCTTGACCGAGACAATGAAAGCTGTCAACATGGCTCTGCGCCATGGCTATACCGCTGTTTTGTCGCACCGTTCCGGTGAAACCGAAGATACTACTATTGCTGATATTGCGGTTGCTACCAACTGTGGTCAAATCAAAACCGGTTCAATGTCGCGTACTGATCGCTTGGCCAAATACAATCAACTTATCCGCATTGAGGAAGAGTTGGGTGATATGGCAGTTTATGCCGGCAAATCTATTTTGAAAAAATAGGTTCAGCGACAACTTATAATTAAAAAAAGCGGCTCTTTGATGAGCCGTTTTTTTGTGGTATAAAAAATCCCCCGACCTTTGGGCGAGGGATTTTTGATTACAACTTATATTAGTTGCCGTTGTCCCAATCCGACGAAGCGCCATAGTAGTACACACAGCGCACATTACGCGGACGGTTTGCATCACCTGTTTGCCAACTTTGTGCTACACCAAACTTGGGCTCACCGGTACGCGGCAACGGACGATAGAACCAGGTGTAGTCATAGTTGTTTATACCTTTTTTGGTAACTGAGGTATAATAAGGCTCTCCGGTTTGCGTATCCATTCCGGTCGGATCAGCATCGGGACCGGTATAATCTTCAACGGTGTAACCCATCGTCGAAGACCACAAGGATTCATTGGTAAAGAATGAAGTTTTGGTCGCCATAAAGTCAGTCGGCTTATTCAAACGGAAACCGGCAATAGCTGAACCACTGTCATTCAATCTAACCTTAGCCTTCTCTACAAAATCCGTCAAACCGGTCTTCATTGAGGTAAATAAACTGGTCGTTACCAAAAGACTGCCGGTATCATTGTCAGTTTCTTTAAGCAATTTTTGTGGCAACAAAGGCGCTGCTTCGGTCAAATATTCCATATCTTCAATCGATTTAGCCGCTCTAGTACGTGCACCAATTGCTTTCAGCGGGAGTTTCAACTCAGCCGGATTAAGTGTTAACAACGGGTTGGTGCTGCCGCTTTCCGCTTTCATAATGGTCGGAGTATTGATACCAATCAAATTGACTTTTTTATCAATTTTGTTGTTGCTATGTTTCGGATCATAGTTGTACCTAGCAATAAACCGAGCTGCCTCGGCCAAACCGAAGTTAACTTTTTGAATGTTTTCACCCAAAACGGCCAAATCACCGATTGAAGGCAAAAACCACTTATTATAGTTAACCGGAGCACTGTAAGTTGTATAATTTATATTCGGCCAATATTCACCATCTGGACCAGTAAAGCTATTAGTCATAGCCATATATGTATAAACATAAATATCATGACAACTGTCGTTCATATCACACATGGCACTACCATCTGGTTTGCGCCAACTTGTTGTTGTTGAACCTGAGGCAGCAAGCAATCCGGTATAATCTCCGCCATTAAGAGCCAAACATCTTTCTGCAGCTTTAGCTGATCCGGCAGGAACAATCGTAATATTCATTTCTTGAGTTCGGCGACCTTTCTTTTTCTCACAATGATCACCACAACCGCTACCTGGACCAGCTACCATACCATTATTACCATTGTTACAACCGCATATAGCACCATCGTGACCAGTTGTGTAATTTCCGGTTCCTACAATGTCTATGGTGCCGGATTGCGAAGCAGCGGCCCAGTCATACAAGGCATTACTGTCTTTCCAACCGCCCATGGTACTAGATGTTGAACGATAATTCAGAGCAGTGTTTTTACAAGCCTGAACTTGAGCGCAGTCAGAACGCAAACTCCGAACATTTATGTTGTTTAAGCTATAATCTTCAAACTTGCGCAATTTGTTTGTCGAACCATCAACATAAGGCTCAAACACTGCATGTTTCGGAGTAACAGTCCATCCGCTGAAAGGATATACCCTCGCACTTGTTTTGCACACACCATTAGTCGGGCAAAAACCAGGACCTTTTGCATCATTTAGCGCTTTTAAATCCAAAATTTTTTTAGCAAATTTGCGCGGGGATTCAACCAAATTAGCTTTTTTATATTTAATGCTGGCGTCAGCCACTGCAAAATCACCGATATTGTACGAACACTCACAACTATCATAGTCAATCAAAGTTGTGGCGCCGGAAATCGCTTTACCAACAGCGTATTCAGCTGTTGAAAAAGCAGCTTGCAATGTCGGCAAAGAGGCCATCTTAACAGACTTATTCATTGTAACCGATTGAGTAAGCGGAGTACCATCAAATTTTTTACCGGCGTGTATGGTCAGTGTAGCGGCCGGTTTTTCAACAAACAGACTATTTGCCGATATTTGATAAGTCGGTTTTGGCATTCTGGGTGAAGATGTTTCATATTTGTGCAACAAATCTTGGTCAACAGATTGAACTGCAGCAACATTTTTAGCACCTTCCAATTCAACCGCCAATTTGTTATCCGGATCAAACACCACGCCGATAGGATAGATGTTTTCGGGAACCGTTTGTAAATCAGCATAACAACGTCGGTCATTAAACAACACATCACCGGCATCACATACTTTTGTCTTACTGCGATAACAATAAACTTTGCTGTCATCAAAAGGACATTTTAAGGTGGGATAAGAGCAGTTATTGCCACTGGAATCACAGCCGCAGTTGGATTTTTCCAACACATAGCCCATATCAGAACACTTTTGGGTAGTGTCAACCGTCTCGCAATCAGGAGTAGCAGCGTAAGCCATACCGCACACCATTGTACCGGCCAAGGCTGTAAAAGTTAAAAATATATTTTTCATAGTCTTATCCTCCTTAATTATAGTCCCTTAGCATCCATGGTGTCATGGTAGGCAGTGTTATTATAATTGCTAGCCGTAACATCATCAGTTATATTAACACCTTTAACAATGTTACGTCGTGAATCGACAATTGAGTTAATAACATTATCATCTTGAACCTTAGCGGGAAGTATCGGATCCTTGCAAAGGTGTTTTTTACCTATTTGGGCAGTACTCTCATATTGTGAAGCATCAACACCGACCAAGGTTACACAGTGTGTCACATCGCCGAGCAAGGACAACTGCAAATCCCAATTATAAGCCGATGTGTTAACATCACGTTTGGCTATAGTATTGACCGTGCTTTGCTCAAGCGGGCACATAACACCTGATGTTGTACCGCTGCTGTTGGACAAATACATTGCCGAAGTAATGGTTCTACCCAACTCTTTTCTCATTAACACTTCCGGACTTTTTACAATGGCGAGGTTTTGTCCGTTGAATCCGCTCGGGAATACCGTAGAGTTGTTGCTGGCAGCAATCAAAGCCTGACGATATTTTTCCAACAATTGTGAATCTTCCATCAAATTTTTGATATCGCCCGGAGCCGGCAAAAACCAGTCCTGTCCGCCCGAGGTGCGGTCGGCGCAGAGTCTTGCAGCACTGCTGCCCACACCAACTATGCGCTTCAAACTGGCGGCAGGAGCTGCGGGGAAAGTAACCTCACCGGCGGCACTGATGCTGGCCATACGCGTATTAAAAAATCCACCGGTAACTTCTTTGGCGCGCATCATCGGGAATTGCGGAACCTGTTTCATGGCACAACTGCAAAAATAGCTGGTTGTTGTCTTAACTTCCTCCCACGGTGTCGCCGTAGGGAAACTTGCCGTATGAGCTATCGTACCCATATTACTAAGATATGGACGTAAATCGCGGTTGCGCGTTAATTTAGCAAATCCCGAAGCACCGGTAGGCTTTGCCACATCAATAGTATTGAATGAACTTTGGGCATTGATAATTGAAGTTGCACAGTTACCGCGGCGCAAGTCTTTACAGATATTTATCAAAGTTGTACGATTGGTTTTTCCCGTACCGCTTACATCAGCAGTGGCTAGTGTTAAAGATGACGGCATAGACATCATATATGGAAGTGAACTTGCATTTTGAATAGTGTCGCCGATTACCTTAACTGAGCCAACGCTCTTTTTCAACTCACGCAACATATGAATCTGACGCACAACATCTTTTTTCAAATTCAAAACTGCAGCATTTGTTATCTGGACAGCCCCATTATTATCAGGTGTCAAGCAAGGTGTGTTTGGCGTCAACAAATCAGTTACGGCCGTAACCTGACAAGTCGGAACAAAGCGATCGACGTTGATATTAAAACCGCCGCTCTGCGCCAATAGGTTGGTAATATAGTAACCGTTGTTGCTGTTAGTTGTGGTATAATAGCCACCCATTGCCGCAACACCACTACTGTCGAAAGTATTAGTGCCGCTACTGTAAGTATTGGTGTAATCTTCTATGCTGAATATGTTGCTGTAGGGAACTTCAATCTCAGTAAACGGAGCTCCGTTGCATGGTACATTGCTACCGGATGAAAATAATTCATCTATACCCGCTCTCCTCTCGCAATCAATGCTTGCCTGGCTGCCTTTGTTGCGCCATACAACTTGTCCTTTTACCCCATCTTTAATTTCACGCACATAATTCTCTCCGGAATAAGCTGAGCCATAGAAAGACAAATCAATCGCCACCTTGTCATTCAGCATAAAGCCAATAGGGGTTTTGCCGTTGGCATCATTGCCTTTCCAGCAACCTACGTTGTTGTTGCTGTCAGCATATAATGTATCACCGGCAACGCAGTTATAGCCACCGCAATAAAACTTTTCATCATCAAAAGGACAAGCCAAACGAGTGTGACTGCGTCCGCATTCCTCTTCAGTGCGGTTATAACCCAAATCATCACAATCGCGCGTGCCGCAGGTAACGGATTCGTTGTAGGTCATGTTAGCAGCTACGTTAGTGCTGTCGCCGCAGAACAACGCATTTTGATCAAATGGACACTTAATTGCTTTATATCCCTTACATTCATTGGCGGTCTGGTTAAAACCCAACTGAGCACAAGTCGGATGATTTGAGCTACAATTAAAGGTTGTCGCCAAAGCAGAAAAAGGCGTCAGTATAGCTACCGCACCCAAAACTGTCATGTTCAGCTGTTTCATCATAATAAATCTCCTTTATCACGCCAACAGCCAAACCTCCAATCTGACTGTGTGCAGTTTTTACATGTAAAAAATATATAAATTTGACTGTATCAAATCTAAACACTAAAACAAGTGTAAAACAAAATTATGGCATAAGCAAGATTTTTTTGTGTTATTGGATAATATTTCATTTTTCTGTCACAAAACGTTTTTCAACGCATAAAAAAAAGCGTTTCAATTTTGATGAAACGCTTGATTTTTAAGGCTATTTTCCTATTACTTTTTTACCGCCCATATAAGGCTGTAATTTAGGCGGAATATTAACCGTGCCATCAGCATTTTGATGGTTTTCAATAAACGGTACCAAGGCACGCGGAGTGGCAATTCCGGTATTGTTCAAGGTATGGACAAACTTAACTTTGCCGTCGGCATTTTCTCTGTATCGCAAATTGGTGCGCCTTGCCTGCCAATCGGTAATGTTGGAGCAAGAGTGAGTCTCGCGATAGCAATTTTGCGACGGCACCCAAGCTTCCAAGTCATATTGGCGATATTTTGGGGCACCCATATCACCGGTGCAGATATCCAAAACCTGATAAGGAATTTCCAAATCCTGTAAAATTTCTTCCGAAATTTGCAATAGCCTTTGATGCCATTTTTCGCTTTCATTCAAATCATTTTTGCAAATAACGAATTGCTCGGTTTTCATAAACTGGTGCACTCTCACCAGACCACGAGTGTCTTTGCCGGCGGCACCGGCTTCGCGGCGAAAACATGGCGAAAATCCTGCATATAAAATCGGCAGTTGATTCTCGCTTAAAATCTCGTCGGCATGCATTGAGTTCAAAATTAACTCCGCTGTACCCGATAGATAAATATCGTCAGCCGGCATATAATATATTTCATCACGCGAAAACGGCAAATAGCCTTGCCCGTATAGCGGTTTTTCCTTTGAAATTGACGGAACCGTAATTACCGTAAAACCTTGTTCACGCAACTTGTCTAAAACCATCATGTGCATGGCCAGTTCCAATTTTGCCAAATCATTTTTTATGGCATAAGTTCTGGTGCCGGAAATGCGGGCAATCCGCTCCATTTCACCCCAGTTGTTAAGCTCCATCAGTTCAATGTGATCGCGTGGTTGAAAGTCAAATTTTCTTGGTTCACCCCACTTGCGAATGACCACATTTTCGGAATCATCTTTGCCGTCAGGACAATCAGCGCTGGGCATGTTGGGTAATCCCAACATCATCAAATCATATTCAGCCTGAGCTTTATCCAACTCGACTTGCTTTTCTTTCATTTCTTCGCCGATTTGTTTGCTCTTGGCAATAATTGCGGCCTTTTCATCCGCCGGAGCTGATTTAATAGAATTGCTGAGTTTGTTTTTTTCTTCCAAACCGGCTTGAACGGCGGTTTTTAACTTATTTAACTCTTTATATTGATTAATAAGTGCGTCAATTTTTGCCGCCTCATAACCTTTGCGTCCGAGCGACTTCTTAACTTCGTCAGTATTTTCGACAATATACTTGATATCAGGCATAACTGTTATAATCCCATAAATTAAATGTTGATTTAAATCTTGCGCTATGTTAAGCATAACTCAAAATAATTTCAACAGAAAATTAAAAAGGTAACAATTTAATGTTTGAAGATAAGACAGTTTTAACAGGGGTAAAGCCCACCGGAACTCCGCATTTGGGCAACTATATGGCGGTTATTTCTCCGGCTATCAAAATCGGCAGTACCGCCAAAAATCACTATATGTTTATCGCCGATTATCATGCCATCAATGCCGAAAAAGATCCGGCTGTTTTGCGGCAAAAATGTCAGGAAATTGCCTGTGGTTATTTGGCTTGCGGGCTCAATCCCGATCACTCGGTGTTCTATCGTCAATCAGATGTGCCGGAAATTTTAGAGTTTACCACTATCCTGTATGCCTATACCCCTAAAGGTTTCATGAATAAGGCCCATGCCTATAAAGCTTTTGTTGATAAAAATCGTGCCGCGCAAAAACCGGATGATGACGGAATTAATATGGGACTTTATACTTATCCCGTGCTTATGGCGTCCGATATTTTATCATTTGATACCGATGTTGTTCCGGTTGGTAAAGATCAGGTCCAGCATGTTGAAATTGCGCGCGATATTGCCGGAATTATCAATGCTCATTATAATCGTGAAATATTGCATCTCCCCGAATATTATCTAAAAGAGAATATCGCAATCATTCCCGGAGTTGACGGGCGCAAAATGAGCAAATCTTATGATAATGTCATTCCTTTGTTTGCAGATGATGCTACCATAAAAAAAGCAGTTTATTCCATAAAAACGGATTCGCGTCCTTTGGAAGAGCCCAAGGATCCCGATTCAGTTCTGGTTTATCAGATTTATAAGGCCGTTGCTTCAGATGAGCAGGTTAAAGAGATGGCTGACAGTCTGCAACAAGGCAAATTAGGCTATGGCCACATTAAAGCCATGTTGCTTGATGCCATAGTCAATCTTGTTAAAGAGCCGCGCGAAAAATACAACTATTATATGGCACATTTTGATGAAGTTGAGGGAATGTTGCAAGATGGTGCCGCAAAGGCTCGCCCGATTGCCCGACGCACACTTGACAGACTGAAAAACGCTGTTTTCGGTCGTTAGCTTTTTTGCTTGCAGCAAGAGCATTTTTGTGCTATAATTCCTCAAAATCTGGGGAGATAAACAATGGATGTTTCCAAAGAAATACTCAAAACTGCCGGAAGAACGGTAATCAGCGGATCTATTATAGCAACACATATTGCCAAATATGGTGTGTCGCTTAGTTGTGAAGTTGCCAAAACGCTTTATGGCGGAGCGCTTAATCTTGCTAACAGCTTTGCTCCGGTCAAGCTGAATATGGGTATTGGCGAAAAAATTTTGAATGGAACCCAAAAACTTGCAGATAAAGGTTTTGATGAACTTGTTAATTTGCAAGAAAGAATTCGTGGTCAGATAAGATAAATGCGCCACGCTCTGGATTATCAAGTTGTAATTTCCGATGAAGAAATTCCTGTTTTCATTCTTACTTTTAGTGAAAATGAGGCTTCAGATGCCGTAATGCTTTATGATGGCGGCAATCATGCTACTTTGTATCGCAATCAGGATGATGTTATTTTGCTGGATTATCTGCCTCATGAACTGAAGAAAATTTTAAGTGAGTGCGGTTGGGCGATAATCTTGGAAAAAACTCCGGATGGCACGGAAGTTTTACGAGATTACAAAGTGATGATAAAAAAAGTAAAAAATAATCCTTATATTGATAATTTACCATAAGTATCTTGACTCTTGGCTTTGGCTGTATTAAAGTCCTCATCGAATAATGACTTTATTTTGAAGGCAATAAAATGTTGAAGCACAAAATATTCATATCATCAATTACCATTATCCCTTAAGGGGGATTGTGCTTTTATTTTTTCTTTTTTTTAGTTTTTAGATTTTATCAATTTAATTTTAGGGTATTTTAATAATGAAACATTATG
The DNA here is from genome assembly GCA_902799835.1 of uncultured Pseudomonadota bacterium. Lineage (GTDB taxonomy): Bacteria > Pseudomonadota > Alphaproteobacteria > RF32 > CAG-239 > CAZU01. Next base: position 215,504 of record CADCCF010000002.1, read on the forward strand.
CAGATGTAAAGGCAAAGCCTGATTTTTCCGCCATGGAAAAAGAAATTCTAGAGTTTTGGGAAGAAGATAAAACTTTTGAAAAGTCGGTTCATAATCGTGACGGTGCGGCGGAATTCGTATTTTATGACGGTCCTCCGTTTGCCAACGGCACTCCGCATTACGGGCATATTATGGTGTCTTATGTTAAGGATGTGGTAGCTCGTTTCCAAACCATGAATGGCAAAAAAGTTGAGCGCCGTTTGGGCTGGGATTGCCATGGTCTGCCTGCCGAAATGTCGGCCGAAAAGCAGCTTGGTGTTTCCGGACGCAAGCAAATTGAGGCTTATGGGGTTGAAAAATTCAATAATTTCTGCCGTTCCGATGTGCTCAAATATTCCGGTATTTGGGTTGATATGTTCAAGCGTATCGGTCGTTGGGTTGACTTTTCTAACGATTATAAGACCATGAACCTTCCTTTTATGGAAAGTGTAATTCACAATTTTAAGGAACTTTATGACAAAGGTTTGGTTTATGAGGATTATCGCGTTTTGCCTTATTCCTGGGCTGCCGAAACTCCGCTTTCCAACTTTGAGGTTAACCAAGGCTATCAGGACAAGACCGATTTTGCCATTACCGTAATGTTTAAGCTTGAAAATGGTATGAAGATTCTCGTGTGGACAACAACGCCGTGGACGTTACCTTCAAACTTGATGTTGGCGGTGGGCAAGGATATTGACTATGTTATAATGGAAGAAGACGGACAAAAATATATCCTCGGTCGTGCTTTGCTGGGACGCTATAAAAAACAACTCGAGAATGCAAAAGAAGTTGGCTCATTTAAAGGATCTGATTTGGTTGGAATGAGTTATGAGCCGATGTTCCCATACTTTAAGCACTTAAAAGAAAAGGGCTGTTTTAAGGTGCTTTCAGGTGAATTTGTATCCACCGAAGATGGTACCGGCGTTGTACATATTGCCCCCGGTTTTGGTCAAGACGACTTTGATGTTTGTCGTGCTTATGATGAGCATTTTCCGATTATTTGTCCGGTTGATGAAGCGGGTAAATTTACCTCTGAAGTGCCGGATTACCAAGGTAAACAGGTTTTTGAAACCAATGAGCCGATTATGCAATGGTTAAAAGAAAATGGTCTTTTGGTTAAAAAAGAGCAATATACCCACTCTTATCCGTTTTGCTGGCGTACCGACACTCCGTTGATTTATAAGGCGATGTCATCTTGGTTTGTTAAAGTTACCGATTTCAGAGATGAGATGGTTAAGAATAATCAGCAGATTAATTGGGTGCCCGATCATATTAAAGACGGTCGTTTCGGTAAATGGCTTGAGGGTGCAAGAGATTGGTCAATTTCGCGTAATCGTTTTTGGGGAACACCGATTCCGGTTTGGAAATCAGACAATCCGGCATACCCCAGAGTTGACGTTTTCGGTTCAATTGCTGAGATTAAAGAAAAAACCGGATTTGCGGTTACCGATTTGCATAAACCCTATATTGATGATGTGGTCTATCCTAATCCCGATGATCCATCAGGTAAAACGATGATGCGTCGTGTCGGTGATGTATTTGACTGCTGGTTTGAGAGTGGCTCAATGCCTTATGCTCAAGTCCATTATCCGTTTGAGAACAAACAATGGTTTGAGGAGCATTTTCCGGCTGACTTTATTGTTGAAGCTATCGACCAAACTCGCGGTTGGTTCTACACTTTGACCGTATTATCGACAGCGTTACACAACAAACCGGCATTTAAGAATTGTATTTGCACCGGATTGTTGATGGCTGAGGGCGGACAAAAACTCTCTAAGCGCTTAAAGAATTATCCTGATCCCAACGAGGTTTTAGAAAATATCGGCTCAGATTCGCTTCGTTGGTTTTTGGTATCATCACCGGTATTAAAAGGCGGCAATTTGGCAGTTGATAAGGAGGGTAAAGAAATTGCCAAAGCTACCCGTGAGGCACTTATTCCCTTATGGAATGCTTTTTACTTCTTTACACTTTATGCCAATGCCGAAAGCTATCAGGCCAAAGAAATTTATACTTCTGATGATGCTATGGATAACTACATTTTATCCAAACTCAAAAAATTGGGCGAAACCGTAAAGCATGGCTTAGAAACTTATGATGTTGCCGTTGCTTGTGATGCGGTAGCCGCATTTATTGAGGTTTTGAATAACTGGTATATTCGCCGTACTCGCGATCGTTTCTGGGGAGGTGAGGGTAAGGCTTTTGATGTGCTTTATACCGTATTGGTTAACTTGTGCAAGATTGCTGCCCCGTTGATGCCTTTTGCCACTGAGTATGTCTACAAAACATTGACAGGCGCGGAATCCGTGCATTTGTGTGACTATCCTGCACTGGCACAAGTCAATTATAATGCCAAATTGGTTGAGGATATGGACTTTTTGCAAGAACTTTGCTCAGCCGGCAAATTTATCCGTGAGGAGAAGAAATTGCGCAATCGTTTACCTTTGAACTCATTAACAGTAGTCGGACGCGAGTTGCCGGAAGCCTATCAGGAAATTATCAAAGATGAGCTTAATGTTAAACAAGTTAAGTTTGATGATAACCTGTCTGCTTATGCCGACAAAAAGCTGTACCTTTATACTCCTTTGCTGGGCAAAACCTTGGGCAAAGACATGGGGGCGGTTATGGCTGCCTACAAGCAAGGTCAATGGTCGATGAATGCTGATGGAACTTTGGCTATCGGCGGTCATAATTTGACCAATGATTTGTTTGAAGTTCGCTTGGAAATGAAAGACGGCGTATCAGGCGCTCCATTTGCTGAAAATAAGGCTTTGGTTACTTTAGATACTGAGGTTACACCACAACTTAAACGTGAGGGTATGGCACGCGACTTTGTTCGTTTGGTACAAACCTTGCGTAAGGATAAAGACTTTAATATTTCGGATAGAATTGAGCTTTGTTATTCTACTTCGTCCGATGAATTATCCTTAGCCTTAAAAGAAAATGAGAGTTATATAGCTGAACAAGTATTGGCTGTAAAGGTCAGTGATTCATGCACTGACGGACAAAAGGCTGATATTGAAGGAGCTGAAGTTTCCTTCAACGCCAAGGTTGCTTAAATTAACATAACAAAAAAGCCCCATCTGAAATAATGGGGCTTTTTTATATGTATCAACTAAGCTACCTTATTTTTTTTTAGGACAGCAAATTCGTTCATAACACCGATGATATAATCCATCTGTTCATTATCCAAATAAGGTGTCATCGGCAAGCTCAAAACCGTTTTCGACAACTTTTCACAAACCGGCAATGAACGAGTATTCCACTTTGCGTAAGCTGTTTGTGTATGAACCGGACGAGGATAATAAGCACCGCAAGGAATTCCGCGCTCTTTTAAGTAAGTCATCAACTCGTCACGATTCTCGCAATTTATGGTATAAAGTGCATAAGCCGAACGACAATTGGGCAAAATTTGTTGCTTATTAAAATAGCTGTCCAATTCGTTATCATAACGCGAAGCTATCTTGTAACGATTTTCCAATTCTTGGTTGAAAACTGTTAACTTTTGCAACAAAACAGCACCCTGGAAAGAATTCATTCTGCCGGTCATGCCTAAGCGGACATTGTCATAGTGATCTTCCGGGCTCATACCATGAACGCGGCAAGATTGAACAAGCGAGTTCCAAACTTCGTTATTGGTAAATACTGCACCGCCATCGCCGTATCCCCCCAAAGGCTTGGTAGGATAGAACGAGGTCGCAGTCATATCGGCGATTGAACCGGCTTTTTTGCCATGATAAATTGAACCATAAGACTGGCAAGCATCAGACAAAACTTTCAAGTTGTATTTATTGGCTACGATAAATATCGCATCATAATCGCAGGGAGATCCGAAAATATCGACCGCAATTATAGCCTTGGGCGACAGTTTGCCTTCACGAATAACTTCTTGAATGGCTTTTTCCAAATCATTAACATCCATATTATAAGTATTTGGATCAGAATCAACAAACACTGGAGTTGCACCGGTAATGGCAACACATTCGGCCGATGCTACAAAAGTGAAAGATGATACGAACACGGCATCGCCTTCCTTCAAGCCCCAAGCCATCAGAGCTAAAGTCAAAGCATCAGTACCGGACCCGCAGGTCGAGCAATATTTAACATTTGAATAATTTGCCAAAGCGCTGTCCAATTGCTTGGTTTCAGGACCTTGACAATATCCGCCGTGATCTAAAATGGTCTTAAAAGCATTCAAAAACTTTTCTTGGCCAATAACTTCTTGAGTTGTTTTGCAATCAAACAAAGGGATTGCTTTCGCTGGTTTATTTAACATAGCATTTTTCCTAACAATTGATAAAAGTTCCAATTTCGGTGTGATACTATGTAAATTTGTTATAAAATGCAAAACACAATTTTTTTCTTTTCTGTAACAAAATAAAATATTATTTTAAAAGTGAGCTTGATTTTACAAAATAAAAATGTTAAATTCTTTGGCGATGTAAAATTTTACGGAGAACAAAATTGTATAGTAATGTTACCATCGCTGCTTTAAGTTTAAGCTTAATGTTGGGTGCTTGTGCATCAAACATCCATCGCAATGATGCTGATGCGGATCCTTATGAAAATATGAATCGCAAAATTTTTGCTTTCAACGATAAGGTATATGAAAACGTATACTTTCCGATTGCACGCGGTTATCGTAAAATAACCAATCAGGATGTGCGTAATCGAGTATCAAATTTTGTCGATAATATCGAAGAACCTATCACTGCAGCCAACTACATTTTGCAGTTGAAGCCCAAAGCGGCGGGTATCAGCGTAGCTCGTTTTGCCGTTAATTCTACTTTAGGTTTGGCCGGCACATTTGATGTTGCTACCGGTTGGGGTTTAGGCTTAGAGCGCACCAACGCTAACACTACTATGGCCAGTTGGTGTATGGCTGATGGTCCTTATGTAGTTGTGCCTTTTGTCGGACCGGGAACTGCTCGTTCATTTGCCGGTATGGTAGCGGATTCGGCAGCTGATCCGGTATATTGGGCAACCTATAAAGATGCCAATATTCATGACAAAGCGACTTATGGCTTTGCCGCGGTCAAATACACCGATAAAATCAATTCTCTGATGGACTTATATACCGGTTTCAAAGAAGATTCGGTTGACTTGTATGCCACCTTGCGTTCGGCATACTTGCAAAATCAACGCAAATTAAAGTGTCGTTTTGCTGATGAAAGTGATGATACTTCGCATTTTGACTTTGAGTTTGATGAAGATATGGAAGACTGATAAACTTAACACTTAATATATAAGGAAAAGGACTATGAAAAAACTTTTAGCTTTTGCTGTTGCCGCCATTGTCGGAACATTTTGTCTTAAGGCTTATGCCGAATTGGACGCTGGTGCGGCTGAAAAATTTATCAAAGACACCACGGCTGAAGGTGTTGAGCAGATTATTAATGCTGATGTCAGTCAGGCTGAAAAAGACAGGCGTTTTCACAAATTATTGAATAACGCTCTTGATTTGGATTTCATTGGACAATTTGTGTTGGGACGCAACTGGAAGACGGCCAATCCTCAGCAACGTGAACAGTTTATCACAACCTATCGTGATTTAAATATTTTGAACTGGTCGAAACGTTTTAATGAATTTAAAGGTAAAAATTTTGTATTTAAAGGTACTACTCCTTCCACTTCAAAGGGGCAGATTTTTGTTAACACTGTTGTTCCTATGGAACAAGGCGAACCGGCCAAAGTTTTGTGGCGTGTTCGTGAAAAAAATGGCACCTATAAGATTGTTGATATTGTGATTGAGGGTGTAAGCATAGCCCAAGCCTCGCGCAGTGAGTATACTGCTTTTATTAAAAACAATGCCGGAGGATTGGATGCTTTGATTCGTGACTTGAAAGAAAAGCTCAAAAAAGCTCAAGCTCCCAAATAAAAAATCAACCTATGATAAGATGGAGTCGATTTTTTAGAGTCGACTCCATTTTTTTGTGTCAAAAAGATAGAAAAATTTAATGACTTTTTAAAATTTTTATGTTAAAATCACAATAAAATATGCGGTGTTGAAACAATTTAAAGAAAAAATACCAAATTTTGACAAAAAAGTATTGAATCATGCAAAATTTTATGATATACTCCCCGCAGTTAATTTGAAAAGATATCGTAAAACGAGCATTTATAAGGGAGCAAATAAGATGACTTCATGGACAGATGACGAATTAAACAAAATGTCAATCCGCGAGATATACAGCCTTTGGAAAGAAGCGGACGATGAGCAAAAGCAAAGATTAAGCGATTATATGGCAAATCGCACGGAAGCTACTACCAAAACAGAAGATTTTAAAGATGTTAATGGAGATTTTTTGGGTGAGTATGATTTAGCTGCCGCAATCAAGATGGCATATACTGATAAAAAAGGTGTAGCTCCCAAAGAAGTCTTAGCATTAGTCAACACATCAATTGAAAGTGTTAAAGCAGATGGTGGTATATCATCTTTGCAGAAAATTTTGCGTATGAACGCATTGATCGAAGCTAGAGATGTTTTGCTCAGCGGTGTTTCCGGTGTCAGCGAACAAAGCAAAAAAAATGGCAGAATTGTTGCAGATAACTTAAAAAAGAAAAAAGCTGATAAATTATTACCGGAAGAAATCAAGGATTTTGATGACGCAGACAACACTGGTAGTTTGGATAATGTTGATCCCGATGTTGTCGCTCAATTGCGCCAAGAAATTGCCAAATTGGCAAACTTTAACAAAGTTGATGGTAAAACTATTGAAACCAACGATAATGTTTTGGCTAGTGTTATTGGCGGTTTGGATAATGAACATTTGTTTGATAACATAAAAGTAAAATTTAAGTTTGCTGAGGGTGAGCAGGGAAAAGCAGGATATGTTGAAACTTCATCTGATCAGGCAGCTCATCTTGAAAAAGTATTAAAGCATAATGCCGCTTTGCGTGCAACTTATGATGCTTTGGCCGATAAAGAATTTTATAAAAAGTATCAATCCTATCTTGCAATAAAGGATAAAAATTCCGCTCAAGCCAAAGAGATGGCTCAAGCAATCATGGGATACTTCCAAGATAAGATTGCTTCAAACTATGAACGTAGCTTAGTTTTAGCTCGTATTACCACGCTTGACAGTGATTTGCTAGAGAATGTTAAAATCAACCGCAAGACCGGCAGAGCTTCTTATAAGGAAGATGATGAACAAATTGCTGGAATTGTCTCTGATGTTGCAAAAGCGGTTTCCGATGGAAAAGTAATTGAACTCAATCCCCATACCGTCGGCATGGATACCTACGATATGGAATTAGAGAATGCTGTAGTTTCTCAATCTCTTAAGACTAAAAATGTTTTTGACAAAGCCAAAGAAAAGATGAAGTTTTTCAAGACAATGAAGGCTGGTTGGAAACAAACCATGAAAGATGGCGGATGGAAGCGAGTATTTGGTCGCGGATTTGTTAACTTGGGTATTTTTGGTGTTTCAGCTGTTGCTATATCCACCGGTTCAGCCGCTCTCATTGTCCCCGGTGCAGTCGCTTATGCCGGATGGACTTGGGTTAATGCCAAGATGATGCCGGTTTATGATCATATCAAAGCCAAATTGCGCAATGGAGAAAAGTTAAGTCATAAAGAAAGACGCAAATATATCAAAGAAAACTGGAAAGCCAATAAGGCCGAAGTTTACGCGCAAACCCGTTTCAAAAAGCGTTCAAACTTCCGTGTCAGCGAGGGTGCTGTTGTGGCTGGTGTTGCCGGTGTTACCTCGTTCGTTGCTGGACCGTTATGGTCAAGAATAGCTCGTCAAACATTTATGCTTGGCGGTAAGAGCATTACTCTCGGACTAACAGCTCATGCAGAGAAAAAGTCTAAGGAACAATACTTGGAAGATGGTCATCGTCGTCTGGCCCAATACAAAGAAATAAAGGCTTTAGAAGGGCAAAAAACACAAGACATCGTTACATTAGGTGCAGTTGCTGCCGGTGCTGCCTATGTTGACTCCGGTGCTGCAGCTACAGTTAACAATGCTGTTATTGGTGCACTCGGACTTGGGGATGAACTTGCCGCATTGAATAATTGGTTGCATGGTAATAAAAATACCGGCAATGCAAATCGGGCAGGTGATGAAACTACTACACCTGTTGCCGAGGATGCAACTGAGCAGGAAACTCCGGAAGTTGAAAAAACACCTGAGCAAATAGAACAAGAAACCAAAGAAGCTCGTTGGGCCGATAACCGGGCAAAGCTTTTGCAAGATGCTGGAGATAACCATAATTTTGGTACTGATCCGAGTCAATATGATGGCTATACACTTAAGATGTACAATGCTACTGGTAAATTCGGCACTGCTCAGCACAATATATGGTTGCAAAATTTTGCTGATGGCAAGATTGACTCTCGTCCTGAATGGATGTCTCCTATGCAATATATTCGTGCATACGAATTATTGGAGGCTTTTGGTCATGATGTTGCCGGTCATCCTGATGCCGAGGTTATGAATGCGATTCGAATGGAGCTCAACTGTGATGACGATTATGTTCCAACTCCTGAAATGAATAAACGTATTGAGGAAGTTTTGAGTAAAGTTGTATTTGAAAACAAAAGTCGTTTGGTCATAATACAAAAAGGTGATTGTTTGGTTGAGTACAATGAATATGGTCACATGGGGTATATGGATGCTCAAAAGTGCGGATACAATGAGGTAGTTTTGGATGATGGCCGTGTTGCTATCACAAAGTCAACTTTGACTACAAACAGAATAGAAGGCATGAAAGTTACTCATATTGATTGTGACGGCAAAACTGTTGAAGTTAGCAAAATTGTTCAGGTAAGACCTATGCCTTGTGACAATCAACATGTTGATGAAACACATGCTGATGAAACACATGCTGATGAAACACATGCTGATGAAACACATGTAGATAAAACACCGGCGCGTGAGCCGCAGAATTTTGCAGTTGCACCGAGCAATGACATCCATTTTGAGAGTGAAATTCCCGGAACTGCCGACGAAGTTCAAATTCACTCTTCCAAAGGCGATGTTTTACAGATTAGTAAGCCTGTTGCAACTCAAAGTCTGGAAGCTTTACACAAAGATGTTGCCGATATTCTGAGGGACTCAGAAGACATCACCGTAGAGCAGTTGCAACAAATTAACGAGATGTTGGGGATAAACGGTGGCGTTGACATTGATAGGAATAATCCATGGAATTCAATAGTTAAAGCCAGCGGCACATGGAAGGAGGAAGGAGTAAATACTGACAATGTATCGGTTGGTACGGTTCGTATGACTGCTCAAATGTGGCATGAAGCTCTGAACGGCAACTATGGTTCACATGCGGTTGCTCAGAATATTGATGCAGATCAATTAATAGCTCATGCTAACGATATTAAATTTTCTCGTAGTGAAAACGGACAAGACTACTATACTACCGGTATGAACGATAAAAGAGGCAATCCGGTTCGCTTTGCGGTTCCGACACCGGTGAGAGTTGATATGGATGCCGGTATTGATCCCAGCAACACAACCGGTGGTGGGCGTGAATACGCTTGCAACACATCGAATGGTGATCTGGTACTCATTAGTCTGAGAGATGGCAATGTTACGGTCAGTGATGGAAATGGTCAAAGCTTAGTTGTTGATCCTCGGGACAGAGCTCCTTTGACTGCGGCAATTAATAATGATTTGGCAGATTTGCCGGAAAGTGATGCAAACAAAGGCGCAAAAATCAATTTGAATCCGGATCGCAATTCTCCGCAAGCCGCTTACGAGCATTCTCGTTATCCTGATTTGGTTCCGTTTGGTGAACCACAGCCTGAGCCGCAAGATGCACCGCAAAATAATGAAAATCAGGGAGATGTTCATTATTATCCGGGACGTTATGTCACCGATGCTGCCAGAAGCAGTGCTCAGATGGATTTGGCTATGATGGTCAGAAATACCAGAGGAGGTAAATAATCTGAAAGAAAACAAAAAAGGAGAGGAAATTCCTCTCCTTTTTTATAACTATTTTACAAAAAAAATGCCGCTTGCAAGCGGCATCAAATTTTTTTTTAATTGCTACTAACCTAAGGTTTCAATTCCCAACATCATGTTTTCACGATATTCAGCACCCCAAGCCGCCATCGATTCGATAACCGGTTGCAAGGCAAAACCGATAGCTGTCAAAGTGTATTCTACTTTTGGGGGAATTTGTGCATAAACTTTGCGAATAACCAAACCTTTTTCTTCCAAAACCCGCAAATTAGAAGTCAAAACTTTCTGCGTAATGTCGCCCAATGATTTTTTCAGTTCACCAAAACGCTTAGTGCCTTCCATCAGGCTTTGAATAATTTGCATCTTCCAACGATCGCCGATTAATTTTACGGTCATTTCGGCTAAGTATTTCTGCACATCATCAATCATATAATATCTCCTTACATCACCTAAAATATTCATTGGTTACTTATAAGAAACTGTCGCACCGTAAAGTGCCTACTTTACACATCTAACTTCTTTTTGCTATAAAATGCAACAGAATTTTTGATTCTGTAACCAATAAAGGAAATAAATAGATGAAAAAACTTATATTTGGCGCGTCTCTTTTAGCGCTCGGCTTGGCTAGCAATGCTCATGCTGCCGGTTATCAATTAAACGAATATTCAATTACCAACTTAGGTCGTGCTTTTGCCGGTGCCGGTATTATGGGCGATGATTATTCGGCTTTGGCTAACAACCCTGCCGGTATGACTTTGGTAAAACGTTCCGGTATGTCATTAGGTTTGGTTGAAGTTGAGGAATATTCACGAATTAAAGGTGAAGGACCTTTTACTGGTCAAAAGACCAAGATGCACTATGGTGTACCGCTACCATCAGCTTTTGGACAATGGAATGTTAATAACAAGTTGTTCTTAGGTGCCGGCTATTATGTTCCGTTCGGATTGTCAGCTAATCACAAAGCTAACAGCTTTGTTGCAACAGCTGGCGGAGGCAGAGGCCCACATAAATCTGAGTTAGAAGTTATGGATACCGCTTTGGCCGCTGCTTACAAGGTAACTGATAAGTTGTCTTTGGGTGCCACTTTGATTTATCGTTATATTCATGGCAATATGACTTCTGGTCAAGGTATCAATGGTTATGACTTGGACGGTTGGACTTGGACCGGTAATTTTGGTGTTATGTATGAATTTTCACCGGATACCCGCGTTGGTTTGAGCTATCGTATGAAGAGCAAACAAACCGTTAAGGGCGATTTAACTTTAGGTAATTTCGTTTTTGATGATGGCCGTGCTTCGCCTGATTTACCATCCAGCATTATCTTGTCTGGTTTCCACAAACTCAATGATAAGTTAGGTTTGTCAGCTTCAGCCAGATGGACACATTGGGGCGTATTTAAGCACTTTATTATGACATCTCCGACAGCGGCGAATAGCGCTATACCGCAAGTAGCTGCGGCTGGTTATGTTGACCATCCCTATTTATACCGTGATTCATGGACCATTTCGTTGGGTGCTGATGTTTATTTGAACGACAGATGGACATGGCGTTTTGGTACCGCTTATGATCAATCACCGGTTAAAAATGGTAATCATCGTTCCAACCGTATCCCCGATGTTAACCGCACATGGTTAACCACCGGTTTGAGCTATGAGGCCGATAATTGGCAAGTTGACTTAGGATATGCTCACTTGTTTATGAACAAAGGTGTAGCACGCTTTGATGTTCCTGCTGAATACTCCAGCCACTCCAATATGTATGGCTTGAATGTTCAGTATAAGTTCTAATTGAACCTCAAAATTAAAAAAACTCTCCTTATCAAAGGGGAGTTTTTTTGTGTCTGTTAATATCTCGAAGGAAATAGTTAACTAACAAAAAAATATAGTTTAGAAATAAAAATAAGGGGAAAACGGTCGAGACTGTAAAAAGGCTTGCCGTGTTGTTATGTTTGAATAGATTGGGGAATCTATGAATAATATATTGCAATCAATCAGAAATATGTCGCCGTCGAAAATTGCTTCTATTGCGGCGATAATGATTTTTTTAATCAGTTTCTTTGTTTATGTTATTGTGCAAATCGGCGCTAAAGAGTATTCAGTGCTCTATACCGATTTGGATTTGGAGGATGCCAAACAAATAACATCTCGTCTTGAAACCTTTAATGTGAAATATCAGTTAGCCAAAAATGGTACCGAAGTTTTGGTTCCCACCGATGAGGTTAATAAAATGCGTGTGGAGACGGCAGACATTGCAGTTTATTCCAAAGGATCCAATGTCGGTTATGAGGTATTTGATAAATCTGATACTTTGGGCGCTACCAACTTTGTACAAAATGTTAACTTGCTTCGCGCTTTGGAAGGCGAACTGGCTCGCACGATTCGCACGGTTGATAACATTCGTTCGGCTCGGGTTCATTTGGTTATGCCTAAACGTGAGTTGTTCTCGCGCGATGTTCAAACCCCCAGTGCTTCGGTAGTTATTAAAACCAAAGAAGGCGCTTTGAGCTTGCAAAATATTCAATCTATTCAAAAGATTGTCGCTGCCGCCGTACCAAAGCTCGATGTTAAAAATGTGGCCATCGTCGATTCTAATGGTAATTTGTTGACTGAATTTAACGAAGAACAAAATGACATTGTTAAAAATGCCAACAAAGATAAAATGCGTATTGATCAAGAGCGCAAAATGGCTCAAAAAATTCAACAGTTGTTGGAAAAAACTCTCGGGGCCGGCAAAGTTCAGGCTCAGGTAAATATTGAGATGGATTTTGATGAGATTGTAACTAATGAAGAAATTTATGATCCGGACAGTCAGGTTGTTCGTTCAACCGCCACCATTTCCGAACAAGGAGTTTCTACCACTCAGGATGGTACAGTTACCGTAGCTCAAAATATTCCTAACGGGGATAGTCAGCTCAATTCTGAAGGTGTGCGCGATTCTTCATCTAAAATCGAAGAAACTATCAACTACGAAATTTCCAAAGTTATTCGAAACAAGGTCAAAAATACCGGAACTATTCGTCGTTTGACCGCTGCAGTATTGGTTGACGGCGTTTATGAAAATGATGCTGATGGTAATCAGGTCTATCGCAAACGTTCTGACGAGGAAATGGAACAAATTGTTGCTTTGGTAAAATCGGCTGTCGGGTATGATGCCAATCGCGGTGATATGGTTGAGGTTGAGAATTTGCGTTTTGCTACCTTGGGTAATGCAGTTGCCGAAAAGGGTGAGATGATGTATCTCGGATTCACCAAGGCTGAGCTGATGCGTATTGCCGAAGGTTTGGGCGTAGCTATCGTGGCTATTTTGGTAATTTTGTTGGTAATTCGTCCGCTCATCAACAATGCTTTCGAAGTATCTTCCAACAACAGTGCCGAACGGCTCATTTCATCCGGCGATGCCGAAGACAATTTGTTGTTGTCTAACTTCCTTAGCGATAATTTTGATGAATCGGCTGAGGAATTGGTTAATATGAACAAAGTCGATGGCCGCATTAAAGTTTCATCGCTCAAAAAACTTAATAATACGGTTGAGAAAAATCCGGCTGCTGCCGTCAATGTAATTCGTTCATGGTTGTATAGTGATAATTAAGGAATAGCCTTATGAAGCAAAATGTTATTGATGATTATAATCTTCTTTCCGGTCAGCAAAAAGCGGCTATCTTAGTTATGTCGCTTGATGAAGAGCGTTCATCAGCACTGTTTTCGTTAATGGATGAGGAGGAAATAAAAGAGCTTTCGGTCATAATGGTGTCTTTAGGCAAGGTTAATTCCAACATTATAGAACAACTTATAACGGAATTTAACGAAAAGCTGAATACCACCGGAGGTTTGGTCGGCACTTATGAAAGCACTGAGCGCTTGTTGGCTAAAACGCTGGATAAAGACAAAGTTAATGCGATTATGGAAGAAATACGTGGTCCGGCCGGTCGTACAATGTGGGATAAGTTGGGCAATGTTAACGAGCATGTCTTGGCCAATTATCTCAAAAACGAATATCCGCAGACAATTGCTGTTATTCTTTCTAAAATTAAAGCTGAGCATGCCGCTAAAGTTATTGCTTTGTTCCCGGAGAACTTTGCCATGGAAATTGTTATGCGAATGTTGCGTATGGATTCCGTGCAAAAAGACGTTATGGACAGTTTGGAAACCACATTACGTAAAGAATTTATGAGTACTTTGTCAAAATCTACTCGACGTGATGCTCATGAACTGATTGCTGATATCTTTAACTCTCTTGATCGCAATACCGAAAATCGCTTTATGGAAGCTTTGGAAGAGCGTAATCGTGAAAGTGCTGAGCGTGTTAAGGCTTTGATGTTTACCTTTGAAGACCTCAATCGTATTGATTCACAAGGCATTCAAGTATTGTTGCGTAGCGTTGACAAAGATAAATTGGCAGTAGCTTTAAAGGGTGCTTCCGAGACCTTGAAAGAGCTGTTCTTCAATAATATGTCAACCCGTGCCGGAAAGATCATCAAAGAAGATATGGATGCAATGGGACCGGTTAGAATGCGTGATGTTGAAGAAGCTCAGCAATACATTGTTACTACGGCCAAGGATTTGGCCAACCGCAATGAGATTGTGGTTTCTGAGGGTAAAGAAAGTGATGAGTTGGTATATTAGTCAAAGGCGTGAGTTAAGTGGCGGAATATCAAAAATATATGTTTGATAATTTTGTAATCGGAGGCGCTGCCCCAAAAGTTGCTCCTTCTGATGAACTGCCCGCTCCAACTGATGACAATATTGAGCAGGTAGCAGCGGAAGTTGTCGAACCGGTTGAAGAAGTCTCAGATGATGAGGATATTTCAGCCACAGATTCTGAACCGGAGGAAGAATACACCAACAGTCCGATGTCAGAATTTATGTTCTCTCAGGATGATTTGGATGATGCTGTCGCCAAAGCCAAAGAAGAGGCTTATGCTCAAGGTTTGTTAGCTGCGCAAAACAGCGAGACCAATCGCCAAAACACATTATTAGAAGAAATTAAAAATCAATTATCATTAGTTTTTGCTGATAGTCAGCAAGCAAGCGAAACACAAGAATTGAATGCTTTAAGATTTTTGGCTGCTGCTTTGCATAAATTGTTGCCCAGCCTAGAAAAGATTGACGGTATACCCGAGATAAAGCAATTTCTGGATGATAATTTTGCTCAACTAAGCTCGCAAAAGGCCTTGGCATTTTTCTTTCATCCCGACGCGGCAAAACAAGCTGCCCCATTGATTGAAAAACTGGCTGCGCACCATGATTTTGAAGGCAAAATATCAATTCACAAAGACGATAATTTAGGTCTTTCGGATTGTCGTATAGAGTGGAAGGACGGTTATGCTGAACGCAATACCGCCAAATTATTGGAAAAATTACAGGAATTATTGAATAACAATCAACAAGAGAGGGAAAATGGATAATCAATTGGATTTAGATGAATTGAGCGAAACATCTTCGATGGATGATGAGCCCATATTGCGTAAAGAAGTTGGAATGGACGATTTTGATATTCCGACTTCGACATCTGATTTGGAAGCAGTTTACAACATTCCGGTCAAAGTATCGGCAGTTTTGGGCAAAACCAATATGAAAGTCAGCCAATTAATGAAATTGAACAAAGGTGCGATTATTGAGCTTGATCGCAAAGTTGGTGAAGCTGTTGACATTTATGTCAACAATTCTTTGGTTGCACGTGGTGAGGTCGTTGTGGTTGATGACAAACTTGGTATTACCATGACTGAAATTGTTAAATCTGTCAGCAAGGCTTAAACCATGGAATTATTGATTGTCGGAGCACTAAACGGTCAAATCGGAGCAGCCAGCAAGATTGCCATAGCCAAAGGCGGGCAAGTAACTTTGGCCGATTCGGTTGATAAGGCGCTTGATATAATGCGTTCCGGCAAAGCGATAGAATTGGTGATGATAGATGTTACCTTGGATGTTTACAAACTCATCTCATCATTAAACAACGAACGTATTAATGTTGCTGTTGTAGCTTGTGGCGTGGCAAATGACACATCACTGGCGGTTAAAGCAATCAAGGCCGGGGCAAAAGAGTATATCCCTCTACCTCCTGATCCCGACCTGATTGGCGCAGTTTTGGCGGCGGCAACTCGCGAAAATCACGCACTTATTTATGGCGATAAAAAGACCGAAGCAGTTTTAAAAATGGCTAAGCAAATAGCCCCATCTGATGCCAGTGTATTGCTTACCGGTTCTTCCGGCACCGGCAAGGAAATTTTCTCGCGTTTTATTCATGATAATTCCAAACGATCTTCTCGTCAGTTTGTAGCCGTAAACTGCGCTGCCATACCGGAAGCATTATTGGAATCCGAGTTGTTCGGTTATGAAAAAGGCGCTTTTACCGGAGCAGTTGCTCGCCGTATCGGCAAATTTGAAGAAGCTTCCGGTGGAACATTGTTGCTTGATGAAATCTCGGAGATGGATATATCTTTGCAAGCCAAGTTGTTGCGTGCAATCCAAGAAAAAGAAATTGATCGATTGGGCGGTAAAGCTCCAATAAAGGTTGATACTCGTATTATTGCCACCTCCAATCGCAATTTGGAAGAATGTGTGCAAAACGGTACTTTTCGTCAGGACTTGTACTATCGTTTAAATGTTATTGCTCTTAATATTCCTGATCTGAAAGACCGTCCTGATGATATTATAGTTTTAGCCAAGCATTTTATCAAAAAATATTCTGAGGTGAACGAATTGCCGATGCGTGACTTGTCGGCTAAGGCTTCTGAGTTGTTACTCAATTATCTGTGGCCGGGTAATGTTCGCGAATTGGAGAACACCATGCATCGAGCTGTACTGATGGCAACCGGTGATGAGATTGATGAAAATGCAATTATTCTCAACAATCCCAACGCTGTAAAAACTCCGGCGCCAGCACAGGATAATGCTCCTTCACAAGTTGGCCAGACAGTGGCAAACGTTGAGAGAAAATTGATTTTGGACACTTTGGAGAGCACTTCGTGGAACCGTACAACCGCTGCAATTTTGCTCGGTATATCGATTCGCACTTTGCGCAACAAACTCAAACAATATCAGGAGGAGGGATATAATATCCCATCCTCAGCACAAGGATAGACACAACCAATGGCAAAAGCACTGCGCAATTCTTGGGCAACCAATCTTAAAAATACGCTTGTAGGATCAGCCAAGCGCGGTGACATAATGTTTGCTGTCGGTATTATTTTGATATTGGTAGTTTTGATTATGCCGATGCCGGTGTGGTTGTTGGATATATCTTTGGCATTATCTATTACTATGTCTTGTATTGTGTTGATGATGGCGATTTTTATTGAAAAGCCTATCGAATTCAGTGCTTTCCCCTTGGTCTTGTTGATTGTTACCATTTATCGATTAGCGCTGAACTTGGCATCGACCCGTTTGATATTATCACGCGGCTCCATGGGACCTGACGCTGCCGGCGAGGTAATTAAAGCTTTTGGCGGCTTTATCATGGGTAATAATTTTGTTATCGGTGTTATTGTTTTTGCGATATTGGTTTTGGTTAACTTTATTGTTGTAACCAAAGGTTCCGGTCGTATCGCTGAAGTTGCCGCCCGTTTTGCTTTGGATGCAATGCCCGGTAAACAGATGGCTATTGATGCCGATTTGTCTTCCGGATTGATAAATGAAGATGAGGCTCGCAAACGACGTGAAGATTTATCAAAAGAAAGTTCTTTCTATGGAGCCATGGATGGTGCTTCTAAATTTGTACGTGGCGATGCTATCGCCGGATTGTTGATTACATTTATCAACATTATTGCCGGTATCATTATCGGTATGGTGCAAAATGATATGAGTTTTTCGCAAGCCGGAGAAACCTACACTCGCTTGACGGTCGGTGATGGTTTGGTATCGCAGATTCCGGCCTTGATTGTTTCGGTTGCTGCCGGTATTTTGGTGTCTAAGGCCGGTATGACGGAATCAACCGACAAAGTATTATTTGAGCAAGTTGCCAATTATCCTAAGGCTTTGGGAATGAGTGCCGGTTTGGCGGTTGCTTTGGGATTTTTGCCCGGTATTCCGATGATTCCGTTCTTTATTTTGGCAACTTTAACCGGTAGTACAGCTTATTATCTGAATAAACAGCGGACTCAAGAACAAGCTGTTGAGCAAGCGGCCATAGAACAAGAAAAACAAACCGGAGGTGCCAAGGCGGCTGAAGAGCCGATTTCCAATGTGCTCAAAGTCGATGCTATCAGGTTAGAAGTCGGTTATGGACTGTTGCCGTTGATAAATGATGATTCCAATCGCAAGATTACCGACCAAATCAAAGCATTACGCCGGGCTTTGGCTGCTGAATTAGGTTTTGTTATGCCGTCGATTCGTATTCAGGATAATATGCAGTTGGAAGCAAATGAATATAATATTTATATTAAAGAAGTGCGTAGCGGACGTGGAACTCTGCGCCCCACCCAGTTGTTGGTTATGGATCCGCGCGGTGATAAGATAAATCTTCCCGGTGAAGAAACCCAAGAGCCGACTTTTGGTTTGCAGGCCATGTGGATTGATCCATCTTATCGCGAAGAAGCCATGTTTAGAGGTTATACCGTTGTTGATCCGGCAACCGTTGTCACCACTCATATTACCGAACTGGTTAAAGAAAACATGCCTGAATTGCTTTCCTATGCTGAAACTCAAAAACTGCTTGATGAAATGGATAAAGAACATCAAAAATTGGTTAAAGACCTTATTCCTTCTAAGATTAGTCTTGCGGCGGTTCAGCGTATTTTGAAGAACTTGTTACAGGAAAGAGTTTCCATTCGCGACTTGCCCACTATTTTGGAGGGAATATCAGAAGCAGTTGCTTCAACTCACAGTTTGATGTTGATTACCGAACATGTGCGTTCGCGTTTATCTCGCCAGTTGTCTAACGCTTATGCTAATGAATTTGGCGTTATATCACTGGTCCCGTTGTCGCCGGAATGGGAACATAATTTTTCACAAAGCATAGTTGGTGATGGTGATGATAAGCAGTTAGCCATGGCGCCGTCTCAGCTACAATCTTTCATTACCAAGGTGCGTAGTGTCACTGAAGATCTGGCAGCCAAAGGCGAGAATCCGGTTCTCTTAACCAGTCCGTCGATTCGCCCGTTTGTACGCTCGATAATTGAGCGTTTTCGTCCTTTGAGTGTGGTTATGTCGCAAAACGAAATTCATCCTAAAGCAAAGATAAAAACTGTCGGGCAGATATAGTATCATGGAAAACGACTATACAGGCAATTTATATTCAACACCGGAACCTTCCTACTACAAAGGTAAAAATATGATTGCTGTTATGTCGGGAAGACACGGTAGCGGAAAAACATGGCTGGCGGTATCTTTGGCGCAAGTTTTGAGTGCAATGAAACAAAAAGTTTTGTTGTTTGATGGTTCCGGTGGCATTAATAACATCAAAAAACAATTGGGGTTAGAAGATTGTCCTGATTTGGATAAGGTCATATACCAGGGAGATTGCCTGAATCAAATTATCACCTGTTATAATAAAGGGCATTTTGATATGATATTAAGCAATCCGTCGTCATCAGGATTGGCTACAATGTCTATTGGTTGTTTGCAAATATTCGGTGATGATTTGAATATCATATCACAAGAATATGACAAAGTTATTCTTGATATTGATGTAAATGATAATGATGCAGCTCATGTTTTGGCCGGAATGTCAAAATCGGTAATTGTCGTATGCGGTAATTCGGTTGCTTCAATGACAGAAAGCTATCAAATTATTCGTGACTTTTACACGCACTATCCGCAAACCGATATTAAGGTTTTAATAAATCAGGCTGATAATTTTATTGAAGGTCAAAGGACTTTTGCCAGTTTGGCATCAACCTGTCAACGATTTTTGAATTACACGCCAAAGTTGTTGGGGATAGTGCGTGAAGATACCAGAGTTCGCGATGCTATTCGCAACCAGACGACCGTGATTAATCGCTATCCTCAATCCGAGGCTTCTTTAGATGTGGTGGCTGTAGCTAAGGAGATATTAAGATAAATGGAAACCGTAGTTTCAACTATTAATATGATAGCCACTGATGCGGTTTTGCCCAACGCGGAATTGCTACAATTAACAGAATTGCCGGATGATTTGTTAGCCATATTGCAAAATGGAGCTAAGGCCAATTTAAGAATTTCTCTGGCAGATTCATCCCTGTTAACACAACTGGAAATAAATGGTCAGACTTTTGCTGTCAAAATCAATGGAACTTTGCCTCAACCTCAACCAAATGAAATTTTAGATTTGCCGGTTAAAGTAAGTTCAGGTAATCGTTTACAGGTCATAGTGCCACAGGTGCAAACACATTCTCTGTCACCCAAATTACAGACCGATACCAAACAACCGATTGTGCAGTCACGAACACCAGCTGTTGATATCAATATAAATCCGACCAAACAACTGCAAAAGGTTATCTTAGAACCGCTCAAACTTGATGAGGTAATAAGTTCTAAATTAACAGAATTAAAAGCTCCGCTTGCGCTCAAAGAACAAGTTATGTCCCAAATTCCTCGGCTGGAAATAAACATTTCATCAATTGGTCAAACTAGTCCTTCTGCCAAAAGTATTCTTCAGCCGATTTATGAGACCATTGAACAGATGGTTTATGCTAATCCAAATAATAGTGAAATAGAAGTTTTGCAGAATCAATTACAGCTTAATATTGCTGAGCTTGTTGGTAAAAATGTCAATGGAACAATCAGTCGGCAACAAAATGCCACCACTTTTATCAAAACAGAAGTTGGTGAAAGTTTTTTCACAGCCCCGCTCAAACTCAGCCCTAATGAAGCAGTCGATTTGACTATCAATAATATTGTATTTCCTACCAAGGCAAGACCGGATAATATTTTTACCAAAATTGTTAATTTGTTTGAGGGTAAAAATTCCGATATTACAACAATATTGCAAAACAATCCTCATATATTGAGTAAATTATTCAGCCAAGATGTAACCATAGCCGCTGAGCAAAATTCACCGTTGTTGAATACATTAGCGACCAAATTGCCGGCTTATAATCAAAATTTTTTGCCTAATTTAGTAACTTTCTATCAGGCCGCAGTGCAAAAAGATGCGACTATATGGTTGGGAGCAGATAATATCAAACAAATTGCCCAAATCAGCAAAGATGTTGATGTTGCAGGTATCACTAAAGAACTAAATAATTTTGTTGCCTCAAGCATCAAAGAAACTCCAATGTGGCGCATAAGCGAAATTCCGGTTTATGCCGATAATAATTTTACCCCCTTAAAAATTGCCGTAAAAAAAGACCATGATGACGGCAAAGAAGCAAAGCAATCCAAGCAGGGTACTCGTTTTGTCGTTGAAACTCAGTTTTCCAAATTAGGTAGTTTTCAGTTTGATGGTTTTGTACGTTCTCACGAGCGTAATTTAGATTTGATAGTTCGCACTTCATCACGGTTGGATGATGATTTTTGTACGCAACTTATCAATTTATTTAAGAATTCGCTTTATAATTTCGATTACAAAGGCACAGTTAAAATAAATCAAAAAGAGAGTTTTATTAATTTTTATGAGGCTACGCCTCGCAAGCAAGGAATTTATATCTAAATGAATGATGCTTTGGAATATTATAAAATATTAGAAGTTTCTTCAGATGCCTCCGATGAAGAAATAAGAACGTCATATCGTAACAAAGCAAAAATATGGCATCCCGATTCTAATCCGTCACCTGAAGCTGTGGAGATATTTCGCAAGCTTTCTGAGGCGCATACGGTCTTGACCGATAACAAATTGCGTCATCGTTATAATTTGCTATCTTTGTGTTGCACAGCCGATAATTATCCGCAAACTTCAAATTTGGCTGTTATAAAAGATGGTGCAGAAGATGTTAATTTGCGCGCAATACGCCAAAAAGTAATTCGTGCCAAAATAGTTGATTATGAAAGTAAAAATACCGTGCAAGTTGTCAATTATGCCAATGCTCTCAAGCTTAATTTCAACAATTCGCTGACCAATTGGACACTCGGGTGGTGGCACCTCAAAACATTTGTTCCTAATTTGCTTAATATAATTCATAATTTTTGCCATCCGATTGCCAAACAGGATAGCTGCCGAATTTTATTGACCAATATGTTGGCACACGAGCAATCAGGACAACTGGCTAAAGCATCGCAATGCGGGCTAATTGCTTGTGATTATTTGGATGCGACAGGACAACAGGCGGTAAAAAACTACATTTCAGCTTGGAATATTCCGCCATCACGTCCACGCTCATGGAACTTAAGCAAATTATTGTTCGCTCAGTTGACAGCTCCGGTTGTTTTAATAGCAATAATCACAATAATTTTTATATTTGGCTACGGTAATAATTTATTCAATAGCAAAAAAACAACAGCAATTAACTATTATCAAAGTGTCGATTTGGGCTCACGCGGAAGTGTTACGGATGATATTGTGGTTGGTAAGGTAATCAATATTCCGGTTAACAAGAATGATGATTCCAGATTGTATCATTTCAAAAAAACAGCTCAAATCATGTATGGACCATCAGATAAATTTGATGTGTTGATAACAGCTAAAAAAGATATGACCGTTCGCCTGACCGGTATGACGCCCGATAATGTTTGGGCACGCGTTATGATTGATAATGGTGAAATGGGCTTTGTCCATATGGATGTAATTCAGCAAGGACGCGGCGCCGAAATTCCTTTTGGTAGTAAGATAACCAATAATTAAAGTCCCTGTTTTTAGCATTATGCTTTCCAAAATTTCGTATTGATTTTATTAACTCAAAGCGAATAATACAGTGATATTCGCATTCAGATTAATGTGATTCCGGAACTTGGACTACCGCAAATAAAGTTCATGTTTTATGATGGAGTGTATGCTATGGATCAGAACACTGCACTATCCGGTATCGACTTTTCAGCCGAAGTTAACATGGCGCGCTATATTCGCAACATCAATAACTTTCCGATTCTTGATGTTGATGAGGAGTATGAAATTGCGCTTAAATATCGGCAAACCAAAGACAAAAAATTGGCCTATAAACTTATAACTTCGCACTTGCGCTTGGTAATAAAATTAGCTTCAGCTTATAAAGGATATGGTTTGCCAATGCAAGAGCTCATTTCCGAGGGTAATCTTGGTTTATTGTATGCGGTGGACAAATTTGAACCTGAAAAAGGTTTTCGTTTTTCGACTTATGCCTTGTGGTGGATAAAAGCCTATATACAAAAATATATTCTCAATTCTTGGTCCTTGGTAAAAATAGGAACTACTGCCGCGCAAAAAAAATTATTTTTTAATCTACGCAAAATGAAAAGTCAGCTTAATTTGGTGGATGGTCGAGATTTGAGCGATGAAACTTTGAAGCATATTGCGGATTCTCTTTCGGTTGGCATTCAAGATGTCAAAGATATGAATAATCGTATGCATTCGCACGATAGCTCGCTTAACAAGTTGTGTAATGATGGCGAGGAAGACAGTGCCGAGTGGATGGATTTTTTGGCCGATAGCAAACCATCACCGGAAGCATCAATAGCTTATTCCGAAACTTATGCTTATCGCAAAAAATTATTTTCACAAGCTTTGTCATGTTTGAATAAACGCGAGCATGATATATTGTATAAGCGTCGTATGCTCGACAATGCTTTTACCTTAGATGAGCTGAGTAAAGTATATGGCATCAGTAAGGAACGCATACGCCAGATAGAGCTTAATTCCATTCGCAAAATTCGCAAAAACTTGTCTTTGATTTAGTTTGATAACATAGTAAATAAAAAAGCCCACTATAAAAGTGGACTTTTTTATTTGTGCTAGGGTGAGGGATTATTAACGCTCACTGCGGCAATCGGTATTAACCGACCGGTGCGCTTTCGATCACCTTTGCCTTGTAGTCGAACCCACTAATCGTGGCTTCAAATTCCAACCCTTACATATAATAAAAAAGCCCACCATAAAAGTGGACTTTTTTATTATGGTAGCGGGTGAGGGATTCGAACCCACGACACAAGGATTATGATTCCTCCGCTCTACCGACTGAGCTAACCCGCCATCGCCTCAAAGCAAGCTATTTAATAATATGATAGTTCGTCTTTGTCAATATTTTTTTTGTATTCATAACAATGGTCACAGAAACAGAATTAACTCTGTTTAGCTTAACTATATTGCGATCTTCTTCTTACTATAACTGCATTGGTCGCTTTAGGATCTTTAACAATCGGATTGCTTCTAGGATGATTAGACGCAGTTGAGATGTGAGTGGAAGCATAATTTTTTCCAAATGGATATACCGGATTATCTACACCTATTTTAGCTAAATCAGGTGAGACCTTTTCATTAGCCAATTTTGTGAATTCATCTTTAGTCATTTTTTCCAAAGATACATTAATGCTATCAAATTTCATGTCATAGGCAAGCTTATTATTTGTCATGTTTTCTAATTTAGCTAACTGATCATGCGAGCTGACATAATAAGTATCACTTGATAAGCAATTTGATAATTTTTCCATGAATTGTGCTGCATCACTTCGCGAAACTTTGTTGTTATATTTCTTTAAATTGTTCAATTCATAATTTACATAGCTCTCAAATATTCCGGTTACATCAACAATACGTCCTTTTCTGGTCTGAGCAAACTTGTAGTCTTTTACCATACGCACATCTTCTTTATTGAATGAAACTCGCCAATAATCGCCCCCATCAAAATACAACATAGTAAAATGTCTTCCACCGTCATTGGTTTCTTCACACAAAAAAAGTTTCTTATCATCATTGGGATTGTACTTTTTGTTATAGTCAGTGACTTTTTTATAAATATTACCACTGCCTTCCATAAAAAATTGATTAGACTTTTCATTGTATTTTTTTGCTATACTTTTCAAATCATTAATTATGGTGGGAGCAAAGTTTGGATTCTTAAAATTATTATAAATGGAATCAATCAAAAATTGTGGTGTAAATTTTTGCATAAAAACTTCCCAAGATCCAGCCTCAGCGCAGTGTTGACGAAGGTTGTTTATGCGGCTTTTTTCAATTGCCGAAGATATAGCCCGATTGTAATTTTTCCCCTGTTTTTTTGCTTTGTTTATTGCTGCCACATCAGCGGTTGCTTCTGCTATATAGGTTTCAAGATAATTGTTGATACTTTGGGTATACATTTCTTGAGATGTTTTTTTTATATCTTCAAAATCAAAATATCCTTGGACATCAGGGCGCAAACTGGCAGGAAAGTTATAAGAATTAGTATCAAATGTTAACGCATTGGTTTGTGAATTATTACCATCACGTGAATAGTTTTCTGCCGCTTTTGCCGTACCAGATAAAAGTGTCGCTGCACCGAGTGCCGCGGTGGTAATTATAGTTTTTAGATAGTTGGCTCGCTGAATTTTGGCACGACAAGCCGATACTCTTCCTTCTATCTCATTGGTGTTAGTATTTTTCTTGCTCATATCATCACCTATCTTAAAGCATTAATTTTGTCTAAATTATACAGCTTTTGTCATCTGATTGCAACCCATTTTTTAAATTTTTTTATTTTTTTCGGGGTTTAAATCTCATCTTCAGTACATATATATCACCATAATTTTTACAAAATATTTAAAAAGGAGGAAAAATGCACAAATTTTCATTATATATGGGCGTTAGCTTGGCTTTGTTGGGCTTGACTTTTTCGGCTCAGGCTGCCGATCATCCGGTTAAGAAAGGTAAACGCGTTTCGGAGTTTAGCGAAATATGGCAAGACTACGAAAATTTTAAGCAAAGTTTACAAAAAAACTATGGATTCGACTATGGTTTAACTTATTCTTTATTGGGACAATACGGAGCTCCTTCAGGCAAAAAAGCCGCTTTCCAATCAATTGCTTATCCTGATTTTACTTGGACGTTTTTTAATAATGACAAGGGAAATTTAGCTTTGAATGCAGCCTATAATATGGTGCAATATTCCGGCTCTAACGGCAATGGTATCGGCAATCGTATCGGGGTGATAACACCGATTAATGATTATACTGAACAGTCAAACGAATTTCCCGAATTATATTTAACTTATCAATTGCCGGCTGATTATAATTGGATGACCATCGGTTTGGGACAATTTCCGATTTATAATTTTGACGGCACTACTTATAACTCCAACCAACAAGAAAATTTTATTAACTGGACTTTTGCCCAAAATGCCACCTCAACCTATCCGACAGCCGGCATCGGCGGCTATATCCAAGCCTCGCCCAATGATTGGGTATTTACCATCGGCGCTCAGGATGCTACCAATATAACCGGTGAAAGTATTTCAACCTCCAACTTGGATGAAAAGCACTATACCACATTCGGATCGATCGCTTATAATCCGACCATTAACGGGCTGGGGCAGGGACAATATTCCATATTGTACTACAATCAGCCTTGGGTTGAAAAACAGCCGCAAACCACCAACGGGTGGTCACTCAATGCCATGCAAAATTTAGGTGATAAATGGGCAGTTTTTGGCCGTGTTAATGGTGTTAGCGGCGATATGGCAACCATCGATACATCATATATGTTGGGTTTGGTGCTGAATAATCCATGGGAACGCAACCAGTTGGATCAAATCGGTGTTGCTGCCGGATTAAATCACATTAACGAAGATGCGGTTGGCGCACCTTTAGAACATAATTATGAAACAGTTCTAGAAGGTTATACAGCTTTTGGTATATCCTCATTTATGACTATCACACCGGATGTTCAAATTTATTTTAATCCGGCAGAAAATCCCAAATCCGATAACGCATTCGTATTTTCATTAAGGGCGACAGTATTTTTCTAGGCTTAAAATAGCGGTGGAAAAAGCGGGCATTTTAAAAAGTTTGCCTTTACATCTGCGATGTTATCGTACTAAATTGAAGGCGTGTTTTGAGATAATTAAAGAGTGCGATAATGAAAAAGGCAACTGTTTTAGGAATATTGATGTTGTTGACCGCTTGCGCCACCGCGCCAACGCCAAAAATTGATGACAATACTGAATCTAAGCAACCAACCCAAATAATAAATCAACTTCCGACTATCGGTGGAGTTGAACGAGTATATGTTGAAAACATTAAGGCTCCTTTTCATGCCAGAATTGATACCGGTGCCGAAACATCTTCAATAGATGTTCAAAATATTACACCTTTTGAGCGAGATGGTGAAAAATGGGTGTCTTTTGAATTGGTTAATCGGTCCAATGGTGAAAAAATTAAATTGGAAAAACCGATTAAACGTAAAGCCACCATTAAGCGGACAAACGAGACTGAACATCGCTATGTCGTAAAAATGAAAATTCGCATGGGCAAAAACCTGATTAATGCAGACGTTACACTTAATGATCGTTCCAAATTTGACTATCAGGTGCTGATTGGCCGCAATATAATCAGCGGTCGTTATATTGTTGATGTTTCTACAACCAACACATTGCGCTAGGACTTTTATTAGATGAAAAAATTAAATGCTTTAATTAAAAAATTCCGTTCCATAAGATTTGTGTTGACGGTTTTGCTTTTGGTGACCTTGATATTTACATCATTCAGTGCCTATTACAAAATAAAGTATTGGGGATTTAGCTTTTCACCAAAGCAGAATACCAATGTTTGGGCAATAGAAGCTCATGTTTCTTTTATTGCTGATGGTTCACCGATAAATGTTAGTTTGGCGATTCCCTCCAAGAACAAAGGTTTTAAAATTTTGGAAGAAAACATCATTGCCAACGGCTACAAAACTCAAAAATTTGCTGACAAGATCACTTTCAAATCTCGCAATATGATTGGCGAACAAGATTTGTATTACAAAATAATGGTCTTTGACAATATGCAAGCCAAGGATAAGCTTAAAGACGAAGCTCCTAAAAATATTCGCCGTCCGGATTGGGATGAAACCACGTTGGCTCAAGCTCAACAAGTTTTGTCACTGGCTCAACAAGAAGAAGGTGATGACAATATTGAAAAATTGATTGTTTTATTTAATCAAGAACCGCTTAATCCGGCACTGAAATCTTATCTCCCGGTGCAATACAATCAAAAACAAAAATTGGAAATCATGCAACAACTCTTGAGCCTAAAAGATATAGCAACACGCATATCACGCGGTCTCAATCTTGAAGAAGGACAAAAAATTACTCCCGACCTGATGTTGGAAGCTTATGTCGATGGAGCTTGGCGCATCTATGATCCCAACACCGGCAAAAAAGGACTGCCCGACAATTTTTTGCTTTTTCAAAGAGGAGGAAATTCCCTGCTTGATGTGATTGGCGGAGAAGATTCGTCCGTGCGTTTTTCCATTCAAAAGTCAATTACCTCAACTATGAACTTAGCCAGCCGCCGAGCCAAATTGTCGCGCAAAGACGGACTTTATAATTTGAGCATCTACAATCTGCCGTTGTCATCGCAAAACAGCTTGAAATGGTTATCAGTATTTCCAATCGCTATATTTTTTGTTGTTTTGCTACGCAATGTCGTTGGTATTCGCACAATGGGAACATTTACTCCGATGTTGATTGCTATGTCATTTGTTCAGACCGGATTTTGGGCAGGATTAGTATGTTTCAGCGTTATTGTTGCTTTAGGATTGTTGATAAGATTCGTTATGTCAAAACTAAATCTTTTATTGGTACCGAGAATTTCGGCAGTGGTTATTTTTGTTATTCTGATTATCACCGGTTTAACTTTCTTCGGACACTATTTTAATATCAAAATTGCACAGGCTTCAGTTTACTTTCCAATCATAATTACCGCTTGGGTAATTGAGCGAGCATCAATTATTTGGGAAGAAGAGGGAGCTCGTAATGCATGGCATGAGCTGTCAAACAGCTTGTTGGTAGGCATCATTGTTTATTTTGTTATTTCGAATGAATATGTGCGGCATTGGACATTCGTATTCAACGAAATAAACCTGGTAATTCTGTTTGCGGTTATGTTGCTGGGAACCTATACCGGTTACAGACTTGTGGAATTGAAACGATTTGCTTCATTGGTAAAAGGAACCAAAAAATAAATGTTCAATTGGATAAAAGCAATCAAAGAACTTCCTTCACAACTCCGCGCCAAGGGTGTTTTGGGAATGAATGCTCGCAACTATGCCGTAATTTCTCAACACAATTCGCGGCGGCTTTATCCTTTGGTAGATGATAAAGTTCAGACCAAAAATTTGGCTCTTAAATTTGGGGTAAAAACTCCTGAGATGATTGGTGTTATAGAACATCAATATCAGGTTGCCGATATAATGAAGATAGTCAAAGGACACGAAGAATTTGTTGTAAAACCGGCCCATGGTTCCGGTGGTAAAGGAGTTATGGTAGTAAAGAGCTATCATGGCGATAATTTCACTTTAGCCTCAGGTCGCATCATCGGTTATAATGAACTATATCAACACATATCCAACATACTAAGTGGCCTTTATTCGCTTGGCGGTCAGTATGATAGTGCTCTTATTGAAGAAATGGTGCATTTTTCTTCAGCTTTTGACGATTACAGCTATCATGGAGTACCTGATGTCAGAGTTATTGTTTACAAAGGCTATCCGATAATGGCAATGACCAGATTGGCAACCAAGGAATCCGGCGGACGAGCTAATTTGCACCAAGGGGCTGTTGGGGTTGGGCTTGATATCAAAACTGGTAAAACTAAGTTAGCAGTTCAACATAATTGCCCGATTGCATTTCACCCGGATACTAAAGCCGATTTGAGTAAAATAGAAGTTCCTAGCTGGCGTGAACATCTTTTGTTGGCGGCTAAGGCTTATGAAATGACCGGTCTGGGCTATTTTGGTGCCGATATTGTTTTGGATGCGCAAAAAGGGCCTATGATGCTTGAGTTAAATGCGCGCCCCGGTTTGGCAATTCAGATTGCCAATGGCGAAGGATTGAAAAAATCAATTAAACGCGTAGATAAAAGTTATCCTTCCGGTTTGTCAGCCGAAGAGCGTATTAAATATATTTTGCAATAAAATTTTGCATTATCAGTTTTCAGTTCCTATATAAATAGTAGATATAGATTGTAAAGGAGTATATATGATGGTCGAAAATAAAAAACTTAAAGGTTCAACCACTCCTAAAATTGATGGTGGCAAAACCAAAAGTATTAAAAGTGATGACACTAAAAAAATAGGCATAAGTGCATCGCGTGCCAAAAAAATAAAGCATTCGTATAAAGTTAAAGATGCTGAAAATGCCATATTACTAAAGCTGAAAGATGGTGATGTGGTAATAGAAATGTTTGAGGATGCTGCCCCCAATCATGTTAAAAGAATTAAAGAGCTGGTAAGACAAGGGTTTTATAATGGTCTAAAATTTCATCGGGTGATTGATGGATTCATGGCACAAACCGGATGCCCTTATGGTACCGGTACCGGTGGTTCGGGACAAAAGTTAAAAGCCGAATTTAATCGCAATCCTCATAAAAGAGGTACGGTTTCGATGGCGCGTTCCAGTTGGCCGGATTCCGCTGATAGTCAATTTTTTATCTGCTTTGCAGACTGTCCTTGGCTTGATGGTCAGTATACCGTTTGGGGTGAAGTTACTTCCGGTATGGAATATGTTGATATGATAAAAAAAGGCAACGGAGCTAACGGCGAAGTTGCTCAGCCTGATGAGATTGTTTCAATGACAGTTATTTCCGATTTGTAATCTTATAAATCAAAAAAAAGCGCCGAGGTAATCGGCGCTTTTTTATAAGACATAGTTCTTATTTTTTTGCAACTTTTTTAGTTGCAGTTTTTTTAGCTGTTGTCTTTTTAGCAACAGGCTTTTTAGCAGCTACTTTTTTAGCAGTTGTCTTTTTGGCAACAGGCTTTTTAGCAGCTACTTTTTTAGTTACGGTCTTTTTAGCAACAGGCTTTTTAGCAGCAACTTTTTTGGTTACGGTCTTTTTAGCAACAGGCTTTTTAGCAGCAACTTTTTTTACGGTTGTCTTTTTAGCAGCAGGCTTTTTAGCAACAACTTTTTTTACGGTTGTCTTTTTAGCAACAGGCTTTTTAGCAGCTACTTTTTTGACAGTTGTTTTTTTAGCAGTTGTAGCTTTTTTAGCTACAGTTGCTTTTTTAGCAGCAACTTTTTTGGTTGTTACTTTTTTGTCTTCAGTTTTCTTTGTAGTAGTTTTCATAGTCTTTTTCCTTGTAGTAGTTTTCATAGTTTTCTTAGTTTTTTTAGCTTTAGTTTTAACCTTAGCTTTAGTTTTAGTTTTTGACACCTTTTTGGTGCTCTTTTTGGTTGATTTCTTAACAGTTTTCTTAACTTTTTCTGCTTTAACCTTAGGTTGTGAAGCTATGACAGCATTGTCTATATCCGTCTCACTGCACAAACCGATAGATACAGGATCTTTTGCCTTCAAATTTGCCATATCACGATGAGTGCCCTTACGAATAGCATCAATAGTCGTTTTGGTCGTACCTATCAGCTTGCAAATTAAGCTATCTTTAATTGTAGGATAATTCTTCAAAACCCACAAAACAGCATTAGGCTTTTCTTGTCTTTGTGATGGCGACAAAACCTTCTTAGCTTTCAGATTGCGTAACTTTGCATTGCATTCTAATTCTTCAGCTTTAAGATTCGCTGTAATATCCTTTTCACAACGATGAATCTCATCCCAAGTAAGCTGTCCATTATCAATAGGGGAAATTCCTCTGATATTACTTCCGACATCTCCGTCAGCCATAGCTTGAATCTCTAATTCATGAATCTCACAAAAAACCGCAATTTGGCGGAAAGTAAGAGTCGTATTTTCTACTAGCCATACAGCAGTGGCTCTTGGCATCAAAGGTGCTGTCATATACTTATCCTTTCTATTCAATTTAATTCAATCACAATAATTTCAGTTTAATAAGTTTGAATATAAATACAAGATATTTTTAAATTTTAAAAGCATCTAATATTTCAACTTGTACAATTCAACTGAAACCGAGGAGTTGGTCAATGTTTTGTCTCCCAAATAATCCTTTTCTTCATCACTTACAGTATCTGCTATTTTTTTCACCATGATAATTTCATTGTTGTAAACATGTTCAAACAAATCTTTGATATAAACATCATCAACTGCATTTCCCTCAATCGGCATAATTACACAACAAGTGCGCAAGATTAGTTTTTCTTCATCATTATTATCATCCATACATAATGAAATTTCTTTCAGACATTCACTGGCAAATTTGACAGCATCTTGCGGAGTTGTAAAATCGACGGAAGTTATTCCGTTGGCTTCAATCATATTAAATCCGGCGTATTTACCGGTTAGATTTGTTGTAATAGTGCGAATGGCTTCACTGGTATTGGCAGCAATTTTGTCTTGATCCGGTAAGTTTGTATCCAAAAATTTGAGGTCGCTTTTGATGTTTACGCGACAACGAATCTCGACACTATTGGAAACCTGATTCTCTTCTTGGGGCGAAGAAACTTTGTCATTGTCCGTGGCATATAAAGCCTCCCATTTATCAAAAGCATCGTTTAAAATCTGAATATATAACTTTTGATCAGAAATAATCTGATGCATCAAATACGCGCCAATGCCGGTCAGATAAATAGCAACTTTGTTATCGCTAAAGCTTTGCTTAGTTTCATAGAATTCTTCTAAGTTGGTGTCTTGACCATCTATAATGCGAAAAGCTTCAAACAAAATTGAATTAGCTTCGGTAATTTTTAAGCCACCATATCTTGCCAATTCCAGACAGCCGCCAAATACCAACAGTTTTACACCTAATCTGGTATTTTGTTTTTGTAAGGCGGTTCGTACATTCAAATTGGATAATATTTCACTAAGGTAATAAACCAAATATTGCTTATATTCAAGCGGCGCTTCCGGATAAGATCCCGCCACCATGGTTTTGGGATCACCATTAATATTAAAAGCCTTAACTAAAGATTTTGCTTTATCAAAAAAGAATTCTTCGGTTATATTTTCATTATTTTCTTTGTCTTGCGGCAGAAAAATATACCAAGGAATATTTTTGAGAACTAGAGGAATCGCCATTGCCAAAAATATGATGAAAAATACAAAGAACATTAAGGTTTGATTGTCTTTTTCATCCGTAAATGCTTCTAGAATAGGGAACAATAGGCTAACGAATATATTAGCAAATATAAGACTTATAACAATCAATACAATAAATTTTATGATTGCTTTATAGATATTGCGCCGACTGTCAGCAATATCCTGAACGACCTCACTGGATGATTTTTGGTAATCAATTCGATTTAAACTTTTGTGTGTTCCCTTCTTTTTACTCAAGTTGCTGACATACTCAACTGTTTCGCTATAAGTGTTGTCTTCCAACTCAAAAGTTTCGCGAATTATTTTTACTTTAAAAGAAGCAGATTCGTTTTCTTTGGCCAGCCGATATGCTTGGGAGCGCTGGTCCATTGTAAAACGCTCCAAAAGTTGCCAACCGTCTCCGGAATCGGCATAAACCTCATAATGCGATATCTTAGTCATTGCGAATCAATCTCATAGTTATAAAAAAACCTGCACTTATAATATCAAGTGCAGGTTAACAAATTATAAATAACCCGAATTATTGAGCATCACTGTTAGTAAGACCAAAAGCACCAAATTTGCTCTTGAACTTTGACAGCTGACCACCGGTATCGACCAAACGACGAACACCAGTCCATACGGGATGTGACTTGGGATCAACTTCCAAATTGATAACATCACCGGCCTTGCCCAAAGTAGAACGAGTTGTATACTTCTGTCCATCAGTCATAACATAAGTAATCTCGTGATAATCAGGATGAATACCTTTTTTCATCTTAAAAACTCCTACAAAATTTATTTCAATAACAATTTTATGCCTCTTATACATTAAGGTTTTAAATAAGGCAAGCAAAAAGTTATCTTTTTTTAAATTTCTTTCAATTCAACACAGTTTACTTTTTTTGAATCGCCCGAAATATTAACCACTTTTATATTAAAATTCTTAAATCCTTTCTTTAAGAGATAACTGCGAACTTCAATTGCGCGATTTAAGGTCATGCGTTTCTTGCGGAAGCTATCGACTTTGTCATCAAAATTGTATGCATAAATGGCAATCTTTGCAGTCTTATCATTACTAAAACCGCTGACAATCTTGTCTAACAACTCTTGCTGTTCGGCATTTAAGATATCACTATCACTCTCAAATTTAATAATTCCATCTTGTTGTGCCGAAATCTCATTGTTTTCGGCAACACTGTTACCATTTACTTCAGAAGAAGTTGTTTCGCTGTTTACCGAATTCTCTAATCCAGTATCTTCTTTCAAAGCTATGGTTTCGTTACTTGTTTCCCTCTTGGGTGATCGCGCCACATTTTCAACATTTTTTACAGCGATTTCTTCTTTAGGTTCTTCAATTTTTTGTGCGCTGTCTTTTTCAGCTACTATTTTTTTATTAAAAGATGGAGTTTCTGCAATGACGGGCATTTCCTCTGGTTTAACATTGAAAGACACGGCAGGTTTTTGTTCAACTGTTTGAGGGAGGGCCTTTTCAATCGATTCAGCAACGGGCTCTCTGTCAACAACGACAACAAAGTCGTCTTTTTCTTTTTTTGCGGTATTAATTTTAGGCGAGGTCGCTTTTTTTGTCGTATCCGATTTTTCAACCACTATTGGTGCTGTAGATTTTTTAATTTTTGCAGTAGGCAAAGGTTTTGCTGCCTTAACCACATTTTTCTTTTTAATTTGATGGTTTGGCTGTTTTGGCAATACAGGGAATAAAGGCTCGGGTGCATCATAATAACCGGCATCCAAGTTGTTCAAAACACCCAAATCGATCACAACTCCCTCTTCGGCTGATGCGCCATAAGCCATCACGCTTGCAATTACTGATACAACAGATATCTTTCCCCAATGCATTGTGCCCACCTTATTACAGTTTAAACAAATCAAAAAGTTTTTTACAAATTGTCTGATTACCGGAGATGAAATTCATAGTGTCCCATATAGCTTTCATGTTTTCACTGCGGTCATCATCTTGTTTAATGGCTAAATTTCGGCCACCGGCTTCTCTTACCAATAAAATTCCTGCGGCAATTTGCGAAAAATCAGCTTGTTCACAAATTATACCATCGATTTGACCGGCAGCAATCGCCGCCAAATCAAGACTTGTGCAACCGAAATTGCGAATATTATCACTTTTTACATTTGCACAAATCTTTGTATTGGTTGCAGATATCAAAGACTTTGCCAAATCGTTACGTGCAGAAACTCTTAAGCGTAAGTGATTGCGCGAACCTTCCTTAAATGCACCATATCCCTTATCGGCAAAGAAAGTATCTCCGGTCGCCGGATTATATACCAAAGCCGTTAAAACTTCGGTTCTTTTAACAACAGCTATGCTTATGGCAAAATAAGGAATACCACGCATAAAGTTGACCTTACCATCCAATGGCGATACCACAAAACATTCCGTTATCGGCATATCTTCCGGTCTTGCTACAATCGGAACATCAGAACGGAACTTGTTTAATTCAACCTTAAGTATCGTTGCAGTGCGTTCAATAGCGGCTTGAGTAAATTCCTCATGCCCTTTAGGTGCTGATTGCAACTGCGTCAATTCGGTAAAATCTCTGATTAGTCCGACACCGGCTTTTTTAGCAATATTGTTTAATACTTCAAGACTATGAGAAATATAAGTCATTATTTAGCTCTTTCAACATATGATGCATCAGCTGTTGCAACAACGATTTTATCGCCGACTCCGACAAAAGGAGGAACGGTTGTGCGTACGCCATTGTCCAATACAGCCGGTTTGTAAGATGACGAAACTGTCTGCCCTTTAATTACAGGCTCAGTTTCAACAACTTCGCAAATAACTTGTATCGGCAATTCAACCGAAATCGGCTTACCATCAATAACGCTGACCTTAACTTCCATGCCATCGGTCATAAACGGACGAGAATCGCCCAATATGTCTGAGGGCATAACAAATTGTTCATAAGTATCGCTTTCCATAAAGGTCAAACCGGTGCTATCTTCATACAAGAATTGGCAATCTTTGGTTTCGACCATCAACTTTTCTACCATGTCTTCAGTGCGAAAACGTTCATTGGTTTTGGTTCCTTCCTCAACCGATTTCATTTCAACTTGCATAAAGGCGCCACCTTTACCGGGTTTTACAAAGTTTGTCTTAACAACAGTCCAAGGTTTTCCCTTGTATTCAATTACCCAACCGATACGAATAGAACCAGCTTGTTGTTTCATTTTATTAACTCCTAATATCTAAATTACACAAATATTTTAACTAGCAATAATATAAACTTGTCTTTTTAGCAACCAGAATTTTCAAATTTTTTTGCATCAATTATCACAAAATCGGTTTTAACCTTATCCCAAGACGGCAAATCTGCCTCAAATTCAAGCGCCAAAGGCAATAAAAAAAGTTCATTGTACCAATCTATAAGCTCGGTTGCTTTTGCTAAATCATCAATTTTCAGTGCCACAAATTCCGGCTCTGTTTCACTGGCCAACATGGCTTCGTGCCGCCGTGGCGGAATTATTGCCCCCAAAGTTTTTTTGCCCAAACTTTCGCGCAAAGGTTTTAACTGCGGTTTGACCGGTTTGGTGGCATCAATTTCCTTTACAACTCCGTCAAGATTATGCTTTTTGCAAAACTCCAAGTCATCATCACCTTGTGCCAAAACCATTTTGCCGGTTTTAATCAGTTCATTGATTTTGGCGTCATTTAATGATGTTTGAGCTATATAACAACAAATTTTATCATTGATGATAATTCTATCATTGTTTTGGTTGATTTTAAGTATTATCTGTGGCATAACTACCTTTAGTTATTGTAAAAGTTAAATTTGCAATTATGATGGCATTGATAATAATGCAATATTTTTTAAAGTGAAAGAAAAATCCGCAATGGAAGAGAATTTTTTTGATTTTGCTCAGACCAAAGAAGCCCTCAGCCAGTTATCGACTGATTTGGCGGTTTTGGATTCGGAGATAAAGAGCAAGTTAACGGAGTTGGATGTTGAGCGCAAAAATCACCATAAGGCTATGACTGAAAAAGATGCCAAAATGGAAAAAATGAGCAAGACCATACAAGATACCGTTGCCAAGATTGATTCTATCACCGGATATATCAACGGAGTGCTTTAGGATGTCGCAGATAACCATTACTATCAATTCGCGAGAATATCCGGTTGCCTGCGAGGACGGGCAGGAACTCCGCATTATGCAATTAGCCGATGTTTTGGATGAAAAAGCCAAGCAGTTGGCCGGGGATTCCGGACAAATCAGCGAAAGTTTGTTGCTTGCCATGGTCGGGTTGCTGTTGGCTGATGAATTAAGCGAGTTGAAAAAAGGCAATATAGCCAAAGATGACGATTCGTCTCGTCGCATAAATACTGCCGATATGTCAAAATTGGATGGTGAAATTGCAGCTGCTGTGCAAAATATCGACAACGAAATAAAAAAACTTGCCAAACAACTAAGTTCGTTATAAAATAGAATATGAAATTAGGAACTGCGCAATACGGGCGTTAAAGCAGGTCTTCCGAGCCAACAAAATTATAAAGGGAGCCGTCTCTGAACAGATCGTGGTTTGTTTATATGGCACCCACCTAAATGACCGGCGGTTCGTTTCAAGAATGTATAGGCACGGTTGAATGGTTCTAATTTTATAAAACCTCGCTGGCTTTCGGCGGGGTTTTTTGTTATAGGGGGCAGTTTTGAAGATAGTTTATTTGGGTGATATAGTTGCTCGTTGCGGGCGTGAAAAGGTTATGCAAACCATACCGCAAATAAAGCAGGATTGGCAAATGGATGCGTTGATAGTCAATGTTGACAATGTGGCACACGGATTCGGCTGTACACCCAAAATAGCCAAACAGTTTTTGGATGCAGGGGTTTCGGCGATTGTAACCGGTGACCATGTTTGGAATCAAAAAGAGTTGTTGGAGTTTTTGAATGATAATAATCGTATAGTTCGTCCGCTTAATTATTCGGATAATTTGGCCGGAGTGGGAGCTCGGGTGATTCCGCTTGATTCGGGGCAAAAAATCTTGGTGGTCGAAGTGGTCGGTCGCGTGTTTATGGAAGCGGTAGAGTCTCCGGTTTTCAAAGTTGAACAGCTTTTACAAAAATACCAACTTATCCATGATGTTGATGCCATATTTATTGATATTCATGCTGAGGCTACAGCAGAAAAACAAGCTTTTGCCCGTTGTTTTGATGGATGTGTTTCGGCTGTTATCGGTTCTCACACTCATGTTCCGACTGCAGATTCGGTTATTTTGCCCAAAGGAACGGCCTATCAAACTGATGTCGGAATGTGCGGAAATTATGACAGCGTTATCGGATTCGATGAAAAAGCTCCGATTGAGCGTTTGCGGGACAAATCATCGCCTATGCGTTTGGAGCCCAAAGGTGGCAATGCACAAATTTGCGGAGTTTTTATTGAAACTGACAACAAAACCGGTTTAGCTGTAAAAATATCTCCTTTCAAATATTAGAAATAGTACAAAATCATTGTCACCCCAAAAACGGATGAAAACGCCCCACTTGTCACCCCTGAGTGGTTTGCCAAAACCACGAATTAGGGGTCTATGATGTTTTTTAGGGTTTGGGATTGCGAGCCGCTTCTTTTCTTTTCGGACATTATGAGGGCGAGGAAAAAATTAATACTTTAGAGTTTGGGATTGCGAGCCGCTTCTTTTCTTTTCGGACATTATGAGGGCGAGGAAAAAGATTAATACTTTAGGGTTTGGGATTGCGAGCCGAGCGGATAAAAGCAAACAACGACAAGGCTGGCAAAATGCGCCAATCGTCGGGCGCTTTAGTCGCCTGTAAGTTTGGCGCAGCCCCATGCCTTTGAGTTGTTTGCCCGCTAAGGCGAACATCCCAATGACTTTTGGACACTTTTGGTCACTCAAAAGTGTCAATAATATAAAATAATTTGTAGATGCCTAATTCGCTCGTTTCACTCGCTCAGGCATGACATTTTTTGTTTATTAGAACAATTTCAACACTGCATTATTGGATTGTGCCGCCAAGGCAAGAGCGTTAACCGCCAAATTGTTGCGGGTCTGTAAAGCCAAATAATTTGCTGACTCTTCATTCATATCAGCTAAAACGAGGTCATCTGCACCGGTTTGCAGAACATCACACATCGCATCAGTAAAATTCATCCGCGTTTCGATTACACTTAAAGAATTACCCAAACGACTAACCTCATCACGAATAGAAATCATTGCATTTTGTATCTCTTTGATACTTTGAGCAATATCATCTTTGGTAACCCATTCACGAGTGACGATACCGATATTATTAGAGCTCATATCTTTACCGTTGATGGTATAACTATGGGTGCGGTCTTCATTAAACATTGTGGTCAATTTGCCACCTTTTATCAAATTCACTCCCTGATAACTGCTATCTGATATCATCTCATCAAACGAAGTTAAAGTCGTATCAAATTGCTCTTTATCATAAACTACTCGGTTTGGCTCCTCCACATCACCGCGCTCGGGTATTGCTCTCCAAGTTGACCAATCAATATCACAAGGCACTTCCGTAAAATCTCCGCTATCATGCAAAATTGAGGCTGATATATACTTACTTGAAGTTGTATTATTTTCAAAAATATAACCTTGGCTGATAAAACTTGAATTGTTATTTTGCCAGTCAATCTTCGCCCCTTCTTCTATGGTAATGCTGTTATAGGTAGTTGCATCTTTTCTTGCCTGTATACTCCAACTTTGCTTATCAGTAGTTATTTCCGCCCCGTTATGAATAGTAACACTGTTACCACTATACTGGCCATATTCCAACCATATTCTGCCTTCCATAGCTACCTTACCATAAATATCAACCGTACTATTAGCAATAACATCAAACGCCGAATTATTACTTGCTCCTACTGTCTTTATATTAACTTCAGCATCTTCAACTATAGTCAAATTAGAATTATTCCAAACCACAATTCCATTACCATATATGCCATCGCCATTAAGATTAATTGTTCCTGATAAAATTGCTGAAGAGTTATTATCTATATGGATAGCCCCTTGAGATTGTCCTCCCACTCTGGATATGTGCGATAAATCTAAGTTATTTAATTTTATGGCATTAGTGTAAGTGGTTATTATCAAATCACTGCAACTTCTAAAATCATGCGAATCAAAATTCAAACTTAAATCAGAAATTAACGTATTATTAGTCGTTACGATAGCTCTACTTTGCGTTCCGCTAAAATTAATCTCCGAGAATTTTTTGCTTCCCGTATAACCGGTAAAATATTCGGTTCCCACCAGTTTTTGATTGGCTTTCATAGTCAAAGTTTCATTTTCAAAATAATCAATCTTGCCATAAACGCAAATCATTTCTTTATTTGCGTTTATAGCATCTCGCAGCTCTTGTGCTGAGGTTACAACTGCACCATTCGGGCCAACCTGGGCTTCAAACCAAGCTTTTTCCGGTATGATTGCCGCCTCATAAGCATTCTGGGCAATCACCGCGGCATTTTCCAACATTTCAGCTGATTTTTCCAATCCATGCACCGCTGCTGTGACAGTCTGTATCGACTGTCCCATCGCATCCAAGAGCATATCCAAATCACTTGCACGGTTGGTCAAAGCTCGTGATTGATAATAAGAGTTGGCATTATCAATGGCTGAGTTCACCTTTTTGCCGGTAGAAAGCCGTACTTGAGTGGTGGACATCTGACTTGCCAACGACTTTAATGAACTCAAGTTGCTGCGCATACTGGAGGTCAAAGTTATGTTAACAGCCATAACCCCCTCCTTTCAGCCGCAGCCTTATGCCTTTGAGCTGTTTGCCCGCTTGGCGAACATCCCAACGCTTTTTGGTTACTTTTGGGTGCCCAAAAGTAACATAAACCGCTTGCAATTACATTGATTAACTGATTGATTTTATTGAATAAATATTGGGGGGGGGGTAACACTCAAACGGGTGGATTTTTGTGCTACTCGGGCGGACACACCAAAACCCATCGTATAATCATACGATGAGCGCTTTCGTCCCATAATTGTCCACCCACAAACTAACATTCTTGTCAGTCCTTTTTTACTAAGTTTTCGATCGATACTACAATAATTATACCACTTTTTTAAGCCTCAAACAAGCCTAAAAAGCGATTCGTTTTTCAACGAGTTAGCTTGAGTCTGACTCGATTTCCTTAAGATTCTCTGAACGTTTTCGATTCGAATTTTTTTTATTTTTTTGCATAAAAAAACACCGCTTGTGTAAGCGGTGTTGGAGCTAGTGATTTGATAGTTGAGGTTATTCTTCGAAATCGTCACCATCAAAAGATTCATCACCGAAAGATTCATCATCCATACCGGCATCAAAATCTGTATCGTCGCCACCTTCAATGTCTTCATTATCATCCATGGCAGACATATCTTCATCACCGGAGTGAATTTGCATGGCATCACTGATTTCATCTTGAGAAATTAAACCGCTGAATTGTTCATCCAACTCAGATAATTCGCGTTCAGCAGCCATAATTTCCAACTCTTCCTCTTCCGGTTCCTCAACATCAACAAATTTTTGCAATCCCATAACTAATGAATGTTGCAATTCTTCAATATTAACCGTACCTTCAGCGATTTCGCGCAAAGCAACAACTGCATTTTTATCGTTATCACGATTAACAGTCAGAGCTGAACCGGCCGAAATATCTTTAGCGCGTTGTGCCGCAACCATCAATAATTCATAACGATTAGGGATTTTATCAATACAATCTTCAACAGTAACACGAGCCATTTTATTATTCCTTATATATTAAAAAAGAATCCGTTTTTTCAAATTCAACACATCTATAAAACAAAAAAGTTTTTAAATGCAAGAAAAAAATGAATTTATTATGCAATATCAATAAGATAAATTTTAATCAAAAAACATGGGATGACCCAAAATTTCAAAATTGCGATTCTTTATTTTTTTATCCAACTCAACCCTGTTTTTTCGCACTGCCAAAACATCACGCAATGGAGCTTGATAAGCTTTGATAACTGCCTGCATGGTTGCTAATATGTGGTTGCGTGACTGTGGCGAAAAGCGATTGTACAATCCGTCATAAACTCCGCGCTGAAACAAACGTATATTTTGCATCATGCCATAAGTAATGTGTGAAAGGCGATAGGCATGTACAACCTTATCACAACTGTAGGCCCACTCATTGAGGGTAAAACCATGAGGAGCCACCAAGGCCGCCAGTTCGGATTCGCGCCCCAAAATTCTGGCCTTTTGCACCAGTCTGGCGCAAGGGTTTACCATGTTGCGAATTTCGCTGTGGGCATAGCGTCCCACCTCATCTTCCTGCTCATACATGGTGAGCAAAGTGCCTATGCGATAAATTTGGTACTCGTTTTCCGGTTTTTTCAGCCAATCTTCTACCTTATCCAGTGATACAATAACTGCTTTAACATCAGCCGAAGTCAGCACAGTGTTGGCATTGGGAAAAATTGTACGCAAATCGTCTCTGCCTTTAGTAGATGGTGCTTTGTAGCCCGGCATATATTCATTCATCGGTACAATTTTTTTTATAAAGGCATAAAATTGCGGATTGTACCTGATTTTGGGGTGATAAGGTGGTAATTTAGGCTCTTCGCTGTTGTCCTCATATCCCGGCCAAGCTTCCGGCATCAAAATAAAATACAAGCTCGGTGACAAGAACTCCAAATTTTCAATATCTTTAACTTCTTCGGCAATGCGAGTGGGAAATTTGTTTTTGGTTTCTTTAATCCCCGGCATGTTCAAAATTTTTTCCGACATTCCCGGAACCGTAAATAACTGCGGACCGATATATTGATAATAGATGGGCGCAAATTGCTTGATAGCATCTATCATAATATCTTCATCAAATGATTTTAAGCGTTTTTCCTGATGTCCGTATGAGGCAATAATTTGAGCAAATCCGCTGTCAAAATCACCGATAAGATCAAAGGGACTGTCAAAATTGCGATTATAATCACTGTGTTTGTCAAGCATGCCTTCCAACTCTTCTTGGCTCGGCAACGGATCATTTTCCAAATCTATTTCATAGAATTTGGCAAACACCGAATTTCCGGCATAAGCCGGTGCAATCGATAAGATTAAAGCAACAATGATAATTAACCCAAACCTCAAAATCGCAATCCCTATCTAAACTATAATTCACCCTGATATAATAACTACAATTTTATAAAAAGAAACGAATAAAATAAATTATTTGCAAAATAAGGCTGGACATAGCAAAATTATTGCCATATCATAACAGAACAGGTTTATAAGAATAGGAGATATATCATGGCTTGGACTGATGAAATGGTTGAACAATTGAAAGAATTGTGGTCGCAAGGTGTTACTACCGGTGAAATCGGCAAACGCCTTGGTATATCCAAGAACTCCATCGTCGGAAAAGTCCATCGTCTAGGTTTGGAAGGTCGTCCTTCCCCCATCAAGAAAACCGGTGAAGAAAACACTCCACGTACGACCAAAAAATCCCCTAAAAAGTCTGATAAAAAAACAGAAGTCTCATCGACCAAAACTGAGGCTCCCAAAGAAGCCAAAAATACCAAAGCTCCCAAGCCTGAAAAAACGAAGACTGTCGAAAAAGCCAAACCTGAAGATAAAAAAGCAGCTCCTGTCGCACCGGTCAAGTCTGAACCTGTCAAAACATCTGCTCAAATTGAAGAAGACGATATCAAATTAATTAAGTCGTTGGATGTCAAGGTTGACAGAGACTATCAAAAAGAAAATATTTCATTGACTGAATTGGATAATCACACTTGTCGTTGGCCGCTGGGTGATCCTAAGGATCCCGATTTTCATTTCTGCGGTCGCAAGGTCAAAACCGGACAAACTTATTGTGAGGAACACTCAGCCGTAGCCTATGTCAAACCGGTTCGCCGTTGATAATTTAGCCTGATATATTCAAATTATATACAGAGGTTTTATTGTTTTATCTCAGATAAAGCCTATATCTCCATTTTGAAAATAATCTTTTGCAAGGAGTTTCAAAATGAAGAGAGTAGCAAAAACCAAAGAAAACTTGAAAAAATGCCGTTGTTCGGATTGTCCATCTTATACCTTAGGGTGCAAATTGAAAAATTATCCGCTCAATTTTGT
This sequence comes from uncultured Pseudomonadota bacterium, assembly GCA_902799835.1. Classification (GTDB taxonomy): domain Bacteria; phylum Pseudomonadota; class Alphaproteobacteria; order RF32; family CAG-239; genus CAZU01. Next base: position 259,449 of record CADCCF010000002.1, read on the forward strand.
TCGTATGATTGATGGTCTGGATAATTTGGAACATTTTGAAGGAATGTTTTGTGCCTATGGAGCCAGCACCTGCATCGCGGAAGATAAGGGGTGTTTGTGTGAAGATTGCGCAGTTTTTCATGAAAATGCGCTCAATCGCGCCGAATATTGTTTACCAACACAAAAAAATTCTGCTCGTTGTCAAGGCGCTCAATGCCAAGCATGAGTTTTCTAAAAGGTGTATTATGCCCAAAGATATAGTTGAAGCCTATGCCCTCGCTGTAAAAGCTCGTGAAAGTTGTACTCGTAAAGCTTTTGAAACGGTAGTTGATTTTTGTGAAAACGACCTTAAATGCTCTGCAGATGTCTCACAAAAACGCAACACCTTATTATTGTGGAGCTATGACCGCTTGGCGCAATCATTTGTGCGCACCGGTAATTATGGTTCGGCCTATGATTTGTGGAATAAAGCTTTGCCGCTTGCTCCATCAAATGAAATAAAGCTCAAATTAGGTATGCAGATGATGGAAGCCGCTGATAAGGGTTTTGCCAATATGCGCGAAAAGGCCTCTCGGATTGTGGAAACAGCTTCGGTTTTGCAAAAAGTTTATCGCGATAACAAAGATTATGCCAATGCAACAAAAATGCAAAAGTTGATAGATAACGCTTCAGCCTTGTTAATTCAATCAAAAGTCAAAAATTAATCAGAGCACAATTGCTCAAATTCATGTTGTTTGTTGTGAAGCATTTCACCTTGTTCGCCACTTAACGGCTGAAATTTTCGCGCAATCACATATTGCGGTAACAATTTTTTTACTTCATTTATCGGGCGTGCCCAAACACTCGGTTTTAGGCGAATGGCTTTTCCTTCACCGGCCGAAACTTTTGGTGTGATTTCACCACTGTAAGCATCTTCAAATTCAGACAGCTTAAGTTTGATAACTTCCAAGCTGTCCGGAATCAAAAATTCAAATTCCTCATCTTGATTGATGTAATTGCGAATTTCAAATATGGCATCATCGCCATCCCACTTTATTATTGAGCCGGCAAACAGCCAATCACCCAAAGTTCGGGTATATTCATAGTTTTGACTGATGTTGGTCAATTTGCCATTATGAAAACCGAGGCAATAACCGCGATTCTGTAAAGTATCTAACTCCGGCATATATTTTTGATAGTTCCAATTTTCTTTATTATCATACCAGTCATCAATAGCTTTGCGATAAGCACGCGCAACCACTCCGGCATAATATTCGGTTTTGTTGCGCCCTTCAACTTTTAGTGAATCAAGTCCGATTGACAATAAATCAGGTAATTTGGGCATAAGGCACATATCTTTGGAGTTAAGCATATAACCGCCATGATCGTCCTCAACCACTTCGTAATACTCGCCGGGGCGAAAATCTTCTTCCAGTAAAAATTCAAAAGCATCTTTGTTGTTTTCATCAATAACTATTTCTTTAATTGAACCGTCTTTCAGGCGTAAATGAAGTTTATAATGCCAACGACAACAATGAGCACATTTTCCTTGGTTAGCTGAGCGATCGGCCAGATAGTTGGAAATCAGGCATCTGCCGGAATAAGACATGCACATTGCGCCATGCATAAAGGTTTCTAACAATATATCGGGACATTTTTGACGAATTTCCTTTACTTCTTCAAAAGTTACTTCACGTCCCAAAACGCACAATTTAGCTCCCATTGATTGCCAAAACTTTACGGATGCCCAAGAACATATATTAGCTTGAGTTGATACAAATAAATTGAGCTCCGGAGCATTTTCTTTAACATATTGGAATACACCGGGATCGGCAATCAAAACCCCGTCAGGGTGAAGCTCGCGTAAAGTCGCAACAAAAGAGGGCAGTTTTTCGACATCGCGATTATGCATAAACAAATTAAGGGTAAGATAAATTTTTTTGCCTTTAGCGTGCACAAAATCAATTCCTTCGCGCAAATCTTCAATTGAAAATTTTGACTGTGCGCGCAAACACATATCGGGAGTTCCGGCATAAACCGCATCGGCTCCGTATAAAATAGCAGTTTTTAATTTTACTAATGATCCTGCCGGCAGTAAAAGCTCAGCTCTATCAAGCATATCCTAATCCTCAATGTTTATATCCGTAACATAGGCATTCAATTCACCTAAAGGGGTGCCTTTAATTTTTACGCGCGCAATAAACGGGCGCATGCTTGTTTTATCACGCATAATCCAAAAATCAATAGGTTTGTTTGAGGCAAATTCCCATAAGGTGTCATCGTCATCGGATAAAACTTTTTTGATATGCATAGAGCAAAGATTCGCTTCACCTTCCAAAGGCGAAATTTCGTTTTTGGTCAGGTTATCTGTGCCCAAGTCAACTACTTCCACGTCAAATCGTCTTTTTCCGTCATACACGGCCATATTTGAGGCACAAAAACCCATCTGATTATATTGATAAGCTATTTTCATCAAAACGGTTTGCAAATCAAAAGTATCAGCCGGAGTTGGCGATGGGGTAAAATTGCGCGTCTTTTTCTTGCCGTTGGTAACAACTATTTGCGATTGCGGAATTCCATTATCGTCAAAAATTACTTGTTTGCTGCGCACCTTAAAACGCGAGCGCGAAACATATTGATAGTCGCGGGTTGTCATTTGATCTTTTTTTAAGATCCCGGAGGTATCATATTGGGCCATAAAGGGATAAAGAGTATTAAAAAAGCCGTTAGTTGCAATATTTGACCTGATGCCGTAATCATTGTCATTCAATCTGTATGTAAATTTTACCTTTGCCGCATCAAATGCCCCGATTTGTACCAAAAATTCGTGCTCGACACTAAAAGCTGAAGCTTCAGTGGCATAAAATAATACAAAAGCCAAAAAAAAGTTTTTCAAATGCATAGTTTTATTCTTTCGTTAAGATTTGCGATATATTATTAATTCAAAATTGTAACTTAAAAGGGTTAATAAAATGACAACTAAAAAAGTTTTATTGATAGTCGGTGGTTTTTCTAACGAAAGAGAAGTTAGTCTCAACGCAGGAAAAGATATCGCACGAGCTTTGCAGGAAAGTGGCTATAATGTAGTGACACATGACCTGACAGACAGTTGGAAATTGTTGGATGTGATTCGCAAAGAAAAACCAGATGTTGTATTTAACGGATTGTATGGCAACTGGGGAGAAGATGGCGAAATCCAAGGATTGCTAGACTGCCTGCAAATTCCCTATACCCATTCCGGACTTAATGCTTCGGCTATCGGTATGAATAAATATCTGACCAAATTGGTCGCCGAAAAATGCGGAATAAAAGTTGCCAAGGGTGAAAGAATGACCTATGGCGATTATAAACGTCATGGGACTTCAATTAGAATACCTTATGTGATTAAGCCGGTTGCCGATGGCTCATCATGTGGTGTCTTTATTGTAAAAAACGAACAAGATGTTGCTCAAATCAATTATTCTGATAACAATATTGAAGTACTGATTGAAGAATATATCGATGGACTTGAACTGACCTCAATGTGCCTTGAAGGTAAGGCTTATATCGTAACCGAACTTCGTGCCAAAAATCAGTTTTATGATTACAAGTCTAAATACACCGGTGGTATGACGGAACATATATTGCCGGCGGAGATTCCTGATGATGTCAAAAACACATGTTTGGACTATGCCGCAAAAATCCACAATGCATTGCAGTGCAATGTGATCTCGCGCACTGATTTTCGCTACAATCCGCAAGATGGTGTGGTTATGCTGGAAATAAATACCAATCCGGGAATGACTTCATTGTCGTTGGTTCCTGAACAAGCTAAACACGCTCTCGGCATGAGCTATGCTCAGTTGTGCGATTTATTGGTTAGGAATGCCCAATGTCGGCGCTTGAAAATGTAAACATAACCGAAAAAACAGTTGTTGTAATCGGCGGTCCGACGGCTTCCGGAAAATCCGGATTAGCTCTTGATGTCGCCAAGAAATATAATGGTGTTGTCATTAATGCCGACGCTATGCAAGTCTACCAGTCTATCCCCATTATTACGGCAGTACCTTCACTTGATGATAAAAAACAAGCCCCGCATTTGCTTTATGAAATATATCCCCCTTCGCAAAGAGGCAATGTGGCTGATTGGCTGAGCAAAGCAACTTCTGTGGTACGCGATGTTTGGGCTGAAAAAAAATTACCGATTGTTGTCGGCGGTACTGGTTTTTATATTGAGAGTTTAATCAAAGGGGTTTCACCAATTCCTGAGACAAAGAGTGAAGTTAAACAGCAAGTTGCTGATATAATTTGTCAAAAAGGTATCGCCGGTGCTTATGATTATCTGCAACAAATTGATGCGCCAGGGGCTCAAATGATAAAACCCCAAGATACAACCCGCATCAGAAGGGCACTTGAAATTAAACTTGATACCGGACAATCAATCGAAGAATGGTTTAGAAAGCCGCTAATCAAAATTTTGCCGGAGGCCGATTTTGCAATGATAAAGTTACTACCGGCTTTGAGTGAACTGGAAGAAAAATGTTCTCGGCGATTTGATATGATGATGGAGCAGGGGGCTTTGGCTGAGGTTGAAAATTTATTGAATATGCATTTGGATGAAAATTTACCGGCAATGAAGGCCATCGGTGTGCCGGAGCTTGGTGATTATATCAAAGGAAAAACTGACTTGAATCAGGCAGTAGCCTTGGCTAAACTGCATACAAGGCAATATGCCAAACGTCAACTTACATGGTTTAGAAACCGCTGAAAAATAATTTAAAAATTTGTGTTAAAAACAGCAATTTGTTGTTGCAAGGCTTCATATATGGTTATAAAAAATAAAAAGTATTAAATTTATTTGCGGAGATTTCAGGTATGTTTTCAAAATTGTTGGGGTGGCTGTCAGCCGATATGGCTATTGACTTGGGAACAGCTAACACCCTTGTCTATGTTAAAGGAAAAGGTATTGTGTTAAACGAACCTTCAGTGGTTGCTATTGAAGAGTATCGTGGTAAAAAACAGATTTTGGCTGTAGGTAATGAAGCTAAACAAATGTTGGGACGTACTCCCGGTAACATTCATGCAATAAGACCGTTGCGTGATGGCGTTATTGCTGATTTTGAAATTGCCGAAGAGATGATTAAACATTTTATCCGCAAAGTTCACAATTACAGACGTTTTGCTATGCCGATGATTATTATTTGTGTTCCTTCCGGTTCAACAGCGGTTGAGCGTCGTGCTATTCAGGAATCGGCTGAGGCAGCCGGAGCTCGCAAGGTTTGGCTAATTGAAGAGCCTATGGCTGCAGCAATTGGTGCCGATCTTCCGGTTACCGAACCTGCCGGTTCAATGGTGGTTGATATTGGCGGTGGCACAACCGAAGTTGCCGTTTTATCTTTAGGCGGCATTGTTTATGCTCGTTCAGTTCGCGTCGGTGGCGATAAAATGGATGATGCTATTATCTCTTATATTCGTCGTAATCACAACTTATTGGTTGGTGAAGGTAGCGCTGAAAAGATTAAAAAGGAAATCGGTTCGGCTTGCGTTCCGGAAAAGGGCGATGGTCGTACTTATGAAATCAAAGGTCGCGATTTAATGAATGGTGTACCTAAGGAAATTGTAATCTCTGAGCGCCAGGTTGCCGAAGCCTTAGCTGAGCCTGTGTCGCAAATTGTTGAAGCGGTTAAAGTCGCCTTGGAACATACGGCTCCCGAACTGGCTGCTGATATTGTTGACAAAGGTATTGTGCTCACTGGCGGTGGTGCATTGCTTACCAACCTGGATCAGGTTTTGCGTAATGCAACCGGATTGCCGGTATCTTTGGCGGATACTCCTTTGGCTTGTGTGGCCAAGGGAACCGGTAAGGCTTTGGAAAATATAGGACAGTTGAAAACTATTCTATCATCAATGTACTAGTCGATAGTTCATTTTTATGCGAAAAGCCTGCCTGTGCAATTTTATTGCCGCAGGTTTTTTGCTTGAAAAATACAGAGAAGGTTTATGAAGCGTCGCAGAAGTTTATTTTTACATTTTAATCAGCTGAGAGTGCTCCTTAGAAAATTTGCTTTGGTCACTTTATTTATAATCTCGCTAATTTTAATGTTGATGAGTAAAAATCAGTCTATATTGCTGGACTATGCCTCATCAGGCGGATCATATGTCGCAATGCCGGTTATTCAAGTTTTAATATGGCCGGCTAAAATGGTCACCAAAGGTTATGAATATCTGGCAAACTTGTGGCACATTCAACAAGACAATGAGGCCTTGCGTGCTGAGAATGAAGCTTTGCATAAATTGCAAGATAAATATGATTCGCTGGAAATAGAAAATAAATTATTGAGTGATTTGTTGAATTATGTAACTTTACCTCAGGCCGGTTTTATCTCTGCTAAAATGGTTGCTGAGGAAAGAGGCGCTTTTGCTCATTCCATAGTTGCCTATGTCGGAGATAAGCAAGTTAATAAAGGCGATGTGGTTTTGGCTAATGGCAGTGTGGTTGGTCGAATTGATAAGCAACTACAGTCTTATGCTAAAGTTATTTTGCTAACCGATATAAGTTCCAACATTCCTGTCATTATTGAAAATACTCGCATCAGAGGAATATTGAAAGGCGACAATTCGCAGTATCCTAAATTGGTGTTTACGCCATTGGATGCAGAAATTTCTGTTGGCGATAGAATCGTGACATCCGGTGTCTCCGGTGTTTTTCCGGCTGGATTACCCATAGGCTATGTCCACTCTATTGTTAAAAACGAGATTAAGGTCCGGTTGTTCGCTTCATTGGAAAAATTAGAATATGTTAAGATTGTCAATTATAACATAGGCGGATTGTTGGAAGACGTAGATAATGATTGAAGATAATTGGCAAGATAATGCTGCATCTTTGTTTGAACGGTTATTGCCGATAGGCACAGCCGTAATTCTGATGTTGTTGACTTATGCTCCTATTTATTTAGGCGTTTTTAATAATGTAAGAGCTGATTTAGGTTTGGTTGCCGTTTATTTTTGGATGCTTAATCGATCTGACTTATTTGATTTGAAATCAGTTGTATTTATGGGACTGTTAGATGGCACATTGAGTTCTTCGGCTTTTGGTTTGACATTGTTTTCATATCTTCTGATGTATGTGCTGATGATAAATTTACGCAAATTCTTAAATGGTCGCTCTTTCGTAGTCGTCTGGTATGGTTTCATTGCTTTATCATTAGTTGTCTATTTGCTTAAATGGATGATTGCAACAGTATATTATGGTCAATTTCTGCCCATGACTTCATTGATGTTTTCTTATTTTCAGTGTGCGGCAATATATCCTTTGATTTCAATGTTATTAGCTTGGATTCAAAATATCTTTTTACAGGATGATGAGTTATGAATCGCGACAATGACAAAGGCAAAATTCTCATAAGCCGCTCCATGGTACTGGGCGGAATACAGCTTTTATTGCTGATTATGGTCGTGTTCAGATTGTACTATCTACAAGTTTATCAAGCAGATAAATATAAAACCTTAGCTGATGAAAACCGTATTTCAACCCGCCTCTTAGTTCCGGCTCGTGGTATAATCTACGATCGACATGGCAATATCTTAGCCGGTAATCGGCAAAATTTCCAAGCTATGATGATTCCGGAACAAACAACCAGTATTAATGATACTCTAGCAGCTTTCAAAAGAATTATGCCGCTGAGCGTGGAGGAAGAAAAGCGGATTCGCAAGGATATTAAACGCAATCGTAGCTTTGTTCCTATCAAGGTTAAAGATAATTTGAGCTGGGAGCAGGCTACGCAAATATTATTAAACTCACCGGATTTGCCGGGGATTATGATAGACGAAGGACTTTCTCGTTACTATCCTTATGGTAACATTATGGCTCATGTTATAGGTTATGTATCTTCGGTTTCGGATAAAGATGAAAAAGATGATCCTTTATTGGAAATGCCCAGTTTTAAAATAGGCAAATCAGGCATAGAAAGACTATTTGAAAAAGAGCTGCGCGGCAAAGCTGGTAACGTCAAGTTGGAAGTAAATGCTTATGGACGCATTATGAAGGAGATAGAGCTCATTGAGGGCGTTCCCGGAGATAGAATAGATTTAAGTTTGGACGTAAGATTACAAAAAAAAGCTTATGAACTATTAGGTGAAGAAAGCGGGGCAGTTGTAATGATGAAAGTTGATACCGGTGAGGTTTTGGCTTTTGCTTCAGCACCTTCCTTTGACCCTAATATGTTTGCTAAAGGATTATCGGTTGATAATTGGCGAAGCTTAAATGCTGATGAAAAGAAACCTTTATTGAATAAGGCTGTTTCCGGACTATATTCTCCCGGTTCCACATTTAAAATGATTGTCGGATTAGCAGCATTGGAAAGTGGCTTGCTAAAATCCCACAAGCATACGACTTGTAATGGTAAAATGATGTTGGGTAATCATACTTTCCATTGTTGGAAAAAAGATGGTCACGGCACAATCAATCTTATTCAGGCTTTACAACATTCTTGCGATATTTTCTTCTATGAAACCGCACAAAAAATCGGTATTGCTAAAATTGCAGCGATGGCCAGAAAATTCGGACTTGGCACCAAAACCAATATCGGTATCGAAAATGAAAAAGATGGCCTTATTCCGGATGCCGAGTGGAAAAAACGGCGATTTGGAGAATCATGGCAACTGGGCGAAACTATTATATCCGGTATCGGGCAGGGATATATTTTGACGACTCCGGTACAGTTGGCCGTAATGGTATCACGCATAGCCAATGGCGGTCAGGAAGTCGTTCCTACTTTTCGAAAAATTAGTGATGACAACAAACCTCATTTTGATAACTTGGGAATTTCTTTGCAAAATATTGATATGATCAAACAAGGAATGTATGAAGTTGTCAATGTTGCCGGTGGTACGGCTATGGGAGCCAAATTTGATTTTAACGGGCAACAAATGGCCGGCAAAACCGGTTCAGCCCAAGTTAAAAGAATTAGTATGCGTGAGCGCCAAACCGGCGTTATAAAACAAGAAGATTTGCCTTGGAAATATCGAGATCATGCTTTGTTTGTGGCTTTTGCTCCTTTTAATAATCCTAAATATGGAGTTGCTGTTTTGGTTGAGCATGGTCGTTCCGGCTCAAAAGTTGCGGCTCCGATAGCCGGGCAAATGCTGCTTGAGGCATTAAAATTGGATGCAACAGACAAACCGGTGGATTAGTAAAATGTACAAAGCTTATGAAACAAGTTTCAAAGGACAAAAGCTAAGTTTTAGCGAAAAGTTTTGGAATATAAGTTTTTCTTATATTCTGTTTATTCTGATTTTAGGGGCGATTGGCATAACCATTCTATACTCTGCCGCCAATGGTAGTTGGAATCCGTGGGCTTCCAAACAATTAATGCGTTTTGGCTTGGGCTTTGCTGTAATGATTGCTTTAATTTTCGTGGATTTGCGTTGGTTTTTACGATATGCTTATTGGTTTTACTTTGTTGTTTTGGGGTTGTTGATTGCTGTCGAAATAGGTGGGCATATCGGTATGGGTGCGCAACGTTGGATTAATTTAGGATTTATGAAATTGCAACCATCAGAGCTGATGAAAATAGCTTTAGTATTGGCATTAGCTCGTTATTTTAACTCATCAACCTTGCAAAGTATTGAAACTATAAAAGGGGTTATAATACCATCATTGATGGTAGTGTTTCCGGTTTTTTTGGTTATGATTCAGCCTGATTTGGGAACGGCGATTATGTTGTTGCTCACAGCCGGTGCAATGTTTTTTGCGGTTGGTGTCCAGTTATGGAAATTTATAGCACTGCTATGTTCCGCCGTAGCTGCGATGCCGATAGCTTGGCATTTTCTTCATAACTATCAAAAGAACCGCGTGCTGACATTCTTAGATCCTGAGCGTGATCCTCTTGGGGCAGGTTATCACATCATCCAATCTAAAATTGCATTAGGATCAGGGGGGATATTCGGTAAAGGATTCTTGAATGGTACCCAAAGTCACCTTAATTTTTTGCCTGAAAAACATACCGACTTTATATTTACAATGCTATCGGAAGAATTTGGTATGATTGGTGGTGTTATCGTCATAGCACTCAATGTTTTGATTATAGGTTACAGTTACTTTTTTGCTTTGCGTAGCACCAGCTATTTCGGCAAGTTGATGGCGGTTGGTTTGGCCAGCAGTTATTTTCTGTATGTAATAATCAATATTTCGATGGTATTGGGGATGTTACCTGTCGTGGGGGTTCCCTTGCCATTAATATCATATGGTGGTACGGTCATTATGTCGGTTATGGCCGGTTTTGGAATTATTTTGGCGGTTAATGTCAATCGCACCATTAATATAGGTAAAGATCAAGGTTGAAAAAGTTGCTATATTTGCTTGCTTTAGCTTCAATCAAGAGTTAAATTTAGCAAATAACGGACAAAGAGAAAGTTATGGCTGCTTATAATAAATTTGAGAGTGAAAAGTTTTTTCTTGAAACAATGGCACGTATTCAACGCAATAAAGTTGAATACAAAGTGCTTTATATCAATATATCTAAACTTAAACCCAAGAATCGCCACTCGAAATTTGTTCGCGTTGTCGCCCGAATGTTTGATAATATGGTTGCCATAGCCGAAGGAACGATGTTTGTTTTTAATAACGGCGACATTGTTATCTTGGGTAAAAATATAACGGAAAATTTAGTAGATGAGTCAGTTGAAAAATTGCGTCGCGGTCTGATAACCGATCCGATTTGGACCAGTCAGGGTGCTGAACAATTTGCTAAGCTTTATTCTTATGAAGATTTTGATGGTATTATCGGCAGAGTTAATGAGCTTATTTTGAGTGGTAGCGATGATGATGCGCCACAAGAAATTATACCTGTTGATGCCGGACAGATTGAGGCTGTCAAAGCTCACCTAGATGCCATGGATATTGTGGATATTATAAAGCATCAAAGTGTAATTAAGATTGAAAAGGCGGGGCAATATTCCAAACTTTTTGAGGAATTTTATGTTGCGGTAAAAGATCTTAGTGCCAACTTTGATAAGAGCTTGGATTTAACTGCCAACAAGTGGTTGTTTTTATATCTCACACAAACCCTTGATAAAAAAACCATGGCCTCATTTAAATTTTCTTCAATCAAAAACAAGTCTCCTTATGTAAGTGTAAATTTGAATTTGTCGTCATTATTCTCGCCGGAGTTTGATGATTTTATAAAACTGCTCAAAGATAATAATCAGTCGCTGATTGTCGAGATTCAAATTATGGACATCATAAATAATATGCAGGCATATCTTGATGCTAAAGAATTGTTGCATCGTGCCGGTTGCCAAATTTTGCTTGATGCAGCCAGCCTAGAGATGCTTCAAGCCCTCAGTGTAGATAAATTTGCTCCTGATTATATAAAGATATTTTGGCATCCGCTGATGGAAGATTATCAGATTGACGATAATGTAAAAAATATGCTTAGCAACATTGGAATGGATAAGGTCATTTTGGCCAAAAGCATAGATGAAAAAGCTCTGCGGTGGGGTATAAAACATGGCATACGCTCATTCCAAGGCCCTTATATTGACAATCTTGAGGTTGCTTTGATTCGTAATCGTTGTCCCAGTGGCAAGACTTGCAGTGCGTCCGATTGTTTGAAACGCAAAAAACTGATTGCCGGCGTTGTGCGCAGTCGCTGTGCGTATCTTGATATTTTAGAGAGCGGAGTTGAAAAATAATGGCAAACTCATCGCAAAATAATGTAGTTTTAGAATATATCAGTAAATTGGGCGAAAACCTCAATTCATACATGGTGCTGTATCTTAGCTTAAGCCTTGTATCCAAAAAAGTGTTGACGGAACAAACGCTTTCATCGTTGCGAGATGTGTTTGCACAACAAATCAAAGATGGAAATGCCAAATTATTTGATATACCCAATTCTGATATAGCTGTTATCTTTAACAAAGCAGTCAAAGACGAAATATTATCATCACTCGTTAAAATAAAACTACTTTTGCAAGAAGACGAAGCCGTAGCCAAAGTTGCTTACCTGCAAGAAAGTCCAATCGCTGTTTTTTGGGATTTAGTCAGAGAATACGGATTGGTAAGTGAAAAATTAGCGCAAGTTTATGATAAATCTTCTCAAGATCAAGACAAAAAAAGCGCGACATCTTCTTCAAATAGCTTTTTTAACACCAAACCTCATCCGGTTGGCGAAGCTTTAACCACAGCCATGCTTGATAAAGTCCAAAAAATTATTGCTGTTTCGGATTTTTCCAGTTTTATTCGTCGTCAACCTATTTGTGTGGTTATAGGAAAATCTATGCCACAGCGAGTGTTTGAGGAGGTATATGTTTCAATTCCTGATATGCGGGATTCGCTACTTCCCGGGGTTGACTTGTTTGCCAATGAATGGCTGTTTTTGGCCTTGACCGAAACGCTTGATCGTCGAGTGTTAGAAATTGTTTCTCGTCATGATGATGGTGCATTGCGCGGAAATTTCAGCCTAAATATGAATGTTAATACAATTTTGTCGGATTCATTTTTGCATTTTGACGAGACAATTGATGCCTCGCAACGCAAAACCATTATGTTGGAGTTGCAGTTGGCTGATATATTCAGTGATATGCGTTCGTTTGATTTGGCCAGAACGTTTGCTCGTTCGCGTGGCTATAAAATATGTATTGACGGCATAACCATAGATAAACTGGAATATATTAATCGTTCAAAACTTGATTGTGACTTAATGAAGATAACGTGGCATCCGGATTTTATACGCCTCATCGGGGAAGATAAACATTTTATGGATTACACCAACAAAGCCGAACGTGCCAAGATAATTCTTTGCCGTGTTGATGACGAAAGAGCTGTTGAAATGGGCAACTCCCTAGGAATCAACCTATATCAAGGTCGTTATATTCAAAAAATGCTCAATGCTGAGAAGCACTAGTTAAATTTTTGTTGGGTTAATCGCAAAGAATTTTTCTTCTGATTTTCTTTTTTGAGTTGCTCAATTTTGAGCATCTTTTCCCACATGTATTTGTATCTTTCCTCTTCCCACATCTCTAAAGAGACTTTAAGGTCGGTATTTTCAATTTGGTTGTCATTAAACTTGGTTTTGTCAAGCATGAGCAAATCCTTTCGATGTTTAATATTGCCAAAATCCGGATAACGAGCTTATTATAACATAATCCTGTTAAAAAAGCAAATTTAAAAAATCCCCTGCAATATTTTGCAGGGGATTCAATCGGTTACGAGGCTTATTGGATTCGCAAGAAATACTCCAAGACCTCGATTAGGTCATCGGATTCCATATCCTTGCCCATCTCGGATTCCACCCGATAGAGCTTCTCTTCGGCATAGTAGATGAGATGCGTATCGTCATCATAGCCGAGAACGAGCTTTTTCGAAGGGGCTTGGCAGTGTTGGATGTTGTAATCACAGACATCATCGAACCATCCGCCTTCTTCTAAGCCAACCCCGAAGATATTGGCATCATCAGCCGTCAATCCGTTGGCCTCCAGTAAAACTTTAGCAAAATCTTCCGGTAACTCGGGAAAGCCATGCTGTTTAAGTTTTACATTGCACAATTTGATTTGTGCTTCTGATGCGGGTGCATTGCAACCGGTTTGCTCTTTGATTTTTTTCATAATATTTTGATTTATAATGTTATCCATAATTATTTTCCTTGATTCAGTCTTGATTGTTGTAACTCTTTTAATTGAACGTCACTGGCTTGCAACCTCTTTTCGTCACGATGCGGTAAATCACCGTCATTTTCTTTTCGTTTATGTGATATAAAATTCTGCCAAATGTAAACTCCTTTGTATAAAAGAGCGCGCATATTGTCTTTTTCTTTTTCGTTCTTTCCCGGACAAAGCATAAAACGCTTATCCGGAGCACTTTTGGCTTTAATCTTACTTTTGAAATCGTCACATTCACAATTATCTAAGTAATGCATAATTGTATGATAGGGTTCTTTAACCATAAAACACATATTCTCATAATCATTAATATCCGTAAAATTTTTACCTTTCAGTTCAATAGTTTCGCAGTTGTGTATGGGGTTAATATGATGGACGTCAATTTTAGGCTGCCAGCTCCACTCAGGCTTAAATAAAGTTTTCCCTTTATCATCTTTAGCCTCTGCTAGATTGGTAGATCCTTTGGCTTTCATCAAATTTATTAAAGCTTCAACATATTCAGCCCGTACTTGTTTGCAATAGGCCAAAGCTTGCTCTGGTGTTTTACCTGTTGCTTTGGCTGCTTCTATATCTTTTCCGGATAGAGGAATGCGCATCATACTTTTGCGAAAAACTTCTTCATTTTCAGCAATAAATCTTTTAGTGTTGCGAATTTTATAACCTTCAAAACCGTTAATATTTTTTATACATACCTGTTTTAGGCCGTTTTTCTGATAACTGCCTTTGAACTGCAAGCATATAATTTTACTGATGTCATTAGCATTCAAAGGATAAGGATAGGATGGCGAAAGCACATCCGGAGAGATTTTTAGCTTGGCCATACCTTGTTTTACAGTTTTTTCCAATTGTGCAAATTCCGGAACTTTCTTAAATTTTTGCCATACTGCACAATTATCCAAATTATAGTCTTCCGGCTTAAAATCATCTGTTCGACGATCAAAAAAGCCTTTGGAAAGATTATCATGAATGGTTTCTTTGAAATATCCGTTAAATGCAGCTCTGGCAATAACATTAAGATCTTTGTCGGCTTCCTTTTCATCAACATAAGGAATTTCTTCTAAATGTACATTGTATTCTGCTAATTGTTGATTACATTCCTCTAAAGTTATTTTATTTTCACCAAAGAAAGCAGCACAAATTTCTTGAACATCGCTTTTAATTTCGTAAGATTTATAAAACTTCTTTTGGGCGGGATTTTGTGTTTGTTCCCTCAAAGCACTGATACGACACCTCTTCTCATTTTCATCAGAAGAATTCTCTTTCAAAGCTTCAGATTTTATTTCATTAAATTCAGCCATGCTCTTTTCCTTTTATCCCAGTATAACGCGATTGGAGAAAATTTGCAAGATTGTTTTATCCAAAATTTGACAAATTGTATTTAGGGTTCAACAAATATTTTGTGCAAAAGCTTTCTGTTTGCTTTATTGCTCCAATTAAAAGCAGTATAATCTTACCAAATAGTTAATTGGAGAACTAATATGAAGAAATTGTTGATTTTAATAGGCGCATTGAGTGTGGTGGCTTGTGCTTCGAACGAACCGGCTCGTCAGGAGTCGTACCCCTACGGTATGACCGAATCCGAGTGGAATCAGTTGTCCATCAAAGACAAGACCAAAATTCGTCGCGATTTTTATTTTTATGAAAAAGGTCAGGTAAATTTTGTAAATCCCGATATGGATATTGAAGGACGCAAAGAATTGCCTAATGTTTACCAAAATCGTAAAAAGACAACCAAGACCATCCAACCCGTATTTGAATAGGTTTGTTGCAAATGATCAAAAAAAACTCCGCTTTCATCAGCGGAGTTTTTTATAAACTATCTCCTATAAAGTTTTTGGGCTACTAGTTTCTGTCGTAATTTTTCCGGCAGAACTCCTGAACCTTTTTCAGGTTTTTGTGGAATTTCAGGTTTGCTGTCTTTACCCTTTTTCTCAGAAATTTCAGTATTACGTTTATTATTTTTTTCTTTTGAATCAGATATAAATTTACAACCTATAATATTACCTTCATCATCAAGTCGTAATTCCATTACGCCTCTGTCAACTTCTTTACCGTCCTTATCAACCATCACACAGCCAAGTCTGTTTCCATGACGAGCAAGCTCGTGAGCACGCTTTTTATTAAAAGTCATATGAAGTTCTTTTCGACGAGCCTCCTTGGCTGCTAACAATTCCTCAATAGTCACCGTATCCGAAAGTGCTTCACCAGGATTTAAATATATTACTTCTTTGATTTTGATAGTGTCTTGTTTTATATCTTTTTCATTATAGCTATCAGTAACATATACACCCAGAATTTTTCCCGGAAAATTCGAATTTGTGTCTTGTTTTATGTCTTTTTCAGCATGTACGACTTTTGCCTTAAACACCTCCTCGTCCTGCTTTGGATTTTTTTCATTTGAACAAGATGCGCCGGTTAATGCTAATACGCCGGCAAGAGCCAAGGTTTTAATCTTGTTTGCTTTAATCTTATTTTTCTTATTTTGACTATTATTATCCATAACTCCCCTCCTAAACACAACATTAGCTGAAGTATACACCATTTTTGAATTAATTGCAAATATTAAATGTTTAGCAAAAATGATTAAATATTTGACATTGTGCTCTGCCGCGCTAATCTGTAAACATAACAGGAAAGGATTAGTACAATGGATTGGTGGCAAATTTTCAGTATTGTCGGACTGGCTTTTTTGATTTTGGAAATGTTGGTTCCGTCAATGTTTTTCTTAAATTTGGCTTTTGCCGGATTTATCACGGCTGTTGTGGCGGTATGGTTTAGCGATTGGGTTTGGTTGACCATAATTTTCAGTATTTTGGCACTGATGTCGATTTTGCTTCTTCGTCCTTTGATGTTGCGTTCGCGCAAAACCAAAGAACAAACCACCGGTATGGAATCCAAATATGTCGGCAAAATCGTCAAAGTTATAGAGCCGATAAGCCGCCTATCCGGAGCTATTACAGTATATGACGAGCGTTGGGAAGCCCGGTCAGATGTCAATGAGCCGATAGCCAAAGGTGAGGCCGTCAAAATCATCAAATATGACAGCTTAGTTTTAACGGTTGAGAAAGTAAAGGAGTAGTTTAATGGAAACATTTATAGCAGTTTTGCTGATTACGGTTTTGTTGTATGTATTCAAAGGGATTGTCATTGTCCAAGAACAACAAGAGGTTATTGTCGAGCGTCTGGGAAGCTATGAAAGAAAATTGACTGCCGGATTGAACTTTATTTTTCCGATTATTGAAGCCCCACGTAGCATTTTGCGCAAAGAATGGATTCGTGACGGCAATAAGAGTTACGCGACTTTGCGCTCGGTTGATCGAATTGATTTGCGTGAGCAGATTTATGATTTTCCGCGCCAAAATGTTATTACCAAAGATAATGTTTCAATCACGATTAATGCATTGATTTATTTTCAAATTGTTGATTCAAAGAGTGCAGTTTATGAAATTGAAAATTTGCCGGATGCTATTGAAAAGCTTACCCAAACCACCTTGCGTAACTTGGTTGGTCAAATGGATTTGCAAGAAACCTTGACTTCACGCGGCAAAATCAATGATGAATTACGCACAACTTTGGACGAGGCCACTAACAAATGGGGTGTTAAAGTTAATCGCGTTGAGATTCAGGATATTTTCCCGCCTGCGGATATTCAGGCATCAATGGATAAATTGATGAAAGCCGATCGCGAGAAGAAGGCCACCATCACCGAAGCCGAAGGTTTGAAAGAAGCCGCTATTCGCAAAGCAGAGGGTGAAAAAGAGGCGGCAATTCGTTCGGCCGAAGGCGAGAAACAGGCTGAAATTTTGCGCGCCGAGGGTGTGGCGCAGGCTCGTGTAATTGAGGCTGATGCCGAAAAAGAGGCCATTGACCGCATTATCAAAGCTCTTGCCAACAAAGGACAGCCGGATAAATATCTTATTGCCATGAAATATCTGGAAACTTTGCAAACTATTACTTCGGGTGAAAACAACAAAGTTGTTTATATGCCTTATGAGGCGACCGGAATCCTTTCGTCGGTTGACGGTATCAAGGAAATGTTTGATAAAAAGGTCGGATAATTGGTCCTAATATAAGAAAACTGTGGATAAACAGCACTGTCAGCGGCGGATATCGTTGACAGTGTTGTTTTTTGATGTTCAAATTAAGCTGAACATAAGGGAAACCTTAAGTTTCACTTGTATATAACTTTTTATTATAAGGGAGACCTTACCGTGAATAAAAATGAATTGATTTCCTGCATGGCTAATTCTTGCGGCTTGACCAAGAGTGACACAGCCAAAGCTTTAGACGCTTTTTTGAATACTGTTGCATCTTCTTTGAAGAAAGGCAATGATGTTCGTTTGGTTGGTTTCGGTACATTTTCTGTTGCTAAGAGAGCAGCCACAACCGGCCGCAATCCTCGTACCGGCGCCGCTATCAAAATTCCGGCTCGCAAACAAGCCAAATTCAAAGCTGGTAAATCTTTGCAGGATTCTGTTAACTAATTAGTTAATATGCAAGAAACAAGGGCGGAGCTTGGCGAGTGTCAAGTTTCGCCTTTTTAGTATGAGACTGGGCATGGAATATTTGTATAATTTGTTGCAACAGATAAAAAATGGCGAAATCAAGACGACCTATTCGCACGATATATTTGTCAGCAGTGATTCTAAAGTTATTGATACAGATTGTTCCGGATTGGTTGATTTATGGTTACAAAATTCTCACCGCAACGCACGAGATGAAGTTTATGCTTATGTTTTGCAGGTTAGAGATACTCTAAAATATAACATTACTCGCCTATATTCATTTGATTTTTATGATTTTTTTCAAAGCATTAAAGAAAAAGATTCAACAAATTGGCAGTATGTTGATATAAATAATACGCTTAAAGAGGGCGATATTTTGGCTTTTATCAATCCTGAACACAAAGCAAGATGGGGACATGTTGCGGTTGTTGAGGAGGAAATTTCACGTTCAAAAGAAAAGATTAAAGTAAAAGTCATAGACTCGAGCAAATATCATCATTTTGACGATTGGCACCAAAGTGATAAGATGGGAATAGGCAGTGGCGTAATTGAGCTGTATTTTAATAATAACGAGATTAAAAAAGTTTGTTACGGGCCTGATTGTATGCGTGTTAGAGCGGTTTGTGCGGGGCGATTACGGAAAAAATAAAAAAACTTAAAAAAAGTGCTTGATTATTTAAAATGATGAGTGTATAAGAAAGCACGTTAACGGGACGGGCGCTTAGCTCAGCTGGAAGAGCATCTCGTTTACACCGAGAGGGTCGGGAGTTCGAACCTCTCAGCGCCCACCAACAAAAAAGCCACCCTTTGAGGGTGGTTTTTTTATTGGTACGAGGGATAAGGTGAGAACTCCCGAGACAGGGAGTTTGACTACAAGCGAAAGCGAGACGAAGTATCGCGGTCGCCTAAGCGATGAGCGCCGAGAACGAGCGAAAGCGAGTAACCGAACAGCGCCCACCAACAAAAAAGCCACCCTTTGAGGGTGGTTTTTTTGTTGGTATGAGGGATAAGGTGAGAACTCCCCACTTGTCATCCCTGAGCGGATGCAATCCGCGAATTAGGAGGCTTCGAATTTACTTTTTAGGTTCGGGCATTATGAGGGCAAGCGAAAAAGTTTTGGTGTTTTGAGCCAGCCGCAATGAGCTTATTCCGCCGCATGTCCGAGTGGGCGCTTTAGTCGCCTGCGAGTTCGGCGGAGGCTGCCAAAAAAATACCAAAACCGCTTGCACGAATAGCCCGACGCTTTTTGTGCTACTTTTGTGCTTACAAAAGTAGCTATAATTTGACCACAGTTAATAAAAAAAAAGCACCCTCAAGGGTGTTTTTTTTACTTTAATGGCGGAAAGGGGGAGATTCGAACTCCCGGAGGGGTCGCCCCCTCGACGGTTTTCAAGACCGCTGCATTAAACCGCTCTGCCACCTTTCCAATAATATCAAAAATAAAATCCATTCTGGAAAACCGTCAAACAAACAGGAGTTTGTTCCCTCGACGGTTTGGGCTTCCAGCCGTCTTACGACTCCAAGACCGCTCTAATTAAACCGCTAAAGCCACTTTTCCAATAATAAAATTTTCTATCCTAAAACGAATCGATAAAAAAATGGTGCCGACAGAGAGACTCGAACTCCCGACCCACTGATTACAAATCAGTAGCTCTACCAACTGAGCTATGTCGGCATCAATTTCGGCTTATGATTAAACTATAATTTTCATAAATGCAAGATTTTTTTCGCATATTGTTTATTTTTCTTTTCAGGTTCGGGCATTATGAGGGCAAGTGATAAATGATATTATAAGGTTTGGGATTGCGAGCCAAATCCTCTCTTTTCGGACATTATGAGGGCGAGGAAAAAGATTAATACTTTAGGGTTTGGGATTGCGAGCCGAGCGGATAAAAGCAAACAACGACAAGGCTGGCAAAGTCGCCTGTAAGTTTGGCGCAGCCCTATGCCTTTGAGTTGTTTGCCCGCTAGGCGAACATCCCAATGACTTTTGGACACTTTTGGTCACTCAAAAGTGTCAATAATATAAAAAAATCCGAAGATGCCTTATTCGGACTGTAAGCAGTCCTCAGGCATGACAACAAAAAGTGTCACCCCGCTCAGGCATGATAAAAAGGGTAGGCCTGACCTTAAAAAATTCACCACAAAAAGAATCGCCATCATAAAACGCAAAAAATTGCTAAAAGGTTAATTTTTTGACAAAAAATCGCTTGAAAAATATCTCATTTGTGTTATACTAAAAGAGTGAAAAAAGTTATTATGGTTGAGATTTAGGTATTATTTGGTAGTTAAAAGAAAGGTTTGTTTTTAGTTCAGATAACGTTCTGAACATTAAATAAGGCTTATACTTTTGATTGTCATATAATTCAAAAAATTTCAATCAAATCAATATATAGAACGTTAGAGTAATAGTGTGTAGGAAAAAGTGAGATTGATGATTTATTGATAGCGTTCAATTTTTTCTTCAAGAAGTTAATTAAATAAATGTGTAATAGAGAGGGAGTAAACCGGAGCTTTAAGGAAAGCACCTCCCTCTGACTAAAAAAGTTCGCAAGAACCTTAAGAGCTAAACCCTCTTAAGACTAAAAAAACCGGCAAACCCATGAAGAACATCATCTTCACATTCATCGCCATCGTCGCCACAATGTTCGCCACCTCTTGCCAGAAAGAGTGGAGTGAGGAAATCGCTGCTGCTCAGCACGAAGCAGTGGTAAACGAGTGGCACGTTGCCCCTGTTGACGGTATCTTCGGCAACGCCGAAGTGCAGTTCCGTTGCCTCGACAGTTTCACTGTCGATTTCCGCGGTCAGCACTATGAGGCTAGCCATTATTGCCACAGCACCTACCGCATCTTTGGTGGTGATGTTGAGGCAAACGTAGAGAGCCTCAATGGGTGCTACAACGTCGAGGCCGACGGCACCATCGCCAACACCAACCTCTACCTCACCTTCGTGGAGGACAAGGTCGAAAGTGCGCTGGTAAACATCGCCGGAATCCCCGATCCCGTCGATTACAGCAATCGTTTCCGTCCTTGCCACTACGAGCCCTATCAGATTTGCTTCGACACCGAGGCAAAGAAGATTCGGGTTTACGGTGTTAACAAGGAAGAGGGCGATACCGCCGTCGCAAGTGGTGATTGGTACGGTGTAATTGTCCACAATGACACCACCGTCGTGGTTGAGTATGATACGGTGATCCTCCGTGACACCATCATCACCCACGACACAATCCACCATCACGACACCATCATTTTCCACGACACCATCGTGCGCAATGACACTGTCATTACCACGCGCACTACTCAGGCTACCACCGAGCATATCAGCTGGAACCCCACTGCAGTGATGCAGGGAGGCTACCTCTGTGTGTACGGCACGGATCGCCTGACCGTCGTCGTTTTCGAAAATGGTGTGCAGGTGAGCAGCAACAGCACCACCTACCAGCACCGCACTCGTTATGCGGTAACTGGTATCGCTGGCCTGACGCTGCCCAGTGGCACCAACACTTGCGTCAATATTGTTAATGGTCAGCTGACCATCAACGGCAATGTCATCACCACCACTTTCGTGGATGATGTCATTACTGACGCAGCCGTTGTTGTCAATGGTGTTAATTACAAGTCGCAGCTGACCCCGTGTCATGCGACAGCCGTCAAGTGGTGCTTCAACAACGGCAATGCCGTTTGCCACTTTGACGATGCCAACACCACCGACATCGCCACCTACACCACCACCTACACCACCGAGATCCCGACCACTCCTCTGTTCCCCAACGCCGTCGGCGCTTGGGCTTCGGATGAGTATACGACAGCTGTCGTAACCTCAATGAGCCAGCGCATCACGAATGTGATTGTAATCGAGCAGGTTGGCTCGAATTACAAATACTTCCGTGGTGTACTCACCGCCGGTATGACCAGAGCCGATTTTGACTCTGTCTCCATTACCGCCACCGAGTATACTTGGCTTATGGGGAAGATAGCCGCCGGCTACGTTCCTGCCATTGTCGCTGACCACAACAGCACTGCCGAATATCGCGGAGCTGTGAAGTCAGAAGACCAGAGTTCGTACTGGAAGCTCACTTATGACATTCAGGCAGGTACTGCCTATGTCATGAGCCAGAGCGCCTGGACGATTTCCGGTTACAATGGCCGTAACGCCAATCGCGGCGTTATGAACGCCACCACTGGAAAGTTGGTGGCCGACGGAATAACCCTGCAGGTGCGCTAAAATGCCTAACTCTTGTCGGATAAATACCGACCGAGGATAAAGCAACTCTACATCCCTCTATTAGCAGCGCTCTCAACCCTCGGGAGCGGGGCGCTGCTCGGTTTTTGATTTTTTTGATTTTTTTTGTAAGTATGACAACAAGATATATAACAGCCCTCGTCCTCGCCCTCATCCTAACCACTATGACCGCCAACGCCCAGCGTGATTCACGCCAGTGGCATGACGAGTACATTGTCACCGCCAGCGGCGGTTACGAGAAAAATAGTGAGGGTGAAACCGGCTACCGCGCCGAGCTGAGCTACGACCATAGGATGTTTAAATCCAATGCCTTCCTAGGCATGATGGTTCATGGCTCGGCATTAAAGGCCGACGACCTCCACGACCACATATATGTGGTCGGCATGGATGTGGCACTGAGCTATCGTTTTCAGCTCGGCGCTGTTTACATCCAGCCCCGCGTATATGGCGGACTAGGGATGGTGTCGCACAACACGGTTATGGAATCCGAACCTGATATGTTCGGAGACTATAACCGAATTGAGCGCCAGCAGTCCTATTTCGCCCCGGAAGTCGGGGGACGAATTGACGTCGGTGTGCAAATGGGCAAGTTTGGTATCGGAGCCTATGCTTCTTACACCAAACAGTTTGGGCAGTACGCTCCTACAACAGTCAATGAAAATTTGACTGTAACAAGCGAGTGGTTAACCCAAACTCCCTTCAGCGCAGGCATTGCCATGCGGTGGGATGTTGACCATGGTGTTCGTCACCGTGGTGGTAACAACGTTCCGCTTATTGGCGCTCACGCCACCTATGGCAACAATGGTTTGGAGGCTTTCGTCAGCATCATCTTCCAAAGAAACACAGGCTTATTTTGGCTGTGGAAAGAAGATGAGGGATTGCGTGGTGAATATATAGCCTCAACCCATTACGGGCTTAGGTTCGGTGTGACCGACCCCGCAGGGTTGTGCCGCACATCGGCGCAGGTTGGCTACGGTCTGTTTTTCCACCCCGGCGGTCCTGAAAGCGTCCTTTGTTGGCGTGTGATGGGTTGGTTGGGAGTTGGTGAAAGTGCGACCGCTGCCACTACGCAATCCGGCGAGGCTGTGGGACGTTTTGGTACCGTCCAAGCCACCCCCAAGGGTAACCTGGAAGCTGATTTTATCCTCCACTTTGGCCGATTTGATTTCATGGTCAAGGGTGGCGTAGGATATCAGGTTACCCCAGGTACGCAGACCAGCGGAGCTAGCGTCCTTGTAGACAGCTCTAGCGACGCTCCGTTTTCGTACTACGGCGGCATAGGCGGTCAATTCGCCTTTTAATAAATAAAGTCGTGACCCGACATAAACATGGGGCACGTAAAAATAATACAAGTCGTCTGAGGCGAGCGAAAGCAATCAATCACCGCAAGGTGGGCGAAAGCTTCGCACCTCAGAAGACATAAAAATAAACCTTTTACCCAAGGAGCAGCGCGAGCTGCCCCTTGGGTTTTTTTTTGTTTTAAAATGTCTAAAAATAATCATTAATAAATCAATAATGTCATGGCTAGAGCGAGCAAAGCGAACGGAATTAGCCATCTTCGAATTAATAAAATCCGAAGATGCCTTACTCAGCCCTACGGGCTTCGGGCATGACAAAATCGATAATGTCACCCCTGAGCAGTCTTTAGACTGCGAATTAGGGGTCTACATATTATATTTATCCCGACTCGGAAAAATTTTTTCAACAAAATAACTTTCATTAACCAATCAGTAATAAATTTTTGTTAGTGTTACATTAGATTTTAAGTATATTTGGGAGATTTATGATGAATAAATTGGCAAAATTAGCTGCAGTAGCGCTTGTATCAAGTTTTATTTTATCACCGGCAGCTGAGGCTCGCGACGGATTCTATTTGGCTGTTCGCGGTGGTTTGGTTTGGAATAATTTTAACTCTAAAGATGATGCAGTGACCGAAACATCTCAATCTGATGTCGGACGTGCTAATGAATTTTCTGCCGCTGTTGGTTATCGTTACAAATTTTTCCGCGGTGAGTTTGAATTTATTAATCGTCAAGACACCGATGAGCCGTTTCATGATACAACCGGTGCACATACAGCTGATTTGTCTTTAGGTTCTACTTCTTATATGTTTAACGGTTATATTGATTTTCTGCCCAACTATTGGATTAGTCCTTTCATCACCGGTGGTATTGGTTGGAGTAAATTGGAATTTACTCATAAAGAGCTCGGTATATTGGGTAAAACAGATAAGTGGAAAAAGAGTTCAGCTTTCACTTGGCAAGCCGGTGCCGGTTTGAGTATCCGCATCAACAAATGCCTCAACATCGATACCGGTTATCGTTATTGGACTTTGGGTAAAATCAGAAGTGCCGAAGTTAATGCTCATGAATGGTTTGCCGGATTGCGCTTTACCTTCTAAGCCTTATAAAAACTACCAAAAACCGCAAGAATCACCTCTTGCGGTTTTTTTATACTTTTAAATATATATATATGCTACACCGAATCACCATTTTGGAGTCGCCGACCGTCCGAATCGCCAAAAGCCGATTCTGAACAGTTTTTACCAATTATGTGTATAAAAAATTTTATTGAAAATCATAGTGTTATAATTTCAGGAAATAAAATTACACTTTTTTTAAAAAATAGTGTTGACATTTTTTTGGTGCGGGCATATACACTAGCTCACCAGTGCGATTAAAGCATTGGTGGTTATAGAAATGAGTAGATAAGAAATAAGAGGATACGCAGACAGTATTGTGTGAC
>CADCCF010000003.1 GCA_902799835.1 uncultured Pseudomonadota bacterium
GCAACCGAACCGTCCGAAAGATCAACCTTTCTTGATGCCGATTGAGGACGTATTCTCAATTTCCGGACGTGGTACTGTTGTAACCGGACGTGTTGAGCGTGGTGTATTGAAAGTTGGTGACGAAATCGAAATCGTAGGTATCCGTGACACCCAAAAGACCACCTGTACCGGTATTGAAATGTTCCGCAAATTGTTGGATGAAGGTGAAGCCGGTGATAACATTGGTGTATTGCTTCGTGGTACCAAGAGAGAAGAAGTTGAGCGTGGACAAGTTTTGGCAGCTCCTGGCTCAATTACACCGCACACTGAATTCAAATGCGAATGCTACATTTTGACCAAGGAAGAAGGTGGACGTCATACTCCGTTCTTCTCAAACTATCGTCCGCAATTCTATTTCCGCACCACTGATGTAACCGGTGCAATTGAATTGCCGGAAGGCACTGAGATGGTAATGCCTGGTGATAACATCACCATGACAGCCAAATTGATTCACCCGATTGCGATGAACGAAGGCTTGCGCTTCGCTATTCGTGAAGGTGGTCACACTGTTGGTGCCGGTGTGGTATCGAAAATATTAAAGTAAGCATTGGAAACTCGCTAAGCGGGTAACTAATCGTAAAAATAAGAAACAGCTGAAAATTCATGTAGGCTTTACTACATTAGAATTTTCAGCTTTTCTATTTTTACTTCTATTTGCCACACTTTTCGAGTTTCCATGCTTCTTTAATATTTTTGAACTGTTTTTGCTTTATGCTCTGATGATAGTTTTATCTCAGAGTTTTTGTTTTTGCTTCTACTCATCTCAAATATCAGGTTTCCTTGTAAATAAAATCGTTTGTGAAATTTTTTCTGCGCACTAACCTTGTTATCCGAGTTTTTTCTTGTGTATGCTTGATGCGATATAGCTGAAAATTCATATGGATGTTTTTTATTGACAAAAATTGCGAAATGATATTTAATCAAGGCAAATTTTATCATTATGTTTAATTAAAAAAATACCATTATGAAAGAATGTGTTTCCTTGTTCAAAGAACAAGATGATTTATTTAAGGATCCCAAGGGAAGAGTCGAAGCGATTAAAGACTACATTAGCTCCAGCAAAGAGCGTCTGTGGGGCGGTGCTGAGAGGCGCATCTTTGATCTTCCGGCAAATGAAAAAATAGAACTGCTTAGGTTCTACATAAAAATGTTTGGGAACGTGTTTATGCTCAGCGATGGTCGGCATCTGTGGGACACGCTCACCGTGAAGGAAAAAGCAGAAATTTGTAAGGAATGAAAAAAAACTCCGGAATGACAATGGCATTCCGGAGTTTTTTGTGTTAAAGATCATAAGTTATTTTATTGCCTTACTGGCGTCTTTTTATCGTAAAGGGCCACTATTTCCACCAGTCCTTACTATTCCATCTTTTCCTTTTCCGTTATTTCCTTTTCCGATATTTCCTTTTTTAGCTTTCTCCTCTTCTTTATGTTTCGCTATTCTATCAATTCTAGCCTTAAGTTCATTGGTCTTTGGATTGCTATCAACGCCATGCAATTCATCAAGAGCTTGTCTGACAGCTAACTCCTTTTTCAAAACATTATCTCCAGAATTAATCTCAACATTTTTGATGACAACATCTCTGCCGGTAACTTCTTTACCAAAGATAACCGTATCAGTATCTACAACTTTGATAGATTTCGGATTATTTTTGAACATAATATTCAAATCCGGATTTCTTGAGCCGTCGGCAACCAAATCATCCTTAACAATAACATGTTCCATATATCCCATAAAATGAGTAAGTGTCAGCTTAGTTCTGTATTCTTTACTTAAATTAGATTCCATCCAAGCTGTACGAGTATTAGCAACCACAGCTGCACTGGCTCTGGATCCTTCATCGGCATGAGCCTTGTAATCAGCTTTAATCCTTACTGTTCTGTTACCATTATCATCAAGCTTATCAGCCTCGGTACCTTCACGCACATGATCCTTATCCATTTCTTGATACAATTTAGCAACCGGTGTTGTATTAGTTTCACCGCATTTGCGCTCAACCATTTCATCAAGACGTTGCATACGGGTGCGCAGATATTCATTCATATCGCCCTGGAATTCTTCAGCTTGACGCTCTTCTTCAACCATATCGTAATATTTATCGAAACGATCTTTACAATCCTTATTAATAAACTGAGGTTCGCCATTTGCATCAAGCTCAATCTTACCAGTTCTGTCTTCTTTGCACAAAGTGCCACCATAGACAATTTTGTACTCATCCAACAACAATTGCGGATCATAAACCGGAGTTGGCTCAGGTTTAGGTTTAGGTTTAGGTTTAGGTTTAGGTTTAGGTATGAAAGTAGGAGCATATACTTTTTTGGTCTCTACAACCTTCTTTTCTTGCAAAGGAAGAACTTTATCTGCCTTAGCTCCTGGTCTTATTGCCCTCTTAAGTCTGTGGAAGGGCTCGACAATCAGCATTCCCATAGCCGCAACCGGACTCTGTTTAAGTGTTTCAAAAACCCTACCAAAGAAATTGGTTATAGTAACATCTTTAGACGATGAACTATTCATATACGATGAACTAAAACTTGGTGATTTAGCTCCGGCATCAGCTAACGGAATATTTTCTCCCGCCGAATTCTTACCGGTAAATATGCTCCAACCAGACTTCACCGTTCCGGAAGCTGTTACAGCTTCAGCACCCAGATTAACTTTAGGAGCACCAGCGTAGTAAGAAATACTACCATAACGAGGATCAAATGGTAACTTATCCAAATTGGCCACCTTAGATATATCGTATGTACCATTCACAAAGTCAAACGGTCCATCATTTTGCCCCAATTTCGGGCTCAAACACATATTGCCATCCCATTGTTTAAGATATCCGCCACTAGTGGAAACAAAATCATTTGCTCCAGCATGTTGCCCTATTTTAAGTTGTGGTATAATGTTAGCTTTATCTATACCATTATGTTGCTGATAAACTAACTGATGATTCATTTGAACGAGAGCATCTTCTCTCGTAGCTCCGTTCTTTACAGCATTATCAATCATTCTATCAACCCACTCTTTATCATAATTTCGATAAAGACGGTTTTGACAATTAGCTGCTAAATCAGCACCCCAATGTTCTTCTCTATGAGTTCCAGTTTGAATCCAACCGTCTCCTTTCGGAGCTTGACCATCAGGAAGCTGCGTATCTTCTCTTCTTATACCGGCAGCCTTCAAATCTTTCTCGCTCTTCTTAAGTAAATCTTCAGCTCTCTTTTTATCTTTAACAACTACCTCTTGAGTTTGTTCCGTTGCACCTTGCATAGCAAGTTTATGACCTGCTAAACCGGCACCAATGGTCATAGCAGATATTCCGACCGCCTGCAAAACTGCCGATAATCTCTTAACACCTTTAGCTCGCAAATCTCTGTAAGGGCCAATATACTTTGCAAAACCACCGGCAGCAAAAGCTCCGACACCGCAAGCTACAGCGCACTTCGGACATCCGGACATAGCAAATCCCAAAGATGCACCAGATAAAGCACCCGCAGCTATTACACCTATCGTTCTAGGATCTCTAAGATCATTTTTAACATCTTGCCAAGTATATTTCTGTTTCTTAACTATAGCAGTAATCTTTTTAACACCGACATAAGCCAATGTAGAAACAGCCGCACCAGCTACAGCTCCAACTAAAGCTTTGCCACCCCCTCTTATCAACTCCTGACCAAATCCCAGTGCTACGCCTCCGCTTGATACTTGAGTAACAAGAGCTGTATTAGTTCCTTTAGCTAAAAATGGTACCGACAAAGAAGCTTTGGTTATGCCATAACTGGTTGCACCGGCAATTACAGCACTGAAAACTCCACCAATCCATGCTCTTCTGATACCTGCACGTTTAACTGCCTTAGCTGTTTGTCCATATTTTTTCTTATTATCATCACTCAGCCTGTTATCCAACTTGACAATTTGATCATGCAAAGCAGACCTTACATATTCTGTTGAATCATGATCCAATCTGTTTCTCAAACGGTTGCCATAAGTTTCTACCTTAGAAGCATTGCGTTTCAAAGCCAAATCCATACCTAATGGTGACATTTCCATGGTTTGACCGCTTTCCAAAGCTTGTCTAAATTCCGCTACATGCTTAGGATCGGTAAATTTATCAAATTCTTCCTTCAAACCCAGCTTTATCGTTTTTTCTGCATTGTCAAAAGCCATCAAAGTAGAAAAAGCATTACCCTTAGCTCTATCTAGCAACTCTTCTTTGGATAATCTATCTTTAGGTCTTGCATCCAATACTCTTAATGATTCATCCAAAGCTGACGACCTTAAAACGGCTTCCAGTGAGCTTCCCGGAACAACGTATAATTGACCATTATTATCTTCTTTAACGCACTCCTCATATACTGGTGTATCACCCTGATATTCCGAGATAAATCTGTAATTCCTTAAAGTTTCTAAAAACTCTCGACCATCTTGCCCCAAGTTAGCCTCGGTAAATTCCATTTCATCAATGATTTTACCATAATAAGTAACATTATCATTAATGTGCGGAACATAGCCCTTAGCCACAACTGCACTATCAACTTTCTTTGGAATATTATAATACTGATCATAAACAGCTACATAATCATCTATGTTCTGCTGAGCTTTACCATACAAAGATGCGTTGCTTCCATTGTTGTTTGCCTTATCATCTTCCCGGCATATAGCAATAACACGATTATATCCATCATACAAATCGGCTGCATTGGTTATATCGGCAAAGAAATAGCCTCTTCCTTCAGCCATTTCTCTAACTCTCATATTGGCTACTTCCAAAGCAACTTTTCTCTTACGTTCTACATCTTGCTTTTCTTGATCATCTTTGAATTTATCCTCTTTCAGCTGTCTATCATAGCCTTCAATAGCTAAAGCCAAAACTTCAGGTGTTGCTAACTGTTGAGCTAGCTCATTTTCATAGTTTTGCGATATAGTTTCGATAACTTTGTCAGCTAAAAGTTCCTTGAATTTATCTTCATCTTTTTGCGGAATATTATCTACACCTTTGTTGACTATTTCATATGCTTCTGCCACTTCCTCAGGAGAAACTATATCAGCTACGACCCCACCATCACCTATTCCGGCGACATCACGAACCTGCAGCATCCTATCCAAAATATCTTTTGCCTTATTATAATCATCATCAGAGATAACTTCCCTACCTTTGAATAAGCCACCATGCAAAACATCCAATTCGATTTTGCGCATTTGAGAATCATTATCAAAATTATCATCGGAACGAACTCTATATTTTATGATATCGCTCAGTGTTTCTACTTTTTTAACCACCGGTACATAACATTTCCCTGTCTCACGCAAATAATGCGCCAAACAAGCTCTTACCTTCCATTCTATATTTTTCTGATAATCACCAAATACTTTTTTTAAATCAGGTAAATTTTCAAGCTCCTGGGACGCAAGAACTTCCTCTAATCCATTAATCAACTCATTAGCAGCCTTTGTTGCAAAAGGATAGTCTTGTTGAAACTTTTCATCTTTTAATGCGGCAATAATGTTGTTTATATTTTTAATATTCACATCATTAATAACATTTCCCTCATTTTGACCTGCCGCATCAAACAATTCTGATAAATCTAAACCTTCAGATGAATTTTCAAAATCTTCCTCACTCAAAGTCATTTTGTCAGCCATTTCACCCTCCAACAATCTGATATTTTTCAATATTTAACCTATCATAACATAATTTGACAAATTTAGCAACTATTTTGTCGATAAAAACATATTTTTTCAAATTTTAACCTGTCTTGCTTAAAATTTATTTAATTACTTGCATTTTCAATAAAAAAAACCTAAATAGTCTGATAAGAGTTTTGTTGGATTTAAGAGTAAAAAAATAATGACTGAAAAAGACTATTACGAAATTTTGGAAGTCTCTAAGACTGCCAGCAGTGATGAAATTAAAAAATCATTCCGCAAATTGGCCATGCAATATCACCCTGACCGCAATCCCGGCAACAAGGAAGCTGAAACCAAATTTAAGGAAATCAATGAGGCCTACGAGGTCCTAAAAGACGAACAAAAGCGTGCCGCCTATGATCGCTACGGTCATCAGGCCTTTGCTAATGGTGCGGGAGGCAATCCTTTTGATGGCGGATTCAATTTCGAATTTGGCGACACCGGTGGATTTGCCGATATATTTTCTTCCGTATTTTCAGATTTTATGGGTGGTGGACGTCCGCAAAATCGTTCCTATTCCTTGCGTGGAGCTGATGCTCGCTATGATTTGAGCATAACTTTGGATGAAGCCTTTACCGGATTTGAAAAAGAAATCACCATTGACACTACCGAAGCCTGCTCACATTGTCATGGTCATGGCACTGCTGATGGCAATCCGGCTCCAGCCTGCCCTCACTGCAAAGGAACCGGTAAAGTAAGGTTGCAAAAAGGTTTCTTTGTCGTTGAACAGTCATGTCCGCACTGTCATGGTAGCGGTTATTTAGCCAAAGATCAATGTCCTGATTGCAAAGGAAGCGGTACCGTTAAAGCTAAAAAAACCATCAAAGTAAAAATTCCGGCCGGCATTTATGATGGTGCGCGTATCCGCATGGCCGGTTCCGGTCAAGCCGGCATTCGTGGTGGTGAAAACGGCGATTTATATATTTTTATCGATGTTAAAGAACACAAACTTTATGAACGTAGCGATAATAATCTTTATGCTGTTGTTCCGGTATCAATGTGTTGCGCGGCTTTGGGCGGCAAAATCGAAATTCCTTCTATTGACGGAGGCAAAATTGAGCTGAATGTTCCTGCCGGTTCACAATCCGAAGAAATTATCAAGGTCAAAGGTCAAGGGTTTAGCATACTTCACTCCACTTCCCGAGGCGATTTGTTCGTTAAACTTAAAGTGGAAACTCCGGTCAATCTTTCTGCTCGCCAAAAGGAAATTTTGGAAGAATTTCGCTCCATTTCCGGCGATACTTGTCAACCTCAGGAAAAGAGCTTTTTAGACAAAATAAAAGACCTTTTCGCGGCATAATTTAACTTAATATTTTAATTGTTTTTTAGTAAAATTTATGATATAATTAAACATATATTAAGTGATTGTTTAGGAGAACAATTATGCCGCTGACTAGCGTAAGTAATAAAATAAACGGGGTTGCCGGATGGGATAAGTCGGTTACCGATGTTAACAATGTTGACGAGAACTTCGCCAATGCGCGTGATCTTGGCTATTCCAGATTAAACCGCACCCGTATTTCAGTCATCGGACGGTTGGGTAAATACGACTCGTCTGATATGTACCGCGTTCAAGTTCAGTCTAACGGTAAACTGTTTGTGAATATTCGTAACGGCGACTCGGTCGATGCCGACAATGCTCGTCAAAAAGCCTATGAGGCCAAACTTAAGGAATTAGAGCAAACACTTTCTGATATGGGTATCAAACAGGAAGATGAAACTCCCAAACCGGTTGAACCGCAAACACCGATTGAGAAAGCTCGTGCCGAAGTTGCCAAAATGAAAGAAGAGCGCGCCAAAGCTAATGCCGGTTTGCTTGATGAGCTTGCCCCCGGCATGAGCGTTAAGATTTATAAACAACAAGGCAAAAAAACTGTTTTGGTCGGTGACAGCACTGCCGATAAAAACTCCAAAGAATATGCCGCAATGAAATCGATTTTAGAAGGTAATTATCGCGCCAAAAAAGGTAATTACTATATCGAGGTTAATTCAACCGATAAAACCATTAAAGAAGACAAACCTTATGTTCTTCAGATTAAACAAGGCTCTAGGTACACTGATGACTATCTCGTTAAAGAAGCCAACTCTGAAGATTCTAAAAACAAGACCATTTCATTAACTTCAAGCACTTCTTCGTCTGAGCAGCTATCTTCGGCTTATGCTGCACAAATCCAAGCGCAGAAGTATGATGCCACCGCTGTAATGTTATCCAGCTCTTATACCCACCTTGCCTCTATCAAAAACAAGGCAAGTCACTCGGATAATCTTATGGCCAGCTTGATTAATACCACTGCTTAACACCGATAAGTTTAATATCTGAAAAACAACGCTTGATTTGAGCGTTGTTTTTTGTTTTGATGAAGTTATATTAAAACATGAAGGAGAAAAAATATGCCTAATCAAATTGCTAATGTTGGAATATTAATCAAAGATTTTAGCAAAATTGCTGAAATCAACGCCATTTTACACACCTATTCAGACAGCATTTTAAGCCGTAGCGGTATGCCATATAAAGAAAAAAATGTTCGTTTAATTAATGTTATTCTTGAAAGTTCGCCGGAAATCACCAAAGAACTGACCGCTAAACTATCGGTTATTAACGGTGTAAGCTCCAAAATAATGGCCTTTGATTTATAATTCCAATCCGTCATCGTTGGTGGCGGATTTTTTATATTATAATTATTTTTTTGCTTGAGTATTGAGGATAATGTTGTAAATTGGTGCTTATATCAAATATGTTATAGGAGTTCTTTTTACAATGTCAAAAATCTTGATTACCTCGGCCTTGCCTTATATTAACGGGGTACCCCATCTCGGACACATGGCCGGATGCCTTTTGCCATCCGATGTTTATGCTCGCTTTCAGCGTCTGATGGGAAATGAGGTTTTGTATATCGGTGGAACCGATGAGCATGGCACAACTTCCGAAGTCGGTGCTCTCAAAGCCGGCATGGATGTTCAAAGTTATTGTGATATGTTTCATGCCCGTCATGCCAAAATATATCAAGATTTTAACTTATCATTTGATTTTTTCGGCCGCACCTCAACCCCGGAAAACAAAGAAGCGACCTATCATATTTTTGAACAATTGGATAAAAACGGTTATATTGAAGAAAAATCCATCAAACAGGTTTATTCCATTGATGACAAAATGTTTTTGGCTGACCGCTACATTACCGGAACTTGTCCCTATTGCGGTTATGACAAAGCTCGCGGTGATCAGTGTGAAAACTGCACTCGTGTTTTAGAGCCGACTGAATTGATAAATGCTCGTAGCACTATTTCCGGTTCAACTAATTTGGAAGTTCGCGAAACCAAGCATCTTTTCCTCAATTTACCTAAGTTAGAAGAAAAATTATCCGCTTGGGTAAAAACCAAAGAGCCTTTTTGGCCCGAGGTTGCTTATACTATTGCGCTTAAATGGCTCAAAGAAGGCTTACAGGAACGTTGCATTACTCGCGATTTGAAATGGGGATTTCCGGTTAACAAACCAGGCTTTGAAGACAAAGTTTTTTATGTTTGGTTTGATGCCCCCATTGGCTATATCGGCATTACCAAACAATGGGAAGCTCTTGATAAAGAGCATCGTCATTGGCAAGATTGGTGGCTTAATCCCGAAAATGTTCGCCATGTCGAATTTATGGGCAAAGACAATGTTCCTTATCACTCAATTACTTTTCCCGCCACTCTGATCGGTACCGGCGAAGATTGGACGCAAGTCGATTTTCTAAAAGGCTTCAGCTATCTTACTTATGACGGCGGTAAATTCTCCAAATCAGAAAATCGCGGTATTTTTGCTGAAGATGCCGTCCAAGAATTTCCTGCCGATTACTGGCGCTATTGGATTATGGCTAATTCCCCCGAATCATCGGATGCTTCTTTTACATGGGATTTGTTTGCCGGTGCAGTCAACAAAGATTTGAACGGCGTTTTAGGTAACTTTGTCTCCCGTGTTTTGAAAATGACATCATCAAAATTGGGCGATAATGTCCCATCCGGCGGCGAATTTAGCGATCTGGAAAAAGGCCTGATTGATACTTTGCAAACCAAAATAAATAATTACATCAAGTTTATGGAGCAGATGGAGTTTCGCAAAGCTTTGGCTGAGTTGCGCGCTATTTGGGTTGAAGGCAATAACTATATCACTGTTGCCGAACCTTGGACGGTTATTAAAGAAGATGAACAGCGCGCCAAAGTCATTTTACGCACCTGCATCAATTTAATTCGCATTTTTGCCATTGTTTCAGCACCGATTATGCCGGAAACTTCATCTAAGATGTTAAGCAAATTTAATCTTTCTTTATCTGGTCTGTGCAATTTTGATGTGGCAAAAGAAATTAATTTCTTCCATGGTGGCGAAACATTTGAAGTCGGCGATATGCTGTTTGAGCGCATCGCTCCGGAAAAAATTGAAGAAATGAAAAACAAATATGGGAGTTCCAAATAATGTTTGGTAGAAAAAAAGACAGTGACGATATTGGTCCCAGCAAAGGACTTATGAAATGGATAAATCGCTTTTTCCGTTTTATTCTCTATCCTTTTATCCATCCTTGGGCTTTTTTATGCCTGGTACTGATTATTGTTGCAGCTGTTTTAGTTCCTTTGTTGGCATACAAAATTGAGTTTACCAATATACCGCAATGGTATAAAAATTTATTTGTTCAAGCATATGAAGCAACCACTCCGTTGAAAGAAAAAGCTGTTCAAAAATATAACGAGTTTACCAACAAACAGCCCCCCAAGATTGATGATGCCAAAGACAAAAATCAAAATGACATTATTGATTATGAAACTTCTGCTCCCGCGCAGCGTCCAGTGTTCCAATCCGATCAACCGGA
This sequence comes from uncultured Pseudomonadota bacterium, assembly GCA_902799835.1. Taxonomy (GTDB): domain Bacteria; phylum Pseudomonadota; class Alphaproteobacteria; order RF32; family CAG-239; genus CAZU01. Next base: position 10,552 of record CADCCF010000003.1, read on the forward strand.
AATCGCAGCCCCGGATACTACCATACAACGTGAAAGTTTTAGTGATAAATTGGAAGAAATTGCACCTCAAACTGAAGAACAACCCAAAATTGCAGAACAAACTGCCCAACCAGATGTTTATTTTAAGCGCAATGACAGTTTAGGCTTAACCTATTTGGATAGCCCTGAAAAAATCACCGGGCGTTTCACAATTATCAACGCCAACGAGGCTTTGATTAATAGCACCAGCATATTTCTCTATGGTGTATATACTCCTTCACAAAACAACAAAAATGCCTCATTGTATATGCTAAAAACTTATGATGGCAAACAGGTTGATTGTTATATCGGTGCCTATACCTCTGATAAACATGCTACGGCCATTTGCTATTATGAAAACAAGAGCATTAATCATGACATGATTACCCAAGGCTTTGCGCAAAATGTAAGCTTATACTGATTGAAAGTTTTTTCTATGTGGCAACCGGTTTTAATGATTTGTGGTTATTTCATCAGCGTACTGGGCATTGCTATGCTGGCTCCGGCTATGCTTGATTTATATCACCACGATACAAATTGGTCGATTTTTGTAAGCGCATCGGTTGTAGCAATGTTCATCGGTTTTTCGCTCTTTTTGAGCAATCGTGGTAAAATTAAAGAAATATCCATCCGTCAAGCTTATCTTTTGACTGTATTAAGCTGGACCTCTGTCGGATTGTTAGCAACCATACCTTTTGTTTTTAGCGGAATGTCATTGACCGACGCTTTGTTTGAAGGATTTTCCGGCATAACCACCACCGGAGCCAGTGTATCATCAAGCATTGAAAAACTTCCACCTTCTATTTTGTTATGGCGAGCGGTGCTAAACGGACTGGGCGGTGTAGGAATTGTCATTTTTGCTACGGCATTATTGCCTTTTTTGGGCATTGGCGGCATGCAACTTTTCCAACGCGAGAACTCTGATGTCAATGAAAAATTTATGCCCAAAATAAGCTACATGGCCAAACGCATAATTTTGGTTTATGTGATTTTAATCGGGCTTTGCCTATTTTCACTCAAACTAGCCGGCATGACTTGGTTTGATGCCTTATGCCATTCTCTTTCCACTATATCTACCAGCGGCTCATCAACCCACAATGCTTCTATCGGTGCCTATAATTCATCGTCCATCGAATGGATTATTGCCTTATTTATGTTTTTAGGAGCTTGCCCTTTAGCCTTTTTCTACAATTTGATTGCCTCACATCAATTCGGTCAACTGCGTTCCGGTCAAGTCGGAGCATTTATTAAAATTCTTATTTTTTATGTTGCGATAATGTGGGGATGGCTGAGTTATAACGACATCTACACCCCGCTTGATGCTTTGCGTCAGGCTGTTTTTACGGTTATATCCTTAACTTCATCAACCGGATATGCTTCTGCCGATTATCTGCAATGGGGTGCTTTTGCTGCCACTGCCGCATTAATATTCACTCTTACCGGAGGATGCAGCGGATCAACCAGCGGCTCGGTCAAAATATTTCGCTGGCAGGTTATAATTGCTCAACTTAAAAGAGCTCTGATTACGACCACCGAACCCAATCGCATGTTGCCGCTTAAGGTTGGCAAGATTAATGTCAGTTCAACTGCTGCCAATTCCGTAGTTATCTTTTTCATGGCTTATTTTTTCAGTATTGTAATTATAACCACTATTGTTTCGCTTTGCGGGGTTGACTTTTTGACCGCATTTAGTGCCGTTATCAACTGCATAACCAATGTTGGTTGCACCTTGAGTAATAACATGTCTTATGCTGATTTTAGCGATACCGTAAAAATAATTTTATCTTTTACCATGTTATTGGGACGTCTTGAAGTTATGACAGTATTAGTTTTACTTTGCAAAAACTTCTGGCAAAGATAACAAAAGAGGCTTTCTCGCAAGCCTCTTTTATTTTTACTCCAATACTACACTAGCTTTGGCTATATCTTTTTTGCCTTGAATATCGTAGCGATAATAATAAATCATCTCACGTTCATTTATGCAATTGGCATCAACCGCCGCCTCTGGCACACCCCACAAAATAGAAATCGGCCAAAGTAATAAATTTAAAGTTCCATATAAATAATGTGTGCTATCGCCGCCATTACCTGCTGCCAAATAAAAATTGCCGATACCTGGAAGCAAATTCAATGCACCTGCCATTGCCGGATTGGCTGGTCGTTCCCAATTACCGACAGATTTATCAACTGTAATGCCATTAGCTTTAAGTTGTTGCAACTGGATACGCTCTTGTCCGCTCAATGTAGTACATCCGCAAAGGAAAACTACTGCTGTCAAACCTGTCATCAATTTATGCTTAATCATCAAAAAAGTCCTTTATAGTCTAAAGTTCCAACAAAAAACCCGCTCTTATAAAAAAGGCGGGCGGATGTTCAGAAACCGTACTAACGCATAAAAGACGGCTCGGCTTATTTGGCCAAAGCCTTATTCGCCGACATCCGTCCATATCAAGAACGAAAATCGACGTATAATTTATTAGTCGCCACATCAAATGCGACTATGCATTAGTTTAAAGGGTTCTGACGCCCTTGAAATATCAACGATATTTCATTTAAGAGATTAAAAAATATCAAACTGATTGTCAAGTCATAAGAAAATAAAATTATGCAAAAAGTGTCTTGCAATATATTAATTGTACTTTATAAGTAAAATTCCTACCCCACGTACAATTAAAAAACTTGGAAAATGGTGTAGATAAAGTCAAAATAAGAAGAGAGAAAATTTTAGCGTAGTAAAGCCTACGTGAATTTTCTCTCTTTCGCTATTTTGGCTCTAGATGCGCCATTATACGAGTTTTTTATATGTTCATTTGCATAATTGAGTTGTAAGCCTTTATCGCCGTGTCACGAACAGCAACAACCGTCTCCAAAGCCTGTTCGGCATTAGATATGGCCAAAACCACATCTTGGATATCGGCTTGTCCCTTAATGCCGTTGATGGTGGTGATTTCTGCTTGTTTCTGAGCATAAACAGTCTCATCAACCACATTCTTCAAAACATCAGTAAAACTGTTGTCTACTGCAACTTGTGATGTCATTTGTTGCGTTTGCGGACCGGCTGAGCCGATACGATTCAAAGCTGTCTGATAAGCGGCTAATGCATTGTTAATTGAATTCATTTTAATCTCCCCAAATTAAAAATTATTTCAATATATCCAAAACCGAATTATTCATCTCACGCGCGGTTTTCAGCATATTTAAGTTAGCTTCATAAACCCGCTGTGCCTCTTTCATATCCATCATCTCAATCAAAGGATTGACATTGGGCAATTCAATATAGCCTTGTTGATCTGCGGCCGGATGATGCGGATCATACTTTTTTTCATAAGGCGACATATCTTTAACAATTTTATCAACCTTAACTTTTTCGGCTCCGGTCTTAGGATCAACATAATTGGCAAAACTAACCACCTGACGACGATAAGGCTCTTTGCCCTTTTCGGCAGAAACCGAGTCAGCATTTGCCATGTTTTGCGAAATAACTTTCAGCCGCTCGGCCTGAGCTTTCATTCCCGAGGATGCGATATCTGCACTTATAGTCAAATCATTTGCCATTGTCTATTATCCGTTAATCTTGGTGTTGGCCGTTGAAATCATATTTTTGTATTTGTTATAGATGGTAATCATCTTTTTATACTCATTGCTGGCTTTGCTGGCCTCATTCATCTGATCTTCAACAATCACACCATTGCCGTCAATCGTTAAAGCATCTTTCAACGTAGCTGTATGAACCTTGTAGCCGCCACGCGTTTTGGCATCCGAAACCGACTTCAATGTGGCATAATGCTTGGCATGAGTCGTTGTCAAACCGCTAATTATCGCCGTCCTTCCGGCATTCGCCCCATTCAAGAAAGCCGGTTCTTCAATTGTTTTAGCCAGATAACCCGGGGTTGAAGCATTAGCAATATTCTGTGCAATAACTCGCTGCTTGGCCGATAAATACTGCATATTGCGCCCAGCCATATCAAAAACCGTTAAATTGCGTAAATCGACCATCTGTTTCCCCTTAATATTTCATTATAAAACATGCAATTTTTATGCCAAACAAAACATCTTGCAAACTCCAAAGAACATATTATCATAAGCAATATAATTTCGCCTTGGAGTGCCAAATACCCATGAAAGATAATAGCACAAATAGACTTAAAAACAATGCAACATCAAATTTGTCCACAGATGAAAAATATGCTGTGGCTTTAGGCTATGACCAGGCAAAAGACAATGCGCCGAAAGTATTAGCCAAAGGTCAAGGCGAAATAGCCGAAAAAATTATCGAAATAGCCCGCGCTAACAATATTGAAATCCGCTCAGATGCTGACTTATTGCAAATCTTAAAAGCGGTTGACATCAACCAAGAAATCCCCCTCGAGGCTTTTGCCGCCGTCGCCGAAATCATCTCTTATATCTATCAGCAAAACGGCAAAATGTAATAATCATACTAAAACAAACGAATCGGTAATTCGGATAATAAGAAAAGTCAAGCTAAGCGGCAGGAGCGTATTAAGCGTGTGTGACTTAGCTTGGCTGAATTTTTCTGTATTAGATGACTCACTATCCGAACTTTTCTAATACACAAATAAAAAATCCATCAGTTCCGGTCTTATAAGGTGACAACCTCAACCACCTTTCATCATCATGCGGATAAGGCGCGGCAATTTTGCCCTCCCATAATGTTTTCATATTAACCGGCTTAAACTCGCTGTGCACAACCAAAAATTGCTCGATTTGCTTTTCATTTTCATCCGCTAAAACCGAACAGGTGATATAAATAATTCTCCCGCCGATTTTGGTTTTAGTCGCCGCAATTTCCAACAACTCCGCCTGAATTTTAGTCAAACCGAACAACTTTTCTTTAGTTAATCTAAATTTGGCATCCGGCGCCCTCCGCCAAGTTCCGGTTCCCGAACAAGGTGCATCTAATATAAATCGGTCAAAATCTTTATCAGAATCAGCAATTATCTCGGTTAGCTCTATATTATGCACACCAAGCCGTGCCATCCGCGGCTTAATAGCCTCCAAGCGTTTTGCTTCAATATCATAAGCCAAAATATGTCCGTTATCTTTCAGGATATTGCTCAAAGCCAAAGATTTACCCCCGGCTCCGCAACAATAATCAATTATCTTGTGTTCCGGCTTGGCATCAATCAAAATTGCCGCCAATTGGCTGGCCTCATCTTGCACATCCAAATAGCCGTCTTGCCAAGCCATACAGTTATTTAAAACCAATCGCTCGGCTATATGCAAACAATAGGGTGAATATTGCCCTTTGATGCTTTCAATTCCCTCAGCTTTGAGCTTTGATTGTAATTCATCTGACGAAATTCCGTGGGCTCTGACATCGGTTTGGGCTTGCCCGTTCAGAGCTTTACAAAATTCCAAATTACCGATTTTCTCATACAACCATTGTGGACACTCCGCCTCCACCCAATTGGGATAAGGTTCTTCATTCTCTTTTTCCAACCAAACACGCTCATCCTCACTTAACGGAGCTACTCCATAGGTTGAATTATCAAAAACTTCTTCTAATCTGTCTTTGGCAAAATACAGCAAAATTTTGCGTGGCTCAGAACTTTTGGCATCAAAAGTCAACTTGCAACGATTGCGGATAATCTGCCAAGTTGTATCAACAATAAACTTACGATCTTTGGAGCCGATATATTTACGCGCCCTGATATAATCATTAATAATCTTATCGGCCGGTTGTTCATCTTTGAACACTTCCGTTATAATCTCTAATATTGCTTGATAACGTGCGCCTGACTGCATTTGATACTATCCTCTCAATTCAACAAAAACACTGACTCGAAAAAGTTCGAAGAATTAGACAGATAATTAAGAATTAAAATTGGCGAAAGCGGAGTTTACTATAAACGTAAATGAGCATTTCGCAAATTGTGAATTCTTCAATTAGCTGTCAATTATGCGAACTTTTCTTATAACCTATTGCTACAAAATAGGTTTCCGGTGATTCCTTGCGGCTTGCCGATGGTTTGCAATGTGCTACTTTTTCAAAATTGCGCTTGGCATCAGCCAACAATTCTCCCTCGGCACCGCCCTGAAAAACTTTAGCTATAAAAATGCCGCCTTTTTTTAAAACTTGCTTGGCAAAATCATAAGCCGCTTCCACCAAAGCAATCGTGCGCAAATGGTCAGTTTGTTGATGTCCGATGGTGTTGGCTGCCATATCACTCATCACCACATCAGCCTCACCATCCAACAAAGCTTTCAACTTATCAGCCGCATCATCGGAGGTAAAATCCTGACATATCAGCTGTGCTCCTTCAATCGGTGCAGTTTCCAAAATATCAATACCGATAACCTTGCCCTGCCCCTTGTTGCGCATAACTGCAATCTGCGTCCAACCACCCGGAGCACACCCCAAATCGACGATATTTTTACCCTTGCCTAAAAAATGATATTTTTCATCCAGTTGTATCAACTTAAATGCTGCTCTTGAGCGATAACCCAATCTTTGTGCCTCGCTGACATAAGGATCATTCAACTGACGCAACAACCATTGATTTGAAGATTTTTTCTTGTATTTCGCCGTCTTTACCTTTACTGCTAAGGTGTGACGACCTTCAACCAATTTCGCTGATTTAGTCGCTTTAACCATGTTTTTTATCTCTCTCAATCAAATTCGCAATTATTGCATCTTTGGCACTTTTCAACGAAGCTGTGATATTATCGGCATCAAGTTTTTGAGCAATTCGTTCAAAAATTTCCACCGCTGCCATGAATATCGGAGCTCTGGTTTCACCAATACAAGGATTATTTGCCATTTCCGCAACCGACTTACCGCAAAGTTCGTTTATAACACTGTTCATCGCCTTTTGCGTTATGATATGCCCATCCTCATCCTCGCGCACATATTTTGTCTTTTTTTCAATCATTGCTACCAATCGTAAAGCTGTTGATGAGGTTGCCACAAAACTTATATCATCTGCTTTCGGCATAACGAGCCCGTCAAAAAAATTATCCAAATACTCATCAACTTTGGCCTGCAAATTTTGTGCTTTTACGGCATCATATTCTTGCAGGCCGAATTCCTCTGCCCCATTGCGAGCACCATAAGGAATTGACACCGTTTTAATTAACTCCGGTTTTGCTTTGTTATAAGCTAAAGTAACCTCTGTTGAACCACCACCGATATCCCAAATAATCAAATACGGCGTTTTACCTCTGACATGCTCAGATGCCCCTTGCAAATTAAGTTCGGCTTCTTCCTGACTATCAATTATTTCCAGCCTGATTCCGCTCACCTTTTTAATCTCATCAATAAAATCTCGACCATTTTTCGCTATGCGGCAAGCTGCGGTGGTTATTGCGCGTAGATTTTTCTCCTCAACCCCAAAATCATCCAAAGATTTTTTAATTTTTACAAAAGCATCTTTCGCCCGAGCTATGGCTTCCGGCGTTATACACCCTTTGGCTTGGCGCATTCCTTCCGCCAAACGCGTGGAATAATTCTCAGCCCACAAAGTCTTTCCGCATTCATTGCAAATCAGCAAACGACACGAATTAGAACCCAAATCTATGGCTGCGTAGTTTCTATTTGTCATTTTTTTTCTCGCGAAAATTGGCTTTTTTACCATTACCAAATCGTTTGCGATTTTGCCAATAAGGTTTTTTCGGATACCAACGACGCACTTTTTTGATACTATTGTCCGAATGCATCAAATCCAATAATATCCCCTCACGAATTCCTCTATCAGCAATGGTTAATTCTGACATATTCCAAAATGTCATTAGCCCTTCAATAATAGCACAACCTGCCACTGTCAAATCAGCTTTTTGAGCACCGATACAAGCGTGTTTTTTTCGTCCCTCATCCCCCATACGCTTAATTTTATTGATTGTCCGCATCAAATCATTATAACTCATAGTCAAACCATCAACTACCGAACGATTATAATGCGTAAGGTTCAAATGCACAGCCCCCAAAACCGTAACTGTTCCCGATGTTCCCAAGACCTGAATTTCTTGGCGGGCAATTGCTTCAGCAATATGATATTTGCTTTCAAAATCACTCAAAATTTTATGAGTACGTTCCACAATCGTATCATAAGCTAATTCCGTCATTTCGTGATTTGGAAAAGCTTCCGATACCGTAACCACTCCGTAGGGTAAAGATACATATCCTTCAATAATTGCTTTGCCGGAAGACGTCATTCTGGCGAGTGATACTTCTGTCGATCCTCCCCCGATGTCAAAAACTAATGCCCTTTTTATATGGCGATTTAACAAGGGAATACAACCAACCACCGCCAAGCGTGCTTCTTCCTGACTGGATATAATCTCAATATTCAATCCGGTTTCTTTTTTGACCAAGTCAATAAAATATTTGCAATTACTGGCTCGACGACAAGCAGCAGTGGCAACATAACGCGCAGCTTTAATCGGAGCATATTCTTCCAAAACTCCGGCGCAAACTCTCAAGGCATTAATCGTCCGTCTGATTGCCGTATGCGACAATTCATTACTGTTTATTATCCCCTCACCCAAACGAGTTATTTTCGAAAAAGTTTCGACAACGTGAAACGAAGACGGTGTTGGTGATGCAATCACCAACCGACAAGAATTAGTACCTAAATCTATGGCGGCATAATTTTCGCGTTTTACTGTTTTGGTAAATTTATCAACTCCGCTTTTCTCCGCCAGTCTGCTTTGTTGCCAGTCAACCATAACTTTTTATATCTTTTGTAAAAAAATAAACTTGGATTTAATATAGCCCAAGTTTATTTTCAGCACAATAACTTTTTTGCAATTTATATACCATCCTCCGCACGCAATGCATCACGCAGAGAATCAATGCAAACCAATTCTTTTTTCTGATTTTCATAATACCAATAGGTCCAACCGTTGCACGCCGGAGCATTTTGTGCTGCTGCACCCACCTGATGAATTGACCCTTCAGTTTGCTCGCTCTTTAATGTTCCATCCGAACGCACCACCGCACAATGTTTGCGTGTCGCATCAAAAAGCATATCGCCGGGCTGCAAAAGTCCGCGCTCTACCACATTACCGAACGGAATGCGTGGCATTTTCTTCTTGGTCATATATTCCAAACAAGACAAATCTTTAACTTGCACAACCGCATCAATTCGATTCTGAGCTCCCTTGATATATGATTTGTCTTTTTCAATTCCGATAAAATGCCTTCCCAGTTTTTTGGCAATTGCACCGGTCGTCCCTGTTCCAAAGAACGGATCCAACACCACATCTCCTACCTTCGATGATGAAACAACCACCCGATATAACAAAGCTTCCGGTTTTTGTGTCGGGTGTAGTTTATTCCCATTTTCATCTTTCAATCTTTCTTTACCCGTGCATAGTGGAATATGCCAATCCGAGCGCATCTGAGTGTCTTCATTTAAGGCCTTCATCGCCTCATAATTAAAGGTATATTTTGAATTCTGGTTTTTTGAGGCCCATATTAATGTTTCATGAGCATTAGTAAATCGCGTTCCCTTAAAATTGGGCATTGGATTGACCTTATCCCAAATAATATCATTTAATATCCAAAATCCCAAATCCTGCAAAATCTTACCGACTCTGAATATATTATGATACGACCCGATAACCCACAAAGCCCCATCATCTTTCAAAACCCTGCGCGCCGCCTTCATCCATGCGATGGTATATTGGTCATAAGCCTCCATATTCTCGAAGCTGTCCCATTCTTCATAAACACCGCTGACATTACTGTTATCCGGACGCAACAAAGCTTCACCCAACTGTAAATTATAGGGAGGATCGGCAAAAATCAAATCAACCGATTTTTCTTCCATTTCGCCCATAACCTTAATACAATCATCATTGATAATTGTATCAAGCATATCTGTTGTCTTCCTCGTTTTCATAAACCAACCATACAGTTGTTAAAATACCAGTAATGGCATTATGACAAACAGATGGTTATAAATTTATTAACAGAAGAGTTTTTTTTGAAAAATAACACAAAAACAAACAGTTATTATTTTAAGGTAGATTTTGCAATCACTTTTTTCATAAAAGCATAATACTGAAAACGTTTATCAAAACACTTTTTATTCGTTGCCTTTTCGCATACATCAACTAATTTTCCGTCCTGATCGCGTCTAAATTTCATATTTACCATCTCACCATTCAAAACTTTGGGTAGCCACAACCTGTCATTATCTCGCATATTTTCAAAAGGAATTTTATCTTTATCAAACCATTGAAGCTCTACTTCGCCATCAGCAGCTTTCTCTTCACCCTTATATTTATTGCTATAAAAGACATAGACTTGACAATCATTTGTATCTGCACGCACTTTTTTAACATTTGCCGGCACAACATCAATTCTTCCGACAAATTTGGCTCCTGTTAAGGTTAAATTAGTTTCTTCTTTAACTTCTCGTACCAAAGCCGCGCGAATATCTTCACCCCAATTTAACTTTCCACCGGCAAAATTATAAAATCCTTTATTCATACCGCGCAAATTTTTCACCATCAGCAACTGATGAGTTTGCGGATTTTCAATCAAACATAATACACATGGTGTATGTTTATATTTAGGCACGGCATATCTCCTTAATAACTCGCGTATTATACCACAATTTTATCGTTAAAACAACAAGTTTTTATATGTACCGAAAGCTCGGATATTGCGTCTAATACAAAGAAACTCACTTGGCGTAGTGCACAAAAGAAGTACATGAACCCAAATAATTTTACAGTATAGTACCGAAAGCTCGGATATTGCGTCTAATACGAAGAAACTCACTTGGCGTAGTGTACAAAAGAAGTACATGAGCCAAGTGAGTTTCAAGTAGTAGACCAATAGACGAGCTTTCAACTATCCTATTTGAGCTTGTCCTTCCTTCATCGCTTGAATTTCTTTGTCGTTTTGTGCGGCAACCTTCTTCAAAGCACGCAATACCGTTCCGGTACCGGCCGGAATCAAGCGTCCGACAATAACATTCTCTTTCAAGCCGCGCAAGTCATCAACTTTTCCTTCAACTGCTGCTTCGGTCAAGACTCTGGTGGTCTCTTGGAATGATGCTGCAGAAATAAATGACTTAGTCTGCAAGCTGGCCTTGGTAATACCAAGCAGGACAGGATCAGCCTGAGCCGGAGTTTCACCCGCCTCAATAGCCTTAGCATTTCTGGCTTCAAAATCATCGGCATCAACTTGTTCACCAACCAAGAAAGTAGTATCACCCGGATTGGTAATCTCAACTTTACGCAACATCTGAGATACAATTACTTCAATGTGCTTATCGTTGATTTTAACACCTTGCAAGCGATATACATCTTGAATTTCTTTAACCAAGTATTCGGCCAATTTTTCAACACCCAAAACGCGCAAAATATCGTGCGGAGCCGGTGTTCCATCTACAAGAGCATCGCCCTTCTTAACAACATCGCCGTCCTGAACAATCAAACGTCTGCCCTTAGGAATCAGGTATTCAACCGGATTACCCTTTGTAGGAACAACCGTGATGCGCTGCTTCGACTTATAATCCTTACCAAACTCAACGATACCATCTATATCGGAAATAATTGAAGGATCCTTCGGACGTCTGGCTTCGAACAACTCGGCAACACGCGGCAAACCACCGGTAATATCTTTAGTCTTAGAAGATTCTCTGGGAATTCTGGCGATAACATCACCAACCTTAACTTCTGTACCGTTATCAACTGATAAAATTGCATCAGCTGCCATATAATAGCGAACTTCTTTACCATTATCAGATGTAACCTGTTTACCTTTGGCATCTTTCAAGATAATACTTGGCTTCAATCCGGCATTAGCTGAATTTGAACGCCAATCAATTACAATCTTAGATACAATACCGGTTGTTTCATCGGTAACTTCTTTAACAGAAACATTGTTAATTAAATCAACCAACTCAACCTTACCAGCTTTTTCAGTAATAACCGGAACAGTAAACGGATCCCATTCGGCAATCTTCTGGCCTTTTTTAACCTTATCGCCCTCAGCCACCAACAACTTGGTACCATAAGGAATGTTGTGACGTGATTTTTCTCTGCCTTGAGCATCTTCAATCACAATTTCACAGTTACGAGACAATACCAAACCATGACCTTCTGAGTTGATAACAACGTGACCATTATCTAATTTCATTACACCGGCAAACGGAACTTCAACTGAAGCTTGCTCAGCCCCTTTCTGTGCCGCACCACCGATGTGGAAAGTTCTCATGGTCAATTGCGTACCGGGTTCACCAATGGATTGAGCAGCAATAACACCAACAGCTTCACCGATATTAACCGGAGTACCTCTGGCCAAGTCACGTCCGTAACAAGCGGCACAAACACCATGTTTGCATTCACAAGTCAATACCGAACGAATTTTAACCTGTTCAACACCTGCAGCCTCAACCTTTTCAACATCATTCTCGTCAATTAGTTTACCCTTCTTAACGATAACTTCACCGGTCTCAGGATGAACAATATCCTCTTGGATTGTACGACCCAAAATTCTATCACCAATTGACACGATAACATTACCGCCATCAACAACCGGACGAACAATAATGCCGCGCTCGGTACCGCAGTTGGTTTCGGTAATAACCACATCTTGAGCTACATCAACCAAACGACGGGTCAAGTAACCGGAGTTAGCGGTCTTCAAAGCGGTATCGGCCAAACCTTTACGTGCACCGTGAGTTGAATTGAAGTATTCCGACACAGTCAAACCTTCTTTAAAGTTTGAAATAATCGGTTGTTCAATAATTTCGCCTGACGGTTTTGCCATCAAACCACGCATACCGGCCAATTGACGCATTTGAGCAGCCGAACCACGAGCACCGGAGTGAGCCATCATATAAACTGAGTTAATATAACCGTTCTCAGTCTTAGAGATGTTCTTCATCATCTCATCGGCAACTTTATCTGTACAAGCAGCCCAAATATCAACAACCTTGTTATATTTTTCACCCTTGGTAATCAAACCGTTTTGATACTGTTGCTCAAATTCCTTAACTTGTTTTTCGGTTTCTTCAATCAAGGTCTTTTTAGCATCAGGTACAATCAAATCATCCTTACCGAATGAAATACCGGCCTTACATGCATTGGTGAAGCCCAAAGTCATAATCTTGTCAACAAACAAGCAGGTTTCTTTTTGACCACAATGACGATAAATCGTGTCAATAATCTCACCGATTTCTTTCTTTCTAAGCAAACGGTTTACCAATGAAAACGAAACATTTTTGTGCTTTGGTAAGGTTTCTGATACGATAATACGCCCCGGTGTGGTATCAACCAAACCATATTTCAAATTACCGTCATCATCAACATATTCCATACGGCACTTAATCTTGGCATGCAAGTCAACTACTTTCTCAAACAAAGCCATCTGAACTTCGTTAAAGTCAGCAAATATCATACCTTCGCCTTTCATTCCTTCTGCTTCATAGGTCAGGTAGTAAATACCCAAAACCATGTCTTGTGTCGGAACGATAATCGGCTTACCCGATGCCGGTGACAAAATGTTGTTAGTTGACATCATTAATACACGAGCTTCCAATTGAGCTTCAATCGAAAGAGGTACGTGAACAGCCATTTGGTCACCATCGAAGTCGGCGTTAAATGCGGTACAAACCAAAGGATGCAAGTGAATTGCTTTACCTTCAACCAATACCGGCTCAAAAGCTTGAATACCCAAGCGGTGCAAAGTCGGAGCACGGTTCAACAATACCGGATGCTCTCTGATCACTTCTTCCAAGATATCCCAAACTTCCGGACGTTCTTTTTCAACCATACGCTTTGCTGCCTTAATGGTTGTTGCGTGTCCATAAAGTTCCAACTTAGAATATACAAAAGGTTTGAACAATTCCAAAGCCATCTTTTTGGGCAAACCGCATTGTTGTAATTTCAATTCCGGACCAACCGTAATAACCGAACGACCGGAATAGTCAACACGCTTACCTAACAAGTTTTGACGGAAACGACCTTGTTTACCTTTCAGCATATCTGACAAAGATTTCAATGGGCGCTTGTTGGTACCGGTAATAGCACGAGCACGACGACCATTATCAAACAAAGCATCGACTGATTCTTGCAACATTCTCTTTTCGTTACGAACAATAATGTCCGGAGCGTGCAATTCCAACAGTCTCTTCAAACGATTGTTACGATTGATAACACGACGATACAAATCGTTCAAATCCGAAGTGGCAAATCTGCCGCCATCCAAAGGCACTAAAGGACGCAACTCTGGCGGAATAACCGGCAAAACATCTAAAATCATCCATTCCGGCTTGGTGTTAGAATCAATGAAAGACTCAATAATCTTCAAGCGTTTAACTAACTTTTTGCGTTTGGCCTCTGAAGCATTGTCTTTCAATTCGGCACGAATGTTAGCTCTCTCAGCCTCCAAATCGATATTAGACAATATCTCTTTCAAAGCCTCAGCACCGATAGAGGCACGGAAAGCATCTTCACCATATTCATCCAAAGCTTCCTGATATTGATCCTCCGTCAACAACTCATTAACACCCAATGGTGTCAAACCCGGCTCAATTACAATATAGCTCTCGAAATACAATACGCGTTCCAACGCTTTCATCGGAATATCGGTAATCATTGAAATACGGCTCGGCAAAGATTTCAGGAACCAGATGTGAGCGACCGGAGCAGCCAACTCAATATGTCCCATTCTCTCACGACGAACCTTTGACAATGTTACTTCAACACCGCACTTCTCGCAAACAATACCGCGATATTTCATACGTTTGTACTTTCCGCACAAGCATTCATAATCCTTTACCGGACCAAAAATACGAGCACAGAACAAACCATCCCTTTCCGGCTTGAAAGTACGATAGTTAATGGTTTCAGGTTTTTTAACCTCTCCGTAAGACCATGAACGAATCTGCTCAGGAGAAGCTATCGAAATTTTGATTTTATCAAAAGTTTCGGCCGAAACCTGCCCACCAAAATATTTTGCTACATCATTCATCTGTAATAACTCCTCTTCAGCTTAAATTTCTTCGTTCAACAGTTCAATATTCAAGCACAATGACTTGATTTCTTTAGTCAATACATTAAACGACTCAGGAATACCTGTCTCAAATGTATCTTCACCGCGAACAATTGCTTCATAAACTTTTGAACGACCATTCACATCATCGGACTTAACTGTCAACATCTCTTGCAAGGTATAGGCTGCACCATAAGCTTGTAAAGCCCAAACTTCCATCTCACCGAAACGTTGACCACCGAATTGTGCCTTACCGCCCAAAGGTTGTTGTGTAACCAAACTGTAAGGACCAACTGAACGAGCGTGCATTTTTTCATCAACAATGTGGTGCAGTTTAATCATGTAAATGATACCAACCGTAACTTTACGATCAAACTTCTCACCGGTTCTGCCATCATACAAATCAATTTGACCAGAAGTCGGCAAACCAGCCATTGTCAACATCTTATTAATATCATCACCTGTGGCACCATCGAATACCGGAGTTGCCATCGGAATACCATTCTTCAAATTCGGAATCATCAAATCCAAATCTTCAGACGACATTTTTTCAATTTCACGCTTGTATTGTTTTTCGCCATATATATCTTTTAATTTGGCGCGCAAATCTTTTTCTGATTTTTCACCTTTTTTGACTTGCTCCCACAGCTCATTAACTTGCTGTCCTAATTTTTGAGCAGCCCAACCAAGGTGAGTTTCCAAGATTTGCCCAACGTTCATACGTGAAGGAACACCCAACGGATTCAAAACGATATCAACCGGTGTACCATCTTCCATATAAGGCATATCCTGCAACGGCAAAACGCGCGAAATAGTACCCTTGTTACCATGGCGTCCGGCAATTTTATCACCGGATTGAATTTTACGTTTGGTAGCAATAAATACTTTTACCATCTTCAAAACGCCTGGCAACAAATCATCACCGCGTTGAACCTTTTCAACTTTATCACTAAAGCGTTCTTGAACTTTCTCAACACGTTTGTCAAAGGCAGAAAGCAATTCTTCCATATTGGCCATAACTTTCTCGTCTTTAACAACAATCTTGCGCCATTGCGATGAAGGTATACCGGCCAAATCTTTTTCAGCTATCTTGGTCTTTTTCGCCAAAGTGCCTTTAGGGGCATCAACAACTTCCTGACCAATCAACATCTGTTTCAATCTGGCTTCAACGTTGCGACGAATAATTGCAATCTCATCATCACGATCTTTGGCTAATTGAGAAATTTCTTGTTGTTCAATCGACAAAGCACGTTCATCTTTTTCCAAGCCTCTACGAGAGAACACATGAACATCAACTACAACGCCCTCAATACCAGGCTGAACACGTAAAGAAGTATCACGAACATCCGAGGCTTTTTCACCAAAGATAGCACGCAATAATTTCTCTTCTGGGGTTACCGGAGATTCACCTTTAGGAGTTACTTTACCAACCAAGATATCACCGGCCTTAACTTCAGCACCGATATAAACGATACCGGCCTCATCCAAATTGCGCAAAGCATCTTCACCGACATTAGGAATATCACGAGTAATTTCCTCTTGACCCAACTTGGTATCACGAGCCATAACCTCGAACTCTTCAATATGCAAAGATGTGAACACATCATCACGTGAAATACGTTCGGATAACAAAATCGCATCTTCGTAGTTCAATCCGTTCCAAGGCATAAAGGCAACCAAAACGTTCTTACCCAAAGCCAACTCACCCATATCAGTGCATTGACCATCGGCTAGGATGTCGCCTTCTTTAACCTCATCACCGACATGAACCAACGGAACTTGGTTAATGCAAGTATTTTGGTTGGAACAACGGAACTTTGACAAACGATAGATTTCAACACCGGCATTGGCAGCATGCTCAGCTTTTGAGCGAACCACAATGCGGTTAGCATCAACCGAGTCAACAATACCATCAGCTTTGCACACAACCGTAGCACCGGAATCTTTAGCTACAACAGCTTCAACACCGGTACCAACCAACGGAGCCTCTGAACGCAACAAAGGCACACCTTGACGTTGCATGTTTGACCCCATCAAAGCACGGTTAGCATCGTCATTTTCCAAAAAAGGAATCAAAGCTGTTGCAACAGAAACCAATTGTTTCGGCGAAACGTCGATATAATCAATCTCTTCCGGTTTGGCAAATTCAAATTCACCGGCACGACGACATGCCACCAACTCAGCTTCAAAATGACCATTATCTTTAACCTTAGCATTAGCTTCGGCAATCAGGCACTTACCTTCTTGATCAGCTGACAAATATTCAACCTCGGAAGTAACCTTGCCTTTAACAACCTTACGATAAGGACATTCAATAAAGCCATATTTATTGATACGAGCATAAGTTGACAATGAGTTAATCAAACCGATGTTCGGTCCTTCAGGAGTTTCAATCGGGCAAATACGACCATAGTGTGTCGGATGCACATCGCGCACTTCAAATCCGGCACGATCTCTGGACAAACCGCCGGGACCTAAAGCTGACAAACGACGTTTGTGAGTAATTTCTGACAACGGGTTGTTTTGATCCATAAATTGTGACAATTGAGAAGATCCGAAGAACTCTCTGATAACCGAGGCGATCGGTTTGGCATTAACCAAATCTTGCGGCTTAACATTATTTAAGTTCTCTGATGACATTCTTTCACGAATAGCTCTTTCCATCCTCAGCAAGCCCATGCGGTATTGATTTTCCATCAACTCACCAACCGAACGAACTCTACGATTACCCAAGTGGTCAATATCATCAACTTCGCCCTTACCATCACGCAACTCAACCATATGCTTAACAATGCGTAAAATATCATCTTTACGCAAAGTGCCCAAGGTATCCGGAGCTTCATCAAAAGAAATGTCCATAGCCGAATTGATTTTTACACGACCAACCGACGACAAATCATATCTGTCTTTGTCAAAGAACAAACCATATAACAAAGCATCTGCTGCTTCATATGTCGGAGGATCACCCGGACGCATAACACGATAAATATCGAGCAGCGCCTCCTCACGGCAAGAGTTCTTGTCAACAGCCATTGTATTGCGAATATATGGACCGACATTAACTCCGTCAATAAACAAAGTTGTAATCTCTTTAATCTTGTTTTCGGCAATCTTTTCCAATAATTCTTTGGTAATTTCATCGCCAACCTCGGCCAACATTTCACCGGTTTTGGCATTTACCAAATTAGCACCCAAAAACTTTCCGATAATTTTTTCATCAGCAATACGATAATACTTCAACCCGTTATCAGCCAATTTTTGAGCAAAACGAGCATTGAGCTTTTTACCGGCTTCCCAAACCGACTTACCGGTTTCGGCATTAACCAAATCAAAGTCAAATTTAACCCCTTTCATCTTCTCGGGCTCAAATTTAACCTTCCAACCTTTTTTATCGGCTTCATAAGTTTCGATGTCATAGAAATAATGCAGGATTTCTTCTTTATCCATACCTTTAATTTCTGAACGATCAAGATATTTGCCCTGCTTTTCTAATTTGGCCATCTTAGCGATGGTATCTTTTGAGTACAAGCAATATAACAATGAAGTTACCGGCAATTTACGACGACGGTCAATACGAACATAAACCAAATCTTTGGCATCAAACTCAAAATCCAACCACGAACCGCGATAAGGAATAATACGAGCGGCAAACAAATATTTACCCGAAGAAATGGTCTTACCTTTATCATGATCAAAGAACACACCAGGTGATCTGTGCATTTGTGAAACAACTACACGTTCGGTACCATTGAATATAAATGTACCTTTTTCGGTCATAAGGGGAATATCACCCATATACACATCCTGCTCTTTGATGTCGTGGATTGACTTGGCACCGGTTGCCTCATCAACATCCCAAACTACCAAACGCAACGTTGCTTTAACCGGAGCAGCATAGGTCATATCACGTTTGATACATTCATCAACATCATATTTTGGAGTTTCTAACTCATACTTCACAAACTCCAACTCACCATTACCCGAAAAATCTCTGATAGGGAAAATTGATTTGAAAACTTCCTCTAATCCGAACTCACTGTTATCATGTCCGTCAGCGGAAATAAAATTATTATAAGAACCGGTCTGAACCTCAATCAAACTGGGCATATCAGCCACAGCATCGATTCTGCCGAAATTTCTTCTTACACGTCTTTTGCTCGTATAAGATTCCTTCATTGTATTATTTTCCTTTTTAGCTAAAAATCCCACGCCAATACCATCAAATCAAACGATTTGAACCCCGCACGCGAGAGGTTACAACATTTTAAAATATGTATAAAAAACGATTCTATTTTGCGATTCGCTTAAGTATTGCAATCATCCAACAATTTGATTTTGCTGAATTTTGCTCATGAATAATAATGCATTATCTTATGTTTAAACACGCGGGATTCATATCACATTTTTTCTTAAAAGCAAGTTGTTTTTTTATTTAAATATCATATTGCATTCGCTTGACAATTTATAGCAACCATTTTAGCATACAACGCATGAAAATATACGATTTAATGCCATCAGTAAAAGATTTAATACCATATGATTATGAACATATCCGCTGTTACGAATATGAAGATTTAATCTGTTATTTTTTATCACATTGCTCTAAAGGCAAAACATTTGAGCAAATAAGCGGAGCTCCCGGATCCGGAAAAACCACATTTTGCCGAAAACTTTGTGGCGATAATTTTTTAAGTTTTGACAAGATTATGGAAGATTTATCCTCTTATCAAAATGATTTACAAAAACATGGTAGTAAAATTGCTTTTCAAAATAATGAGATCACGGCTCGTATAATAGGCTATGAGATTTTATGCCGCGCCATTGAAGATAAATATTCCCTCACAATGGAACACAGTGGCGTTAACCCCGCTCATCTGGAATTATTTAGTAGTTTAAAAAAACTCAATTACAAAACAAAAATAGATTTTATACTATGCGATTTGGAAACATTAATTGAAAGAGTAAAAATTCGCGAAACAATAACCAAACGTTATACCAGTCAAACAATGATTGAACAAAGATATGCGCTCATCAATGAATACATTGAAAAATATAAAAAAATCGCTGATGAAGTTAATATTTATAACTCAGTGAATGGTCAAATAACTCTCATGAGTAATTACTAATCAAATAGCTATATATGACGATACTTTTTGCAGTATTGCAAACACCAACTCTTCAGCATCCAGGCTCTCCGCTTCTTTTGTTATTTTCACCACAAGTTCGAAAGGTGTTTCAACCTTTGCCAATGCTAAAATTTTATATAACGAAGCATAAACCAACGCATCATGGACATTATTAGTTGTAACAGAAGATTTATAAGAATTGTGCGGTACATAGTGTATTGAATTTTTTACATAATCCTCTCTGATAGAAAATCCCAAATAATCCAAACACTTAAGCTCTTTATATATTATATCCGTAGATTCTTTTATCAAACGCAATGCATATTTAACACCTATTGAAACTGCAACATAAGGTTTATAACTGGAAAATGCTTCATCATAGTTTTTACTTTTAACTACAAGACAGTCAATAGAATATTCATCTTCTAAGCAAGAAACTATAAAAAACGCCAAAGCTAAACTATTAGTATTAAAGCGTTTATCATCAGAAAAAACTATTAAATATCTTTCAGATTTATAATACTTAAAAACATCCCTGGCATATTGTACATACGCGCCAAAGGATTTTTTACACAAATCAGGAACATCCAACTGAGGATATTTCTGTCCTTGAAACAATTCATCTAAATGTTTATCAAAAGCAATTTCAATCATGAGATGACACTACATTTTATTGTCCCAAAAGTCAAGTAGCACATTATAAAAAATGGCTATTGACTAATAGACAAAATCATGATATATTTTGTCTCAAAACCTAAAAATATTACATTATGAAGTCCATTTTTATTATTATCTTGACCTGCATAGTTTTCGCAGGTTGCAGCGTCAAAGAAGCGCCTATTAAACAGGGAAAATCTTGTTTAATTGCAGTAAACTTCTGGGGGGCGGCAAAATTGTCCGACGGAACAGAAGTTAGAGTTTGCAGCGATGCGTCTGTTGGTGACACCGCTTACTACTCGATTGACAAGGAGGGCAAAGTTATCTGCAAAAAAATTTCCAGAACAGACCCTGAGGAATTAGCAGACTTCGCCCCAAGAAAATTGCTTGGGGTTATCCTTTTGGCATTAATCGCCTTGACAATCATTGTGGGTATAATTGCGTGTGTAATCGCATCAAAGCCCGAAAAAGAAAAACCACGTTCTCTTCCAGAAGGTGACTTGTATTTCTAATACATAAGTTACCAACATGTTAAGGCCTCTGAAAAGAGGCCATTTTTTTTTGCATAAATAGCTATTTATATCACAACAAAATAATCGGCAAAGCCAATAAAAATGCACAAACACCAAATGTAAGCTGATTTTTCAAACTTTGTTCACGATACTTAACCGCCGAATAAATCATCACAATCGGCACCGCCAATCGTAAAAATACACCCACAATCGACACGGGTAAAATATTAATTGAAGCATAAATTACCAAAAATTCTGAAGCAGCATAAAACATACCGGCACAAGCAATGCTCCTGTTTAAAAACATTTTTTTAAAATCTCGTTTTGATATACCATGCATAAAACTAACCGCAAACATAACAATTGAAGAAATCAATAAATATGAATACCATCCTATTTGCGGAATTGCTAAATGATCTGATACCTGATATGATGCCATGATTATTGTCACCATCCCAAAAGCTTTCTTTCCGCTTGGCGAAAGTCTTCTGGCATCTCCCTTAACCAAAAAAAATAAGCCTAAAACACCAAAACCCACGATACTTATTACTTTTATTACGCTTAATCCCTCACCCAAAAAAAGATTATTAAACAAAGATCCTAAAGCAAGTGCTATAAAACTCAAAAATACCGATGATGAAGTGCTTTTTTTATTTACTACTTGTTGCAATTTTATCAAATAAAATAATGAAATCCCTTTGTATACAGCAATTATCACAAAAGGTGATAATAAAATATTGTACCAATCACTTAGAAATAAATTTCCCAAAAGCGGAAAAGTCAATAAAAGGGCAACGACCAACCAGGTACTAGTAAACGCTGGCGACATCTTGAAAGGAAAACTTGCAGCAACCGGTTTGTATAAAAAAGGTCTTATCGACCAAGCAACTACCAAACATAAACCAACAAAAAGTTGAAACAACGTCATAATATCAAACCTAACTAACCAACGCCCTATTTTTGTGCAACTTTCTTAGCCTCTTTTCCCGAGAAAGCATCGACGTATTCTTTATTTACTTTTTCAACCTTTTGCTTAAATTTAACCAAAGACTGACCACTCAAATTTTCTCCGGTTGAAGCTTTGATTGTACGCGGGTTAACCCGTTTACCATTTTGAATAACTTCATAGTGTAAATGCGGACCAGTTGAACGTCCGGTAGAACCGACATAGCCAATAATTTGTCCTTGAGTAACTCTAACACCCGGACGCATTCCTTTGGCAAATCTACTCATATGACCATAGGCTGTTGAATATTCTGAATTATGCCTAATTTTTATATAATTACCATATCCGCCATTATATTTGGCAACTTGTACAACACCATCACCGCCAGCATATATTGCTGTACCCTGCGGAGCGGCATAATCAACTCCCCAATGAATAATGTGTTTTTTCAAAATAGGATGTAATCTGCGTCCAAACGGTGATGATATTCGCGCATTGCGAAAAGCCAATGGTTTACGATCAAGCGTGCGCTTCAACGCTTGACCATTTGATGTATAATAGTCAACATTGCCGTTTGAATCTTCATAACGATAAAGAGTTATTCTTTGATTCCGTAAAACTAATCCGGCATAAATAATCTTACCGCATTTAATCAACTCATCATTATTATTGACTCGACTTTCATAGACAATTTCGAATTTATCACCTTTCTTAACATCACGTTTAAAATCCACTGCATAAGCAAACAAATTAATAAAATTGTTAACTGCACGCATTGGAACTCCGGCATTTTGCATTGAACTGGAAAGATTGCCGCTAATAACTCCATTTACCGCATTGGTTTTATCAATTAGCTCATCCTGTTCGACAAATGTCTCAAACTTATCATGATTACGAGCTGTAATAACTCTTTCGCCGGCATTAATTTCAATAACCATATAATTAAGCTCAGTCGGAGCAGTTTCATCTTGAGTATCTACCGAAAATATAGCTCTAATCTTTTGTCCTGCACGCAATGAACTCGGATTAAAATCTGATTTTAGCGAGTAATAAACTTTATTGGCTTCATCGCGTGTCAGACCAGAACGCTTTAACAGCGAAATCAGCGTATCACCTTTTTCAACCACCAATTCTTTTTCAACATTTTTATATCTGACCATACTATCAACAACATCAAACATTTCTTTTATATTGTTTGACGATTCGCTACTCACAATATCTCCGGTTTCTTCAACATCCTCAGTTATAATGGTCGCTGTATCGACTTCTTCATCCGATTCCATCAAATAGGCAAAATAATCTTTGGGATCGGTTGACGCTTCAACCTTATTATTATGCACCAAAGACAACACAAATGCCGCTAAAATAGCTCCAAAATAACAAGTATTAACAACCTTATGCCTATTCATAAAATCGCTCCATTTTGGCATTTTAAACATCAGTTCAATCCTTTAACTCAATACCGCGACACTTTATCAACAAACATTTGATAAATAAAGTACTAAACGGTTTTATGTGTACAACTGAATGTAGTGTAACATTTAAAAGTGAATAAAATATGAAAACTATAAAAAAAATACTTGCATTTATTTTTTTATATGTTTATAAGGGTAGTCGTTT
Source organism: uncultured Pseudomonadota bacterium (assembly GCA_902799835.1). GTDB lineage: Bacteria > Pseudomonadota > Alphaproteobacteria > RF32 > CAG-239 > CAZU01. Next base: position 34,405 of record CADCCF010000003.1, read on the forward strand.
TGGGGGTGTAGCTCAGCTGGTTAGAGCGTCTGCCTGTCACGCAGAAGGTCGCGGGTTCGAGCCCCGTCACTCCCGCCAATTAAACTAAGCCGTCCTTGTGACGGCTTTTTTTGTATTTTGCCAAGAATGTCGGCTCGAACGAGCGACCCTACCAATTTTGTATTTTCAAACATTCTTATAGACAAAAATATAAAAATATATTATAATAAAGATAACATTGGCTATGTTATTCAAAAACAGAGGGAAATATGAGCAAATTTGAGGAAGAAGCAGCTAAAAAAATGCTGGAGGAAGTCGGTATAACTGATGCCGTCTTAAATAAAGATTATTTGGTTATAACCGATGGACAGGTATTTCACCGAAAGAATGGCAAAAAATTTTACGATAAAGTTGTTATCGATTTATCAGATAGAATGGCTCATGGTAAACCATCTTACGACTGTCATTACAGATATCATACAATTCATGATGGCAAATCCCCTTTTATAATTGTCACCTTTAATCGCGAGTTGGGTGAAAAAATGTCCAAAGGTAAAGAACACTTTTTCGGATATAATTATTTTGGTGAAGGTGAAGAATTTTACAACGAATTCAAAATCAATGATGATGGAACTGTAACTGTAGCTCCTGATTATAACTATATGTGTGCATACAGAGATTTTGATCATGCTATAATCCTTGAACAACACCGAGAAAGCTTGAAAAATTTTGTTATCAACCCTGATATTCTCAAAAAAATTATAAGTTATGCTGAGCCTTATAAAAGCCTTGATAGTGAGGTTGAAAAATATGGTATCAACTACGAATATTACTACTCCATACTGGCAAAAGAAAGAGCTTTAAAAATTGCTAAAGAATCTTTTGAAAAAGCAAAGGCTGATTTTGCTAAAAAATTAAAACAAAAAACAATAAACAAAAAGGAATTGATAGAGAAACAAAAAAATATTGAAAAATTAAAAAATTTCCAAACCGATTTGCGCATAACCCAAAAATTGTGGGAAGACTTGCGCATATTTACCGCACAAAAAGGATTCCATTTTCTTAAACAATCTGAAATTGAAAAACGTATAAATGATTTTATAATCGATGATGGTAAACCTTTAGACGTTTCAATGTTTACAACAATTTTAACCCCTAAAGCAAAGAAATTTGCTTTATCGTCAATCTTAAATCAACTTAATATTCAACTCCGCAAACATCGCAATAATGATTTCACTAAAACATATGATGGAAAATTGTTAGAACCAGAAACAACAGAAGACATAGAAAATCGCATAGAAAAAGCGGAAAAAGACTCCGATACCTTAAGAACAAAAATTCAAAAAGATGACATAGAATTCCAAGACAGGTATCATACACCATTAACTGAAGAAGCAACAACGTACGTCTTGGAAAAAGCTGAAAGCATATTAAAAGAAGAAACAGAGAGACTGGAAAATGCTCCATTTAGAGATCTATTACAAAAAAGCGGCTGTTTAAGTGCATCGCAAGGTGGAGATTACGTCGTATCAGATGCAGTCGATATGTTTATGGAAAAAGCCTCTTATATAAGCACCGACGAGGATAAAGCAATAAGATTATACCCTTTTGGAATCATCCATGAAAATGAACCTGCAAACACCTTCTGTATGGGATTAAAAAAAGGCGAACCAGCTTGTGGTCGCAATGATTGCTTTGGCATGATTTATGATGGCAAACACCTTTTAGCCACAACAAATATGTCATTATATGAAAGATTGTCAGCTAATTTACCCCCTGAAACCAATCGTAATATGCGTATTCCTGAAGTGTGCAAATGCGGAGTTCAATTGTTAGCCTTAAACAGTTCATATATTAAGTCTGGAGAACACATAGGTTTTATATCAGATATGTTGAAACGAAATGGTATAACAGAACGACACTGGATAAATAACGAATATGAATGTATCCCTTGGGAAGATTTAGCTAAATTTCCACCCGACCTTGGTGGTAAAGGTAATGATCGCGGCATAAAAGCATTACTTCAAAAGAATTTAAGCGATCGTAAAAAAGTGAATCCATTAGCAGGATTATCCTCTTGTGTGCGTTACTATGATCATCGATAAAAAAGATAGGAACATCAAAATACAGAAAATATAACTACAAAAAATGCACCTGTAACGGTGCTTTTTTTGTTTTAAATTGTCGGAAGTGAAAGGCTCAAAGACACAAGCATATGTCGCGAGAAAAAAATTTATTCCAAATATTTACGCTCAAATCTTCTATTTTTGCCTAAACGTGACATAATTTCATAAGATATGGTTCCGGCATCACGCGCCATATCATCTAATGTGTAAAAATCTCCGGCTAAGATTGCCCAATCCCCGATAGCAATTTGGCTTACATTAGTAACATCGCAAATAATATTATCCATCGACACACGCCCTATAATACGCGCTTCTTCGACGCCCTTTGCGGTCTTAAAAAACACTTTGCCGACATTAGATAAACTACGAGGAACCCCATCACCATAACCAATCGACACAATTGCTATTTTACGTTTTCCTGCCGCCCGATAGGTTGCCGAATAACCAACAAACTCACCTTTTGCTAAATCCGATATTTGCAAAACCGGCGCTTTAACCGTTACCACATTTTTCATCTGATTAGGACGATACGGAGCGGTATTAATGCCATACATTGCTGCACCCAAACGCACCATGTTTTGCTGAAAACTCTGTCCCAAAAATACCCCATCCGAAGCCGCTAACGAAGCCGTAAGCTTGGGAAAATACTTCCTCTTGATATTTTCAAAATTCTTTAGTTGATGTTCATTCATAAAATGGTCTTTTTCATCACCGCAGGCCAAATGAGACATAACCAATTCAAATTCATCTTTGTCATCACTGCTCAATTTATCAAGTTCATTCATCCTAAATCCCAAACGATTTAAGCCTGTCTCCACTTGAATGGCCGCCTTACGCCCTACCTTGCGAATCCCTTTCCAATATTGCAACATATCCCAAGAACCAATTACCGGAACAAGCTGAGGATTATTTTGAAAGATCTCTGCCGAATCTTCTCCTATCCCCTGCAATACAAAAATTTTAGCATCTTTGTATTTTTGTGCAATCGGCAAAGCTTCTATAGCATGTGCCACAAAAAAATATCTGGCCTCAGCACGATTATACAACAAATCAACTACTGCTTCTGCTCCCAAGCCATAAGCATCATCTTTTACAACTGCCGCCGGAACAGCATCCTTGGCAATATCTTTTAACACATTATAGTTGTCTAACAGATTGTTTAAATTAATTTCTAAAATTGCTCTTGTAAAAATACTCATCATTGCCTACTATATAAAAAAATTAACTTTATACCGATACCATGCAATTTACAGATTCTCATATCCATTTGCAAGACTATAAAACAAAAAATGCGCAGCAAATTATTGCTGAGCTGCGGGAATATAATTTTACTAAAGTTATATGTGTCTCAGCTCAAAGTGATGATTTTTCTTATCTGGCAACTTTGGCCGAACTGGCTCCCGAACTGATTATTCCCGCATTTGGTATCCATCCGTGGTATATCGATAAAGTCCCTACTGATTGGCCCGAACTTATTCGCCATTTTTTGCAACAATATCCGCAAGGAATCTTGGGTGAATGCGGCTTTGATCGTCTTAAAGGAGTTGATTTAGTTCAACAAAAAGCTGTTTTTCAAACTCATATTGAACTAGCCAAAGAATTTAACCGACCGCTCAACATTCACCTTGTGCATGCCGAAGATATTTTAGCCTCAATATTTAAGCAATTACCGCCCAAATTTTTATTACATTCTTTTTCCGGTTCAATTTCATTTCTCAGACAAATTTTGCATCATGGCGGATACATTTCTATAAATCCATTGATTTTACGCAACCCCAAATCTCATGATTTGATAAAAGCCATACCCTCTGATCGTCTGTTGGTTGAAAGTGATGGTCCTTTTCAAAGTGATTACTCATATCTTCCCGATTTCATAAAACAAATTTCGCAAATCAAAAAAATTGATAGTTTAAGCCTTTCTCGCCAAATTCAGCAAAATCTTCAAAATTTTATATCTTCATCTGATTAAAAAAATGTTTTTTTTTAATTTATTCTTAAAACTCATTGTGTTAGTATGTCGGAAAAAGTTTGTTATCAGTTTGGATTTTTGCTATGAAAATGATAAAACCCATAGTTAATTTTGCGAAGATTGCCGACAGTTTTGACACATTTGTTTTCGGCTATAATGGTGTAATTTCTTATGGTAATGGTATAATTCCATCAGCAGCTGAATGTCTAAAAAATTTGGCCGCCATGCGAAAAAAAATCGTCATAATAAGTAATTCGAATCTACGCACTTTAGAAATTATTGAGCAGCTGGCCACTGCCGGAATTTCCCCGACCATATTTAGTAACATAGTTTCTGCCGGTGAAATTTTGCATTACCGCCTTAAATTCCCGTCAGGCAACTACCACGCTTTAGGAAAATTGTATTACCAAATCGGAGCCGTTCCTTACAGCGGAATTATGAGCGGACTACCATTGCAAAGAGTTTCATCTTTAGAAAAAGCTCATTTTCTGTTTATGGCTCAAACCCAAAATCCCACCGATACAATTGACAATTATCGCGCTGATTTGGAACAAGCTGTCAGTTACGGATTGCCCTTTGTCTGTGCCGGTAATGACACCTCTTGTTTTGAGAACGGTAAGCCAGTCTTAGCTCCCGGTGCTATTGCTGAAGCTTATGCTGTTTTAGGCGGCCGTGTTATCACAACGGGAAAACCTGACCTCGGCATCTTCAATTATGCTTTGGAGGGAATCGCTGATTTGGGCAAAATCGTAGTTATCGGAGACAATATTTCAACCGACATTAAAATGGCCACTTTAGCTAAAATACCTTCTATCTTAATATCCAAAGGTCGTCATGTTAATTATCTGGGTGAAGGATATATTCCCGATGTAGCTAAGACGCGTGAACTTGCCAACAGTTTTGATGTTGAACCCGAAGGCGTAATTTCAGAGGTGCGATGGTAAATGAAAAGGATAATTAAAAGTTTAATCTTATTAATTCTGTTTTTATTGTTTTTCGGATTTTTATTTACCACCCCGATTAACCATATCGGCATCAATGAACGTTACCTCACTCCTGTTCCCAAAAATCACCAATTTGATGCGCAGGAACTCAACGACTTTGTGTTGCTTTGGGCTAAGGTTGAAAAAAGTCCTATCCGTAAATTTATGGATCAAACCCAGCTTGATCCCGAAGGTAAAACCTCTTGGTTTTTCAAACGTTGGCTTAAGGTTAACCATTGGAACGATGAACGATTTTTCTACTGCCAATATCGCTTAGTTATGCTTTTACGTTGTGTTGCGTTAGAAAAAAATCATCAGGACAATCTTAAAATGGCGCAATCTTCCAATATAAATTTGCAGGAAGTTATCAACGAACAAGAGAAACTATTAGCAAAATGCACCTATAATGGTTCAGAATATGATTTGATAAGCAAGAATTTTCAAAATATCATCAAGATAATCCCTCCCGTCATACAAAAAGGAGTACTATAATGACTACAATTAAAGATACCAAATTTTCTGATATATATATCACCGAAGAAGATATGAAAGCATACATTCCTGATGCCAGAACTCACAATGCTTTAATTGAATTCAATCCTGATGATTTTGATGCATTTTATTCAGCCATTAAAAAAGAGTATGATGGTAAAGATCCCAGTTATCCTGTAGTATATGAAGGTGTAAACTTTCGTGCTGAACGCTCTATAACCTCACAAGGAGTTTTATATTGTTTGCGTCGAATGCCGGAAGTTGTTCCCCCTATCAAGGCGTTGGGTTACCCGCAAGAACTGGTCAGCTACTTGCTTTCTTTGCGCCGTTCTTCCGGACTTATCTTGTGTGCCGGCTCTACCGGTTCAGGTAAAACAACATTTATATCCTCGTTGTTAAAAGAATACCTAATGGAAGAAGGTGGTTTTGCTTATACCATTGAAAACCCGGCAGAACAACCATTAAGTGGAATCTACCATGCCCGTAACGGCGGTCTTGGAATCTGCCGTCAAACCATGCCACAAAACAACGATTGGGGTGCTTCTCTAAAATCAGCTTTGCGTTCAGCTCCGCGTTATATCATGGTGGGCGAAATTCGCACTCCTGACGCCGCTGATGAACTTTTGCGTGCTTCGGTTTCAGGGCATTTGGTCTTTTCGACCATTCACGCCAATAACGTTACTGATGCGCTAAACTCTTTAGTAAAATATGCCTCTGCTAGCGACATGAGTGAAGAACTTGCTTATGATATGTTATCGCGAGGATTGCTGGGTGTCATTCACCAAACATTAATTGGTAAGGGCGTTAAAAAACCATCTGTACAATTCTTAATGGCCAACCCCAACACTACTAAAGGCGATCAAGTTCGTGGTATTATCAAAACTGGAAACTTGAACTTGGCCACCACCATTGAGCAACAAATGATTCGTATGGCACGCAATCAAGATTTATTCCCTGAAATTGATTAAGATAAGAACTGCTCTCTTAGCATTTCAATTTCCAGCCATTGCTCTTCTTTAGCACTTTTTTCTTGCTGCTTGAATGCCAAGTCTGACGATGCTGCATCAAATCTTTGCGGATTGTTTTGATACAAATCGGGATCGGACAATTCTTCAACCAAGTTGGCGATTTCTTTTTCCAACTCTTTAATTTCTTCGGGTAAGACCTTTAATAATCTTTCCTGATTGTAACTAAGCTTTTGTGTCTTTTTAAGCTTATTTTCAATCACCATGTCTTTAGATATGTTTTTAGTTTGAGCTTTTGGTGTTGAATCTTGTTCAATTTTAGCCAGCAAATCGCTATAACTTCCGGCATTTTCAAAAATTGAGCCATCGCCTTTCATATAAATAACCGAGCTTACTACCCGATCCAAGAAATCGCGATCGTGACTGACAATCAAGATTGTTCCACCATAGTCATCCAACACTTCTTGCAACAAATCAAGCGTGTCCATATCCAAATCATTGGTTGGCTCGTCCAGTACCAAAAAGTTTGAAGGCATCGCCAGAGTCTTAGCCAGCATCAAACGATTCTTTTCACCACCCGATAAGGCTGCTACCGGACAATTTGCTTGTGAAGGTTTAAACAAAAAGTCCTTTAGATAAGCTACCACATGCCGCCAATGTCCTTGCACCATAATATGATCGCCCTTATCGCACAAGGTCTGCCACAATGTTTTTTTGGGATCAAGCATAATGCGATTTTGATCAAAATAAGCCTCTTCCAAATTTTTACCGATACGTACAAAACCGGAATCCGGCTCCAAGCGCTTGGTCAAAAGTTTTATCAAAGTTGTCTTACCGGCACCATTGGGACCGACGACGCCGATTTTATTGCCACGAATAATACGTGTAGAAAAATCTTTAACAATTTCACGATTACCGAAACTCTTGCAGATATGCTTGGCTTCAATCACCAACTTGGAGCGAAAATCACCCTCGTCAATATTCAAATTGATATTGCCGATTTGTTTAATTTGTTCTCTTCGTTCTTTTCTAAGCTCAATCAGCTTCCGTAAACGTCCCATATTACGTCTGCGACGAGCGGTAACCCCTTTGTGCAACCATTCGGTTTCTTCAGATATTTTTTTAGCTAACCGATTCTGTTCATTAATTTCTTGAGTAATAATTTCTTCCTGCCAAGCTTCAAATTCTCTAAAACCTCTTTTGGTTGTGTGAATATTACCTCGATCCAACCAAAACATTTGTTTTGAAACATGGCTTAAAAACATTCGATCATGCGATATAACGATCAAAGCTCCTTTAAAATCATTTATGATTTCTTCCAAGGTTTCGATAGTTTTAATATCCAAATGATTGGTCGGCTCATCCAGTAATAAAATATCGGGCTCTATCACCAAAGCCTGAGCTAGAGCTGTCTTGCGACACTCTCCTCCAGAAGCTTGCTTGGGATTTATTGCTCCGTCAATTTTGAGCTTATCCAGCCAAATATCTGCCATATAACCATTATCCTGATCAGATTTCGGCAATACCGAAACAATAGCCTCTTTCAAAGTGTTAAATCTACTTAAATCAGGCTCTTGCGGCATATAAGCCACTTTTATTCCGGGCTGTATAAAAATTTCCCCCTCATCAGGCTCAATCACACCGGCAATGATTTTAAGCAAAGTTGATTTTCCCGAACCATTACGTCCGATAAGGGATATCCTGTCTCCTTTATTGACATTGGCTTCAATACCGGAAAACAATCGCTTTTCACCAAAAGCAATAGAAATATTCTTAAATGCAAAAATCGGTGCTTCCGCCATTGTTATACTCTTAATTCCCGTATTTTAATTTACTTGGTGCTTATAATATGTTTATGCACAATATGCAAATAATATTTGCTAAAATCTTATAAAAAAGTTAGATTTAATTAACAATTTACTAATTTTTTTGATAACAGGAGTTTATTCATGCCCTTAAAAATTGAACTTAAACCACATGAAAGCATTATTGTCGGTAATGCTTTGATTACCAATGAAAATGCCCGCACACGTTTTTACATTGATGGAGAAGTTCCGATTTTGCGCGAAAAATTTATTCTGCGCGAAAAAGAAGCTACTACTCCGGCTAAACGTGTTTATTTCATTGTTCAACAAATGTATTTGACCGGTGGTAATAAAGATTTACAACAACTGTTTTTGGAATATATGCGCGATCTGCAAACTGCGTCTCCCAGCCTGCGTCCTTTTGTCACACCGGTTGGTGAAGCTGTTATCGTTGGCGATTTTTATGGAGCCATCAAACATGCTGCCAAACTGGTAGAACAGGAAGAGATTTATTTCGGTGACGCTTTAGCCGGTAGTGATAAGTAATTATTTTGATAATCATAAATATTATAATATTAACCATAGTTTCCAGAGTAACGGAAACAACTTTATAAAGTAAAAAAACTAAGGAGAAATACAAATGCCTCAATCTGTTACATTGACTGCGAGTATGCGTTCAAATCTTGCTTCATTAAAAAGCATTCAGAGTCAGATGGATACCACCCAAAATCGCTTGTCAACAGGTAAAAAAGTTAACTCAGCCATTGACAATGCTTCTTCATATTATCAATCACGAGCTTTGACCAACCGTGCTGCTGACTTGGATTCATTACTGGACAGCATGGGACAAGGCATTCAAACTATTCAAGCTGCTAACGAAGGTATCGAAGCAGTTACTTCGTTTATTGAACAAGCCAAATCAGTTGCTAACTCTGCTTATGCTTTGGATGCAACAGCTACTGATTATGCAACACAGTTGGCTAGCTACCAGACTCAATATAATGATATTTTGTCTGAGATTTACACTTTGGCCAAAGATTCTAGCTATCAAGGTATTAACTTACTAAAAGGTAGTGATTTAACCGTTATGTTCAACGAAACTCGTACACACTCATTAACCATTAACGGTGATGATGTAACCAGTGAATTGAATTCAACCGGTTCTGCTGGTTTCTCTTGGGACACCAATAACAAAGGCAATATTTCATGGACCGGTGCAACAAATACTTGGACAACAGCAACTGTAGCTGAAGGCGCTACTCACGTTGATGTATCAGCTGGTAAATTAGCTGATAACGCAGCTGCTACCGGCTATGCTTCAACTGCAACAGCTTTGAGTGGTGATAAATACAGATGGGATACTGACCACTGGGTAGTTGATAATACTGCTGCTGGTACCCACCAACTAGTCAGCGCCCAAAAGATTGATGCTGCAACCGGTGCTATGACAACGGCTGATGTTTATGTTGCTTTAGCTACAGATATGACCCACAATGTAAAAGCCGATACAGCATCTGCTCGCGTTAATGACTCATTGAATGCTATATCAAAAGGTATTGACTACCTGCGTGATTATTCATCTGAGTTAGGTAACAACTTCGCAATCATTGAAACTCGTCAAAACTTTACTGACTCTTTGATTGACGTATTAGAGACCGGTTCGGATAACTTGGTATTGGCCGATATGAACGAAGAATCAGCCAACTACCTCGCTTTGCAGACCAGACAGCAATTGGCTATTAATTCGCTGTCTTTGGCTTCACAATCCGCTCAGTCGGTTTTGAAGTTGTTCTAATCTTAAATGAGTATAAAAGATGCCTTATGCAAATAAGGCATCTTTTTTTGTTTAGTTATTAATTTTTAACTGTCATCCTTGGGGACGCGTCAGCGTAACCCGAGGATCCAAGCAAATTAGATTCAGAATAGATTCTCGGGTCAAGCCCGAGAATGACTTTTTATATAAGGTTTAGGATTGCGAGCCTAATCCTCTCTTTTCGGACATTATGAGGGCGAGGAAAAAGATTAATACTTTAGGGTTTGGGATTGCGAGACAAACAAAAAAGATTTGTAAGTCAAAATTTATTTTTTCAGTAAAAATGCCGGAAGTTCTTTCAATCCTGAAGCACCGGATGCTTTTTTGTGTCCACCACCACCAAATTCTGCTGCAATTTTTGACACATCAACATCATCACGCGCTGTATAAAACGATAAATTCCATGTGTTTTTTCCACTCATAAAAAAGTTGCACATAAAGGCATAACTTTTGATATTGCGAATACTGTCATAAAATTCGGAATATCCCTGCGGCATATTAGCACAAATACATTTTTTTCCTTTATAACTACTCTCAAATGACATTGCTTTACACAAACGATGATTGCGGTTACGCACCCATGACAAAATAGCATTTCCTTTTAACACCATCTCATCAATATCAATCTTACCATCAAACAAATTTTTCCAATTGTCATCTTGCGGCTTATTTACACCCAAAGATTGAAAAGCATATTCAAACGGACGAACTTTTCTATCATGCAGATCATACAAATCATTCAAAGCTAACAGTTTTACCCCTTCCGGAATTGGTTCATCAGGAAAGAAATATTGCCAAGTCAACTCTATTGCCGCCGTTCCGTTTTTGCGCAGTCCTTTAATCTCCGGTTTTCCTGCTCGAACAGCTGCTTCATATTCTTCAATCACCGAGGCATGATGATCAATCCAAGTAAAATCTTTTTGCGCACTCAATTCAAACATAATATCCAACGGCAACGCAATATCACAGACCACAATTTTATCATGCTGATTCAACTGCTCCCAAGGAACATCCATATCATGATTGAATCCTAAAAATTCAACATCACCGAACTTGCGGCCGACTATTGCTGCCGAACCTTTGCCATCATGATCAGCTATATGATATATACAAAGCATTTTACCATTCCACCTTCAAATTATCATAAGCCGGCTGTGTGTTCTGCGGTGTATGTTCATTTACATAGTCATAATCACACTCACTGGCCATATGATTAAGTACCACCCTTTCCGATTTGAACTTATCAATATAATAAAGCACATCTTCCAGCCCCAAATGATAACGATGTTTATCAATAATTGTCAACGGAAAAACCATCAGCTTTGGTTTTATATCAGCAATTCTTTTCTCCGCTGAAGATGCCAACATCTTAAAATCGCCTAAATGAACAATTTCATCATTGATAATATAGCCACAGGACGGAACATTATGCCCCAACAACTTTAACGGCATAATTTTAATATCATCAATATAAAATTCATGATTAGGCTTGATTATATTGATAATTATACCACCTTTAGCTTCATAGCCATCTTTCATATATTCCTTTTTGTTGCGTTTATCCATAACCATATATGCATAACGTTTTTTCAATGTTTTCATCACATAACTGGGCGCATAAACATTCAAGGGCTTTCTGTTAATGCGATTTATCTCTCGTAATTCATCAATTCCGCCAATGTGATCAAAATGGGCATGCGTAATCAAAATAGCATCCAAGTATTTAATATCGTTTTGCAAAAATTGCGCCCGCAAATCCGGTGAAGCATCAACCAAAATTCTCTTTCCGCAAATTTCATAAATCGTCGATGTGCGAGTGCGAACATTTTTCAGATTATTAGGATTACAACATCCAAAACCGCAACTCAATGATGGAACTCCGGGAGATGCCCCTGCTCCCAAAAATAAAGCCTTCGTCATAACCTAAACAACCTCTTAAAATTATCTGTCGTTGCTTTAGCAATCTCTTCAAAACTTAACTGCTTTATCTCTGCTAACTTTCGCGCCGTATAAACCACATTAGCTGATTCATTAATTTTGCCACGATTTGGCTCCGGCGATAGATATGGCGCATCAGTCTCCACCAACAATCTGTCCATTGGCACAGCAACAAAATTGGCTCTAACCTCATCCGATTTCTTAAAAGTAATAATTCCCGATGCCGAAATATAAAATCCCATTGCCAAAGCTACATCACGCAATTTTGCCGATGAAGAATAGCAGTGAATTATTCCCTTAAATTCTTTTTTATCAAAAGCTCTTGTCAACATCTCAATCATATCATCATCGGAATCACGATTATGAACTACCAAAGGCAAACCGGAGTTTTGTGCAGCTGCAATATGTTCAGCAAACAAAGCTTTTTGAGCATCTTTGGTTTGGATATCATAGTAATAATCCAATCCCGCCTCACCAATAGCAATAACCTTATCATTTTCAGCGGCATGTAAAATATCAATTGCTCGCAAATCAGCAAACTCTTTTACCTCTTCCGGATGCGCACCAACCGATGTATAAATATGTTCATAGCGACGAGTTATATCCAGATGATCCGGCAAATGACTGATATTTGCTCCCACATCTAATATATATTCTACTCCGGCTTCTTTTGCTCTGGCAATCAATCCGTCTAGCTCATCATTATTTTCAAGGTGACAATGACTATCCGCTAACATCCTTACTTCTGCTCCATTCTTGCCAATGATACCATGATATTGGTCACAACCTGTTTCTTATCTAAATTAAGGCTCTCGGTTTCTCTAAATGCTTGAACAGCTTTACCGAATAAATCGGTATATTGCTCAACATTTTTGCTTTTTTTAACCTGCTCAGTTAAAAATTTAACCACCATTTCCTTAAACAAATCATAGTTATCATCTTTGGCGGCCATATCACAAAATTTCAACATATCACCGGTACGAAAATTATTCCCCTGACCGATCAAAGCACCCATCTTTTCATAAAAATCAACCGCGCCACCATCAGCATAAATCATAGCTTTGCCAATACTACCCTCAGACATTGCGCTTATTTTCTTTATCTCGGCTTCGGATAATTCTGCACGATATCGCCTCAACAAACTTGCTACTTGATTATCTTTCAGCGGTTTTAACTCCAATTTGGCACAACGCGAACGAATAGTCGGCAACAAGCGCGCCGGATTGTGTGAAATCAACAACATCAATGTTTTGTGCGGAGGTTCCTCCAAAATTTTCAACAAAGCATTAGCCGATGCTCTATTCATCTCATCAGCGCTATCAACCAAAACTATACGCCAGTTACCATCAGCCGAACTTTTTGCTAGAAAGTCATTCACTTCGCGTACATCATCAATCACAATTTCCGTTGACTTTTTCAAGTTGTCCAACTCATCTTCCGTCATATAGTTGCCGCTTTGGACTGCTTTATATATTTTTTGGCGATCGGTTTTAATATATCCTCTTTCCACCACCTTAAAATCAGGATGCGAACCGGAACTTATTTGGCGAAACGTCTTATCATCCGACGCCACTTCCAATGATTTATAATTACTTGATTTGCTTTCATCCGCTTGCAACAAAAAACGCGCAACTCTATAAGCAAAAGTTGCTTTACCAATTCCCTTTGGACCTGATATCAACAAAGACTGATGCAATTTATGCTCACGCCAAGCATTCAAGATAAACTTTTCCTGCTCTTCATGACCAAGCAAATAAGTATTATCCTTGGGCGCGATATTCTCCATTTTTTACAGTCCTAATCTCTGCGCAACTGTTGCCACAATATCCTTATGCAAACCTTCAATCGTTTTGTTGGCATCTAAAACTACGCAACGCTCTGGTTCTTGTTTGGCAATTTCCAAGAAACCTCTTCGCAAATTATTATGAAACTCCAGCTCTCTTACCTCAAACCGCAGTTCCTTTTCTACCATACCGTCAGCTTTGGCAAACGACCTTTGCAAACCAACTTTGGGATCAATGTCCAACACTATTGTCAAATCAGGCTTAAAATTCCCCACCGCAATCTTATACAATTCATCAATAACTTCTCGCTTAACACGCTGACCATAGCCATAGCACTGATAAGCTACTGTTGAATCAGCAAAGCGATCACTTATAACTACTTTACCGTCTCGCATTGCCGGCCAAATCTTTTGTTCCAAATGAATATGTCTGTCCGCAAAATAAAGCAACGCTTCTGCCGTAGCATCCATTTTATCTTTGTCACCGCACACCAACAAACGTCTGATTTCCAATCCGACTTCTGTCCCTCCCGGCTCTTTGGTAGTTATAACATCACAACCTTTATTTTGCAGATATTCTGCTAACAATTTTACTTGCGTTGACTTACCGGTTCCTTCACCACCTTCAATTGTGATAAATTTTCCCAACATTCTACCATCCCCCGGACAGCAGATACTTCACATTTAAGGCGATTTTTGAGAAGAATCCTACTTTGTTAATGGTCTGTCCTGCTACCAACGGAATCTCTTCAGTGGCTTTACCCGGAATATCAATTCTCAAAACTCCCAATTGCTGTCCCATTTGAACCGGAGCTACCACCGGCTTGTTATAAACAGCTTTTACTGAAGCCTGGTTATAATCACTCTTTTTCAAAGTCTTTACTACATCATCTTGCGCCACCATCGGCACCGTCTTGTCTGTACCATACAAAACCGGAATATCAGCTAACTTATCGCCTTTTTTCACGAATTTATAATTATCATATTCACGAAATGCCCAAGACATCATTTTATCAGCCTCTTCCGAACGCTCCTTGTTAGATGTTAGTCCGGTCATTACTCCGATAATGCGGCGGTCACCTTTCTTAGCTGAAGCAGTCAAGCAATAGCCGGCCTCATCAGTGTGCCCTGTTTTCAAACCATCGGCATAAGGCATTGAATACAACAATGGATTACGATTTCCCTGTCTGATTTTGTTGTAAACAAATTCCCTTTGTGAAAAAATATGATAAAACTGCGGAAACTCATCAATGATATGTTTGGCCAAAATAGCTAAATCCTCAACTGACATCTTATGATCAGGATGCGGCAAACCTGTTGCATTGGCAAAAGTTGAATTCTTCAAACCCAACTCTTTAGCTTTATCATTCATCATTTTCACAAAACTTTCTTCATCACCGGCAATATTCTCTGCTGCCACAATACAAGCATCATTACCTGATTGAATGATTATACCTTTAAGTAATTCATCAACTTTAACCTCATCACCTATCGACAAAAACATGGTCGAACCACCGCTGGCTGCTCCACCTTTACGCCATGCATTTTCACTGACTTTAAAAGTGTCATCCAACGATAAACTTCCATCACGCAATTTATCAAAAATCATATAAACTGTCATCAGTTTGCTCATTGACGCTGGCGGTATCGGATCAGCTATATCTTTTTCATAAAGATAAGCACCGGTTGTATAATCCATCAAAATCATATTACGAGCTTTAGTGTCAATAGCATGAGCACAAAAGCTCCAAACAGTTAACCCTGCCGTCAAAACACTTGCCATCAAATATTTATTTTTCATTTCAATCCTCTATTATCTTTATTTTAATCAACAACAACCTTGGCATCAGACGCTCCCTTATATTTCACCCTTGCCGCATTTTCTTCAGCTTCCAGGCGATTGCTATAAGGTCCCATTCTGACACGATAATATTTTTCACCATCTACATCGGCGTAATAAATCTTAGCATTTTTACCATATTTACTGGCCGCAACTTGAGCTCCTCGATTTTCTTTATATGAACCTATTTGTACAAAGTAACTTCCTTTAGGATAACTTTCAATTACATCATTTTGCGGTTTCACTGTTCTTTTTTCAGCCTCCATGATTGCTTGACGAGCGCTATCCATACTTCCACCATGCAATAAAGCAGCTTTCAGCGCTTTACTCTCTTTTTCCAAAATCTCAACTCTCACTTTGGTAGTTCCCTGAGTCTGAAAACCTAAAAGCGATGCAGCTCTTTTGGAAACATCAATAATTCGGTTACTGGCATAAGGCCCGCGATCATTAACTCGCAAAACCAGTGAACGGCCATTCTGCAAATTAGTAACTTTTACAATCGAAGGTAAAGGTAATGTTCTGTGTGCAGCCGACAATGAATTCATATCATATTTTTCACCGTTAGCTGTCTTCCTGGCGTGAAAATCCTTACCATACCATGAGGCTATTCCTACCTCTGAATACTTGTAATCTTCTTTGGGATAATACCATTTTCCTCTAACCTTATAAGGATTACCTATTTTATATATGCCACCTTGTCCGCTTATAGCTGAAGCTTGGGTATATTTGCCATCACCCAAATCGGCATAACCATAAGTACAAGCCGACAACATCAAAACAGCTGCCCAAATGATAAAATTCTTCAATTCAGTCATACACCGAAACTACCATAAACATTTATCCGATTTATGGCTTAGTCTATATATTTTTTTAGCTTAGGTAAAGCACTTATTTTTGCTTGTGTAATTTTCTCTTTGGTACGGGAATAGCAAAATCCGTAGCCGAATCATAGTGATCAATTTTTTGCAAAAGTTTTTGATCAGGATAACCATCAGGAACCAACAAAGCTTTCTTTTGCAATAACTTGATAGCCTCTTTAGTTCTGCTACCCAATTGTCCATCCTCATCCAACTTAGCCAATCCTATTTTATTGATAAAAGTCTGAATTTTTTTTACATCTTCAGTTTTTACTTTGGGCATTGCCAAACTGCGTTGATGCCATTTAGCTCCGCTTAATGCATAATCTGATAATAGCCCGATAGCCAATGCATAATTTTCCGAACGATTCCATTGCATGATTTTAGCAAAATTTTCGGTTACCAAAAAAGCCTCACCTTTTGCCCCTTCTGGAGTGATTACTGCGGCCATTTCTTCATCTTTTGCATCAATGTTTTTACCATCAGTACCGATTATTCCCATTTTTTTCCATTCGGCAATCGACTTCATCTTGTTCCGTCCGCTTAAATGATAATCAAAATTCCATGGCAGTTTTACTTTCCACCCCCAAGGAATATTTTTGTTCCAACCTATCGATGACAAATAATTTGATGCAGAGGCCGCTGCATCTTCAAAATTATCCCATATATCAATTACCCCGTCACCATCAAAATCAACGGCATATTTATTGTAGGTTGACGGCATGAATTGAAAGTGCCCCATGGCTCCGGCCCAAGAACCGCGCATTTTTTTATAATCAATATGCTGATCTTCAACTATCTTTAATGCATTAAATAATTCTTTTTTAAAAAACGCCGAACGCCGTTTGTCATAACTCATTTCCGTTAGAGCATCTATAACATTATATCCGCCGAAATTACTTCCGAAATTGGTTTCTGCTCCCCAAAATGCCACCACATATTCCGCCGGTAAATTATATTTTTTTTCAATTCGTTCCAATACCGGCTTCAATTCCAAATATTTTAATCTTACTTGCTCAGCTCTGGTTTTGCTGACCACACGATTAAGATATTCCGTTGAAGTCAAAACAAATTCTAATTGTTTGCGATCTTTGACAACAGCTTGCGGTCTTTCGTGGTAAAAATCATTCTCCCCATAAACGATATCAATCGTTTCCTGAGATATGCCACGTTGCACCATGTCTTTTTTCAAATCTTCCAACCAAACCAAATAATTTTGATAGGCTTTTTCATCTTTAACTTCTTTGTTGGTTGCAGCGCAAGCTGTCAAACTCCACATAATCAAAAGCAAACTCAGTAATATATTTTTCATTAATTTAACCTTAAAACACATCTGTTAAGTTATCATAAGTTATAAAGACTTAAAAAAAGCTTACATTTATATTTTTCTTACATAGTGCCATAAAATATTTTTATGGCTGTTTTTTCTTATACCAATTCTTAACCAAATTTTGTTTGAATCAGACTCGAACCGCGATGCTTTTCCGAGTCGCTGTTTTTTAAGGAAATATTTTTATCAAGGGTTACTTTTCATGGATATTGAATTCAGCGTTACTAAAAAGAACAAACATTTCTGGATCTATGGCATTTGTTTATTCATTATTGCTTATTTCAGTTTTCACACTTTGTGTGGTAACCGCAACATCTATCGTCTGTACTCCTTACGCCATGAAATTGCTCAAGCACAAGAAATATCCAAAAAATTGCAAAAAGAAAAACATCGTCTGCAAAAACTGGTTAATCACTTATCTGACAAAAGCCTTGATACCGATTTGCTGGATGAACGCGCCCGTGTTGTCCTCAATATGGTTGCAGATGATGAGTTTGTAATTTTCACCGACTCACTCTAATCCAAGGTATTTATCCAGTATCTTAATATTGTCGTCTCACCGACTTTTTCCGATACATCTTGATAACCGCCGAACTTATTCATTGCATGCTCAATCACATGTTTTGAAATGTGATTAGACGCATCACAGGTCAACAAAACTTTTTCTATACCTTTTTCCTTTGCCTTTTTCAAACAAAGTTCCAAAGCTTTTGTAACTATTCCCTGCTTGCGATATGCCGGTGTTACAACATATCCTATATGTCCGCCATGTCGCAACAAACCCTCAGTCAACTCATGGCGCAGATTAATTCTGCCAACAAAAACTCCATCTTTTATAATCCAAAAATCTGTACCGGCGACATACCCTTTTGGTAAATTAATTCCGTTCATACTATCAAGCAATGGCTTAACTATATAATCTTCAAAGTCATTTTCCAATCTTACCACATCATAATCTATAAACTTTTGCACTGCCGGTGAAACAAATCCTTCTCTACCGTGTTGTTTCATATCTTCGGCAGCCGCAATAAAACTTTCTTTATATTTTGTGGATGGCAATACTAATTCTATCATCGTCTATTTTTCCAAGTTTTTTGCCACTTCTTCGTGATCGGAAAACGGCAAAACTTCACCTTTCACATATTGACCGCTCTCATGTCCCTTACCGGCCAAAACCAAAACATCACCGGAGTGCAAACTATCTATGGCAATCTTAATAGCTTTTGCTCGATCTTTGATATTCACGCCCTTAGGACAAGCTTCCATTATTTCTTCACGAATAGTATCAGCATCTTCAAATCGCGGATTATCATCAGTTACAAAAACTTCATCAGCCAACTCATCGGCAATCTGTCCCATAATCGGACGTTTTCCTTTATCACGATTGCCACCGCACCCGAACAAAACTTTCAATTTTCCTGATGTATGCTTTCTCAAAGCCTTCAAAACTTGCTCTAGCGCATCTGGCGTATGAGCATAATCCACATAGATCGCGGCTCCGTTTTTCTCTCCTACCAAATCCAATCGCCCCTTAGCCCCCTTGATTTTTGGTAGGTATTGTAAAGGTTCGTCTTTATTGCCGCACAAAACTCCGACAATTCCAAGTGCACACATCACATTCGCTGCCTGAAAATCACCGGCCAAAGGAATATCGACCGTTATATCTTTGCCAAAATAATTTAAGTACAAAACTTGCCCGTTAGCCCTTGGCTCTGCTTTTAGCAATTTTATTTCCTCACCATTATAACCATAACTTATAATCTTTTGGTCACGTAGTCGACAAATTCGCTCTATATCGGCAAAACAATCAATATCCGCGTTAAGAACCGCCACCCCTCCGACTTTTAAGCGTTGTTCAAACAAAATCATCTTGGCGGCAAAATAATTTTCAAAAGTCTTATGATAGTCCAAATGATCACGTGTAAGATTGGTAAATCCGGCCACTTCAAATTCAATTCCGTCAAGTCGTCCTTGATGTAACCCGTGACTGGAAGCCTCCAGAATAACCTCATCAAAGCCTTCATCAGCCAATTCGCGTAAAATTTTATGCAATGTGACATTATTCGGAGTGGTATTGGGCAAGGAAACTGCTTCTCCATTTCCTTTTATAACTCCCAGTGTTCCAATACTGGCAGCCTTTTTTCCCATCATGGTCAATATCTGACGTGTAAAATCAGCAATGGAAGTTTTGCCGTTGGTTCCGGTAATAGCCGCCATATGGCTAGGCTGAGCTCCATAATATTTTGCAACGGCTTTAGCATAGGTATTGATCGGATTTTCAACCTTTATCATCGTAACATTGGCAAAATCCTTCTCATAATCTTGACGAGTTATTATGGCAACCGCACCTTTTTTCACTGCATCTTCAATATACGAATCGTCATTAAGCGATCCGAAAACAAACCCTTGAGTTACTTCACGCGAATCGGCAGTAATTCCTTTGATTTCCACTTCTTTTTCGCCATCAATAATATCACTCAGCTTCATTTTTTATCTATCCAGTCTCATGTTTTTTCAAAAATTTTAAAAAAGTATCTAATTGTTAACTATTTATATGATATATAAGTTTTGTGCAATAAGAAAGGTTTGATTAATGAACAAAGTAATTTTGTGTTTAACTGCACTGTTTTTAGGCTTAGCTCCGGCAAGGGCTGAGGATATTTATCTTTTTTACAATGCTGCCAGCGACAATCTTGACGAATTGGACATCAGTAAAAAAGAAACAGCCAAAATTTTTGACGGAGAATTTGGGCCGGCTTCCGATGAATTGCCTCACGAAGTTAATTTTGACGATTTTTATGTCGCCAAATATCCTGATGGACAATATGTTTTTATCTTGAATGCACCGTACAACTGTGGGCGTTTAGGCTGTAAAACTATTGTTTTTGAGCGCGATGAAGACGGCGATTTAATGCCCAAAGAGAGCCTTACTCCGGTCAAATGCAAAATTTACGACACTGACAAACTGATCTGCACGCAAGGCGGTTACCAACCAGAGGTTAGTATAAAGCCTAAAAAGAAAATTTTGCATTTTTATCCGCCGCAGAACGCAGCAAAATAAAGCTTTGGCAACAAAATGCATCAAAGCTTGACAAAAAAAGAAGTAAATAATGCTTGATTTTTTATTAAAAGCGGCTTATATTAGCCAAAAATTATGATAATTTAAACAAAATTGTGCAACTTATAAACAGGAAAACAGATATGAAAAAATTTATAGTTATTGCTTTGAGTGCTTTGGTATCAGCCTGTGCATGTTTTGACTGCGCTGATGAAAACGAGCGCCCCGTAACCTATCAAACAGTCAGCAAAGACAAAACTTTAGACTGTGACTATTTCGACGGCAAAACCTGCTATCGTTACATCTACAAAAATATTGAACGCAAGGTTGCCAAACCGGCTGTTCAGCAACGTCCTTGCGGAGCTTTGGCCATTCAACCGGCTCCGGTTCAACCTGCTCCTTGCGGTTGCCAGCAACGTCGTGTAGAAACTGTTGCTCCGGCTCCGGTTGTTGTTCAACCTAAGGACAATTGCTGCCAAGACAAAATTTCTGAGACTCGTGAACCGGTCGAGTTGGTTTATAAAAAAGTAACCACCAAAACTACTTACGAGCCTAAAACATCTTCTCAGGTCAGTTACGAAAAAGTCCCCTATAATTCAGTAACTGCTCCCAAACCTGAGCCGGTAGAAGTTGTTACTCCTTCAACCACCACAACTACAATCATTGAAGAAGTAAAATAACTTTTACTCCCCAACTAAAAAGCCCGCTGTTTCAGCGGGCTTTTTTTACTTGCCAAAATCTAGAACAAGAAGTTGATACCAACTCTATATGCATAGTAATCATCACCATCAAAGCTGTAATTGCCGACAAAAGCCATGCCGGAGAAGAACGATCCTTCCCGAAACTTTCTGGTCAAAGACAAAGTTACATCGTGATAATCTTCAATGAACAAATCCGATCCGCTATAAAAAGTATAGCTGTAAGCTGAGCCTAAAGACCATTTGTCATTTAGGGCATAATCAACCGATACGCCGTTTTTATAAACCATATTCTTTAAGTCATAGTCAACCTCATATCCGGCAGCTTCTATCGAAAAATCTCTGATATAGCCGACCATATTGGTCAACCCATAAGTAAATGCACCAACCGGCAAGCTCATATGGCTGGTTAAGCTACCTGAATAGAGCAAGCCGCCTGAGAGCATATCCTCAGAATAAACCGCACCTCCTCTCACTCCTGGAGTTAAATTCCATTTAAAACCTTCTTTTTTAATCAGCGGAACCATATAAGCCAAACCTAACTGTGCCGAATAAGATGCCGAACCATCCATGTCGGTATAATAAACCGGCATATCGAACATCAGTTTTGAGCCATTATCAAATTTGAAAGTTTTGCCAATCGGCAAGCTGTAAACAGATGCTTTCTTCTCATCACCATTAAGTTTGAAATAATGCGTTGAAGCATTAGGTGAAACATAAGACAAGAAATTGCCCAACACTCCGCCACCGCCACGCTGGAAAGTATTGTCAGCCATGTTGGCCATCAAAGAATTGGGGTTACCGGCAACCATATCATAAGGAGTATCGGCAACAGTTGCTTTCAAGATTTTTTGCAACAATCCGTTGTGGTTATTTTTCAACCAATCCTTGAACATTTTAAAGCTGTTCTCCTGTCCGCCACCGTTAAAAGCCTCATCAATTCCGATTGAAGGAACCTTAAAGGTTAAATTTCCGGATCCATCAAAGTTGAAGTTCATCATAACACCGCGGAAGTTTAACCAACCATCGGCAGCTGCAGTTTTATCGTAGCTGTTAAAAATGCTGTTCAAACTACCATCTTCGTAATGATCAAAAACATCTAAAACCGAATCAAAACCGCGAGTTTCATTGATTGAGGTGGAAGCTTGATTAATATGCAATTCAAACATCTTCGCTTGAGCCGTAGCTGTCAGCATGGCCAAAGCTGTCGTAACAAGAAGTATCTTTTTCATTAGTCCAAGTCCTAAAAGGTTAGCATTTACATTTTATATGCTAACCTAAGGAATTGTTTCTTATCAATATTTTGTTTATAATATCAACAACAAAATTATTCAATGCAGCAATCAACAGCTTTGCGGACAAAAGCTTTCATTTTGGCAAAAGCACCGCCTTTGGTCTCAACAACCGGTGCAGATTTTACAGCCGGTTTGTTGGCCTCTAATGCAGTTGAAATCTTTTTGATATCTTCCAAATTATCTTCAACCCATTTTACATCTGAAACATCAAGCATCTTCATATTCAATCCCCAAAACAGGCAATACAAATCATAAGCTTGATTAAATAAACTGTATGCCAATTCGGTATTTTTCAAACTTTGTTGCTTGGTGCCAACTTCCATCAAACGCATTGATGAAGCTAATAAATGTTTTGAAATACACCAAACCTCACCCTCATATTCCGGTATTACGCGTTGCATTAAATTCTTACGCAACTCACGCACATTTTCAATCAAATCATAAAAAGATGTTTTGCCGGTTTTGGCACCTGAAAACATCAGATGTTCTTCTATTGAAATCAAATTCATAATAGCAATTGTCAAATCCTGATCTGAAGACAAATCCTTAGGATTCATTTTTTTAGATGCATCAATTTTTTCAACAAATTCTTTAACATCTTTAGCTTTTTTCATCTTATCGTTCCCCCGAAAATTGATATAAATCCGAAACATCACCCAAATCGGCAATTGCTTTATCCACGCCGCTTAATGGATAATAATTAAAATAAACACTCAACAAGGCCAAAGCCAACACCGGCAAAACAACTTTCTCAAACGGAAAATGCGCATGTCCGCCGTTTCTGGCCTTCATCCATTGATAGAATTTTGATACATAAATAAATGTAGCCGCCCCCAACAAGGTCGCAAACAACAAAGGATCCATATAGAATATACCTATAACCTTTGGAGCATAAGGCATTTCAAAATACATAAATCCGATTGATCCGATTGAAACAGCCATCAAAATCAAATTGCGCAACGGAAAATTCCAATTCTTTTTTTCAAACCACAAAATCAACCAATATCCCAAAAGCGCTAACATTGCTCCGGCCCAAACCCCGACCACCGCGTCATCAACTCCGTAACGACGCGCAATTTCTAATGAAGCACCAACAGCTACTGTACAAACCGCACAAGCCGGATTTGCCCAAGCCTTAGCTGTCCCAATCAGCAATATTGTCAAAATTAATAAAACCGTCACTTTCAACCTCCTCTAATGTTACTTCTTAGCCATTTTGTCCGGCTCAACCAATCCTCCGGAAACAATAAACTTAATGGCTTCTTCCACTGACATATTTAATTCAATCGTATCTTTTTTGGGAACAAAAATCAAAAAACCTGAAGTAGGGTTAGGTGTTGTCGGAATAAACACATTGAGCATATCATTCGGTAAATTATCCTTAACTTCCCCCTTCAAATCAGCACTTACCAACCCCAAAATCCACAAACCTTTACGTGGATATTCTAACATAACGACTTTCTTAAAGGCTTGTGTTTTATTAGAAAATACTGTCTCAAAAATCTGTTTCAACAGCGAATATACCGACGACAACAACGGTACTTTTGCCATGAACCATTCGCCTAAACGAATGAAAAATCGTCCCAAAAAACCGGCCGCAAACATTCCCACAAATATCAGGAACAATATCAGTACAACCAAACCTAATCCCGGAACGGAAAACGGAAAATAATCGCCCAACATCGCTTTATAATGCGGAGGAATAAGTTTACTGACAAAAACATCAACCCAAAATATCAGTTTATAGGCCAAATAAAAAGTCATACCGACCGGAGCCGTAACCAAAATACCGGTAAACAAATAAGCTTTAAGTTTTGCCCCCAATTTCATAAACACCGCTTGCTCTTTTTGCATGCGCTCTTGTTTTATCACTTTGATTTTTTTTGCTCTTTTTCTGATGTCTCTTTTTTTCATATCAACCTCTGCTCATCTATTTAAGCACATTCTCTTATATCGTCAATAATAAATTGTACATTTTGCTTTCCACCCCAATTATCATGTCGCAAAACTCCGCAAACATCATATTTAATCGAACCTCCCGACAACATAGCCTGCCCTATTTGATTATCTCCTACCCTAAAAGCAACTGCCTTTAGACTATCTCCGTTGTCAGAAGTAAGGATGCAACGCACATGACCTATCCCCATTGGGGTAGCTTTTATTATTCGCACATTTTTTATCATCAAAATCGGCTCGGGATTTCCTTGACCAAAAGGCTCCAATTGTTCCAGACAATCAGCCAAGTCAACACTGGCACCTCCAACATCTAAAATCGCATCAACTTGTTTGGTCGGAATCAATGCATCACCACCGATTTTATCTTTAACATATTCACCGACAAATTTATGAAACTCGGCTATTTTATCTTCATTTAATGAAAATCCGGCTGCCATTGTATGCCCACCGCCCTTTGTAATCAAACCTTTTTCTTTAGCGGCAATAATCAATGCCCCTAAATCAATTTCCGGAATTGAACGTGCCGATCCTTTCACTTCATCTGCTTCTATCGACATTGCAAATGCCGGTACATTGTAGCGCTCTCTTAGTTTTCCCGCAACAATTCCGATAACACCCTGATGCCAATCCTTGCCATATACAAACGCAATCGGGTATTCTTGAGGTTTTCCCTCAACTTGCTCTATCGCATCTAGCAAAACAGCATTCTCAATATCTTTGCGCAAAACATTAAACTCATTAAGCTTTTCCACCAAACTTTCCGCTTGAGCCTGATTGTCGCAACACAACAACTTGTTGCCTATATCTGCATCACCGACTCTACCGCAAGCATTAATCCTCGGCCCCAAAACAAACCCTAAATGAAAAGCTGTCGGCGCTCTTTCCAAACCGGATTTATCCATCAATGCCGTAAGTCCCAAATTGCGCCGTTGTGCCATAATCTTCAGCCCCTGCGCCACATAAGCCCGGTTCAATCCTTTTAGCGGAACCACATCACAAACCGTTCCCAAAGCCACCAAATCAAGCCATTGACGCAAATCAGGCTCTGCTGGGTTATCATTATAATACCCTTGACTGCGCAATTGTCGATTCACTGCTACAACCGTCATAAAAACCACGCCACATGCCGCCATGTATTGTAAATAAGGATAATCGTTTTCCTCATCAAGTCGTTTAGGGTTAACCACAGCATAAACTTTGGGAAGTTTCACTTCTGCTTCATGATGATCCAAAACAATAACATCTATTCCCAAAGACGATGCATATTCTAAAGGTTCAAATGCCATTGTCCCGCAATCCAGCGTCAATAACAGGCTGACACCTTGACGCTTAAACTCATCAACCGCTTGCATACTCGGACCATATCCTTCTTCGCGATCGGGAATATGCACCAAACAGTCTCTTTTCACTGCCCGTAAAAATAACCGCATAATTGAAGTCGAAGTTGCACCATCAACATCATAGTCACCTATGATTCCTATACGTTCATCATTAACAATAGCTTGAGCCAAACGCTTTGCCGCCTTATCCATATCCTTTAATACACTTGGATTCGGCATTAATGAAGCAATTTTAGGATTCAGATAATTGTCTGCATCATCAATTCCGCGCAAAGCCATAATTTGCGCAACAATAACTGGGACATTATATTTTTGCACCAAACCATCAACCAAACGAACATCAGCTTGATTGACACACCACAAACTTCCGCCTAAAGAAACCTTATTATCAGTATTGTCTGACATAACATTAATAAGTCAGATAAATCTCGGCTCTGCGATTCAAACGCTCTCCTTCAGGCATAACTTCCTGATACATTGGCATTGAATCGGACAATGCTTGAACTTCAATACGATCAGCTTTAACTCCTAAACTACGCAAAGCGGCTGCTGTATTTTCAGCTCTTTTTGCTGAAATATTGAAATTAGCCAACTTATGTGTAACCGGATCTGTATTGCGTGTACGCGAAGAGGCAAAACCCCAAACTTCAACCATCGCATTATTTTGTTTGGCTGTTTTTGCTATTTTTCTCAATTTAACTTGCTCTTCACCTTCAACACCGGCCGCACCGTTATTAAAATAAATTACACCGGCCAAATATCTCACAGAAGGTTTGTTAACACTCTCAGGGGATTTTCCATCGACAACTCGAACATTATCATCTGTGCCATTTTTAACCTCGTTATCAACTAAAGGAGTAACATCTACCGGTACAACTTTTGCTGCAATCGGTTTATCTTTATCCGATTCCTTTTCTTCCTTTATCTCACTTTCTTCATCACCCTCATACAAGGCATTCTCTTTATCTGCAACCAAGATACCTTTATTTTGAATTTCACGAACTTCAACATTTCCCCCGGCATCAATTGCAACTTCTTGATCTTCTTCAAAATCAGGAAAAAACCAAGAAGCACAACCACCCAAAAGCAATATACAAGCCACTGATGAAAGTTTCAAAAAGTTTTGCCTAACCATATTATACTCCACAAAAAAAGACTGTACCTCAAACATGATATAAATTAATTATGTTTTTTACACAAGAACAAAAAAAACTTATTTGCAAGTTATTATCTATAATAAATAGATTGTAATTGCAAATATATCAAGCTATATTATTTAATTATGAATCAGCAACGGAATTAAATCGATGGCCAAAAAGTTCGTAAAATCTACCTTAGATATTGTCGGATGGCTTTGCAATAAAGCTTTAACCGATAAACAAATCTTGTCTTCTCAGCAGTTGCAAAATTTATTGTTCTTGATACAAATGCATCATATCAGTAAAGAGGGACAAGTATTAATTCCTTCAATGTTTGTTTGCTATCAAGATGGTTTTTATGAGCCAACAGTTGAAGCAATACTGTCGCAAAAATTGCCCTTATTAAAACTACCGATATTAGAACAAAGAGTCTCTTTGCTTTTGGAATCCGTTTGGCAAAAATATGCTCATTTGTCCGAAAAGGAATTGCTTAATTTTGTTACCTCATTGAGTTGCTGGAAAGAAACATATAGTGCCAAGGAAGATGTTATCATAAATCCTTTAGATATTGCTTCTTCTTTTTCTCTCTCTATATCCAAAGATAAAAATTTTTCTCCATCCAAAATCCGCCTTTCCCAGAATGGTCCTGTACAAGTTTCACCATGGCGTCCTCGCAAGCTTGGAAACACAAACAATCTTAATAAAAAGGAAAGTTAATAATGTTGAAAAAATTGGTTGTTTTTTTTAGTTTTATATTGCTTCTGTCTGCTTGTTCACAAGAAGAGGCTGAAAATCATCCTACAACTCCTTTGAGCATAACGACAGTAAATGGTGATATTCGCTTCAATGTTGAAGTTGCTCAAACTCCTGATGAATTACAAAAAGGTCTGATGTACCGCACCGAAATGCCTTTAACCAATGGCATGATTTTCAGCATTTATCCTGTACGTCCGGTAGCTATGTGGATGAAAAACACCCAATTATCACTGGATATGATTTTTGTTGCTCCTGATGCCACTGTTAGCATGATTAAGGAGCATACAACTCCGCTGTCCGAAGATAGAATCATCTCCCGAGATCCTGTACGCGCTGTTATTGAAGTTCCTGCTGGTAATGTTATGCGTTATAACATTAAAGTCGGTGATAAGGTACAACATGCCATTCTCAACAACATGACCTCCCTTTCTGAAGAACCTGAGCCAATGAATATCAATGGTCCGGTTATCCCTAAAGGTCCTAATGCTCCAGGTGATGGTCCGGTTATTCCTAAAGGCCCTAATGCTATCGGTGGCGATGGTCCGGTTATTCCTAAAGGTCCTAATGCTATCGGTGGTGATGGTCCGGTTATCCCTAAAGGTCCTAATGCTCCAGGTGATGGTCCGGTTATTCCTAAAGGTCCTAATGCTCCAGGTGATGGTCCGGTTATCCCCAAAGGTCCTAATGCTCCAGGTGATGGTCCGGTTATCCCCAAAGGTCCTAATGCTCCCGGTGATGGTCCGGTTATCCCTAAAGGTCCTAATGCACCGGTTCCGGTACCAATGCCGATTCCCGCCCCTAACGCGGAATAATTCTCAAAAAAAATCCCTTGAGTTCCACTCAAGGGATTTTTTTATACACCAGACTGCTTAGATTAATCGCAAAGTATCTTGCGCAATCATCAATTCTTCATCTGTCGGCCAGCAGAAACATCTGACTTTGGAATCTGCCGTTGAAATCTCAGCAAACTTGCCTTTGCGAGCCTTATTAGCTTCCATATCAACTTTAATACCGAGAAAAGCTAGTCTTTCCATTATCAACTGACGGATTAAAGGAGAATTTTCACCGATTCCTGCTGTGAAAATTAAGGCATCCAAACCACCGAGAGCAAATGTATAACTACCAATATATTTAACAATGTTATATACATAAACATCCATTCCGACAACCGAAGTTCCTTTTCCTTCAACATAAGTATCTTCAACTTCACGCATATCCGGATAGCCTGTCAAGCCGTACATGCCGCTCTTTTTATTAAGCAAATTATTTACTTCATCAACACTCAACCCTTGCGTTTTCAACAAATGCAAAGGAATATATGCATCAATATCGCCCGAACGTGTACCCATCACAATACCCGACAACGGAGTAAATCCCATCGATGTGTCTATACATTTCCCATCTTTAATTGCTGATAGTGATGCCCCATTGCCTAAATGGCAAACAACAATTTTTTTGCCCTTTCCCAAGAGCTTTTCTGCTTCTTGCGCAATATAACGGTGCGATGTTCCATGCATACCATAGCGACGAATTTGGTGTTTTTCATATTGTTCCAAAGGCAGTCCGTAAAGAAAGGCTTCTTTGGGCATAGTCTGGTGGAAAGCCGTATCAAAAACCGCCACCTGCGGAACATTCCCCAACAAACTGCTTATCGCCTTAATTCCGGTGACTGCTGCCGGATTGTGCAATGGAGCCAAAGAGGATAATTCAGCAATTTGTTCCAAAACTTTCTCGTCAATTAATACGGAATTTTTGAAAATCTCACCACCATGTACTACACGATGACCTACTGCAGAAATTTCTTTCAAATCACTGATAGCACCATTCAATAATAAATTAAAAACTTCACGCAAAGCAACTTCGTGATTCGGCAAATCTTTTTCAATTTCTTTCTTTTCGCCATCAGCGTACTTAATACTAACCTTTGAACCATCGATTCCAATTCGCTCAGCCAAACCTTTTGCCACTACATCATAATTATCGCCTTCAACATTAAAAAGCTGATACTTTAATGAAGAAGAACCTGAATTTATTACCAATACTTTTTCCATATATTCTATCCTTTAACTTAAATTATTAATTCAAACTAACTGGCCTGTACTGCCGTGATAGCAATAGCCCCGATAATATCTTCGGGTGAGCAACCACGTGATAAGTCATTAATCGGACCATTTAAACCCTGCAAAATAGGACCATAAGCCTCATAACCGCCCAATCTCTGTACCAATTTATAGGCAATATTTCCGGCATTCAAATCAGGGAAAATTAAAACCTTAGCATGACCGGCAACTTCACTGCCCGGAGCTTTTGACTTAGCCACGCTATCAACCAAAGCTGCATCCGCTTGTAATTCACCATCTACCTTAACACCCAAGTTGGCAAATTCACCGGCAGCTAATTCTTTCGCTAATTTAGTGGCATTTTGCACTTTTTCCACCAACTCACCTTTAGCTGACCCATAAGTCGAATAACTCAGCATCGCAACATCAGGGGTAATACCGAATTGAACAGCTGTTTGTGCTGACTGCATGGCAATATTTGCCAAACCTTTTTCGTCCGGATTCGGAGTAAGGCCGCTGTCGGCAAATATAAAGGTTTTATCATCTTTGCTCATAAAGAAAAATGCCGAAACTGCCATATCTTTACGAGCAGACTTAATAACTTGCAAAGCCGGACGCACAGTATCAGCAGTTGAATGAGCCGCACCGGAAACCATTCCGTCACATGCTTTTGTCTTTATCATCAATGTACCGAAATAATTGGAATTTTGAGCCATTTTGTAAGCTTCTTCCTCGCTAACCCCTTTATCTTTGCGTAATTCATAAAACAAGGAAGCGTATTCCTGCAACTTGTCAGACTTCAATGGATTAATAATTGTAATACCATCCAAACTCCAACCTTTCTCGGCAAACTTTGTCTTAATTTCGTCTTCATTTCCCAAGACAATAATCTTGGCAATTTTTTCTTTTGTTGCAATATAGGCAGCCTCCAAAACTCTGATATCTTCACCTTCCGGTAAAACTATTGTTTTATATGCCGCCTTGGCTTTAGCAATAACTCCGTCAATAAATTTAGTCATTTTTTTACCCTTTCTTCAAAACATTTTATTGTAATAAACAACTTTCTTATCCAAAAGTCAAAATATCTTTTGCCAAATTGGATAAAGTATATTATATCTTCATTAAATTAACCAAATTTAGGAGACAAATCATGGAAAGAACCTTATCTATTATTAAACCTGATGCTACAAAGCGCAACCTTATTGGTGCCATTAATAAAATGATTGAAGAAGCCGGCCTCAAAATTGTTGCCCAAAAAATGATATGGCTGTCGCGCGAGCAAGCTTGTGCCTTTTATGCTGAGCATGAAGGCAAATCTTTTTATGAGAATCTCGTCAACCTGATGAGCTCGGCTCCGATTGTAGTTCAAGTTTTGGAAGCTGAAGACGCCATTACTCGCTATCGCAAAGTCATGGGTACGACCAATCCTGATTTGGCCGAAGAAGGAACCATCAGAAAAACTTTTGCTTTGGCTATGGATAAAAACTCCGTACATGGTTCGGATTCTCCGGCCAGCGCCGCCCGTGAAATCAGCTTTTTCTTCTCACAAACCGAAATTTTTTAATTGGGAGATACCACTTTGCACAAATTATTTGGTTGTTTTTTAATCAGCTGTCTTTTGTTATGTTCTTTGGCGCAAGCTCAAGAAGATTACAGTGTTAACATCAAAGTTGATGTTACTGATCAAGATGCCGCCGTTGCACGAGAAAAAGCTATTGCCGGTGCTTCAAGATCAGCAGTTATGGCTGCGGTAAAGCACATGACTGACAAAGATGGCGTTGAAAAATTTTCTGAAATGAATAACAATCAAATAATTAACTTTGTCAAAGAAACCTCTGTTTCTGATGAAAAAACATCGACCAATCGCTATATGGCCAATTTGCATTTGGTTGTTAACAATGCTCTGTTGCAAGCTTACATGCAGGAACGCCAAATAACCATTTTTGATAAGATTATACCTTCCGTGGTTATTATTCCGACACTCAGCAATTTCAAGGGAGATACCCCTATGCTGTGGGAACTGGAAAACACATGGAAACAAGCTTGGGATAATAATTCTCTTACATCTTCCGTCAATCTTGCCGTGTTAAAAGACAGTTCGGGTAACATTTCAACCATCTCTGCTCAACAGGCTAACGATTTGGATAGTGAAACCCTTAAAGAAATCAAACAGCTCAATGCCGGCGATGATGTTTTTGTTCTTGCCGCAACTTATGACGGCATTGACGGGCTGGATATTGCCATATCCTCACTATCCGGCTATCGTGAAAAAATTCATATTAATGGTGTAAAATCCGAAGAACAGCAACTGTTTAACCAAGCCATTGCTGAGATAATTCCCCTGATTGAAGAATATATGTCGTCTTTTGGTTTGGAGCAGACTAATCAAGGAAATGAAATAACTGTTCTCTTTCCTTTTAATGGGTTGGGAGATTGGGTTGCTGCCGAACAGAAAATTAAATCCATTGAAGCCGTCTCTGACCTACAAGTACAGGCCTTCTCCCCCGGAAAAGCGCAATTTATCGTGCACTATCAAGGCGACTTGGATGATCTTATTAACTCTTTTAAGTCATCTGGCTACGACCTGGAAGAAAGCGGCAATTACATGGTAATGAGTTATATTGGAGATTAAATTATGTTCAAATCATCCAATCGCAATCTTTCTTTTTGGTTAATCATATTAGTTATTTTTCTTTGTTTAACCTATGCTTTGCGCTCAATCTTACTTCCATTTGTTTTAGGATGTTTAATCGGTTATTTATTTGATCCGCTTGTTGACAAGCTGGAAAAACACAAAATCAATCGCACAATTGCTTCGTGTATAGTATTACTTTCGATTACATTAATAACCATTGCGGCTATAGTTGCATTTGCCTATTTTACTGAGCAACAAATTGCCGTATTTATTAAAGGGATTCCCCATTATTTATCATTATTACAATCAAAATTTTCACCGTTGCTCAATATATTGCAAGAAAATTTCCCTGATTTAGATGAAGAGGCAGTTGTAGAATATTTGCAAAATAACTCTGCAAACACATTAACACTAGTGGGAAAAGCATTGCAAAAAATTATCAATGAAAGCTATGCTTTGTTGAACATTATTTCGCTTTTGTTGATTACTCCGGTGGTAGCTTTCTACATGTTGCTGGACTGGCCGGCGTTTATTCGTAGTACTGATGAACTCTTACCCAAGAAATATAAAAAAGACATCCGCGAACAAGCCAAAGCTGCTGATAAGATTATCTCATCTTTTATTCGCGGTCAAATCAGCGTTTGTCTCATTTTAGGAACATATTATGCCGTTGGGTTGAGTATTGTCGGACTTGACTTAGGCTTGTTGGTTGGGCTTATTGCCGGCATCATATCATTTATACCCTATGTAGGCTCAATTACCGGCTTTATACTCAGCATGGGCATAGCTTTTGCCCAATTTGACACTATTACCCCTATTTTGGAAGTAGCCTTTGTATTTCTTTCCGGTCAATTTATAGAAGGTAATTTCTTAACTCCGAAATTGGTTGGTGATTCGGTTGATCTTCATCCGGTATGGATTATGCTGGCCTTGTTAGCCGGCGGTGTTTTATTAGGCTTTTTAGGAATGATAATTGCAGTTCCTATGGCGGCGGTCATTGGTGTTCTGTTGCGCTTCGCTATCGCCAAATACAAACAAAGTCCTCTTTACAAAAGTTGATTACTTATTGTTTTTGTAAAATTCTTTGCGTTCGCGTCGCGGTTTCCCCCACAAATTACCGATACCATTGATCGGTTGATTTTTTCCTCGCAACGGAAAATTAAAATTGCGGCGCAGGAACAATGAAGTTGCTTTGGTAAAGTTATTCATCGGGCAACAGCCGTAAAAATCCACCTGCAACAAATCGGCATCTTTTAACAATTTCATCATCTGCTGGTATTCGGCTGAGTTGTTAACCCTATCGCTGTCATCAACAATAATCATTCCGCCATCGGCCAATAGCGACAAGGCTTTTTGTGCGCATTGCAATCTTCTGATACCATCAATTACGATCACATCACAAACTTTATTCAATGCATTTTCATAAGCTTCATCTGGCGCGGTTAAGACAATTTCCAAATTATCAAATTGCAGTTCTTTATGCCAACGTTCATACCATTTTTCATCATTCTCGATAGCTTTTACGTTTTGCGCTCTTTTCGCCCAAAAGGCGCAAGAATATCCGCAACCGAATTCACCAATTTGCTTATGGCTGTAATCAAATTGTTGCAAATATTCTATTGCCGGATAGGTGTACCAAGGCAACGGCTCGCCGTTTTTATCAACGCAAATCTGTTCATCAATTGTGCGAAAAATTGCATATTCATCGCGCCACAATTCAATAAATTTGGCAAACTTTTGACTATCCATAGTGTTATATTTTCCCTCATTGAAAAACATTTTGTGACACTTATATCATAAATGCATTCAAAAATAAACAGGAGATTTTATAATGGCAAATGGATTACGCACTACTTCATTAGTTTTAACCATAATCGGCGGTCTCAATTGGGGATTGGTCGGATTGTTTGACTTTGACTTGGTAGCATTTCTCTTTGGACCTTTGAGCATGCTCAGTCGCATAGTCTATGTTTTGGTAGCATTGTCAGCCATAACTTTGGCCTTTATGCCGTCCTGCTCACTCAAAGAAATCATTGAGCACAAAATGAACTAAGCCAACAATATACTAAAAAAACAAGCCGCTTTTGTAAGCGGCTTTATTTTTTATCTTTGTTCAATAGCATCCTCTATCTCGGCTTTCAATCGGCGAGGGTTTTTAACATTCTCAAACACCACTCGCAATCTTCCCCCCGATCCGGCACTGGTAAAGCATATATTGCCGAAATTTAAGAGCCTTCCCATCACGCTTTGTTCAACCTCAATACCGGTCAGAGCAATATTTCTCATCTCATCACCATCGGACGCAATAACTCCCTTACGCAAAACCACTCTTTTGTTGGTTACTGCCATTTCTCTGCATTTGACATACATTATACCCGAAGCCGCATAAACCAACAATCCGACTGCAATAATCCAAAGGCCATGATCGGTCAGCGACAACAATACATCTATTGCAATCAAAATGATAGCCCCAAAAATTGCCGTAATCGGCAAAGCAAAATTAATCCAATGCAATTCCGGTGTTATCAAAATCACTTCATCATTTTGCAAAGTATCTTCTACATACGACATTATCTAACCCTCCTTGTTTTCTAAAACACTGATTGCCACATCATAATCAAAACCTGCCCGCACCAAAATTGCCAAATCTTTCGACCGCCGTTCACGTCTTTTAGCCTCATCCGGCTCAAACGGACCGATTTTTTTCTTCTTTGCCAGTTTCATCGCCGCATCATAAGGATTATAGTCTTGGAGATTCAACAGGCGCAAAGTTATTTTTTCATCAACACCTTTTTCTTTCATCTTGCCCAAGACATAGCGCGGTGACTTTCCGGCGGCCAAATAATCGCGCACCTTAAAGGAGGCAAAACGCTCATCATCGACATAATGTTTCGCCTCAAAATCATCCAACAGACTTTCCACCCACTCATAGGCTTGCGACTTGTCAAATTCCTTATCCTGATAGGCATAAGCGTCAATCCGACGGCGCAACACGGTCTTTAGCCCAAATCTGGTAGTTTCAAAGCGTTTCAAATAATACAGTGCAATATTCTTAAGTCGCACGGGAGTGATTTTTTTCAAAACTTTTTTACGAACCACGGTTTCCATTATTTTTTCCTTTTATCACATGCAATGATATAAGCTATTTTAGCGCCGCGCCATAATTTTTTTTGTTGTTGTGTATGATTGTTTTTTTAATGATACGATTAACCTCTTATTAAATATTATATATTATATTAGTCATACAGTAGTGGATTAACTTGTGGACAAACACCAATGATTAAAGCAAAGAAGGTCTTGTTTAGTTTTATCGCTGCCGCATCGCTCAGTGCTTGCGGAACGATGTATGGAACAGCTGAAGACGAAGTTACGCAGTACAAAGAGCCTCGTTTTCAAGAT
The DNA here is from genome assembly GCA_902799835.1 of uncultured Pseudomonadota bacterium. Lineage (GTDB taxonomy): Bacteria > Pseudomonadota > Alphaproteobacteria > RF32 > CAG-239 > CAZU01. The sequence goes on from CADCCF010000003.1 coordinate 70,621, forward strand.
ATGCCACCGATTGAATTAAAGGTCAATCGGGTTGATGTATCTTCTGAGTTTACCCCAACCTTTACCCGTCCGCATGTTGAGCACTTGCTTCCGGTATCGGTTGAAAAATCGGCGACCTTGTGGGCGCATGACCGTCTGAAAGCGGCTGATTTTTCGACATCAAGAATTGCCGAAGTAACCATCAAAGACGCTTCGGTAACCGAAGAGCTGGAAGCCGGCAGTCAAATTTTTGAACAAGACAAGGTAAAATATTCAACTCGTTTGGTTGTCAGTGTCAAAGTTACCGATCCGCAAACTTTGGCTCAAGCCTCGACTGAGGTTGAAGCTTGGCGCACTCTGACCATTCCGGCAGCCACAGACATTGCCGGCAAAGAGCAATATTGGAATTCCATGGTTGAAAAATTGATGAACGACTTCAACGAGCGGATGACCTCCAACATTCACCAATATTTGAGTCCGTTTGTCCTCAATCAGGAACTGGTTCCGACCTATTACTAATTTATCACTCTTGATTTGAGATTATTTCCTGCCGACATGCTGAATGTCGGTATTTTTATATTCTTTTTGCTATTGCCGGTCTGAATTTGGCACGAGCCATAAATCACGGCATTAGCAGTATGCAACGGAGCATAAGCGGTATATTCAAAAAACTCTCCCGGCTCCAACTCGGGCAATTCGCCTTTAAACCCGATTGAAGAATCATTATAGCGGTTACCCTCATCATCGGTGATATTCCAGTCTTTGCCGACCAATTTTATACGCTGATCGGTTTCGTTCTCAACGCACATATAATATCCCCACATATACTCATTTTCGGCATTGTCATTATCGACCAACACCGAGCCTATTGAAATATTAATGCCGTCCGTTTTCAAACTCACCAAATCATCAGCGACACTCATTCTCAACCTCTTTTTTTGGTAAAAAAAGTTAACGATTCGTTAAGAAACATTATCGCTGAGTACAAAAGCAAAACAAGCGACCTGAGGGTTTATCCACATGCTTATACACAAAAAAACGGAGGGATAAAATCACCCTCCGTTTTTTGTCAATTCAGATATTCACTTTGACTTAATCCAACGGGTCATCACCATAACAACCATGATTTACACCATTTAGCATATTTCCGCCATGGAATTTCGCAATATTAACATTAGGAATAGCTGTAATATCTGTATTCTCATGATCACTGGTTGCCCAAGAGGTCCACTGATCACCCTCTTGATAAGGTTCTTCCGGTTTAAAATTACCAACCTGGTCGAAAGAACTGAAATGTAAATTTCTCAAACTTACAACCAAAACCTTATTACCTTTTGTCCCTTTCCAATAGACTATACCAACCGGATTTCTACTGGGTTCACATTCATCTATCGGTCCAAAACTTCCATCCTCAAAAGCAATATCGCCAATAGATACACCATCAGCATTTACCTTTGTAATAGGTCTAACTGCAGTTGCTAGCCCATAACTGCTCCACTTTTTATTACTAAAATCACTTATGGTACCACCACCAACCGCATAACCTTTACCGGTAGTGTCTTCTGATGATAACAATCCATAAGATGGCATTTGGTCCGTTGGAACACCACAATTAGCTTGAACCTGTTCTAAAACCTCATTAACTACCCCCTTAGTCCCCGGAACAACATCATTACCGGCAGTACCGACAGGATTTGTATAATTAGTTATAAAAGGATAAAACTCACCAACTGAAGACAAATACCACTTCCCCTTACCATACATAACATTATCTTCTGATATTTCCGGAGGATAGAAATTGTATGCAGCCCATGCCGCTAAAGCTTTATTTCCAATTTGATTTATCGCTGCCAGAGTATATGCTCTACCATCTGTACTACCCGCAAACATGGTTGAACAAGTTTGTTTAGCACAATATGGTTTGTTACCATCACAATCTAAACCGACAGGATGCGCACAATTAGAAGTATTTTGTGTAAAATATGTTTCACAAGTTGCTTTACAAGATTCATATCTACCATTACATGCACTACCAACAGGCCGATGAGGCCAGCAAGTTTGGCTATAGCTTGCCGGACATTGACAAGACCCGCCTACATTAGTTTTAGGCGGAACACAAACAACGGGAACTGCCGGAGATGAACCGCTGCCTGAGCCTGAAGCGGGAATTGTAAGATCAAAACAACTTACCTCACCACAATTCTTCACCCCTTCAACATCTTCTCCGGCAGCCTTTTCATTCGCCCACCATGCATCGTTAAACTCACCATCATAAGGAGCCGCTGGGTCAAAACCATCAATTGTTTTACTGTCACTAAAAGTCAAATTTTTCAAGCTCACGATTTTGGCGGATGCCCCATCGTCACTCACCCAAGTGACCACACCGACTGCAGTTTTGCTACCATCATAATCTTCTGCACTGCCATAAGACAAGTCAGCATACATCACATCTCCCACCTTTGGTGAAACCACATTGGTCGAAAGACACTTCGGAGTAAAACGCTTGGCCAAAAATGCAAAAGGACGAACACCATAGCCACCATAAGTATTATAGTACTTCGGCTGCATTTGCCTTTCGCCTCCATCCGGATCAAATACCCAAGCATTATCAGGGGCAGCTTCGGAAGATGACCAATACTTTAAGCCGCCACTACCTCTACCATCACTAAACAAAAACTTTTCAGCATCACATTCTTTGCCAATCAGAACACTAAGAGTGTTCATGATAATGCTATAATTATCACCGGTTGCCCCTGAGTCACCTTCCGCCTCAGTTACCGCAGCCGCATTATAGCCATAAACATCCATCCACTCGCCGATTGAAGGCAAATGCCATTTGGTTTGGCCAAAGTTGGCATCACCACTGTACAATCCCGGAACATAAAACTTATCACAAGCCATAGCTGCTATGCTTCTTTCACCGAGTTGTTTTTTAATCGCTTGAGTATTGGCATAGCCCTCACTGGACACTGATGATGCCTGACAACCGGGTTGTGTATTCTCGCCACCCTCAATCACCGTGCAAGCCTTTTCACCATAGATATAATCCACACTCTTGGCAATCACATCAGACACTCCTTCATCAGTAAAAAGCGGATAACTTTCTAAGTGAGCTGTATAAGGATTTTCCTCAGAAGAGCTTATCGCACGCGGGCTGATAACTCGCAAAGTCTTTTTATCCTCCGATACCCAATAGATGATACCGATTACATCGTCAAGATCTACATTGCCGCTATCATAATATTTACGAGAAGCACCAACAAAATGACCGACTTCCGGCTCATAACCCATATCTTCCAAATCACTGGTCTGCAATTGCAATGCCGGAAATACATAGAAATTCATAACACTTTTAACATCATAGCCTACATGTGCATCTGCTGCTTCGTTCGTCAGCATAATATATACATCCTTATCATTACCACCTTCTGACGATGATATTATATTATAATCACCCTTAAACAAATATACTCCATCGCCTAAAGCACCTTCCATGTCACTGTCATTAATAGCTGGAATAATATTATTCTCAATAATCTCATTATTGCCATAAGTTTCTGATAAGTCTAACAATGTCTGCACATCATTCCGCTGTTCCTCACTGAGGTTGTTGACCGCTTGGGCAAACATATTCCAATCCATATTTTTGAGCATCATCAACTCACCAATGCTCGGCAGATACCATTTGCCGCGCCCGAACAGCTCATCATCTTCCTCCACTTGAGTTGCTATTCCCTCACCATGCGGATAGAAGATTTGAGCTATAATGGATGCTTTAGAACTCCCACCCACATTAGCCAGTTTCTCGGTATTTTTCTGACCGTCAAACAACGGACCGGTAAATTTGCTATAGTCATTACCTTCGGTACAAACCGTCAAATCGCCGGAACAAGTCCACGGATTGTTTCTAACCTCCGGCACATCTCCGACCGGACTGAAGGCAGACCCCGACAGATTATTCTCATAATCACCATAGGGATTTTCCGGATCAAAGTCACCATTATCTCCGCCCATAAGGCCCAACGGACGATGCATTATCCAAACATTTTGCCCATCCGCTGAGACAAAGAAGATAATACCCACCTCATCATCGAGATTTCCGTCAAAATCACCAAACCTAAGGTCTTTGTGGACAACGTACCCCGGTCGAGGACCATCCCCGGTTTCTGACTCCAGCTTATCAGCCGTCAATTTGATAATCGGGAGAACATTATGGGGTTCCTCTTTGTTTCTAAATTGAATACTTGCATCTCCCCTGTCAGTTTTGAAGGTCGTTTGAATCTCTTCATTTACTTCATTTGAGGTCCAGTATTTGCTCGCAAACTCTAAGCCATACATTTGTTGGTAGGTTTCATTAACCTGATCGAAACCTTCGTAATTGATACCGATCAACGCATCATAATAATTATCAAAATCTTCACCGTCTTTCCAGTGTTGCTCAATCTCCGCCATATTGCCGACAACTTTGTTCCAATCGGCTCCGTACAAATTCATCAGCTCACCGACTGAGGGCAGATACCATTGTCCTTGTCCCCACTCCGGATCATCCTTAGCTATTCCTCGTTGCTCCGGATAGAACGAATGTACTATACAAGCCGCTTTGGCCGGAGATGCATTAGGATCACCCACATCACAGCCCCAAGCATTCAAGATTGCATCAGTGTTGGCCTTACCGTCAAACAACGGACCGGTGTATTTTTCATAATCATTACACTCTTCCGGCTCTTCCGGCTCCTCGCCGCTCACTCCGCCACAAGTCCAGGCATTGGTCGGCATATTTTCATAGGCATAATCTTCACCCCACTCAAATCCCTCTTCGCCTTCCCACGAGACATCTCCACCATATCTGGCATTGTGCATTGCCACAATCTTTACTCGGTTTCCATTCGACTGAACCCAATAAATCATACCCATTATCGGATCTTCATCTTTGACCTCCATCGCCTGCTCAGGGTTGAGAATTTGCAAGTTTTTGGTGACAACTTGACCAATTTTTGCTTTTTTAAATTGCTCATCCAAACCGTGTCTACTAATCTCCGTCACCGGACGAACAGAATACCCGCTGCCTTTTCTACCGACTAAATTCAACAATTCATTTGGCTCCATACCATCTGCCATCTTCACCACAAAGACATCATCTTTTCCCTTAACTGATGAGGTCCAGTATTTATATTTACTTCCATCCAAGTCATCAAATTCTTCCATACCCAATTCTTTGAACTGGTTCAAAGTGGCTTGCAATTTTTTATAATTTGTTCCTGTTGAAAAATTACCTACCCAAGCATAATCACCTTGGGCTACGCCTTGAACTATATCCGGTTCGGTTTTTTGCAGTGCCTCAGCCAGATGATCCCAATTCATGCCATACATCTGCAACATCTCGCCTTGCGAGGGCAAATACCATTTTCCGACCCCGAAACGCTCATCATCTTCGGCTAAAAGTTCCTTATTTTCATACGGACTATATGCAATAGCATATTTTACGGCATTTGATGCTGCGGCATTACTTGCTCTATCCTGTTGTGCTATTTCATCGGTATAAAACCAACCATCAAACAACAGTCCTTTCATCATCCCAAAATCGTTTACACTCTCACTACTACCGTCATTAGACCAAGTGCACACTGCCGTGCCGCTGCCGTTATCATTTTCTTCCGGCTCAGCCACCGCCACCGTGTTACAATATTTGAATTTTTGACCGCCGTCATAGGTACAAGCATTACCATCACCCTCGGTGCCGGATGGACAATATTTATAAGCTGAATCACATTTACAAGACTTGTACAATCCGCCGCAAGCCGCATCAACCCCGACTACACCGACACCGTCACATTTTTCTTTATAAACGTTGGAGCAAGTACACTCGCTGTATTTATAGCCGCCGTCGGCCGTACAAACCTCACCGCTACCATCTTCCGTGCCGCTGCAATACTTAAAATTACCGGCACAGGTACAAGAGGCATACAAACCGTCACATTTGCTGCCGACACCTTTTTCGCCGACACCGCTGCAAGTTTTGTTGTGGGAAGTGGGACATTTACAATCTTTGTAACAAGTCAAACTACCTTGCTGAATTGTGGTACAAGACTTGCCGGCGGGGATAGCATTGAGATAGCCTAATTCGGCACAACCGGACACCAATCTTTGTCTTGAAGTATTGGGCATCATATTGAACGGATCACTCTCGGCCCAATAACGTTCCGTACGATAAATTCTGGCATTTGCATTTGCAACGGCCAAAACAGCGATTATCGCCGCCAGTAATAATTTTTTCATAGAACTATCCCCCTTTAACCGAGAAATTTCGAACGATACTTCGACCGATTTTCTCATTTTTCAAGCTTGCTAATGTGACATTTCATTTCAATCACACATATGTAGTTACATTTTACAATAATTATTCAAATTTTGCAATACATTTTTCAATTTATCACTAACAGAATTAGTAAATAAAATTCGAAGATGCCTTATTCGGACTGCAAACAGTCCTCAGGCATGACAAAACCGATAATGTCACCCCTGAGCAGTCTTTAGACTGCGAATTAGGGGTCTCCCAAATTTTAACTGCCTTTCATCAATAAAGTTGCAAAAAAAAATTTTTATGCTTATAATAGCTGCCATAAAATTTAATAAAGGAGTATATGTTATGTTCAATGATACCATTTTTGCCCTGTGGGGAATTTGCGGATACTTAATCGGATCCATACCTTTCGGATTGTTGTTATGCCTTGCTTTCGGCTATGGCGATATTCGCAAATCCGGCTCCGGTAATATCGGCGCCACCAATGTTTTGCGTGTCAGCAAAAATAAACTATTGGCTCTGCTCACTGTCCTTTTTGACGCTTCCAAAGCCGGTATCATTGCTTATGTTGCTATGAAAGTTATTTCTCCCAAACCGGCTGTCTTTTGCGGTATTGTTACCCAACTCAACGTTTTGGTCGCCCTCATCAGCGGCACCATGGCTATCATCGGGCACAATTTTCCAATCTGGCTCAAATTCAAAGGTGGCAAAGGAGTTGCCTCATCTTTCGGTCTTATATTGGCGACCGCGCCTTTGACTGCTCTAGCCGCCTTCATCGTCTGGATTGTGACAGCAATAATCTTTCGTTATTCGTCTCTGGCCGCCATCGTTGCAGCCCTGTCCACTCCGCTCATTTCATTTTTCGCCAATGATTTGATTTATACCGTATTTATCGCCTTTTTATCTTTGCTTTTGCTGATACGTCACCATGCCAACTTTGCTCGCCTGATCAAAGGTGAAGAAAGCAAGATAAGTTTTAGCAAAGGTAAAGCTCCTAAAAATGAAAAGAGTAAAAAGAGCACAAAGAGTAAAAAGAGTAAAAAATAAGTGGCTTCTTCAACTGACATTATTAACGCACTTCGCCTGATTAACACCTCAGGAGTAGGTGCGGTCGGTTATTATCACCTATTATCGGAACATGGCAGCGAACAAGCTGCTCTTGATGCTCTTGCCGCCATTGGTCGAACTTCATGGAGCATTGAGCGTGCCGAGCAAGAAATGGAGCTTTGTGCCACCCAAGGCATCAAAATTTTGCTCTACACCGACCCTGAATATCCTTCCGTCTTAAAAAATATCACCGATTATCCACCCGTTCTTTATGTCAAAGGCAATCCTCAAGCCCTGAATTTGTCACGCAATATTGCTATTGTCGGCTCGCGTGCCGCCTCGTCCAATGGTTGTCGGATTGCCGCCCGAATCGCCGAAGAACTGGCTCAAGAACAAATCGGCATTATCTCCGGCATGGCCAGAGGCATTGATTCTGCTGCTCATTGCGGAGCCTTAACTGCCCAAGGGGGCTTAACGGTTGCTGTACTCGGAACCGGTGTTGATGTAATCTATCCCAGCGAAAATCAAAACCTTTATGAACAAATTGCTGAGCATGGTTGTGTTGTATCGGAATTTCCGCTCGGAACTTCCGGAATTTCTGCCAACTTTCCTCGCCGCAATCGTATTATCGCCGGCTTGAGCCAAGGCGTCTTGGTGGTTGAAGCCGGTTTGAAATCCGGTTCGCTTATCACCGCTGATTATGCCATTAGACAAGGCAAAATGTTGTTTGCCGTTCCGGGCACACCCGATGTTTCGCGTTCATCAGGCTCCAACTTCTTAATCAAAAAAGGGGCTCTTTTGGCTGATTGTGCCGCCGACATTCTCTCCGCTCTCAAAGAACTTCCGTCGCAATCTTTTATGCAAAATTCCCAAGCACAACAAAAAGTTCTTGTTTTTGCAAATAATGATGTTAAGTTTAGCAAAAATGAAAAAAAGAATAATATTGACTCGCCTTTAGCTGAATTTTTGACCGTCGATGGGGTTGATATTGATGAATTGATAAGGTTAACCGGTCAGAATCCTTCAGCTGTGGCAGCCCAAATTTTGGAGCTGGAACTTGAGGGCATCATCCACCGTATCTCCGGCAACAAAATAGCGCTGATAAAATAAAAATGGATTAAAACAAAATGAAACTAGTTATCGTTGAATCTCCGGCAAAAGCCAAAACCATTAATAAATATTTGGGCAAAGACTACCAAGTTTTGGCCAGTTTCGGACACATCCGCGATTTGCCGAGCAAAGACGGATCCGTCAATCCTGATGATGATTTTGCCATGACTTGGGAACTCAGTACCGGCGGTAAAAAACGTCTTGCCGATATCGTAAAAGCGCTCAAAGATGCTGATACTCTCATTCTCGCCTCCGACCCTGATAGAGAGGGAGAAGCTATTGCCTGGCATATCTTAGAAGAACTCAAATCCAAAAAAGCCCTTAAAGGCAAAAAAATCGAGCGCGTGGTCTTTCATGAAATTACCAAATCGGCAATTACCGAAGCTATCAAAAACCCGCGCGAAATTGATGACAACTTGGTTTCAGCCTATATGGGGCGTCGCGCACTTGACTATTTGGTCGGTTTTACTCTTTCACCGGTTTTGTGGCGCAAACTCCCCGGATCCAAGTCTGCCGGTCGTGTACAATCGGTTGCTTTGCGTCTGATTTGTGATCGCGAAACCGAAATCGAAAAATTCAAACCGGAAGAATATTGGACGATTGATGCCGAACTGTTTACCTCAGCCAAAGCACTGATAAAATCGCATCTGATGGAATTAGACGGCAAAAAGCTGGAAAAATTTGACCTCAACTCCGAGGCCAAAGCTTTGGCGGCAAAAGCTAAAATAGAAGCTCAAAATTTTGCCGTAGCCGAAGTCGAGCGCAAAAAAGCCAATCGCTATCCGGCGCCGCCTTTTACAACTTCAACCTTGCAACAGGAAGCCGCCCGCAAATTGCGTTTCTCAGCCAAACGCACCATGCAAATCGCTCAAAAACTCTATGAAGACGGGTTGATTACTTATATGCGTACTGATGCGGTCAATCTCTCGGCCGAGGCCATCAAAGCTTGCCGTGATGCTATTTTAAAATATTTTGGCGAAGCTTATTTGCCTAAAACCGCCAAAGAATATAAAACCAAATCCAAAAATGCTCAAGAAGCACACGAAGCCATCCGTCCATCCGATGTTTTGAACACTCCTAAAAAAATGGAAGTCAAATTGTCGGCTGAGGAACATAAACTCTATGAATTGATTTGGAAACGTACCGTTGCCTGCCAAATGAATCCTGCCGTAATGGATAGGGTTGTTATTGACTCGCGTTCTGAAGATAAAAAGATTTTATTGCGTGCCACCGGTCAGGTTATTGCTTTTGACGGTTTCTTAAAATTGTATCAGGAATCTCAAGATGACGCCGAGGAAGACGACGAAAATCGCATTTTGCCCAATGTCGAAAAAGGCGACAAACTAACCAAGGGCGAAATTATTCCCGAACAGCATTTTACCACACCTCCTCCGCGTTTTACCGAAGCAAGTTTGGTTAAAAAACTAGAAGAATTAGGTATCGGACGCCCGTCAACTTATGCCACGATTATCGCCGTTTTGCAGGAACGTAAATATGTTCGAGTTGAAAAATTGCGCTTTATTCCCGAGGACAGAGGTCGCATTGTTACTGTTTTCTTGGAAAATTTCTTTAAAAAATATGTAGAATATGACTTTACCGCCCAAATGGAAGAATTTTTGGATGATGTTTCTTCCGGCCAAATGGAGTGGAAAAAGTTATTGCAAGGTTTCTGGAACAAATTTATAAAAAATGTTGAAGATGTTCGTCCTTTGCAAATTTCCGAAGTTATTGATAAGATTGATGAAGTTTTGGGACATCACTTATTCCCACCACGTACCGATGGCTCTGATCCCAGAATTTGTCCCGAGTGCGGCAAAGGTCGTTTGAGTATTAAATTGGGCAAATTCGGGGCTTTTATCGGCTGTTCCAACTATCCGGAATGTAAATATACCAAACCTTTGACTGATACCAGTGATGAGGAAACCTCTAATGTTCCACAAATCAAGGAAGCGGCTGACAAAGTTTTAGGCACCAGCAACGGTCAAAATATTTATCTCAAAAAAGGTCCTTACGGCTTTTATGTTCAATTGGGTGAAGATGCTACAGCCACAACCGAAAAACCTAAGCGCTCCTCCCTACCCAAAGGATTAAGCGCTGAGGAAATCACTTTTGAACAAGCCGAAAGACTATTAAGTCTGCCTTTGGATTTTGGTGATGACATCACCTTAAACAGCGGTAAATTCGGTCCTTATATCAAACAAGGTAACAAATCGGTTTCCTTGCGTGGTGCTGATAATATCTTCAACATGACTAAAGAGCGCGCCTTAGAATTATTAAGCACGGCCAAAGAAAAGCCTACCGGCAAAATTTTAGGCGTTTATCCCAAAAACAAACAAAATATCCAATTGTTAATGGGACGCTATGGACCATACTTAAAGTGCGGTCGCTTTAATTATGCTATTCCTAAAAATGTATCCGGTCACGAGCCGACACTTGAGGAAGCTATTAAGATTATCGAAACTAAGAAAGCATAACTTCAAGTTATGCTTTCTTTTTAGCCTGCTGTTTTTCCTTACGTAAATTTTCGAAATACTCTACTCGTTTTTTTATCTCGCGTTCAAAACCTCGCTCAACCGGATAATAAAGTTTAACTCTTGCCATTCCTTCCGGAAAATAGTTAGCTCCGGAAAAACCATCTTCACACTCCGGATCATACTCATAACCATCGCTGTATCCTAACTGTTTCATCAACTTGGTCGGAGCATTCAAAATATTTTTCGGTGGCATCAGCGAACCGGTCTTTTTAGCCAAATCAAATGCCGCATGCGCCGCTTTATAAACACCAATTGATTTAGGTGCTGTTGCCAGATAAGCTGTCAATTGCATAATTGCTAAATCGCCTTCCGGTGAACCTAATCTTTCATAAGTTTCCCAACAAGCAATTGCTTGCGTAACCGCCCCCGGCTCTGCCAATGACACATCTTCAATGGCAAATCTGGTCAAACGTCGTAAAATATACTTAGGATCTTCACCTGATGACAACATCCGTGCCACCCAATATAATGCCGCATCAGGATCTGAACCGCGCAGTGATTTATGCACTGCCGAAATCAAATTATAATGCCCGTCACGACCTTTGTCATAAACCGGAGCCCTGCTGCGAATAATTTTAATAATGCTGTCCTTATCAAAAATTTCGCCCTCTTTGGCATAATTCCAAACACTTTCGGCCAAATTCAAAATATAGCGACCGTCACCATCGGCAGTCTCTTTCATAAACTCACGAGCTTCTTCATCAACCGGCAACTTGTGTCCGGTCAATTTTTCAGCTCTTTGCAGCAAAACCTCAAAATCATCCACACTCAAGCGGTTTAGCACTAACACTTGGCAACGTGACAACAACGCGGCATTCAGCTCAAATGATGGGTTTTCGGTAGTAGCACCTACTAAAATTATTGTACCGTCCTCAACATAAGGTAAAAAGCCATCTTGTTGTGATTTATTAAAACGATGAATTTCATCAACAAACAGCAATGTTCCTTTACCCTGATTAGCGCGCCGTTCTTTGGCATATTGAAAAACCCGCTTCAAATCGGCAACACCGGAAAAAACTGCCGATATCTGTTCAAAATAGAGTTTGCTTCCTTCAGCCATCAGACGTGCAATTGTTGTTTTACCACATCCCGGCGGTCCCCACAAAATAAATGAATTAATCTTACCCGAACTAAGCATTCTGCCCAATGGAGCGTCCTTACCTATAACATGGTCTTGTCCCACCACATCATCCAAGCTTTGGGGACGCAACTGATCAGCCAAAGGACGTTTTACTTGAGCGGAAAACAATGTATCTTCTTTATCCATATTTCAGCCTGTTATTCTTTACTCTCAAACGGGTTAGCCGTTGTTTCATCTTGTTTAAAAGCACTTTCTGCCAGCCACCACTCGTCTTTTGAGTTACCACCGCTGACAACCTTCTTTTCTTCACTTTTAATCTTATTATAAATTGCCGATTTGTCTCGATTACTACCCAACAAATAATTAATCGAAGGCGTTAATAAATCACTTTCTTGTTTTTGTATGATCCTTTGCAACGATAATGCATAATTAGCAGAATACTCCGATAACTTACCAAACCTTTCATCTTGAGCGAAGAAAATGTTATCCGCAATAATCGGACGATTATAAAATCCACGCATTAAAACAACTTGGTATTCTCTTGTATTTATCTTAACATCATCACAAAGCCTGAAATCTTTAGCCAAACGATGGAAATATGTGGCATCAGCATAAGGTCTGCGCTTGCGCAATCTTGCTCTTTGTGGAATTTCTACCGAACGAGTTGAAAAAGAGGCTAATTTATTCATCTGCTGACTCAAATGCCGATTATCTGCCGCTTTTATAATCTTATAATCAGTGTACATAATCATGGTTTCCAATTCATCGCGACTGTATGTATTAGCCACCAAACTCAAGCTGTTGCACAACAAAAGTGTGAAAATATTCTTATTGTGCCCATTTTCTAAAACTTCTGCCAAATTACGCAGTTTTGCATTATGTCCGACATCGTCCAAAACCACCATCCATGGCGAATTAATATCCATATCATCGCTATGCATGGCATAATGCATCATCTCATCAATAAATATTTGATTGATAATTTTCGAATGAGCGGTATTGGCCAAAGAATAAACTGTCATCGGCTTAAAACGACATTCGTCTTCATCATCATATCTTCCTCTAATTGAGGCAAAATCTATATCATTACCATTAGTTCTCTCACGAATAGAATCATCAGTAAAAATTATAAATGGTTTAATAGCTTGCGCAAATACCAAAGATCGTTGCTTTGCCGATAAGTGCAAAATTTGATTTAAACCTTCAACTATGCCGGCTCCATATGCAAAAACCCAACTTTCATTCAACAAAGACCTAAACCATCTGTACCAATCATCTCCTCCGTCATCTTCTGAGTTTTCATAGTTATATATCAACCAGTCAGTAATCATAGCAAAGCATAAATCCCTGCCTTGCCAAGCCTCCGGTACACCGCCCCAGCTGCCAATCGGCAGATAATTCTCCGCTGTCAGCATGTCATCATTCAACAAATCAATAACACCACTGGATAAGCTCTTTGGCATTTGAATATAATAACTCAGCAACAAATCTCTGTCTTCTCTGGTAAGCTGACTTTCTGAAACTAATTTCTGTAAAAAATAATCATTTGCCTTTGCTTGCTCTATCTTCACTATCCAATAATTAAATATTGTATTAATCATCCTATGAACAATTAAATTCCAATAATTCTCTTGTTCTCCTTCACCCATCTCAACAAAATAAGATGACAATCTTTTAACATATTCATCTCTTTGCTCCAAATCATTTGGCAAATTCGGAGTTTCAAAAGGGTTCCATCTGGGATAAAAGATATTATTCTTGGCATCATCCTGCATATCCCAATTAAAATACATAATATCGCCAATTTTTGCTCTGTACCCGGCTGTATATTGAGGCAAAATTCCTGTCAAATCCACAGCCAAAATATTTACCTTATCTGCAGATAAGACTGATGGTATTGAAACGCTTGAAGTTTTACCTGAACCCATTTCACCAATACACAAAACCGATCTATTCTCTTTAGCCGCCAACAACAAACCGGAAAAACGCCCTAAAACTACGCCCACGTTTTTAAAAAGTCCCATTCGCTTAATATCTTTGATTTTAGCAAAATGGAAATTAATAATATACCAAAGACGAATAGCATATTCTTGCCGTGAAAAAATCGTAAACGCCGTTACCAAAGTACCGATTATCGCAATAAATGGAATAAATAAAACTCGGTTAACCGTAATATGTCGCAAGCTCTTCATCAAAAGCCGCCACCAATCTTCATATACCGAAAAAACATACAGCGGATTAATCAGATAGCTTTGCCAATCACATACAAAATTGACCTTTAAGTGATGCCATTTTATCAAAACGACTAAAATACCGAAACAAATTCCTGACAACAACCAAAAAACTGCCGAAACAAAAAAAATCGCCAACAATAACTTTAGCAACCACTTAATCTTACTTTTATTTTTTAAATCTTTACTATTACTAATTTCATTCATAACATCAACGTCCTTGATTATAGTGACGCGATGGTTGAGCTATTTCTTTCGCAGGTTTCACTTTTTCTGCATTAACTTGTTTTGGCTCAACATTTTTAATTTCATTTGATTTGGCATTTTCTTTCGAAGCGTTCATCATTTCTTTCATTTGCTTACGATTAGCCAATTCTTGTTGTTTTCTCTCTTCAATAATTTTGCGTAATTCTTCATTATGTGATTTGGCTTGAATCTCTTGCTGGCTCTTCACATCTGCCAAGGCATCTTCATCTTTCACTGTCGGCTTTTTACCGTGACCGAAAATTTTCTTGCCCAACTTCATTAATTCCTCAATACTGATACCCTTATCTTTGGTAACATCCCAAACCCCGAAAGGCCTGCCGTCATCCAGAAACAAATTTGTTAAATCAATTCCTTTCCACGCTTGCTTTTTGTTTTTCGGAGCTAAAATACGAGCAAGTTCTTCTCTTCCCGGAACTCTGCCCAAGGCTTGAGCAATTTGTTGCGGTGTAATAATACATTCACTCAAATCAAGTTCGGCAATATTAACACCGGTAAAATCAACACCGGTAAAATCAACACCGCGCAAATCAACACCGCGCAGATCAATTTTTGCTAAGTTCAACAAGGTTAAATTTAATTTTTTCAAGTTTAATTTATGCGGATAGTATTTTGCAATATACTCTATCAAATTTTGCAACTCTTCTAGACCAATGTCATCAATATCAATATCTAATAAGATTGCCTCTTCCAAATCCGCATCAATCAATTTGACACCGCGCATTTTAGCGCCGGTAAAATTGGTACGATGTAACACTGAGCCGGACAGAATAGCTCCGGTTAAATCAGCTCCCGAGAGATTGGCACCGGTTAAATTAGCACCGGAAAAATCGACATTTCGCAAATTGGCATTCGAAAAATCAACATTGGTTAAATTTGAAACTGAAAAATTTGCATCACTTAAATCTTCGCCGGCAAAATGACCATTTTCCAAATTTTTACCGACAAAACCTATGCCTTCTGTTTTATGCCCGACTTGAAAAATCTCATTCTCTGGACGTGCCGCCGCACTCCATGTAACAGAAATTTCACCGTTTTTTAATTTTTGATCATATTCTTCCTGACTGCTTTGGATTTTTTTCCACAGCTTATCAAGTTTATCATCATCAGGCATACTCATTCCCCTTTGCAGGAATTACTCAAAACACTTGGATTATAAAACATTTTTTATGGTTTTACAAGATTTTTTATCGCAGCATACAATCAAATCCTGCGGCCATAATTTCGTTGCACAAACTCTGCAACTTATCCGGCTCGGGCTTAAACATCATACGATGATAAGTAACTCCGTTAACCACAGCGTCTTCAATATAAATATCATATTGTGCCAAAGAGCTCATTGCTGCCAAAATTTCTTTTTTGTCATCATAGGCATTTTCAACATCACTGTATGCGCCCAACTGAATAATTGTTTTACCTGCAACATTAAGCTGTTTAGGCGTTGATTCAGCTACAACCGGTTTAGTTGCAACTTGTTTTTTGCTAGGCAATACAACTCTATCCTCTTCCGCATAGTCATTACCTCCTTGCGGTTGATCAATCAGTTTATCCAACCAATTATCCTGATGCGCCCAAGAATTGCCACCATCATCCCATTTTTCCTGCTTTTGGGCATTTTCCAACAAAACCACTATATCCTGGTTAAACGATTTTTTCAAAATAACTTCTATTTCTTTAATCGGCTCTTTTAATACACTCTTATCAAACGGTGATAATCCTGCATAGTAGTACAAACCGCGTAATGCTGCCGCACGCAAAGCTATAAAATTAGCACTGTCATATTCCAGTTGCAACAATCTTACTTTCATATTTAGCAACTCAACTTTTTCATAATCCGGCAAGCTCTTTTTCTTTTCCAATTCTTTGATTTGTGCCTTCAAATCACCAATCTGATAACGATTTGCATCATACGCAAAAGATGCCTTTTCTACTAAATGATAACTTATCTCAACCTGTGTCAAAACCACCGCACCCAATTCATCAAAAGCACGCTGTTTTACAAGCTCATTGTTTGGTGAAGATTGATAATCGCGTAGCGCCTTCAACAAATTTGCCGCTACATTTTCTGCTTTAGCCAACAAAGCCTGTTCATAGCGATTATCATCAATTGTCAAACCATTGATATCCAATCTTGCAATCGGCGGGTAATCAACATAAGCCTTGCGTCTTGCCTTAGTAGCGTTAAATGAACCCAACTCTTCTTTTGCCAAAGCAAATTCTCTGCGATTTCCAACTGCCGCGTCTGCAAATAAATCATAGGTGTATCGCTTATCCCAATCTTCCAATTCATAAAACCTCTTACCTTCCAATTTTATGCTTTCATCAGCCGATTGGATCAACTTCATATATTCAGCATGATCAAACAACAATTCAGATTTCAGTTTTTCCAAACGATTAAGTGCTACTTCCAACCCCTTACGATAAGTTATTTCAGATTCGGTCAAATATCCTTCGCGTTCATATTTTTGTTTCAAACCTTTAAAAATCTTTTCTTGTTGCGTTGACAAACGATTTATTTCTTTTAGTTGAGATTCTGACAATATCTCCAGGCGATGCAATCTTATTGCCGCCGAACTTAAATTTTGCGCCGATTTAGCGTACAAATTGTTTTCAATATACCTCTTGTTGTCTGTCAAAACACTCATTGCATAAATATTGGCAAAATCCAAAGCCCGCAATGCATTATACAACTTATCTTCATGCATATCAGTGTTAAAAAGCTTATCTACCGTAACTTCAACTTCTTCATCTTCATCATAGATTCTATCGATTATATTTTTAACTGCCGTATCCGCATTATATTTTGCCGCTCTTGCCATAGAAGTATAAGGAGTGACTCGTGCCGGCAACTTTTCCGTCTCTCCTGAAAAAACCAGCTCATTAGTCTGCAAATAGGCGCCTAAGTTCTTTTTGCCCGTCGAGCAAGCCGCCAATATCATCACCACCCCTACCAAACAACCATAAGTTTGTTTTTTCATCATTATATACCTCGTCATAATCTGTAACAAAATGTAACAAGAATTTAAGTGCTTTTTAGCAGAATAATTGGTATATGTAAACCAAAATTCGATTTATACAAACAACTAAAAAGGACATAACACATGAATAATCCGATTAAAGTGGCGGTAATAGGCGCCGGAATGATGGGGAAAAATCACTTAAAAACTTACAAGTCTCTTAACAATTTTGAACTGGTCGGTGTTTATGATATTTTTCCCGAGGCTTCAAAGGCTGCCGCTGAAATGTTCGGCATTAAAGCTTTTTCATCTTTGGAAGAGGTTGCAACTGCGGTTGATGCCGTCAGTGTTGTTACCACTTCGGTTACTCATGCCGAGGTCGGTGAGTTTTTCTTAAATAAAGGTATTCATTGCCTGATTGAAAAACCGCTTGCTGCCACCGAAGAAGAATGCAATCGTCTGATTACCGCCGCCAAGAACAATAATGTAACTCTGCTTGTCGGTCACATTGAACAGTTTAATCCTGCAATTGAGCAACTGCACAAACTTCTGGCAGACAACTCGCAAATTTGTTCTTTAGCAACCAATAGAATGTCGGCAGCTTCCGGTCGCATTACCGATGTTGATGTTGCTATGGATTTGATGATTCACGATGCCGAAGTTGTTCTTTCTTTAGTTAAATCTCCGGTAACCAGTGTAAGTGCTTCGGCGGTTCGCAATACCAAATCTCCCTCCGGCAAAGATTATATTACGGCTTTGTTGGAATTTGCCAACGGCGCAACCGCAACCATGACTGCCTCGCGTATTACTCAATCGCGTGTCCGCACCCTGAGCGTTACCACTAACGACAATTATATTGATTTGGACTATATCAATCAAAGCATTGCCGTTCACTCGCAGGGGCGTATGCATAATGTTGCTCCCGACAGCTTGCCGGAGAATATGCGTTACGGTTTGAAAGGCAGTGTGGAAAACCTGTTTATTCCGACTGCTCAACCTTTAACTTCGGAGCTCAATCATTTTGCCGATTGCATTTGGGGCAAAGCCACTCCGCGTATTAACGGCGAACAAGCTCTCGAAGCTCTCAAAGTTATCTGGAAAGTTCAGCAATGCTTGAATAATAACAGTCTTTCTCAAGCCGCTGAATAAGCATAAATTTTCTAAAATATCCCCGAGCCAACTCGGGGATATTTTACATTTTCAAAAATCCGTAATCCCGCAATTTTAGCCAATCTTCTTGGCCGGCACCATTAAGCCATTGACAAAAAACTAATGCCAATTTACATTATGAGCAATAATTTAATTATTAACTTAATATAATTGTTGTATATGAAAAAACATAAGCATTATTATGATAAAAAGTATCCTTTGCTCTATTATGCCGAAGGTGGCATGTATTCTATTCACCCGATATTGTTGATTAAGCTGTATCAGGCATATTTCCACCAAAAACCCAAGTCATTTTTTGATTGTGGTGCTGCATGTGGTGGAATTGTACAAATGGCTCTTGATTGCGGCATTGAAGCACACGGGGTTGAAATACGTAAGTATCACCAGCTTAAAAGCACTTATTTCATCAGTTTTGCGGTACATCGTATGGATGGGAAAAAAGCAATATTTACAAGAGGGCTTTTTCCTGATGGACGTTTAGAAAAATTGTTTGAAAACGGCAACATAGAGATTAAATCTATTTTGGATTGTGAACCTGTACAAGCTGATTTGGCATATTTTAACGGCATATTATCGTATTTTGATGAAGATACTTTATCAAAAGTTCTGGCAAAATTTCAAAATGTAAAAATGTTATGTGCCATACATAACACCTCTGAAGATTATGCCAAAGCCCAAAAATACGGCGATAGCTTGGGAGGATGTCAGCAATTGAAGACCGTTCGTTCCAATGACTGGTGGATAAAAACCTTTAACAAAAATGGTTTCAGCGCACAATACCACCGGCAATTACATTGTTTTATCGCTATAAACTCCGCCTGCTAACGCCGACGGAGTTTATTTTTTTAAATATGATTATTTGCCCAAGGCAAAAAATTTTTACATACCAAATCTTAAGCCTTTTTTATTGACTCTGAATAAGTTTGTGTATATAAAACGCTCAAGTTTTTAATAACAATCATGAGTTAAAATCAATGACCAAACCTAATCCGCGCAAGACTTTTGCGATTATTTCCCACCCCGATGCCGGTAAAACTACCTTGACCGAAAAATTGTTGCTCTTCGGCGGGGCCATTCAACAAGCCGGCGCCGTTAAAGCTCGCGGTGAAGCCCGGCGTGCTCGTTCCGATTGGATGAAAGTTGAACAGGAACGCGGCATTTCGGTTGCCTCATCGGTTATGACTTTTGATTATGACAACATAACTTTTAACCTGCTTGATACCCCCGGACACGAAGACTTTTCCGAGGATACTTATCGTGTTTTGACTGCGGTTGACTCTGCGGTAATGGTCTTGGACTCTGCCAAAGGTATTGAAACCCAAACCAAAAAATTGTTTGAGGTATGCCGTCTGCGAGATGTGCCGATTATCACTTTCATCAACAAACTCGATCGCGAAGGCCAAGATCCTTTTGCGCTTATTGATGAGATTGAACGCACTTTAGCTCTTGATGTTACCCCTGCCAGCTGGCCGGTCGGCTCGGGCAAAGATTTTATGGGTTGCTATGATATCTTAAACAATCGCATGATTTTGATGAACAAAAATGGCGACAAATCTACCGTCAACAGCACTATTGAAACCTGTTCCGGTTTAGATGACCCTAAGTTAGATAAACTATTGCCGGCTCATCAGGTCGCCAAATTGCGTGAAGATGTTATGATGATTGAGGAGCTTTGCCCCAAATTTGATTTGCAGGCTTATCTTGACGGCACTTTAACTCCGGTATTTTTCGGCAGTGCCATCAACAATTTCGGTGTTAGGGAGGTTTTAGAGGGTTTACATAGCTTTGCCCCCACTCCTCGCCCTCACCCCACAGTTGAACGCATGGTCAAAGCTGATGAACCTAAAGTAACCGGATTTATCTTCAAAATCCAAGCCAATATGGATCCCAAACATCGTGACCGCATTGCCTTTATGCGGATATGTTCGGGACATTTCAAACGTGGCATGACTTTGTTCCAAACCCGCACCGGCAAAGGTTTAAAAGTCCCAACTCCGGTAATGTTTTTGGCTCAAGAGCGTGAATTGGCCGAGGACGCTTATGCCGGCGATATTATCGGCATTCCTAACCATGGACAACTGCGCATCGGTGATACCTTAACCGAGGGCGAGAAACTTAACTTTACCGGAATTCCCGCTTTCGCACCGGAATTGTTAAAATCAGTACGCGCATTAGATCCTTTGAAATCCAAACATTTGGGTGATGCCTTAAAACAAATTGCCGAAGAAGGCGGAGCCAGCATATTTAAGCCGGTAGTCGGTGCCGAATGGATTGTTGGCGTGGTCGGCGTATTGCAATTTGAAGTTATGGCGGATAGAATTAAAAATGAATTCGGACTTCCGGTAATGTTTGAGCCAACCCAATATTTCACTGCTCGTTGGGTATCATCAGAAGATAAAAATGAGTGGAAAAAATTTCTTGATGCCAATCGCTTAAATATCGCCGAAGATAACGATGGTGAAACGGTATTTTTGGCGCGCAATGCTTGGCATTTGAACAAAACTCAAGAAGATTTTCCGAATATAATCTTTAGCAAAACTCACGAAACCTTTGTTAAAGGCTAAAATTTTGATTGCTATTTCTAATTTTATGAATTAGAAGTTAAAGCACCATGCAGGTATAATTCAATGGTAGAATGTGAGCTTCCCAAGCTTAATATGCGGGTTCGATTCCCGTTACCTGCTCCAATTTGAAGGCCTTGTTTTTCAAGGCTTTTTTGTTAAGCTCATTTCAAACAAATTTTGCAAAACAGAAAAAAATAAAGCTATAAAAATCAATACCTTACACTTAAATCGATGGTTCAATAACGATAAGGTTTGACAACTATGGAAAAGTGTGATGCAAGATATGGTGCAGACTGTGATGCAAAAGGCCAATATTTGTGGCTAAGAAACAACATTTTTTATTGCAGATTTGAATTACCACGACAAGGAAACAAAAGACGCTATAAACGCGTGTCTTTGCATACTGATAATTTTTTTGAAGCAAGAGAGATAATAAAAGTAATGATAAACGATAATAAAGAGATTTTTGCTAAGATTCGCACGTTGATGAGCGAATTGGATTATGAGTTGGATTTAAGCAATTTAGGGCTTAATGGCAATTATGGTATGCTTTCACAAGCACAAATCAGGCGCCGACTCTCTAAACGCAATAATCCTGAAAAAATAAAGGATTTATTGACTTGTGGCAATACGGTTGAAAAAGTCTCTACGACAGCCCTAAATCAAAAAGATCGCGAATTAATAAAAGAATTCGTTTCTATCAGACCTTTATTAGAGGATTTTTTACGCAATCAAGCTATTCCGACACCAAAAACCACCGCACAAACAAGAACTATCGGTGAGATTTTGGATAAGATGTTGCTAAAATCCAATAACTGCAAATCGGAACAAACGCGTAAAAGAAATGCTATTATTGAATATTTGGCTAAGATTGGGCTTAAACCGGAAGATGATTATGCAAAATTTCACAATGTTGATGCTATTGACGCAATAGGCAAACTTATTGTTGAACAAACAGGGGTTATGGGTGATAAAATGCGCCGTGATTTGCGTTATATTAAAGAATTAGCTAAGTGTGGAC
This sequence comes from uncultured Pseudomonadota bacterium, assembly GCA_902799835.1. GTDB lineage: Bacteria > Pseudomonadota > Alphaproteobacteria > RF32 > CAG-239 > CAZU01. The sequence continues at coordinate 92,880 of CADCCF010000003.1, forward strand.
ATAACACAGATCCTGATGTTTATAAATCGAGTGTTACCTTAAATCTTCCGAATATTCCTAAAACAAAAAAATCTGAACGCAAACCGCACATACCATACAGTCAAGAACAATTGTTAGAGATTTTTAATCCGAAACATGATTATTTCAAAAATCACCCTGATGCTTTTTATGCTTGTCTGATTGCGCTTTACACCGGTGCTCGAGCAAACAGTGCTGTAACCTTACAATATAATGACATCATTGAAAAAGAAGGTCTTGCTTGCATCAACTTTACGGAGAATCATCCGATAAAACAATTTAAAAATGATGCATCAGAGCGTGTTGTGCCAATCCATCCGCAATTAATTGAGCTTGGATTCGTTGCTTATGTTCGCAATCGGCAAAAGAAACTCAACGCACAAGGAACGGATTTTATCTTTCCGAAGTGTCAAACCAAAGGTGGCTTATATAATAATAAGTATGTCATGCGCAAAATTTTAAGTTTCTTTACCGAAATCGGTGTCAAATCCGGTACTAAAGATGGGTATGATTTTCACTCTTTCCGTAAAAATGCCAGTATTGCGCTACAAGATGCACGGATTCCGCAAACTTATATTAATGACATTATCGGTTGGGAAGGCAAAAATACCATGGAACAGTCTTATTCCAACCATACTTTGCAGCAAATTTATGCCGAACTCATCAAATTTAACTACGATTTCCTCAAACCAACGTTTGACCAATGGAAAGAAATTGTCAAGACGTGGTAAGAAGACATGGCTTTCAACTTCATCTCAAAGACCAAAAAAACGCATCTTAATTATGCATATATTGCAGTTAAATTGAGTTATTTTCATTAATGGTTTTACATTTTCTTAAATACATAGTTATAATATGCTATAAAAGATAATTTAAGGAGATTGTATAATGAAAGATTTAGTTTCTGTTGCAAAATCAATACCTGAGGTAGTTTTAACACCGGAAGACAAGAAAAATATAGAAATTATTCTTAGTTTTAATCTTCCAATGCAACCTGAAGATGCTACTAAATTATATGATTATTCAATTTGGGTTAAAAATAAAGCACAAACAATAAAAAATATTGCTAAACACTACTTATTACAAAGATTAAATCCTATGATTTATAATATGGCATTAGATAGAGCTATTGAATGTGGTGAATTGGTTTTAAGAGCAGAATTAACACTCTCTACTTATCTAAAACAAATTAAAACAAGAAAAGGTTTAAGAACTGATTTAAGTGAAAAAGAAAATAAAAAACTAGAAAAAAGAATTAAAGAACAACACAAAACAAAGACACAAATCATTAAAGATGAATATGGATTAACAAAACAACAAGCCAAAGACATTTCTATGTTAGAAGACTGGGCCGTTGATGAAGCTATCAAGCAAGGTTGGAAAAATAGAGAAGTACCTACTAGAGCATTAGCTATCAGAATGATTAAAGAGAAAATCCGGACAGAAAATAATAAACCTTACAATCCTGATGCTGTATATATGGATTATGTTCCTTATCCTGATGAAGTTATGAAATTACCGCCAATTCGCTCAACGACTCTTTGTTCAAATGTTGGAATTGGTGAATATTTTCTTGATTATGCGCATGTCAAAAATGTTATCGCAGCAGAATTTGAACCTGCACGAGTTGAATGGTATAAAGAGATTTATCCTGATGTTAAAATATTTCAGGGAGATTTGTTTAAAAAAGATATTCAAAAGCAAATTATTGATGAACATATAAAGCAAGGTTGCAAACTAATTATTGCTACACCTCCTTGTCAAACTGTATCTTTAGCTGGGAAAAGAGACTTTACAGATGAAAGAACTAAATTGTTTCTTCCTATACTAAATATAATTGAAGCTGTAGATAGTGTTAATGATTATGTATTGATTGAAAATGTACCGCCTTATATGACTGCAAGTCCAAAGAATTTGCAATACATCTTAAAAGGTAAAACAATAGCTGAATATATTAAATATAGGTTAGAAAAACTAGGTTATGAAGTTAATATTGACAAGTTAAATGGTGCAAATTATGGAACCGCTCAGGCAAGAGAACGCATGATTATACTTGCATCAAAAAAAGGTATGTGGAAATTTCCATGTCCATTTACAAAGCAAATTACATTAATGGAAGCTATTGGAAATTTGCCTTCTATGGAATCTGGTAATAAATCAAATAGATACTGGTCAACACCTCAATTAACAAAAGAAGAAATTGAAATGTTAAGGCATACTCCAACAGGTAAATCTGCCTGGGAAAATGCTGATATATACCAACCTAAAAATAAAGATGGTTCAAAAAGTGGTTCTGATCGCAAGGGCCGCTTCAAAAGAGAAAATTGGAGCAAACCTGCAAGTACTATAACAAGTGATTGTGGAACCATTAAAGGAATGAGCACAGTTCATCCCGGCCGACCAATAGTAGATAAGAAAGGAAATATTACATGGTCTGACGCAAGAGTTTATACACTTGAAGAAAAATTAATTTTGTTAGGATTTCCTCATTTTGAATTATGGTGTCAAGATAAACCTATGTACAAAGTACCTAATTGGGCATCAGATAAAATGATTGATGAAGTGTTAGCAGAGTCCTTTCTTCCTAGATTAGCTGCCGTATTAGCTGAAACAATTCCTGATAGAACAGCACATCCTGATGAAAAATTGGAAGATTATCCTCAACCATTTATCTCCTATAATGAAGATGAAAATAGCAAATTTGAAATTAGAGTTTGGCCTGTTGTTGAATATATGTTAAGGAATTATGATTTAAATCTTCAAAATGAAAAAGATCCTGCCTCCAAATAAATAGAAAAAATAATTTTATAGTAATCTTCTTTTACAAAGATTAAGCTTAAAAATAACCAAAAAATGTATAGACCTGAGGTGTCTTTAACTAGATATTTTTTCTGATTTCAATGAAAAAAATTGAAAATTAAAAAGATTAAGACACTCAAAAAGCTCATCTTTTGCGCTTTTATATATAAGTAGAGAGGAAGGAATAGCCTTTTTCAGTGAGAATTTACATTTTTTATTTACTATTTGGAAGTTTTTTCAATCAAAAATCCTGAAATTTAATGTTCTAGAAAGCATAAATACGTGAGATTAGAAAAAATTTAGTCTCTACAATAACGTATTTAGGCTAAGAAATTAGCTTTTTCTAATGGCATTATTGAAATTGATGCTTTTGTGATAACTATACTCAAAAATAATTAATTATGAAAAGAATGAAAGAAAATGACTGAGATAATAAGATACAAGCAACCAGTAACATACTTCAATATCAGCATACCTAAGTATGATAAAGCTGAACAAGTAAAACGAGAATATGTGAATTTTATTAATGATAGATATATGCCAACACATTATTTAGTAGTTAGATTACCAAAGCATTGGGAAACAGAGCATTTAGATTATGCAAAAAACAGGTTAAGGCTTATTATGAAAACATTTGAAAGAAGTCTTATTAAAAATCATTGGAATAAGCATCATTTACCATTTATTGTAACTGCAGAAAGAGGTGTTGGAATATTCTGGCATTTTAATGTCTTATTTAATCAATGGTGTTTTACTGATAATATGCTTTATAATGCTATAAAAAAAACAATTAGAAAAATAAAAGGTATGTCTGATTATTGCTTAAACTTGCAACATATTAAAGAAGATGATGTAAAAACATTAATAAATGCTGTTAATGATACAGACTTCTATTGCTTAAAAGAAATTAAAATAAATAGACGTAATGGAAACTATGATAGTAGTGTAATCTTTGATTCTGTTGATTTATTCTATCTTAATATCAAATAAAAATGACATAAGTTAACTATATTCTGAAATATAGTATATATGCATTTTACCTTCAAATGTCTGCAACTTTGCTTAGCTATTAATATAAAACGCCGTTCATTGAGCCATAAATGCCACAGAAACAACCAAATTCCTTTTTTATATATAAACCTATATCAAAAAAAACATTGAGTCCTACGGTCAAAAAATGAGTCTTCTTAATTCTAACCTCAGATTCCTAACACACCTAAGTTAACTTATTGATAATTCACATATAAATCATTTTAATTAGAATTGGAAAAATAATTGAAAAAAAGGTTTTACATTTACGAGAAACAGCGACATTACGACATTATATGATGAAAAATCAGTTATAAAACAGAGTGAATATGTAAAAATTATGTCATACTATACACGTAGAGACGGCTACTATAAGACAGCAGAGAGACAAGCTATCTCTACGTGTATAAAGAGTTATAAATATCCAACAGGAACAATCGTAACATTTTCAGATAATGGCATATATGTATCAGCCATACAAACAACGGCACCTTCACCGCATTTTTGCTTTAAGACATTCTCTATAACCTTAAATGCTTTGATGTCACCTTTATCAGGATTGCTTTTCTTTTTAACTTCTATTGGATACAAAACACCATTTTCTTCTATTAAAATATCAATTTCACGTTTATCTTTATCGCGGTAATAATAAATATTTGGTCGTTTTCCATTATGCCAATAGCTTTTAAGAATTTCAGAAAAGACATAGCTTTCCAACATATTACCTGCCATTGCACCATTTTCTAATGTTTCAGGAGAATTCCAACCGGTTAAGTAACAAGCCAAACCGGTATCTAAAAAGTGTATTTTTGGCGATTTAATCAATCTCTTAGTTATGTTTGTATAATAAGGCTCTAAAAGATAAATCACACCAGTTGTTGCAAGAATAGATAACCAAGATTTTACCGTCGGAACAGAAATTCCTATTTCATCAGCAATGCTTGAATATTCCAACTCTTGAGAAGTTCTGGCTGCTAATATCTTCATAAATTTCAAGAAATCTAACTCATTCTGAACAGATGTTAAAGATTTAACATCTCTTTCCAGATACGTTTGAATATATGAATCATAATAAACAGACCAAAAATCATTATCAGCTTGATATAATTTCGGATAACTTCCTTTCCATATCATTTCATAAATTTTTGGTAAGGTTGTTTCAATGGCATTTTTCTCTTTTGTTTTTATGTATTCTAATGTTGGCAGAAACGGCTGAACATCAGGATGACCACTTTTTTCATTTTGAGATAAACCTTCTAAAGTTAAAATACCAACACGACCAGCCAAACTCTCGGTTACGTTTTTCATCAAATGAAACTGCTGTGAACCGGTTAACCAAAATAACCCATTTTGCTTCTTTTCATCTACTATTGCTTTAATATAGGAGAATAATTCCGGAGCATACTGGACTTCATCAATCAAAACAGGTGTCGGATACTTATCAAAAAATGCCTTAGGATCAGATTTAGCTAATTCTCTGATAGAAGGAATATCTAGAGAGACTTTCAAACGTGGCTTTTCTTCACAATTTTCAAATACAGTTGTTTTACCGACTTGACGAGGTCCTCCAATAAAGACAACTGGAAAGAACGAGCTTAACTTAAGAATTTCTCTTTCTATTGTTCTTTTAATATACATATAAAACTCCGACCAAAATGAAAATCATAATTTAAAATAGTCTGATTTTATGAAAATGTCAATACATATTAAGCATATACAAACAGGAATCCTTAAAACGCTGCTTATTGCTCCATAAATTGCCCGTAACAAGCGAAATTACTTCAAGATAGCAGTTATAAGTCTTTTTAGTTTATTGCTTGCTGCGGGTCAAAAAATGAGTCCGGTTAAATTTATTATATTACTATCCAATCGTAACATTTTCACTCTCCAATCGTAACATTCTTGTTACGATTATCAGATAATTTTTAGTATTCCGACGCTTTCATGATTATCATTACTCTTACAGTTTGCTTTGGATTTGCCGGATCATTTGATAAATAGCGTAGGTTCTTGTCGTAATAATCAATCTTCCAGAAGATTTTCTCACCTTTATAATCAAAGCTCCCAAAATCATGCTCGTTGTAAGGATCATTTGCGGTGGTAAAATTATCAAAACGTTTAACTTCGGATAAAATCTGTGCAATATCATCTGCCGACATTGTATTTATACCATAAGTTAGCATTATTCTACCACCGCTTAATGTTTTTCTGAAATTATCGTTTAATGTCGCAATATCAGTCATTAGCATTACTCCACATTAAACCAATTCATAACAGTACAAAGCAAATGATTGTAATCACCACTTGTCGCTTCTGCCATAAAATTATCAATTTCAGTTTGTGATAGCTTATGTTTTTTCATCTCTCTTGTGCATATACCTAAGATACAGAAGGCATTACCGTCAGCACCAATTATTTTGACAGTTATTTCAGGATATTTAATATCAGTCATTATTTAGCTCCTTCTGCAAGAAATGTCTTAAACCGACGCAATGCATTAATAACCGTGGAGTGAGAAAGTCTGCCATAGCTAGACTTTTTACCAGTCTTTTCATATTGAGGCATAATCTCGGACAGATTTTTAATTAAGTGTTCTAAAGTAAATTTCTCTTTTCTACAAAGTCTTTCAATACGGTCCTGATAGTCTTCAGCGGTGGTTGGTTTATACTTTTGGCTCAATAACCAGTTTTTGAATTGATTTAACATAGCATTTTCCTTTCATAAATGTGGTTAGTCCATAATAACGTTACAAGGAACACACAGCTTGGCTTGTAATGCTTCTGCTGCGTCCATGGCTTCCTTCAAAGTATTATAAGGTTCCGGTAATCTTCTTCCATTTACGACAATGTAGAAAAACATGGTGTTTGCTCCCTTTATTGTTATTATCTATATCTATTATACCGTGAATTAATAACCTCGGGAGCGGGTTTCTTTCTAATTTTTGATGACATTTTGCTACGATTTAGACGGGATTGCTAACGAACAGACAGGAAAGGCCTCTTTTAAAAAAAGCAGGTCTGAGTAAAAATGATTTTATTTATATTTAGTTGTTATACAGCAAATAAGTTTTTTATTGTTTTGATTAGTTGCTCTTTAATATTATTGTCGTTGTTCTCGAATATAAATGGTAATCGAATAAAATGTATATTTATATCTGGATCTCCTTTACTAATACCACAAGGGAAATCAATTTCTGGATTTTCATGTCTATACATAGGATATAATAAGAAAACATCGGTTATATTTCTTTTTCTTGCATATTCACATACTTGATTAATATCCCCTTGATGTTGTTCTTCAGATATAATTTTTTTTATATTTGGGTTTTCCTCAAATCTTGAAGTTTCTTTATATTTAGTATCTAAGATAAAAACTTTTGGACCAATTTCCACTAAAATATCATGTCTCATTTTAAATGCAGAACCTAGAGACTCACCCTTATAAAGAATATCATCTACTAAGTACATATCACTTTTCTGTAGGTAAACTTTTCCTCCCATATTTTCTACAGTTTCTTGTAAAAAACCTCCTATAAAACCTTCAAATAATACTTCCGTAGGAAATAAAAAGCAAAAACTCTCTTGCATTCCCATAGAATAATCCGACAGTTTATTAATTAAAAACATCTTGCTCATATTCAATATTATACGATAATTTCTATGCATTTTACTAAGTCTAATATGATCACAATCTGAAGGTAAGCAGTTAACATCAGATACTCTATCTAGCTTAATTATAATATTCCTTAATATTTTTTGATATTTGGGTAATGCTATATTTACTAGTAGTTTGCAAGTATGTTTAATTATTTGATTAACTTTATTATCAAACTCAAAATTTGAATAAGTACATCTAAAATGATTAATTTTTTTATATGGTATTTTTGATGTTATATAATCCTCAAAATCAAATTTTCCTTTTATTGTTCTTACATCATTATTTTCTTCTACATATTGATAATATAGCCCTCTATTGATTGTATTTTTTACATATCCAATATATAAAGCTATAAATAAATCTTTTAAATTTTGCGTATCCGTTAGCTCACTAGATATGTTTATAAATGGATATTCAATTTTATTACAATATTCTAACCAATTGACCAAATTCTGCATTAATTCTTCTTGGGATAGCTCATCAGTATCTTGGTCATCAACGTCAATTTTAAACATTTTTGGAAAAATATTTAATTGCTCATCCTTAAATACGATTGTTCCAATATAATTGCTAGTCTTAATAGAGCCATGAGCTATAAAAGAAAGAAATTGCTGTTTGCTAGAAACTTCTTCATCATCATAAAATATCGATCGTTGTTCCCAATTTTGCTGTAAAAAGTTCTCCAACTCATATAAAACATTTTCAGATTGCCATGTTTCTGGCAATCTTTTATTCCTTATTATTGTATACTCGTAGTAATTCATCGTCATCGGGAATTATTCACCCTCTTTTACACACAAACGACAAACTTTTTCATCAACAACTTCAATACCTGTATCTTTTAATACATCATCTAATATACTACGAACTTTTTTCTTGTTATCGTAAAAATATTCGTATAACAATGGAATAACAGAATTATTAAAAATTTTGCATAAATCACTACGAGTTTTGTTTAGAAAATATGAATGTCCAATTAATAAATCTGTACTATCTAATTCATTCACCAATTTAATATTTAATTTTTTAAATATATTTTTCAGAGTAGTGTCCTTTATTAAATCGGAGTTTGGTTTTTGCTCAATAAATTCAAACCTACGACGCAATGCTGCATCTATTAATGATATAGATTTATCTGCTGAATTCATCGTACCTATTATATAAAGATTATTAGGAACAGCAAACTTATCTCCAGATGGTAAAGTTGTGCATGCTTCGTTAATTTCTCCCCATCTTTTATCTTCTTCAATAAGGGTAATCAGTTCTCCAAAGACTTTTGATATGTTGGCTCTATTAATCTCATCTATGATTATGACATAATTATTTTCCATATCATTTAGTGCTTTATCTGCAATATGCTTAAATATCCCATCAACAACACTAAATGACATATCATCTTTTGTGGTATCTGGTCTTAGACCCTGAATAAAATCTTCATAACTATAATTTTGGTGAAATGTTGTAAAAACAATTTGTTCTTTTTTAACGTAGTTTTCGTATGAAACCATCAAATTTTTACGTTCTTCAGAATTCTTTTCTTTCAAATCAACTTCTCTATTTTCAATAATAGCTGTAGCATATTCTACAGTTGAATAAGTCTTTCCTGTACCTGGAGCTCCATAAATGATGAAATTTAGAGGGTGGATAGTATTTTTACGACTATTTCTTTTAATTTCTAAACAATTTTTCATTTGTATGCTTTCCTCCATTTGATCTATATCTTTATTACAATATGTATGAAAAATTCGGCTAAACAATACCGATGAAATACCACAGTCTTTTATAAACTCAACCAATTGACCATTTCTTTCTAGAGAATTTTCTCCTGGATTTATTCCTAGAATTTGAAGAGCACTAATTTGGGCTTGTTGACTATAAAAATTAGAAAAGATATTGGGAAACATAATAAAATAATATTTCATAAACCATATTTTATTAATATATCCCTCTGTTTGTAAATCCAATACTTGATACAAATTTAAATAATCTTCTACTGTATCAAGAGACTTTGTATTTTTTATTATTTCGTATCCTTTCAATAGAGCGTCTCTTATTTTTGTTCCTAAGATAATAGCTTCTTCTTCAGTTAGTGTTTCAGGGTTTATATGTGAACCTGTCATCCAGCTTCGTTTTTTAGGACTATAATGCAAGCCATATTTGAATGCATTACCATTTCTAATACTTCCAAAATAAAAAATATTATCTTTATTATATTCTAATTCATGACATAAATTATTATTATTTTCATTATTTAAAAATATTGTAGTAATAACATCTTTTCCTCTTAATTGCTCTAACTTATCCGGGGAAAAATTTCTTCTAAAATCAATGTACAAATCCTCAGCAATTTTATCTATATTTTTAAATTGTTCTTCATTTGCTTTGTGTTGAAACCATTCTGGAGTATATAAAGGCAATTTCTTTTCATTTTCTTTATTTTTTATTATTTTTTTACTATTTAATTGTAAAAAAACATCAACCCTCTTTTGATAAGATGCTAAATCTTCCAAAGTCCCACTTCTTTTGACTATCAAACCATTGTGACTATCTATATAGGGATTAAGATCATCTGCTATAAGTGATTTTAGTATTCTCAATGATCCTTTTGCTTCTTTATCTCCATTAATATCTACAGGTTGGCTCTCTTCTATAAGTTTCGAATATATTGAATTCAAATTAAAAATTACGTCTGTATTTTTATCTACTAATTTAAAAATAGCATCTTCACAAAATACAGAAAATAATCTTATTAAAGTATCTTCATATATTTTTTCAAAACTTAGGTTTATTCCAATCCAAGATAATAGTACTTTGTAATATTCATTTTTATTTGTACTAATAACTGTATCAATAATATCAATATTTGTGGAGAATCGTAAAATCTTAGGATATCTTTTTCCGCCTGTTCTTTCCATAGAAGCAGGAAAGGTTTCATCTACAAAATTAACCTTTGCTAGTTTCCATACTAATTCAAAAGCAACTATTAATGCTTCTAATTGCGATTTAAATAATTGATTGTTGTTAATCAATGATAATATTTTTTCCTCTTCAAATTCCTCTTTAGGGCATAAAGAAGAATAACATTCTATAAATTTATTGAATAAAATATCTGAAATTATTATTTCATCTCCATTTTGCTGAGAATATAACAATTCTGAACATTTGTTCATGCATTCCCAAAACAAAATTGATAAGGCTAATGTGCTTTTTACATGAGGTAATGAAGACTTTATCCCTAATTTTAAATCAACATCATTATAATATTTTATTTCAGCCGGTCTATTGCTCATTGTTTTATATCCCTTTTAATGTCGTCCATAATGGTTTTTGCTATCATTGAAGCTAAAAGTGGAGGGACAGCATTTCCGACTTGTTTCATTTGTGAGACTTTAGGTCCAATAAAGCAAAAATCATCTGGAAAAGATTGTATTCTGGCTGCTTCACGAACTGTAATTGCTCTGTTTAAAAAAGGATGTGTAAATTTTCCCGAAGAAGGTGTGTCAAAGCGCGTTGTTATTGTCGTAGATACTTCCTCTTTTCTCATTCTCGTCCATGTTCCACTATAAATTGATTTTGTCAGATATTCCTTTGGTAAAACTTCTTTTCCTGCATTTTCAGGAATAAGGGACATCTTTTTCACAGCCAACACTGAATGTTTTGTAGCAACATGATTGTATAAAATACTTGCTTTTCCTCTTAATGTTTTTTGGTATTGGCTCTGTGGTGCATTTATATATTTTTGTTTTTCTTCACCTTCTCCTGAGTTTAAATAGGCTAAATCACTAATTGCGTCCCATATAGTAACTTTACATTTCTGTCCTTTTGGTAAACAAGGAGCAGAATCTGACATCTTTCCTAATATGATTGCCCTCTTTCGATTTTGTGGAACACCGTAATCAGCAGCATTCACTACACTCATATTTAACGAATATCCTAAACTATTAAATAACTTTTTAATTTCCTTGCGAAAATAGCCGTGTTCTGTGGTAAGTATGTTAGGAACATTCTCCATAACAAAATATTTAGGATGTACTAATTTAACTACTGCCACATAGTATTGAAATAAAAAATTTCTATCATCTAAAATCGTTTTTCTTTTGCCCTTTTGAGAAAATCCTTGGCACGGGGGACCACCGATAATAACATCTATTTGATTTTTATATTGCCCAAATGTTTTTTCTAAATCTAATTGTGTTATATCTCCCACTATTACATGGGTATTTGGATGGTTTTTCTCATAAGCCTTTGCAATATATTTATCATATTCATTTGCTAAGACTACATTAAAGCCCTGTTTTTGGAATCCCAAAGAAAGACCTCCAACTCCCGCAAATAAATCAATCACTTTAGGTTTTTTTTGCATTATTCTTCAATCCTTTTTCTAGCTATAGAAAAATAATTTTTATCAAGCTCGATACCTGTAAAATTTCTATCTAATTTTTTTGCAACAACTCCGGTAGTACCACTTCCCATAAAAGGATCCAATATTGTATCTTTAGGATTAGATAGTATCTTAACAAAGTGATAGATTAAACCTTCAGGTTTTTGTGTTGGGTGTTTTCCAAATTTTCTTTCACTTTTGGGAATAACAGATGTTTCAATAAAATCATGCAAAATACATCCATTATTATTAAAAACACCTGTCTTAGTTTTGTATGTAAAATAGATCCATGCTTCTGTAGAATTAACAAAGTGCAAATTCATATTTCTTGGCATTGGGTTTTTTTTATGCCATATTCCTGTTGTTTTATAGTAAAAACCATATTTTTCAGCAATTTTTACTATACTTTCAACTTTCATAACAGACATAAATATTATTACAGCCCCACCTTTTTTCATAACCCTAGCCGCTTCACAAAAAAACATCTCCATAGATTTTATCCATTCGTCAAAGTTCATATTGTCCCATCCGGCTGTCGCAAAAAAATTATCTCTCATTTTATGCAAGTTAGTATCCCTACTTTTCATAAAATTACCTAAATTATATGGAGGATCTGTAACTATTAAATTTATTGAAGAAGATTCAATTTTCTTTAATGCTTTCATACAATCATCATTATATAAAACACTATACCCCATTTAATCATAATCCTTAATAACAATTTGGTTCTTTTTACAAAATTCATTAAAATTTATAATTGCAATTTTATTAGGCCTAGTATTTCCATTTTCCCACCTGTTTATCGTTGAAAATGATACACCCAACTCTTTAGCTAACTTATCTTGTGAAATTTTTAACTTAGCTCTCGCATATATTATTTTGTCCTTAAATTCCATACTATTTCCTTTATAGCATTTTATAGCATTTTATGTCATGTTATTACAAATATTTTATTAATGACATATTTTTTTTTATTATACACACCAAAATTCAACTAACGATTTGCTAATTTTAATAGTATAGTAAAAAATTGATTTACAAAAAGTGGTGACATTTTATTTTTTTTGTTATAAAAATATACGCTGATAAGCATATTTGCGTTTTAAGGAGATCCGCCATGCCTGAAAATGAAAATACTTTTGGAAAAGAAATTTCAAGATTAAGAAAGAAATTAAATATGAGCCAGAAAGATTTAGCTGATATGGTTTTTAAAGAAGATAATACTCCCATTACACCTCAATATCTTAATGATATTGAACATGATAGACGTAATCCCTCTTCTGATTCAATTATAAAATCTTTTTCAAAAGCATTGAATTTGGAATCCAAAGATGAAGATTACTTATTTTATCTTGCAGGAAAAATGCCTGAAGATTTAAGAGACAAAAATAAAGAAGATTTTTATAAAGCTATTACAGCTTTCAGAAAGACTAACAAATAAGGATTAATTTATTGAAATATCAAATAGATGAAACAGGAAGATTGCCAGAAAAACCAAAATACAGCCATGCAGAATTAAACAGTATAGCTGATAGGGTGCTTTTTGATTCATCAGATATTTTAGGTAAAGATATTCAATATCCTATTCCTACTGATAAATTGACGATAATTATTGAAAGATATGTTGACGATCTAGACTTATATGCCGATTTAGAAAAAGAATATTGCGATAAAAATATAGAAGGTGTAACAATTTTTATTCCTTTTAAGAAGCCTATTATTAAAATATCTGAAAAATTGCAAAAATATAAATCTAAACAAAATCGTTTTCGAACAACATTAGCGCATGAATTAGGTCATGTTATTATTCATGATCCGTTATGGCAGAGAGAATTTCATAAACTTCAACTTCCTTTTGATACTACAGAACAGCGTATTCAAATTTGTAAAAGAAAAACTTTGTTTTCAAAAGATGAGCCCAATTATGAGAATTATGACTGGATTGAATGGCAAGCAAACTATTTTGCAAGTGCTCTATTAATGCCTAAAGGAGCCGTATATAAAGTTTATAAAAAATTTACAGATGAACGCAAAATATTTTCTCTGATATCTGATGAAAGCATAGAAGCTAATGACCTAATTAATATTGTATCACAAGAATTTCAAGTATCCAAAGAAGCTGTAAAAATCAGACTTAAGCTGTTAAAAATACTAGTTAATCAAGAAGATTTAGACACTCATCCGACACTATTTTAAACTTATCCACAACAACTACGCAAATTTGCGTATTTTATTCTTGACTCTCGTAATTAATCTTTTATGATAATACGCAGATAAGCTAAAAAGCGTATCTATTTTGTTAATTTTTTTTAGAAAAGGATAAAAAAATGAGTATTATATCAAAAGTTTGGAGCAAGGCTGCTACAGTAAGAGGTAAAGATCCTGACCTGTATCGTCGTGATCCATATAACAATATTATGTATAGACATAGTTATGGTAAGGCTTCTGAAATGGGATGGGAAATTGACCATATCAAACCCGTATCTCGTGGAGGTAGTGATTCAATTTATAACCTACAAGCCTTAAACACTAGCGTTAATCGTTCTAAAGGCAACTCGCTTGTGAAAAAAAGCAGGTATAATCATTGATAACATTATCATAATAAACACTAGCTCAAAATAAAGGCTTTGCAATAAACAAAGCCTTGTTTTTTTGTACTTCTACAAAAATCAATACACCTTTTATTTTAATCTTCCTCGTTTTCTTATTTTTGGTTCCTTTATGAATAGAGAAACTGGTTTTGTATTTACAAATAATTTATCGCATTCATCCAAGCAATCTAAAACCAAAGCGATGTTTAGCAATGATACAAAAGAAATTTCACCAGTTTTTTCGAATCGTTTCAAAGATGGTGTGCTCATTCCTGCGCGAGTTGCAAGTCCTGCCTGGGTTAAGTTTTGAGATAACCGTTTCGCTTTTAGACGAGCTGCGATTTCTAATGAAACTTCCTTTGGTGTTTTCATTGATAAAGACATTATATTATCCCTTAATGATTATTTATCCTATTTAAGGATAATATATTATCTTTTAATAAAAGCAAAACATAATGTGATATTTAACAAAAAATATGCAACAAAACCGTGTACTTTTACCAAAAAACACAATATAATTATTTTTATATGGTTAAAGAGTGAGGCAAATGACGCGAATCTGCGTTGCTTTAAGGATTTTAACTGTGATGCAATTGCATTTGAGATAAGTTGTTAAAGGCCGATAAATACTGAAAAACAGACCAGAGCAGATAAATGGTGCAGAACCCGTTACCTGCTCCAATAAACAAAGACCTCCCTTGTGGAGGTTTTTGGTTTATTGATAGCCAAGTCAGGAAGCGAACACGCAAAGGCGGGTTCGACTACAAGCGAAAGGCGAGCAGGAGCGCGCCGGTGAGGCAAAGCCGAATGAGCGCAGTGAACAAAGTAAGCCCGTTACCTGCTCCAATAAAAAATGCACCTTTGTGGAGGTTTTTTTATTGGAAGTTATGTAAACGGAAAACGAACACGCAAACATCGGATTTGACTAATCTGATTACCGGATAAAAAATTTTCGCTGCAACAAACACAGCATTAACTAAACAATCTGTAAAAAACCATCTTGTCTTTCGTAACAAATATTGTATATTACCTTTTGTCATTTAATCTTTGCAAGAGGTCATATCAATGAAGAATGTTTTATTAGGTACTCTTATTGCCGCCGGAATTGCGTTAGGCGGCTTTTTCCCTGGTTACTACTATTACAAGGCTCAAATTTCCAATCGCACCGTAACCGTCAAAGGCTTAGCCGAGATGGATGTCAAAGCCGATTTAGCAATTTGGAAAATCAAGTTCAAAACAACCGGCAATGATTTGTCTGTTGTTCAACAAAAAATAAATTCCGATGCCAAAACTATTCAAAACTATTTGCTTACCCAAGGTTTTACCGATGATGAAATTGTTGTCGATCGCATGAATACCAATGACTTGATGGCTAATCCTTATCGCGATGCCAGAGCTTCCGATTCCAGATACATTCTTGACCAAACCATTACCGTTCGCTCGCCCAAAGTTGAGCTGGTCGAAAATTCGCTCAGTGGCATTGGTTCATTGGTTGCTCAAGGAGTAATTTTTGATTATCAGGACTATTCCACTCCGGTAAGCTACATTTTTACCGGACTAAATCAGGTAAAACCGCAGATGTTGGAACAAGCCACCCAAAATGCTTATGCTTCTGCGCTTGAATTTGCTAAAAGTTCACAAAGCAAGGTTGGTAAAATTAAAACCGCTAACCAAGGTGTTTTTTCGATTCTGCCCCGTGAACAAATCGACGGTCAATCCGAAAGTTCTCAAATTGGCAAGACCGTACGCGTAGTTTCAACTATTGTTTATTATTTGGAATAATTAAAAAACAGTTCGGGAAGGTAAAGCGGAATAGTGTGCAAAATAAGGAGTTTTTTATGAAAATCCGCTTATCTTTAGCAAGCCTTCCCCAACTGTTTATAAAAGTCAGCTCTTGACTAAAACCAATTTGCATTGTCAATCTGAAATCAATCTGAAATTTTTAATAAAAAATAAAATATTTGTTTACAATTTACCATCCTCAAGTATATGCTCATCAATATGAAAGAGGCGAACTATGCGCATTTTGTTGGTTGAAGATGATGCCCGCCTGGGCAAAGCAACACAAGAATTATTGGAATATGAACACTGCGAAGTTGATTGGGAACAAACCGGCAGTGATGCTTTGCAATGTTTCAGGCACAATGACGGGCAATATGATGTTGTTATTTTGGACTGGATGTTGCCCGAACTTAGCGGAATAGAGGTATGCCGTCTGTTGCGTGGCAAATATGCTTTTCAAGGAGCAATTCTGTTTGTTACCGCCAAAAGCGAAGAAGAAGATTGCGTTGAAGCACTCAATGCCGGCGCTGATGATTATGTTATTAAACCTTTTCGTATTAAAGAACTTATGGCTCGCATCAATGCCTTAAGCCGGCGCAAAAACAAACCTTATATCGACAAGATTTATCGTCATTCCGGTTTTGAACTGAATATCGACAACAAGACCATAACGTTAGGCAATCAACAATTAACATTGCGCAAAAAAGAATTTGAATTGTTTGAATTGCTGTTTGTAAACCTTGGTAATATTATGCCGCGTGATGTAATTTTTAACAAACTTTGGGCCGACAAACCGGAGACCAACATAGAAAGTCTGGATTCTCACATCTATGGCTTGCGCAAAAAATTAAAAGACACTTTTCCGCAAATTCAAATTAAATTACACAAAAACATCGGCTATAAAATGGAAATAACTTTATGATTGATCAAATAAAACGTAAACTCATCATCAAATATACTCTTATTATAGCCGCAATTCTTTTAAGCGGTTTTATCGCCAGTTATCTCACCTATCGCCACAACCTTATTCATTTTTTGGAAGAAAATTTAACCGACTATCTGGCCGATGAAGTTTGGGAGGCTAAAGATTATGTTATTACCCAAAAAACAGCTCCGACTATTCACCTCATCAACAACAATAACAAAATCATTCACAATTTTACCTATTGGTTTTTTGATAAACATCTGACTTATGCCGAAGTTCCCGAAGATCAAGCTTTAGCCAGCAGATTACTTACCAGTTTGACTGAGCAACCTTGGGAAGAATTCAAAGCCTATCACCTGAAATTGCGAGGCAGTAAGAAAAAATTCCATTTTTTAATGATGAAAAAAGATTTGCACCTGCGCGATGGTCGCCACTTGGAGGTTTTTGCTCTTTCCAACTACAAACCAATTATCAAAAGTTTTCAACGCTATGCTCACGTTGCGATTTATGTCATAGTTGCCGCCTTGATTTTAGCCTATCTGCTGGGTAATCTTTTGGCCTCCCGTTCCATGAAATACATCAAAACTTCTTATGAAAAACAAAAACAATTTGTATCTAATGCCACCCACGAATTACGCACGCCTTTGAGTATTTTACTTTCCTATGCCGAATTGTTGGAATACAAAGCTCAAGACCCAGAGTTGCAGCAAAACATCAAAGATGAAATTTTACACATGAATGATTTGATTGAAAATTTGTTGTGTCTGGCACGTTATGACAACAATACCACCGAATTACATACCAAAAAATTTGAATTATCTTCCGAAGTTCGTAAGGCAATAAATCACATATCCGAATTGTCACCCGACGCCGTAATAAAACTTGAGACAAGCCGCAAAATTAATATCTGTGCCGATCAAGGAATGATTTATCAACTGTTATATATTCTGCTTGATAACGCTATTAAATACACACCTAAAAAGAAAAAAATCACTGTCAAACTATCTTCCGACAACCATAACACTCAAATTGTAGTCAGTGATAACGGTACCGGCATTGCTCCGCAAGATTTGAAACATATTTTTGACCGTTTTTGGCGCGGCGACAAATCTCGCCATCAAAAAGGGTTGGGTTTGGGCTTGAGTTTAGCTTCTGAAATTGTCAAATTGCATAAAGGAAAAATTACGGTTGAAAGCTCACCCAAAGGCTCTGATTTCATCATCAATTTACCACTAAAATAAAAAAAGAGCGGATCTTACGAACCGCCCTTTTGTTTTTTTACTTTCAAATTAGAAAGCAACTTTAGCATTCAAGCCAACTGTGTGACCATAATCAATATCTTTGTGCTTTGTACCACCAAGATAGTAGTCACCGAATACACCTACTGTTACATTATCTTTGACAAAGTAATTAACTTCGGCTTGAACATACCATTGTTCAAATTCATCAGAATTAAAGTTATAACGGAAACCTCCGTCCAATGATACTTTATCTAACATTTTGTGAGCACCCATAAACCAAGCATAACTTTTATCTTTGGCGGAGTGAGTAACATCATCAGAAATCGAGAATGTGGTGTAAGGAGTTAAACCGCAATCCAAAACATAGCCCAATTTAACTTCACCATTGAGAACTTTTTCCCATTTATTGGTTGAATATTTTACACCTTCAGCCTCTTTGCCATACCAAGAACGAGGATCTCTGGTTTGATATCCTAAAACAACTTGACCTAAAACTTTGCCGTAATTAACCGTGTACTTAGCACCTAATTCATAGGCAAAGTTGCGGTTATTGTTATAATTTTTTTCAACATTGAAATTATTACCAATGATGCCGAATACTGCCAAATTGTCGGTCACACCATAATTCAACTCTTCTAAAGCAATCAAAGATTTAGCAACTGATTCTTTTCTACCATTATCAGCTTTTACACGAGAAGTTTCTAAAGTTGTGCTGGATAAAAATTTACCTTGAGCCGGTGTATAAAAAGCAGCAGTAATATCGTCAGATGCAAAAGCCGGAGCAGCAACCAAAACAGCAGCCGAAGCCATCAATAAAGTTTTAAATTTCATAAAAAGTCTCCTTTTTGTTAAAATTTTAACATTTAGCGATAAAAATCGCTATGCTCCAGACCTTACAACAAAAACATAAATAAACAATTAAGATTATTAGCAATTATGTATAATTAAAAAAGAGCGGATCTTGCGAACCGCTCTTCTTTTATCTTACATCACTTTCAAATTAGAAAGCAACTTTAGCGTTCAAACCAACAGTGTAGTCGTATTCAACATCTTTGCGAGTTACTCTTGCAACACCAGCCTTTAACATCGGAGAACCGCCAAGATAGTAATCACCGAATACACCGACTGTTACATTGTCTTTTACAAAGTAGTTAGCTTCGGCTTGAACATACCATTGTTCAAATTCATCAGAATTAAAGTCATAACGGAAACCGCCATCCAATGATACTCTGTCTAACATTTTGTGAGCACCCAAGAACCAAGAATAACTCTTGTCTTTGGCTGAGTGAGTAACATCATCATTAACACTGAAAGTTGTATAAGGAGTCAAACCGCAATCCAAAACATAACCCAATTTAACGGTTCCTTCTAAAGCCTTGTTCCATCTATTGGTTGAATATTCAATACCTTCACCCTCTTTACCATACCAAGAACGAGGATCATAAGTCTGATAAGCTAAGGCAACTTGACCCAATACTTTACCATAAGTCATAGTATATTTAGCACCTAACTCATAGGCAAAGTTGCGGTTATTGTTATAATCTTTTTCAACATTGAAAGCATTGGCAACTGTACCGAATACGGCAAAATTATCGGTCACACCATAGGTCAGCTCTTCTGAAGCAGCCAAAGCTTTTGCAATTTCTTCTCCAAAAACGGCACCACCATCATCAAGTTTTATACGACGAGATTCCAAAGTTGTGCTGGAGAGGAATTTTCCTTGAGCCGGTGTATAAAAAGCAGCAGTAATATCATCAGCTGCAAAAGCCGGAGCAGCAACCAAAACAGCGGCCGAAGCCATCAATAAAGTTCTAAATTTCATAAAAAAGTCTCCTTATTTTGTTAAAATTTTAACATCAGTAGTTGATTAACTACATGGCAGAGTATGACTCTAATTTTCTAAAAAAACAATTAACAAAATATTTCTAATCCTTAATATGTGCAAAACTTGTGTTTCATTTTGTTACAATCTCAAAGCAAAAATTACCTTGCATTACCATTTATTTGTTATAAAATATGCTTTACATAAAGGAGAAAACAATATGCGAAAAGAAGCATCATTATCTATTGTTGAAGATGTAAAAAATAAAAAGTTTTTATTTGTGCGCAACCTGCGCGGTATCAATCAAGGGTGTGTCAACTTTCCCGGCGGCAAAAAAGAGCCCAATGAAGATATGCTTACCTGTGTGATAAGAGAAACCAAAGAAGAAACCGGTATAGATATTAAAAATCCGCAACAGGTCGGTTATATCGAATTTCCCAACAAAGAGTTTTATGTGCATGTGTTTTGGTCAAAAGAATACAGCGGTGAACTGAAAGCTAAAGATGGCGAGGTTGAAGCTTTTTGGCTTGATGAAGATAAAATTCCTTTTGATGATATGCGCGCGGCCGATAAAGACTTTTTGCCGGATATTTTGCGCGGAAAATATGTCAAACGTCGTTACTATTATTCGACAGATTTTAAGGTAGAAAAAATAGAAGAAATCGATGACTAAAAAGCTACTGATTTGGGATTTTGACGGAGTTATTGCCGATAGTGAAAAACTATGGGTTAAGGTTTGGCGAGATAATTTGCAAAAATATTTTAATATAATTTTAGATGACAGACAAGCAAACGAATTATTAGTCGGTTTAGCTGACAGAACTAAAAAACAACGAATAGAACAACTGCTGGGTGTAACGCTTGATGATAAATTTATGGCTGATATAACCGAAGGCGAAATATATCAAGGTATGTATTTTATGAAACCGATTGAAGGCGTATCAGAGATTATGCAAGATAAGCTTTTTGACAATTGTATCGCTACCGGTGCCACTACAGAACAACATGCATGGAAAATGACACGTTTCAGCGAGATTGATGCCATTATTCCACGCCAATACCAATTCTGTGTTGATATGGTAAAAAGAGGTAAACCGGCACCGGATTTATTTTTGTTGGCAGCCAAGGTCAAAGGTTATGAGCATAGCGATTGTATGGTCATTGGTGACAGTCTCAATGATTTTGCCGCCGCCCAAAGTGCCGGAATTGAGTGTATGGCTTTTGTCGGCGCAACTGGTAACAACACTGCAGAATATAAACAAAAATGTATTGAGGCCGGTGTTTACGGAGTGGCTGTAAATATGAATGAATTACACCAAAAATTATCGGCATGGGCAAAATGATCATTATATAAATTGAGGATTTGTACAGTGCAAAGGAACATCCTTTTATTTAAACTTTATTACTTCTTTTGGCGTTTTAAGCCCTTTGCTACTTTGATGATTGTCTATTTTTCACAAATTATGCAATCTTATGCAACAGCAACGGCAATTTTTGCTATTTTTAATATCTCATACGCAGTTATGAAAATTCCCGGCGGATTAATATCAGATAAAATTGGCCGAAAATATGTTATTGTTACATCTAATTTAATCATGACTACAGCCTTTTGTTTATTAGCACTGTCGGGACAATTTGAAATAAGATGGTTATTGTATCTATTCGCTTTATTGTGGGGATGTGGTGAAGCTCTGTCCGATGGAACTATAGATGCATTAGTGTATGAAACTTCACAAAGTCTTAATCGTTCTGACAAGTTTTATTTAATTTACTCAAAATCCATGTGTTTTTCTCAATTAGGTTGCGCCTTTGGAGCCCTTTGGGCCATGGTAATTACATATTTTTTACCTTTACAATTTTTGGCATGGTTTTCCATTTTTCCTCCGTTTATGCAACTTATTGTTTCATGTTTCTTTGAAGAGCCTGATACAAAAAGAACTATTAGCTTTTCATTAACGGATATAAAATCAGCCTTAAAGCAATTTAAAAATAACAAAAAATTGATTTTCTATACACTAACAAATATCTATTTCAGCACCTTAGGTGATATTTCACATCGTATAGAAAGCGCCTATTTCAAATTATTTACCAGCGATTGGGTTATTAGCATGGTTAGAGTGTTCAAGCATTTATGGGGAATGATAGGATTTACTTTTGTATCTCGTTTACGATTTTTTTCTGATATGCAAAATTATTTTGGTTCAATAATAGGTAACATATTTGTTAGAACTACGGCTCTTATATTTAATAATTTTTACACTCCGTTTATCCATATGTTTATCAATTTCTTTTATGCTACTGCCCTAACAACAATAACAGATGTTATGCAACATGAATACTTGCCGAAATATCGTGCAACAACACAAGCTGTAATTAACTTCGTAAAAGGATTATATATGGCTGGACTTATGTTATTGCTCGGAATTTTTGCCGATATATATGGAATATATTGGACAATGATATTATTAGTAATATTGAGATTACTAGGTTTGTTTTTAGCCTATCGCTTACATAATCATCTTAAAATTTAAGCACTATTATCAAAAAATGCAAATTTAGCAAAATAAATCTTGATTTGTTAAAAAATATGGTTTAGATAAGTGATGTTTTCGAAAGTTAGCTTTAGCCTCTTTAGAGCGCTTGCTTTGGGCTTAAGGATAAAAATAACCGTTGCTCCGGTTATTTTTACCGCAAAAGACGAAGTTTGATTAGATTTGTGCGAGATTGTAAAATCTCAAAACAAATCTTAGCAAACGAGTGACCGAAGCGAGTTAGCGAGCATAAAAGCGAGCTTTACGAGCAAGAAAGATGTCGTTGACATCTTGCGAAAGAAATATATTATTGTGAAAAACAAATTTTCGGGAGTTAGCTCAGCCTGGTAGAGCGCTTGCTTTGGGAGCAAGATGTCGTAGGTTCGAATCCTATACTCCCGACCAATAAAAAGCCACCCTTTATGGGTGGTTTTTTATTGGTCGAAATATGAGATTCATTCGAACCTACGAATAAGTAGGTTTGACAAGGAACATCAGGCGGGCGGAAGAACGCCGGTGCCGTTAGGCAGATGTGACGCAGCGGCGAATTTATGAGCCAATCCTATACTCCCGACCAATAAAAAAAGGCACCCTTGTGGTGTCTTTTTTTTATTGGCTTTGGGAGTTGGATTTGAACCTACGAGAAAGTAATTTTAAACAAATTGAAATATCATTTTTTGTATTAAGCAATATTCTTGACAAAATAGCTGTTATCATATAAAAACTCCCTAAGGTTAGCTCATATGACAGAAAACAACGAACAATCCTATAAACCCATTCCGCAGTCGCAAATTGATGATTTGACGGCAATGTATGATGATTTTCTGTTTATTGCTCGTGAACATGAACAACTATTGCAACTGACATCCATAGACGAGCTGGCGGTATCACAAATGGAAGACATGCATCCCGGTGATCCTAAAATTCCATGGCAACTGAAAGATATGACTTCAGCCGATAGGAAAAACTTTGCCGATTTTATTGATAATAATACCTATAATCAAAACAAAACCTATATTGTGTTACAGCATATTAAAAGTGAAGAAAACAAGGCAACTCCTCCAGTATTTGCCATTCCACCTTACATACGCAGTATTATGAATATGCAGCTCCCCTCACCGATTGAGCGCTACACAATTGTCTATCCCGAAAATTCTAAATTAGGTGATACCGAATTTTATATTGACGGAAACTTTAAGGCTGTCTATACCGACCGTGACACCAAAGATCAATTACTCAAAGATTGTCTCAATGATCAAAAAATGCTCACCGAACTGTGCATCATGGTAAATATATCTGAAAACTTACATAAAAATAAATTTACTTCGGAAAAACTGTTTGAGAGAGCCTCCATGAACATTTTTGCGGCAGAAGTTGTGGCAACTAATGAAAATATCATCCTAGAAATTCTAGGTTCGTTTGCCGAAAAAGTTCAAAGCATTTGCCGCGATCGTTACAATATATATGATGGCAGAGAAGCCTTAAAACAAGCTCAAAAAGACGGAATTATTCATTCTGCTGAAGATTTTCAGGACTATGTTAATATTCGCAACTTTATGCGCCACCAGTGGGAAACCTTAGATGAATTAGGCTATTTCAGCACCATTAAATCATACAAAAATGAAACTGCACGTGCTGAATTTTTAAATTCATACTTAAAGCTCTGTGATAAATCAATCATCCAACGCATGAAATCTTATATCGATATATTACATCAAATGCAATCTGTTATCGTCAAGGTTAATCCCAATCGCATAATTCGTGAAACTTCAGAAAGCAATAACAAATTTATCAAACGCTTAAAATCAATCTCCCGACAACAATCACAACTTCCGGCGGTTGAATTAAACCATCCTTTGGCCAGCGATAAATATAAATCATTAAAACAGAGTTTGCATAAACTTATGCCTAATCTAACTATTGTTGACGATTTTCCACAACAATCGGAAGATACCAGAGTTGCGGCTATAAACACTTATAATACCCGTTCATGGTTTTTACAATATTTTCACTTTATGGATTGTTTGGTCATGCGGCATTGCATTATGCGCGGACAAGACCTAAAAAAACACGAAGCTTGGAAATATATGAAAACCTCAGGAATTATTTCGCAAAAAGAATTTAACGCATGGCAAGAATACACCCGTTTGCGCAATGTGCTCAGTCATAGTTATTTTGATAAAGAACTGCGTGATCGTCTCAATTCCGTTCAGGAAAAATATTCGCAAGATTTGTGGAATATTTCCCACCGTCTCAACAAAATCAGTCCTGATGTGAAAAAAATTTCCAATGATGTGTATGAATACATTCACAATGATGGTTTGGTTGTTCGGCTTGATTTTAAACATCACCGCATATTGCAAAACAACCATTCGATAACTCAAGCATCAAACAAAGCCAAAATTGCTCGAAACAATTCCCAATCAAACAACGGTGTCCAAAAAGAAATTCAGCCTAATGGAATTGTCTATAATATAGCAGATGAAGAAATTGTCGGCATTACATTTCCCAATGGTATTCATATAAACTACAACAATATGAGTATTCATTGGGATACTCACACCCACTGGTATGCTAATGCCAATGAATTTGATATACTGCAAACCGACAAAAGTAAAATTCTTACCGACAAGGATTTGTTTGTCAGCAAATATTACGAAAAAAATAAGCGCCTTCCTTTTCGTGAAGGTGACAATTTGCTAATTGACCACCGCCATAATATTTTACTCGATACTTCCGGACGAATTAAAGAATTTAAATTTAAGAGCCATGATGGCACTATTTTACGATCAACCTTTAAGTATATCAGAGAGCACGGCATTTTAATTTCATTTGCCGATGGTACCAATATTTTACAATCAGGCAACAATATGCTGATTTCACACAAAGGCAAAACTTTAACTTTTGCAAATCGAGCGGAGTTCGCCGCAACTTATGGCAATACTCCGAACTCGCACCCAATGATCACCAAATCAAACAACGGCCGCTAAGTTTTTATTGCTTTTAGTTTGAGCTGTACTATCATAATAATAGTTTTTTATACAAGGACAATATCCCATGGCAACCATCCACCTTATGACCGGATTTATAGGATTTGGCAAAACAACTCTTGCCAAACAACTGGAAAAAAATTTACCGGCTGTGCGTTTAACCCATGATGAATTTATGGTAAAATTATATGGACGCAATATACCGTATTCTGATTTTCATCCCGACTATGACAAGGTGGACAACCTGCTGTGGCACTTGGCTGAACAAATTATCAAATGCGGTGCAGATGTTATCATGGACTATGGCTTTTGGTCACACCAAAGCAGAAAAAAGGCCTTTACCAGAGCCTTAAAAATTACTGATGATGTGGTTTTTCATCTGCTTGATTGCGATTTATCTACCGCCAAAGAACGCTTACTGCAACGTACCAAAGAAAATCACGATGAACTTTACATCAGTGAAACTGAGTTTGATACATTATCGCAACAATATGAGCCTTGGGACAGTTTAGACAATTATCCGGTTGTGTTACATAATCTCCCCAATGATCGCTACATCGGCGAACTGGTTAGTGTAAAAATTGACCGCCCTAAAGGATCACTTCACCCTAAGTATGGTTTTGCATATCCGATTAACTATGGTTTTATCCCTTTTACAACCTCCGGCGATGGCGAAGAACTGGATGCCTATGTGTTGGCAGAAGATAAACCTTTGGCAAAATATACAGGATATTGCATCGGTGTAATCCACCGCACCAATGACAATGATGACAAACTGATAGTTGTTCCGGAAGCTATTGACCTGACCGATTCCGAAATTGAGCAAGCTGTCGCTTTCCAAGAAAAATGGTTTGAACATATATTGTTGCGTGAGCGCAAAAAATAAAGATTATTTTTTAATTTTTGCCAATTTATAGCTATCATCCAAACGCTGGCAAATTTCCACCAATTCTAATTTACCATCTAAAACTATTGAAATCCAATGTTGTTTATTCATGTGATATCCGGCAAAGTATTTTTCATTATCGACAATTTGCGGCAACATATCTTTATCCGCGCGCAAATCCAAAACTTCTATCGTTTCTTGGCCGATCAGTCCGATTTTATCTTTTGTTGTCGTTAATATTGCCCCATACCATTTTTTATTATCTTTTCGCCGCCATATTGCATTATTAGGAAACTTGGGCCACAAATATTCCAACTCATCACCATATCTTTGCTCAACATATTGTATAATTTCTTGGGCTTGAACACTTTTAAAAAACTTCCACTCAAAACATTCATCAGCTATTTTTTGCAAAATATCATTATATTCAGCGCGAATTTTGCCAACGTATTCTCCGGTTGCCTCGGCTACAAGATGCAGAACATATTCATCACCAAAATCATTATCCATTATTTTGGCAGATATATTTCCATCTTTGGTTATGACAACATGCAAAGTAAACTGACCGTCATTCATCAACCTGCTATAAACATAGCTGTCACCTTCTTGACCAAATCCGAAATTCAACAATTTTGCAAAATTGGGAACTTTATTTTTAAAAACATCCACCATTTTATTTCCCGTAATTATCCAAACAATTTATAGCATATCATCATAAAAAATTTTAAAAATCAAAACAAATTATTACTTCTCATGTTTTATTTTAGTAAACGCCACTTTAATTGACATAAAAAACAAAGCCGCTGCAAATATAGGTAGCGGCTTTGTGGCAAATTACAAAATTATATAATCGAAACATATCAAAGACACGAACACTGATAAAGTCAACATCAGTCCGACATTTTTATTAACCATATCACCTTACTTTGCTGAAATAGCAATTTTCCTTGATTTTGATATAGCCTCTGATTTTTTCGGCATATCAATGGTTAATACACCTTTACTGAAATTTGCCGCAATTTTATCTTCTGCAATATTATCGGGCAATCTGACTGAACGGCTAAAGGAACCGTAAGAACATTCTTTCAAATAATATCCTTTCTCCTTATTCTCGGTTTCACTTTTCTTTTCACCGCTTATTTTAAGCAATCCGTCCTCTACCGACAAATTGATATCTTTTTCATCAATTCCGGGCAATTCTGCTTTTACTTCATACTTATCCTTTAATTCGGCAATATCCAATTTCGGCATAGTTGAAGCACTTCTAAATTCCGCCTCATCAAAAGGACTCATAAAAGCATCAAATAAACGGTTAATATCCGATTGAAGTCCCCAAACATCATTATTCTTACGATCCATTTCATTTCTCTTCATTAAAAAATGTGACATATTTTTTCTCCTTCTAAAAAAACCTTAATTTCAACCTCCGCCGAAATATTTTCGGTTTCTACTAAAGGATATATGTAACATTTTTACCGGGCGCAAGAGCTTAAAATAAATATTTTAAATACCTTGATTCTTCATAAAATAATAACTATATAAATACATATTTCATCACATAAATCAGACTACAAAAAACAATACCCAATCCCGACAGCACCAACTGAATTATTGCGTTAAGTTGCCTTTTATAATTTAAGTATATCTTCAAAACTGTTGAACCTAAAGAAAATATGGTGTCTGGCTTGCGGAATAACCTTTAACTTATCTTGATAAAATCCCTTTTGTGCCGCCAGATTAAATATCAAATCATCCTCCGCCACTATAGCCTTATCAAACTGCGGGTTGATTTGCGCTTTTTTCTGCGTATAAAGTTTTTGCAAAGCCTCTAGTTCATCAGCACAACTCTCGATTGTCCGCAAAGATTGCAACTGATTATATTTTTCATACTCCTCATCGCTGAACACCATATATTTTCTACGAAATTCAAGATAATTATCCAAAGTAATATCCTTAAAAACTTGGATGGTAGCTTGAGATATGCCGAGTTTTTCATCAAACAAATAAGGATTGCCGCAAACCGCAACTTTGTACCTGACATTGGGGATGTTATCTGCCATCAGCGCAGCAACAAACACTCCCGCCGAATAAGCAATAACATCGATGTGAACATATTTGCTGAAATCAAAATCCAAATTTAAATCTTTATAATCATACAAAATCAACACATCTTTAGCATCGTGCAAATTGACAAATTGATTCTCATCGCACCCCCAACCGGCAAAAAACACAATTAAATCCTTAGCCCCGTTATCTTGAAAAAAATACTGCATTTTGTTTTCCCGAAAATAATTTAACTCGCATTATTATATACTAACTCCTGCTAATATTTTCTTAAATTTAAAATTTGACTCTCAAAAAATTTCTCGCAATAATAATCTCAACAAATATCAAAAAGGAAAAAAATCAATGAAAAATTTTATAATCGCCTTGAGTTTATTTATCAGCTTGGCCGGCTCAGTTATGGCCGAAACCGTTTCCACCGACAAATCGGATTTTGCTTTGATATCTTCGGTGATTGATGATGCCGCTTATGATATTCGCTACTATTCCCCCAACAATTTCACCGGCAACAAAATTGACGGCTACAAAGCCCCGCGTGCCTATATGACCAAAAAAGCTTTGGCGGCTTTGGCAGTGGCGGCGGCTGATTTGCGCGCTCAAGGCTATCGGCTTTTGATTTGGGATTCTTATCGTCCGCAAAAAGCCGTTGATAATTTTGTCAGATGGATTAATGACCCTGTTGATATGGGCGACAAATCTTTTTATCCCGAGTTACAAAAATCTGATTTGCTTGCCGGCAGATATATTATGGAAAAATCCGGTCATACTCGCGGCAGCACCGTTGATTTAACCATCATCAAAAAAGATGGCGGTTTTGTCGATATGGGCGGAACATTTGATTTGTTCAGCGTGGTTTCGCACCCCGATTATGAAAACATCACCCCCGAGCAAAAGCGCAATCGTCAAATTTTGCATGATGCGATGATTAAAGCCGGATTTAATGCTTTGGATTCCGAGTGGTGGCACTTCACCTTAAAAGATGAGCCTTACCCTGACACCTATTTTGATTTTGATGTTGAGTAATTTTTTTATAAGGTGCCCATGTTTAACCCGATTACCCGTAATAATGCGATATTTAAATCCGAATTGTTTTTGCGAGATGTTTTAGCTTTTTCCGTAATGGAAACCATTTTGAATGATAGCATAAAATATCCGACGCCGAAAATTTTTTCCAATGGCAAGGATTGTGCTATCGTCAATTCGGATCCCGAGCATGCCGTTATTGTGTGGACAGCTGATAGCTTTCAGGAAAAAGCCGAACTCTATGAATTTATCAAAAAAGAATTTGCCGCCAACACGCCTCTTAAGATTATGTCGAAGAAAAATTTTTATGATTATCTGGTGGAAAATAGGCAAATTCCGGAATTATCCGTGCAGACCTTAGGAGTTTATACTTGCCCTCAACTAAATGATGTTCAATACATTGGTTACCCCGATCAGGCGAAAGCCGACGAACTAGAACAAGTCGCCCGAATGAAGGTCGGATTTAGGCATGAAACAGGAGAAAATACTCAAGCCGAGCTTGCCGACTATATGGAAGAAGCCCAAAAATATACCTCTGATCCCAACTATTTGGTCTGGCGCGATACCAATGAAAAGATTGTTGCTATCGCTCACAAACGCACAGGCGGTACTTATGCGCGTATTGGCGAAGTTTTTACTCTGCCTGAAGCGCGCGGCAAATCTTATGCCAAAATGTTGGTGCATCATCTCACTTCTTTGAGCCTAAAAAAGGGACAAGGGGTTATGCTGTTTACCAACTATGATTACGCACCGTCCAATAGGTGCTATCAAGCCATCGGCTACCAACTCACCTGCACTATCGTCAACTTCATACCACCACTGGAGAATGTGTAAATTAAAAACCGCCCTACAAGAACGATTTTACATTATCTAAAATAATAACAATTATTTTATAAAATTTGGGCACATATAAAAAACTCATAACCACTAAAATTATCTAGCTATTCATTATTATCTGTACCAAGGTAAATACACTATTGCCTTTTAATTTAGTTTTCTTGCTAAACTCTATAGATGAAACGGCACATACCAGATATTGCAAAATGAATAACTACAGGATACCACCATTCACTATATTTCCAACAAATTGCTACTATAACAATTTGAAACATAATATTGAACATTGATACTCCTAGATTAAGAGCGTTTTTAGCTATTTCCTTTCCATATTCTGCTGTTAAAGAACAAACATGACAACAAAATAAAAAATCCCATATTCCCCATATAATTAGTATTACTGTTACATTCATTTTTAGTACTCGTATTACTTCCTTTGCTGTTCTTCCACTTCCATAAAGGCTGTTGTTAATTCAAAATATTTTGGATAATCACTTGGTAAAAACACATAACTACTATCAATTATTTTCATCATTTTAGGAAGTTCTACTGCAAACTTTTCTTGAAAATTTTCCACAGGACATCCTTCTTTAATTAATTTCTGCAAAACATATAAACGTATTTTTGTTTTAGCCATACTTTTAGTCCATAATTTTGCTAAAATCACTACGACAATAGGCCAGAATTCCATCCAATATTGTGGTGCTAAATATCCTCCCCCAATCATACAAGTAATAAACGTCAACCAATTCATTATCTTTGTAAAGACTATATTATTTTCACAATCACCATCATATATCTTTTCAATAATCTCTTTAGTCATTTTTGATTTTATTAAATTATAGGCATTTGTCCTTGCTAAAAACATCAATAACATAAAATTACAAACACCACCTATAATTACAATAAGAATATTATTCATCTGCTTATTTTCCTTTTTTATATATCCTAACCGTTATTACTTTATAACGGTTAGGATATTAATGTAAGTTTTATTCAACTTCGTGAGCTTCTAAGAATAGAGATTGTCCCAAAGCATTAAAGAAATTTTGATATGCTATAGGTTCATCCAAAGGCTCTAATCCAACCTGTCCATTAGCTCTAACTACAATCTGCTTAGAATTTATTACACGAACAGAAACGGTCAACTTTGAAGCATGGTTTATAACATATGATGTTCCGCTTACTGTACCTAGTTTTTCATCAGCTCTTTCAATAATAAATCCTAAATCTTGCATTGTTGATACTACAGCTCTAAGAACTAAGGCTTTATCTGAAGTGTCAAACATTCTTGATTGATAATTACGCATTTGAACTTGTGTCTGTGTTGTACCTAAAACATCATCGTGAGTTGAAACGCAACCACACAACAATGTTATAACAAAAAGCGAACATAGAATTTTTTTCATCTCTAACTCCTAAATATTATTTGCTGTCAAAAATACAGATTGGCTCAATTTATTGAAGAAATCTTGATATATTTCCTCATCACTGATTTTTTCTGTTCTAGCATTTTTCATATTATCCCATATTATACGAGCAAATTCCACTCGGACATTATAACCGAAATTTGTTTTGCTTTTTGTAGTAACCAGAGTGACATAAATTTTTTGCTGAACATCATAAATTGGTCGTGTACCAGCAAGTGCCGCTAACAATACCATACCGACTTTTTGACCTGTAGAACCAGCCTCTCTGTCTTTGTTAGCTGTAATTAAACCGAGCTTAGTTTCAGTTTCATCAAGCGTAAACCCCAAATCTTGTAAGACTTGAGCAGAGGATGTCAATAAAAGCTCTTCGTCTTTTGTATCAAAATTTCTGGTTTCAAGTTGACGTCTTGCTAGATATTCTTCATCCAGCTTGTAATAATTTTCATAAGAAACACATCCTGAAATAACAAAAGACATCATCAAAATTAAGATGAATATTTTTTTCATTTTTCAGTCCTTAAAATGTTGAAGTTCTGTAAGCAAAATCCCGCACTAAGCCATTTTTATCAAATTTAACGATAATTGTTAAAGTACGTTGATTAGATGAAACTTGGCTATCTTTACCCTTTGCAGCAAACAGCAACAACCAAACCCCTTTTGTAACAGATGATGATTGTACATTCGTAGATACTTTGTCATAAACCCAAGTTTCTCTGCGCTCTGTATCGGTTGTAACCATATTAGGTGCCCCCAATGCTTCAACAACAGCAGATGAGGGCATTCCGATTTTAATTTCAGTTTGAGCTTTAGCAACAGTCATTTTTTCTTCATTCAAACTATAATTGGTAGTTGAACAAGAAGAAATAAAAGGTATTGTTGCCAATGCCATTGCTAATATAGTGTTCTTGTATTTCATTTTGTTGCTCTCCAAATAAATCATTAAAAAAACCACCTTGGTTTAAGGTGGTCGGAGAGTTCAACAATCATATCTCTATAAATGACTCTTTTAGCCTTTAAAGTCAAAAAAACTTCTGAACATACGCCAAAAGCTCCCCGACCATAAAGATTTTATGAATCGGGGATATATCTAATTGTTCGCTGAATATTTGCCAGCTATCAATTTTACGATGTTATACCCTAACACCGATAGAGATAAGAGCCGTTGAAAGCTCCGCACCTTATACAAGGTACTAAGCATAGGTATCCCCACGCCTAAATTCTATTTTAAGATAATATCACCTAAATTGCAATTAAAAAAATCGGCTCATCAAAAAATTATTTTACTTTTTCTGCCAACTCGGATACAATGACTATCGGGATTACTAAATACGGTTTTATAAAATGCGGAAAATATTTTTTATTTTAGGTTTATTTATTGCGGCTTTGCCGGCTTGGGCCGACGATAATCCGGATGTAATTTTAAATACTCAAAGTTTTATTTATCACAGCCCCGATTGCAAATTAGCACAACGTTGCACCGGCAAAAGATGTGTCAAAACAACCACCGCTCCGGTTTTATCTACCAAATTATTATCGCACCGTTGCACCAGAAATTGTATCAAAACCACTCTAGACAAAGCACTTGAATATGGTGCTCGCCCTTGTAAAATCTGTGGCGGCGGTCAAGATTAAGTCATTCAAGCCTTATCACTATCTTATCACAAAAAAACTCCCGCCAAGGGAGTTTTTTTGTATTTGCTTTATACCACCAAACATTAAAATCCGTTATAAATCAACCCCGATGGTTAGCATATTTTTGCCGTTCTCATAAGCATAACTGATTTTATCCGAAAGTTTCTTGGCCAAAAAAATCCCCAGTCCGCCGATTGGTCTGTCTTTCAGCTCAAGAGTAATATCAGGATCTTCATGCTCCAAAGGATTATACTGTTTGCCCTCATCAGCAAAGCGCACATAATAGGTCGCCTCTTGCACAAAAGAAGTAACCTCAACATGTCCTGTGCCGTCATAAGCATAATTGGATATGTTCACAAAAACCTCTTCCGCCGCCGAAATCATATTAAACTGCTTTTTAGGCAAAACATTATGTTTTTCCATGTCCGACTTTAAGAAATCAACCAGTTCGCGCAATTTCTTATCATCTGCGGGAAGCGTTAAACATACCTCGGAAGAATCTAACTTACTCATAGCCATCTGTTGTCCTTGTCCGCATATCAGATTAACTGATTATTCCTTAACCTCAAGCAACTCATCCAAACCGGTATCTTCAAAAATAAAAGCAATTTGCTCCGGAACATTTATCAGTTTCATGGTTCCGCCACGACCTTCAATCATTTTTTGAAAAACCAAAAAAGCCCGCAAACCTGATGAGAAAACATATTCGACATCCGACATATCAAAAGTTAAAGAATTCACCTCCGAAGTATCAACTTGCTCGAGTAACTTCGGCGAAGTATTCGGATCCAACCAACCGGTTAATTTGCAAAAAAGTTTGCCGCCTTCTCTTTTCTGTTCAATTTTTAATTCTTGATTTGTCATTTTTTACCTCCAATTGTTTACCCATAAAGATATTTCACAATAAATAAACTTTCAATTCAAATAATTAATGTATTCACATTTATATAAAACATATTAGTTAAAGTATGATAAACATATTTTTTTGTTGCAAAACAATTCTAAACTTCCATAATAACGATTGTATTATTCCAAAAAGGCAAAAAATTTTGACAAGCATTAAATCCAAAATTGTTTTTATAACTCTCGCACTGCTATTTACTTTGAGTGTAGTCGTTGTCAGTGTGGCTATTATAGCTTTTCAACGTGACCAAGCTTTGCTTATTGATGGCAACAATGCCTCCATTAACGCCTTTGAAGGACAAATAAACACCGAAATTACCAAGTTGGAAAAAAACGCATTAGACTTGGCCTTAATGGGCGAAGTTTATTATCAAAAAGGCAAACAACAAGAAGTTGGTGAATTCTCAACCCAACAGATTTTAAAAAATTACCCTCAGTCTATGGGAAATGGTATTTATTTTGCCCCCTATAAAATAAATAAAAATCAAAAAAATTCTTGTATTCATGCCGTTTGGAATGACAATCACCAGATTGAACCCCTACTCTCTTGCACCAAAAGCACTTTCAATTATTTTAATCAAAATTGGTATACCGAAATTAAAACCGGCCTCAAAAACGGGCAAGACGTAGTTTGGACCAGACCCTATGTTAGCACTCAGCTTGGCAACTTGATGACGACCATAAGTGCCGGAATTTATGATAAAAACGAATTGGTTGGTATGGCCACCGTTGATTGGGATATGGATACAATTTTACAATCGATATTAAAGATAAAACCAACCCCCAACAGCTTTGTTTTGTTTGCCGACAAAACCAATGATTATATCATCGCCACAACCGAACCCGGCATTGATAACTCAACAATTATGGGAAAATCCTTAAAAACATCTGAATGGTATTCGAGTGAACTGAAAGAAGGTATTTCGTTTGATTATAAAGGGGTAAAATATATCCCTTATATCAAGCAGCTGAACAACGGAATGTTCTTAATAGTTAATGTTCCGGTGCTTGAACTGTTTCAAAATGCCATACATAATCTGTACATCTTTTTAGGTGTCCTTTTAATCAGCACTTTGATTATTGTTTTGATTTTGTACAAAGTGTTAAAGAGCAATATCAATCACCCGATTGCCATATTGACCGAAACGGCGCAAAAAATTAGTCAGGGTGATTTGGAAAGAACCATTCGCTTGGACGAGCCGTCTGAGTTGGCACAATTGGCTTCGGCTTTTAACAAAATGAAAACCGACATCAAAACTCACTTAATCGAGTTAGCCAAAATTTCTTCCGAAAAAGAAAAAATGGAATCAGAATTAGCCATTGCCAAAAACATTCAAGATTCCGCTATGCCTAAAGATTTTCCCAAGACCGACTATTTTGAGTTAATTGCCTCGATGACACCGGCCAAAGAAGTCGGTGGCGATTTTTATGACTTTTTCCCCATTGATGAAAATCATGCCGGACTTGTAATGGCTGATGTTTGCGGTAAGGGAATCACGGCTGCGCTTTATATGATGTCAGCCAAAACCGCCATAAAAAATATGTTACAAGCTGGATATCCTTTGGCTCAAGCTTTATATAAAGCCAACAATTCCCTATACAGCAACAATGGTCCGTTGATGTTTGTGACAGCATTTGTCGGCATTTTGGATTTCAGAACCGGTGAAATAGAATATGTTAATGCCGGACATTGCCCGCCTCTGCACAAGACGGGAGATAAATATGAATATGTTGATGTAATCAGAAATAAGGTCTTGGGCATCAAACCCAACTATGAATATCAAGTCGGCAAAATTAACTTAAAAGCAAATGAACGCTTATTTTTGTATACTGATGGCGTAACCGAAGCCAAAACCGAGGACAATCAGTTTTTCGGTGCTGATCGATTGTTGAACATCCTAAATCAAAAGAAATTATCTTTACCGGAGACCTTGAATTATGTTCATAAAAACATTCAAAAATTTGTTAATGGTGCACCGCAATCTGATGACATTACTATGCTGATTGTGGAGTTTTTTCATAAAAAATAGATATATATAAATCATGATTACCTATCACATTTGCAGTATATTTGTTGTCACTTGAAGTATATTTACCATTATTTAACTTATATTTTATACACTTTGGCGCAAGTGTTAGTCTATGTAACGCCGTGGTATTGCATTATTCAAAAGGAGATTTTAAATGAAAAGAAATTTATTTTTAACAACAGCCTTGGTTGCCGTATCTTTTGTGGCCAAAAGTGCTCTGGCCGAAGAGGTCATCACGGAAAGACTGGTTGTTGCAAGCGGCGAAACAAGATCGTTCAATCAGGCAACCGCCGACGGAATCGAGAGCCCTGATCCTTACATAAGTGGCGGCGTCATTAAAAATGAAGGAACGGTAAATATAGACGATTCAACATTTACAGACAATTCGGCCGAACGTGGTGGAGTAATTTATAATTCAAACATCTTAAATATCGGAAATTCTTCTTTTGAAAATAACCATGCCTCTATATCTGCCGGAGCTATTTACAACAGTTCACATGGTGTCGTAAACATTTCCGGAAATACGACTTTTGAGGGTAACACCCATGCTCCGAATGCTGGTGAGGAGATTCCTAATGATATTTTTAATGTAGGAACCTTAAATCTTAATCCCGGCGCAGATAAAACGATTTCTTTTAAAGGCGGTATTGATGGTGACGGTGGTAATGACCATGGCACCATGAATGTTAATGGTCAAGGAACGGTTCATGTCGAAAACGAATTGATTTATCATGATGTTAACCTGAATTCCGGTACCTTGGAATTAGATTCTTATACATCGGCTAAAGCTTCTCGATTTGTTATTAATGAACAGGCAAAATTCAGCGCCGATAGAACAGAG
Source organism: uncultured Pseudomonadota bacterium (assembly GCA_902799835.1). Classification (GTDB taxonomy): domain Bacteria; phylum Pseudomonadota; class Alphaproteobacteria; order RF32; family CAG-239; genus CAZU01. Next base: position 130,292 of record CADCCF010000003.1, read on the forward strand.
TTTAAGAACAGTAATGTTAAAGAAGAAAATAAAGATGGGGGTGCCATCTTCAGAACTTTTACAGATGACGATGATGCCGGCGATGAAATGATCAACATATCAAATTCTGAGTTCAAAAACAATACGGCAAGAAACGGAGGAGCTATTGCAAATAAGAGCACTGCTGGCAGTGGAACAGGTGATATTCCTGAATATATTCCGAATGTTATAAAAAATTCTGATTTTATGGGAAATGAATCAGAATATAGTGGTGGCGCAATTTATAACGAAGGAGTGATGTATATTGAAAATTCTGATTTTATCGGCAACCAAACCGGTGATAGTCAGGCATACGGCGGGGCTATTTATAACAGCTCTGATGGATTTCTTACCCTGAAAGATTCAAATTTTAGGAATAACACGGCAGGTTCTTCCGGCGGTGCCATTTATAACTCTGGAACTGTAGCAATCGGCGGCAACTCCACCTTTAGGGGTAATAAACATACCTCTAATGAGATTGCCAATGATATTTATAATATAGGAACCTTAAGTCTTAATCCCGGCGAAGATGAAACGATTTCTTTTGAAGGCGGTATTGACGGTGAAGGTGGTGAAGGCGAAATCGTTATTTGGGGAGATGGTAAGGTTTCTATTTCCAATGAACTGGCTTATCAAGATGTAAAAAACTTAAAGGGTACTCTGGAATTGACACCGAATACAAACGTTAAAAATTCATATATTGATGTAACAACTGTTTTTGAAGGTGATACTATTCTTAATGCCAAAGGTGTTTCTTTCAATAGTCGAGACGCTTCCAGCGGAGAATACGGCGGTGTGATTTATAGTAACAGTGAGATAAATATTAAAGATTCTGAGTTTGTCAATAATACCATCAGCAGTAGTGAAGACAGTTACGGCGGAGCTATTCTGAATGATGGAAACGCTAACATCTCTAACACTCTCTTTAGCGGTAATAAAATAATTACAATCGAAGATTTGAACAATGTAGATCCGGATAATGAGGATCCGGATAATGAAAACACAGAAAACGAAGATACAATTAAAAATAAAGGTGGTGCAATTGCCAACTATGATCAAATGATCATTACAAAATCTGAATTTTCGGATAATGAAATTGTTGCCAATGAAAGTGATAATTACGGCGGAGCCATCAGCAATAAGCAGGCTTTGATAACAATTGAGGATTCCGAGTTTAATAATAATAAAGTTAGTGGTAATGACAGTGACAATTACGGTGGTGCCATCAATAATGAAGATGGTTACGTAAGTATTATAAACTCTTTCTTTGTCGGCAATAAAGTTACCGGTAACAACAGCAACAATTCCGGTGGTGCCATCAATAATACTGAAGATAGCTACGTAGCTATTTCAAATACAACCTTTACCAATAACGAAGCCGGCGATGCCGGTGGGGCCATTAATAATAAAGAAAGCGAAATAACTATTTCAGATGCCACATTTATCAGTAATAAAACCGCAGATTCTGCCGGTGCTATTAACAACGAAGGCGGCACAATAACCATTTCAAACTCTACCTTTACTAATAATAAAGTTATGCATAGTGAAGGTGATTATATGTTAAAATATGGCGGTGCCATCAATAATACAGAATATTCTTCGATGGAAATTTCCGGTACAGCTTTTAACAATAATAAAGTCAAAGCTGCCGGAAGCGCTCTTGGCGGTGCTATCAGTAATGATAAATCGCTCTTAACCATTACCAATACGACCTTTACCGGCAATGAAGCTACGGGCGGTGCGGCAAGCAGCGGTGGCGCAATCTACAACAGCGGTGCTATTGATGAGGAAGGAGAATCGTTATCAATTATTAATATCGCTGATTCGACCTTCAGCAAAAATATATCAAGTTGGGGCGGTGCTATTGATAACTCAGGTAAATTAGGCTTAACAAATGTTTCTTTTGTTGAGAACAAAGCTGAATATTATAGTCCTGAGAATGGCGGCGTCGGCGGTGCTATTCGCAATTATTCTGAAGCAACGGTTACCGGAAGCAATTTCTCAAAAAATACTTCTTTTCTGGGTGGCGCTATTTATAATGATGGCGATATGACCCTTTCAAACTCATCCTTTAGTGATAATAAAGCAACTATAGAAGATGAATCCAGCGAAATTGCCCAAGGCGGTGCTATTTATAACATCGGCAAATTAACTGTTTCAGCAACAGACTTTACGGGCAACGAGACAAAAGGTAATTTTGTAACTTACGGTGGAGCTATCAGCAACGAAGGAAGCTCCAGCGAAATAACCATTTCGGATTCTACATTTGAGGGCAATAAAGCCACAAGCAACGGATGGTCTGAAGGTCGTGGCGGTGCTATCAGTAATGAAAAAGGAACATTAACTGTTTCCAACACCTCTTTTGTCGGTAACAAGACTTATGGGACAAACGGCTCACCGGATACCGGCGGTGCAATTTATAATTATGAAGGAACAGCCACAATTTCCGGTGCAACCTTTACCGGCAATGAAACAATTGGTTCTGCTTCCGGATCAGGCGGTGCTATTTATAATAGCGGTACTCTGATTAAAGAAGGAATTATGAGTATCACAAATTCAACATTTACCGATAACAAATCAAGCTTTGGCGGGGCTATCAGCAACTCCAATAAGCTAACCATAACCAACAGTACCTTTGACGGAAATCTGGCGCATAACTATTATGCCAGCGGAGAAGATTATGGTGGCAGAGGCGGAGCTCTTATCAACTTTTACGGTGGAAATGTCGAAATTACTGACAGCACATTTACCAACAACACGGCTCTTCGTCTCGGTGGCGCCATGGAAAACGGCGGTAATATAACATTCAGTGGTCATAACGTTTTTGAAGGAAATAAAGCCGGCGATCAGCTGAATGATATTTATAATACCAGAAATATTACCGTTTCAGGAGACTTAACGCTTGACGGCGGTATCACAGGTTATTCAGCTATGAGCCCCGGAAAAATCACATTTACCGATGGTTCTAACCTGACCGTTAAAGCCGGTACAACCTCAATTGTTAACAATGACGTTAAAAATGAAGGCGCAACGCTTCATATGAATTTTGACAACGGTTACACCGGACAATATGCATTAATTGCCGACGGTAGTACATTGGATAATGAGTTTACGCTTGCTGATAACAATTTGTATAATATTTCTGTAACAGATATCAATGGAACTTATGATATTAGCAAGAAGTCAAATTCTGAAATTGCTGACAAAATCGGTGCTTCATCAAATGATGTAGCCGCTATTTTAGCCATCACCAGCGGTGATAGCGCTAATCCTTCATTTAACAAGATTGCCGACAATATCAGCGACTTAATTCAGTCCAATAATGCTGAAGATGTTAAAGCCGCTATAGAGGCTACCCATGCATTGGCACCTGATGCTGACCCGATAATTGAACAATCTCAAACCGCGACAATCAAGCAGGTATTTAATGCTGTCGGTACACGTTTGAGCGGTGGAATTTCCGGCGGTTCACAAGGAATGTCATCCGGTGATGCCTTAGAAGATTTATCTGTATGGGTACAAGGCTTAGCCAACCGCGCTAAACTTGATACAACCTCAAAATCTAACGGTTTCAGAGCCGATACTTACGGTGTAGCTTTCGGTTTGGAAAAGAAACTTGATAATGATGTAAAAGCCGGTGTCGGTTATGCTTATAACACCACTGATGTTGATGCCAAAGGACGTGATACCGAAATTAAAACTCATACACTTTTAGCTTATGGTGAATACAAGCCCAGCGATTGGTTCGTAAATGGTGTCATCTCCTATAGTTGGTCCGATTACAAAGAAAAGAAAAATGTATTTGGTAACATTGTAGATGCCAATTATGATGTTGAAACACTCGGATTGCAAGCTATGACCGGATATGATTTGCATACTCAATTTGCCACCATTACACCGGAGGCCGGATTGCGTTATGTCCGTATCAACGGTGATAATTATGTTGATTCAGCCGGACAATCTATCGCCTCAGGTAACAGCAATATCATAACCGGCGTTATCGGCTCAAAAATCAGCAAAGCCATTGAGACTGAATCCGGCCTAAGATTAACTCCTGAGGCCAGATTAGCCCTGACTTATGATCTGAAGCAGGCTCATAATAAATCAAACGTAGTACTGCCTAACGGTTCATCATACAGCATCAATGGCAAAACTTTGGACCGCTTTGGGGTTGAAGTTGGCGGTAGCTTGACGGCCGAAGTCGAAGATAATGTTGAAATGTCTTTGGGCTATGAAGGCGGCTTCCGTGATGATTATCAAGACCACAGCGGATTGCTCAACGTTAAATACAAATTTTAATGTGATGGCGTGATTTTATACAGGAGTAACAGTAAATGCCTCAAAAAATACTGAGCATCGCTCAAATCAGATCATTGATGAAAAAAGGAACACCAATGATATTCGGCACCGATTTGCTACAGTCTTTTTATGAGTATGGGCAGGAAGCCTTAAAAATCACCATGGAATTAAATAACAAATACCATACGCCCGAAAAAGTCCACGAGTTGTTTTCCAAGTTGATTGCTCGTAAGGTTGATAAAGAGTGCTTGATATTGCCGCCTTTTTACACTGAGTTTGGCAAAAACATCAAGTTGGGTAAAAGGGTTTTTATCAACACTTGTTGCCATTTTCAAGATAATGGCGGAATTGAACTTGGGGATAATACGATGCTGGGCAGCAATGTCACCATCGTCACTTTAAACCATGATTTTGATCCTAAAACACGGTGCAACACCACCCCAAAACCCGTCAAAATCGGCAAAAACGTATGGATCGGTGCTAATGTCACAATTCTCCCCGGGGTTTGCATCGGCGATAATTCAATCATCGGTGCCGCCAGTGTGGTAACCAAAGATGTTCCGGCCAACACTTTAGCTTATGGCGTTCCATGCCGCAGCATTCGTAAAATTTGTTAAAGCTGATGGCTTCACAAACATATTCGTCCACCAGTTTTTCCCGCCTCCAAACCATATTTTGCATTACAAAATAAGAATAAGCGACTGGAATAATAAATAAGTTATTTTATTGATGACCAAACTTTTCCTGCAATTTTTCCAGAAATAGATTTGCTGCAGAAGAGCGCAAGGAAGATTTGTTCCAAACAATATTTAATTTTGCTTCCGATTTTGGTTCAAGCGGTCTAAAACAAAGCGGGCTTTTATCGGAAGTATCAGCAAGTTTATCCAAAGTTATTGCATATCCTATACCAGATTTAACCATTATTGCCGCATTATAAATTAAATTATATGTTGCAACAGTTTTCAAATTGTCAAACTGCCCGTGAAACCATTTAAGAAATTCATTATTTGATGATTTCTTTATCGCTTGGCGAGAATTTATCAGAGGCAAACCTTTTAAGTTTTCGAGCCTGATTGTTTTATATTGAGCTAGCGGACTGTCTTTGCGCATCAAAACTCCCCATACATCAGTAACCGGCAACGCAATACTATTGTATTTTGATATGTCGGTATGTTGTACCAAAAGTCCGAAATCCAAAAATTTTTTATCCAGCTTTTCCATAACATCTTCAGCATTGCCGGAATAAAGATGGAAAGTAATATTGGGATGCGTAGAACGTATTTCTTTGATAACATCGGCGACGTATCGCATAGCATCAGTTTCACCACCACCGATATAAACCTCGCCCCTGACATCAACACCGGAAGAAATAATATCTCTCTTGGTTTTATTGACCATTTCAACAATTTCTTCCGCACGGTCTTTTAGAAGCATTCCTTCATCGGTCAGGGTGATTTTGTATTTTCCGCGCACAAATAGTTTTTGTTTAAGTTCATATTCCAAATCTTGCATTTGGCGTGTTAAAGTCGGTTGAGTTAAATGCAAAGCATTAGCCGCGGCAGTAATACTACCCTCTCTTGCAACTGCTAAAAAATATTTTAAAACACGTATTTCCATAAAGAAAACATAACAAGATTAAATATGCCTGTCAAGCATAATTAAATATTGAAAATAAGTATTTGTTATATAAAAACACATATTGTATGTTGAGACTATAACAAATTAAACATAGGAGATATTTTATGAAAATGAGAACATTATGTGCTTTATCAATGACAGCTTTAGGTTTGGTTTTTGCCACATCGGACAGTGCGTGCGCCGCAGATGCTAGCAATGCAGAGTGGGACAAGGTTTTTGCTAAATCCGACAAGGTAACAAGCAGGAAAGTAAGCTTTAAGAACAGATTTGGCATTGAGTTGGTCGGAGATTTATACGAGCCTAAAAACAAACCGGAAGGTAAAATGCAAGCTATTGCTGTTTCCGGTCCTTTTGGTGCGGTTAAAGAGCAATCCTCCGGACTTTACGCCCAAACACTTGCTGAGCGTGGTTTTGTAACCTTGGCATTTGATCCGTCATTTACCGGCGAAAGCGGAGGTAATACTCGCAATGTGGCTTCTCCGGATATTAATACCGATGACTTTTCGGCAGCAGTTGATTATTTAACCACATTGGGACAAGTTGATGAAAACAAAATTGGTATTGTCGGCATCTGCGGTTGGGGCGGATTTGCCTTGAATGCAGCCGCACAGGATACGCGCATTAAAGCAACCGTCACTTCTACAATGTATGATATGACAAGGGTAACAGCACACGGCTATAATGACAGTATGTCCGCTGATGATTTGTATAAAATGCGCCAAGATTTGAACAATCAACGCACTAAAGAAGCTCAAGGTGCACCGATTGCCGGTGCTCCGGGATTGCCGGATAAATTAACCGGTGAAGAACCGCAGTTTGTTCAAGACTATTTCAACTATTACAAAACAAAAATCGGTTTTCATCCGCGTTCTATCAATTCTAACGGACATTGGAATGTTACCTCGGCACTCTCGCTGATTACACAACCGATTTTGGCTTATGCTGATACCATTAAATCCCCGGTATTAATGATACATGGCGAAAAAGCTCACAGCCGCTATTTCTCGGAAGATGCATTCAAAAAATTGACCGGCAATAACAAGGAATTGATGATTATTCCGGGTGCAAATCACACTGATTTGTATTACAAAACGGATGTTATCCCGTTTGATAAAATGGAGCAGTTCTTTAAGAATAATTTGAAGTAAGAAGTGGTTACATGAAAAAAGTTCTAATTGTATCAAGCAGTTTGCGTGGCGGCAGTAATTCCGAAATTTTAGCGCACGAAGCTGAAAGAGGAGCAATTGATGCCTGAAACGAAGTAGAATTTATCAGCCTAAGAAATAAAGATATTAAATTTTGTATTGGATGTTTGAGTTGCCAGAAAACTCATAAATGTGTTCTAAAAGACGATATGCCAGAGTTAATCGGCAAAGTGCGATAAATATAAAGAAATTTAAGGAGATAAAAATGGAGAAACTTGAAGCCCACAAAGCAACGATGAAACGCTTCGAAACCATGATTAACACTGCAGATTCAAACCTTGCTAAAGAGCTTGTGGCAAATGATGCTCCCTTTTATACACCCGCGTCGCCTACCCCGCTTTATGGTGGCGAAGGTTATCTATCGGTTGTTCATTGGATGCGAAAAGGCTTTTCCGATGTGCAGTGGAAATTGGAAGAAATGGTCACCGAGGGCAATATTGTTGCGGTGCGTTGGACATTGACCGGTACCAACGACGGTGAATTTATGGGAATCCCCGCTACCGGCAAGCATATCTCTACTTCAGTGATGAATTTCTACTATTTCAACGATGAAGGTAAAGTTGTTAATGATATTGCCGCTGAAGGTATGATCGGCATCTTACGCGGCATCGGTGCACTAAAATAATGATATACAAAAAACCTCTTCATCAAGAAGAGGCTTTTATATGGTGGGTCCTGATGGACTCGAACCAACGACCAGACCGTTATGAGCGGCCTGCTCTAACCAACTGAGCTAAGGACCCGTAAACTGAAAGAATAGATAAGCCAAATTTACTTTATAGTCAAGCAAAAATTTTATCTGTTTTCAATACTGTTAAAATACTCAACCGTACTTTTCGACAACTTTGACGCTGCCCCACTATCACAGACAACTATACCATGCGGATGCAACTGTAATGCACTGACAGTCCACCGATGATTAACCGAACCTTCTATCGCTTGATAAACAGCATCTGCTTTATTGTTGCCAAACGCCATAATGATAACTTCTTGTGCATCCATAATTGTGCCAACTCCAACTGTCAGAGCCTGCTTTGGCACATTGGTAACATTATTACCAAAAAAGCGCGAATTATCTTTAATGGTTGATGGAGCCAAGGTTTTGATACGCGTGCGTGATTGCAATGACGAAAACGGTTCGTTAAACGCTATATGCCCGTCACTACCGACACCTCCCAAAAACAAATCTATCCCGCCATAAGTCTGAATTGCTCGTTCATAATTCTCACATTCTTTGGCATAATCTTTAGTCAATCCGTTCAAAATATGAATATTTTTAGGGTTAATATCAATATGATCAAAAAAGTTATTGTACATAAAATAGTGATAACTCTGCGGGTTGGTGGGCTCCAGTCCGACATATTCATCCATGTTAAAAGTAACCACATGCTCAAACGAAACTTTTTTATTTTTGCACAAGTCAATCAATTCATGATAAACTCCCAATGGTGTCGAACCGGTTGGCAAACCCAACACAAAAGGATTTTTCGCCGTAGGTCTTGCTCGTTTAATTCGATAAGCAATATATCGGGCTACCCAAGTTGTGCAATCGTTTTTATCTTCTTTTATGATAACTCGCATCAGATATTTCCTTTTTTCAATTCACCTTTGATAATGATATAAATCAATTCTAAATCTTTGTCCAGTACAATTATATCTGCATCATTACCCGGCACCAATAATCCGATATTTTTTTGTTTCATAATTTGTGCCGGATTGGTCGAGGTCATTCTGACTGCTTTTTCAATCGGAATTCCCCAAGACACTAAATTACGAAATCCATCCAACATTGATATTGCCGAACCGTTCATCACATTATCACTTTTGCGATAAAAACATTTATCCAAATATAAATCAGGCGTCATCGACAAATCAGTTTTAGCCGGATACAGTGCATCGGTAATCATCACAATTTGGCTCAAAGGTTTGCACTTCAAAAGCAAATTTACCAAATTTGGGTTTACATGTACACCATCACCGATAATTTCACAAGACAATTCCGAATGAATCAACGCCGCCCCTACTACACCAGGTTCACGATGATGAAGCGGACGCATCGCATTAAACAAATGGGTAACATGCATAATATTGGCTTGCATTCCCTCCATCATCTGATCATAAGTAGCATTGGTATGCCCGGCCTGCAAAACTATCCCTTTGTCATTGCAATATAAAGCCAGTTCTCTCATCCCTTTCAATTCAGGGGCCACTGTCATATTAATCAAATGCCCCTTTGTCGCCTTATACAACCGTTTCATATATGGCAAATCAACTTTTGACAGCCCATCAGCCATCTGCGCACCCATTCTCTCAGGTGACAAAAACGGTCCCTCTAAGTGAATACCTAAAATACGTGCTCCCTTTTCCTTACCCATTGCTGAAACAATTGCATCAATGTTTTGCAATAATTTTTCCTCTTTTGCCGCATTGCAAGTCGGAATAAATGACGTAACCCCATATTCTGCCAAAACTTCCGACATTTTCAAAATTGCTTCCGAATTTCCGTCATCAGTACCATATCCGCCCATTCCATGAATATGGGTATCAATAAACCCCGGCATAATATAGGCCCCGTTGACGTCAACTACTTTTATATTTTTGCTAAATTTTTTTTGTTTAAAACGTTCTTCATTATAGACATCAATTATTTTACCATGCTTAACATGAACAGCACACCTCGGCATGACCGAAAATCCGGTTAACACATTTGCATTATGCAGACAAAACTCCGACTGCATCTTCACATCTCCAAAAATTAAAATTCTATACGCACAATAACTCGACGATTCTTAATTCGGTTTTCGGGAATTGGTTCGCCATAGGGATTCATGTTTGGATAAGCTGGCGAAATTTCTGCCAATCCCACCGCCTTAAAACGATTAATATCCATAGAATTAGCTATCATTGCACGCACTACCGCTCCGGCACGAGCCCCGGACAATTCCCAGTTGGAAGGTAATATATCTGACTCATTTGTATCATCGGTATGCCCTTCAACCACAATACGATATTTTTTATATTTGCTTGAATTAAGCAATAACGAAATTTTTTTAATAACCGGTATTGCTTCCGGCTTCAAGGTAACTGCTCCCTTGTCAAACAGATTAATTGAAGTCATCTCCAATGTTGCTCCATTAGCATCAGCAGACACAATCACATTATCATCTTCCAAATTAAGGTCCTGAACATCATTGAGAAAATTGGTCATGATGCTACCGCTCTCATCTGTATTTTGCGTTCCACCGAATGCCGCCGCCAAAGCATATTGAATTTGTGCTGCTTTATCTTTGTCCAAACTGGAAGAAGCAAACAAAACAATAAACAAAGCCAGCAACAAAGTCAGCAAATCCGAATAAGGAATAAGCCAAGTTTCGTCAGGATGTTCTTCATGAGGTGGATGATCAGGTTTTTTCTTTACCATCTTACTACACTCTACTTTACAATTTAGCTTTCACGTTGTGATTTACGTTCTGACATCGGTATATATGCTTGTAAGCGCGATTCTATGGCGATAGATGAAGCACCCTCTTGTAAAGCTAAAGCTCCCTCTAACACCATCCTTTTCATAACTACCTCTTCAGCGTTAAGCTGCTTCAACTTATTGGAAAAGGGGTGCCAACAAACATAACCGGTAAAAATACCCAACAAGGTAGCAACGAACGCTGCCGCAATCGAGTGTCCCAATTGGTCAATATCATTAAGGTTACCTAATGCGGCAATAAGTCCGATAACCGCACCCAAAACACCCAAAGTCGGCGCATACATTCCGCATTGTGCAAAAATTAACGCTCCACTGCGATGTCTTTCTTCCATCTGCTTTATCTCAGAATCAACCACGCCATAAATAAAATCAGCATTAAATCCATCGGCAACCATCGTTAACGTTGAGCGAATAAAAGGATCTGCCACTTCATTAGCACGTTTTTCAATTGCCATAACACCTTCTTGTTTGGCTGACTTTGCTACTGATACAAACAATTCCAATATTTCTTGTTTAGGGGTAAACTTTCGCCCGAAAAAAATTAACTTTAACAACTTGGGAAAATGCTTTAACTCTTTCATAGGAAAAGCATTAAAAATAGCTGCAGCTGTACCAGCCAAAATAATCAAAAAAGCCGCTGGGTTTATCAAAGCATGCGGATCCGCACCTTTCAAATACATACCTACACCGACAGCACCAATTCCGCCGATAAATCCTATCCAAGTAGATTTTTCCATATCTTATTTCCTATAAAAATTACCCTTTTGCCTTGCATTGTACGATTCATAATTTAATTTTAGGTTAACATTAAAGAAAACCAAAGAAAAAACTGTATAAAAAATTACGAATAAATTCCATAACAGATATAACCATATCATAAAATAATAAATAAACAAACTTTTTTCCATTTACCATCGTTTTAAATGATATGAAAGGAGAAAAGCTATGCGTAAACTATCCATAATTTGTTTGTGTGGAATTGTCACAGCCCTAACCGGTTGTGTATGTTATCCTGATTACTATTCTGGTTATTCCTATACATACACCGAACCTACTCCCAAGATAAACATTTATCATTCATACCAATATCACTCCCCAAAACCAAAAAAAATCAAACATCATTCATCTAAACCGGTTAAACTGAAAAAAGTTAAACATCAACCTGACAAACATCATCGACCTAACCATAAAAATAAATAAATTTTGTTTAAACAAACATGAAATTACCGTGCAAAATTGCAAAAAAACCTTGCAGTTGAAATTATAAAATCGCAGAATTATGATAAATTTATCAACACAAGGAAATATGTCATGTTGTTATTTTTGTCGTCGGTTTTATTGCTTTTGTGCGGTTATCTCATCTACGGAACCATCATTGAGCGCATTTTCGGGGCTGATGACAAACGCCCTACCCCTGCTGTTGCACTTTGCGACAATGTGGATTTTATGCCATTGTCGGATTGGCGGGTCTTTCTTATTCAGTTTCTCAATATTGCCGGATTAGGTCCGGTGTTCGGAGCCATTTTAGGAGCCCTTTACGGACCGGTAGCTTTGTTTTGGATTGTCTTAGGTTCAATTTTTGCCGGTGGAGTACATGATTATATGGCCGGCATGATGTCTGTTCGTGAAAAAGGCTGTTCTCCGGTTTATTTGGTTGAAAAATACATGGGGAGAAACACTAAATGGATTTTTCTTACCTTTATGACTGGTTTTCTTTTGTTATTAGGGGCAGTTTTTGCTATGTCTCCGGCTCACATGCTTTCCTCGCTTTCCGGTCATGAATTTCACTGGTGGTTAATTGCTATTTTCGGTTACTATTTTTTAGCCACCCTATTACCGATTGATAAAATAATCGGGCGTTTTTATCCGCTTTTTGCTTTGCTTCTGATCGGCGTAACTTTTGCCATGTTGGTAGTTTTATTCGCTCACGGAACCGAATTTTATCCCAAATTGAATTTCAGTAATCAACATCCTCAGGAACTTCCCATATTTCCACTGATGTTTGTAACTATTGCTTGCGGAGCCTTGAGCGGATTTCACGCCACCCAGTCGCCACTTATGGCACGCTGTCTCAAAAACGAAAGCAAAGGACGCGCCATATTCTATGGCGCCATGATTACTGAAGGTATTGTCGCTTTGATATGGACTACATTAGGCATTGCTTTTTACCATGGCAGCCCTGATTTGCTATCTGCCATACAATCTGCTGGTCCCGGCGGGGTTGTCTCTGAAATATCACAAAATTATCTAGGGCATGTAGGTGGCATCTTAGCAGTAATATCAGTTATCATATTATCAATCACGTCCGGAGATACTGCTTTTCGTTCTGCCCGTTTGACTATTAGCGATTATCTGCTGAAAAACAAAACGTCACTGAGCCATCGTTTGTTAATCAGTGCCTGCGTCTTATCTGGCGGTATTGCTTTAAGCTTTTTTGACTTGACGGTTATTTGGACTTATTTCGGTTGGGCCAACCAAACTGTTGCAACAATAGTTTTGTGGACCGCCAGCTTTTACTTGCGCCGTAATCAACGCTTTTACTGGATAACTTTACTACCGGCCGGATTTATGACCGCTGTTTGCATAACCTATATTATGTACGACAAAATAGGCTTTCGTCTTCCCATTAGCTGGTCATCAATCGTCGGTTGCATCGTTGCTGCCACTTGCATGATTGCTTTTGTTGTTAAGGCAAATAGATCAAAAAAATAATAATTGTTACTTGACTTTGAGTAAATTTTATGTTTTTAGTAAACTCACTTCGGTATGGTCTCGTAGCTCAGCTGGATAGAGCAACAGCCTTCTAAGCTGTGGGTCGGGCGTTCGAATCGCCCCGAGATCGCCAATCCAAACCCTTGAGCAATCAAGGGTTTTACCTTATAACAACGGAACTTATCCATGGACGAGTTTAAATTTTTCGGACGCCGCAAAGGACGCAAAATACGCAAAGCCAAAACATCCCTTTTGGAGCGTTTTTTGCCGCATTTACAAATATCCGAAAATTCCGTTATATCTCCGCAATTATTTGATATTCCGGTTGAACGTGTTTGTTTGGAAATCGGATTTGGCGGTGGCGAACATTTGGCCGGTGTATCACTACTTTATCCTCACACCGGTTTTATCGGCGCTGAGGTTTTTCAAAACGGTATTGCAAATTTGCTCTCCCTCATCACCGGCATCAAACAAAATTCGCAAGTTCCTGATGGCATAAAGCTTTTACCTGAACGTACCGACAACATAAAAATTTACAGTGACGATGTGCGCAAATTATTTAACCGCATTCCGGACGGAATGTTAGATACGGTATTTTTGCTGTTTCCTGATCCTTGGCCCAAAAACCGTCATGCCAATCGCCGCTTTGTCAATCCTGACAATTTGGTTGAACTGGCTCGTATCATTAAAAGAGGGGGGACCCTGTTGATTGCCACCGATCATCCTGTATATAAACGTTGGACCTTGGAACAAATGCATAATCATCCGTCATTTATATGGACTGCTCAAAAAAGCGATGACTGGCGCAATCCTCCTGCTGATTGGGTAGAAACCAAATATCAACAAAAAGCTATCCGCGAGGGGCGTCGCCCAGTATTTTTGGAATATCGTCGCCTATGATAACCTTTTTATCGCAAAGGAACAACTATGAAAATTTTAGTAGGAATGAGTGGTGGAGTTGATTCTTCGGTAACAGCTTTGTTGCTGAAGCAAGCCGGACATGAAGTTATCGGGGCAACCATGGCTATTTGGGACGATAAAATATCTGCTCACCTTCCCGAACATGCTTCCGGTTGCTTTGCGCCGGATAAAGATGACATCGAATCTGCTCGCAATGTTTGCGAAAAAATCGGTATTGAGCATTTGGTATTGGATTGCCGCGAAGAATATCAAAAAATTGTTTTAGCCAACTTTAAATCTGAATATAAATCCGGCCGTACTCCCAACCCTTGCGTTATCTGCAATGCCAACATCAAATTTAACGTTCTGCCGATGAGCGCCAAGCGTCAAGGTATTGCTTTTGACAAATTTGCTACCGGTCATTATGCCGGCATATCTTATAATGAACAAACTAAAAGATATCAAATAACTCGCGGAATTGATGCCAAAAAAGATCAGTCCTACTTTCTCTATCGTTTGCAACAGGAACAACTTGCTGAAATATTGTTACCTTTAGGCTGCAAGAACAAATCAGAAATTCGTGAAATAGCTCGCAATGCCGGATTGAGTGTTTCTGACAAACCGGACAGTCAAGACTTTTATTCCGGAGCAATTAATGATATTCTACAATTTACCCCGCAAACCGGAAACTTTGTTAATTCAGCCGGAAAAATTTTAGGAACTCATCAAGGTTATTGGAATTTCACTATCGGACAACGTCGCGGTTTGGGTATATCTGCACCGCGTCCGCTTTATGTAATCGCTATCAACAAAGAAGATAATGAGGTTGTTTTGGGCTTTGCGGAAGATTGCCTGCAAACTAAACTGCTTGCTGACAACTGGGTGTGGCAAGCACCACAACCGAATGAACATTTTTATTGTTCTGCTAAAATCCGTTCTTCACAAACTCCCTGTGATGTGGAAGTAACGCCTCTGAACGACAAAGAATATGAGGTAACTTTCCTTGCCCCCCAAAGTGCCATAACTCCGGGACAATCCGTTGTATTATACAACAACGATGCCATCATTGGTGGTGGAATTATAAAATAGCTTTAGTTAAAAAAGGAAAGAACTGCCGCCATAAATATCGGCACGGATAAATTGTCATCTATCTCAATTTTATCCTCATAAACTTCCGCCAATGTTGCAACCAAGCAAGCCAGAACACTAACCACCGTAAACGGATATACCTGCCAAAACAACAAATTTATTACCAAAGCCGAGGTAAAGAAGGCCAAAGTTCCTTCAAGCGTTTTATTTTTATATATTTTCACTCTGCCGATTGATCGCCCAACCAATGCCGCTGCACTGTCGGATATCAACATAACCGTCAAAGCAATAGCCGCTACTTCTTTAGAGAACAGGCACAAACACAACAGCGCTGACACCAAAACATATATCGCGCCGGTAAACTGAAAATGTTCTCTTGAAGTTTCTTTGTTGCGTAGTGTTCTGAAAAACAACACGCCGAATGATTTGCGAGCCCAAGGATAGCGCTTAAAATTACCATATTCCAAAATAACGTTACCAACCAAAATAATCAGCAATATAGGCACTAATATAAATTTAGGCATAAAATAAATTGCCGCCGGAATCCAAAGTGAACTAAGATGTATTGCCTTGCGCATCAACTCTTTGCGAAACGCTTTGTCATTAATTAATTGTTGATACAACAAATCCATATCTTCCAAATTAGCTTTCCAATCTAATCTGGTATTAATTTTTTTAATCAGTTTCTTATAATCTGGACGTTTTTTTACATCAATTTTCCACATATCAACCTTCCGTCTATGTTATTGAAGTATAAAACTTTTCAAATAATCTCAAGTAAATTTTATGCATCATGTGGATGAAAAATTTACCATCGCAATTACATATAATAAATAAATTGTTTTAAGGAGAAATTGCCATGCTGGACAAAGAAACTCACCATACCATTAAAAAGAATTTTTCAACTTCATCGTACAAAGATAAATTTGATGATGACAACTTTCGTATTCGTCCACTCAAAAAAATGCGCCTGATTGATACGGTCGATGAATTGGATGACGAATGCGAATTTGAAAAAAATATGTTCAACTTCGGCGAATACGAAGATCTGCCTGCATCTGATCGAGCACTTGATCAACGTTGTCGCCCAAATTAAAAGCAGGTCAAACAACCTGCTTTTAAGAATTATTCTCCATCTTCATCATCTTCTTTGCTATGAATATACGGACTTTTAGACATTGATATAATCAAATCGTACAAATGTTTGGCTACTCGCCGATTACCTATTTTGTAATATGCTCTTACCAACTCCAAAGTTTCCTGTTTGCGCATCGGATCAGCATCAAAAACTTCCATGTTTTCATGCAAAGACAAATCATTCTCAGGATTGCAAAATTTGCGCGGACTACTATCTTTTGTTTCTGCATCCATATCATCATAAAAGAAACTAATCGGTGTATCCATAACCACGCTAAAATCCCACAACCTACTGGCACTTACGCGATTTAAGCCTTTTTCATATTTCTGCACCTGCTGAAAGGTCAGCCCCATCATCAAACCTAACTTTTCCTGACTCCACCCCAACAAATTTCTTCTAATTCTGATTCTGTTTCCAACATGCACATCAATCGGATTCGGATCACCGGACGGAGTTCTGCCGCGTCTGGTTTTGCGATCTATTTTCTTGTCTTTCATAGTTAGTCCCCTCATTATTGCTCACTCTTAAATTTTATAGAGCCTGCCACCATTAAAATCAAGCATAATATTAAAGAAATTATATTGCCATACCTACCATAAGTTGTAATTTTACTCAAAGATTTTTCCAGTTTTATATCTGAAATCCCCGAATAATTAAGCTTTAAGGCGCCTGTTTCTTCACCATAAGCATTAATCATACCGCTTAATCCGTTATTGGCTGAGCGCACTACTGTAACCCCTTCTTCTATTGCTCTGAACTTTGCAGCTACCCAATGCTGATAAGGTCCCGATGATTCGCCATACCACCCGTCATTTGTCACATTAACAATCACATCGGGACGATTTTTTTCATCCACAATTTCGTGAGGAAAAATTATTTCATAGCAAACAGCTCCGCCTATAGTTGGCCAACCATCTCTTTGCCAAACTTTAGCCCCATCACCTTCTCCCAATTGTCCAATGGCATTAGCAACCGGCTTTATAAAATCAGGCAAATATTCGCGCCATGGAATATATTCTCCAAACGGAACTAAATGGGTTTTATGATAATACCATTCTATCTCGCCATGATCATTCAACACTATCAGCGAGTTATGTGGACGATAAAAACCTTTGTTATATTGATAACTTATCATACCGGTTAATAATATACTGCCTTGGGGCAACATTTCTGCCGCAACATTACGATGAAAATCATCTTCATCAAGCCTGAACGGGGAAGCTGTTTCACCCCAAACTATCATATCAGGCTTTACCTCGCTTAATGTTTTACTTAAATCAATATAAGTACTAAAATTATCTTCAGCGTTTTCTTTGGTCCATTTCATTGTTTGGGGAATACTCGGCTGTACTATTCGCACCACAGTATCGGTTACCAAATCCTCTTTATTTTGCAACCGCCAATATCCCCATCCCCATGACACACCAATCAGCAAGACAGCCATCATTGTCAACAAAACAAAAGATTTTATACTGTGAAAACAGAGCCACAATCCGCCCATACTATACAAGGTAATCACTAATAACGATGTTAAATACACACCCCCGATAGCCGCATTTTGTATCATCGGCAAGTTAAATGCCAAGCTATATCCCGCTGAATTCCACGGAAATCCTGTCAACAAAAAGCTTCTGATCCATTCGCAAACAACCCATGCCCCACAAAACATCAGCCATTTTCCAATTGTCGTCCGACCTTTGGCAATTATTGCCGCAGGAACAGCTGCAAACAAACCAAAAAAACTTCCTGCCGCCAGCAAAGTAATTGGATACAGCCAACCAAATCTTTCCACATCAATTAATAATGCATTACCCACCCACGAAAAACCAATCGCAAAATGAGCAAAACCAAAAGCATATCCAATTTTGAACAAATCTTTAGTTTTGCTTTCATTCAAAAGCAAATACAATAAAACACTAAACCCGATTACTCCGGCCCAAATCTGAAAATACGGAGCAAACATTGCCACAGACAAAGCTCCGGCCATAAAAGCCGTCGTTTTTTGGTATTTAATCATTAAATTTGTCATTACTTATTATTTTCAACTTTTGATTTAACAATCATAACCTTTTTTATCTGCGTAGGATCAGCTTCTAAAATTCTGAATTTTATGCCATTAAGCCCGGCAACCACTTCCCCGCGCAAAGGCACCCTTTGAATAAGATGAAATATCAAACTGTTCACCGTGTCAATATCATCTTCCTCATCTTCCGGCAAACCTTCATACAAATCCAAACCGCAAACATTTTTTATTTCATCAAGTTCAGCTTTACCCTCTGCCACAATGTTGCCATTGTTTTGTTTACATATAATCGGCTCATCTTCATGATCATACTCATCTTCAATATCACCGACAATTTCTTCCAGCAAATCCTCGATGGTAACCAAGCCGTCAATTCCTCCGTATTCATCGACCACCATTGCCATATGTATTTTGTCCTGCTGCATCTCTTTCAACAAGTCCAATACTTCTTTTTCCGGAGCTACAAATTTTATCTTGTCGCTGATAACATCTTCGACTTTCAAATCGAATTGCTTTTGTAACACACATTTAACCAAATCAATAACATGAACAATACCTACAATATCATCCAATGATTCACCATAAATAGGTATGCGCGAATGTCCCTGTTCAACCATCAAATCAGCTAAGTCCTTAACTGAACCGCTCTTGGGAAAAGCCACAATTTCAGCTCTGGGTATCATCGCATTTTCACATTTGCGGCCATGCAAATCCAGCACATTATTCAGCAATAGCTGCTCATGTTCGCTAAAATCTTTCTCACCGCTTTCGGCAACTTCTTCCATTAAATCTTCGATTGTTTCACGCACATTTTCCTGCTGTCTGCGATGGAACAACCGTTTAAAAATATTTGACTGTTGACTGTCTTCTTCGGACATTTCCTACTCCTTATAGGGATTATCTATATTCAACTGCTTCAAAACAGCAATTTCAATACCTTCCATAACCTCAGCTTCTTCATCATTTTGATGATCAAACCCGAGTAAATGTAATATTCCATGCACTAGAAGGTGCCAAAAATGGTCTGCAATTGATATATTTTTCTCTTTTGCCTCTGCTTGAAGAACTTCCCAAGCCATAATGATATCACCTAAAGCAACCACTTCTTCATTTTCGATTACTTCTTCAAAATCATCGGCATCTATATTAGCAAAAGATAAAACATTAGTCGGCTGATCTTTACCTCTGAAATCAGCATTTAGCTTTCTTATTTCGTTAGCATTGCTCAACGCCAAAACCACCGTCATTGGTTTATCTAATCCACCCCAATTATACCGTGTTTCAATTTTGCTGTCAGCTAAATATTTACAGACCAAATCCAACAGCGAAACGCATTGAGCCTCGCTTACTACTAAAATTTTAGCCCAATTATCATCTTCGATGACGATATCTACGCTGTTATTCTTCACCATACACCTTTTTGCTTTTATCCTCGTATGCTTTAACAATCTTAGCCACCAATCCGTGTCTTACTACATCAGTTGCTGAAAAGCGTACCGAGCCTATATTAGCCGTTCCCTTCAAAACATCCAGTGCATCACGCAAGCCTGAGATAACTCCTCGCGGCAAGTCAACTTGGCTCAAATCCCCATTAACAACCATTCGTGAATTCTCGCCCAAACGAGTCAAAAACATCTTCATTTGCATCGGTGTGGTATTCTGAGCTTCATCCAAAATAATGAATGCATTAGACAAGGTACGACCGCGCATAAAGGCCAAAGGAGCAATTTCAATCTCGCCCAAAGCAATCTTTTTATCAACCTGTTCCGCCGGCAACATTTCATACAGTGCATCGTACAAAGGACGCAAATACGGATCAACTTTATCCTTCAAATCACCGGGCAAAAATCCCAAGTTCTCGCCTGCTTCAACGGCCGGACGCGACAGAATAATCTTATCAATGGCGCCCTCCAACATCATCGAAACAGCCAGTGCTACTGCTAAATAGGTTTTACCAGTACCGGCAGGTCCCAAACCAAAAACCAATTCATTATTCATCATGGTTTGAATATACTCCGCTTGCGTTGCTGAACGCGGATATATATGACGTTTCTTGGTTTTTAATACAATATTGCTCAAATCAATGGCTGCCTGACAATCTTTATTATCACCGCAAATACGCACTGCCGCACTAACCTCTTGCTCGCCGATTTCAATTCCGCGGCTAACCTTATTATACAGCACATCAATAGCAGCTTTGGCCTGATCAACTGCAGCTTTCTTTCCTTTAATGGTCATTTTATTACCAAAAGAGCTGATTTCAACTCCGGTAATTTTTTCCAACAAGCGCAAATTTGAATCCTGTGCGCCAACCATTTGCTGAACCAATGTATTATTAAATAACTCAAAAGAAACTTCTGCCATAATTTTTACATCCTTACAATTTTTCCAGACAACGAATTCATTGTCGCACTTTCTACCTTAACATCAACAATTTTATTTAAATATTCCCCATTTGCCTCTGCATAAATATTTTGCATCCAAGGTGTTCGTCCGGTTAATTGTCCGGCATGTCTTCCTTTATTTTCAAATAAAACCTCTATTGTCTTACCGACAGTCTGTTGATTAAAATCTGTCTGATAGGCAAATAATTTTTCTTGCAATATTGCCAGTCGTTCCTTTTTAACTTTTTCCGGAAGCTGATTCGGATATTCAGCAGCCGGAGTACCGGGACGCGGCGAATATTTAAATGAAAAAGCCGTAATAAATTTCACCTCATCAACTAGATCCAAAGTAGCTTGAAAATCGTCATCCGATTCTCCGGGGAAACCTACTATGAAATCTGATGCAAATCCTATCTGCGGATTCGCCTCACGCAAACGATCTATAACATCAAGGTATTGTGCCTTTGTGTGTCTTCGGTTCATCGCACGCAAAATCTTATCTGAGCCTGATTGAACCGGCAAGTGTAAGTAAGGCATCAGTATTTTCATATCCTTGTGACACTTAATCAAATCATCATCAACATCGGCCGGATATGATGTGGTATAGCGCAGTCTTTTCAGACCATCTAGCTCACCTATTTTACGCAAAAGATAAGCTAAATTACGTTCTTTACCAGCCTTATCTTCACCATGATAAGAGTTAACATTTTGCCCTAGCAAATTAAGTTCCAATGCTCCGTCACTAACCAACTTACGAGCTTCTCTTAGCACATCTTCAACCGGACGAGATGTTTCAATACCGCGCGTATATGGCACAACACAATAAGTACAAAAATTATTACACCCTTCCTGAATAGCAATATATGAGCATACACCTTCAGCTTTGTTCTCACTCAAAAAATCAAATTTTGACTCAGCTGGAAACTCAGTGTCTATTACTTGAATTCCACTATCTTTTTCCAACTCATCAAGGACCTGCCCCAAACGATGATATGTCAACGGTCCCAATGCAAAATCAACTGCATCCGAGCGCTTAAATACCTGCTCATCTTCGGCTTGCACCACACAACCGACAACCCCGATGATAGTATTTTTTCCTTCTAACAATCTGGCTTGTTTTACCAAATTAGCACGTCCCAAATCAGAAAATAGTTTCTCGGCTGCTTTTTCCCTGATATGACAAGTATTAAAAATTACCAAATCTGCATCCTCGATTCTACTTGTCGCTTGCAATCCTCTTTGTTCAAGGATTCCTGCGATTCGATGAGAATCATACACATTCATCTGGCATCCGAAAGTCTTTATAAAATAAGTTTTCATTACCTTTCAACCTCAATATTTCGGTTGATAATAAATGATATTTTTTGTTTTTCAAACATTTTTCATCACCCATTAGCGGTTTTTATTGAAAAATTAACATAATTCTGCTAGTATACAATTAAGATAACAACTTTAGGAGATCACTAATATGTCAGAAAATGAAAACAACTTCACCGCAAGAATGAATGATGAAGATAAAATTGCTTTTCTCAAAGCCCTTTCGGTCTTAGCCAAAGCAGATCACCACTTTGATGACGATCAAAAAGAAAAAATTCAGGATATCGCCTTGATATTTGGTATATCAGCCCAAAAAATTCCTGAAATTTTACAGGAAGAATCTCAAGAAAAAGTTTTGCAAAGGGTCAGCCAAATCAAAAACCGCCGTGTAGCTTTAGCTTTGATTAGAGAAATGTGCTTTTTAGCAAATTCTGACAGTGATCTTACCGATGAAGAAGTTATGTTTATCGGTAAAGTTGGTGAAGCTATGGGAATTGAGCTGGAGAAAATCGAACAAATCAGCCAGTGGGTTATTGATCATATTATCTTACAGGAACAGAAAAAGTTAATTTTTGAAACCAACTAAAAAGACTTGAAAGGATACCAACCATGTCCGACAACTACAACAAACAAGAACTTATCCGCGATTTGCATAATATGCCTCTCAACCTTTTGCAACAAAAGGCCGACGAATTTGCTAAAAAACAAGGTTTGGAACGGCACAATGATGTAATTGAACACATGGCAAGAAAAAATAATGGCAATCCTATTCAATTTCAGGATAATTGGAAGCCAATGTTTTGGCAGGCCAACGGCAATACTGCTAAAAAAACCGTAACAATCAGAGGTAAAGAAGTTCCTGTTTATGATATGGATTTTTACATTGCTGAAAGTTTGCAATCTTTGCAATCAGGTCAAGATCCTGAGGCCGAGTATTATGGTTGGGTTGATCAGGCTAAAGTCATTATCAAGGACATGAAGACCGATGGTACTACCTTGCAAGAGCTTCATACCCGCAGTGATTTTGTTTCTTTTTTGGATGAGCGCGAAACCGAGCTTAAACGCGTTATATCATTATACGCCGGTGCAGCTTTCAACAGTAACTGTTCACAACAAAACCCAGCTCAGGAAAAGCTAAAATTTTTAACTTTCAAACTAAGTGAGTTACGTAAGATTCGCGAGAGGGTTCAAAGCACCAAACCATCCAGACCTAAATTTAAAAAAAGCCCCATAAAACAAGCAACTAATGATGTCATAATAGAGGAATATATTGATGATGATTCGCATGGATCTAATGATTACGATGATCTTGATAATTCAGCCGAAGCTGTCAGCTTAGCTTCTCAGTTATGTGCTATGCACATTCTTCGCAACGATCAGCAGGAACAAGAACAAAATAATCTTATCAATCAACCTATGTATGAACAGATTCATGATTCGAATGTTTCAACGCATAAGCTCAGCAATCTTGAAAAATTGCGTGAAAAAATGCGTAAAATTTGGCGACTTAGCGGACGTTTGCCTCAACGCGTCCAAAAAACTCGCAAAGGCTTTAGTGCTCAAAATTACATAGCTCTCAGTCGCAGAGCTGAAGATGAGTATGGTTATTAACTTTTCTATCAAGTTGACATTGTTAAAAATTTGTTTTATTGCTAGATAAGATGTGATTAAAAATTCAAGGAGATAATTATGATTATTTTTGACCCTATTTTGTGGCTTTTAGAACTCATTGTTGACATTTACTTTAAAATCGTAGTGGTTCAGATAGTTATTTATTGGTTAATTCATTTCAAAGTTTTGGAAGCCTCTAACAAATATGCTAAAAAAACCGTTGAGTTGTTGGATAAAGTTACACTTCCGGTTTATGAAAAAATTAAATCCAAAATTCCGACTGTATTTTCAGGATTTGATTTTACTCCGTTTGTCCTGTTAATTGCTTTGTGGTTTGTATTGCGCGTAATTGCAAGTCTGCGCGCCTTGATTGCCGGATAAATGTTTTTTGAAAAAAGCAACAATGGTTTTATGTTAAGAGTTAGGTTGACACCTAACTCTTCGTTTTGTAGGGTTATGGGAATATTCAGCGACGCCTCCGGTACTGATTTTTTGAAAATAAATGTCATATCAGCTCCGGAAAAAGGCAAAGCAAATGCTGAACTAATCAGTTTTTTAGCCAAACAGCTCAAAAAATCTAAATCAGCTTTCACTATTGTATCCGGAGAACTTGACAGATATAAAAAAATCTTTATAACATCTTCCCAAGATTTAACCGATAATCTATTATCTCTTTGCGCAAAGGAATGAATATGACAGCTCAAATTATTGATGGCAAAGCAATAGCTCAAAAAACCTGCGATGAACTGAAAACCAAAATTTCCTCTCTGCAAGATGGAGCCCCGTCTTTAGCTGTTATTTTGGTAGGCGATGACGAAGCCAGTCAAATTTATGTGCGCAATAAAAAAAAGAAAGCCACAGAAGTCGGCATTGATTGCCACGTGATTGAATTGTCTGCCAGCATTGGTGAAAGTGCTCTTTTATCCACCATTGATGAGCTTAATGACAATCCGCATATTAACGGCATAATCGTTCAATTGCCACTGCCCAAACATCTTGATGAGCAAAAAATTATTGCCCATATTTCGCCCGATAAAGATGTCGATGGTTTTACTCCGTATAACAGCGGGTTATTATCTTACAACAATCCTTCAGCTTTTGTTTCTGCCACGCCTAAAGGTGTATTGGAGTTGTTAAAATCAACCGGAATTGATTTGGTTGGCAAGCATGCTGTAGTAATCGGACGTTCCCATATTGTTGGTCGTCCGGTAGCAAAACTTTTGCTCAATGCTGACTGCACGGTTACCATTACCCACTCACACACAGTCAATCTGCCGGAAATCACTCAAACAGCTGACATTATCGTTTCTGCTTGTGGCCAACCCAAAATGATAAAATCATCTTGGCTGAAAGAAGGTGTTGTTATTCTTGATGTTGGCATTACAAGGGTGGACGGGCACTTGTGCGGAGATGTCGACTTTGATGATGTAAAAGAAAAAGCTTCATTTATCACCCCTGTTCCCGGTGGCGTTGGTCCAATGACTATTGCTATGTTATTGGTTAATACTTACGAAGCATTTTTGCGAGCCCAAGCTAAAGGTGAGACCTCACATTGTTGCCATCATAAAAATTGTCATTGCCACTAAAATATTCCTTTTGAGTGATTATATATTAGTCATTATTCAAAAGGATTGCTGCAATGAATAACTGTGCGGTTTTTATGTTGGACCACGACAAAGATTTCTTAAAATTATATTCCACTATTCTGGAACGTAAAGGCTGTCAGGTCTTTGCTACCGATAATCTTTTTATTCTGCTCAAATATGCCCAAACCGTTGAACCTAGGTGGATTTTTATTGATGAAAATTTTTCTGCCGCCGCTCCTGATGACATAATCAACACCATCAACCATCAGGTTGAAAATGCACCTCGTTACACGGTTATGAGCCAAAGCAAAGACTTCCCTTACTTTGACCACACTTCACCGGTCGATTACATCTACAAACCTCGCACTCTGGAAAAAATAATTCACATTGCAGAAAATTGTTGCATTATTCAATAAAATCTCTACTATTGGCAACATGATTTTCAACTATTACTTGTGTGCATCATGCTGAATTTTTTGCAAAACATAATTCGTAAAACTTATGATCTTATGCTCAAATGGTCTGCTTCGCCCAACGCGATGTTTTGGCTGTTTTTGGTGGCCTTTGCCGAGAGTTCTTTTTTTCCGATTCCACCTGATATCATGTTGATTCCTATGATTTTAGCTACCCCGACTAAAGCATGGAAAATAGCCGGTGTTGCTACCCTTGCCAGTTTGATTGGCGGATATTTCGGCTATGCTATCGGAATATTTGCTTTTGACATGATTGCTGAACCTATTTTGCAGTTTTATCATGCCTTAGATAAATTTTACACTTTTGAAAATTACTACCATCAATATGGTGCCTGGATTGTTTTTGGTGCCGGCATTACGCCTTTCCCTTACAAAATCATAACCATTGCCAGTGGTGTTGTTCATCTCGATTTAGTAGTATTCACTATTGCTTCGATTTTGGCACGCGGTATGCGCTTCTTTGTGGTAGCTTGGCTCTTAAAAAAATACGGCGAACCAATGAAATACTTCATCGATAAACATTTGGGAAAATTATCGGTTTTGTTTTTAATATTACTTATCGCTGGATTTGCCGCGGTAAAACTGTTTTAGTTTTTCAAAAACTTAACCTTCATCACAGCCAATCCATTGGCGGTAATCCGTGAAATACTTTCATAAAAATCACGATAAATTTGTGCGTTGTGCAACCATTCTTTAAATGATGCATTTTCCAACAATTCGTGGTTCAACGGTTTTTCGGCAATTCCCACTGCTCTGATTATCTCGCCGGAAAGCACAAAATCGCGTACAATATCCCAGGCTCTATCTTCTTCACTAAACTCTTTTTTGGCGTTTTGCTTGTCTTCATCGCCGGATTTTCTGATTTTTATAATCTTGTTTAATTTATTAAAAATCCGCTCTTTCCAATTGACTGCTTTTGTCTCTTCCTCTATCTCTTGCGGATATTTAGCCACATAAGCTTCGATAAATTCTTTTTGTAGCTCTTCTTTGCTCGGCACTCCTAATACCGCAATATCCTCAATTTTTTTCACTTCATCTTTAACTTTAACATTTCCTTTGGCAATCTCGCTCAGCACTTCGGCTTCATATACGAACTCACCACCGCGATCACCGGCTTCTTTTACCAAAGTTGCTGCTGTCAAAATCAATGCACCGTCGTCTGTTACTTTGGCTAAAGAACGCAACCTTTCTTCCGCATTGTCCATACGCACAACCAAACCCAACAAAGCATCAACATCCGCCTTCGACTTTATGGTATTAACACTAATCTGCTCAATATCATCGATTCGTTTTTGCATTGCGGAAAGATCCGGATTTTTTGCAACATATTCAACCTCACGCAACCGATTTTGCAAATCGACCAACTGTTGCTGTAAATCATTAACTTGTCCGACCATAACCTCATCTTGTTTGGGTGTCATCAACTCATCAAGCCAAACTTTCAACTCGGCTCGATTATACCAAGCCCCATAACCCAACGCACCAATGACGGCCAAACTTACCAATCCTCTTATCAACTTCCCCCAATAACCATTTGATTGCGTTGTTTTGTTCTCTTCATTAAGTTCCGGTTTTGCTTTTGCCATGACTGTTTCTCCGTTTTTTATGATAAAAATGCTTGGCATTATTTATTTAACAGTGTATATAATATCATCAAATAAGCAACAACAATTTAAATTTTAAGAAGCACAAAAATGTTAGTTCTAGGAATTGAAAGCAGTTGCGACGAAACTGCAGCCGCAATTGTAAGTGATAAAAAAGAAATTCTCTCATCAACTGTACTAACCCAAAGCGAACACAAAAATTTTGGCGGAGTAGTGCCGGAATTGGCCGCACGTGCTCATTTAGAACATATTGACGAGATAATTGATGAAACTTTTAGGGCAGCTCATATTGCCCCGCAAGATGTTGATGCCATCGCCGTAGCTGCCGGTCCCGGACTTATCGGTGGGGTTACGGTTGGTGTTATGGCCGCTAAAGCTCTCGCTTTGGCTTTGAATAAACCATTCATCGCTCTGAATCACTTGGAAGCACACGCCTTGGTTGCACGTCTGCAACATCAAATTGAATATCCTTATCTGTTATTACTTACCTCCGGTGGTCACTGCCAAATTTTGGTGGTTGAAGGAGTGGGACAATTTAAACGTCTTGGTACCACTATTGACGATGCTGCCGGTGAAGCTTTTGATAAAGTTGCCAAAATGTTGGGCTTAGGTTACCCCGGTGGTCCGATGGTTGAAAAAATGGCAGCACTCGGTGATGATTCTCGTTTTGTTTTACCACGCCCGTTATACAATTCTCCCGACTGTGATTTATCATTTTCCGGATTAAAAACCGCTGTACGCAAAATTGTTGAATCTTATGCCCCTGACGGAATTATTGAACACACCATTATGCGTAAACGCGACGTCGCCGACATTTGTGCATGTTTCCAAAAAGCCGTTGCCGATGTTTTTACCCACAAATTGGAAAAAGCTATTCGTTATTTCAAAACCAACTATCCAGCCGGTCAATATTTGGTTGTTGCCGGAGGAGTTGCTGCTAATTTGTATTTGCGCAACCGTTTGCAGGAACTTTGCAACAACACTAAATTGCTATTTGCCGCTCCACCGGTTAATCTATGTACTGATAACGGAGTTATGATTGCTTGGGCCGGAGTTGAACACGCTATGCATGATATGTTTAGTGATTTGGAATTCAAGCCGCGTCCGCGTTGGCCCTTAGATGAAAATGCGCCTAAAGCTGCCGGAGCCGGAGGTGTCAAGGCATGAGAGATATAAAAGAAATTGAAACTATCTTAGATGTATTTAAAGCGAAAGACGCCAACCCTAAAAGTGAGTTAGAATTTCATAATGCCTATACTTTGTTGGTGGCAATTATTCTTTCGGCACAAAGCACCGATAAAGGTGTCAATAAGGCAACAAAGGAACTGTTTAAGATTGCCGACACTCCTCAAGCTATGCTGAATTTAGGACTGGAAAAACTAAAAAATTACATCAAAACTATCGGTCTATATAACAACAAAGCCAAAAACATTATTGCTATGTCCGAAATTTTGGTAGCACAACATAATGGCAAAGTTCCCCACGACCAAGAAGCTTTGGAAAAACTTCCGGGGGTTGGAAGAAAAACTGCTAATGTTTTGCTCAATGTTTGGTGGAATGAACCAACCGTAGCTGTTGATACCCATGTCTTACGCTTGGCTCAAAGATTGGATTTAAGCGACGGAAAAACTCCTTTAGAAGTTGAAGCAGACCTTAACAAGTTGCCTGATGAATATCGTCGTCATGTCAATCATTGGCTCGTTTTGTTCGGACGCTACATTTGCAAGGCCAAAAATCCTGCTTGCAATCAATGTCCTATCACCAAATTTTGCCGTGTCGCTAAATAAGTTATTTCTATACTCTTTTGAAAACTCCGATTTCTACCTCCGGCAGAAATGAGCTTATTCTTCCGACCACAAATTCGAGCTTATCAACTCTTCCCCACAGCGGTCCTTTTTGACAAGCCAGTAACATAGCATCTATTTTGTCATCATCACCCAGCAGCCGCAACAACACCGATCCGTCATAGTCATTATGTACCCAGCCGGAAATTCCTCCGATTTCTTTAGCTTTATTAACCGCAAAACGGCGATAGCCGACACCTTGCACACGACCTTTAACTCTGACCACTACATCGCGCATTGTAAAAAACTTTCAATTTCTGACAACTCATCAGCTTTTATTTTACGCGCTGCCAAAGCTTGCTCATCTTCACCCCATTGTTCATTTTGCCACAACTCTTCCAAAGCACTCAATTCAGCCGCCCGATTTGCACTAAGCTTATTCTTTATCAAAGCCAATCCCAACAATACCGAACGTAAATTGAGCGCCGCCGCATACCAACAACAAAATTCCTTTGCATTAACCTCTTGAAAAATTTTGCTCAATGCCTTGATTATGTCGTGATTATCCGGCACCGCCAACCCTGAAGTAACTTTCAACTTAATATTCAACAAACTTTCTGCCCATTCAATAATCGGTTGCCATTTTTGCTTTTGCCAAGCCAATAACTCAGGCTTATCGCTAAAGAAAAACAGCAAATCAGTCTCGGCAAAATCCAACAACTGTTTTTGCATCTTGTCACGATTATTATCAATTTCCTTAACGGCTTGCTTCAGTTCGTCTGCTTTCAACTTATTCGCCTTTCAATGATTTCTTAAATGATTTGAACAATCCTTTGGCTGCATCACCGATTTCTTTGGCTGCATCACGTGCTTGCCCAGCAACATCTTGATAAGATTCTTTTGCACTATTCATCACACTTTCTTTTTTGGTAAAACGATTGGCATATTTGGTCCCTTGCAAAGCATTATAGCATAAATTGTCATCGCTTCCCAACAAAACTTCTCCGCCCAAATACAAACCATTGGTTGCGAGCGTACCGACCACGGTTGAAACTGCCGAAGTCTTATCTAACTTTATGGAAGGATTTTGCAACTTTCCCCCCAAACGCACGAATGAAGCTAGCGCTTGTGTAAGATTGCCCTTCGATAATTTATTCAAAGTCGGACTGATTGTAAAATCAATTTTATCATTAACCAAATTAACATTACCGCTACTGACCAACTGCAATTTGTCCGAATTGAAAACTATTCCCTTGTTAAATTCGGCTTTGCCTCCTTTAATTTTGGTGTTAACCACCGCACATTCAACATTGAGCTCATCATGCCTGCTGGTATCAATATTCAACAGTTTAAACAATTCAGCGACTACACCATCGGTCAACCATTCAATTTGTCCAGCCTTAAATACCGTCTTATCAATCATGGCTGTAAATTGTCCGGTCAAATTTTCTGAACATTTACGATAACTTGCACCGGTTGTAGCCAAATCTGCGTCAACATCCATAAGACCTCCACTCAACACCGTAAAGTCATCATCATCAACCAACACTTCATACAAATTGTTAAATTTTATCTGTGAGGCACTGATTTTGGTCGTCAGCGATTGCTTAGCCGCATTCACTACTCCACTTAAATTGACCTTTCCGCCATAAACTGCTGTATTCAACTTGTTGATATTCAAAACTCCGTTATTCAATTTCGCATTAAGCAAAATATCTTGCAAAATCAAACCATCCGGCAATATCAACTTACCAACTTTTACATTAAACAATCCATTGAGCAAATTCAAGCATTGGTAAGGTATATTGTCATTCGGTACCATTTCCAAAGCCTGAGCTTCGGCAATCAACTTCGGTCCTGACCATGACAACATTGACTTTTGAGTTAAAGATTTCACATTAAATATATCACTGCGTAAATCAGCCTCAATATAGGGCTTAGCCTTACTCCAATCAACCTTAGCATTACCGCTGACCGAGTTAGTCGCCAAATTTAAATTGCGAATATTAATATCAGCTTTATTCATGTCCCCATCAATTCTTGACAGCAGGCTTATTTCCGGCAACTTAAAGTTACCCGCCGGATTATGTGCATCAACTTCCATTTGATAACTTAAATCGCCCATAACATTAGAGACCAATCCTTGCAGATTGGTTTTTATACCGAGTGCTTCAACAATTCCCTCAACCTCGACATTCCCGCTTTGCATAATTTTTTTAAGTTCGGATAATTTCAAATCCGCCTGAATTGATTTATTATCATAAAGAGCATCCAACTTTAATTCTATCGGCTCGCCATCTTCAACTTCCAGCTCAATCTCATTAAGTTGCGCACTAATATTCTCTTTACTTTTAGCATCATAATAGTTAACCTGACCGTCTTCCAATCTTACTTCTTTGGCAATTAATCCGATTGCTGCAACCGCTTTAGCATCTTTTACCTGAGGTGTATTTTTTCCGTTGTTATTTTGTCCGTTGTTGCTCAGCTTAGCAAATTCCCAGCTTTTATTTCCATCTTTGGCAACTTCCAAATAAACTTCCGGTTTTACTAAAATAAATTTTTTAATATTAATTTGTTTGTGCATTAATGCTCCGAGCGAAAACTGGACTTCCAATCTATCCAATTTTGCCATATAAGGATTTTGTGCCCATTCGGGATTAGCAAAAGTAACATCATTAATCACCAATGTCGGAACCAGTGACAGACCTATTTTTGCGTCACCGTTCAGCGACAACTTTCTACCAGTTTCCCGCAAAGCAATATCTTCAATATATGTTTTATAGCGATTCAAATCAAAATTGCGCACAAAAACAAAACCGCCTATTGCTAAGATGATAATAAGCGAGGCTACAATTGACGCTGTTTTTTTCACCATTCCCATATTTCTTACTCCTTATATTTCCGGTAACTCTAAGCCCAAAGTTGCCAGTGTTTCATTAAAATAATCCGGTAGCATTGCTTTAACCACCAATTCCTTATATATGCTCGACAAATCTATTTTGTATGCGTGCAAATGCAATTTATTGGCCACATCGTTAAACTTTTCTCTATTGCCATACTTATCATCACCAATAATCGGATTTCCTATATATTGCATATGCACACGCAACTGATGCGTGCGTCCGGTTTTAGGACTTAATTTCACCAAAGCTACTTTATTTCCTGTACAATCAAGAACTTCCATTTCACTCAAAGATTTTTGTCCTTCCGGCGATACTATCATTTTTTCACCCGATTTCAGCAACGGCGCATCGATAATCATCTTATCTTTTTTCGGTTTTCCTTGCACCACTGCTATATAAGTTTTGTTTATATCTTTTTCCTTAAAAGCTCTTGTTAAAATTTCGGCATTTTTTCTATCTCTGGCCAATACTAAAATTCCTGATGTATCTTTGTCGATACGATGCACCAAACGTGGAGCTTCTTTCTTTTCAAAGCTTAAAGCATTTAACATTCCGTCAATATGATGTTTAGTATTGGTTCCGCCTTGCACTGCCAGTCCGGACGGTTTATTCAAAACAATAATATTTTCGTCTTTGTAAACTACCAATGATTTTATAAATTCTTCATCGGTTTTGCTTATTTTTCCTTTTTCTGTCTCCGTAATTTCATCGTTGATTGGTGGAATTCTCAACTGCTGTCCACTGCTTAGCTTAAGTGATACTTCAGCTTTTTTACCATCAACTTTTATCTGTTTAGTGCGCAATAATTTTTGCAATCTCGCCAGCGGCAAATTCGGATAGTATTTCAAAAACCACCGATTCAGACGCATGCCGTCATCTTGATCTTTTATGGTTACTATTTCAACTCTAGGCATTAACTCAAGCCCCATAAGAAAAATACTTCACACTTTCATAAACAACGATTCTATTCACATCTGAAAATCGCAATACTTTTCCGCCATAAGTAATATTACCGGAATTAAAAGGCAGACATCCTTGTCTCTTTTGATACTCCCGCACATCACGCAATCCCATATTGGTACCATTAGCAAACTCAACATTCCAACCATAGGTATCATAACCAACATTAACATGAATGGTATCACAATCAGGTGTTCCCTCAAAAACTTCTTCGGTAAAGTTCTTATCTATGCCATACATATTGGCACTTAAAGTTCCATCGTACATTTTCAAATAAGCTAGATTATTTGTTGTTTCTAAGCCGCCCAAAGAAGATAAGTCAGCTTGATTATCTAATGCCTCATCGGCAAAATCTGCATCCACATTATCCGTCGGAACTGCATCAACTAACTGTTCGGGAAAATCAACAACTTCCGGTTGTTCATTAACTTCCGGCGTTACATTTTCACTTACATCTGATACATTCGACATATCTGCCGCAACATCGGCTGACATGAATATATCTTCCGGCGCAACGGTAGGCTCACCTGATTGTATCTCTTCCATCGGTTGAACCACTCCATCATCTGCCGCAACATTAGCATCGGCGGGATTTTCCAAAATATCATCAAAATTAAAATCTTTCATCACATCTGCTTCATCTGCAGTTGCTGTAACCAAATCTTCTTCCGCCTGTAAAACCTCATCTGTCATCATCTTTTCCTTTCTAAATCGGCAACTCTATCACGGCCTTCAATCCGCCTAATTTACTATCTCCCAATATAATTTTTCCGCCATGTGAAGCAATAATATCTTTAGTAATAGCCAGCCCCAGCCCAATACCGCCGGTTTCTTTATTTCGTGACTTTTCTAAACGATAAAATGCTCTGAAAACCTCATCTCTCTTATCTTTGGGAATTCCCGGTCCGTTGTCATCAACTATAATATTCAACTTTCGTTCGTTACACTCAACTCTTACTTCAACTTTTTTACCATATCTGCAAGCATTTGCAATAATATTTGTAATAGCTCTTTTTAACGCTTGTTCTTTTACCATCATCAATATGCCATCAGATTTTGACATATATTTTATTTTTTTATGTTCGATTTTGAATCTTTCACAAATACCTTTTACCAAGGCTGCCACATCAGTTTCAACCGGTTCTTCATTGCCTTCACCCCGCACAAATGCCAAATACCCATTAAGCATTTTTTCCATTTCATCAATATCAATCAAAAAATCTTGTTTATCTTGATTATCTTCCATCATTGAAGCAACAAGTTTCATTCTGGTCAAAGGGGTACGTAAGTCATGCGAAATACCCGCCAGCATTTGTGTTCTCTCCATAATTTGCCTCAATATACGCTCTTTCATTTTGATAAAAGCCAAACCGGCTTTACGGACTTCGGATGATCCATAAGGCTTAAACCCATCATCATAAATACCTTTACCAAAATTTTCCGAAGTTTGTGCCAAATCATCAATTGCCCTGACTTGAATTCGCAAAAATAACATTGACACACCCAGCAAAAATATTGATGTTGCTACCATCCAAATCACAAACATAAAAATCGAAGATGAAAAAACTTTTTTACGTGGACAAGCAAAGCGATAAACCTCATCACCATCATCAATAATAATAACCAAATCGTGCTTTGCATTACTCTTATCATAAAAAATTCGCCAATACATTCCCTTAAAGTCACGACGCAATGCATCACGCAAATATTCCAACACTAACTCATTATCTTCCGAAACATAGCTTGAACGCATCTCATCACCGCGCTCAATCACATTAAAATCCATCTGCAAATCATAATTTGCTAATAAAGCCAAACTCTCTTTAGGAACTCCTGCCTGATGCAAATCAAGCACCACCTTTATATCCTCAACCAAATTATCGGCCAATCGACGCCCCATGCGGCTCCAACTACTATCAAAAAATACTACAACTGATACTATTTGCACCCCGATAAGCGGCATAAAAATCAGCAACATTGTGCGAAAAAACAAAGTCCTCGGCAGCAGTTTATAGCGCCAATAGCTCAATCTTTCTTCCCATTTTATCGGTAGTTTAAGATGCATCACCCCAAACCTTTTCTAATCTGGCAACAACATATAACCTTTGCCACGAACCGTTTGCAAATAACGCGGATTCTTAGAATCTTTTTCAATTTTTTTGCGCAAACGCGTTATCTGCACATCAATCGATCGCGGCGATTGTCCGGCACCCAAAATTTCTGACAGCTTTTCGCGTGTGAACACCTGTCCGCTTTTTTCACCCAAAATCATTAATAAATTCTGCTCCACCGCTGTCAAATGCACAATGCCGCCCTGTTTGAGATGCAACTCTTTGTTTTGCATATCAAAAACACACAATCCCAATCCCAATTTTTCTTTATTTTCTTTTTCGGAATCAACACGTTTCAGAATATTGGCAATTCTAAGCAATAGCTCTTTAGTATCAAAAGGTTTGGATAGATAGTCATCAGCTCCGTTTTCTAGCCCAGTAATTCTGTCATCAACACCAGCCAAAGCTGTCAACATAATCACCGGAACCAAACTTTCCCGACGCAACTTTGCCAAGAACTCAAAACCATTTTCTTTAGGCATCATCACATCAACAACCAGTAGATTAAAACGATACTGTTTCAACATCTCACGAGCCTCACTAGCCTCTTTTGCTGTTGAAACCATATATCCATGTTCTCGCAGAAACCGTTGCAACAACTCTCTCAAACGAGTATCGTCATCAACAACTAAAATATGCTTTTCCGCTTTTTCCATAAATTACTATCCGATTTTGCTTACCTTTTTACGCATCTTGCTGTTTTTAGCGGTTTTATTCGACTTCGCGACAGTCTTCTTTTTAGCTTTAATTTTTTTCCTGACTGTTTCGGCCTTTTGCTTAGCTACACGGGTTACTTCTCTAACCTTTCTAACAGATTCGTTATCGGCCAAATCTTGGATAATCTTTGGCATAGGCGGAATTTTAGCACATTTTTCCGTTTCACAAATGTAATCCAAACTTTTTTGAAAATATTGATACCCTGTAATAAAGGTCAGTACACCGGCAACCCACAACAAAATTTCACCAATACCACCCCAATACCAAAATCCTTTCAACAACATCATTGACAGGGCCGTCATCTGAAAACCTGTTTTCCACTTAGCCAAACGAGTAACCGGTAATCCTACATTAACTTCACGTAAAAACTCTCTTAATCCCGAAACCAACAATTCGCGACACAAAATCACTATAATAGGAATAAAACTCAATTTTGTGCACACCATATCCGGCTTAGCTAACAAAACAACCAAAGCTGATGTCACCAAAAGCTTATCAGCTATCGGATCCATCAAACGCCCTAAAGCCGAAGTTTCACCTCTTGCACGTGCTAAATATCCATCAAAATAATCGGTTATCGAAGCAATAATAAACAAAACTGCCGTAAACAAAGCCCATAATGTTCCATGAACATACAAGGATAAAAATATAACTGGAATTACGACAATTCGTGAAAAAGTCAATAAATTAGGAATATTATACATTTTTGCACCCTCAAATTTCAAACTAACGTAGGTATTCTAGATTATAATTATCAATTATGAAAGTAATTATATATTTTTTCCGCTGTTTTTTTACTAATACCTGCAATTTTTTGCAACTCACTCAACGACGCATCTGCCACATCCTTAGTCGAACCGAAATATTTTAACAATTCTTTTTTGCGCCAAGCACCTATTCCTTCAATCTCGTCAAGGCTTGACTTAGTCATTGATTTGGCTCGTTTTTTGCGATGAGTGCCGATAGCAAATCGATGCGCTTCATCACGCAAATTTTGCAAGTAAAATGCCAAAGGTGAACGATATTCCAAATCAAAACTTTCTTTATCTTTAATGTGATAAAATTCTCTGCCGGCATTACGATCTTCCCCTTTTGAAATTCCAACAATTGTAATTCCGCTCAAATCATAATCTTTCAAAGCTTCGTGCACTGCATTTAATTGTCCTCTGCCACCATCCAGCAAAATAACATCCGGTCGATTTTCTTTGTTCATCCGTTCAAACCGCCTTGTCAGCACTTCCTTCATCATGGCAAAATCATCACGTGTTTCAGCCGTATATTTTATATCAAAAGTTCGATAATTTTTCTTATCAAACCCGTTCGGCGTTGCCACAATCATCGCCCCGATTGCATAACTGCCTTGATTATGTGAGTTATCATAGACTTCTATACGCTGTGGAATTTTATTTAATCCGAATTTATCACGCAACATCTCTAAATTAGCTTTTACTGAAGCTTCTAAAGCAATTTTCCGACGCAATGCGTCAACTGCATTGTTATAAGCAAATTCCGTCAACTTACGTTTATTTCCAGCCTTCGGTGCTAACACTTTAACTCCTAAAGCACTACTCCACCAGTCACAGTCCACATCTTCATAACTTATAATTTCTTTCGGTACTGCTCTTTCAGCATAAAACTCTCCGATAAAAGCTTCAACGACCTCACGCAAATCAGCTCCTTCCGCCTGCTCCGGAAAATAAACCGCATTACCGCAATTTTGCCCCGAACGAATAAAAAATATCTCCACCGCTGTCAAATCCCCTTCTTGTGCTGCCGCTATTATATCAGCTGATTTAATACTTGAATATTCGACATTTTGTTTTGATTGAATATTACTCAGAGCTCTGATTCTGTCACGCAAAACTAAGGCTTTTTCATAATCAAGTTCAGCACTGGCCTGCGCCATTTGCTCATATAAGCTTTTTTGCAAACTGTCATCATCGCCTTCCAAAAAGGCTATCGCTTTTTCAACCAATTTGCCATATTCTTCTTTGCTTATCATATTCACGCATGGCGCCGAACAACGTTTTATTTGATACATCAGACAAGGTCTTTTGCGATTGGCAAAAACAGCATCACGACATGACCGCAATAAAAAACCTTTCTGCAATACGCTTAAAACTTCATTAACCGCCAAAACTGAAGCAAATGGTCCAAAATATTTATTCTTTCCCTTGCGCCCACCGCGATACTTTGACAGCCTAGGAAAATCTGCTTGTGTATCAATCATCAGATAAGGAAAAGTTTTATCATCTTTTAGCAGGATATTATAGCGTGGCTTGTACTTTTTTATCAGTTCATTTTCTATCAACAATGCTCGCGATTCATTTTCAACCACAATAAATTCCATCCTGTCAATTTGCGCTACCATTTGCTGCAAACGAACCGGTAATTTATTGATATGTGAATAAGATGTTATGCGCTTTTTGATACTTTTAGCTTTGCCTACATACAAAACCCCGCCCTTATCGTCTATCATTCGATAAACACCGGCACTCAACGGAGCAATTTTAATATGTGCTTTTAAATTAGCCAAACCTTTTTGAATATCAAACAATACCAACTCTCCTTGCTGATTATAGTATTAGTCCTTAAGCTGGCAAAAATCAAGGCATAAAAAAAGACCTCTCTTTTTAACAAGAGAAATCCTTCTTTAAATCAGATCTCAAAAGAATCAATGTCCCTGATAGTCTTTGTCCGTTGATTCCGGTTGATTAGCTTTGCCCAAGCTTTCAACCTGTTGTTTCAGATGGACATTTTCTTCTTCCAAGTCTTTAATGTGCTGGAGTGATAAATTTAAAAACTCTTTTTGCACATCACTTCTTTCATTTTGGCGAAAAATCACCCAAATAGCCGCAATCAGCAGCAACACCATAATAATAACTAGTACTTTCATAATATTTAAGTATTTAAATGAGTAACTGTTTCAATCAAAGTTAATCATCCCTGCTGTCACCATCCGGTCAAAATTTCTCCCTTTTCTGACAAAATGCAATTTTATTGCTAAGATGACATTAATCACTACTGATATAAACAGTAGTACAGCCAAAATAATAATCCATGTTTTCATAAATCATGTTTTAAGTTAATAATTAAAAACGAGTTCCCAATATATACCTTTATTTTCTATTGTCCAGTAAAAAATACCCCAAAATTTTATCTTTCAAAAAAGCAATATATTTTTTTACCATTTTGGACAAAAAACGCTTGCGCGACTCGCAAAAATGAGGTATACTCAAAACCGATAAAAACATTTAGATATTATTAAATAGTTGCAAAACCAGTAAGGAATAATAGAGCGTAATCAAATTTTAGATACAAAGGCAAATCAGCTAATGGCCGCCTGTTTTCGTATAGGTACGACAGGTCTTATAAGATAAGTATCGATTTGATAAAACTTTACCCCAGGGGTTTTGTAACATTAAAAACTAAAGTCCATCGAGACGCGGAAGCGGGTAAGGTGGATTTCAAAGAAATGATGAATATCGTGAATTTTATTGCTGAAAACTGGATGTGGATTGTCGCCGGAATCGTCGCCTTCCTCTTTGTCATCCCCACTCTTTTCTGGGGAATAGCACCTTTCGTGGCCGCTATCCTCAATTATGAGGACATGGAGGAAACCCTCCGATACAAGCAGTACTGGAGCGATATCGTAAGGCAAGATGGCTTCTCACACACTGGTCATGGTGTGTGGGGAAACCTCTGGAGATTCTGGTTCAACAATAAAATAGTCAGAATTATGAACATCATTAGCTTGATGTTCATCTGGGGGTATATCCTCCTCCTGGTCGGTTACGCCATTGGCTGGCTTATCAGATTGGTCTTTGTCAAAGGCATCTGGTCCGCCCTCAAAGCCATCGGTCGCGGCATTGCCACAATTTACAGAGCAATCTAAAGCCTGATCTCTATACCGCCCCTCTCCTGTTGTGAAACACGAGAGGGGTAATTATTTTAAATTAAAACTGCGAAGAATGGTATAGATAAAGTCAAAATAAGAAGAGAGAAAATTTTTACGTAGTAAAAGCCTACATAATTTTTTTTAGTAAAACTCGGATAGCGTGCGTAAATAATAAAAAACCCTCTTAAAAGCGACAGGAGTGTACTTGGGGTACATGATTAGCTTTTAAGAGAGTTTTTGTATTAGTTACCAGCTAGACGAGTTTTACACTGCCGCCGGCTTTCTCTACCGCTGCCACTGCAGTCTTCGATGCCGAGTTAA
The DNA here is from genome assembly GCA_902799835.1 of uncultured Pseudomonadota bacterium. Taxonomy (GTDB): domain Bacteria; phylum Pseudomonadota; class Alphaproteobacteria; order RF32; family CAG-239; genus CAZU01. The sequence continues at coordinate 170,464 of CADCCF010000003.1, forward strand.
CACTAACATTAACCTTAGCAGTCAAAGCACCTCTGCCCAACAAACGAACACCATCTAACTTTTTGTTGATAACGCCTGATTTCAACAAGCTGTCAATATTAACATCATCAGCATTCAACTTGCCGGCATCAATAGCCTTTTGCAAAGTGTCCAAATTAACAACTGCAAACTCTTTGGCAAAATGGTTCTTAAATCCGCGTTTCGGCAATCTGCGGTAAATCGGCATTTGACCGCCTTCAAAACCGTTAACTGCAACACCTGAACGGGATTTTTGACCTTTTTGGCCGCGACCACCGGTCTTACCTGAGCCGCTTCCGATACCGCGAGCAACACGCTTGCGAGGCTTGCGAGCACCTTCGTTATCTCTAATTTCATTCAGTTTCATTTTTTTAATTCCTTCATAAAAAAGTCTCATCATCCAATCAAGTTTTGATAAAGAGGTGTGCTGCGAAGCAATTTTTGAGTGCGGTGTAGATAAAACTACATAAGCGAAAAAATTACAAGCATGACACCTCTCTTGCAAAACTCCTATTCAGAAACTTTAACTAAGTGCTGAACCTTCTTAATCATTCCGCGAACTGCCGGAGTATCTTCCAGTTCAGATACCTTATGCATTTTGTTCAAACCCAAACCGATCAAAGTAGCTCTTTGATCTTGTGGTCTGCCGATCGGGCTGGCAATTTGCTCAACCTTAATCATTTTCTTTTTTGCATTAGCCATCTACTTTAGACCTCCTCTGCAACGGATTTAGAGTTCGAATTCTCGCGACGAGCAACGATGTCACCTACTTTTTTACCACGCTTTGCAGCAACCATTCTCGGTGAGTTGATTGATTCCAAAGCATTAAAAGTAGCTTTTATCATGTTGTAAGGATTGTTAGACCCTACTGATTTTGCAACAACGTCTTGCACGCCCAAAACTTCAAATACTGCACGCATCGGACCACCGGCAATAACACCGGTACCGGCAGGAGCTGTACGCAAATAAACTTTGCCGGCTCCGAAATGTCCGGAAACATCGTGGTGTAAAGTTCTGCCTTCGCGAAGCGGAATGCGAACCATATTTCTCTTGGCTTCATTGGTTGCTTTGGTAATAGCTTCAGGAACTTCAGCAGCTTTACCTGAACCAAATCCGACACGACCTTTTTGATCGCCAACAACAACCACTGCGGCAAACGACATTGTACGTCCGCCTTTAACGGTTTTGGCAACGCGGTTAACGTGAACTAATTTTTCAACCAGTTCTTCTTTTCTTTCAGCTTTATTGTGCTGATCAACAGATTGTTGTGCCATTTTGACTCTCCTTAGAATTTCAATCCAGCACTGCGTGCTGCGTCAGCCAAAGCTTTGATGCGACCATGATAGATATAACCGCCGCGATCAAAAACAACCTCACTTACACCGCCTTTAACAGCACGTTCAGCAACCAATTTGCCGACAAAACTTGCCGCTTCAATATTGGCTGTCTTTTTCAAGCTGTCACGAACTTCTTTATCCAAAGTCGAAGCCGATGCCACAGTAACACCCTTATTATCATCGATAATTTGAGCATACATATGCTTTCCGCTGCGGAATACCGACAATCTCATTTTGCCGTTTGCAGCCTTTTTAAGAGCTGAGCGAACACGCCCTTTTCTCTTTTCAAACAATTCTCTTGGTGTACTCATTTTATTTATCCTTATTTCTTCTTGCCTTCTTTACGACGTACATATTCGCCAACATATTTAACACCTTTTCCTTTGTAAGGCTCAGGTTTACGCCAGTTGCGAATTTCCGACGCAGTTTGACCGACAAGTTGCTTGTCTGCACCAAAAATACTGATTTGTGTCGGCGATGCACAAGTAATCTTCAAACCTTTAGGGGTTTCAACCGTAACATCATGCGAAAAGCCCAAGGACAAAATCAACTTTGATCCTTCAACACGAGCTTTGTAACCAACACCAACCAATTCCAAATCTTTCTTAAAGCCCTCACTAACACCTTTAACAAGAGTGTTAATATTGGCTCTGGTTGTTCCCCACAAAGCTCTGGCCTCTTTGGTTTCAGACTTTGGAGAAACAGTAACCTTGTTACCATCTAATTTAACATCAACATGGTCGGCATCAAAATGACACGACAATTCGCCATTCTTGCCTTTTACCAATACATTGTTGCTTTCAACGGTAACATTAACTCCATCAGGAACAATAACCGGATATTTTCCAACTCTCGACATAGTAAATATCCTCCCTTAAAATACCTGACACAAAATTTCGCCACCGACATTGGCTTTACGAGCATCATTATCGCTCATAACACCTTGCGGAGTAGAAATAATCGAAATACCCAAGCCATTATATACTCTCGGTAAATCTTTCACTGAAGAGTAAACTCTTCTTCCCGGTGTAGAAACACGGAAAATCTCTGTGATAACCGAAGCGCCTTCAAAGTATTTCAGTTTAATGTGAAGTTCATCAATTCCCGGACGAACATTAGTCTTTTCATAACCCAAAATGTAGCCCTCTTTTTTCAAAACTTCCAAAACATTTTCACGCAAGCGAGAAGCAGGTGATACGACTTCACTCTTCTTTGCTCTCTGTGCGTTTCTAATGCGTGTGAGCATATCGCCCAAAGGATCAGACATAGACATGATCTTATCTCCCTACCAGCTTGATTTAACCAAACCCGGAATCTCACCAAAGCTTGCCATATCTCTCAACTCAACACGGCTCAACCCGAATTTCCGGTATACACTACGAGAACGACCGGTAATTCTGCAACGATTTCTATATCTGATTTTAGCAGAATTGCGCGGCATCTCAGCCAACTTCAAAGTAGCTTGAAATCTCTCTTCCGGAGAGATGGTTTTATCCATAACTACTTTCTTGAGCTTTGCACGACGAGAAGCAAACTTCTCTGCCATTTTAGCTCTTTTCAAGTTTCTATAAACTGAACTTGTTTTTGCCATTAGTTTCTCTCCATTTATTTCTTGTAAGGCAGGTTAAAAGCTGTCAACAGTGCTTTTGCCTCTTCATCGGTTTTAGCCGAAGTGCAGATGCAAATATCCATACCGCGAATGTTTTCAACCTTGTCATAGTTAATTTCAGGAAAGATAATCTGCTCTTTAATACCGAAAGCAAAGTTACCTCTGCCGTCAAAGTTTTTTCCGGTAATACCGTGAAAGTCTCTAACGCGCGGCAAAGCCATATTGATTAATCTCTCTAAAAACTCATACATCTTGGTAGAACGCAGAGTTACTTTGCAACCAATCGGCATACCTTCTCTCAGCTTAAAGGTAGCAATAGATTTTCTGGCTGTGGTTACAACCGGCTTTTGACCGGCAATCAAAGCCAATTCTTCTACTGCATTGTTCAGTTTCTTTTTATCGGCAACAGCATCGCCAACACCGATATTCAATACAATTTTAGTCAGCTTCGGAATCTCATGTGGATTTTTGTAACCGAATTTTTCCACAAGAGATTTTTTTATGACTTGATTGTACAAATCTTCAAAATTTGCCATAAATTTTTCTCCCATTAATCGATTACATCACCGGTTTTACGAGCGAAACGCACCTTTTTGCCCTTAACTTCTTTGTAGCCGATTTTGGTGGCTTTGCCATCTTTTGCATAAGCTACTTTTGAAACATTGAGCGGTGCTTCCTTAGTAACAATACCGCCAGGATTGGTTTGGCTGGGTTTGGTATGTCTTTTTACCAAATTAACGCCTTGCACAACTACCTTATTCTCTTTCGGCATTGCTTTTAATACTTCACCAGTTTTGCCTTTGTCATCACCTGACAAAATAACAACTTGGTCGCCCTTTTTAATCTTTAACTTAGGCATTATAATACCTCCGGTGCTAATGAAATAATTTTCATAAATTTCTTGCTTCTGAGCTCTCTGGTAACGGGACCGAAGATACGAGTACCAATCGGCTCGCCGTCCTTATTAATAAGAACCGCAGCATTACTGTCAAAGCGGATAACAGATCCGTCTTTGCGTCTGATATCACTGGCAGTACGAACAATCACTGCTTTGTGAACATCACCTTTCTTCACACGACCCTTTGGTATAGCGTCTTTAATTGACACTACAATAACATCGCCAACGGAGGCGTGCATTCTCTTGGACCCGCCAAGAACCTTAATGCACTGCACCTGACGAGCACCAGAATTGTCGGCGACATCAAGGTTGGTTTGCATCTGTATCATTTTTTACTTCCTTTTCTTTTTTATTTGTTATCGTTCTATGCTATTACTCTATATTTTTTCTCAAGGCAAGAAAAATCAACTTGTGACAGCGATTTTTCTTAGCACTTGCGAAAATTTATCCAATAACGCTTAAAACGATTTATCTCTAGGCGTTATTAACGATTACAGTCCAAGTCTTGGTTTTTGATTTTGGAGCGCATTCTTCAATGCTAACCATATCGCCAACTTTGAACTGATTGTTCTCATCATGAGCAGCATATTTTTTGCTTTTCTTGATGAATTTTTTATAAACCGGATGCATAACCTGACGCTCAACACTGACTACGACAGTTTTATCCTGTTTATCACTAACAACAACACCCTGAAGAATTCTTTTAGGCATATTATTTCTCCCTTAGTTATTCTTCTTGCGCTCGGTAATGAGCGTGTTGATTTTGGCTACTTCTTTACGAACTTTTGCCAGCTGTGCTGTGTTTTGCAACTGTCCGGTCGATTGCTGAACGCGCAAGTTAAACTGCTCTTTTTTATTCTCAAGCAACTTAGCTTCCAATTCGTCCAAGCTCATAGCGCGCAAATCTTTAGTTTTTGTTTTAACCATTATTCTGCTCCCAATTCTGAATTAAGTTTTTTAACAAACTTAGTTTTAATCGGTAATTTAGCAGCACCTAAAGTCAAAGCCGAACGAGCAACTTCCTCGCTTACACCGCCGCATTCAAAAAGAATACGACCGGGCTTTACTCTGGCTACCCAAAATTCTACTGAGCCTTTACCTTTTCCCATACGAACCTCAGCAGGTTTGTCTGAAACCGGAACATCAGGGAAAATTCTGATCCATAATTGACCAAGTCTTTTCATTTCACGAGTAATCGCTCTACGAGCTGCCTCAATTTGGCGAGCTGTAACGCGCTCAGGTGTCAAAGCCTTCAAGCCATATGAACCGAAACTCAATTCTGATCCGCCTTTGGCCAGACCGTGAATACGGCCCTTATGCTGTTTGCGGAATTTCAATCTTTTTGGACTTAACATCTCTATTCACCTATTATTTCTGTTCAGCCAACTTTTTGTCCTGAGCCATTGGATCATGAGCCATAATTTCGCCCTTATAAATCCAAACTTTTACGCCACAGGCACCATAAGTTGTATGAGCGGTTGAGGTAGCATAATCAATGTCAGCACGCAATGTGTGCAAAGGAACTCTGCCCTCACGATAGTGTTCGGTACGAGCAATTTCGGCGCCGCCCAAACGACCTGAACAAGCAACCTTAATACCCTCAGCACCCAAGCGCAATGCTGACTGCATAACGCGTTTCATAGCTCTGCGGAAAGCAACACGTCTTTCCAACTGCTGAGCAACGCTGTCAGCAACCAATTGTGCATCCAACTCAGGTTTTCTAACTTCTACGATGTTCAATTGAACTTCAGAGTCAGTCATTTTTTGAATGTCTTTTTTCAAAACTTCAATATCTTGACCCTTTTTACCAATTACAACACCCGGTCTTGCCGAATAAATGGTAACTCTGGCCTTCTTAGCAGGTCTTTCAATCAAGATCTTGCTAATGCCGGCAGCAGCCAACTTATCCTTCAAGAATTCTTTAATTTTTACATCTTCGTGAAGATAATCTGCATACTTATCATCAGCATACCAACGAGAATCCCAGGTGCGGTTAACACCCAAACGAAGACTAGTAGGATTTACTTTTTGTCCCATCAGATTACTCCTCACGCTCTGCAACAACAATGGTCATATTTGAGAACGGTTTCAAGACTCTTGCGCCTCTTCCGCGTCCTCTTGCGCTCATGCGCTTCATAACCAAACCTTTACCAACATAAGCTGCTTTAACAAACAATTTATCAATGTTCAATTGATGATTGTTTTCAGCATTTGCAATCGCCGATTGCAAAACACTCAAAGCAACTTTTGCAATTCTTCTCTTCGAAAAGCTGAGCTCAGCAACAGCCTTAGAAGCACTCATACCGCGAATGGTTTGTGCAACCAAATTCAGTTTGCGCGGAGAGGTACGAATTGAATGACATATAGCCAAAGCCTCTTTGTCATTAACTCTTCTTTGATTCTTAACTTGACTCATAATTAACCTCTCTTAGCTTTCTTGTCAGCAGCGTGACCGTAGAATGTACGGGTCGGTGCGAACTCGCCGAATTTATGACCAATCATATCTTCGGTAACCAAAACCGGAATAAATTTGTGTCCGTTGTGAACGCCAAATGTCAAACCTACAAATTGAGGCAACATGGTTGAGCGACGGGACCAAATTTTGATTACTTCATTACGCTTAGAAGCTCTGGCAGCTTCAGCTTTTTTCAGAAGATAGCCATCAACAAACGGGCCTTTCCATACGGATCGTGTCATTAGCGTTTCTCCTTATTTCTTCTTGTTATCATGACGGCTTCTCATAATGAATTTATCCGTCTTTTTGTTAGTACGAGTCTTATAACCCTTAGTCGGAATACCCCAAGGAGTAACCGGATGACGACCACCTGAAGTGCGGCCTTCACCACCACCATGCGGGTGATCAACAGGGTTCATAGCAACACCGCGTGAAACCGGACGATTGCCCAGCCAACGGTTGCGTCCCGCTTTACCCAACGATCTGTTTTGGTTGTCCGGATTCGAAACAGCGCCTACGGTAGCCAAGCACTCTTCACGAACAACACGCAGCTCGCCTGAGCTCAATTTCAATTGTGCATAGCCGGCATCTTTACCAACCAATTGAGCATAACATCCGGCCGAACGAACCAATTGTCCGCCCTTACCGGCCTTAAGTTCAACATTGTGAATAATAGTACCAACCGGCATATTCTTCAAAGGCATTGCATTACCCGGTTTAATATCGGCCTTTTCCGAAGATATAACCTTATCACCGGCTTTTAAGCGTTGCGGAGCCAAAATATAAGCCTTTTCGCCGTCTTCATAGCCAATCAAAGCAATAAAAGCCGAACGATTAGGATCATATTCGATTCTCTCAACAGTAGCCTCTGAATCAAATTTTCTGCGTTTAAAGTCAATCACGCGCAATTTGCGTTTATGACCGCCACCAACTCTACGACTGGTAACATGACCGAAGTTGTCACGACCACCGGTTTTAGTCAAACCGACTGTCAATGTCTTCTCGGGTGCTCCTTTGTACAACTCGCTTCTGTCAACGATAACGAGCTGACGAAGTCCAGGAGATGTGGGCTTATAATTTTTCAATGCCATTTTCTAAATTCCTGTTGTAACATCAATATTTTGACCTTTGGCAAGAGTAACCACAGCCTTTTTGTAATCAGAACGTTGTCCGACATGACCACGGAACATTTTTTCCTTGCCATTTGTGCGAATTGTATTCACTTTGGTGACCTTAACATTAAAGATTGCTTCAACAGCGTTCTTTACTTCGTCTTTGCCAGCCCACAAAGGAACCGTAAATGTAACTTTGCCGTTTTCTGAAGAAAGCATAGATTTCTCAGTAATAACCGGACGAACCAAAGTGTCATACATTTTGGCGGTTACATTGTTTGTGTTTTTCGACTTACTCATTTCAATCTCTCTCCCAAGCAGGCAACCGCATCTTTAGTCAAAACTAATTTGTCTCTTCTTAAGATGTCATATACGTTAGCACCAATCGCCGGCAAAACATCAACTTCAACCAAATTGCGTGAAGCAAGAGCAAAATTGGTATCAATCTCTTTACCGCCGATAATCAGGCAGTTATTCAAACCGCAAGCTTCCAAGCTGCTCTTCAACAATTTGGTCTTCGGCTCTGCCAATTTAGCATCATCCAAAATAACCAAATTACCTTCTTTTAATTTAGCAGACAAAGCGGTTTTCAGACCCAACTGTCTGAACTTTTTGGTCAAGTCATGAGAATGATCTCTTACAACCGGACCAAATACGATACCGCCCTTACGGAATTGAGTACCTTTGCGAGAACCCTGACGAGCACGACCACCACCTTTTTGCTTAAAAGGTTTAGCCGGTGTCAAAGCAACTTCGGAACGACCTTTGGTCTTGTGTGTTCCGGCTTGCATTCTCGCCAACTGCCATACAACAACACGATGCAAGATGTCAGCGCAAACTTCCAATCCAAAAATTGAATTGTCAAGTTCAATTGAGCCAACAACTTTGTTTTCTAAATTTAAGATGTCCTGTTTCATATTTTTCATCCTTATATCTTATGCATTTTCAGCCGGAGCTTCGGCTTTAGCTGCAACAGGTTCATCAACTTTAATCAAACCGGCAGGCATCGGGAGTTTTACTGAAGCAGATTTCTTAACGGCATCGGTAACATAAACCCAGGAATTATCCGATCCGGGAACGCCACCTTTAACCATAATCAATCCCTTGTCAGCATTAACAGCCACAACTTTGAGGTTTTGAACGGTTACGCGTTCATCACCCATATGTCCGGCCATCTTTTTGCCCTTAAACACTTTACCGGGATCTTGTCTTTGTCCTGTAGAACCATGCGAACGGTGCGAAATTGATACACCGTGAGATGCTTCCAAACCGCCAAAATTATGGCGTTTCATAACACCGGCAAAACCTTTACCGATTGAAGTACCGCAAACGTCAACAAATTGACCGGGTACAAAATGTTCTACAGATAATTTATCGCCGACATTCAGCAAGCAGTCTTCGGATACTCTGAATTCTGCCAATTTGCTCTTCGGCTCAACATTAGCCTTTGCAAAATATCCCTTCATCGGCTTTGTCAAGTTCTTTGCTTTGATGTCGCCGCAACCCAATTGAACAGAAGTATAACCATCTTTCTCTTGAGTTTTAACTGCAACGACTTCCAAGCCGTTAACTTGCAAAACTGTAACCGGAACATGAGTTCCATCAACTTCGAAAATGCGGGACATTCCAAGTTTTTTTGCAATCAGACCTGTACGCATTATTAGTTTTTCCTTTTCTTAATAGGTTGACCTGCCCTTTTATTCAACAAGCCAACATTAATATTATAACTTAATTTCGACATTTACGCCGGCAGCCAAATCCAGCTTCATCAAAGCATCAACTGTCTGCGGTGTCGGATCTACGATGTCCAGTAATCTCTTGTGAGTACGGATTTCGAACTGTTCACGTGATTTTTTATCAACGTGCGGAGAACGGTTTACCGTAAACTTTTCGATTCTGGTCGGCAGAGGAATAGGTCCTCTGACACTGGCGCCTGTTCTTTTGGCGGTGTGCACAATCTCAGTTGTTGAGAGATCAAGCAAACGATGGTCAAAAGCCTTCAGGCGAATTCTTATATTTTGTGCATCCATTTTTACACTTTTCCTTATAACTAGACGGCACTAACTTAAAAAACTTTAAGCCGGCCATCTAAAATTGTTAAACCATGCAGAGCCTTGCAATTCCTTGCTTTCCGATTCTCTTTTTATCGAAAGCCGCCGGAAAAATCCAGCAAAATCCAAGGGTTGCGTTATGTTTTATATCTCAAAAGACTCTAAAAAACCCATATTCCGAGCCTTTTGACATGGGCGCTTTGTAACATAATCCAAAATTAATTGCAAGAAAAAAATGCAAAAAAAATGATTTTTAAATTCGCGCAATCCCTTACTCAGACTCTGATTGAGTCCTGTCAAACTTTTTGTCAAATCAGAGTCTATAAACCAAAACACGGAAGATGCCTTATTCGCTCGTTTCACTCGCTCAGGTATGACAACAAAAAGTGTCACCCCTGAAGACGCTTTAGCGTCTGAATTAGGGGTCTACGATGTTTTAGAACAATTTCAACACTGCATTATTGGATTGTGCCGCTAAGGCAAGAGCATTGACCGCCAAATTATTGCGAGTCTGCAATGCCAGATAATTCGCACTCTCTTCATTCATATCCGCTAAAACGAGGTCATCTGCACCGGTCTGCAACACATCACACATCGCATCAGTAAAGTCCATGCGGGTTTCAATAATACTTAAACTATTGCCCAAACGACTAACCTCATCACGAATAGAGCTCATCGCATTTTGAATCTCTTTGATACTTTGGGCAATATCATCTTTGGTAACCCATTCACGAGTGACGATACCGATATTATTAGAGCTCATATCTTTACCATTGATGGTATAACTATGCGTCCTGTCTTCATTAAACATTGTGGTCAACTTGCCACCCTTAATCAAATTTACCCCTTGATATCCGCTGTCTGCAACCATCTCGTCATATGCAGTCATCATTTCAGTATATTGAGTTGCTATTTTATTTAATTCCGGTAGCATTTGTTTAGCTTTTGAATTGGTAGTATCACGCGTGTATTGGCTGTATTCTGTATCATCATCTAATTGAGTGACTTTAGCTAAAAAACTCCCTGAGAAAACGTTGTTTGCTGAACAAGCTTTTATTTCGGTAAAATCCTCATTTGCTTTATAAGTTTTGCCTCGTGCTGTAAGTTCAGCTCCTTGTGCCATGGCCAAATAAGTATGAGAAGAAATAATGGAATTTTTTGAAGCAATGAATTTACTACTAGGCTCTTGTAAATCAATATGTGCAATATACGTACTATTATATAATGATGATTTGCTTGAGGAATAAACCACACTATTTTTGCCAATATTTAATTGAGAATCATATATATTGATATCTCCATTTAGTAGTCGCAATCTACTGTTATCAGTAACCACAAAAGCTTTTTTGTATCCTCCTGAATACCCTCCTCTTAACAACATACTGCGATGTGAATTTCCGGTAGAACGAACCGTTGAATTTCCGCTTATGGTAACTATCGAATTACCTTTGCTAATTCCGATAAAATCATAACGAGCATCATCATAAGTTCGCAAATTATTAATACAAATATCTACATTATGCAATTCCATATTACCGGCATAAACCACTGAAATACTCGCATTATTGCGGGCGGAAGATGCTTTTAGAGTCACATCGGCAATATAGCTGCCGCTTGATGCGGTTACCATATTTATTGCTCCGCTATCAGTAATCACTCCGCTAATCGACGACCATTTTTCAGTTTCACTGTCAAAATCTCCAAAATACCCGATACCAACCAATTTTTGATTAGCTTTCAAGGTTAAACCGGAAGTTATTTCGCCTAAATCAATCTTACCATAAACACAAATCATTTCTTTATTAGCATTGATGGCATCTCGCAATTCTTGTGCTGTTGTTACTACAGCACCATTGGGACCGACTTGGGCTTCAAACCAAGCTTTTTCCGGTATGATTGCCGCCTCATACGCTTCTTTGGCAATTACCGCGGCATTTTCCAACATTTCAGCTGATTTTTCTAACCCATGCACCGCGCTTGTGACAGTCTGTATCGACTGCCCCATCGCATCAAGTAGCATATCCAAATCAGATGCTCGGTTGGTCAAAGCTCGTGATTGATAATAAGAGTTGGCATTATCAATCGCTGAGTTCACTTTTTTGCCGGTAGAAAGTCGTGTTTGGGTGGTGGACATCTGACTTGCCAACGACTTCAAGGAACTCAAGTTGCTGCGCATACTGGAGGTCAAAGTTATGTTAACAGCCATAACCCCCTCCTTTCAGCACAACTAATATCTTCTGTGTTCGGGTTCGGGCTTTGTGAAGACAAGCGATAAGTTTTTGTGTTTTGAGCCAGCCGCATTGAGCAAATTTCGCCGCATGTCTGAGTGGGCGCGTTAAGTCGCCCGTGAGTTCGGCGAAGGCTGCAGAGAAACACAAAAACCGCTTGGCTGAACAGCCCGACGCTTTTTGCGCTACTTTTGTGCGTACAAAAGTAGCTAAAGATATTAATTTCTCGCAATAACTGATTGATTTTATTGGATAAATATTGGGGGGGGGTAACACTCAAACGGGTGGATTTTTGTGCTACTCGGGCGGACACGCCAAAACCCATCGTATAATCATACGATGAGCGCTTTCGTCCCATAATTGTCCACCCATAAACTAACATTCTTGTCAGTCCTTTTTTTACTAAAGTTAACGCGTTATACTACAATAATTATACCACTTTTTTAAGGCCTATTCAACCCTAAAAAGCGATTCGTTTTTCAACGAGTTAGCTTGAGTCTGACTCGATTTCCTTAAGATTCTCTGAACGTTTTCGATTCGAATTTTTTTTATTTTTTTAATTCAAATAAAGCTTTTCTAATTGCTTTATCTTATCACGATAACTAATCGCTTTTTCAAATTCCAAATCAGCCGCTGCCTCTTGCATAAGCTGATTATATTCGCGAATTTGCTTGGCAACATCTTCAACTGATATGCGTTCTTTTTTGGCGCTTTTACCACTGTCTTCTTTAGCGGTCATTTCATCCAAAGCTGATGAAATCTTTTTAACAATCGTCTGCGGAATAATTCCGTGAACCTGATTATATTCCATCTGTTTTTTACGACGTCGCTCAGTCTCTCCCAAGGCATTGACCAATGAATCCGTCATGTTGTCAGCATACAAAATAACTCTTCCTTGGGCATTGCGTGCCGCCCGTCCGATAGTCTGAATAAGTGAGCGAGTTGAGCGCAAAAAACCTTCCTTATCAGCATCCAATATTGCCACCAAGGCACATTCCGGAATATCCAAACCTTCGCGCAACAAGTTTATTCCCACCAAAACATCAAACTCACCCATTCTAAGGTCACGTATAATCTCAATGCGTTCCAATGTATCAATATCCGAATGCAAATATCGTACTTTTACGCCGTTTTCTGCCAAATATCCGGTCAAATCTTCCGCCATCTTTTTGGTCAAAGTCGTAACTAAAACGCGATTGCCTTGGGCAATAACTTTTTTACACTCGGCCATCAAATCATCAACTTGAGTTGCCGCCGGCCGCACGATACACTCCGGATCCGTCAATCCGGTCGGACGAATTACTTGCTCGGCAAATACTCCGCCACTTTGCTCCAACTCCCAATCTCCGGGGGTTGCCGACACAAAAATAGTTTGCCCGCGCATTTTATTCCACTCATCAAACTTTAATGGTCGATTATCAACACAAGAGGGCAATCTGAAACCATACTGCGCCAAGGTCGATTTACGATTAAAATCCCCCTTAAACATTCCGCCGATTTGCGGCACCGAAACATGGCTCTCATCAATAAACAAAAGAGTATCTTCCGGCAAATATTCAAACAAAGTCGGTGGCGGCGCCCCTGCCGGACGTCCAGTCAAAAAACGCGAATAATTTTCTATTCCCTTGCATGAGCCGGTTGATTCCAACATCTCCAAATCAAATCTGGTTCGCTGTTCAATCCGTTGCGCCTCCAGCAATTTATTAGCCTTGGTAAATTCTTCAATTTGGCTTTTTAGCTCTTTGCGTATATTAACTATCGCTTGTGCTACGGTCGGACGCGGAGTAACATAGTGATTTGCCGGATATATTACAACCTTATCCAGCGAACTGAGCCTTTTTCCGGTCAAAGAATCAAACTCATCTATCTGCTCAATCTCATCACCAAAAAACGATATTCGCCAGCCCTTATCTTCATAGTGAGCCGGAAAAATATCAACAACATCACCTCGAACCCTGAATGTCGAACGCACAAAATTTTGCTGATTACGCGTATATTGCAACTCACTCAAACGCCTGAAAACTTCGGTCGGATTAATCTCTTGCCCAACTTCCAAAGGTAACGTCATTGCCGCATAGGAGTCCACATCACCTAAACCATATATGCATGAAACCGAAGCAACAATAATCACATCGCGATATTCCAACAATGAACGGGTTGCCGAGTTGCGCATTCGATCAATTTGCTCATTTATGGCAGAATCTTTTTCTATATAAGTATCGGTCTTAGGAACATAAGCTTCCGGCTGATAATAATCATAATATGACACAAAATATTCCACATGATTATTAGGAAAAAATTCTTTCATCTCGGCATAGAGCTGCGCCGCTAAAGTCTTGTTCGGAGCCATTATCAAAGTCGGACGCGAACAAGCTTCAATTACTTTAGCCATGGTATAAGTCTTACCGGAACCCGTAACGCCTAACAATACTTGATTTTTTATCCCGTTACTTATCCCTTCGGTCAATTCGGCGATTGCTTGCGGCTGATCTCCTGCCGGACTAAAACTGGACACCAAATCAAATATACTGTTATTCAGCCTGCTCAACTTTTTCTTCCAACGAACTATTATAAAACTTTATAAAACTGTTAAAATCTTGAATATTGTTAACGGCACTGCGAATAGTATTAATATCGACTTCTTCTTTTTCCAACCTTTCGGTCAACACATTAAATATGCTGGCATACGAAGTTCCCTCAAAATAAGGCTTAAATTTCTTACGCAAACGAACCAATACCGTCTCTTTGCCGGCTTTTTTCAACGCGGTTGCCCAGTCTAAGATATAACCTATTTGCTCTTTTGACAAGGGTTGCCCTTTTATCGGTTCTTTAATTAAATACTTTATAACATTGGAAGCATTGTCCCAATCTTGCGAGTTCCAATAAATTTCAAAACGATATTTCAATGCATTAGGGCTGTAATCATCCTGCAGAATACTCAAAGCCTTGTCAACTTTACCCATTTCAGCATAGGCTTTGGCGCGGATGAACTTACGCGGAGCTTCAATTTCCGGCGCTATTTTATCTGAAAACGTGGCATCCAAAACATCCAACGACTGCTCCGGAATACGCTCAAACAAATATATTACCGCCAATCTCGCCCCAACTCTTGCCAAATCATTTGCATCCAAATCATCTTGCATCATCAAATTGAGCAAAATATCTTTAGCTCGAGGCAACAAATCAACCGACACCAAACGATCTGCTAACTTTTGCAGGATGGTATTGCGGCTTGAACTTAAATCACTTAACCATCTGAAATCCTCGTACAAGGCTAAAGCTTTTATCGGGGTAAGTGCTTCATCAGCATGATTCCCGATAAAGACATCCTCAAAAACCTTGACCATTTTTCGAGATATGTGCAGTCTATCTTCTTCATCAACAATAAACCCTTCTTCATTCAAAACTCTTAAGGCATTATAATAATCTTTATCTTTCAGATAAAAATCGGCCAATTTCGCTAACAGACTAATCTGGAAACTTTTCTCGCCCCATGCAAATCGCAACTTTTCTAATTCGGTTATTGCCGCTTTAACATCAATAAAATTAACCATTTGACTTAGCACCGTATATCTCAAACGACCATATGCCGAAAACATAGCAGAATTGGAATTAAGCAGAGTTTGATATTCCTTTACGGCGTTACGCAAATATCCCTGCATCTCTAATTTTTGAGCAAGCAAATACGTAATTTGGGGCTTCAAATCACGAAATCTGTCCTGTACCGAATTCAATATATCAATAAAATTTTGTGCAGACAAATCATCATTGCCCTTGATAGCGTTACGAGCAGCAATAACAGCTATTTCATCTTTGATTGCTTGCGGATAATCACGCATCAATGATATATGTTTTAAGATAAGTTCATTATTTTTTTCCTCAAATTTGTAGGCCGTTTGAGCTATGATCTTCCAAAACTTACCTTCTAGCGTATCCTGTATGCGCCCATAAGAAAAATGCTTTTCAGCTTCTTGCCAACGATGAGCTAAGAAATCAGCGACACCCAAAAGAGCGTGGAAATAATCCGTCCTAGTTTCCGGCAAATCCAAATCCAACATTTTATCAAGAATATATACTGCATCCGTCCCCATACCATTATAAACATAATATTGGGCCAGTTTCATACGTAATGTATTTTTTTCTTCCATGGGCGCGGACAAAATTTGGCTCTTAAAATTGTCAATCACATTCAAAAATTTCTCATTCGCCAACTGCTGTGAAATATGCAAATCAAAAGGACTTTTAATTTCAGCATCTTTTCCACTATCTTTGACAACTTGCTGCTGTTTCAAACTGTCCAAATCACTTGTTATATTAAGCGAACGCCCAATAGCTTTTAATGTCACACCAGAATTTCCTCTATCCAAAGCAATATCAGGTGCGTTTATCACAAAAGCCATACCTTGCAATGTTTCCAATATATCAAAATCAGGATAACGATAAAATACACTATTGCCCAAACCTAACTGCGGAGTTGTAAAAATAGAAATAGCATCCCCGATTTCAGGATCTAAAATTGAAACAATGTTTCCAACAAAAGTCGTCGGCATGAATAAATATGCATTTTTAAAACTGTCAAATTGTGTAAATATGGTCATATCTTTTCGTTCAAACAAAGGAGCGCGACCGACATATAAATCTATAATCCACAAAAGCCCTTCTTTACGCAAAGTATGCTTTACCCCATCTTCCGGCTCAATAATCACGATACTGCCGACAGGGTGCGGAAGAGTGTATATTTCTTTTGCTAATCCTTTTGCTTCTTTTTTTAATATTGCAACATCAAAATGGCTTACTTTATCAAAAACCATCCAAATTTTACCATTACGCACAAATGAAGCAACATTAACCGGAGAATTCCAAACAAAGCGCAAACTTGCTATGGTGTCTTTCTTATCTATGTCTGTGTAACCATCCGAATCAGCAGGTTTCGCACTAAAATGTTCCTGAATAACTGATTGAAGATCTTTTTTTTCGACTTTGGCCGCTGCAGAACCACAAATGCCAAACACTAAAGCACTTGCCAGCAACACCCCACCTATTTTCTTCATCAGTTTCAATTTTCCACCAATTTATTAAATATTATTTCCTATCAACTCAGCCGTAATAGCTTGCGCTTTTTCGGAATCCATTTGCGACAAAATAGCCGATGATGCTGAAGGTTTCATCCCTTTTAATATGGCTGTAGAGATATCCAAATTCATCGTATTGAAAATCCTAGCTGCATCTTTTGGCTTCATTGAACTGTACAGTTTGACTAAAGAATTAATATTTTCCTGCTCTTTTTCTGAATATTGATTAATCAATTTACCCAAACGTTGCTCATATTCTTTTAATTGATTGATCTTTCTGTCTATTTCTTCTTCTGCCACCTTCAGCTGAACGGCCCTTTTATCAATTTCTTGAGCCTTTATATCCAAAGCCTCTCGACGTTCGGCTAACTCCTGCAAAATGGCAATTTCTGAATCACTGAAAACCGGTATATTTCCAATCGTATCCTTACCATCTTTATCCTGTAAAACTTGGGTTAACTGCTCTGTATCTTTATCCAATTTATCCTCAGCCACCGCTGTTGCCGCGGCAATAGTTATATTTCTAACTACGCTCTTCTGATACAAATCATAGGCATGGTTTATCTTAATACTCAAACCTAACACCGCTGTGAAGATAAACAACGGCAACAACCTGATCCTAAACTTAAATTCATGCTTCTTGATCATACTACTTAATCGCCCTCAATGCTTTTAATAGCTCCATTTCAGCCATTGCTCTGTCATCTTGCGGATTTTCAACTTTACCGGAGTTCACATCATCTGATGATTGATTTTGTACCGGCAAACCTCTCGATGTCGATATAACATTCTCCAAACGATCCGCCAATGAATCCGCCCTCTCATTAATAAACAACAAATCATCTTTTAGCTCTTTGGCATTATCAACCACTTCTTTTAACCCTTCCGAGGAGTGCTCCGTAGCTGTTTTTAGCTTTGGAATTGAATTCTCTGCCTTGAATGTTGCTTCATTCAAAGCGGCAACCAACTGAGCCAACGAACTCTGATTCTGTCGCAAAGTCTTCAAACTCTTGTTTAGATTGTAGGCAAATACAATCATCGGTATCAGCAGAAATATTATTGCTAAGTTAATTATAAGCTCAAGATTAGCCATTTTTTTCAGCCTTTCCTTTCACTCTTATAACAATATGCTTATCTCTGCGCCCCATATTTCCCTCAAACAAAGGCACATCACCGCAATAAACCTTAACATCTTCATTCGGAGTAATATCCAGTGGGAAGAATGATCCTTTCTCCCATTTGGAAACATCACTTAACAAAGCTTTGGTTTCTTTCAAAATAGCTTTAACCTCGACATCAGTATCCCACAATTTGGACATAAGATGATTTTCCCACACAGTATCACGCCCAAAACGCTCGCCCATAAACATCTGTAACAATAATTCTCTTACCGGCTCCAAAGTCGTATAAGGCAACATCAAATCTATTTTTCCACCACGGCTTTCCATATCAATACGCAAATGAGCCACAATCACCGCATTGGAATCACGAGTTATTTGCGCAAAACGAGGATTCGTTTCCAAACGATCAAAAGTAAACCCTACTGAAGTAACCGGATCAAAAGCTGCCGACAAATCACTCAATATCAACTGGATAATTTCCTTGATAATATTCAATTCAATAGTTGTGTACGGACGTCCTTCAACTCTCATAGCTGCAGTTCCGCGGCGTCCCCCCAACAAAACATCAACCAATGAATAAATCAGCGAGCTGTCCAATGACATCAAGCCATAATTATCCCACTCTTCAGCCTTGAAAACATTAATCAATGTCGGCAAAGTAAGAGAATCCATATATTCACCAAAACGCATTGATTCAATTGCTTCTAATGATACCTCAACATTATCCTGAGTATAATTACGTAATGAAGTTGCCATTTGTCTGATCAAGCGATCAAACACAATTTCCAACATCGGCAATCTTTCATAAAACACCATATTAGAGTTCAATATGGCTTGAACACCATTTTTCTGTACACTCAAGTCATTAGCATCTGAGCCATAACCTAACAAAGCATCAATCTCTTCCTGACTAAGGACTTTTGACTCTGCTGTAACCTCATTAGAATTGTTATTATCCGCCAATTTTGTATCCCTCTAACTACTTCTGCAACTCAAAACTATTAAAGTTAATATTCTTAATCTTAATTGGAGCAGCCGCTACATTAAGACGATAAAAAAGTTCTTCCTTAAACCAATACAATCCCGTCGAACCGCCCAATTCATCAGCCGTCAACTCTATCGTATGGTTGATAATTACTTCATTAAGTTTGGGAGCCAATATCTCAATAATACGCAAATCCTCAATACTCGCTAATTCCAGATTCAACTTGAATTTTAATTCTAATTGGCCTTGTCTTCCTTTAACAAAAGTAACAACTTCTGGCATATCATAAAAAACGCTCACACTATCTTGATTATCTTTATTATATTGGACAATTTTATACTTTTCAGATTCGGCAGACTGCTGTCTTTTCAATACAAAGAAAATTGTTGCCGAAATACCGATAACAATCAATAAAGGCAACAAAATAAGCATAAGTTTTTTGCGTTTAATATGCGGAACTTCAACAACTTCTTCTACTTCCGCATCTTCATCATCTACCATAAAAAGCCCCAAAAAAGAATAATTTTCCCCATAAACAATAGTCATTTTAGCGCAATATTTAAATAAATAAACGCAAATTTTATAGTTATTAAATGATAAATTAAATCTAAAAGATAATACAGATGCTTTTGCTAATAACCCTCTAAATAATCTATTGAAAAGCTTATCTCAAAAAAAATCCCCTTCGCTTAATACCTAAGCAAAGGGGATTTTATGTAGTATATTAAAGTTATTTTTAGAAATGCTCGTCACAACGACGAATCAAATCTTCAATATTCTCAGGCGGCCATCCCGGAGTATCCATACCCAAATGAATTCCCATCTTAGCCAAAACCTCTTTAATTTCATTCAATGATTTACGACCAAAGTTCGGTGTACGCAACATCTCAGCTTCAGTCTTTTGAACCAAATCACCGATATAAACAATATTGTCATTCTTCAAGCAATTTGCTGAGCGAACTGACAATTCCAATTCCTCAACCTTTTTGAGCAAATTGCGATTGAACGGCAATTCTTCTTTCTCTGCAGCAACTTCCATTTCTGGTTCATCAAAGTTGATGAATGGTTTCAATTGATCTTGCAAAATACGAGCTGCAAAAGCAACCGCATCTTCAGGAGTAACCACGCCATTAGTCTCAACAACCATAGTCAATTTATCATAATCGGTAACTTGACCAACACGAGTATTCTCAACCTTATAAGAAACTTTCTTTACCGGAGAATAAATTGCATCAACCAAAATAACCCCAATTGGAGTATCGGTAGTCTTACTGCTGGCAGCTGGA
Source organism: uncultured Pseudomonadota bacterium (assembly GCA_902799835.1). GTDB lineage: Bacteria > Pseudomonadota > Alphaproteobacteria > RF32 > CAG-239 > CAZU01. Next base: position 190,636 of record CADCCF010000003.1, read on the forward strand.
ACATAGCCTTTACCTGTACCAACTGTCAATTCCATATTAATTTTAGCACCGCTGTCCAAATTGCAAATTACCAAATCAGGATTCATAATCTCAACATCATGACCGGTCTCAATCATTGAAGCTGTAACGGCACAAGGACCTTCTGCATGCAATGTCATAGTTTTGGTGCCTTCTGAATGCATGGCAATTGCCAAACACTTAACATTCAAAACTATATCTGTAACATCTTCCCTAACACCCGGAATAACCGAGAATTCATGCAGCACTCCGTCAATTTTAATACTGGTAACGGCTCCACCCTGCAAGGATGACAACAAGACTCTGCGCAATGCATTGCCCAAAGTCAGACCAAAACCTCTTTCCAAAGGTTCAACCACTATCTTGGCTCTATTTGCCCCATCGGAGCTGACATCCAAATTAGTCGGTTTAATAAGTTCTTGCCAATTTTTTTGAATCACTGGAATGCCCTCTATTTTTATTGAAAAGTTCAATCAAAAGATAACCTAAAGATTGAATTACACTCAAATCCAATCTTTAGGCAATTATATACAATTAGACGCGACGGCGCTTTCTCAATCTGCAACCATTGTGAGGAATAGGTGTAACATCACGGATGGTCGTGATAGTAAACCCAACAACCTGCAATGCTCTGATTGCCGATTCTCTTCCTGACCCTGGTCCTTTAACTTCTACTTCCAAAGTCTTCATACCATGCTCTTGTGCTTTTTTGCCAGCCTCTTCGGCAGCTACCTGTGCGGCATAAGGAGTCGATTTACGTGATCCCTTAAAACCTTGAGCACCGGCGGTCGACCAAGCAACAGTGTTTCCTTGAGCATCGGTAATTGTTACTCTGGTATTATTGAAAGAAGAACTGATATGTGCAACACCGGCACTGATATTCTTCTTCTCTTTTCTTTTCAACTTTTGTGATACTGCTTTAGCCATTTCTCAAATCACCTTATTTCTTCTTATTTGCAACAGTCTTACGTTTACCCTTACGAGTACGAGCGTTTTGTTTTGTACTCTGTCCTCTTACCGGCAAACCTTTACGATGGCGCAGTCCGCGATAGCAGCCTAAATCCATCAATCTTTTAATATTAACGCCAACTTCGCGGCGAAGTTCACCTTCTACCACGACTTCATTATCGATAATTTCACGAATCTTTGCGACTTCATCTTCGCTCAACTCATGAACACGGCGATCCACCGAAACACCGGATTTTTTGCAAATGTCCTGAGCAGTTTTGCGTCCAATGCCATAAATATAGGTCAAAGCAACCTCGATCTTTTTGGCAGTTGGAATATTTACACCAGCTATACGAGCCAAATTAACTCTCCATCTTTATATATTAAACCACATTTAAAAAGCTGATCACCCACTTTTCAAAATTAAGCCGGATTATATGACAAAATTTATTGCTGTCAACCAAAGATTTACAATTTTTTTAAAAAAAATGCATTTTTTTCACAAAAGTAGCTATTTTTCTCTCACAACTGCCAGTAAATTGTCAATTTTCTTGGCAACAGCGTCTATTGAACCTGTTCCATCAACACACAAAAGCTTCCCTTGTTGCTCAAAATATGGAATTGTAGGATAAGTAAGCGCTCTGTAATTAACGAGTCGATTATGAACGGTTGTGCGATTATCATCGATTCTGCGATAGAATTCGGTTCCGCCGCAATTATCGCATACACCATATACTTTTGGCTTCAGATAACGATCATGATAACCCTGTCCGCATTTCATACAGGCATAACGCCCTAAAATACGTTCCATTATTATTTCATCAGGCACTTGGATTTCTATTGCCGCATCAAGAGTTATACCTTTTTTTTGCAACAACTCATCCAACACTTTAGCCTGCGGCAAAGTACGCGGAAATCCATCCAAAATAAACCCGTTTTTGCAATCATCTTGATCAATGCGCTTTTCCAGCATTTTCACAATCATTTCATCGGGCACCAAATTACCATCATCAATCAGCGATTTTATTTCACGCCCCAGCTCCGAACCGGTCTGAGCTTCTGCACGTAACATTTCACCGGTCGATAGATGCGGAATAGCGATTCGTTCTTTCAACAAACGCGCCTGAGTGCCTTTACCACAACCGGGAGCTCCCGTTAAAACAATATGCAAACCCAATCCGTTGGCATTCATCAGTTTATTTCTTTCTTTTACCGGCCAACGAAGCTTTGCGAATCAACGATTCGTATTGATAAGCTATCAAGTGAGATTGAACTTGTCCGACAAAGTCCATCGTTACCTGAACCACGATGAGCAAGGTTGTACCGCCAAGCACAAACGGAACTGACAACTTGGCAATCAAAATTTCAGGCAAGATGCACAATCCAACCAAATAAACCGAACCCAAAACAGTCAAGCGAGTAATAACATAATCCAAATATTCGGCAGTGTTCTTACCCGGTCTGATACCGGCAACAAATCCGCCATGTTTTTTCAAATTATCGGCTGTCTCCTCCGGATTGAACACAATCGCTGTATAAAAGAAAGCAAAAAATGCAATCAAGAAAGCATACAAAGCCAAATATAAAGGTTGACCATGACCCAACATTTGCGACAGTGTTTGCACCCAAACCGGACCATTCTCAGCACTCAAATTGGCTACGGTTATCGGCAACAACAGCAACGAGCTGGCGAAAATCGGCGGAATAACGCCGGTAGGATTAATCTTCAACGGCAAATGTGAACTCTCAGCCGATCCCATTCTTCCCATCATTTGACGCTTGGGATATTGAATAATGATTTTACGTTGAGCTCTTTCAACCAATACAATCAAATAAATTAATGCAACAGCCATAACCATCAACATCAAAATAACACCGGCAGACATAGAACCAACCCGTCCCAATTCAAAAGTTTGAGCCAAAGCTGCCGGAATATTGGCAATAATACCAACCGTAATGATTAAAGATGAACCATTGCCGACACCGCGTGAGGTAATCTGCTCACCCAACCACACAATAAACATGGTGCCACCAACCAAAGATATAATAGTTGTAAATTTGAAAACTGCACCCGGCAACAACACTGCCGAAGCTCCCATAGAATTGCTCATACTTTCCAAGCCAACAGCAATACCATATCCTTGAATAATGGTAATCAACACCGTCAAATAACGAGTATATTGAGTAATTTTACGATGTCCGGCTTCCCCTTCTTTTTTCAAAGCCTGCAATGAAGGAATGATTGATTGTCCCAATTGAACAATAATCGAAGCCGAGATATAAGGCATAATATTCAAAGCAAAAATTGTCATACGTTCCAAGGCACCGCCGGCAAACATATTAAACATACCCAACAAGCCATTGGAATTGCGAGCAAACAACTCAGAAACAACCGTCGGATCAATTCCCGGTAAAGGAATAAAAGTACCAACTCTGAAAACAATCAAAGCCAAAATCGTAAACCATAATCTCTTCTTAAGTTCTTCAGCTTTGCCAAACACCGACATATCAACGCTTGCCGCCATCTTTTCTGCTAATGAAACCATTTTCTGTTATCCTTATATTTGTTAATTTGTGAACTTGCGCATTCTGTTGCGCCTAATGTTACTACCTTAATACACTAAAAAAAATTTTATGCAACTAATTTGTTTGCCTTATTACATAATCTACAAAATACTTTCTAATCGTTGCTTTATTTCCTTAGGGATTCTAATTGGTTTTTTGTTTTCTATATCGAGATAAACCGCTTTGACATTGACCAATGTCAGCACATCATTACCGCGTTTTATTACCTGATGCAAAGTAACGCTTGCCCCTCCGATATTAACCGCACTGCAACCAACCAACAACTCATCATCAAGATAAGCCGGCGCCAGATAATCGACATCACAATGTTGCACCACAAATCCGGCTTTGGTCTCTGTCAAATTTTCACTTTGACAACATCCCAAGTATCGCAACATTTCTGTTCTTGCCCTCTCGGCAAACTTTAAATAGTTGGCAAAATACACTATACCTTCCGCATCTGTATCTTCCCAATACACTCTGATTGGAAACCAAAACTCTTTACCTATAATTTCACCTGACGGCATATTCAAAGATTTTACTATCAATTTTGTTCTCCCAACAAATCCAACTGTCTGGCAATTTCTTCCTTAATATTTTTGCGAGGACACCCTAAATATTGACATCCGGCATCAGATATAACTCTGCCGCGCGGTGTGCGTTGCAAAAATCCCAATTTTAACAAAAATGGTTCAATAACTTCTTCAATTGTATCACGTTCCTCTGACAAAGCCGCCGCCAAAGTATCCGCCCCGACCGGTCCTCCGCCATAGTTTTGCAAAATACAATTCAAATAGCGCCGATCAAAAGCATCCAAACCATAATTATCAACATCCAAACGTTTCAATGCCACATCAGCAACCTTGTTATCTATCTCTTGTGCTTTTGCCACCATACCGAAATCTCTGACGCGACGCAGTAATCTTCCGGCCACGCGCGGCGTACCACGTGAACGGCGCGCAATTTCCAATGCACCGATATCAGAAAGCGGCATACCCAACAATTTTGCCCCACGCAAAACAATTTTTTTCAATTCTTCCGGCGAATAAAAATCCAAACGTAACGGAATGCCAAATCTCTCGCGCAACGGTGTTGATAACATACCCGAACGTGTAGTTGCTCCCACCAAAGTAAACGGCTGCAAATCAATTTTCACCGAACGTGCCGCCGGCCCTTCACCGATAATCAAATCGAGTTGAAAATCTTCCATTGCCGAATAAAGCACCTCTTCAATCGCCGGATTTAAACGATGTATTTCATCAATAAATAAGACATCATTACGTTCCAAATTGGTCAAAATTGCCGCCAAATCGCCTGATTTTGAAATCATCGGAGCTGAAGTTGCCTTAAAATTTACCCCCAGTTCATGCGCCACAATTGAAGCAAGGGTAGTCTTACCCAATCCCGGAGGACCAAACAGCAAAACATGATCCAGAGCTTCTCCTCTTGCTTTAGCCGCTTCGATAAACACTTTTAAATTTTCACAAACCTGAGCTTGTCCGACAAAATCACTCAACGAAGTCGGACGCAAATTAACCGGCATGTTGTTTTGTTCATCTTCAACCTGTTGTTTAGGGCTGACAACTCGATTTTCGTCCATAACCTATTATCCTTTTACAAATTCTTTCAATGCTAATTTTATCAACTCACCCATATCGGCATTCGGCTGTTTCATTGAAGCTTGGTTAACCGCCTTATAAGCATCAATCCTCTGATAACCCAAATTTACCAAAGCCGAAATTGCATCTTCTATTTTGCTCGGATCGTCATCACGCGCTGCCAAATTATCCTCAAAAGTTTTAACATCCGCATCTTCGGCAACTCCATCGGCAGCCGCTACGGCATCTTTTAAGTCTTTAGACACAATCGCCGTCGGAACACTGACAATTTTATCTTTTAACTCAGTAACAATTCGCGCCGCCAATTTGGGACCAACCCCACTGGCCATGGTAAACATATTTTTATCCTGAGCTGCCACCGCTTGGTTTAACTGTTGAGTTGACAATACCGACAATATACTCAGACCGACCTTTGCCCCAACACCTTGCACCTTGGTCAAGGTATTAAACCATTCTTTCTCCAAAGGATCCATAAAACCGAACAAAGTTATACTATCCTCTCTGACTATTGTTTCAATCAGCAATGCCACCGGCTGTTCCACCATCAGTCGACCTAAAGTCTTTGCCGAAGCATACACCAAATACCCGACACCGTTGACATCAACAACCAAATTGTCCTCGCCGATTGAATCAACCAGTCCCTTTAACTTTGCAATCATTTATTTGACCTTTTTACCCAAAAACACTTGTTATAATTTATACAATAAAATAACTTTCTACAAGTATATTATTTTTTTAATCCATAGGCTCCGCGGTATTGAAAATGGCACAAAGCAATTGCCAAAGCATCTGATGAGTCATTATTTTTCGGTTTGCATCCGGGAAGCAATACTTTTACCATCGTTTCAACTTGCGATTTTTCAGCTTTTCCCACTCCGACAATAGCTTTTTTAACCTTGTTCGGTTCATATTCCGTTACCGAAATGCCATATTGCGCCGGTGTCATAATCACCACCCCTCTGGCCATACTCAATTTCATGGTTGAGGACGGATTGGAATTTAAAAATACCTGTTCTATTGCCGCCTCGTCCGGATGATAAGTTTCGATAACTTCTCTTAATACCTTATTTATCTCACTTAATCTTTCCGCAATCGGCAACTTTGTATTGGTGGGAATAAATCCGTCAGCCACATATTTGACGCGATTGCTTTCTGTTTCAATCACTCCCCAACCGGTTGATGATAAACTCGGATCAAGCCCCAATATTCGCATAAAATTTTCCTTTTTAACAAAACAGCCGCCACGGCTTCATTAGTCCGCAAGCGGCTGTAACAGGTAATCAGCGCCTTATTCAGCCGCTAATTTTTGCATAACATCTTCAGCTATTTCAGCATTGTGATATACATGTTGCACATCATCATCATCTTCCATAGCGTCAACAAAATCCAAAAACTTTTTAGCCGTATCTAGATCGGTAATATCGGTCTTAACCAACGGTTTCCACTCCAAACGCGAGGCTGCCGGCGTACCGAACTTGGCTTCCAAATTTTCAGTTACCATATTCAAATCATCGGGCAAAGTCTCAATGTCATGATGCTCATCATCACTCGCCACATCATTGGCACCGGCCTCTAAAGCGGCTTCAAACATCGCATCGGCTGCCGCTGTGGCCAAAGGATATTGAATAAAACCAATACGCTCAAAATTAAAAGTAACCGAACCGCTCTCGCCCATGGCACCACCACGCTTGCCAAAAATAGTTCTCACATTGCCGGCTGTACGGTTTTTATTATCAGTTAAGCACTCTACAATCACAGCAACTTTTCCCGGACCGAAACCTTCATAACGGGTTGAAACATAATCATCACCGCCTGCTGTTTGTGTAGCCTTAGCAATAGCGCGTTCAATGTTATCTTTCGGCATACTTTCGGCTCTGGCGGCAGCAATTGCCAAACGCAATCTCGGATTTTTATCCGGCTCCGGCATACCGGACTTGGCGGCAATGGTAATATCTCTGGCTAACTTAGCAAAAACTTTCGCTTTTTTGGCATCTTGAGCACCTTTGCGATACATAATGTTTTTAAATTGGGAATGTCCTGACATAAAAAATCTCCTAGTCAATATCAAAAATTAACTTTAATTCTTTGGTTTTATACAACATTGATTTTTATATCGCAACAAAAAATTATAGCCTTTAAGCAAAAAAAGAGGAATGTTTTCCAACATTCCTCTTTGCAATACCGCAAATAAATTATTTCTTCTTAGCACTACTCTTTTTAACATTGCTCTTCTTAGCACCCTCTTTCAATTCTGATGTGCAGTGCGGACAGCGAGTCGCATTCAACGGAATTTCAGAGCAGCAATAAGGACAAGTTTTTGTAGTAACCGCAACTTCCTTAGCTTCTTTCTTGTCCATCTTCTCTTGCAATTTATTAATAGTCTTAATCAACAAAAATACAGCAAAAGCTACAATCAAAAAGCTGATAACAGCATTGATGAACAAACCGAAATTCCATGTAACCGCACCGGCATTTTGCGCAGCAGCTAATGAATTATAAGGAGCCGGAGTAGCACCTTCTTTCATAACCAAAAACATATTGGTAAAATCAACTTTACCCAACAACAAACCCAAAGGCGGCATAATAACATCTTTAACCAACGAGTCTACTATTTTGCCAAACGCAGCTCCGATAATGATACCAACAGCCATGTCAATAACATTGCCGCGCATTGCAAATTTTTTAAACTCACCTAAAAAACCCTTAAACATTAGTCCATCTCCTTATATTTTAATTATATTTTTTCTACTTGAGTATACTCCAATTCAACCGGAGTTGCTCTGCCAAATATCGATACTGAAACCTTAACTCTGGCCTTTTCGACATCAACATCTTCTACTAAACCGACAAACGAAGCAAATGGTCCGTCACAAACCCTTACCTGCTCGCCAATTTCAAAATTAACCACCTCACGCGGCCTCTTAACGCCTTCCTGCATTTGGGTCATAATTCTATCAACTTCAGCCTGAGTAACCGGATAAGGCTTGTTGCGTGAACCTAAAAAGCCACTGACATTAGGATTATTTTTGATTAAATGCCATGCCTCATCCGACATTATCATGTTAATTAAAATATATCCGGGGAAAAACTTGCGCTCACTGGCAACCTTTTGTCCTTTTTTAACTTCAACAACTTCTTCCATCGGGATTAAAATATCAAAAATTCTGTCATCCCATTTCTTAAGCATAACTTGCTCTTTAATTGACTGAGCAACTTTTTTCTCACAACCGGAATGAACATTCACAACATACCAACGAGCATCCATCTTAACTATTCTCCAATAGAAAATACCAATTTAACAATCCAGCTTAAAACCTGATCAACCACAAAAAAGAAAGCGGCAGCAATTGCAACCAAAGCAATCACCATAACCAAACTTTGAACAACCTCCTTTTTAGAAGGCCATGTAACTTTCTTAACTTCCTGTTTAACCTGACGGAAAAACTGTAAAGGATTAACATTTGCCATAAGCTATCACCTTATTAAACATTAAAAAAAATATCCGTGTTTATCAAAACACAGCTTCACTAATTTATCAGTTATATAAAAGTTTTTATTCTCTAATGTCAAGAAATTATTTAATCTTTTCTTTAATTTTTATAAAAAATGCATAAAGTGGAAAAACAACTTGCCTTTACGACCTAAAAATCATAATCTCGCTACATGGTATTAATTTTTGGAGACTTTGATATGAATAATCAAGACGATATTGCATCAGCAAAACGCACCATTGACAAAGAGATAGAAGGCCTTGAGTTGATGAAGACCGAGTTTGACGAAAACTTATCCAAAGCATTGGATGTTTTACAGAACACCAAAGGATATGTTATTGTCACCGGAATGGGCAAATCAGGGCACATTGCTCACAAAATTGCTGCCACTTTTGCCTCCACCGGAACTCCTGCCTTCTTTGTTCACCCCGGCGAAGCCAGCCATGGCGACTTGGGTATGCTTACCCAAAATGATTCTGTTATTGCTATATCAAACGGCGGCGAGTCTCGCGAACTTTCCGATATCTTGGTCTATTGCAAACGTTTTGGAATCCCATTGATTGCTATTACCAAGAATCCCGATAGCTCGCTTGGTAAAGCCGGTGATATATTGCTTAAACTTCCCGATTCCGGAGAAGCTTGCCCTCTGGGATTAGCTCCTACCACTTCCACCACCGCCACCATAGTTATGGGCGATGTCTTGGCGGTTGCATTAATGGAACGCAAAGGTTTCAGTAAAACTGACTACAAACAACGCCACCCCGGTGGAAAACTCGGAGCCGTTTTACGCAAAGTATCTGACCTTATGCACAAAGGTGATGAAATGCCTTTAGTTTCGACCGAAACTTCAATGCAAGATGCTTTGTTGGTTATGACCTCTAAAATGCTTGGTTGCGTCGGTATAGTTGATGACGCCGGACGCTTACAAGGAATTATAACCGATGGTGATTTGCGTCGTTGCTTACAACCTGATGTTATGACTAAAAAAGTATCAGAAGTAATGACCCGTAATCCCAAAACCATTGCCCCTGATGTATTGGCTGTTGAAGCTTTGAACACCATGAACAATACCGGCAAAGGAATTACCCAACTATTCGTCATAGAAAACGACAAACCGATTGGGGTTATTCATATTCACGATTGCTTGCGCGCGGGAGTCGCTTAATCAATTTGTCAAATATTAACAAAATTGATAAATTTATCGATGGAGATTTGGCCGAACAAGAATACAAACGTTCGGCTTATCTCCATTCGCGCAAAATTACTTTGATAAAAATATCGTTATTGTTGCTTGCTGCTATCCTTGGTACATCACTCCTGTTCCTACCGACGCTGAAAAAAGATATTAACGAAATAGCTATTGATTTGATTATACCTAATGGCGATATTGAAAAAATGTCAGCCGAAGACACTACTCTCTATGTTACCGATGCCAAAGGTCGTGTTAATAATTTCATTGCTAAGACAATTAAAGAAACCTCTGTCGGATCAAAAATATACGACATACTGAAACTTGAAGCATCTTTTCCGCTTGATAACGGCGAATGGATTAAAGCCAGTTCACCCAATGGAATATATGACCAAGTAAAAGAAACTTTACAACTTCCCCGCAAAGTTGAATTAGTTTATAGCAAAGGTATGAATATTGACACCCGTAACTTTTTCTACGATTTTAAAACTGCCTCAGGTTTTTCCAAACAACCTGTTGTAGGATATGGTTTTCTCGGCCATCTCAATTCTGAAGGACTTCAAGTCAATGCTGACACCCATACTATTGTTTTTACCGGCAAAACGACTATTATCATAGACGAAGACAGTCTGAAAAAGGAAACAAAGTAATGTTACGGATAATGCCTTTTACTCTATTGATGATTATGTTAATATCTCCTGCTCTAGCTGAAGATATTAAACTTAATGCCAATGATCGGGTAGAATATCATCAACATGAGCAAAAGCTGGTTGCTATCGGTAATGCCGTGGCCTCCAAAGGCAATATGAGCATAAAAGCTCATAAGCTGGTTGGTTTTTATAATGCCAAAAACAAAAATAAAATATCTCGAGTTGAGGCTCACCAAAATGTTATCATGAGTTCGGATCAAATAAAGGCTTGGGGCGATGATATGATTTATGATGTCAAAGCAGATTCTGCCGTATTGACCGGAAAACCGGCCCGTATCAAAACGCCGGACGGCGAAATTACATCATCCGGCCCGATTACCTATTGGCAGTCAAAGCGCCAAGCCCTTGCCCAAAACAATGTCATAGTTACCGACAAACGAGGGAACAAGATTTTTTCTGATAAAATGACTGCTTATTTTATTAAGGATAAAGTTGAAAAATTGGTTATTGATAAAGTTGATATCGCCGGCAACATCAAGATTGTTACTAAAGATGGTGAAATTACCGCCGATTCCGGAACTTATTTTGCCAATAATAAAATAGTCAAACTCTTCAATAATATAACCATTAATCAAAAAGGAAACATCCTAAAAGGTGATGTAGCTGAGACCGATCTCAACACCGGAATCAGCAAAATACTCTCAAACAAAAAAGGACGCGTCAGCGGAGTATTTAAGGAAACTAAAAAGGAAAAAAGCAAATGAGCCCGATCCAGTCTAAATTAGAAGTTTTTAACATCGGTAAAAAATACAAAAAAAGACCGGTATTACGCAATGTATCTCTCAATGTTCGGCGCGGCGAGGCCGTGGGATTACTTGGTCCTAACGGAGCCGGCAAAACGACTTGTTTTTATTGTGTAACCGGACTTATTACCCCCGATTATGGTGAAGTTCGCATTGATGGACAAGATATCACGCGTATGCCCATGTACAAAAGAGCTCGTTTAGGTATAGGTTATCTGCCTCAAGAGGCATCTATTTTCCGCACTCTAAGCGTTGAAGATAATATTAAAGCTATTTTGGAATTGGTTATTGAAGATGAAAGCAAACGCGAAAATATGTTAGAAAGTCTGCTCAATGAATTCTCCATTGCTCATTTGCGCAAATCCCCGGCTCTAGCCCTGTCAGGCGGTGAACGTCGTCGTCTGGAAATAGCCAGAGCTTTGGCCAGCCAACCCAACTATATCTTGCTTGACGAACCACTGGCCGGTATTGATCCTATTGCTGTCGGTGAAATACGCAAACTAGTCTCTCAACTCAAACATCGTGGTATTGGTGTTTTGATTACTGACCACAATGTACGCGAAACCTTGGATATTACCGATCGCGCCTACATCCTGCATGGCGGAACTGTTCTTATGGAAGGTACTCCGGCTGAAATTGTAGCTAACGAAGATGTTCGCAAAGTTTATCTTGGCGATAATTTTTCAATGTAATCAAAAGTTGCGCTGATGGCTTTAGCTCCTAAACTAGAGATAAAACAAACTCAATCACTGAAATTATCACCTCAGTTGAAGCAAGCCATCAATTTGTTGCAAATGTCAAATCTTGAACTCAACGAATTTGTTGAGCAAGAACTTTCGGCCAATCCTTTATTGGAAAAAGAAAATGAACTGTTGCGACAAGATGCTTCTGATACAGAAAACATTTCACCGCAAGAAGATGATGATAGTTTTTCCAATGATTTTGATGAACAAAATCATTTTGATGATTTTGGTTCTGATGCTGAGGGATATAACAGTTTTGAAAATTCGGATTGGAGCGACTATCGTCAGGCCAAAGCCCATATCACGGCTGATGATGATTTTGACTACATCAGCGAGCGCCTGGCTTCTGACAAATCACTCTACGATATCATCAAAGAACAAATCGATCTTAATTTCACTGACAATTCTGATAAAATATTGGCGCTTATCTTATTGGAAAACATGGATGCCTCCGGTTATTTTAGCGCAGATATAGGCTCTCTTGCCACCAAATTAAAAGTTTCGTCCTCTCGTTTACAAAAAATCCTTGATAAAATGAAACAGTTTGAGCCATCTGGGATATTCGCGCAAAATCTGGCTGAATGCCTAAAAATCCAACTGAATGACCGTAACGAACTATCATCTGCCATGCAAATTTTGCTTGATAATCTTACCTTGCTTGCCAGCAAAGATTTTCATAAATTAAGTCAGCTATGCAACTGCTCAACCGAACAACTAATCGGCATGATAAAACAAATCCAAAGCTTAAATCCCAAACCTGCTGCCGATTGGTCAACAAGTTTTAATTCCAGCATAATTCCCGACATTATTGTCCGCCGCAATGCTTTAGGTGAATATCGTGTTGAGCTGAATCAACTTTCTTTACCGCGGTTATTGATAAATCATCGCTATTATTCTGAAATGAAATCCGACCGCAATGCCGCCCGTTACTTAAAAGAAAACTTTAATCGCGCATCTTTTATTCTAAAAGCTCTCCACAGCAGGGCTACCTCTATCTTGCGCATCGCTGAGGAAATAATTTTGCGGCAATACAACTTTTTCGAAAAAGGCATTGAGCACCTCAAACCCATGACACTCAAAGATATCGCTTCAGCGCTTGATTTGAGTGAAAGTACTGTCAGTCGTGTTTCTACCAACAAATACATGTCAACCCCGATAGGAACTTTTGAGTTGAAATATTTCTTCTCCAATGCCGCCGGAAGCTACCTTGGCAATGATGACACCTCGACCTTAGCCATCAAACACCGCATTAAAAAACTTATTGAAAAAGAAGATCCCAAACATATCCTTTCTGATGAAAAAATTGTTGAGTTACTCGAAAACGATGGCACCAAAATTGCCCGCCGTACAGTTGCCAAATATCGCGAAGCCTTAAACATTCCGACTTCAGCCGAACGCAAAAGATTGGTTCGCAACAAACCAATTTAAATTGACTTTTATATTGACTTCTCTAAAATAAAATAGTATCTCGTAGTCTCAGGCGGGTGTATTTTTGACTGCATCCCGTGTGAATATGTTTTAATTAAAATAGAAGGTAAGAAATATGCAAATCACATTATCAGGTAATCAGGTTGACATTGGAGACAGACTCCGCGCCCATGTTGAAGAAAGCATCTTAAACTCTGTTAATAAGTATTTTCCGTCTCCGGTCAGCTGTTCGGTAAATTTCACTAAAGAAAAAGATGAGTTTATTGCCGAAGTTACTGTTCATCCGGCTAAAAACATTATCTTAAAAGGCACCGGTCGCGCCGGCGATCCTTATTCTTCATTTGATGCCGCCAATGAGCATATTGCAACCCGTTTGCGCCGCCACAAAACCAAATTAAATGACCACAAAGGCAAGACCGGCATGGCTGAAATTGCAAACGAAGCAGTATTCCCTTACGATGAAGAAGCTGAAGAGGTTAATGATTACGCACCTCTTACTATTGCCGAATTAGAGGCTAATATTCCGGTTTGCACTGTTTCTGAAGCTGTAATGTTCATGGATTTGAATAACGAGTCGGCATTAATGTTCAAAAACACTGCCACTAACACTTTCAACATGGTATATCGCCGCAAAGATGGCAATATCGGTTGGGTAGAACCTAAATAGTTTGGCATTAAGCATGAACATTGCTAATCTTTTGCAAGAAAAAAGCATTTTTGTCGGTCTGAAATCAGGCTCAAAGCGTGAATTTTTGACTGATTTGGCTCAGCGGGCATCAGGAGTATGCTCCATAGATGCATTGTCGCTTTTTGACACTATTATGGAACGCGAAAACTTAGGCTCAACCGGTTTGGGCGGAGGTGTTGCCATTCCCCATGGTCGCTTTTATGAATTGACTCAGCCGATGGTATTTTTTGCACGTCCGAGCTATCCTGTTGAATTTGATGCTGTTGATGGCAAACCGGTTGATTTGGCATTTTTGTTGATATCACCCGAAAGCTCGGGAGCTGACCATCTTACCGCTTTGGCATCACTATCCAGATGCTTAAAAGATGAAAGCATTTGTGAGCGCTTGCGCCAGATGAGTAATCCAACCGAAATATATGCTCTTTTATGTGAAGCATAAAGGCTTTTTTCATAAAAACTAAAGCAGAAATGAAAATTTCTGCTTTTTGTTTATCTTTTATCAACTAATTATACGCTAAAATGTACATAATATGCGAGTGAGTTAATGTATTTATAAGGAGAAAACTATTGTTCTTAAGCCTTAATCGAAAAATAATATATCTCATCCTGACTTTGACTATAAGCTCATGCTTGCTTTTTATCTACACATTTTACACCGCATATTCACTCAAAATTGAAAAAGATCAAATTTTATCGATTCAACGCAATCAACAGTACAACAATTTGTTACTAAACAACATCAACACAATTAAAGAGTTGAAAAATTTAGCTAACAAAATGCCCGATTTGGAAAAAAGCATAAAAAACAATGCTTACCTCTATTCTTTGATATTTGATACTGAAAACGCCAATTTTTTGGTGAAAGAACAGCAATCAATTGCTGAGCGAACTTCACAATACAGTGAACAATATAAAACCATTAACCATGGTGTAGCCATCATTACCGCCAGCACTATTTTGCAAATTATTTTTATTTTGATTATGGGGTGGGTTATTAAAAAGCTGATTCTTACTCCTATCAACAATATTGCAACAATTTCCGAACAAATCAGCCACGGCAACCTCAAGTTGCGTGTCCCTGAGCGCAAAGGTTCTCGATTTGTTGATGAACTTGATCGTCTAACTTCCACTTTTAACACCATGTTGGATAATCTGCAAAACATGATGAACAAGGTCAAAGAAGAAGAAAACTTTCTCCAATCAATTATTGATAGTATTCCTGACGGTATCCGTGTAATTGATGAAAAATACAACATTGTAATTGCCAACAAAAGCTATTACCAACTATCCGGCGATCATCCGCGCATTAATACCAAATGTTACGCCTCATCTTTTGGTTATAGTGAACCGTGCAACATCCCCAATTCAAAATGTCCTTTACGCGAAATCATGGAAAAATCGCAAAAAGTTTCTAATACTATTCAGCAATTTTCGCACTCTCCCAACAGTTATTTGGCTATTAATGCGGCACCGTTGTATTATGACAATCACCGCCGCTATATCATTGAATCAATTCGTGATTTAAGCCATGATATTGATTTTTCTCACCAACAAAAAGTCTCGTCTTTAGGATTCTTATCCTCATCAATCGCGCATGAAATTAAGAATCAGTTAGGTGCTTTGCGTATCATAACTGAGCATCTGATGTCAAAATACTATCAAGACAAATCCGATGACGCGGAAGAAAAGAAACTGATAACTATGATATACAACGAGATTGTCAGTGCCACAAAAGTTCCCGAACGCCTGCTAAAATTGACACGCAATCGCGATGTTGTGTACACTACTTTTGACTGTGCAGCGTCAGTCGCCGAAACAATTGAAGTTTTGGATTATGAAGCTAAAATAAACGGCGTGGAAATTGAACTGCAAAAACCGGCCAAACCCATCATGCTCACCGGCAATGAAACCGATTTCAAAATTGCTTCGATTAATATTATCTTAAATGCCATCAAGGCTATGCCCAACAAAGGTCTCCTAAAGGTAAAAATAACCTCATCACCCACCTCAGGCATCAAAATCAGCTTTACCGACAACGGCACCGGTATCAGCAAAGAAAATTTGAACAAGATATTCAATCCGTTCTTCTCCCACGGCAACCAGTCCAAAAACTCCAACGGCACCGGTTTAGGTCTCTCGATTGCTAAATCAATTATTGAAAAGCAAGGCGGATTAATTGAAGTAACCTCCCATGTCGGCAAAGGAAGTTGCTTTAGTTTTGTTTTTCCGCCACAAAAAGACTTGCCAAAAGCAAAACAAAAGAATATAAAACATCCAAAAGAATCTCAAAAAAGGAAAAAATAACATGAGTAAAGAAGAATTACTGGAACTTTCCGGCGAAGTTATTGAAAAACTGCCTAATGCCATGTTCAGAGTAAAACTGGAAAATGGTGTTGAAATTTTGGCTCATACCGCCGGTAAAATGCGCAAATTTCGCATTCGCGTTATGGTTGGTGATAAGGTTGATATTGAAATGACACCTTATGACTTGACCAAGGGGCGCATAACGTTCCGCCACAAAGAATAAATTTTAAGCGCTTTTCTAAAGCGCTTTTTTTTGAATTTAACCCTATTAACCCTTTAAGCCCTGAAAACACCCCTCCTGTCACCCCAAAAACGGATGAAAGGAGTAAGTTAGTTAGGGTTTGAGATTGCGAGCCTGACCCGATGTACTTCGGGCATGACAAAACCGATAATGTCACCCCTGAGCAGTCTTTAGACTGCGAATTAGGGGTCTCCGATGTTTTTTGGACACTTTTGGTCACTCAAAAGTGTCAATAATATAAAAAAAATTCCCGACTTTTCCCCATAAAATATCATAATAATTTAACACATTTGAAACAAATTATATGTTATGATAAAATAATCACAGTAGGACTACAAAGGAGTTATGATATGTACTTGTGGATTGTGTTAGCAACATTTTTGGCGGCATTAGCGGCCTATGTTCTGCCTTTGCGCAGCGACATGGTCGGTGTTGTCGATACGCCGGTTGCCCAGTCCATGATGATCCAAATGGTGGTAAAACACAAAGCCGGACTTGAATATATGAAACAACATGGTTGGCCTTTTGCCTGTCCGGATGGCCATCCTTACAGTGAAGCCGACAAAACATGTGAAACCAAAAACATGGTGGCTTATCCCACCGGTGATGCTGATGAAGCAAGCGCTGATTACATAACTTTTGGCTTTATCAACAACCCGTCCTACCACAATCAAATTGCCTGTTTATGCAACAACGGCACTCAAGCAAATCCGAATTATGTCAATGCTGATTGCAATGGTTCGTGCCAGCAAAATGGCGAGGAGACTCAAGTTTTGCGTGGATTATTTACCTATGGTCCGATTCCGCAACATTGGATGACTTTTGACCGTGAAGGCAAAGCCATTCCATCCGGAGATTTAACCACGGCTATGCGCAAGCATTTCGGTAGCAGTCAAATGGCCGGTTACATCGTAAAGACCGGTAGCAATTATTACATCCGCAATTATGAGGGTAGAGATTTTCTCATTCCCTCCCAATTTAGCGGCAGAACATGTATCAACAGTAATGATGCGTGTTTTGCCTATTTGTCATGGCGATGAAAGAGAGGTGTCTCATGAAAAAATTTAATTCATCACAAAAAGGCAGCATTATGATTGAGGCTTTGGCTATGTTAGGATTGATAGCCATGGTAACTCCGGTTTTGTACCGCAAAGCCGCCGAACGCACCACCGAACTGCAAGACATCAACGTCGCCTCTCAAATCCGCATGGTATCTCAAGCCGTTGATTCCTACCTTAAAGACAACTACACTAATTTAGCCTCTATGGGCGATACCACGGTTATTGATCCTGAATCTGAACACTTTGCCAAAATTCAAGCCTACCTGCCGGAGGGTTTTGACTTAAACCAAGCTTCGAAATTGTTTGAAGACTTTAGGATTGCGGTCAAAAAAGAATCCCTCACCGACTTGCAAGGCAACCATCACAATGTTTTCACCTCAGCCGTGGTTGCCGCGCTCAACGACGACATGACCCGCGGACGTGCTGCCAAAATTGCCACCATGATTGGTACCAACGGCGGTATGATAACCAAAGATGAAAGCGGTTATCGCTTTAACGGTACCCAAGGTTCTTGGAGCACCACTCCTGAACAATTCGGTTTTGCTTGGGATGATGAGCATCCGGTTAAAGACAACTCGTTAGTATCCATCTCCACCGAAGCTATTTCTTCGGCGGTTGGTGATGTTGACTCTTCCGAAGCCTTATATCGTGTTTGGACCGGTGAAGCCGATAAAAACACCATGAAAACTCCCTTGCTGTTCGGTAACAATTCTTTGCTCAATATGCAAGGACACGACATTCAAGGTGTTACCAACATTGTTGCCAACTCGGCGGCCGGTGTAACTGTAACCAGTGGTCTAACCACCCCTAACGCCAATATCACAACATTGCTGACTGCGGCAGCCGCCAACATAAACGGAGCTCTCAGTGTCACCGGAACAAGCACCCTCAATGGCATAACCAACACCGGAACCATCACCTCTACCGGCGACATCACCGCACCGCAATTTCACGGAACTTTACAAGGGGATTCTTATGGACATCATCATGGTGACACTACCGGAACTCACCACGGCGATGTTGACGGCGGCTCTATCAGCGGTACCAGCCTTGCTATAACCGGTGATGGCTCCATCAGCGGTAATGCTACTGTCGGCGGCACCCTTGATGTCACAGGCACCGCATCCTTCCATAACGATCTTGGAGTAGGCGGCAGAATAAAGGCTGATTCTCTTAGAGTTACCAATGATGCATCCATTGGTCGTAATTTGGTTGTTGATGGTGAAACCACTCTTCATAAAACCACAATTGATGGTGATTTGGATATGAATGGTCATGACATCATCGATGTTAACAAAATCAATGGAAAACTTGCCAATTTCAACAATTTGCATGCTCGCTATGGCCTGACCGTCGGTGGCGACGATCCCGCTTCCGGCACCATGCTTGAAGTCAGCGGCGATGGCACGGTTGTCAAAGGAGATTTCGGGGTCGGCGCCGGTGTTGCTGCAACCGGTAACAAAATTGTAGCCAACAATGACGTAACCTATATTGGAAGAGGCTATAGCCAATCAGCCCCAGGATTAGTAATGGATAATGATACTGCACGTTTATCAGCAGGAACTGACAAGCAAAGTTGGATTGGTTTACAGGATAACGACATAAATATAGGCATCGCTGATAATGAGCATGGTGACCCTAATATACATATCCGTGATGGTCGTATTATCCTACAAAATAAAGGTGCGGAAGGCGGAGCTGTCATTGATGGTGGAGGCTTAACCATTGGTAACACTAATGCTGCACGTGTTAATCCCTCCGAATACACTGATTTTTCTCAACCGCAACTTGGCTCAGTTGATGAAGAATCTCCTAATGTCTTAATCAGCCGTAATGGTGTGATTGAATTAGCCGCTCCCAACAATAAAGACGATGGTTTTATCCGTGCTCGCCGTTTGGTTAGCGACAAACCCTATGCTCTCCAAGGAGTTGTCGGCAATCAGGCCGGCGGCGCTATCAAAGGTGACGGCAGTAACTCTGACGAATCTTACGACTATTACCAAATCAATCCTGCCTACACCTCGGTGATGAATGATATCAAACTGGCTTCGCGCGGTGGCTCTCGCCTTAGCGATATTTTGCCGGATTACATCAACAAAGGTATCTATGTTGCCGATAACACCGTATCAAATTTGGACTTTGACTGGACTCTTAACGATGATGATGATGGGGCACCAAAATTTTTACATGAAGGCATTGGCAACATTTCTGATTGCGGTAATGATGCCAACTGCATCACCTCACCTTGGCTGGGATTCGTGCCGGCTCCCCAATGCCCGCCTGCTTATGATACCGTCATCACCATCGAACCTTTCCGTTGGAAAATGTCCGAAATTTATGATGTTCGCAACTTGGTAGGCGTCAACAACGTCAGCACTCTTAAAAAAATATTCCCAATCCATGGCACCGGCAAAAGCACTTCCGCCGGTGCGGAGAGTTTTGATTACATGGTTGATCGCTTTGAAAACCCGCTTCGCGAAAACGACTATAGTGATGAGTATGAGGTAACCATGACTAATGAGGGCAATACCGCAACCGTTACCGGAGCTCCTCTGTTGTTCCAAACCAACACTTGGCTCAACACTTCCATGGCTGAACACTCCAACGACGGCAAAGTAAAAGGTTGGAGCGTCTTGATGGGCTTCCTCTATCCTATGACCAATGCCGGCAATGACAGTCCTTATGCCCAAAACAACTACAAAGCGTTTTATGACAAAATCAAGGAATCTTCTGATGTTAACGTTGATGCTTCTTCGGTTATATGGAATCTGTTCCCCGTTCGCAACCAAGAAATGGCCGCCATCGTCCGCCTGTATTGCTCGTTCAATCGTCTTGATGAAGGGGGCAACTGGATATGGAGTAATCCTGAAGTTTACAAATATGACCAACTGAACAGCCTTGGCACCACGTCAACTGAGAACTTAAACTTTTGGAATAAAAATATGTATGAAAAAGATGATGCCTGGCAAAAAGCTGTTAACGATCCTGAATTAGGCTACGACGACGCCTGGTAGTCGAGATATTCTTAAAAAAACGGGTTGACTATATGCCAACCCGTTTTTTATTTTGTTTAATTAATTACAAATCCTTTATTTTGTTCAAAGAATCTTCGATTTTTTGTTTTTTATCCAAAGCTTCTTGGCGGCGCCGTTTTTCTTCCGCCACTATCTTTTCCGGAGCCCTTTCCACAAAAGCCGGATTGTTGAGTTTAGCCTCATAGGCTTGCAAGTTCTTTTCCAAAGCTGCCAATTCTTTTGCCAAACGCTCGCGCTCAGCGGCAAAATCAATTACTCCTTGCAACGACAACAACACTACCCCATCCGAGGTTACAACCTTAACCATATCTTTGGTTGCTTCTTCCTCGCTTATTTGCAAAAACTCCAATCTTGCCAATGCGCAAATAATCTTGCTCATGTCTGCCAAATAACCTTTGGCAACATCGGCACCTTGCAAATAAGCCTTCAATTTGGCTCCGACCGGCAAATTCATTTCCGAGCGCAACGACCTGATTTGCGAAACCACTTCAATCACCCAGTCAACCGATTTTTGTGCTGATACATCAATCGCTTCATCCTTGCACCACTCATGCAACATCAGCTCGCCTTTGCCTAACCCCAAATCATTCCAAATTTGAGTTGTAATAAACGGCATAAACGGGTGTAACACAATCATAATCCGACGTAAAACCCAGGCAAAAACAGCCTTGGTTTCAGCTTTTGCTTTCCCATCTTCACCATACAAAACCGGCTTGCTCATCTCAATGTACCAGTCGCAAAAATCACCCCAGACAAACTGATAGACTGCATTTGCCGCATCCGAAAAACGGAAATTATCCAAATTACGACTGACTTCCTTGGTCATAACTTTGGCTTTGGCAATAATCCAGCGATTGATTTGTCCGCTCACCTCTTTTTCATCTAACTCTGCGGCAAAATCGATTTCATTCATTTCGCCAAAGCGCGCGGCATTCCACAGTTTGGTGGCAAAATTGCGATAGCCTGCCACTCTCGCCTCGCTCATATTTATATCGCGCCCTTGGGTTTCCATCGCCGCCATAAAAAAGCGCAAGGCATCAGAGCCGTAAGTGTCAATCATCTCAATCGGATTAACCGTGTTGCCCTTGGATTTTGACATTTTATGCCCATGCTCATCACGAACCAGACCATGCAGATAAACCGTGTTAAACGGTATTTTTTTCATGGCATAAAGGCTCATCATCATCATGCGGGCAACCCAGAAGAAAATAATATCAA
Organism: uncultured Pseudomonadota bacterium; assembly: GCA_902799835.1. Lineage (GTDB taxonomy): Bacteria > Pseudomonadota > Alphaproteobacteria > RF32 > CAG-239 > CAZU01. The sequence goes on from CADCCF010000003.1 coordinate 212,637, forward strand.
ATCCGGTAACCAACACTGATGTCGGATAAAAAGTATCCAAAAATTCGGTCTTATCCGGCCAACCCAAAGTCGAAAAAGCCCACAATCCTGAGGAAAACCAAGTATCCAACACATCAGTTTCGCGTCTTAATTCAACCTCATGTCCATAAAAATCTTTGGCTGCCGCTTTGGCCTCCTCTTCATTCTCCTCGCAAAAGATATGCTCATCCGGACCATACCAAATCGGCATTTGATGCCCCCACCATAATTGGCGTGAAATACACCAAGGTTGAATATTGCGCATCCATTCAAAATAGGTTTTTTCATAAGTCTTCGGCAAAAATTCTACCTCGCCGTCCTCAACCTTTTTAATGGCCTCTACCGCCAATTTAGGCGCATCAACAAACCATTGATCTGTCATCATCGGCTCAATCACTACGCCTGACCTGTCGCCATAAGGAATCACCATCGGGTGATCTTCAATCTTGTCCATCAAGCCTAACTCATCCATTTTAGCAATGGTTGCCTCTCTGGCTTGCGCCGTTGTCATACCGGCAAACGGAGTGTTTTCATTCAAAGTTGCATCAGGATTGAGCACATTAATCAGCGGCAAATTGTGACGTTTGCCAACCTCAAAGTCATTAAAATCATGTGCCGGAGTAATCTTAACCGCACCCGTTCCCTTTTCCGGATCAGCGTGATCATCAGCAATAATCGGAATAACTCTGTCAATAATCGGAATAATGCAATTTTTGCCGATTAGGTGTTTCAATTTTTCATTATCTTTGGAAATCGCCACCGCCGTATCACCAAACATGGTTTCCGGTCTGGTTGTGGCAATCTGCACAAAATTGCCTTTCTCACCCTCAATCGGGTAACGATAATAATACATCTTACCCATTGCTTCTTTCTGAATAACTTCCAAATCTGACACGGCTGTCATAAATTTGGCATCCCAGTTCACCAACTTTTTGGCTTTGTAAATCAAACCGTCTTTGTACATATTAACAAAGATTTTTCTAACTGCACGGCTCAATCCCTCATCCATTGTAAAACGTTCTCTTGACCAATCACAAGAAGCGCCTAGTCTGCGCAGTTGACGACAAATTGTCCCGCCGGATTCTTCACGCCACTTCCAAACCGTTTCAATAAACTTTTCTCGACCCAAATCGTGACGACTGATACCTTGTTTGGCCAAATTGCGCTCAACCACCATCTGGGTAGCAATTCCGGCATGATCCGTTCCAACCTGCCACAATACGTTTTTACCCCTCATGCGATTATAGCGAATCAATATGTCTTGCAAGGTATAATCAAGCGCATGTCCCATATGCAAAACACCGGTGACATTTGCCGGAGGTATCACAATACAAAACGGATCTTTCGTCTTGTCCATCGATGGTCTAAAACAACCGTTTTCTTCCCAGTGCTTATAAATCTTTTCTTCCCAATCTTGCGGATTATAATTTTTATCTAACATCAATATTATCCCATTCCAATTTATCAATAAAACACACAAAATGCCCTCAAAGTACTATCTTTTAAGGGCATAAAACTTTCAGGTCAGCTCAAAATGAAACCATTCCTATGAGCCAACCTTTGCAATCACTCGCTCCATCTCTTCTTTGACAATTTTTTCAACCATCTTTGACATATTAGCTTCAACCCAAGCCTTAACTTGTCGCTTAATTTCCTCTTCGGCTATGCTGCGATATTCCGCACCATCACCCCATTGCTTAGCAATATCATCACCAATAACTTTAACTACGGCATCACGAACAAAACCCTCTAAAGTTCTGTTACCATCACCGATTTCATTAACTTTTTGGGGCTCAACAACTTCTGAAGTAGATTGCTCTTTGTTTTTCGAAAATATTTTAGCAAAATTACTGATAATATTAGCCGAAGCATCAATTGCATCTTCATTTGCCTCAACAGCAACAGATTCAGCAACTTCCGGCTCACTTGCGAGCTCAACTACCGGCTCACTTGCAGGCTCAATTACCGGCTCACTAACTTCCGGCTCACTTGCAGGCTCAATTACTGGCTCACTAACTACCGGCTCACTTGCAAGCTCAACTACCGGCTCAGCAACTTCCGGCTCACTTGCGAGCTCAACTACCGGCTCAGCAACTTCCGGCTCACTTGCAGGCTCAACTTCCGGCTCATTTGCGAGCTCAATCACCGGTTCACTAACTTCCGGCTCACTTGCAGGCTCAACTTCCGGCTCACTCGCAAGCTCAACCACCGGCTCAGTTACACCATCTATAACCTCTTCCTTATTACCTTCTTCACTTGAATTGCCTTCTGTGCTATCTTGAACAAAACTCTCTGTCGCCGAAAGCTCATTTATGTCAGAAATAATCTGATTCTGTTCCACTGCCTCATCAGCACGATCCAACTCTTCAATCGCAGCTCCCAAAGGTGATGCATCATCAATAGCATTTTCATCCAAAATACCTTTATCATCGCTATCAATACGCATATCATCCGATAAATCTATCACATCAATATCTTCATCAGCTAACGCCGCATCAACGACATCAGTATTTGTATTATCAACATTACTATTGTCTGACGGTATATTTGTTCGATTACTTTCGTCTTCCTCCAAAATATTTTTTATCGAAGACAAAATATTCTCTACTTCCATATCGTTATTATCATCTGTCATTTAACTATCTCACCTTGGCAATATTAAGTTGTTTCCATGCTACACAAAAAATCAATATAAAGCAAGCAATTATCACTAATCCAATGAAATCCATTTATCTTTGGTTTCTTGGTAATATTTATTCGCATCATAAATCTCGACATTCAGCCCTAAGCTCTTGGCTGTCATTCTACCCATCGAAGCCAGCAAATTCATTGCCGAAACATAGTAACTGCGACGTGCTTTAACATCATTTACTTCTGAATTGAGCAATTCTTGATATGCATCCAACACATCCAAAATCGTGCGATTTCCCAAAGCTTCTTCTTTTTGCACCCCATCCAAAGCAATCCGGCTGGCATCAATTTGATCAGCAATTGATTTTAATTGAGATTCATTGGCTTTCATGTTTTCCCAAGCACTTTTTACTGCTGCTCTCACAGCACGTTTGGCGCTCAAAACTTCTTCTTGGGCTTGCCATTTTTGATACTTACTCTGCCTTATCTTGGCATTGGTTGCCCCACCGGCATATAGTGGAACACTCAAATTTACGCCCCATTCAGCGTTTTCAACTGTGCTATTATTGTGATTCTGCTCGGATTTGCTGCGCCCGACCGAGCCATCCAAGCTCAGCGAGGGCAAAAGTTCGCCAATATTCGAATAAACCGCGTAACCTTTTGCCGCATATAAATTTTGCGCCTGTCTTATGGTATAATTGTTTTTCATTGCAATATCCAATGCCGTATCATAGCTGTCAGGCAACATTGTTTTCATCTTTACCGGCTCGCTTAAATCATCAGGCTCTTCACCAATATATTCTACATAATTAGCAACCGAAGACTGCAAAACACCCTCTGAAGCGATTCTATCAGAAATAGCCTGTGAATAGCGAGCTTTCGCCTGACTGACATCAGTACGGGTAACTTCGCCAACCTTAAAACGCTCCAATGTTTCATCAAGTTTCTTTTTCAATAATTCTTCGTTGTTTTTTTGCAAAGCAACAATAGCACGATTCTGCAAAACATCCAAATAAGCCGTCGAAGCCGCAGTTAAAATATTTTGTTCAACATTTGCCAAATTATTTTGTGCCGCTTTTACCGTCCTGTCAGCTGCTTTAACCGAATTAACCGTCGAATAGCCGTTAAATAAAGGTTGGCTTGCATTCAATGATCCGCTCAAGCTGTCATAACTACCGTCGTTGCCTACACCTTTTTTCACCTTATTTTCACCATCACGATAGCCACCCTTTGCGCTGATATTGGGACGATAACCTGTCTTGGCCATAGCAACATTTTCATCCACAGCTCTTACCGATGCACGCTCAGCTTGCAAAGCCGGATTAGAATTATAGGTTTTTGCCAAAGCCTCAAATATATCTCCGGAATATGCTTTTTCCACTCCAAAACAAGCAAAAGAAATCCCCAACAACAATTTTCCTAAAAAGTTCCTTTTTTCCATCTACGTCACCTGCTATATTTATACCTGTTAGTTCGCTTATATATCAATTATTTGATAACTTCAAATCATTTTATTAAAAAATCCCTAGTCTTTAACAAAAAACTGAATTATTTTATTAACCATATTTCAAATATTTTTGATTACAATCATCGCAAATATTTTGCTGAAATAAGGAGTTTGAAAAGTGAATAAAAAGTCCGTTATAATTAATGAAATCGACAAAGCACGCCTTAAATTTTCAATAGAACACTATATTGAATATTTTATTGGTAAACGAATTTGTGAAATAACTAAGGATGAAGCCTTGCAAGCAATTGCCTTAGCCGTGCGCGAATTTGCAATGGATAAAATGTATCAAACTATTGCTCGCTATAACAAGTGCAATTCTAAGCGTGTTTACTACCTGTCAATTGAATATCTACTTGGGCGCTCTTTGGAAAACAACCTGCATTCACTCGGGCTTTTTGACATTATTAAAGACATCAAAATTGATGGTTGGCCCAAAATTTCTCTGGAAGAAATTTTTGACACCGAATACGATCCGGCCTTAGGCAACGGCGGTCTTGGTCGTTTAGCTGCTTGCTATCTCGATTCTATGGCCTCATTAGGTATTGCCGGATTCGGTTATGGCATTAACTACAAATTTGGTCTGTTTAAACAAAAATTTGAAAATGGTTATCAGGTTGAGCAAGCTGATACTTGGCAAGGTGAAGAGTCTCCTTGGCAATTTGCCCGCCACGACCGCGTAGTTAAAATTCCAATCTACGGTGATGTTGAGATCTTAAACAATCCTGACGGATCCAAAGACTTTTTATGGATGAACACCAAGACCATCTATGGAATTCCTTTTGATTTTCCGATTGTTGGATATAACGGCAAATCAGTTAATTATTTGCGTCTTTTCTCCGCCAAAACCGATGATGAGTTGGACATCAACATCTTCAACAAAGGCGGCTATATCGAAGCAATGAAAGATAAAATTGAAACCGAAACCATCTCTAAGGTTCTATACCCTTCAGATGATGTTGAATCAGGTAAAGAATTGCGACTAAAACAACAATACTTCTTTGTATCTTGTGCTATTCAAGACATCATTCGACGTTTCATGGAAAAAAGTGATGACTTCCAAAAGCTGCCCGATAAAGTGGTAATCCAACTCAATGATACTCACCCGGCCATTGCCATCGCCGAGATGATGCGCATGCTGTTGGACGTACACGGACTTGAATGGGAAGATGCTTGGGACATAACATCACGTTGTTTTGCTTATACCAACCACACTCTTCTGCCTGAAGCATTGGAAACTTGGCCGGCTTCATTAATCCGAAGAATGCTGCCACGCCATCTGCAAATCATCTATGAAATCAACCGTCGCTTTATGGAATTCGCCAGATTGCGTTTTGGCAACGACGAAGCTAAATTGAGCAAGGTGTCTATCGTTTCCGGTGAAGGTGACAAACAAATTATTCGCATGGCTAACTTGTCCATTGTCGGATCATTTTCAGTTAACGGCGTTGCTGAAATCCATTCCGAATTGATTAAGACCAAACTGGTTCCCGAATTTTATGAATTATGGCCGGAAAAATTTACCAATATTACTAACGGTATCACTCCGCGCCGTTGGCTTCTCCATGCCAATACTGCTTTAGCTTCATTAATTGACAGCAAAATTGGTGAAAATTGGGTTATTGACTTATCTCAACTCAAGCAACTTGAGCAATTTTCTCAAGATAAAAAATTCATTCGCCAACTCAGTGAAGTTAAATTGAACAACAAAAAACGTTTAGTTAAAATTATTCATAAAAATTGCGGAGTTATAGTCGATCCTGAAAGCATGTTTATCGTCCATGCCAAGCGCATTCACGAATATAAACGCCAACTAATGACCATTTTGCAAGTTATCGGTGACTATTTGGCTATCATCAAAGATAACCATCGTCCCATTGCCCCAAAAACATACATTTTTGCCGGCAAAGCTGCTCCGTCTTATAATTTTGCCAAACTTGTCATCAAATTGATTAACAATGTTGCGGATGTTGTAAATAATGACCCGTTAGTCAATGATATGTTAAAGGTGGTATTTATCCCCGACTACAAAGTTTCTTTGGCAGAAGTACTGATTCCGGCGGCCGACTTAAGCTTACAGGCATCAACTGCCGGCTTTGAAGCTTCCGGTACCTCCAACATGAAATTTGCCCTCAACGGTGCTCTGACTTTGGGTACTCTTGATGGTGCTAACATTGAGATTCGCAAAGAAGTCGGCGAAGATAATTTTTACCTGTTTGGATTAACTGAAGACGAGGTTCGCAAACAGCGTGACAGCTATAACCCTAAGAGCTTATACGAAAACAACAACTATATTAAGCGCATACTTAATGCCTTGAGTTCTAACATGTTTTGCGAAAAAGATTATGTTCTGTTGTTTAAGCCGATTGTTGAGGAATTATTAAATCGTGACTACTATTTTGTTTTGGCCGATTTAATTTCCTTTAATGAAAAAATGCAACAAGCCGAGCGTGATTTCCTTGAACCTACCGTATGGCAAACCAAGGCTTTGCACAATATTGCCAATATCGGAAAATTCTCTTCCGACCGCTCGGTTGCTGAATATGCAAGCAATATTTGGCATATCAAGTCTTGTTAATTTTGTCAATTTAACCAACCCTAAAATCTTCCGTTTTCTGCCACAATACGGAAGATTTTTTTAAGAATTTAAAGAATTTTTACAAAATTCGACAAATTTAACTTGATTTTTCTTCTAAAAAAATATAAAATCCTTGCAAATATAGATTGGGAGAAAAAAATGTCAGAAAATAATAAGTTGCCAAAAAATTATCTTTATTCTCTTTTCAGCAATCATGCCAAGGAAGCCGCTGACGCTTATGGACAGTCTCTCAGTAAAGCTGATCTTGCAGAATATGCTAAACATTATAGTCAAGGAGTTATTCAAGGACTTAAAGATGGAGTCTGTTCGCTAAAAGAAGATGAATTTAAGACTGCTTACAGCAGCTTTATTGATCTTGTCAATTATTCGGGAAGCAACTTTTCCTATCACCCTGACAGCAATTCTTTGCAAACCATAAAACAGTATGTATCCGATGTACCGGAATTAGCCTCATTTTGTGATTTAGTTGATGTATATAAAGAATACGATCATATAAAACGCAATATCGGTTCTTTTGATTTTGATATAAAAGAAATTAAACAATTTCATGATACCATAAACTCTCTTCCCGATATTTCACTTACTAACAGAGCTTCACTTTTTGTCGGCTTAGGTAATTTGTACATGTCTTACGGTCAATCACAACAAGAACAACCCTTACCGCAAACGGAACAGGAATTTGAAGCATTACCTGAAAACCATTTACAAGAATTCTTTAGACAACAAATAATTGATGAATTGCTAGAAGATGGTAAAAATACAGATCAAGAAATTTCTCAAGAACTAATCGAAGAAAGAAAAAATGCTGAAATACAAGCAACCATTGACGACCTTTGTTCTTTTGATCCCGAACGATATAATTTTGCCTACGGTTACTTTTTAGATATGACTGGATTAAGAGATAGTTTGGACAACATTCCTAATGAAAAAGTCGATACCGTAATCGGAAACCGCATTCAAAACATACCGGAATTACAAGAATTGTATGATTTAGCTTGTTTATACTTGGAAAGTGGATTTTTGGATGAACAAGCCCAGAATAAATCATTATCAAAAGAAACCATTGAAGATTACCACAACAGAGTATTACAACACAAGGAAAGCTCTTCTGATACTACTCTATCAGATAGCAATCTGGCTAACTATGAATATAAAATAATAAAATTATACCAAAAAATTGATGATGTATCAGCAGAAAATCTGAGAGATTTATGCATTGATGTATTGTGCTCCAGCAACAAACCTAAAGATATTAAAGAAATCTTTAGCTTGTTCCAACCTCCGCTTAAGAATGAGACAAAACCGTTTTCTCCATCAAAATACATCAATGAGATAACTCAAGATAATTGCAATCGTTTGCTTGAGACCAGGAAAGACAATCTTTCTGACCAAGAATTCTATATTCTCTACACTATTTTAGGTGACACATACAGACGTTCTATTAACAAATCAGGATTTCGACAAAAAGAGAAATTAGCTCACATGGAAGAATCAAATCAACGGGCAAGCCGTTATTATGAATTAGCTTATACTTATGCACCGACTAAAGGACTGAAAACTGCCGCTGCTAAAGCTGTATATGCTACTGATCCTGAGCATTACGAACAAAAATCATGCTCCAAGGATGTGCCTTCGCGAGTAGTTAAAAACTCAAATGCAGCTAAGCCCTATGGTCCTAGAGATATGTCACGCAATTAAGTTTTAGCTTTCAAAGATAGGAATCATCGATTCTTAATTTTGAAGTTTGTACTTAAGATTGACATTTAATTGTTTATAAACCTTTTTAAGCTAAGATATACCATATTTTAGACAAAAAACTATTGAAATATTGCAAAAAATATGCTACTATACTGATAAATAAAAAAGATTTGCACATATTGGGAGAAATTCTATGGCTGAGCCTATCAACACACGTTCATTTCTTATCAATCCACAGAACCCAAGAAATCACATAATCTCGGAGCTATTGCAAGAGCATGATGAATATTCTTTTGATGAAATCAAAAGACTTCTCAACCCAAGCTCTTTTGGTGATTTTGAAAATGAGCTGCTCAAGTGCCAAAGCCTTTTGCAAAGCATTAACCGACATGATGCTGATTTAAACTTAAACGAAGTTCCTTCTTGGATGCGTGTCTATGCCCGCTCAATTAGCCAAGAAGACAGCTATACTAGTGAGGCCATGCGTGCACATCGCTTAAAAGCTATTATCAGTACGTTAGCTGAAAGTTCACCGCAAACCAGACAAAACCTATGGAATCTTCAAACGAAACACCCTGAAAAATTTAATAGTGTTTGGGCTGATTTTTTATCTGACAATTTTTCTTCGCAAGAATGGAATCTTAATTCTGTATTAGCTGATGACATAGAACAAATTCAAAAATCCCAACCCAATGGTACTGCAAACCTCACAGGCGGATATCCTTATACTCTTACGGCAGATCACAATTATGAATATACTGATAATGGCAACCTTAAACACACCGTCAAAAATCTTGATAATACCGGACTCGACTTATGTATTGCCAACAACAAATTGGCCATTCTCAATATTTCAACTCTGACTTTTGCTCAAAGTGAAGCTTTGGAGCGCTACTTTGTTAACAGTGGCAAATGGCCTGAAAATATTGAAGAACTTAATAATTTCAATATTTCTCTTAACCGCTCAGAAGCTATCAAAGAATACGAGAACTTAACCGGAAAATCATACTTTGAAGAGAAAAGAGAAACCGGAAAGGAACCTCTCCTTAAGATAATGGAACAAGACCATGCTAATAGCGACACTTGGATTTTACCATTAAGTACCAAAATAAAGGCTATTCGTGAAGGGCTTTCCCCTGAAGATAATCGTGATTATTTACGTAGCATATTGGGATCTTCATCACAGGATCGCAGAGATACTCCAGCTTCAGATGATCCTGAAACGCCGGAAGCCTATAACCCATTCAAAGAATTTGATGAATTACCTGAGATAAGCAGTTATGATTACATTAAATCAGCTGCATCAAAAGAAAACAACGCCGAAAACCGCAATAAAGCTATTGATGAGCTGTTTAAAGAATTTAGAAAAAAACATGGCACCATGGATGACGGAAGCACCTCTCACCCGCTTTCTGATATAAATCATGGTTTTAAATCCATCACTATTACTTTTTGGCCCAAACCTGATGCCATTGCCAAGAACAATCCTATCGATTCCAAAAAGCACACTCAAGGTGCTTCGACGCAACTTTGGTCAATGAAAATTAGCAAAAGCAATCCTCCCAAAATCGGGCTTTTTATACCTGATAACAGGAACTTTTCTCCCGATGACGCCGGTGCAGTATTAAAATATTTTCAAGAAATGGGGTGCACTACTTTTACTATGCCTTCTTCGGATACTTATGGCTCAGATGTTTATAAAGCCTTTTTGGAGGCATCAGTAAAACAACGCATACCCTTGAAATTAAAACCGGACGGTATGGAAATAAAAGATTCTGATATAGTCAATATCGACAAGTTTATTCAAGAAAAAATGAATTGCCGCCCCGAACAAAAAATTGATTTCTTACTGCGTTGGTCTCGTCAACTTGATGGTTTCAGTCGCTGGGGAAAAGGAAACTCTACTGCCGCCACCAAATCCCTTGCCTACCTGCAACAAGCGCGTTTCACAAACTTTAACTCAATGTGCGCCGGAGCATTAGAGGGATATATGAAAGAGCAGGTTGATGCCAACAAATGGACCGACGTTGATGTTATTATGGCCAAAATTGCCATGACACAGCTGGTTACCGAAATTTCAAAAGGTCAAATGGGCGGTAAGCCATGGGATCCGACATTCGGTTGCAAACCTGAAGAAAAAGCAGCCCTTAAAGCCAATGTTCTTGAACGCTTTAAGGAACTTCACAGCGCAGTCAATCGCCAAGCCATTATCGATGAAATTAAGGCGCAAAAAGATGATTCCGGAAAAGACACTAAAGCTAATCAGGTTTCGCGTGTTGAAAGGCGATATGCCGAAGCTTGGAACAATTTGGTTTCTAACAAAGATAGTGACCTTAGTTTGGCGAGCCTTGGTGTTACTATCAATAGTAAAATGTTCCCCACCGCTGTCATTAAAGATAGCGGTTATGGTCGAGAATCAAGCGGTGGTCGGACACCTACACCATCTCGTTCACTTTAAACTTTATCAGCCCATCCCACCTCTTCAAGGTGGGATTTTTTTTATTATATCTTAGCATTTTGTTTAGATTTGCATGTTAAATTAAAACTCAAGTATTTCTATCAGAATGTGTGGGAGTTAGTATAAATGTTGGTCAATCTTCTTGATAATATTGATATTTGGTGTTTTGACAGCCTTTCGTTACGTTGTTTGTTTGCTCTATTAACATCATTGCTACTGACTCTGTTATGCGGTAAAAAAATTATTTCTTTTTTGCATCACCACCAAACCAAAGGCCAACCCATTCGTGAAGATGGCCCCAAATCACATCTTTTGACTAAAAAGGGTACTCCAACCATGGGCGGATTTATGATTTTGGGTTCTGCCATCATATCAATGTCGTTATTTTGTTGCCTGAGCAATGCTTTTGTTTTGACCGGCATAAGTGTATTAATAATATACGGAGCAGTTGGCTTTGCTGATGATTATCTCAAAGTAACCCGCCAATCATCTAATGCCATGACCGCCAAAATGAAGCTTTTTCTGCAGTTTACCACCGCTTTGGTTGCCATTTTGGTAATTTCGCATCACACTCCCGAAAATTATCGTTTTATCCTTAATGTTCCTTATTTTAACTGGCACTTCAACATTAGTTGGCTATACATTTTATTTGCCATGTTCGTTATCGCCGGAGCTTCAAATGGTGTAAACTTAAGCGACGGATTGGATGGTTTGGCCGGAGGATTATTGGTCTTGACTTTTAGCGTATTTGCAATTTTTGCATACAGTGCCGCTCTAGCCATTTCTTTCAATCAGCTTCCTATAATTCCCTCTGCGCAAGAAGTTGCCGTTATGTGCTCAGCCATGATCGGCGGATGTTTAGGTTTTTTGCGTTTTAATCTCAAACCGGCCAAAATTTTCATGGGAGACACCGGCTCCCTTGCCTTGGGTGCTTTTTTAGGTTTGGTCGCCGTTATGCTCAAACAAGAAATTATCTTGGCAATTGCCGGATTTGTTTTTGTCGGAGAATCAATCTCCGTGATGATTCAGGTTGGTTATTTCAAAATCACCCACGGTAAAAGATTTTTCAAAATGGCCCCGATACATCACCATTTTGAACAATCTGGTTGGAGTGAAGTAAAAGTTGTACGAACTTTTTGGTGTGTCGGACTGGTAATGGGAATAATCGGACTTTTGGCTTTGTTGTAAGGAAACAAATATGGAATTATCTTTTGCTCGTACAAGCCGAAACATTGTCGCCCGTTGGTGGTGGACCGTTGACAAAGTATTGTTGTCAATGGTTGCATTTTTGATAACCTGTGGATTTGTCCTATCTTTTTCCGCATCACCGGCTGTGGCTGAACGCATTCATTGCCCCACTTATTTCTTTGTCTATCACCACAGTTTTTATCTTTGTCTGGCCAGTATTTTAATGTTATTTTTCTCAATGCAAGACCTAAAATGGACAAGACGTTGGGCTCTGCTCGGCTACACCGGAGTATTTATTTTGTTGATTGCAACCATCTTTTTAGGCTATGAAACCAAAGGGGCGCGGCGTTGGATTAAAATAGGTATTCAATTACAACCATCTGAGTTTTTAAAACCGGTATTCATAATTTGCACGGCTTGGCTTTTTGAAATGCAACGCCAATATAAAAATTTTAAGGGTGTATTAATCAGTTTCACTCTATTAGGCATCACTTGCCTTTTGCTCCTAAAACAACCGGATGTCGGCATGACAATAGTTGTTGCCAGCGTATGGGCTATCCAACTGTTTTTATCCGGAGTACCTATTAAAAAATTTATTATCCTGATAACCCCGTTTATTGTATTATTTATAATTGCTTACTTCGCTCTGCCCCATATGCAACATCGCATAGCCCAAATGCTTGATGGTATGTTTTTAGGCGAACCATCTTATCAGGTAAAAAAATCTCTCGAAGCTTTCAAAAATGGCGGAATGTTTGGAGTTGGCGTTGGCGAAGGCGTGGTCAAAATGCATATACCCGATGCACATACTGACTTTATTTTTCCGGTTGCTGCTGAAGAATATGGATTTTTACTGTGTGCTTTAATTGTTTTAGCTTATGGTGTGATTGTCATTCGCTCCATGATTATCAGTTCTAAAGAAAAAAATATGTTTATTGTATTATCGGTTTGCGGCCTTGCCGTAAGTTTCGGATTACAGGCCTTAGTCAACATGGCTTCAACCTTACAACTCGGTCCGACCAAAGGTATGGCTCTCCCCCTTATCTCAAGCGGAGGATCATCCTTGGGCGGTGCAGCTATAGGTATCGGCATGTTGCTGGCTTTGACACGAAAAAATATTCATGCGGAGAACAAAGATAATGAAAAGATCTAAAAACAACACGATAGTCCTCACGGCCGGTGGTACCGGCGGACATATATATCCGGCAGAAGCTTTGACGGTAGAATTGCAAAAGCGCGGATATAAAACCATTTTTTATACCGATTCACGCGGATTAGGCAATTATAAAGGTATTTTAAGCCAACTTCCTTCTAAAACCATTTTATCAGGCAGTGTTGTTGGAAAATCAACCTTTACCAAAATAATCAGTCTTTGTAAAGTCGTACTGGGCATTGCCCAGGCCGGTTTTTATCTTTTGTTTAACCGCCCGCGTGCTGTAGTCGGTTTTGGCGGCTATGCTTCTTTTCCCACCGCTATTGCAGCTATAATCTTGCGAATTCCGTTAGTTATCCATGAACAAAATTCGGTAATGAGCCGCACCAATCGTATTTTGGCGCGTTTTGCCAATCGCACAGCACAAAGTTTTCGTAATGTTCAAAACACGCCTAAACAAGCCAAAGAATTTTTAAGTGGTATGCCGGTGCGCGACAGCATTGTTGAATTGCATAATAATCAATATCAACCATGGGATAAACAGCGTCCTTTCACCATCATAGTTTTGGGAGGGTCACAAGGAGCGAAAATTTTCAGCGATGTGATTCCTCAAGCCATTACTCTTTTCAATGATTCAGTCCAAGAACAAATTTGTATCTATCAACAATGTCGCAAAGAAGACGAAGAAAACATTCGCAAAGCCTATAAAAAATTATGCTGTCAAAACAATATCGCCCCATTCTTTACCAATATGCCGGAATTGTACGCCAAGGCCGATTTAATGATTTCGCGTTCCGGAGCATCTTCGGTTTATGAAATCGCCGCCAGCGGAACTCCATCCATTTTGGTTCCATTGCCCACCGCCGCCGACAATCACCAATTCTATAATGCCAAAGAGCTCAATGATTGTGGTGGAGCGATACTGGTTGAACAACAAAATTTTACGGCCCCCAATCTTAACGCTATGATTGCTGATTTTATGAAAAACCCTAAAAAACTGGAACAACTATCCTTACGCGCCAAAAAATGTTCTATTATAGACGCTCAAATCAGATTAGCCGATGAAATTGAAAAATTAAGTTAGGTAAAAAAATGTTTGGTAAAAATGGTACTGATATCATAAAAATGCTTCCCCAAGTCAAAGGTAAATATCTCAAAAATGAACCTTTGGCTAAACACACATGGTTTGGTGTTGGTGGTCCGGCAGAAGTGATGTACTGCCCTACTGATAATGCTGATCTAAGCTGGTTTATGAAAAACAAACCCTATAACTTACCGATTTTTTTAATAGGCAGCGGATCTAATTTATTGGTTCGTGACGGCGGTATCCCCGGAGTTGTAATAAAATTAAGCTCAAAATTTTATCGTCAATGGAAAATACAAGATAATAAAATTATTTGTGGTGCCGGACTGAAAAACAGTGAATTAAAAAAAATTATGTTAAATAATCAGATCGGCGGATTGGAATTTTTAGTTTCCATACCGGGAAGTTTGGGCGGATCGGTTCGCACCAATGCTGGTTGCTTTGGCAAAGAACTTAAAGATGTTCTCATCAGCGCCACCATCATAAATGAAAATGGTGAAGAACTGGAGGTCGGGGCTGATGATTTTAATCTTGGTTATCGTTGCAGTTTCTTCCCCGAAGAATGGATTGTTACTTCAATGACCTTAAAGGTTTTTCCGCAAAAGCCTGAAGAAACAACCCGTATAATTGAAGAACACAAAAACTATCGCCTTAAAAACCAACCAATGAATGCTAAAACTGCCGGATCAACTTTCAAAAATCCCAATGGTTTGCGGGCGTGGGAATTGATAAAAAAGACCAACAGTGACAAACTCAAAGTCGGGGGAGCCATAGTTTCTGATGTTCACTGCAACTTTTTAATCAACACCGGCAAGGCCACCGCTCAAGACATTGAAGACCTTGGCAATGCCATTATTCAAAATGTAAAAAAAGAAACCACCATTACTTTGGAATGGGAAATTAAGCGAGTTGGCATCAAAAAATAAATGACTGAAACACAACAACAAAATAACAAGCTTATCAAAATGCCTCTTTTGTGGCCGGCAAGACTAAGGCTGACGCTTTTTATGTTATTGTTTATAGCTATCATTGCCTCTTGCTCCATAATATTAAAACAAAAACTTATTCAATCTCAAATACAAAAATATTATGATTATGCCATTGATTTTATGGGACAGCATGGTTTTAAATTACAAGATGTTATTGTCAGTGGTCGCCTTCGCACAACTATTGATGATATAAATAAAATTCTTGCTCTTCACCGCCAGGATAATTTCTTAAACATTGATGTTATACAAATCAAACGCCGCTTGGAAGAACTCCCTTGGGTGCGTGATGTTACGGTTAAACGCTCGTTTTTTCCCAATATTTTACAAATTAAAATCCAAGAAAAAGAAGTTTTGGCATTATGGCAATTAAATCAGCGTTTTTATCCCTTAGATCTTGATGGTTATGTCATCGAGGCCGAGTACAAACCTAACCAACAAATATTATTGGTGGTTGGTGAAGATGCTCCGGAAAATCTCATGCATCTGTTAAATGCCATCAAAAAAATTGATGAAACCTATCTCCCTCGTCTCAAAGTCGCCAATTACATATCCAAACGTCGTTGGAATCTTACTTTTGACGACATTAACAACGGCATTACCATCAAACTTCCGTCTGAAGATTTTGCCTCCGCTCTGACAAAATTAATTAATTTAGATAAAACATCGGCAATTCTTAAGCGTAAATTAACCATCATTGATTTAAGATTACCAGATAAGATGATAGTTAAAATGCGCAAAGGCAGTTCCAAATATAATGGCAAAACCCAAGCGCTATAAACTTCTTGGAGGAAGCATTGACACATAGTTTTGGAAAAGCAGCAACCATAACAGCCTTGGATATTGGTTCATCTAAGATAAGCTGTATTATTGCCCGTGTTTCCAAAGATAAAAAAATCAATATTGTCGGCTATGGTTACAATGCATCAAAAGGTATTAAAAACGGTACCGTTACTGATATTGCTCAAGCCACTCTTGATATCGGCAAAGCCGTGCAAGATGCTGAACAAATGGCTAACGAGACTATTGATAAAATTGTCATCAGTATCAGCGGTGAAAAAATTCGCAGTGTTATGAAATCTTCCTCAATGTCGTTGAATAAAAATCGCCCCATCGGTGACAGCGAGCTCGAGAAACTATATCTGAAAAGCACCTCTAAATTGGATATTGGCGAATACAGTCTGATTCACTGTATCAATAACAGTTTTCGCCTTGACAATGGTGAAGTACTCAAAGATCCGCGCAATCTCTTTGGCGAAGAACTTTCAATTAACATATTACTGGGATTGGTTCCCGAGCACATTTGCCGCAATCTCAGTACCGTAACGGAAAACGCTCATTTAGAAATTCAAGATCAAGTTTTTGCTTCTTACGCTTCGGGGTTAGCTTGTTTGGTTGATGATGAAAAAGAAATGGGCGCCACTGTCGTTGACATGGGCGGCGGCAACACATCCATCGCCACTTTCCGCAACGGTTATCCTATCCATTTTGCTTCGATTCCGGTTGGCGGAAATAATGTTACCAACGATATTGCTTACGGACTGTCAACATCTTTTCCTCATGCTGAAAGATTAAAGACTCTTCATGGTTGTGCCTTCCTCACCTCCCAAGACAACATCGACACCATCAATGTTTATCCGGTTGGCGAAGAAGATGACAGTTGCATTAAGCAAGTACCAAAGTCCGACCTAATTAACATCATAACCCCGCGCATTGAAGAAACTTTTGAAATGGTTGCCCGCAAATTAGCTGATATCGGCTTGGCTGATGATACATCGCACCGAGTTGTCTTGACTGGAGGAGCATCCCAATTAACCGGCGTGGTTGATGTTGCCGAAATGGTTTTGGATAAGCATGTCCGCCTAGGCAAACCGCGTAATGTTTTCAACATACCTGATGCCTTAAATTCACCGGCATTTTCTACCGCTATCGGAATGTTGATTTATGGGGTAAATTATAGCGAGCGTTGTCCTAAAAAAATCATCCAAAAAACCTCGTCTTCCAATGGCGGATGGTTGGACAGCATAGCCTTATGGTTAAAAACTTTATGGGGATGAAAAAATTTCATCCCTTTTTTTTATTTAGTAACCAAACCTTAAGGTATTTGATATATCCTTTATTTAAATTTGTTTTCAAGAATCTGATTATAAGGAGTTAGTGTTTCCATGAGTATTAAATTGGCAGTACCTGAAAAAAATGTTGTTCAACTCAAACCGCGTATTTCGGTTATAGGCGTTGGTGGCGGCGGTGGCAATGCCGTCAATAACATGATTGAAAAAAAGCTCGAAGGCATTGACTTTATAGTTGCCAACACTGATGCTCAAGCCTTGGAAAACTCCAAGACTCAACGTCGCATCCAATTAGGCTTAACCACTACCAAAGGTTTAGGTGCCGGAGCTCGCCCCGAGATTGGCAAAATAGCTGCCGAAGAAGCCTTAGAAGACATCAAGCGCGAACTGGAAGGCGCTAATATGGTATTTATTACTGCCGGTATGGGGGGTGGTACCGGTTCAGGTGCTGCACCGGTTGTAGCAAAAGTTGCCAAAGAACAAGGCATCTTGACCGTCGGCGTAGTCACCAAACCTTTCCAATTTGAGGGAAAGAAACGCTCGCAAACTGCCGAAACGGCTCTGCAAAATTTCACTAAAGAAGTTGACAGTATCATCGTCATCCCTAACCAAAATCTGTTTCGCATTGCCAACAAAGATACCACGTTAATTGACGCTTTTGTTATGGCAGATAACGTATTATATGATGGTGTTCGTTCAATTACTGATTTGATGATGAAGCCAGGCCTCATCAACCTTGACTTTGCTGATGTCAAAGCCATTATGGAAGATCAGGGCAAAGCCATGATGGGAACCGGTGAAGCCGAGGGCGAAGACCGCGCTATCAAAGCTGCCGAACAAGCCTTGTCCAATCCTTTACTTGATGACTGTTCAATGAAAGGTGCCAAGGGTGTGTTAATTAACATAACCGCCAGCCAAGATGTTACCATTATGGAAATCAACGATGCCGTAAATCGCATCAAAGATGAAGTTGATGAAGAAGCCAACATTATTTTCGGATCAAGTTTTGACGATGCTTTGGAAGGCAAGATTCGCGTATCAATAGTTGCAACCGGCATCAATGATAACATAAAAGCTGCCATTACACCCAAAACCGAAGTACGTAAAGTCGAACCGCAACCAGCCGTTGTTGAAACACCGGTTGCCGTTTCTGCTCCGGCTCCGGTTACTGAAGCTCCGGCTGCTGAACCGGAAAAAATTGAAGATTTAGCACAGGTTTTACAACATATATCAAACGACATGGAAGAAAGTGTTGATACTGCCAAAGTTGTAGCCATCAACCAAGAAGTTACCGAAGAATTGCCGCAAGAAAGCAAAGCCATAAATGACTTTGACAATTTGCCGCAATCTGATGTAATGTCAAATATGCCCAATTCTTCAGCCCTGTTCCAAGCCATTATCAACAAAACTCCAGTCGCTTCCGAAGCAAAAGTTGAGGAACCAATGGCTGCCAATGAATATCCTACAACCGCTGATGAGGACATTTTTGTTCCCAAGACCGCTTTGAAGATGCCCAAAGAAGAGCCGGAACTCTTTCCTGCTCCGATGGCTGCTCCGATAGTCACCCAAAAGGCTAAAGAAGAGGTCGAAGAATTGATTGTTAACGAACCGGAGCCGCGCCGCCATCGTAGTTTTATCGATATGTTCACCGGTCGTTCAATTGCCAAACGCAATCAGCAAAAAGCTGTACGCACCCAAGAACCGGTAATGTCTGATTTAAGTAGCGACAGTGAGGATAAGGTTAATTTGGAAATTCCATCTTTCCTGCGTCGTAAATAACACCTTTTTTATTCATGGTGAAAACCTCCGATTTGACGAACATCATCAATCGGAGGTTTTTTTATTTCTCTCTTATGATTCTGTCCCAAACCCCGCGTTCACGAAAAGAATAATATCCGGTACGTCCCAAAATGATATGATCATCCATACTGATTTGCATATCTCGACATGCTTTATTCACCAAAACTGTCAACCGTATATCTTCTTCCGAGGGCTCAACATTATCGGAGGGATGATTATGAATTAATATAATACGTGACGCGTTGTGACTCAAACAGTGCCGAATAATCTCGCGCGGATAGGCAACCACCTGATTTATGGTGCCGCGCCACAACATTTCATCATCCAAATATTGCCTTGCACTGTCAAAATATATCACCCTCACTTCTTCCACATCAGAAAAAGCCATCTTGGCATAGCAAAAATCCACCACAGCTTCCGCCGTCAGTAGAGCCGTCCCGCTACTTTCTTCAACTCTGATTCGTGATATTTTTTGCCAAACCGCCGCTATTCCCTTCAGTAGCAAGATCGTGCTGTCTTTTACCCAAGCAACTTTAGCCAACTCATCCGGATTAGCATAAAGAACTTCACCCAAATTTCCAAACCGCCGCAACAAAGCTTTAGCAATCGGTTTGACATCACGCCGTGGTATGGCATAAGTTAAGATAAACTCAAGCAACTCATAATCTGCCATATCTGCGCCGTAGTTTTTCTTGAACCGCTCACGCACACGCTCGCGATGTCCGGCATTGTCTATTGCTTTTTGCTCAACATCCATCTTATAACCCCTGATTAAACCTTGTTTCAATTTTTGGTTGTATCAAGCTTTTTAGCAAGAACTATCATTTACTAATAA
Source organism: uncultured Pseudomonadota bacterium (assembly GCA_902799835.1). Lineage (GTDB taxonomy): Bacteria > Pseudomonadota > Alphaproteobacteria > RF32 > CAG-239 > CAZU01. The sequence continues at coordinate 232,663 of CADCCF010000003.1, forward strand.
ACAAGTTTTTTGGGACGTATAAAAATTACCCCCATCTGATGTTTTATCAGATAGGGGAAAAAATACAAAGTTTAGACTTACTCGCCGAGAATTTTTTCTTGTTCTTCCTCTGGCAATTGCTCAAACAATGTTCGAGCCTTATCACCGAGCCATTCAGGATTACCTGCTATATAGGCTGACAAGATTTGGTCTCGTTCCTCCTTGGGAAGATCAAAAATCTTAACTTCAGTCTCAGAAGAAAGCACCCCACCAGCGGAAACTAAAGCTTGCAACACCTCTTTTCTTTCCTCTTCAGGTAGATCAAAAAGTTTCAAGTCGCCTTCATCGCAAAAGGAATTTTTGGCAACATAGGCCAATAGCATCTCTTTTCTTATACCGATTGGTAAGTCGAAAAGTGGCAATTCTTCTTTTTCATCAAAAAATACTGCTGACCATGTTCCCAACTTTACTTTTTCTACCAAAGCCTCTTGTTCTTTTGTTAGGACAACAGCGTTGGTGTTTTCATTTTTCTGTTCCATAATAATAGGTATTTAAATTGGACATAATGATAAAATTTGCTTTGATTAAATATCATTAGACAATTTTTGTCAAGTTTTTATTGACAAAAACCTATTTTGGAAATAGATTGGTGCTACTTTATAATTTTTATGTTTAACCTAAATTGTATTATTATGGTAAAAATCATCAACAATGAGAACAAAAAAGCTGTAAAATTTCTGACGGAAGAGCAGAAAGATCTGATTAGCCGCCTTGAAAAAGGTGAGCGTTTCAGTCTTTACCACCTTAGCAATTCTTTCGAGGAGGATGGAGATGATGTAGTCTTTGGCCTGCCTGCCGGTATCAGAGAACCGACTCTGATAGCCCTGATCCAACAAGGTTTGGATTCCAATTTCATGTCTGGTAATAAAACCTATTTCAATGTCGGACTTGAGGATGAATATCGTCTCTGCGAGCTGCCGGAAAATGAGAGGTGCAAAGTCATGCCCGAATACGCGGCGAATTTTACCATGCTTGACGGATCCTTGCTGAGAATATTCTCCTTTAGCAGGGACGAGTATGTTCCTACATTAAAGGCATACCTATCAAAAAAACGAATGAATAGCGATGTCTGGGATGAATTCGCCAAACTTCCTAGAGAGGATGTGAACGAGATCATGGCTTATGCCATAGTTCACAGTAATTTCTCTCCCCATGTCTTGAAAGATCTGGCCTACCTGCCGGCCAGACAACAAGATGAGATAAGGGAAATGGCAGAGAAATTGCATGAAGAGCAAAAAGCGTAGCTCACAAAACCAAAAAGCTGAAAATTCATGTCTTGAATTTTCAGCTTTTTTTGTATTCCGTCTTTCAACAAAAAAACTCGGATAACGCGGTTAGTACGCAGAAAAAATTTCACAAACGATTTTATTTACAAGGAAACCTGATATTTGAGATGAGTAGAAGCAAAAACAAAAAAACCGAAAATCCCAATGTAGTAAATCCTACATGAATTTTCGGTTTTTATTGCTTTTTGCGATTAATCGCTCAAATTGCAGGTTTCCCTACTATTTAATAATTTTTGATACCACACCGGCACCAACAGTATGACCACCTTCACGAATAGCGAAGCGCAAGCCTTCGTTCATCGCAATCGGGTGAATCAATTTGGCGGTCATGGTGATGTTATCACCAGGCATTACCATCTCAGTGCCTTCCGGCAATTCAATTGCACCGGTTACATCGGTGGTGCGGAAATAGAATTGCGGACGATAGTTTGAGAAGAACGGAGTATGACGTCCACCTTCTTCCTTAGTCAAAATATAGCATTCGCATTTGAATTCAGTGTGCGGTGTAATTGAGCCAGGAGCTGCCAAAACTTGTCCACGCTCAACTTCTTCTCTCTTGGTACCACGAAGCAGAACACCAATGTTATCACCGGCTTCACCTTCATCCAACAATTTACGGAACATTTCAATACCGGTACATGTGGTCTTTTGGGTGTCACGAATACCTACGATTTCGATTTCGTCACCAACTTTCAATACACCGCGCTCAACACGTCCGGTTACAACAGTACCACGTCCGGAAATTGAGAATACGTCCTCAATCGGCATCAAGAAAGGTTGATCTTTCGGACGGTTCGGTTGC
>CADCCF010000004.1 GCA_902799835.1 uncultured Pseudomonadota bacterium
CACCAAACACTTGCCGGTTGTATTGAGTGATTTAGGAACAAATACTGGAGATTTGTGTGGCGAAGAAACCAATATGATTACTTGGGTTTACTACTAATACTTAAAGTATAAGACCTCTCCAATCCCTGTCTGTCTCAGACGGGGATTTTTTTTATATGCACACAAAACTACAAACCTATTGATTATATGCGAAAAAATATTGTATAAAACAAAACAGGAATATTCTTGGAAAAAAATATGAAAAAACTGTTTTTCTTGTTGATGATTTTTATCGGTATAAGTTCAGCTCATGCGGCATCATTAAGTGAGTTTGCCCAAGATTTTTTGTCAGATGTCAAAACGATATGGCATGAAGGTGATTATGATGCTTATATTCCTTTTTATTCATGGCATAATCGTCTGGCTTATGATGATGATCATATCTATAAATACAATGAAAAAGCTTTCGGTTTCGGTTTGGGTAAATCGCATTATGATGAAAAAGGCAACTGGAGCGGTTTATATGCCTTTGGTTTTAAAGATTCTAACTCTAAATTTGAAAGTGTTTTCGGCTACGGATATTTATATAATTGGGATTTGAGTGAAAATTGGCATGTCGGTGCAGGATATACTTTGGGAATGACACAACGACATGAATATGGCTATATTCCGGTGCCAATGCCGCTTCCTTTGGCTGAAATCAACTACAAACACATGATGTCATTACAAATGGCCTATGTCCCGGGTTTGAAAAACTGGGGTAATGTGGCACTGTTTTGGATCAGAGCGAAGTTGCAGTAAAAGAAAGTATTTTAAAATCAAGAAACCCCGAGCTAAAGTGTTTGCTTTAGGTATCGGGGTTTCTTTTTTTCTTTTCTAGAGATCGCTCAATTCGTCGAGCACGTCCCGCTCTTTGTTGGGGTTGTGCTTGTAGAGGAACTTAGCCAGGGCCTCAGCCTCCGCGATGTAACAATCGCGGGTGTAGTCGCCTTTATACTCCCTCAATCCGAGGATGTACTCGGCAAGCTCCATCTTTGAGCTACACACCGGCACCAAGAGGTGCAAGGCTTCGCAAGTCGTTCCGATGACGACCTCACGCTCGCCGAACAGCTCGTCGAAGGAGATTTCCTTCTCGACTTTGTCCCGCTCGGTGCCGTGGCTCCTGAGTTGGGCCGAGAGCCCTTTGGCAAGGCGCAGATAAGTGCCCTGCAGGACGAACTGTTCGTTCTCAGCCTTGAAGCCACAGGCTTCTTGGTCATGGTAGGTGTCTTCGCCTAAGAATGCAGGACGCTCAAATTCGCCTTGGAAATCGTCGACAAAGACGAAAGTTTGACCATTGACCTTGAACATGAAGTTCATAACTTCTTTGACTTCAGGGGTAAAAAAATTTTTCTTCATTTTTATTGTTTTTTTTTAGTTTGACTTCAAAATAATTCATACACACTAATTCAATCTCACAAACATAATATACCATATTTTTCGGAGTCGCGCAAGACTTTTTTTGTCTAAAAACGCAAAAAAAAATAAACATATATAAACACCCATAAAAAACACTTGCCAAATAACAAAAAATATGTTTTATATCACACCAGCTTTAGATGGTGACAACTTCAAGCGGCCATGGCGGAATTGGTAGACGCGCAACCTTGAGGTGGTTGTGGGAGAACTCCCGTGAAGGTTCAAGTCCTTTTGGCCGCACCAAATAAAGCTTTTTTTATTATGGGATTATATCTTAACTTTAATAGAGGAGGGTGGACGATGTTCAAAGTTTGTAAAACCGACAATAACAAAAACCTCATTAAGTTAAAGAAAAATCGATTATATAACGGTTCTTGGATTAATGTTATCAACCCCACCAATGAAGAACTGGAAAAAGTCGCTCAGTGGATTAAATGGGATGTTGATACCCTCAAAAGCTCATTAGATATTGATGAAAGTTCGCGTATAGAATATGACGAAAATAATTTTATGATAATCATCAATTTACCGCTGCTTGATGATGAAGGGCAGTTTGATACTTTGCCTTGTTCAATGGTGTTTTCACCCAAAACTTTTATGACGCTTTGCTCGCGTGAAAATCGTATTTTAGGCTCTTTTACCAAAGCCAATGCCGCTTCCTTTGACACCAAAAATCCCGAACAATTAATGTTGAGCATTTTGTTCAAATCAACTCAATTCTATCAAAGATACCTAAAAATTATCAATCGCAAGACCGAACAAATTGAATATAATTTGCGCAACACTACCAACAACAAAGAGCTTTTTGCCTTAATGGAAATCCAAAAATCATTAGTTTATTTCACTACGGCTTTGCGCGACAATCAGTTGGTTTTGCAAAAATTGCTACGTATGGTGCGCACCAAAACTCTCAATAAGTCTATCATTTTCAGCGAAGCTGATGTTGATTTACTCGAAGATATTTTGATTGAAAACAAACAAGCTATCGAGATGGTCGATATGCACCGCACCATTTTGGAAAGTATGATGGACGGGTTTGCCAGTGTTATCAATAACAATGTCAACCAAGTGATGAAATTTTTGGCCGCTATTACGATTATCCTTTCAATTCCGACCATGTTGGCAAGTTTTTGGGGGATGAATGTCGGTTTGCCGTTTAGCGACAATCGTTGGGGTTTTGAATATGTTATTACCATATCAACGATTTTGACTATTTTGGTAATTTTGTTTTTCCGTAAAAAGAAGATGTTTTAGGACGGTTTTTTGTGCGTATCTTAGCGGGTAGTCTTGAGATAAAACTTTTTTCAACCTATAATTTCTCGAAGATTGTTTTTTTATGAGGGTAAAAAGTTGATATTGGGTTTGATATGTGCAGTATTGGTAATTGTATTTGATCAGGTCAGCAAATACGCCATACTTGACTGGTTAGGCGAGCGTATAGCCGTCAATGTTTGCGACTTTTTCAATATTGTGCGCGCTTGGAATACCGGCGTTAGTTTTTCAATGTTCAATAGCTATGGTAGTTTAGGTGCTTATGTCTTATCAGGTGCCGCCATTATTATTGTCTTGATGTTGTTTTATTGGTTAAAAACCGAAAAAAACAGATTATCGCAAACTGCGCTCGGTCTCATAATGGGCGGTGCTTTGGGTAATGTTATTGATCGTTTGCGTTTTGGCGCCGTATTTGATTTTTTAGATTTTCACTTAGGAGAAGTCCATTGGCCGGCTTTTAATGTTGCCGACAGTTGTATTTGTATAGGTGCAACCATTATTGTATTTCAGGCTTTGGTTGCTCAGTTTAAGAAAAAGGAGAAATAAAATGCGTAAGATTATTATCATAGGTTTGACTTTAGCTGTGGCTGCTTGCTCAGGTTGGGGCAAAAAAGAACTGGGAATAGCCAATGTTTCTCCTGATGAAACTTTGGTTGAGAGCCGCAAACCTTTGTCTTTGCCTCCTGAGTTTGATGTTCGTCCAACCATTAAGGCTGATGTTGATGAGTAATATTTTACGTAAAATTCTTGTTGTTTTAGTTTGCTTTTGCAGTCTTTCCGCTGCAAAAGCAAAAGCTTATTTTGAGAATATTCATCAATTTAAACTTGATAACGGACTGCAGGTGGTTGTAATCGAAAATCACAAAGCCCCCATTGTTAAGCAAATGTTGTTCTATAAGGTTGGCTCAATTGATGAGACAGTGGGTAAAGGTGGTTTGGCTCATTTATTGGAACACCTCATGTTTAGGGGAACTTCGCAATTTTCCGGCAATCAGTTTAATGATATTATGGAGCAAAACGGCGCCATCAGTAATGCTTTCACTTCTCAAGACGTTACCGCCTACCATCAGCTTATTGATGTCAGTCGTTTGGAAACCGCTATGGCCTTAGAGGCTGACCGCATGGAAAACTTGCAAATCACTGACGAAAATTTTGAGGCCGAACGGCAAATTGTTTTTCAAGAGCGTAAACAACGCATAGATAACAATCCGTCTGCCAAGTTTTATGAAGCTTTGAAAAAAACTTTGTGGCAAAATCATCCTTATGCCAGACAGGTTACCGGTGAAGATGCTGAAATTTTGAACCTTAAACGTCATGATGCCATAGATTTTTATCAACGCCACTACGCTCCCAACAATGCCGTTTTGGTACTCTCAGGCGATTTAACACCTTCTCAAGCGGAAGAATTGGCGCAAAAATATTATGGCAAAATAGCTGCTCAACCGTCTTCTGCCAAGCCTGATTTGCCCCATTTACCGGAAGAATACAAGGCATCGCTTTCTATGAAGTTGCCTGATGTAAAGCTCGGACGCATGGTTAATATTTATGCCGCTCCGTCCTTTAATTTGGATAAAGAAAAGGTTTATGCTTTGGAAGTTTTGGCTGAGTATATGGGAAGAGATAAAAATTCACCGCTTTATCAAAAAATCGTAATCCAGGACAAAAAGGCTTTGGACATCGATGTTAATTATAATCCGATTTCTCGTAGCTATGGCACATTTGAAATAGTGTTGGTTCCAACCGATGAAAAAGAGACCAATATGAGTTTTTGGCTCAATCGCGCTTGGAATTATGCTATGAACAAATTTGACCATGAACAGCTGGAAATGACCAAGCAAAAATTATTGGCTGATTTGGTATATTTGGAAGATAACCCCGATAATATAGCCGAATTGATCGGATATATGGCGGCAACCGATGTTGATGTAACCACAATGAAAGAATATGAGACCGGAATTCGTAAAGTAACGCTTGATGATGTTGTGGCCATAGCTCAAACTTTGCAAAATAATGCCCCGCAAATTTCCGGATTGTTACATCCGCAAAAGGGAGATTCACATGAGTAAAAAACCGATGTATTTAAAACGCCGCGCTGATTCTAAAATAGCGTTGCTTGTATTATTTATTTTCTTTATGTTCGCTGCTTGGTACTTTTTGCCCCGCAAAGATGTAGCTCAACCCAAGACAAGCTTGCCGCAATTTGAAATTTCAGAGAGCGTTTTTCAAGGTCATGTGGAAGAGATAATTGCTCCCAGGTCCGGTATAAAGGCCTATTATATGTTTCAAGATGGCGGACTGACTGCCATGAGCTTTAACTTTGTGCAGACCGGTTTTGCTTATGAAAATCATGGCCAAGAGGGAATTGCCAATATAGTGGCTCAAACCATCAAAGAAGGTGCCGGTTGGTGGTCAGCCAAAGAGTTGCGTAATTTGTTGGGAAATTCCGGTATCAAAATTTCGTTTGATGTCAATCAAGATGATTTTAGCGGACAAATGACTTTTCCTAATGCGCAAAGGGCTGATGCTATAAAGTATTTACGAGAGATGTTCCTCAATCCGCATTTTGAAGATAAATATGTCGAAAATGCTAAAGCTAACGCCATACGCGCCATTGAAGCACAAAAAGAAAATCCTTCATCCGAATTGGCACTTATTTTTAACCAATCAATTTTTGGTGATTATCCTTATAGTCGCAATGTCTTGGGTGAGGTAAACGCTGTTTCCAGATTTAATCGTCGTGCATTGTATGACTTTGTGCACAATAATCTCGGCAAAAATAAATTGTTCATCGGAATTGTCGGTAATTTGAGCCGCGAAGAGGCTGCTGAGATGATTGATGGTGTTTTTGCTAAATTACCTGATGTGGAAATTAAAAATATCGGTGAAGCTGATATCAACTGGCAGGCACCTGATATAAACCTTAATCGCAATATTCCGCAAGATATTGCCTTGTATGCAACCCAGGGAACTTGTCGTACTTGTGAAGATTTTTATCCTCTCTATATTGCCAATTACATTTTAGGTGGAGCCGGATTAAATTCTCGTCTCAATCAAACTTTACGTGAACAAGAAAATCTTACTTATGGTATTTCTTCATGGTTGGACTTGAATGACAAAGCCAATCTTATCAAAATTTCTTTTGCGGCTACTGATGAAAATATGCCCAAAGCCAGACAGTTGTTTGATGAGCTTTGGCAAAAAGCCGGCGTGGAAGGCTTTACTCAAGAAGAATTAAATAGCGCCAAAAATCATCTTGTTGCATCACATAATTTGCGTTTTGCCTCAACTATCGGCATATCGGATATGTTGGTCTATATGCAAAGATATAATTTAGGAATTGATTTTTTGCAAAAGCGCAACCAACTGGTCAAGTCAGTTACCTTACAACAGCTCAATCAAGCTGCTCAAAAATATTTTAATCACAATTTGTTAAGAGCCGAAATCGGTAATTTAAAAAAATAAAGGAGAATTTTAATGTTTGGAATAAGTCGGGAAATTAACAAAAGTAGAGCATGGAATAAGCTTAATAAATATGCTCGCAAAATGCAAAAAGTTGAAATGGCTGATATGTTTGCACATGATAAAAAACGGGTTTCACGTTTTTCGCTTGACTTAGACAACATGCATCTTGACTATTCCAAGAATCTTATCGACAGCAAAGCCATGCTTTATTTGTTGGCCTTAGCTAATAAAGCCGATTTGAAAAATAAAATTGAACAGATGTTTAACGGAGCTAAGATTAACTCTACGGAAAAACGTGCTGTTTTGCATACCGCTCTGCGCAATCGTGACAATCATCCGATTTATGTCGATGGCCAAGATGTTATGCCTGAAATAAATCGCGTCTTGGGCAAAATAAAAGATTTCTCCGAAGCTGTTCGTTTGGGAACGTTTACCGGACATACCGGTAAAAAACTTACCAATATTGTCAATATCGGTATCGGCGGTTCGGATTTAGGACCCAAAATGGCAGTTGAAGCCCTCAGACGCTACCATCTCAAAGATATGAATTTTTATTTTATATCCAATATTGATGGTACGGCCTGTGCCGAAGTTTTGAACAAACTTGATCCCGAAACAACATTGTTTATTGTTTGCTCCAAAACTTTTACCACTGTTGAAACTCTCACCAATGCAAAAACTTGTCGCAAATGGCTGATTGATTCTTTAGGTGAGCCGGCTGTTGCCAAACATTTTGTCGCTGTATCAACTAACGCGGCAGAAGTTGAAAAATTCGGCATCAATGTTGATAATATGTTTGAGTTTTGGGATTTTGTCGGCGGACGTTATTCTATGTGGTCGGCCATCGGATTGATAATTGCTATTGCCGCCGGCTATGACAATTTTGAAAAAATGCTCGATGGCGCTCATGCTATGGATGAGCATTTTCGTTATGCTGATTTAGCTTCCAATATGCCGGTTATTTTGGCTTTGTTGAGTATTTGGTATGTCAACTTTTTCGGTATTCGCAACCATGTTATTGTTCCTTATGACCAGTATTTGAGTTTGTTGCCGGCATATTTGCAACAGTTGGTTATGGAGAGTAACGGCAAATCGGTTGATATGAATAACAACTTTATTACTTACCAAACTTCGCCGGTTATTTTCGGTGGTGCCGGTACCGATGTTCAACATTCTTTCTTCCAACTCTTGCACCAAGGAACATCTTTTGTACCGTGTGATTTTATTATTCCGGCTATTTCGCATAATGAAATAGGTAATCATCATGAAATCTTGCTGGCTAATATTTTGGCTCAGTCCGAAGCCTTAATGAAAGGAAAAACGACCGCTCAAGCTGCTGAAGAACTAAAGGCTAAAGGCTTAAGCTCCAAAGAGATTGCTGATTTGAAAAGATATAAAACTTTCAAAGGTAATCGTCCGTCCAACACCATTATCTTCAAAAAGATTGATGCTTATGCTTTGGGTGAATTGGTTGCTTTATACGAACACAAAACTTTTGTTGAAGGCGTTATTTGGAATATTAATTCCTTTGACCAAATGGGAGTTGAGCTTGGCAAACAATTGGCTTTGAAGATTTTGCCCGAATTGCAAGGTGAAGCAAATCCTGAAGCTCATGATGCCTCAACCAACTCATTGATTGCGTTGATTAAAAACTTGAGAAAATAATGTCTATTAGAGTTTTGCCGTCCAATCTGGTCAACCAAATTGCCGCGGGAGAAGTTGTTGAAAAACCTGCCTCGGTAGTCAAAGAATTGGTTGAAAATTCGGTAGATGCCGGAGCCAGTATTATTGATATTCACTTATCTGACGGAGGCAAAACTCTTATTACTGTTTCTGATAACGGCAAAGGAATAGGTAAAGACGAACTACCTTTGGCAGTTGAGCGTCATGCCACATCCAAGTTGCCTGATGATAATTTGTTCAATATCTGCTTTTTGGGTTTTCGCGGAGAAGCGTTGCCATCTATAGCCTCGGTTGCCAGACTTAGCATAACCAGTCGCACACAACAAGATGATAGCGCTTGGAAAATTGAGGTCAATGGTGGTGTAAAATCTCAGGTTGTCCCCAGTTCTGGCAGTTGCGGTACACGCATAGAGGTGCGAGACTTGTTTTATGCTCAACCGGCACGCCTCAAATTTCTTAAAACAGCAACCAGTGAAACGGCTTCTTGTATTGAAGTGTTGCAACGCATTGCGTTGGCTAATCCTCAAATTAGTTTTTCACTCTATGCTGATGGTAAGAAGAAATTGTTTTACCCGGCAGCTATCGGTGATGAATTTCAACAAAGGTTGGAACGCCTCAATGATATTGTTGGCAAAGACTTTAGAGAAAATTCCGTTATGATAGATGAGAGCAGGGACAATTTGCGTATCAGCGGTTATGTTTCACTTCCGACTTATAACAAAGCCAATTCATTATCGCAATTTTTGTTTGTCAATGATCGACCGGTGCGCGACAAGGTTTTGCTCGGAGCTATCAAAGGTGCTTATCAGGATGTAATGACTTCCGGTCGTTATCCGGTGTGTGCACTTTATTTTAACCTCTCGCCCCAAGAAGTGGATGTCAATGTTCATCCCAGCAAAACCGAAGTGCGTTTTTATAATGCCCAACAGGTTAGGGGTTTGTTGGTTACGGCAATAAAAAATGCTTTAAGTAGAGCTTCAATAAAAACATCTAATACATTGAATTTGCAAAATATAATAAGAAAAGAAAATGTAAGAGAAGATTATTTTTTGCATGAACCGAGCCCAGTTTTTCAAAGCTCTTATTCACCTAAAAAACAGGCGGTCATCCCTGAATTTGCCAATAATTTTTCTTATAAAAATGATTTTGATACCAGTGTAATCCAAGAAAATGATCAAAATGTCGGGGCTCTAGGGTTGGCACGTGCTCAAATCAATGATACTTACATCATTTCCCAAACTGCAGACAGCTTGATAATTATTGACCAACATGCCGCCCATGAACGCATTGTTATGGAAAAGCTCAAAGAAGGTCTGGCTAAACACTCGGTTGCCAGACAAATTATGCTGATTCCGGAGATTGTAAGTCTTAATGATGTTGAAAAAAGCCGAATTTTGGCTGTTGCGCCTAAGTTGGCCGAGTTAGGATTGGTGTTGGAAGAATTTGGCTCAACCGAAATTTTGGTGCGTGAAATACCGGCTCTGTTGCAAGATGCTAACATCAAAGAGCTAGTTGTTGATTTGGCTCAGCAAATTGCCGAATGGGGTAGTGCTTTTGATCTGACCGAAAAGTTGCATTTGGTTTGTGCTACTATTGCCTGTCACGGCTCAGTCAGAGCCGGTCGTCGCCTCAATATTGATGAGATGAATCGATTGTTGCGTGATATGGAAAAAACACCGCGTTCCGGGCAGTGCAATCATGGTCGACCTACCTATGTTGAAATGAAATTAAGTGACATCAATCACCTGTTTGAAAGAAATTAAGATGATGGAAGATACTTTTAGCCAAGGATTTATAGCTGCACTTTTGGCCGGATTGGTTACCGGTGTGGGCGGTCTTGGAATATTTTTAAAAAAACGTTATCTAAAATCGCAAATTAACCAACTGCTTAATATTGCAGCCGGAGTTATGTTGGCAGCATCATTCTTTTCGCTGTTGGTACCATCGATGGATGAGATTGTGCGCCAAGGAGATGATATATATATATCAGCCCTTAAATATGCCCTGACTATTTTTGGCGGAGTAGTGTTGATTTGGACACTCAATGCCCTAATTCCGCATGAGCATAACGAAATAGGGCATCATGGTCCGCATTTTGACATCACCAAAGCTTGGTTGTTTGTAATTGCCATAACCTTGCACAAATTGCCCGAAGGCTTGGCAGTCGGGGTGGCTTATGGTGCTGAAGCAATCATAAACCCTCTATCGTTGGTCATTGGTATTGCCGCACATAATATTCCCGAGGGTTTGACTATTGCCATATCTTTGATGGCGGCCGGAACTAAGCGTTGGAAAGCAGCTTTAACTGCATTTTTGATTGGTTTGGTACAACCTTTGGGCGCTTTGTTAGGACTAGGATTGATGAACTTTGGCTATTGGTTTATACCTTATGGTATGGCTTTGGCCGGTGGAACTTTGCTTTTCGTCGTGATCAACGAGATATTGCCTGAAACTTATGGTACCAAAGATACCAATAAGTCAGCCGCCGCGGTGTTTATCGGCTTTATAATTATGACTTATATCACAATGGTGTTTAAGGATTAAAAAAACTATTGACGGAATAAAAAAGATAATATAAATATAAGCTCGTTAATTATCACGGTTGGAGCGTTGGCAGAGTGGTAATGCAGCGGATTGCTAATCCGTCATCGGGAATACCGATGCACAAGTTCGAGTCTTGTACGCTCCGCCATTAAAAAAGGCATCTCGTTTACGAGGTGCCTTTTTTAATGTTAGCGGAGTTTAAGACTTGAACTTGTAAAGTTCGGAGCGGGAAGTTGGCGAGCGCTTTTATAAAGCGCGAGACTTACGACGCGAGGAGGACCCGCTTGGGCGGGAGTACCCAGTCTTGTACGCTCCGCCATTAAAGAAGGCATCTCGTTTACGAGGTGCCTTTTTTAATGTTAGCGGAGTTTAAGACTTGAACTTGTAAAGTTCGGAGCGGGAAGTTTTGGTATAAGTGATTATTTGATTTACATCGCTTAAAAGCAACACAATCAATAAAAATAATTTTTTTGCTCAAGAAGTTTTAGAATAATAAAAATTAGCGGTTATTCCGTGTACAGCCTTTGGGGCATCGAATTGTATCCGTTTGAGTTATGCTTGCTCAAAAGAAAATATTACAGCATCTATAAAAAGGTTGAAAAATTTTATAAATAGCAATAGGATCATTCCGATTGATAATAAATAAAATTGAAGAACTATGCTCTATCTTTCTAAATTGCAACTGCAAACCGAACTCGACAAGTGCCTTAATTGCAAAAACAGGCCTTGTATGCACGCTTGTCCGGTAAAGTGTTCCCCGCAAGAATTTATTGCCCAAGCACGGGCAGGGGATTATCAAGGTGCAATCAAAACCATCAATAGCAATAATCCTTTGGGGCATACTTGCGGATTGATTTGTCCAGAGCATTTTTGTGTCAAAGCATGCCTGCGCTCCAAAATTGACAATCCGCTAAACATCCCGCTGATTCAGGCAACATTGCTGAAAATGTTTCGCGGAAGCAATGATTCTGTTCAACATTTTGCAACAAATGGTAAAAAAATTGCTATCATTGGAGCCGGACCGGCCGGATTGGCAGCAGCTTGGCAAATGTTGCAGTTGGGTTATACCATCAAAATTTTTGAAAAATCATCATCCGTAGGTGGTGCATTGAATTTGATACCGCCATCTCGTTTACCCCATGCGGCAATTGATGACGATTGGAACTATATTCGCCAAATGGGTAAAGCTGATATAATATATGACTGCAAAATTGACAATCCGTTGGAGTTGCTTAAAGAATATAGCGGAGTTATCATGGCAATCGGTGAGCAAAATGTGGTTAATTTAGGGGTTAAGGGTGAGGAGTATATTACTCCTTATACCGAATATCTGCGCTATCCTCATCGGTTTATGGATAAAGCAAAAGTTGTGATAATCGGTGGCGGTAATGTGGCGGCTGATTGTGCAGTAACGGCGCATAATTTGGGGGCTAAACAGGTTACAATGTTAGTGCGTCGCCAAATCAGCAATTTACGGATTGATAAAAAAGAATTGTTTAATCTAATTGATAAAGGCATAAATATAATTCCCAATACGCGTGTGGTTAAGGTAACCAAAACCGATGATAGTATAGAGCTCAAAACCTGCTCAACTTGTATTGATGAAGGCAGATGTTTGGATATTCCCAATTCGGAAATTAATCGCGGCAAAGTTGATTTGATCGTCAAAGCGATTGGCAGTGTGGCTGAAACTCCGATTGAACATGAGAAAATCATTTATGCCGGTGATTGTAAAATCGGAGGTTCAACTGTGGTTGAGGCGATAGCTTCAGGTATTGATTCCGCCAAGTTGTTACACAGTCGTCTGATTGATGAAGAAAAAGAGATAGCTTAAGTAAACTTACCTCGCTTACTCTTGTCGTCGAACCCTTATTCCTATGGTTTGCCCCATAACCCACTATGCCAATAAAAAAACCACCCGTAAAAGGTGGCTTGGGTTGATGTTGCGCTTGGGATTGGCTACGCCGCAACTGCGCTCATCAGCTTTTGCTGACCGGCTCACTTCCGTGCGCCTTTCGCTTGTTGTCGAACCCTTATCTCAGGGTTCATCCCCTATCACACAATACCAATAAAAAAACCACCTATAAAAGGTGGCTTTTTTTATTGGTACGCGCGCAGGGATTCGAACCCTGGACCCACTGATTAAGAGTCAGTTGCTCTAGCCAACTGAGCTACGCACGCATAAGTCCGTTTAACTTATGAGCCGGACTATAAACTCACTTTATTTTTTTTGCAAGAACTTTTTTTAATTATTTTGTATTTTCTTCACGAGTTTTATACATCGAAAAGACAATTCCGCCAAATAACAATCCGAAAGTTACCACCAGTGATTCCAGTGCTGAGACCTCATACCCGAATAAAACCGGGGCAAATATCTTCAGACCGATAAATATCAAAATAATACTTATGGCATATTTAAGGTACTTAAATTTGTAAACAATCGCTTCCAACAAAAAGTATAAAGCGCGCAAGCCTAAAATAGCAAAAATGTTGCTGGTATATACCACAAACACATCTTGAGTAATCAAGAAAATAGCCGGTATGCTATCCAGTGCAAATACAACATCCATCAATTCAATCACTACCAAAGCAAAGAATAAAGGTGTAATATATAATTTGCCTTTTTCTTTTACAAAAAAATGAGCTCCAACAACTTTGCTTTTGATATTAAAAATTTTGGATACAAACTTAAATATCTTAGAGTTTTCAAAGTCAGGTTCCTCATCATCTTTGCTCAACACCATTTTAGCACCGGTATAAATCAAAATGGCCGAGAATACATACAAAACCCAATGGAAATTGGCAACCAATGCTTCACCGACACCGATTAATAATGCACGCATAACGATTGCGCCCAATATTCCCCAAAACAAAACACGATGTTGGTATTCTCTGGGCACACCAATTGATGCAAATATCATTGACATAATAAAGATGTTATCTAATGACAAGCTTTTCTCAACCAAAAAACCGGTAAAAAAGTCTAATCCTTGATCACTGCCTTCTTCATATGTTACAAACAAACCGAAAACACAAGCTGCTGCAATATAAAGAATACACAGTACCACAGTATGTAAAAAATTAGGAACTTCGTTTTTGCGGTTAAAAATAAACAAATCAAAAAACAATAAAGCAATAATAACGACTCCGAAAATGCTCCACCTGAGCATCGGAGCCATAGTTGCATGCGGCGAAGTAAAAAGTTCCCAAAATTCCATATCCATTGTCCTCTGAAAAATGTACGGGGCAGGGTAAACCCGCCCCATTAGTTATTATGATTATTGAGCAGCAGAACGCAACGAATTAATAATTGTGGTTGCCGAATTCAAAGCTGTCTCATCCAAACCGGCTTTTTGCAAAGCCAATTTTTTGATACATCCTTGTGAAATGTCTTTAGCCGTTGCCATAACACCTGATGCAAACAAAGTTCCATTGGTTAATCTGGTTTGTGCTTCGGTCATCATGCAAGAGTTTAAATTACTCATCTCCGAAGACTGCAAAGCACTCAGTGTATCGCAAGCAGCCAATCCCAAAACCGCAGCTAAAATAAGATATTTTTTCATTTAATTATCCCCTACATAAATTATTATCACAATCTGGAAAACTAGCATAGTTATGCTGGCATTTCAAGCAAATTACCCGACTTATCAAAAAGCAATCATTTAATGTTTGATTTTCGTCTTATCGGTAATATACTGTTGCTGTTATCAATATTGGAGAAAAGTAATCATGACGCCTAAAAGAATAATCCATTGCACAAATTTCAATTTTATCAAACGGATAGGCTGTTATATGAATATAGCACCTTATAAAATTTCGCATGGACTTATTCGTAACGGGCATAATGTGTTGGATTTCTCTGATCGCGATATATTAAAAACTTATTCGTGTTTTGGTAAATTAAAACAACTTGGACATAAACCATTTAACAGATTGTTTTATGAATATTGCGTTGATACCCAGCCGGATGGCATTATCTTAGGGCATGCTGATACTATCACTCCACAGACCTTGGCTGACATTCGCAAAGCACTTCCCAACACCAAAGTTCTACAATGGAATGTTGATTGTATAAATCCGAATATAAGTTCAGGAAACATCGAACGCATAAAATCAAAGATAGATTTGGTTGATGCCACGATAATTACTACGGCAGATAAAGAGTTGTTACATCAATTTGATACTAAAAAACATAAAGTTGGTTTTATGCCTAATGCGGTTGACGCTTCAATTGAAACGGGAAGAGCTTTTGAAATTGAACATCCGGAATGGGATTTGGTATTTCCGGCAAGTCCCAAAAGCAAGCGAGAGTTCTGCGGAGTTATGATGACAACCAAAGATATTATGGTTAAAATTTCTCAACAGATTGATATGCAAAAAGTGCTGTTTTCTCGTGCCAATGGAGTGAATTTGACCGGTGGTGAGTATCAAAGGGTTTTTTCTAATACAGCTATGGGGTTGAGTATTAATGCCAGCAATCATGATTACCTTTATTCATCTGACCGCATGGCCCACCTGATAGGGAACGGCGCTTTGGCTTTAGTTGATAGTCATACAGGTTTTGGTGATTTGTTTGGAAATGATGAAATTGCCTTTTTTCAAGGCGAAGATGAGCTTTATACCAAGATTAAGTATTATCGCGCCAATCCGCAAGAACGCATGGCTGTTGCTAAAAAAGGTTGGATTAAGTATCATCAATTATTCAACGAAAAAATTATCGCCAAATATATTGCGGACATAATGTTTGATGAATTTAATCCCAAAGATTATCCTTGGCCGACTATTTGCGATTAATTTTCATATTGACTGTTTTAGGCAAACTAAAATAGCACTCAATTGAGCTTAGCAATATCATCATATATCCGACGGCTTCACAAGCTTCTTCAAACAGTTCTTTGATGGCAACAATATTGTTATCACCAAGAACATTAATAACAAATGGACGATGGCCTATACATTGAGCAACCGGTATAATGATAATCATTGAACAGCTCATCATATAAAAAGACGGAGAAGTAAAGAAACGTATTAATGTTTTTTTTAGGCAATATCGATATTGGTAGGCTTTCCCAAAGGCAATCAACGGGAAAATAAAACCGATTTTCCAACTAATTATTGGTAAACAATCTTCAAAAAACATATCCAATTCACGACAAGCTCCCAAAAATGAACATGATGCCAACAGCCACAATACACAAGCATATTCCGGGCGCAATTTCAGCTGTGTCAAAAAAATAATCCCAGATAAAAGCAATAGTCCTAATTGAATATTCTCAACAATACCATGCTCAGCAAAAGTTTTACTGTGATAAATCGATGATAAATACACCAAAAATAATACAAAAGCGAAAACTACGCAAAAGTATATAAACTGTCTTACCACATTAAAAACAATGATTTTCTCTTGCTTAGAAAAAAACATTTTAGTCCGATCTCCTTATTTTTACGCATCTTGCTCTATTACCTTAATAAAAAAACAAAGTCAATTATTTTGTAAAAATAAAAGCTTGCTAAATAGAATTTTTTTAGATAATTTAGTCACGAGGTTTGTTGCTCAAAAAAATCAAACAGGAGACTAAATATTATGAAATTTATCAAATACACTTTATTGATTTTGTTGTTTTTAATCGTTGTTGGTGTTGCTGGAACTTGGTTCTATCTTGATACCATTGTCAAAAAGGCTGTCAACAAATATGGTTCACAAATTGTTGGAACAGAGGTTAATCTGACCTCTTTCAGCATTAATCCCTTTAAAGGAACCTTAAATATTGGTGGTATCACAATCGGTAATCCGAATGGCTATTCGGCACCCAAATTACTCACTTTAGGCGGTATTAACGTCAAGGTTAATCCCAAGAGCTTGTTTAGTGATACTATTGTGATTGAAGATATTACAATCGATAATCCAACTATCACTTATGAGATGCCCGATTTTTCAACCAGCAATGTAATGCAAATTCAGCAAAATGTTGCTAAAAATTCGGCTTCTGAAGCCAAAGTTGAAGCTCAAAAAGAAGAAACTAAAGAAGAAACCGCTTCGAAAAATGTTGTTATCAATAAGGTAAGTGTTGCCGGCGGACTTTTAAGTGCCATTACTCCGTTGCAAAAACATGAGACGGCTTTGGATATTAATTTACCGGCAGTTGAAATCGCCAATCTCGGTGGCGAGGGGCAAAAACTTACCCTTAAAGATTCAATTATCGAAATTTTTAACAAGATTTTATTCAATGCTACTTCAACTGTAACCAAAGTTTTGGGTAGTGCTAAAGATATGGCTAAAAAAGCAGCCGGTGCTGCTTTGGATAATGCCACCAACTTAAGCGATGAAACCAAAGATGCAGCCGGTGGCCTGCTTGATAGCTTAAAGTTTTGGTAATAGCTGAATATCAAAAATAAAAAAGCGAGGGTAACCTCGCTTTTTTATTGTCGTAATAACTCCTCAACAAAGGCGGGGAGAGTAATCCCGGCCGGTCCGGTGATATGCCGATCAAAATAAAAATTGTTGGAGGTTTCCTCCAAATTAAACTCAACTGTATCTGCCCCATAATATTTAGCGGTTTGCACAAAAGCCGCCGCCGGAAACACCACACCTGATGTACCGATAGATAAGAACAAATCGCATTTGCGCAAGAGTGTATCGACTTCATTCATAAAGAGCAAGTCTTCACCGAAAAAGACAATATTTGGTTTCATCATACCTTGCACTTGACAATGTGGGCAAATGGTTTCGGTATCAACATCGCCCCAAGTCTCTAAAATATGCCCGCAGTTTAAACATACTGCTTGATTAATCACTCCGTGAATATGATAAATATTTTGATTGCCGGCTTTTTCGTGTAAGGTATCGACATTTTGCGTAACCACCGAGATATTGGCGTTTGAATATTCTTTCTGCAACTTGGTAATTGCCAAATGTGCCGGATTAGGTTGTGCTTTGTTTAACTCCACTTTTAATTCATTATAAAAATCATGTACATAAGCCGGATTATGCAGAAAAGCCTCGTGTGTTGCTACATCTTCCACCTTATGATTATTCCATAATCCATTAGCCGCGCGAAAGGTTGCTAATCCCGATTCGGCAGATATGCCGGCACCGGTTAAAATAAAAATGTTTGAGTATTTTTTCATTTGCCAAACTCTGAATTTTATCATACCATACCGAATTAATAATCTAAAAGCTGGAAAGAATCAATCATAATGCGTTTTATTTTGTTATCATGTTGTGCACCGTGCTCTTGCGCTGTGATTAAGACCTTGGCTGAGCAGGGGCAAGATTTTGCTGTTTTATTCTACAATCCCAATATCCGCCCAAAGGATGAATACCAAAAACGTTGCGCCGAAAACCAACGTGTCTGTGAGATATTTAAAGTGCCGTTTATCGAACTGGAATATGATAACGAGCATTGGTGTGAGCTTACTAAAGGATTAGAAGATTTACCAGAACGCTCCAAACGATGTTCAATTTGTTTCGGTATGCGCTTGCGCAGAGCTTTTGAATATGCTCGTAATAACGGTTATGATGCTGTTGCCAGCGTCTTGGGCTTTTCGCGTTACAAGGATTTGGATCAGGTTAATCGTGTCGCCCATGCCGAAGCGGAAAGAGCAGGGCTGCCATATCTTGAAATTGAGGGTAGAAAAGGGGGTATGCAGGAACTTCGTTCATCACTTATTAAGGAATTTGCGTTATATAATCAAACATATTGTGGATGCAAACCTAGCAAATAAGGAGTTGAAAATATGTTTTGGGATTCGTGGTTTTTACCCAAACCTTTTAACAGCGGATATCTGCCCGAAGTCAACGGTCATTTGGTTTATTATGCCGAATATGGCAACCCTCAAGGTAAACCGATGTTGATGTTTCATGGTGGCCCTGGTGGTGAATGTAAAGCTGCATGGACTCGTATAATTGATTTACAAAAATATCGAGTTGTGATGTTTGATCAACGCGGTTGCGGACAATCACTACCTTTGGGAAAAATCGAGAATAACACCACTGCTGATTTGTTGGATGATGCTTCACGTTTATTAGAATACTTAAAAATAAATCAAAAAATTATTTTACGCGGCGGATCTTGGGGCTCAACTTTGGCCTTGTTGTGGGCTGAAAGGCATCCCGAACGCGTTGAACAAATGTTCTTATCGCAGATATTTTTAGCTAATGACGAATCATTGCGTTGGGAAATGGAGGATAGTGCTTATATTTATCCCGAATTTGTTGTGTATCTTAATCATGCCAGTCAGGACAATATACCATCTTATTACAACCAACTAATGCAGTCTGATGATTTGGCCAAACAATTAGATGCATACAACCATAGCTATTGGTATGAAAGAGTTTGTTCCAGTATGGCACCGCAATTTGGTAGCACTAAAGAGTTGAATCCCAACCAAATGGCTTCGGCACGCATTTATATGCATTACGCTGCGCATAAGTTTTTCTTAAAATCCGATACAATCCTTGATAACATAAACAAAATAAAGGATATACCATCAATTATCATTCACAATCGCTTGGATTTGGTTTGTCCGTTCAAAGGGGCTTATGATTTGCATAAAGCTATGCCGAACTCGAAATTGATTATTGTTCCGGAATTCGGACACAGTGGAAAATTGATGCACAAAGCCATCAAAAAAGGGTTTAAGCTCTTGTCCTGACAAAATCAACTTGCGTTATCACAAATAACCTAGTACCATATACTCAGATTGATTGATTTAAGGTAAAATTATGCCTAAAGATTTCTATATTTTCCGCCACGGGCAAAGTACTTATAATATTGATGGGCGCATCCAAGGACGAACCAATGATTCTGTTCTGACTGATTTGGGAAAATCTCAGGCCTTAGAACTCGGTAAAAAACTTAATGGAAGAGGAATTGAGGTTATAATTTCTTCACCTTTAACTCGTGCCATGCAAACTACTGAATTAGCTAACAAAGCACTCAATATTCCGGTTGTTGTTGACGAACATTTTATCGAAGTTGATGTCGGAGTAGTTGAGGGAATGCAGTATAAAGATGTTATGACGCAATATAAAGATATTTTTGAAAAATTGCATTCGCCTAATTTGAAAGAATGTATGGATATATGCTATCCTCAAGGGGAGACCAAACGTCAGGTGTGTAAAAGAATATGGCAGGGATTACAAAATTGGTGCAATTGCCCTGAAGAATACCATAAAATAGCCATTTCTTCACATGGTATAGCCTTGGCACAAATAATGAATACTTTAGGACAACAAATCAATGATGTTAAAAACGGCGCCATATTACACATAGTAGAGGAAAACGGCCAATGGAAGATCATCGAGATGATGTAGCGCAATTAAATCGCGATTTTGAATTGGAAGAAGTATATTATGTTTTGTTGTCATTATGTAGCAAATATTCGCTTGCAATGACAAAAGGGTATATCAGTAAAGAAGAATGTTTTGCTAAGATTAAACAAATCAGAAATGATATGAAACAACTTGAACGCCAAGCTTTAATAAATAAAACTGATACCGTATATCAACCAATGTTGCAAGCTATAGAACAAAGCTTAAAATTTTCTCAAACAAATTAGAAAAATAGGGCATTTGTTTGGTATGATAACTATTGAAAAACTCTTATATAAATTGTCGCATAATGTATATTATGTATACTAAACTGTAAAGTTTCTTTCATTTTCTTGACAAAGTTAAGTTTTAATTTTAGGATGGCTAACATTAAATTACTCATTATAAAATTATTTTCCTATGAACAGAAACGAATTATTCAGAGTGCTCGATGCACTTGAGGCACCGCTTCCTGATTTGGAATTCTATGTGTCTCAAAAACAAAAACAAAAAGTTCCAACTCCTTGTACCTTGGTTTATCTTTGGGACAAAGATAACAAACCAATCTACAAAAATGAGTTTGATCCCAGTCTGAAAGACCATTTTGTCGGCTTTTTGGTTGGAGACACGATTTTCTATACCCAGAAATTTCGTTGTGCTTTGGCCCAAGGTAAACCTCTTCACCTCATCAATGGTGAAGATTTGAACCGCATGATGCCGCAGGCCAAGTTCCTCAGTAACGCTTTTTTACTGACCGAAAAAGCCAAGACAGAAGCTTATAGTAAACCCATGGACTGGTACAAAACAGTTGAAATTCTGCTTAGCCGTCACGTCTACATGTATGACCTGATGGATATGGGAGCGTATATTACCCCTGATGAGGCCGGAAAATGCGTCATCTATTATCCTGGCGGTGATACATTTTACAATCAGGACGAGATGGAACGCATGAACCAAGACTTTGTGGTTTGCTCGCCCAAAATCTGAACAATGACCTTGAGATATTATCCCTGTATGGATGATTCTCAAGGTTTTTTTGTTGTTTATTTGTTGAGTAACTTGTTGACTTTGCTGTGTGTAATTATTATATTTTCCCCACAAAACTTTATAATTAATTAAATTTTTATGCTTATGGAAAGAGAAAAGTTATTCAAAGTGCTAACTGCACTTGAGCTTAGTATCACAGATGCTGAAGCTTATGTCGCACATCGACTTAACACCCCTGTCCCCACACCACTCACATTGATTTACTTTAAAGATGGTAAATTCATTTACGAAAATCAATATGATCCTAACTATAAAAACTGTTTTATAGGTTTTTATGTGGAGAGCACGGTTTTCTACGCTGGATTGTTTAAATGCTCCAATCTCCGCAAAGGTTGGCAGTTGAATAAAGTAACCGGACTGGAGTTGCGACAGATGTGTCACATCGATTATTTTCCCCAAACTGCTTATTTAGCCACTTCGCGCGAAAAAAATATCGTGTATGGGCATAAGAAAGAATGGGACGAGACTGTGCGTATCCTGGCTGAACGGCATCTAAAAATGTATCCGGTAAAAAAAATCGGCGGCAATCTATTCAATAATATTGACCGCGGAGGTTTGCAGATTTATTGTGCAGCAACCAACGAGTATTACGACTGTGATACCTGGTTAGAAAACGGCACAATGATGATTTGTTCCGGAAAAATTTAGCTTCACGCTAAAAAAAGAGCCCTAAACATTTGCACAAGTTTAGCGCTCTTTTTTGTTATAAAATTCATACAGTTAATCTATTATTGACAAAAAATACAATGAATTTACAATACAATTAACTTTATTAATTTTATGCTTGATTTTATTATGTTTTTGCTATAATACTCGCCTATAATTAATCATATCAACACAGAGGAACAAACGATGGAAATCAGTTTTGTGAATGATGAATATTCTAACCAATTGGAAGACGCCCTCGCCTTTGCTCACAAGAACAATTTAAAATATATCGAATTACGTAATATAAATGGCAAAAACATTGTCGATTTAACCATGAACGAAGCATTGGATTATTCCAACCAAATTGCCGAATCAGGAATATTAGTATCATCGCTGATAACACCATTTTTATATTGGAAAGAATCATCAGCTGATTTACACATTATGGGACAACATATTGATTCTGAAGAAGAATATTTTACTAAATTAATGGATTTAGCCGATATATTTGGTGCTCAACACATCAATATTTACTCCTATCTTCAAGATAATGACTGCGATATTGATGCTTTAGGGCAAAAGCTCGATAAATTTAGTCAGATGGCTTTGGAAAGAGGTATAGTCTTGTTGCTGAATATCGATAAATCATGCAACATCAACAATATTCATAAAATGCATCAACTATTTGAAAATTATAATTTTTCTAATATATATCCTCTACTTAACACTGGTAAAATTATCGCCGATCAAGATGACTATGATCCTCAAGAATTACAAGACATTATCAATACTTGCCATTACTTTCACATTTCTGATTATGATGATGAGCTCAAACGTTATGTCGTTTTTGGTGAAGGTTGTGTTGATTTTGATAGTTTACTGGAAAGTAAGAAAACGGACAACCATGCTTTTATCTCACTGAATCCAGCGACCAATCATCGTGAAGATTTGAAAATGTCACTTAATCAGTTACAAGATTGGCTTGACTAATTTCTTGCAATATTTCCTTTATTTCATCAAGTAATTCATTATTGCCCAATTCATTTATTTTGACATTAGCATATTTTCCAAATTCCAATGTTAGTTTTTGTGATGAGCGTTTATTTTTATCATAATAAGCCGCTGTTATAACATTATCTAACTTATCTAATGCATTGATAAATATAGACTCTTTTGTTGTTTTGTTATTATATTCATCAAATAGTTCTAACCATCCGCTTTGTCCCAATTCATTTGCAATTTGCTTCATACCGGCATGTTCTTTTTGCAACTTTTCTTGTAATGAGATATCTTCTCTTGGTGTGTGATCTCCGGCATAAATTTCAGACAAATCATGAATCAAAGCCAATTCTAGGCACTTTTGCTTATTGAGCTCGTCCGGAGCTAGCAACATTGCCAGAAGTGCCAAACTAAATGAATGTTCTGCATCAGATTCCGGATTAATAACCCCTTTATCAACCCATCCTTGACGTTTCAAATCTTTAAATTTTCCAATTATATCAATAAGTTGTTTTGTGTTTCTCATTTATATTTATCCATATTGGTTGCTTCTATTAAGTATTTGGTATATGCTCGGCAAGGATGTTTAAATAATTGTTGAGCATTATTAAGCTCAATGATTTTACCATCTTTCATTACAGCCACATCATCAGCCAACGCCCTCACCGCTCTCATATCGTGCGAAATGAACAGATAAGACAACCCACGCTCTTTTTGTATTCTTTGCAGCAATTTTATAATTTGTGCAGCTATAGTAACATCTAAAGCCGTTGTAGGCTCATCTAAAATCAAAATATCCGGCTCAACCGCCAGAGCTCGAGCAATTGCTATTCTTTGCCGTTGCCCACCGGAAAATTCATGCGGATATTTAGCCAAACAGTCATCTCTTAACCCGACTTCATTCAAAATAGCTTTAACCTTTATCAATCGTTCTTCTTTACTTAACTGCTTAAAATGCACTAGCATTCCCTCTTCCACGATGCTTCTAATATTCATACGAGGGTTTAATGAATTGTATGGATCCTGAAATACAATCTGAATTTTTTTACGCAAATCTTTTCTGTTCCACATATGGGCATTTTTTTCATCAATTATTATATCACCATCATATGAAACCAGCTGAGCCATAGCCAAAGCCAATGTTGTCTTTCCGCAACCGGATTCTCCGACAACACCTAAAGTCTTGCCGGATTTTAATTTAATCGAAACCTTATTTACGGCATATAAATATTTTTTAACTTTACCCCAAAAACTTCGTTCTAAAGGATATTTCACCACTAAATTCTTGCTTTCTAAGATAAAAACACTTTTGCTATTGTTATTCTTTTTCAATAAATTAGATGAATAAACTAAAGTTTTGGTGTAGCTGTTTTCAGGATGTTCAAAAATTTTCTCTGTTTCACCCTGCTCCACAATTTTACCACTTTTCATTACCACAACTCGATCAGCAATTTTTCTGATGATTCCCAAATCGTGGCTGATAAAAATTACTGACATATTCAGTTTATCTTTTAATTCTTTTAACAATGCCAAAATTTGTGCTGATATTGTTACATCCAATGCCGTTGTAGGCTCATCGGCAATCAAAATATCCGGTTTATTAGCAATAGCCATTGCTATCATTACGCGTTGTCGTTGTCCGCCTGACAGCTCATGCGGATATGATTTATACCTTTGCGCCGCATTTTTGATGCCGGTCATTTTTAATAACTTAATTACTTCTTTACGCGCTTCCGACAGCTTCATTTTTTGATGTAAAATCAGTGTCTCTGCAATTTGATGACCTACCGTATGAAGCGGATTTAAACTGGACATCGGTTCTTGAAATATAAAACCGATTCTTTTACCACGCATTTCCCTTAAGTTGTTATTATTTAACAATTCACATCCGGAAAATTTTATAGAGCTTTCCTTAGAATGAAAAGCTTTGGGATAGGGTAAAAGCCCTAATATTGATAATGCTGTAAGTGATTTACCGGAACCGGATTCACCAACAATTCCTAAAACCTCACCCTTCTCTAACTTAAAAGAGATATTTTTGACCACGTTGTACCGTTGTCCGCTTTTATCTTTAAATCCGATAGTCAAGTTTTTAACTTCGAGTAATGCCATCAGCGAACTCTCCTGCTATCAAAAGCGTCTCTAATTCCCTCACCGATAAAAATGAGCATACTCAAGCATCCTGACAATACTACAAATATAGAAATTCCAATCCAAGGAGATTGTAAATTATCTTTTCCCTGTCTTACCAAATCACCCAAAGACGGATAATCATGGCTCAATCCCAAGCCTAAAAAATCCAAAGCCGTCAGCGCAACTATCGACTCTGACATAATAAACGGAATAAAAGTTATTGATGCCACCAATGCATTTGGCAAAATGTGTCGCCAAATAATTCTAAAATCACTAACCCCCAACACTTTGGCTGCTTTTACAAATTCAAAATTTCGCACTCGCAAAAACTCGGCCCGAACTACTCCGGTTAATGCCGGCCAACTGAAAAACAACATAATTATCAACAAAGTCCAAAAACCAGGTGCAAAAACGCTCGCTACAATAATCAATACAAATAACTGCGGTAGAGATTCCCAAATCTCTAAAAAGCGTTGCATTATAATATCAGTCTTTCCCCCCATATAGCCTTGCACGGCACCAATCATTATACCGATTAATGACGATAACAATGTCAATATAAAGGCAAACAATATTGATAGGCGCAAACCATATAAAATCCTTGCTAAAACATCTCGTCCCTCATCATCAGTACCCAACCAATGATTTTTATCCGGTGCTGCAGGTGTGGGAACATCCAAATTATAATCTACAGTATTAAAAGAATAAGGAATAATTGGAAACACCATCCAACCATTTTTTTTGATGTTTTGCATAATCAATGGATCTTTATAATCAGTCGATGTCGGAAAATCTCCGCCAAAATCCGTCTCATTATAATCTGAAATTATCGGAAAATAATAACTGTTATTATATTTGATTATAAGAGGTTTATCGTTGGCTATAACTTCAGCCAATAAACTAAGCAATAAAAAAAGGCCTAAAAGCAATAAAGAATAACGAGCACGCTTATTCTGCCAAAAAGCTCTGAACTTATCGCTCGTTAATAATGTCACTTTATTATCGCCTTAATCAACAATCTCAACTCGTATTGTATTACCTGAACTCGCTTGAGCCTGTCTCAGCATTTCATGATATTGTTTTTTTAATTCTTCCGGTGAAAGTTGTTTGCCATTACTTTTAGGGGCAATCAAAACATTCTTTACTGCTTGTTGTTGAGTTTTTTTAGCAGTTGCAACCTTTTTCTTAACATTCTCAGCTACATCCTGTTGAGTATTTGATGCCGTTCTTTTTGCTTCAACGACCTTCTGTTGAGATGCTACCACATTCTCTTGAGCTTTCTTTTTAGCTTCGTTAATTACTTGATTTAGATCATAACCTTGCTTAGGGTTATCCGGTTGCATCTGTTTACTCGGCACTGAGGCTGGTTCGGATTCTTTTGTTTCTTCATTCTCTTCAACAACTATACCATTATCAAATAATGTGCTTGGAATAACTTCTTCCGCTTTATTTTCAATATTTTCCTCGTCTTGAGTATTATTAATAACGACACCTTGTGTAATATTTTCAATTGCTTGATCTGCTTCTGAAGCTACTTTTGCTATTGATTCAAGAGCAACTTCGGCTTCATCTTGAATTTCATTTTCCATAACCTTCGGCTGAGCTAACTCAACCGGAATATCAGCAAT
The DNA here is from genome assembly GCA_902799835.1 of uncultured Pseudomonadota bacterium. Taxonomy (GTDB): domain Bacteria; phylum Pseudomonadota; class Alphaproteobacteria; order RF32; family CAG-239; genus CAZU01. Next base: position 26,167 of record CADCCF010000004.1, read on the forward strand.
GTCATTTTCAACTACTGTTTCTGATGATTGCACATTATTATCAGAATTATCATTTTTTCGAGGCGAGTAACCGACATTTCTTGCCCAGTCAGAAAACCAATTAGTAAATTTCTTATCAGCCGCATCTACATAAGTATTATCATAGTAATCATTTTTCACCATCTTCTTAATATATTCAAGATTCTTATCGGTAGTCTTTATGGAAGCAAAATCCTTACATAATTTTTTACCAAAAAAGTGCGAACCAATAATTTGCTTGGCATCACAAACACTGTAATCAATATTATATTTTGAAGCCTTAGCCGGCTTAATAGCTAACCCGACTTGTTGCGCTGCCTGCATCTTACGATAAAAATCACTCTCGCTTAAATCATTAACCAATGCTGGAGTGCTGACACCGGCAACCACAACCGTTGTATTTTTATCCAATCCATTAATTTCCAGTTGCTTCATAAACTTATTTAAATAACCATACATACAATTTGATTGATCAAAATAAGCATTTTGTCTTGCACTGAGTGATACTTGAGCTAATGGTGTACTATTATCACCGACCCACTGTTTAATATGCTTTATTGAACAATATTCATCATAAACAAAAGTCTCCGATGGTAAATCAATCAAAGCAAAATAAGCTTGTTTACCTCCCTTACGATCAATATCGGCAAGAATCATGTCAAAAACATTAAAAGAATTGAATGTATTTAATTTATCGACATAAAAACTATAAGGTTTAATATCATCAAAAACATACCGAGCAATTCCCAACACCGGATTAACATCTTTAATCACACCCATCGATATAAGCCATTGCGAAGCTAAAATAATTATCCGGTCATTTAAAGGAACTTTATCAGATGGCATTAATATCGGATAATTAATCTTTTCATAACAAGAAGTTACAGTCCTACCGTTATCCAACTTACATATATCAATTCCATTAATCTGATAAGCATTTATATTGTATCCTTGTTTCTTCAAATTTTCAAACAATGAACTCTTATCTAAATACTTTGTATCAGGATGCAGAGAACCAAAATCAAAATAAGCGTTTTGTGTAACAACCGCAACTTCATTATTTTCTCCATTACCATCGGAATTATAATAAGCTATTAAATTATCAAAAGCATCAGAATTACGTTCAATCATCGCATTAGGATAAATTGTAAACTTATTTTTTGTTAAAACTCCCAAGGCATTTTGCAAAGTTTTTTCAGTAGATAATGAGTTATCTTTGCTATTTAAGTTTCTTAAATTATTTATTGAAGTTAAATCTCTAAAGCTAAGAAAAACAATATTGTTGTCGGTATCTGAATCTGAAACAGAAAGATTGTTTGCTAATTGCCTGAACAACGGTTTTGATGGAGAAAAATAAGATTCTGACATAAGCCAAGCACATACCCCTACCACAGCAAGAGTTACATATAGCAATAAAGATCTCTTCAACAATTTTAAGATGATATACGAGATCACAAATACAGCACCTGCAATTATCCAATGTGAGTAGCTATACAACATTGCATTAACATCATTACTCAGCCATTCACCAAACAAAATAAGCAACCCGGATTGCTTATCAAATGTAGCAAATTGATTAATAATACCAACCACGGTAACGGCTAGAACAGCTGCTACAAACAAATTATCTAAAGGTAATAATATCATCATAATCAATGTGACGATAAAGCTGAAAGCTGCAATTCCGGCATAAATCATACCGGCTTCTATAGAAATATTGCCATAGTTGGTAAAAATGCTATAATTACCGGCATTAGCAAACAATGTAAAATCTGCCGCCAAAACCGCACACACCAACAAAGATTTAATTATCCAATCAAATAAGAAACCACCAAACCCCCGGCCTTTATCTTCGGATGCCATTTTCTTTATTTTTTTTGCAGATTGTTTTCTGGGGTCGTCATCAATACGAATATCATCCATAACTTACCTCGTTGATATAATATAAAAAACTAAGCACAGGATAATCTATATATATTTATTTTAAAACAAAAATCCTCAGAGTTTGCACAACTTCTGAGGATTTTTTATTGTTATTAATGCTACTATCTGGAGTAAAACTCGATAACCAGATTCGGCTGCATTTGCGAAGCATAAGGAATATCCTCAAACTTAGGAACAAAAGCATATTTTGCTGAAACCTTTTTCGCATCTAATTCAACATAAGCCGGAACATCATGAGCTGAAGACTCTAAAGCGGCCAAAACAATAGGTAATTGCTTTGATTTTGCTTTAACTTCAATAACATCACCGGCACGCAACATATAAGAAGGAATGTTAACTCTTTTGCCATTAACCAAGATATGTCCATGGTTTACAAACTGACGAGCAGCAAAAATAGTCGGAACAAACTTTGCTTTGTAAACAATGTTATCCAAACGCGATTCCAAAATACCAACCAAGTTCTCAGCAGCATCGCCTGAACGACGAATAGCCTCTACATAGTACTTATGAAATTGCTTTTCCGAAACATTACCATAATATGTTTTCAACTTTTGTTTTGCTGACAATTGCTCACCATAATCCGTCGGCTTTTTGCGGCGTTGACCGTGTTGACCGGGAGCATACTCTCTTTTAGCAACTGAGCTATTGGGATTTCCCCAAATTACGCCATATTGACGTTCTTTTTTCTTCTTTGCAGAAATAATACTTTTCATATTTAGTTTTCCTTTTATTAATTAACATTATTGTCCCGATAGTTTTGCCTTATAATTCAAGACAAACGAGGCATAAATTCAAAGCCTTCTTTCTCGGAAGTAAGCCTTTAATACAACACATTTTTCATAATTGCAAGTATTTTTTTATAATTTACTGGATTTTGCCAGTTTTTTTGCTATATAATGTGGCTTAAATAAAATGGGGAAATTGTAATTGGTTTCGTATAACGATTTATTCAATCAGGCGACAGAACTGTTTGATCAAGGAAAATTTGATGAAGCAGAAAATATATTGCGACAACTGAATAGTACTGCCGCCGACAATCCTTATATCTTGAATCTTTTAGGCTTAATAGCTCAGGCTAGAGGATTACATAATGAAGCCTGTTCCTATTTTTCCGCCGCAACACGCAATTTACCCGATCGTCCTGATTTTTACTATAATTTAGCCTATTCACTCCAACACAGCGGACAATATCACGATGCTTTACGCAACTATCAAAAAGTTTTGTCTTTACGCCCCGAACTCAAAGAAACTTACAATGAAATTGCTTGTATATATCAAGCTATCGGACAAAATAATCAAGCAGTCGAATGGTGGAACAAAGCTTTACAATTAGCTCCGGATTATGCTATTGCTGCCATTAATTTAGCTAACAGTCAACATGATTATGAAAAATTACAAAACTTAAGTCGTCAATATTCAGGTGAAGCTTTGATATGGTATGATTTGGCGCAAATTGAATATACGCAAAATCGATTAAAAGATGCTGAAGACCACATTAAACAAGCTTTAAATTTACTATCCAATGATGTCGAAAATAATTATCTCGCCGGTTTGATATACCTTAAGTTAGAAGATAAAACCCAAGCCCTCACTTATTTTCTCAAAGCTGAAAATTTAGATTGCAATCACTACGGCGCCAAACTTAAATTAGCTGACTTGTACAGCACTCTAAATAATTTTGATAATGCTGAAAAGCGTTATAAACGCTTAATTGAGCTTGATAATAATCAGTTTGATGTCCATAACAACTATGCCGAAATGCTCCATCGGCAAAAACGCATATCGGAAGCTTTGGAAGAATATCGTGCTGCTATTTTGATTAATCCGCAGTCAGCGGAAGCTTGCAACAACCTTGGTGCAGTCTTGAAAGACACCAAAGATTATGACGAAGCTTTGGGTTTATTTTTTAATGCCCTGCACTACGCACCTGACATGAAAGAAATCTCACTTAACATTGCTGAAACTTTGGTTTTGTTAGCACGAGATAATAAAGAAAAAGCTTTGCAAATTGCCGCTAATTGGCTCAAAAATTATCCGAATAACATCTATGCCGAGCAAATGAATCATGCTCTAAAAGGAGAAAAAATTGCGAATAATAGTAACTATATTGAGAGTTTGTTTGACGCCTTTGCTGATAATTACGAATTGGTTATGCAAAATTTGGATTATTCAGCTCCGTTGGCTTTGGGAAAGTTTGCAGGAAGCTTGCAAGGCCGTATTGCAGACCTTGGTTGCGGGTCTGGGCTGGCTGGGCAAGCTGTTAAATCTGTTCAAAATAAAATAATCGGAGTTGATTTATCTGAAAAAATGCTCACCCTTGCCGCTCAAAAACAAGTTTATGATGAGTTGGTAAAGTCAGATATTATAGAATTTTTACGCCAACGTCATGACTACGATTGGATAATGGCTATAGATGTTCTAAACTATATCGGCGATTTAACGGAATTTATATCGCTTTGTCGCAATAAAAAATTGATCTTTACCATAGAAGCTGACAATGATATTGCTGATTATCACTTGGATATAACCTCGCGTTACAAACATAATCCGGCTTATGTTGAACGACTATTGCGTGACAATGGCTTTTATAATATTGAACCCCAAAACATCACCCTTCGCTATGAAGCAGGTCTTCCGGTCGCCGGTCTATTATTTATTGTCAAGTAAGGCTATATTCAGACAACAAAGTATTCTTTAAAAAACAACAAAAAAGGAGAGAAAAACTTCTCTCCTCTAATTTGTTCAACACAAATTTTATTCGCCTTTATTCTCTTCAGCAGCAGTGTTAGCAGCTTTTACCGAAGCATTCAAATCATCGGCAATACGAGCTGAACGACCACGTAATGCGCGCAAGAAATACAACTTAGCACGACGAACTTTACCAATACGAGCAACTTCGATTTTGGCAACATTCGGAGAATATAACGGGAATACTCTTTCAACACCCTCACCGAACGAAATCTTTCTAACGGTGAATGATGAATTTAAACCGTCATTTTTACGAGCAATGCAAACGCCTTCATAAACTTGAATACGCTCTCTATCGCCTTCTTTAACCTTGGTGTGAACTTTCAAAGTATCACCCGGTTTAAAGTTGGGCAGATTTTTGCCTTCCATCAGCTTTGCCATCTGCTCTTTTTCCATATTTTCGATAATATTCATTAGTTTTACCCTTTACTAAATTATCTGTTGTTTTCGCTTTTACACTAAAATTTATTTAAGTGCAAGATATTTTTTCCATAAGTCCGGTCTGCGGCTTTCGGTTATAAATTCTGACTGAGCTTTGCGCCAATCATTGATTTTTTGATGATGTCCTGAGGTCAAAACTTCCGGTATTGTCCGGCCCTTCCATTCCTGAGGTCTGGTGTATTGCGGATATTCCAACAAACCACCTTCAAAGCTTTCGTCTTGAATTGATGCGGAATTTCCCAAAACATCCGGCAACAATCTGATAATTGCATCAAGCATAATCATTGCTGCCTGTTCACCTCCGGTCAAAATATAGTCGCCAATCGAAACATCAATCGCACCATACTCTTCCAGCACCCTCTCATCAATACCCTCAAAACGCGAACAAATTATATTCAGTTCATCTTCTTTGGCCAATTGATGTACCAGTTCTTGGGTTAAAGGAACTCCTCGCGGCGACATATTGATAAGCTTGCCTGTTTTATAGTTTTGTGCCAAAGCTTCGCCCAAAACATCGGCTCGCATAACCATGCCGGCACCGCCACCTGATGGCGTATCATCAACCGATCCGTATTTATCAAAGGCATAATCGCGGATATTAACTATATCCAAACTCCATTTGCCTTCCGATAAGGCTTTTCCGGTCAAAGATACTCCCAAAAACCCGGGGAAAACCTCCGGCAGAATTGTAAAAACTTTAGCTTTCATTGCTTAAAGTTTCCTCTTCTTCCGTCAGCATCATCTCAACAATAATATAACCGTCTTTAATATTGATGGTCGGAACAAAAGTTTTGTTGAACGGCAACATTTCTAAAACACCATCCTTGGTCTTAACTTCCAAAATATCTCCGGCACCAAAATTATAAATGGCATTTACCTCACCCAAACTTTCACCTTGATTGTTTCTGACATCTAATCCGATTAAATCGGCATGATAAAACTCTTCTTCATCCAATGAAGGAAGTTTATCACGTTCAATATACAATCCGGTACCGATATAACCTTCGGCAGTTGTGCGATCTTCTACACCTTTAATTTTGGCACGCAACAAATCTTTGGAATGTCCGACAATTTTGATGTCTAAGGTCATATCACCCTTCTCGTTGCTTAAAGCACCATAAGCGGTCAAATGTTTTTCATCTTCACAAAAACATTTGATTTTAACCTCGCCTCTTATGCCGTGAACTCCGACAATCGCGCCTAAACAAACTTTGTTCTTTTCCATTTGATTTATGCAGTCCTTAAACTTAAACCTTAAGCTTCAGCAGAATTTTCCTCAGCCGGAGCTTCTTTGGCAGCGGCAGCAGCCTCGGCGGCAGCTTTAGCTTTTTCTTCTTTTTCCTTAATGCGCTCTAAAGCCTTAGCTTTCATAGCGGACTTTTTCGGTTGTGCCGGAATTACCGGAGCCTTAACCAAACCTAAAGAAGATAATAACTTCTCTAATCTTTCGGTCGGTTGAGCACCTTGTGACAACCAATATTTAACTCTTTCTTCGTTTACGGTGAAACGAGAAGCATTGTCTTGAGGCAACATCGGATTATATGAACCCAATCTCTCAATAAATCTTCCGTCACGAGGAGCTCTGCTGTCGGCAGCAACTACCTTATAAAACGGACGTTTTTTTGAACCGCCGCGAGACAATCTGATACGTACTGACATTTATTTTCCTTTCAATTTAATTTTTTATTGTTATGGCAAATCTCTTAAAAAGGAAACTTGCCGCCCATTCCCCCGAACGGGTTTCCGAACGGAGATTTTTTCAACATGGCAGAACCAAGCAGTTTTGACATACCACCCATTTTGCCCATTTGTTTCATCATGGTTGACATTTGCTCGTACGATTTGAGCAACTTGTTAACCTCATGAACCTCAACTCCGGCACCAAGCGCAATCCGCTTTTTGCGCGAAGCTTTAATAATGTCGGGATTTCTTCTTTCTTTTGGTGTCATCGAAAGAATAATCGCCTCTTGCTTTTTAATAATTTTATCGCCACCGGCGGCCTCAACCGCACCTGCGAATTTTCCCATCCCCGGCAACATTCCCATAATGCCACCGATAGAACCTAATTTTTGAATCTGTCTGAGTTGAGCTAACATATCCTCCAAAGTGAACGCACCTTTCATCATTTTGGCTGCCAGCTTTTCCGTCTCTTCTTTGTCGACATTTTCTATGGCTTTTTCGACCAAAGAGACAACATCACCCTGTCCTAAAATGCGTCCGGCTAACCTGTCAGCATGGAACTCTTCTAATTCATCTAACTTTTCGCCTAAGCCCAAAAACTTAATCGGTACTTGTGCCACCATCTTCATTGACAAGGCAGCACCGGCACGCGATGAACCGTCAATTCTGGTCAAGACTAATCCTGTTATACCGATTTGCTCATTAAATTCTTTAGCAACTGTGCAAGCATCTTGCCCGATCATCGCATCAGCACAAAGCAATATTTCTATCGGATTAGCAATTTTTTTGACTTGTTTCACCTCATCCATCAATGGCTGATCAATATGTAAACGCCCGGCAGAATCCAAAATAACAATATCAAAACCGCCTTTTTTAGCGACATCCAATGCACGCTTGGTAATCGCTTCCGGTTTTTCACCTTCCACAATCGGCAAACTGTGTCCGCCAATCTGCTTAGCCAATTGCTCCAATTGTAATTGTGCCGCCGGACGATAAATATCCAAAGAAGCCAACAAGACTTTTTTGTGCTGTTTACCTGCCAAACGTTTGGCGATTTTGGCAGAAGTAGTGGTTTTACCCGATCCTTGCAGACCGACCATCAAAATTACTGCCGGTGCCGGAGTATTCAGATTAAGTTGCTCATTTTCCGATGAGAGCAATTTTAACAACTCATCATGAACAATTTTTATCACCATTTGTCCCGGTTGAATTGAGCGAACAATCTTTTCGCCTTTGGCTTGTTCTTTAACTTGAGCAATAAAATCTTTTACTACCGGCAAAGCAACATCTGCTTCCAACAGAGCAATCCTTACTTCCCGCATAGTGGCATCAATATCAGCCTCACTCAACACGCCGCGCGAGGTGATTTTATTAAAAATGCCGGTTAATTTATCACTCAAACTCTCAAACAAAATTTTCAACCTTTACTTTAAGTGCTTCCAATTAAACATTATTATACAAACAACTACACGCCAGTGTGCGAACCCTCGCTGACTGGCGGCACTCCGTAGAGTGGGTAAATTTTCTTGGCTTTAATTAGAAAATTTGACAAGTTTATAGAACTGTTTTTTGTTTATGTCAAGCATTTTATTATTCTTGACAAATTTTATAAAATTGATTAGCTTTTCTACATAATATTAATTTTTAATTTATATCATTATGGATTTGAAATGTGTAACGATATCAGGTACCAATGAGTATACTGATATCAAAGATTTGGTAGATTTGCTTTGCAAATATCCCAAAGCCGAAATCGGTATTCAGGTTTCTGATAAGAAATTCTACTATGAAAGTCAGCGTTATGACTGGTTTTTAAGCCTCTACAATCGTGCTCAAAACATAGGGCAAAACCTCAATGTAGCATTACACATCAATCCGGGATGGGTTGAAAAATTCTGCGATGGCTACATTGCGGCAGAGTTGTCTAAAGTGTTGACACTCAAAAATCGCCATGATGGCAGTTTATTCGTCAAACGACTGCAGTTGAATTTCAAAATCGGTCGCGATCAACAGCTTGATTTGAATTTTACGCGTTTTCGTGGAGTAATCAGTCGTTACCCTCAACGGTTTATCCTGAGCTACAACGAAGCAAACAAGGAATTCATAGATCAATTTTACTTCACCTATGGACCTTGCTTTGATTTGCTATACGATGAATCGCATGGTGAAGGCAAACCACCTCAGCAATGGCGACCTGCGGTTTATTCCGACGTAGTTCAAGGCTATTCCGGAGGGTTGGGACCCGAAAACATCTCTTCTGAGATAACCAAGATCGCTTTGCTCAATGTTGGTAACACTCCAACTTGGATCGACGCCGAAGGCAAACTCAAAGGCAAAGATGGACATTTAAGCTTGGAAAAAGCCGAAGCCTATCTTAGAGAAGCTTCACACTGGTGCCGTTAAAAAATTCCCGCCGCTGTATTAATATACGGCCGCGGGATTTTTTGTACCCTTAAATTGTCAACATTTATGACTATATATTGCCAAGATAAAGGAGAATTAGAATGCATATAGTCATAATCGGAGGATCAATAAACGCTATTACCGCTGCCGCTCATATGCGACGCGAAAACGAGAAAATACGCATAACCATTATCGACAAATCTTCAACAATGAGCTCTGCTATTTGTGGCATTCCTGATTTTTTACAAGGAAAAATCTCTGATACAAATGACCTGTTGTCCGCCTCGCCTAAATTACTGCATCAGGTATTCAACATCAATTTATTGCTTAATATTGATGTTCTCCATATCAATCACGATATAAAACTTATTCATCTTAGTAATGGTAAAAAATTATCCTATGACAAATTGATATTTGCCAATCCTCCACTACACTTACGTCCCGATATTCCAGGAATTTTGAGCGATAACATATTCACCTTGCATAGCGTAGCAGCTGCCCAACGCGTCAATGATTATTTTTGGGGAATGCAAGCTAAAAATATCATTATTCTAGGCGGTAGCCGACTTGGTATTCAAACAGCTGTCGCTTATGCTAACCATCATGCAAAAGTAACCATTATAGAACAATCTTCCCAATTATTAAGTTATATTGATCCTGAATTTTCTGCGCAAATCTCAAAAATTTTGCAGAAAAACTCTGTCGAAGTCATAACTTCGACTAACGTTAATACTTTCTATTCCGATATTGCCCTACTATCCAACGGACTAAAAATTAAATATGATATGGCTATAATTACCACCGGATCTCACAATGAAGTCCGTATTCCCATCAAAACCGGCATCAAATTGGGAATAACCGGTGGCATTATAGTCAACGAAAACATGCAAACCAATCTCAAAGATATTTTTGCCTGTGGCGAAACCATAGAGCTCAAAAATTCTCTCAGCGGGCTTCCATTTCGCATACGCAACGCCTCTTTAGCTGCTCAAACCGCCAAAATTGTTGCCGATAATGTCTTAGGTAATACCACACATATCCCCTTGATTTTTAATAATGAAATAATCGAAGTATTTAATTACCGGATGGGAGTTTGCGGTTGTACGGAAAAAGAGCTCCAAAACGCTGAAATTCCTTACCAAACAGTCTGGTTAAACACCAATTTAGAAGAAAATTATATTACGCCTTTGACCAATATCAAAATGAAAATAATATTCGATAATTCGGGAAAAATATTGGGATTTCAAGCATTTGGTACCAAGGGAGTGTTTCCCCGCCTCAACACAATAGCTGCATTGATGCAAATTAAAGGCAACATCCGGAATCTATGTGCTACCTATCTTTCCTACAATCCTGCCATGTCACGCACCAAAGACAGCATCAATATTTTGGGCTCACTGGCCTTAGCTATACAATCAGGTGATATTAAAACCATTAATATATCCGATTTACGCAAAGGAGATATTTTGCTCAATTTAGGCTCCAAATTACCGGCTAATCATCATGCTCCATACGATATTATTGACATTCCTTTTATCAAATTACGAATGCAAATTCCCTTACTCCCTCACAATCAAATTATTGCTCTTTTTTGCCGTAACGGCTACTCATCATATATGGCCTATTGTCTACTAAAAGCCAAAGGATTCAGTAATATTTTTTTGCTCAATTCACCATTTTTATGGTAAAAAAAATCCCACCGAAAAGGAGGAAACGGTGGGATTTTTCTTTAGGCGTTGGCAAATACTCCTGGAGGTTGTGGCATTGCCAACCGATTATAATTGCTATATTTTGCTTTTTGTTCATTTAAGTCATCGGCAAAATTCTTCATCGAATAACCCAATTTGATATATGCCCCCAAGGCAACATCAACATAGTGACTTTCATTAACAATAGCGGCTCCCTGCTCTATCAAACCTCTTGCCTTTTGTGCATTAAATTTGATAATTACATCTTGGAAAAACACATGTCTTACATTGACATTATCATCATTGCCGCAGACCTCAAATAATGCTTCAAAAATCTGCTCTTTATGCAAATTCGGCTCATCCATAATTCTAAGGAAATTAAGCCCTGCTTGTTTATTGTTTTTCATAGCCGCCTCCATTCCTCTTTCTTTCTACCTTATATGGTCATTATAACACATTTTATAGGTTAACACAAGCTTTTTGTAACAAAAATGTAACATTTTATACTTGACTCCGTTTGGCAAATGAACGGTAGATTCGTTTATAAAAAGGAAGCTGCCGCCAATTAAATTTTATGTCCTCAAAGTAATAATTTATATGATTTTCTCCGGAAAAAGCGTCAACACTTTTGACATCTCCATCAATATATAAATCATTATCAATGCTGGCCTGCAATACCTTCAAATTACGACATCCTTTGACTGCCACCTTTCCGCTTGCTCCATATTCAATATAAATTTCATTAACTGATGACGCCGCCAAATCTAAGTTACCGTTAAAATATTTGCCGATATTAACACGTTCCAGCGCCGTAGCGTATGAAGCAATAATTTTACCACCGTTTTTGTTACCGCAAATTATATTTTTTACGCTGTTATCACCGGACAGATTTATATTACCGGCAAAATCATCACCGATATTAACTGTCTTAATTCCGCTGTTTGGTGTCTGATTATTCATCTTAATCCAGCCTTTACAGTCTCCGCCGACTTTCAACAAATCAGTACTTTGATTAATCGCATAAAGTCCGCCGCGAAAGGCATCACCAATGGCAATTTCTTTTTTTACGACATTATTTGAGAGCATAATATCGGCATAACAATAATAACCGAGCGAAAAAGCGTATAAACAACTGTTTATGATATTGATATTACCGCTGCAAACATCAGCTATTTGCAAATTAGGGCATTTTTTTGAATCGCTCAAAGTCAAATTGCAACGACAATTATTGCCAATGAATATACTTTCTATTGAGGTTCGTGACAAATTCAATGAACCGGCAAATTTGTCTTTTACAACCAAACTTTCAATAAAATCATTATCGCGCAAATCAATATTGACAGAACAATTTTCCCCGATGAAAAGCTTAACAATATCGGCCTTGTTCAAATTATAAGTGACATTGCGACAGTCAGCCGGTATTTCCAACTGATAGGCTTTCAGATGGCTGACATAAACTTTGGCAAAATTTAAGCCTGCTGCAATACGTTTCAACAACAACCTCGGTGAAACATATTCCTCTCTGCCATCTTCATATTGAATAATTGAAACACCTAACACATCAGCGGTTTCTTTTGAAAGTGCATATTTTTTAGCCCGAATAAAACTCAACAAATAGCCTTTTTCAAGCTCGGTCAATTCCTTATCGTTATTAATCAAAATATTGCTTAAAATTTTCTCACAACCTTCCAAAGTTGCGCGCAATACATTTTGTTTATTCTTAAAAAATAACGAACATTTATTACCTTTTAGGCTGACAATACGATATTCTTTGTTTATATGATAGATTTCGGCATTAGCATCAATATTCACTTTATTTACTCCCTATATTTGCATTTTTAATTTGGCACAAATGTAATTATCTTTTTGCGCAAAACTACACTCTTTCGAAAAAATATTAATTAGGGCTTTATTTTTGCCACAGATATGTTATAGTAATTGCTATCGTTAACTATAATAGTTGGAGATTATGTTTTACCTGATATTTTTCGCGGCGTTTGCCATTGTAATTTCTTTTATTTGTTCGGTAATGGAGGCATCCCTCCTCTCTATTGTTCCCAGTTATATTGCTCAACTAGAAGACAAAAAGCCAAAGCTGTTTGCCAAGCTTTCTGATATGAAAGAACATATTCAAGAACCTTTGGCCGCTATTTTATCACTCAACACTATTGCCAACACAGTAGGTGCCACCGGAGTCGGCGCAGAAGTTGCCAGATTATATGGGCAAAACTATATCGGCGTTGCCAGCGGTATTATGACTTTTCTTATTTTAACCATCTCAGAAATTTTACCAAAATCAATTGGTGCTCGCTATTGGAAAAACATTATTCCTGTTTTAGTACCGACATTAAGCTTTTTGATTATTATAATGCGACCGTTTATTTGGTTATCAAACATCATTACTCACGGATTTACCAACACCAATGACTGTTCCAATACTCGCGAAGAAATCAAAGCTCTTTCCCGTATGGGACAAGCAGCTCGGGTTATTGATGATGTTGAATATCGCATTTTGGTCAACACCATGAATCTAAAACAAGTCAATATTGAAGATGTTATGACCCCGCGCACGGTTGTTCGCACCGTAAAGCCTGACATGACTATTAAAGAGTTTGACAAGTTTTTAACTACTGCACCTTTTTCACGTTTTCCGATTATTGATGAACGCAAACAGATTTTTAAAGGATATATTCATAAATCCAGCTCTTTCAAAGCTAAAGATGATGATAAAGTGAAAAAATATTCCTGCGATATGCGCTCATTTTCACCGGAGGCAAAATTGCAAGATGTTCTCTCTGCCATGTTAATAGACCATAACCATATGGCTTTGGTAGTTGATCAACTGGGCAACTGGATCGGCATCATCACTCTGGAAGATATTATTGAAACCATCATCGGTAAAGAAATCGTTGATGAAACCGATACTATTACCGATATGCAGAAATATGCCAAACTGCAATGGCTCAATCGTTGTAAACAAAAAGGTATTAACTTAGATTAGTTTTACTCCTCTTGAAAATTTCGACCGCATAATTACCTTTACTGCGGTCAGTTTTTTATAAGGAGTAAATCGATGAATAACCAACCTGCAACTACCGAACATAACAATCTAACTGCCACCAAACATAATTTTATGAGCAATCTTTTTAATATGTTTGGTTTGCGCTCTCATAGTGATTTTAGCCTGCCGGAACCCAAAATTGAAGTCGCCGAAAACAAAAACAATATTGTGGTAACCGCTGAAATTCCCGGTATTGAACAAAACGACATTGATTTGGAAATTTCATCTAACGGCTATTTAACCATCAGCGGCGAAAAACGTCATGAAGATGCCGCCGCTTCCAAAGATGGTTATTTTTCTGAGATTGCTTATGGCTCGTTTTCTCGCACGGTTCCGTTGCCTTGGGATTTGGAATATGCCAAAGCTTCAGCTGATTATACCAACGGAGTTTTGTGTGTCACTATCCCCAAGACCAAAACAGAACAAGCCAGTCGTCAAAAAATCAACCTTAACGGTGAAAAGAAAACCAAACGCAAAACAACCGCCAAGGCTAAAAAAGCTTAAAAAAACTACCGCCGATATTCAAATCGGCGGTTTTTATTTTCTACCATCTTTCATAATGGATTTTATCTTCTCTAAACCTGTCTTGAGGCTGAGTTGGTTGTTTTATGGGATATCCGGCCACAATCAAAGCATTCGGCTTCACATGTTCCGGCAAGCCCAGCAAATTTTGAAAAGCTTTCATCCGCTCGGCATAAGGATAAATTGCACACCAACATCCCCCCATTCCTTTACCATGCAGAGCCAACAATAAATTTTCTATGGCGGCGGAAGTATCGACAATCCAAAATCCGTTATCACATTGTTCCTGTTCATTACCGCACACAACTATTGCTGCCGAAGCATCTTTGACAAATTGAGCATAAGGATGGATTTCGGCAATTTTGTTCTTCATCGCCTCATCTTCTATCACCACAAATTCCCATGGTTGTTTGTTGCAAGCTGATGGCGCATACATGGCGATTTTCAAAATGTCTTTCATATCATTTTCGGCTATCTTGTGCCCTTTTTCAAACTGGCGTACCGAGCGACGTGTCAACAGTCCGGCTTCTAAATACATCTTATTTTCTCCTTAAATTTTAGCACGAATTTAAAATAACCTGTTTTCGGCTAAAGACAATAAAAAACTTGATTTATTTATGAAACATGGATATAGTCAGCACAAATTATATAATTGTAATATTAATCTTAAAAATTATTGTATATGAAAGAAAATCAAATTATCACACCAAAGGCAAGAAAGCTACTCAAGATCGGTTACATTATCAATCTGATAATGTTTGCTATCATTGCCTTTATGCTCATTCCTCTAACTGTGGAAGATGGTCAGGTTTACCTTCCCAGTTATGAGAAATCCCTCTTGGTGTTGCTGGTATTGGCATTTGTTGCCGCGGGATTGATTGCCTTTGCACTTGACCGCATCGGCAAAAAAGAAAAAGAAACAAATTCTGAAGCTTAAAGCTTTTTTAATAGGGCCCCTCTGATGAGCGGCTCTTTTTTTGTTTTAAAACTTGACTTTTAGACAAAAACCAAATACTAATGATAGCAAACAATATCATAAATGAATTATTAACCAATTAACACTTTTGAATATGAAAAAAGTACAATTTTTAAACGTAATCAGTTTAGCTTTAAACATTGCGGTATTAGTCTGTTATGCCCTCACCGCCGTCTTAATGTACAACGAGGCTGCTAAAAATGATGATTGCATTGTCCAAGTATCGTTCTATCTTGGATTGCTCGGCAGTATTACCGTTTTTGCCTTAGCCGCTTTTGTGATTTCCATAATTGCCTATTATAAGCATGACGGAGAAAGAACCTCGAATTTGATGTGTGGTATTTTCAATGGGATAGTATTTGCCTTCAGCGGTGCAACATTTTGTGTTATACTGATGAACAGCCAAGACGATATCCCTTTGAAAGTTTCCCTCTATTCCAACATGATAATAGCGGGAATTTGGGCATCATTGTCAAGCACGGCTCTTGCCTCCGTTGGGAGCAATATTGCAAAAAAACATGTTAAACCAAAAAAAAATTTCAACCATGAAGGTTAAAGCAAATAGTATTTTATATGTTCTCATTATTATGGTGGTACTCTCGTTCGTGTACATTTCTCTGGATATATTAGGTGTCTTTAACTACCCAGCTACCGAGTGGCAAACAGGTACCATTATCAACTGTGACCACAAAAGCCTTTATTCCCGCGAATATGTCGGAAATTGGTTGATCGGTTATCGTTGGAAAAATGTGTATCATGGTAGTCGGCAATACTTGGAGCTGACAACTTCTGAAGGAGAAATCATCACAAACGAGTGGGATGCAGATCTTCATCCACACACTTACCAATTTCCCTATGGAACAAAGGTAAGGTATCGTGGATACAAGCGACCATTCAAAAATGAAATTCTCTATTACAAACTGGAGCCCCTCTAATGAGCGGCTCTATTTTTGTATTTTAAAACCTTGACTTTTAGACAAAAACAAAATATAAAATACGATAAATTAATATCATGAATGAATTATTAACCCTCAAAACTTTTGAAATATGAAAAAAGTAAAAGTTCTTAGTTTTGTCCTTATCGCGTTGAATATCGTGATTGTGACAGGTTGTGCATTAACCCACAAACTTGTGATGAGCGAGGTTATTGCCAATGGCTCATACAATATTGAGCCGACGCTTTGTTTGTGGCTGGAAGGCTGCCTCGCAGCTATCGCCATAGCCTCTTTTGTAATCAGTCTGATTATTCTTGGACGAATATGGTCTGATACAACAGATGGAGGTATTTTATTGATAACCTGCAACATGGTTATCAGTATGGCGGTTGTGTCAGTTATCGGGGCATGTTTTTGGACTGATTTGACCGATGCATCATTTTATGAATTCAAAATGATGCAATATGAAACTATTTCTATGATAGGTTGCTTGGTCATATCTCTGATCGCCACCCTTCTCTCTATTGCTACGGCAATTTTGTTAAGCAAAGACAAACCTAAAAAATACTAAGTTTCAACAACAACCCTACAAAAAAGCCTCTCATCTGAGAGGCTTTTTGTTTTGCCAATAAAGTAAATATCAAAAATCAACTAGCAATTATAGCAACAAAATTCTTGACTAAAACATAAATGATAATATTATCGTAAAGGATATTGCTTGGCATTATCTAAGGGCTTCGAAAACCCTTTATAGTCAAAAATACAGCTCGCTTTTATGTATGGCGAGTAACAAATAATATGTCGATATTACGTCATGGACGGATGTCGGCGAATAAGGTTTCGGCCAAATAAGCCGAGCCGTTTTTTCTGTATTTTTGACACGGTTTTCGAACATCCGCCCGCCTTTATTAAGCGGGCTTTTATTCAACCAACATTTATAATGGAAATGTAAGATGTCAAAACTGCAAAAAATTAAAAATTTCATTTTCAGAATAACCAGTTTAGCCTTTTTTTCACGAAAGAACAGGCATAAATTTTTAAATAATTATTTGTATCTTAATCTTAAAAATAATAATAAAATAATATTTATAATGAAAAATGGTGATGAAAAAACAGCTAAACATAAAATAAAAAATAGTAATATAGAATTTTATGGAAAAAACAACACATTTAAAATAGCCTACAATTGTGATTTCAAAAAAAGTCATATCAACATCGTTTTTTATGGCAACAACGCTACAGTTAATATATTGACTAACAAACACATAGTAATAGATGCAGACTTATGCAGCAATTCTTATCTGGAAATTGGTGTAAATACCTATACTAACGGCTCTCATATCCATTTAGCTGAAGATAATGCAAAAATAATAATCGGTAATAATTGTGCTATATCCTGGAACACTTCTTTTCTTGCTACAGACTATCACACTATATTAAATAATAAAAATGAAATAATAAACCAAACCAAACCCATAATTATAGGAGATAATGTATGGATCGGATGTAATACAACTTTTACTAAAGGTGTAAACATCGCTTCTGACAATATTATTGGAACATCATCTGTGGTAACTAAAAGTTTTTTAGAAAATAACTGCATAATAGCCGGAAACCCAGCTAAAATAGTTAAACAAAATATTGATTGGAAAATACAAAAAGTAGATGAATATATAAATTTTCAAGAAAAAGCCTCTCATTCCTGAGAGGCTTTTTTCTTTAGCAATACTTAGCTGTTTTGTTATTCAACTTGTCAACTATCATCTGATAAAAGACATCACTATCGGCTTTTGCCATTGCCTCTTCCTTGCTGATGTTATCAGATTTAAGCGCCTGCCCGATCATCAGTTTGACCACACCCTGCGCCACATCTGCTACACCGGCAGAAATATAATATTTGGCAAACGGCTTCAAATTAGCATCCAATAGTTGCACCATACCATAATCAAGTGCAAACACACTCGGTGCCCGCTCTGATAATATAGTTACATCGCCGGCAACGGCGGGAATAATCACGCCTTCTGCTTCCATCTGCGGCATTACCATCCCTGGCATTTCCATCATCAACTTAACTTTATTTGCCATTGCAATTATTCCCTTTAACTATCCTTAAGCCGCTTTCTTCATAGCCTCGGCTTTTTTCAAAGCGTCCTCAATTGTACCAACCATATAAAAAGCTTGCTCTGGGATATCATCATATTTGCCTTCCAATATTCCCTTGAAGCCTTTAATGGTATCTTCCAACTTAACAAACACACCCGGTGTTCCGGTAAATACTTCCGCAACATGGAACGGTTGGGACAAGAATTTTTGAATCTTACGAGCTCTGGCTACGGTCAAGCGGTCATCATCAGACAACTCATCCATACCCAAAATCGCAATAATATCTTGCAACGATTTATACTTTTGCAAAACTTCTTGCACCCCACGAGCAACTTTATAGTGATCCTCACCTACAACTGCCGGATCCAAAATACGGCTGGTTGAATCAAGAGGATCCACAGCCGGATAAATACCTAACTCAGCAATTTGACGTGACAAAACGGTTGTTGCATCCAAGTGCGCAAAGGTTGTAGCCGGAGCCGGGTCAGTCAGGTCGTCGGCCGGAACATAAACTGCTTGCACTGAAGTAATAGAACCGTTTTTGGTTGAAGTAATACGCTCTTGCATCGCGCCCATATCCGTACCCAAAGTCGGTTGATAGCCCACGGCCGAAGGAATACGTCCCAACAAAGCCGATACTTCCGAACCTGCTTGCGTAAAACGGAAAATGTTATCAACAAAGAACAACACGTCTTGGTGAGCCTCATCACGGAAATATTCAGCTTGCGTCAAACCGGTTAAAGCAACACGAGCACGAGCTCCGGGCGGCTCATTCATTTGACCGTAAACTAACACGGTTTTGGATTTATCACCTTTCAGATCAATAACGCCTGATTCAATCATCTCGTTATAAAGGTCATTACCCTCTCTGGTTCGTTCACCCACACCGGCAAACACTGAGTAACCGCCATGCCCCTTAGCAATGTTATTAATCAATTCCATAATCAACACGGTCTTGCCAACACCGGCACCACCGAACAAACCGATTTTACCACCTTTGGCATAAGGCTCTAACAAGTCAATAACCTTAATACCTGTAGTCAAAACCTCCGTATCGGTTGATTGATCAACAAAGGCCGGAGCTTCACGGTGAATCGGATAATAATGCTTGGCTTTAACCTCGCCTCTGCCGTCAACCGGCTCGCCGATAACATTAATAATGCGACCCAACATTTCCGGCCCGACCGGAACTTCAATTGGTTGATGAGTATTAACAACTTCCTGACCGCGAACCAATCCGTCAGTAGCATCCATAGCAATACAACGAACAACATTTTCGCCCAAGTGTTGAGCTACTTCCAAAACCAATTTGCGTCCGTTGTTATCACAAGTTAACGCAGTCAAAATAGCCGGCAGTTCGTCATTATTCTCGAACTTAACATCGACAACAGCGCCGGTAACCTGCGCTATTTTTCCCATATCACCGACATTTTTTTTAGTAGTTTTTGCTTTGACCATATTTATTTTCTCCTGTCTGTCTTATTCAACTACAAAGCTTCCGCACCCGAGATAATTTCAATCAACTCGGTAGTAATTGCGCTTTGGCGTAAACGATTGTACCTTAAGGTTAATTTTGATATCATATCTTTAGCATTGCGAGTTGCATTATCCATTGAAGTCATACGCGCACCATGTTCTGATGTTTGTGAGTTCACCAATTTTTGAAACATTTCGCTGACCACAAATGATGGCATCACATTCTGCAACAAAGCCAACTTTCCACCCTCATAGGCATAAAAAGCATCACCGCTTTTATCGGAAAAATCATCATCACCATTTTCTAAATCCAAACAAACCGGCAAAAACTGTTCTGTCTTCACTACACGATTTATCGCTGAATTAAAGTTGGTATAGATAACTTCGCATATATCAAAATCTTTACCTAATCCTTGCAGTAACCGATTGACCAAATTTGCAGTCTCACCATAATTAGGACCTTTGACTGCAAAATCCATAATTTCAATATCAACACAACTACATCTGCGTTTCAAAGCCTCTCCGGCTTTTTTACCCAAGCTCAAAACTTTAACCTTTTTACCGGCTTCAATCAGTTCATTAACTCGTTTTAAACTTTCCTTTAAAACATTGGCATTATAGCTTCCGCACAATCCTTTATCCGAAGAAAAAATAACCAGTTGATAAACTTCTTCTTTAGCCGCTTTCTGCATAACCTTGGGCCAAGCATAGGCAATATTTTTTTCAGCTTCGTCTTTGTGTATACTGCTAATCACCCTACCGATAACTTTTTTCAAATCACGACTGTATTCTTTTGATTGATTCAGCATATCAGTTGAGCGTTTCAAACGCGCAGCAGCAACCATCTTCATCGCCGAAGTAATTTTACTGGTCGATGTGATGGAGCTGATACGCGTT
Source organism: uncultured Pseudomonadota bacterium (assembly GCA_902799835.1). Classification (GTDB taxonomy): domain Bacteria; phylum Pseudomonadota; class Alphaproteobacteria; order RF32; family CAG-239; genus CAZU01. The sequence goes on from CADCCF010000004.1 coordinate 47,059, forward strand.
CTTAGTTCTTTCAAACCTGCCATATTTTATGCCGCCTTTTCTAAATTGTTGGCAAAATCTTTGGCAAAACTCTCGTAGAATTTGAGCAATTTTTCTTCCAATTCCGGTGAAATCTTCTTTTCTTTAACAATTTCTTTCAAAATATCCGGATGGCTGGCGTGCATTGACTGCAAAGCTTTCTCCTCAAACTCATGAACTTTGTTTAAGGGCAACTTATCCAAATAGCCTTTAACACCGGCAAAAATCGCCACAACTTCATCTTCAACCGCCATCGGTTTATATTGAGGTTGCTTCAACATTTCAGTCAAACGAGCACCGCGATTAAGCAGATTCTTGGTCGATTGATCCAAGTCAGATGCAAATTGCGCAAAAGCCGCCATTTCACGATATTGAGCCAAATCCAACTTCATAGAACCCGAAACCTGTTTCATGGCTTTAATTTGTGCCGCAGAACCCACACGCGAAACCGAAATACCAACATTCACTGCCGGACGAACGCCTTGGTAGAACAATGATGTTTCCAAGAAGATTTGCCCATCGGTAATCGAAATAACATTAGTCGGAATATATGCCGAAACATCGCCTGCTTGGGTTTCAATAACCGGCAAAGCCGTCAACGAACCGGCACCCTCGGCATCGCTCATTTTTGCCGCACGTTCCAACAAACGTGAGTGCAGATAGAACACATCACCGGGATAAGCTTCACGTCCAGGTGGACGACGAATCAACAAGCTCATTTGACGATAAGCCGTAGCTTGTTTCGACAAGTCATCATAAAAGATAACTGCATGCATACCATTATCACGGAAATATTCACCCATGGTGCACCCGGAATAAGGTGCAATATATTGCATAGGAGCTGAATCCGAAGCCGTGGCCGCTACCACAATAGTATAATCCATCGCACCATAGTCTTTCAAGGTCTTAACAACCTGAGCCACGGTCGAACGTTTTTGTCCTATCGCCACATAAACACAATATAATTTATCTTTTTCCGATTTAGCTGCATCATTAATTTTCTTTTGGTTAATAATCGTATCAACGATAATAGCAGTCTTTCCGGTTTGACGGTCACCAATAATCAATTCGCGTTGACCGCGTCCGATCGGAATCAAAGAATCTACAATTTTGATACCTGTTTGTACCGGCTCATGTACTGACTTACGAGCAATAATACCGGGAGCTTTAATATCCGAACGGCCGGTTTCTTTGGCTTTTATAGCACCTAAACCATCAATCGGCTCACCCAAAGCATCAACAACTCTGCCCAACAGTTCTTTACCAACCGGAACACTAACAATCGAATGTGTACGTTTTACGATATCCCCTTCTTTAATAGCTTTGTCCTCGCCGAAGATAACAACACCGACATTATCTTCTTCCAAGTTCATTGCCATACCCTTAACACCGCTGGAAAACTCCACCAGCTCGCCGGCCTGCACTTCATCAAGCCCATAGACTCGAGCAACGCCGTCGCCGACTGACAAAACTTTACCGACCTGAGCAACATCCATTTTTGCTTCAAAACCGGCTATCTTGTCTTTGATAATTGAGGATATCTCAACTGCAGAAACAGACATATTACTTACCTTTCATTATATTTTCTAAACAACTTAATTTATAATTCAAAGAACCGTCAAACATTTTTGAGGCATATTGAATTCGTAAACCACCCAACAAAGCCGGATTCTTTACATATTCAATTACAACATCTTTATTTAACTTTTCTTTTAAAACTTCTCGCAACTTCTTATCTTGCGTTGCTGACAGATCTTTCACTGTCTCAACTTGCACTTCGGCAATGTTATTGCCCTCATAATACAAATGTACAAAATCGCTCAACATATTAGGCAAGCAACTAATTCTTGATTCGTCCACCATCAGCTGCAGACAATTCAATGTCTCAACATTAAACTTTGCTTTAGCTGCCACTTCTTGCCATACAGACTTCTGCTCATCATTACTTAATAAAGGACTCGCCGCATCTTTTGCCAAGCTCTTATTTTGTTTACAAACATCAAGCAAAAAATCGACATCTTTCTTCACCTTATCAACCTGTGAAGCAGCAACAGCCGCATCATACAAAGCCGAAGCATAAACCCGTGATATTTTTTCTTTTGAAACTTTTTTCAATTCTCTAATCCTGAAACAAAAAACACATCAGTAATCTAAATAACGCAAGATAATGTACATAACAACCAGTTTATTTTTTATTAACAACTATTTTTTATCCGGTTCATTTTTTTAATAAAAAGAATATGGATCAATATCTATTTCAACCCGTACATTTGACGGAACCTTAACCCGTTGTAACCATTGTATTGCCACATTTTGGATATTTATATTTTTTGCTGTTTTGAGTAATAAACGATATCTGTATTTGTTACGCAACATATATATCGGAGCCGGAGCCGGCCCCAAAGTTGATATTCCGTTATCATTAAATGCTGTTTTTCCTAAAGCAATTGCGCAGTCTTCCGCCTCTTTTTTATTGACACTTGATACAATAATTGCCGCCAATTTGCCGAACGGTGGCATTTTCATAATCTTTCTGGTTTGTTTCTCCAAATTTAAAAACTCTTCGGCATTACCGTTTACCAAAGCCTGTAACACGGCATTTTCCGGATGTAATGTTTGCAAATACACTTTACCTTTTTTCTCGCCTCTTCCGGCACGACCTGCCACTTGAGATAGTAACTGATAGGTGCGTTCTGCTGCTCGTAAATCTCCTCCCATCAACCCGAGATCCGCATCAACGATTCCCACCAAAGTCAATTCCGGAAAATGATGTCCTTTAGCCAAGATTTGTGTACCAATTAAAATGTCAATTTTATCTTCTTCCATTTCTTTAATTATCTTTTGTACTTCTTTGAAATTGGTGACAAAATCCGAAGATAAAACTTTAATTTTCGCTTCCGGCAAACGATATTTTACTTCCTCGGCAATTCGCTCAACTCCTGGACCACAAGCGCACAATCCATCTGCTGAATGGCATTCCGGACACATTGAAGGTATATCGGTCATATACCCGCAATGATGACAAATCAACTTTCCTAATCTTAAATGTTCCGTCAACCATGCGCTACAATGCGGACATTCTATTTTGTGTCCGCAATCGCGACAAATTACCAAAGGAGCATAACCTCGCCTGTTTAAAAACAATACGCTTTGCTCACCTTTTGCCAGATTATCTTTGAGTTTTTGACACAGCTGCGGTGCCAACCATGAAGTTCCCCAATCACCTTTTATCGGTTTATCTTTTTTTAAATCAATAATTTCAACTTCCGGCATTTGAGCTGCTGCATATCGCGATCGCAATTTCACTTCCTCATACTTACCGCTCTCAACATTACAAATAGTTTCCAAATCAGGGGTTGCCGTTGACAATATTATATGTAGTTGCTCATATTTGGCACGCATAACCGCCATATCTCTTCCCTGATAATTTACCACATCTTCCTGCTTGAAAGAAGCATCATGACTTTCATCAACCACTATCAATCCCAATGAAGCAAACGGCAAAAACAAAGCAGAACGCGCTCCGATTATAATTTTCACTTCATTATTGATAACTGCCTTCCAATTATCGACTCGCTCCTTTTGCGTTAGCGCTGAATGCCACTCGCAAGGACACACACCAAATCTTTTCTCAAAACGCCCCAACCATTGCGAAGTCAATCCGATTTCCGGAACCATAATCAATACTTGTTTGCCGGCGGCAAAAGCCTTTTCCACAGCTTCAAAATAAACTTCGGTCTTGCCTGATCCGGTCACACCGTTCAACAAAGTAACCCCAAACCCCTCTCCGGTTTTGGCGCACAAATAATCTGCCGCCTTCTGCTGTTCATCATTTAGTTTAACTTTTTGAAACCCGCAAATCGGTTGTGCAAACTCTTTCTTATCCTCTTGCAGAACCTCGCGCAAAACCCCGTTTTCAATCATGGTCTTGATCACACTATCTGACACCCCTGCTCCTTGAGCAATCTCCGAACGTGCAAATATATGTCCGCCTTTCAAAAAATCGATTACCCGCCATCTCGCATCAGAATTTTTTAATTTTGCTTCGCTCAAAGTTTTACCGGAGAGCTCATAGAGTTTGAGCATTTTGGCATCACCGAAAACTTGTTTCACCGACAACACCATTTTTAATACCATACCCAACGGTGCCATATTATATTTTGCCACAAACTCCACAAAGTTCCGTAGACTTTTTTGCAAGGGAGGATAAGGTAAAACCCGAATAATTTTCTTAATTTTTTTATCATCTAAAGAGCTTTTAACATCTGTTTGCCATACTGCACCGACCATTTTTTCTTTACCAAACGGAACTTCAACCAAAGCTCCGCCTGCAATCGGCTCATCAGTTTTATAATCAAACGGCTCACTCAAAGCCAAAGGCAACAAAACTTTTACAATCATAAATCTCTCCGCTATCCAACATAGCAAGAGCTTCAATCTTTCTCAAACATCTTTGTAATTTACACACAAAAAAAGCCTGTCAAAACCTTTTCATGATTCTAACAAGCTTTTTTTGAGACTTTTTAATTAAACAATATCCCCAACCGTTCAATCAAGTCTCTTTTCATTGGTTTTTTTGCCGACATAAGAAAGTAGACAACCAAATCCTTTCCCCTATTCCATTGCAAAAATTCAGGCGAAAGGATATAAGTCTGGACTTCCGGATCAAACCAACCGACATGATCGGTATAAATGCGGAAAATCTCCTCATCCTTAAGCTCGGCAAGGCGTTTTTGAGCTTCTGGAGAAAGAATGCCGAATTTTTTGAGATAGAAACCTACCTCACTGGCTCCGCATTTCTCCAACATCAACACCTCATCTTTTGCACTGAACGGCTTAGCCGAGTACTCGATCAGGTCGATCAAATCAGGAAGATAAGGCAAATCATCGTTTAAGATAATCTCAACGACTCCCTCTGGTAACTGGTGATGCTTCAGATACAACCGGCAAAACTCAACCTGTCTGCCGTTAGCCATTTCCTTCCACATCTTTCTCGCCATTTCCTTTGAAATGATGTGGTGAATGATGTAGTTTCGTTTGGCTTGATCATCAGCATTGTGCCAGAATCTGTCGAGCACATCATCCACCAAGGGATAACGCTCCACATAGTCGGCGATAATCTTACGATGCTTTCTGCACGCCTTCCAGAACTTGAAGTGAAGGCTTTCGTCAAACGGCAAAACAGCAATGTACCTTTTGATTTCATCCATTTTGCCGCGTTGAGCTCGTGCAATAATCGCTTCTTGCATTTTGAGCGGTAGCGAGAAATCAGAAGCGCCGCCGGAAGACTTAAACCTTCCCAGTACACGTTCAAAACAAGCGAAAAACCAGTTCCATTCGCTGTCGTCATTACGAGCAACCAGCTTATCGACTAAATCTTTGGGCAACGGATTTTTATGACAGAAAAACTCCTCAATGGCAGTTTCCGTACGCCACATTACTTTTTGATGTTCTAAAACTTCCATAATAAAACTTTTTTAATAATTAACAAAATGATGAATTTAACTGCCATCATGCTAAACGCCATTTAAAATTTTGTCAATATTTTATTAAATATTTTATTTTATAATCTATCAACATGAAACATGAAATTATATTTAACGCCTCATCTGAGGTATCACAACACATCAAAGAATGGTTGAACTGGCTAAAACTAGTCAAAGGTTTTTCCGCACATACTTATGATGCCTACGCTCGCGATATATCAATTTTTTTTGATTTTCTCAACGACTATCTTGGACAAAACCCGCAAATCAACGATCTTAAAGATATTGATGCTACAACTTTTCGCGCTTTTTTAAGTCGCCGCAGTGCTTCTCACATAACCAAAAGCTCTACTGCTCGTGAAATGTCAGCCTTGCGTAGTTTTTTTCATTATCTCAATCGTCATAAAATTATTGATAACACATCATTATCAATTGTTTCATCTCCGCGCCAAGAAAAAATATTACCCAAATCACTCAACACCGAAGAAGCCTTTGATGTCATAAAAGCTGCTGCTGACAACAAAGTTGATTGGATTGGTGCACGCGATTCTGCTATCATAACCTTACTTTATGGCAGTGGTATGCGCATCTCGGAAGCCCTATCCTTAAACATTGGCGATATTAATCATAATGATTTTATTATCATTAAAGGCAAAGGCAACAAGGAACGTGTCGTTCCTATTCTACCATCCGTCAAAGAAAACGTACAAAAATATCTTGACTTATGTCCCTTCAACTTACACGAAGGCGAACCATTATTTGTCGGCGCTCGCGGCGAAAGATTACTGGCTCGTATTGTACAAAGACGCCTTGCTAAATTACGTGAAGAGCTAAACCTACCGGATTCGCTAACCCCTCATGCTTTGCGCCATACTTTTGCTACTCAACTTTTAGCTCAGGGCATGAATTTGCGAGCCATCCAAGAATTACTTGGTCATTCTTCCCTCTCCACCACACAACGTTATACCGAGGTTGAAATTGAACACCTCAAAAAAGAATATGCCAAAGCCGAACTGTTAAAAAAATAAAGTGCCTCTCACAAACACCGTCTATCTGCCTCTTAATTTTATAAATTACTAAACAACTGTTGCAGATACTGCCTGTTTGTAAAAAGGCACTCTTTTAATGTTTGAATTATGTTTATTTAAGGAGACTTTTTACCATAAAGAATATGAATATTATCGGTTGAACGATTTTCTTCTTCAGCATAAAACAAAACCGGCTGTTTCCAGCCGGTCGTGTAACATCTCGCAGAAAAAACTACTTCAACTTTTTCTCAACGAACTCTTCGTGTTTTTTAGACTTCTTATCATACTTCTTCAAAGTCAACTTCTCCGGATGAGTTCTCGGATTTTTTTCTGCCAAATAAAATGTACCGGTACCAGCTGTACTTTCCAATTTAACTTTAACTTTTACTGCTTTAGCCATTTCAATACTCTTTTATTTAAGGTTATAATTCAAAACATTTATGCGTAATATACATATTTTTTGCTGTCTGTCAACAAAATTTTACACAACAATGCATTTTTTAAGCTGTCTTCCTCCCAATACAGCTTTTTCATCAAAGCTTTATTGGAAATATCCTATTATTTTTTAACGACTTTTTTTGAAGCAACTTTTTTGGTTGCTGCCTTTTTGGTGGTCGCTTTTTTTATAGCTTCTTTTTTAGGTGCAGCCTTTTTGGCAACGTTCTTTTTAGCCGTCGCCTTAACTGTAGCCTTTTTTTCAACAACTTTTTTAGCTGGCTTTTTAGCAACGACCTTTTCTTCAGTAACTTTAGATGGTTCCGCAACCTTAGATGAAGTCTCTTTTTTGTTTTTTGCTACAATTTTATAATGATCATCCAATTGTCCGGCTATTGACTTTCCATATACCAAAACCAATACCAATACCACAAAAGAAACAACTACAGCCACAAATTTACGCATCAACCCTACACTGATTACAACTTTCATAATCATAACCAAATTCTCTTCATTTGTATCTGCGTGCATTACAATTGCTGCTATTGAGGCAACAATCACCAACAAAGCCGTAAAATAAGGCAACCAGCCGACTGATGCCAACATTGTTGTTGCTACCGGATGAGCATTAATCAAGTTATCGACTCTTTTAATCGGAACCAATTTATTCATAGGAATCAGGAATAATAACAACAACAGCGACAGAACTAAGTCAACCAACAATAATTCCCAACTTCCGCCCAACTCCAAAAGCAACGAAAGTAACCAATAAATTCCACCGATAACCAAACTTTGCTTCCAATAATTACTCATATCTTTTTTTTCCTTTCTTTAATAAAAACTTCTAGTGTTAACCAAACTTTCCATACGCAAATCAATCAAGCGACCTTCCTCTAATTTTACTTTTCGATCCATTCGATCAGCCAAATCAAAATTATGCGTAGCAACCAACGCACTCAATCCTGTTTCCTTAACTATGCTCAACAATTCGGTGAACACAATTTCCGAAGTTTTCGGATCCAGATTACCGGTTGGCTCATCTGCCAACAATAATTTCGGCATATTTGCCAATGCTCTGGCAATTGCCACTCTCTGTTGCTCACCGCCTGACATTTCCGCCGGACGATGTGACATTCTTTTTTCCAATCCCAGTCTTTTCAAAAGCCATTGCGCCCTGTCTTTTGCCTGTTTTACCTTAACGCCGTCTATTAATTGTGGAATCATCACATTTTCCAAAGCGCTAAAATCTCCCAAAAGATTGTGATATTGATAAACAAACCCCAAATAATCTTTACGCAACGTCGTACGGATACTATCATTTACATTAGAACATTTTCGCCCTTCAAGATATATATCCCCTTTCGTCGGTTTTTCCAACAAACCAGCTAACTGCAACAAGGTTGATTTTCCTGAACCGGACGGTCCTATCAAAGCTACAATCTCACCTTTGGCAATTTCCAAATCAACACCGCGTAAAACTTGCAAACTTTGTTTTCCTTGTTTAAATGAGCGACAAACACCGCGCATTTCCAAAACCGGAGTTTTTAATTCACTACTCATAACGCAAAGCCTCCACCGGATCCATCTTAGCGGCACGCCATGACGGATATAATGTCGCAACAAAAGACAACAACAAAGATATAACCACTACTGTTATGACTTCAGTTATATCAACCTTTGCCGGTAATTTGGATAAGAAATAAATCTCGGCCGAAAACAAATCTCTGCCAAATATATTTTGCAGAAACTGCCTTATTTCTTCAATATGATAGCTTACCAACAATCCTAATATCACTCCTATTGTCGTACCGATAGCACCGATGAAAGCTCCATCAATGAAAAAAATACGCATAATCATTCCTCTTGTTGCTCCCATCGTACGCAACACCGCCACATCACGACCTTTGTCTTTCACCAACATAATCAACCCGGTAATGATATTAAATGCAGCTACCACAATAATCAATGTCAATATAACAAACATCACATTACGCTCAACCTCTATTGCATTGAAAAATGCCGCATTACTCTGCTTCCAATCATAAACATAAGCACTACCGCCCACACTTGCTTCCAAAGCTGATCGAACAACCTCCAAATATTTGTCATCATCCAAAGTAACATCAATATTGGTAACCGCCCCTTTCAGACCAAAATACAACTGAGCACTTTCCAACGGCATAAATATAAAGTTGGCATCATATTCAAACATTCCCGAATCAAACATTCCTATAATCTGATAAGCTTTCATTCTCGGTACTGTACCGAAAGCGGTAATTTTACCATTAGGTGACAATAAGGTTATTTTATCACCCTCGGTCAAGCCCATTTTGCGAGCCAACCTAATTCCCATAATAACCCCGTCGTCTTTGAAATATTCCAAATCAACACCTTCCACGGCTTTGGCTAAAGCTTCTTTTTTCAATAAATCTTCTTTAGCGATTCCTCTGACCATGGCACCTTCTGCCGAACGTCCTGATGTAACCAATAATTGGTTTTCTATCATAGGTATAGCCATTGAAATGTGTTCTATTGAAGATATTTCCTTTAGTGCATCATTGTAGTTGTTGAAAGGATAACTGGCCGGTGCCATAATTCCGATATGTCCGTTAATACCCAATATACGTCCTAACAACTCATGCCTGAAACCATTCATTACACTCATCACGATAATAAGTGTAGCAACGCCTAGAGCAATACCCGTAAAGGCAAATCCTGTAATAACCGATATGAACCCTTCTTTTCTTTTAGCTCGCATATATCGCCATGCAAGCATTCTTTCAAATTTGCTAAACAATGTTTTTCCCAACTTTTTTTTCACAAAGACAATGCCTATTTTATATTACTGCCTTGTGTTTTTTACAACCTCCATCAACAACTTATACAAAGAAAAAGGTCTGATGTTTTTCCAACATCAGACCTTTAATAAAAAAGCTCTAGCTTTTATCTGTGGCCGATTAAACCTTCAGCAATATTGCGGTTGATATCAACCAAGCTGTTCAACAATTTACCGTCAACTTTATTCAAACTCTGACCTAATTTAATAGTATTAGCTGCAACATAATCAGCCAACTTAATCAAATTATCACGAGTTTCTTGCGGCAATTTAGTTTTACCTTTCTTCATTAATGTTTTAATCATAACCCACAACTGTTGGTTGGCATCTAAAGCACTTACCATCTGTGTCTCATCTTTAGATTTAAATGCCTGAGCCAAATCCAAACCGCTCTTAGCTAGATAATAAGCTTCCTGTTGAGCCATATTGGCGTTTACCGACTCCATCAAACCTTGTGAAATTTGACGATTTATGTCAGCCAAGGACTTAAAGTAGCTACTACTCATATTAACACCTTTACTCAAGGTTACTTGCTCAACATATTGTGACAACTTGTATAAATTATCTTTAATTTGTTGCGGCATATTATTATTCTTATCTTTTGTGGAAGCTCCTATGGATACCCACATTTTCATATTATCATCCAACACCAAAACTTTGTAATCATTACTATTGGAAACCGCCGCTGTTTCCAAATATTCAGCATACTCCTGCAAAAGATTAGCTTCTTCTGCTGCACCACTGATTTGTGTTTCAATATCATTAATCATATATTTTTCCTTTAGTAAATGTTGTTTACACCAATCCACCAAAACATAAACAAAGAGGAGAAGTTTATCAGCCATTGGGGAATATCGGCTATAATATAAACTTCTTCCTCTTATTAGTCAAGCAAAATACGACACGTATACCATATTTTACCTTTAGTTTTTTTAAGAAAAAATTGGGGAGATTTTACACTTAAAAAAACTTCTGCAACATAATAATATTAGGGAAATCTTTCATCCTAAAACGGAGCTATTACATCCAGTATCTGTCTGCCGTATCTTGGCTGCTGAACATCAGAGATAACACCCTTACCACCATAAGATACCCTCAATTCAGCAATCTTGCTTGATTCGACGGTATTGTTAGAAGAAATATCAGCCCGTCTTACAATTCCGCGCATATACAATTGACGCACTTCATAACTTATGCGAATTTCTTGGGTTCCCTCAATCACCAAATTACCATTCGGCAAAACCTGGGTAACTACTGCTGCAAATGTCACATTAATACTTTCCTTACGATCAATTTTGCCGTCGCCTTCAATTTCGCGATTAGATGTAACTCCGATAGCACTCTCGTTTTTATATCCTTTCGGAAAAACATCTTCTAAGTATTTTTCGAATCCTAAAGCTGAAGAGATACTTAAAGAATCTTTGTTATCATCTCGATTTTGCTCCATTTTATTTTCCATCAAAGCATTATCTTTGGTTGAGATTTTAACCGTGATAATATCACCGACCTTCGATGCTCTTTGGTCTTTGAAAAATCCAGCTGCCCCTTGACTCCACAAAGAATTAGCTGCATGGACTCCCTCTTGTTTTGCCGGCATTGGCATTGATACCGGTTCATAATCTCTGGCCTCAACCGGATTAGTAATAGGAGACAACGGCGGCTCTTGCCCTACATCAGCCAAACGTGAAAATATTCCGCACCCCGACAGCGATGTTGCCATTAACAAAATCGCCGTTCCTTTTCCAATCATCATATTTTTGTTTTTCATGCTAATAGTTCCCCTGCTATTATTCATTTCCAATTTCTACTAAACCGGCTGCTTTCGCCACACCGATTATTTCCTTTTTACTATTTAAGTTAAGCAATTTAACAGCTTGTCCTTGTGCCGCATTATCTAAAGCTTGCATTTTTGAAGTTATTTGCAATCCTTTTTTGGTATAAACTGCAGTAACAGCTTGTCCCTTTTTAACAATAATTTCTGCCTGTAAATCATTCTTTTCAATCAACTTACCTGATTTTAAAAACTTAGCTGCCTGCTTTCCGATTATATCTTCCTTTGCGCTGTACGCTCCGCCTTTTAAGCGACTTGCCCGTACTGTCGTTTCTTGCAAATCATCCTCGTCAATCAACTTGTCTTTGGCAATATCCTTAGCCGGCACCCAAACTTTCACCATCTGATAATAACGCCCGACCAATTTGGTTTTGGCTACTTGTTCACCGCCGGCAAAAATTTCCGCATCAGATGAAAAACGCCCTTGCTCCTCATCAATCTTAAAATTACTCAACATGATTTTTGCATCATCGGCTTTTTCGAAGTAATATTCAGTCTTACCGCCGAAAATATCCAAATCGACATTTTCCATTCCTTGTTCAGTAAACTCTTTTTTCACTTCTTCTGCTATCTCTGTCTTGCTTAAACGATACTCAGCTTGGGCATTAAAAGCCAACAAACCAATCAAAACAGTCAAACCAAACAACCGATTACACATCACCCATCAATCCTTTATTTCATTTGATTAATGGTATTAAGCATAGAATCCGAAGTTGTAATAACTTTTGAATTCATTTCATAAGCGCGTTGTGCTGAAATCAGCTCAGTAATTTCTGTTACCGGATTAACATTTGATGTATTGAGATAGCCCTGCAAAATCGAACCAAACCCCTCAGAATCAGGATTATCAATAATCGGATCACCCGAAGCTTCGGTCTCAATAAAAAGATTATCTCCGATTGCTTCCAAGCCGGCTTCATTCACAAAAGTAGCCAACTCTAACTGTCCGACATTAACCTCATCAACTTCACCGTCTTGTTTAATCCAAACTTCACCTGAAGAATTTACATAAACTTCAACCGCATCTTCCGGAATGGTAATTTCCGGTTGTACCACATATCCTTCATGAGTTACGATTGTACCATCTCCATTACGTTGAAAAGCTCCGTCGCGGGTATAACCGGTTCCCTTTCCTTCCGGCAACTCAATTGTAAAATACCCTCTACCGCGAATAGCCAAATCCAAATCATTGCCGGTAGAAGTAAGCGAACCACCTTCCGTAATACGATAAATCGCTGAAGTTCGAACACCTAATCCCATTTGCACACCAGCCGGCACGATTGTATTGTCCGCGGTTGAAGCTGATCCCGGACGAACCACATTTTGATAAATCAAATCGCTAAACTCAGCACGACGCTTGGTGTATGCGGTGGTGTTCATATTAGCAATATTATTGGCAATTGTATCAACATTGGTCTGTTGAGCCAACATTCCGGTAGCACCTATTTGTAATGATCTCATTATTTTTCCCCTTTATATTCTAAGCCAAATCGGCAAAAGTTGAAATTGTGTTGGTCAGGCGAGTATGTTCCTCGTCTATCATTTGTTGAACATAATCATAACTGCGTTGAATCTTGATTAAATTGGTCATTTCCGCAATAGCATTAACATTTGAATTTTCTACCATTCCTTGAATAATGCGTGCATTATCCGCACCATATTCTATTGCATTGCCTTGAACATTTTCAAACAATACTCCGGCAACTTTCAGTAGTTTTCCTTCATCGGCAAAATTAGCAATCTTCAAACGACCGATAATACCATTTTCGGTCATTACATCACCGCTTTCTGAAATAACTATTTCTTTTTCCCCCGGAGCAATAAACAATGGAGCATTGCTTTCGCTCAAAACAATATCACCCTCGGTAGTGGTAATTGCACCATCCTCATTCAGGGTAAATTGACCTTTACGAGTATAACGTTCACCGGCTGCAGTCTCTACACAGAAAAAACCTTTACCGCGAATAGCCACATCCAAATCATTTCCGGTTTCTTTGAAACTGCCCTCACTAAAATCGGCGTAATCACCATAATCTTGCGTAAAATAAATCGGACTTGAACCAATTCCCAAAGCCGTCGGTGTTTGTTGCAAATAAGATGTAAAAACGGCATCATCTTGCTTATATCCGGCAGTATTCATATTGGCTATATTATTAGAAACAATATTCATCTGTTTCCATAAAGCCATTTGGCGAGACAAAGCCACATAATTTGTATTATCCATTCATTTTCCCCTTTTTGTATCAGCGCTTTCCCTTATTTGCGCTTTTGGATAATTTAATCATGTGCTCATATATGCAAAACCCGTGCCAAATTTTAAAATTGCAAATTTTATTTTATGGTTTAGCAACGCAAAAATACCACAGATTTTCATCTGTGGTATTTTTATCATAAAAAAAATGGTGCCGCTTGGGTGACTCGAACACCCGACTTTACGATTACGAATGCGCTGAACGCAAACAAATTAGTCCGGTGGACTAATTTTTAAGTTCAGACGAAGTTTCCTTTATTAAGCATGACTGAGCCTGCGATGTCATGCGAAATTAGAAAACAAGTGACCGCAGCGAGTTAGTTTTTGTTTTGCAAACAAAAACTTAGGAGCTAGAACTAGCAACGCAAAAATACCACAGATTTTCATCTGTGGTATTTTTATCATAAAAAAAATGGTGCCGCTTGGGTGACTCGAACACCCGACCCACGCATTACGAATGCGTTGCTCTACCAACTGAGCTAAAGCGGCAACCGAAAACACTCCATCTTTTAATCCATAATTTTTTATTTGGCAAGATTTTTTATACAATCACTGAAATCTTTGCCACGTTCCTCAAAATTCTTGTAGCAATTATAGCTTGGCGCCGCCGGTGATAACACAACCACACCGCCATCTTGTGTATATTCAAAAGCTGTTTCAACTGCTTCTTTCATATTCCCCACCGCCTTACTCTGTACTCCATCAGATGCCGCCATAATTCTCGCACCGGTATCCGGCAATAACACTAAACGTATTCTGTTGCCCAATGACTTGACATATTCACCCAACTCGGCATAATCCTGCCCGCGGTCATAGCCCCCGGCAATCAAAGTCATAATCTGACCTTTATCCAAAGCTTTGAGGGCTGCTATAGCTGTTTCCGGTGTTGTTGAAATGCTATCATCAACAAACTCAACTCCTCTAACCTCTCCCACTTTTTGCAAGCGATGCGGTAAAGCCTGAAACGATGCAAAAGCTGCTTCACATTTTTTTAAGGGCATTTCCAGCATTTTAACAACACTTAATACTGCGCAAGCATTATGAGCATTATGTTCCCCTGGCAGTGGCAAAACATGACATAAAAATATCTTTTTATCGCCATCATAAAAACAACCTTCGCTTATATGCACTCCTTGCTTGTCATTAAACCATTCGACTTCTTTTTTGTCTGCCATCATCAGTGTACGATTATCATCGGCATTTAGCAGTTTTCGTTTTGCCTTGTTTATCATATTCAATTTATCAAGCCAATATTGTTGATGGCTACCGTGCCACTGCAAATGCTCAGGATAAAGATTAAGCAAAACTCCGATATCAGCAACACCTTCACAATCAGCACATTGATAACTGGACATTTCAGCCACAATTACATCAGCTTTGCTATCGGCCAACTCGACCAAAGGACGACCGATATTCCCCCCCAGTTCAACATTTTTTCCCAAACACTTTAAAGTGTGATATAACAAAGCAGACGTCGTGCTCTTTCCCTTGGTTCCGGTAATTGCAATCACCAAAGTATTTTTACTCTTATTTGCAAAAAACAAATTACTACTGGATGTAATGATAATTCCTTTTTTCTTTGCTCCGGTAATCTCTTGTCGATACAAACTAACTCCCGGTGATTTAATCAAAACATCGCATTGTTCTATATCATCAGTGTTATCTTCATTTATATCTATAATTTTATATGAAGCACAATGTTGCCCAACAGCTTTGATTGCTGCCTGTCCTTCTTTACCTTGTCCCCAAACACCGATAACTTTATTTTCTAAATTCTGCCATAACATTGCTAAATCTTTCCGGTATTATATGTTGTCCACTCGGTACAAACAAATTATGATCATCATTTTGAATTTTATTTGCTAAGGCTTTTATTACACAATCATTCTGCCATTCCGATTTGTTTGCCAATTGTGTCAACGCCCACTTTGACTCTGCAAATTCTCCAACGCACTCAAAAGGTTTATATCCCGTCAAACCGAGCAACTCCTCATACCCTTTTATCTGATTTTCATCATCAAGCGGATTTTTTCCTACAATTGCAATCAGTTTATCTCTATCCATAAATGGCGCTAAAATCAAAAACACAAAACGACATTTGTCACAATCACCGCACCAATGGTTCAACCTCTTTTCTTCATCAAGCTTAAAAGCCTTATTACAACTGGTAAATACCTCAAAATACTTACTACATTTTTGCGCAAACAATTTCGCAATATGAATCTCACTTATCGGACGCAATATTGAAAAATACCTAAACTGAGGAGTAATTTTCTGGGTTAAAGCATAAAAATCATTCTCAAAATCATACGATTTGCTGTATTGGTGATTAATTTTAACTCCATCATAAACCATATTACCGGATGAAGCCGAACGCTCACAACTCATCACCACATATTTTTTATTATAAATAATAGAAACCGCCCATAACATAAAAGCTAAAATCCCGGTTATCGGTACATGTCCGTTATAAACTTCCCCACTTTCATTCAAACGTAACAATTCCGGTGCTATTTTCCGTTTTATAATAATTTTATCCATGCCGGACTTAGCAATAACATCAGCAATCGGCTTCGGCTCGCCGCAAGCAATCGCAGTGGTTTTTATACCTAAATCACGCAACAATTCTGCCGTAACACAAGAATCCTTACCGCCACCGATTGGCAATAAAACCTCTTCATTAAAATGCAAATCTATTGGCTCTCGCTTTAGTCCTTGTTGAAACGGAAACTTAATTTTTTCAAAAAAATGCAGATTATTGCGAACTGCAAACTCACCTAATCCGTTGATATAAAAGCGTTCAAAAAATTCTGCCTCTTGAGAATTTATCGCATAACTATCCAATACAATACTTTCAGGCAAAAAAGCCTTATAATAGCTTATACCTACTGCCAAATGCCAATATTTTAAAACATACTGCAATGCTTGTTCTTGCTGTTCAGTTAATTTTCTTGGCGAATTGGGTAAAATAAACTCTTCAACAAATTCATATTTTTCATCGACTTTGTAACTAAGAGACACCTTGCTTTCAGCAAGAGAAAAACCAAAATCATTAAAATGAAATTCTTTATACAATTTTCTTAGTCCTTAGCCTGATGCAACACAAGTTGGGTAAATGGAATTTCAATTCCTTCTTCCTCAAAACGTTTGTTTATGATAAACCGTACATCACTAGGTGTGGTCCAACCGCCCCAAACATCACTGACATAAAATCGCACCTCAAAATCAAGACTGCTGGAACCAAAATCTTGGAATAACACATAAGGCGCCGGCTTTTTAGCAACTTTCGGATGAGAAGCTACACATTCCAACAAAACTTTTTTAACTTTTTCTACATCAGTACCATAAGCAACCCCAACTTTTACTCCATATCGAGCCCAATTATTTTGATGTGTAAGACTCGTTACAGCATTAGACAATACTTTAGAATTGGGAATTATAATACTTGAACGAGCGAAAGTTTCAATCTCGGTTGAACGAATATTAATTTGCTTAACCTGACCTTCTTCACCATTAATTACTACCCAATCACCTACTTTTATTGGGCGTTCAAACAACATAATAATGCCTGACACAAAGTTATTTACAATATCTTGCAAACCTAAACCGATACCAACAGACAACGCACCAGCAATCAATGCAATATTGGATAAGTTGCCGCCCATAATGGCTATTGCCAATAATCCGGACAACACATAGCCGATATAAGCAAAACCTGATGCCAAAGAATGTTTTGTACCATTATCAATATTAGTGCGTTCCAAAATCTTAAATTCTATTCTGTTTTGCAAAAAGCGAATTACCCATAAGCAGAGCGCAAATACCAAAACTCCCCAGAATATTGATATCAAAGAAACCTTAACTCCACCTACCGTAAATCCTGAGATCGCTTTATAGATAATATTTTGCAACACATCAACTGGCATTCCCCACAAAATAAACAATCCGACGATCAAAACTAACATTATTAAAGGTTCAATAATCAAACCAAACCAAAAATCAACTTTACGTAAAAAAAGACGCCCTACTCTAAAATTCTTAACCCATAAAGACATAAAGAAAACTCGGCGAGCCACATCATAAACCCAACGCCGCAATATCGTATAAGCCAAAACTGCAATCAATGATACCAATATTCTATTAACAATAAAAAATGCCAATCTCGTATAACCACAAAATGACAACACTATAACACCGCAGGCAAACATTGTTACAAAAACACCTATACGAGAGGCTCTTGTTTTAGCGTTTAAGGCTTCTTCACTTTCATCATCCTCATCATTAGTATCACTGGTAAAATAAATATAACATAACCATACCATGCAAACTGCTCGCAAAGATGAGGTCAGAGCCATCAAATACAACAACAAATCATCTGAATATCCCAATTTTGCAACAATAGTTAACAAAATAGAGAATATACCTACCGTATAAATCATAAAGTTAATAGCCATAAACAAACGCTTGGCTTTTATGGTTGACATTTTTATCAAACGCCATTTTTCATTATATGGGGTCAAAATAACTCTGGCTATTGCCCGCCCCATAATCACAACCAAAATATAATACAGTGATGTATGTAACACCAAATTGAGTAAATCATTACTCCAAAAAGCTATTTGATTTAGATGATACCAGCAATATAACACTATTGCCGTTGGTATAATACCATATGCACACCACACCGCAATTGAAGCTCTTATCTTGTTACTTAATCTCAAATTATCAGTCGGTTTACGATATCCCCAATGCTCAATTATAAATTTGCGTAAATAATATCCTAAAACAGCAATAACTGCCATCAAAGCAAAAAACTTAAACAGTGCTAATCCAAAACCTTCTTGTTTGGTATCTTTATATTCTTCAATAGCTGAATACGGAGATTTTATAATATCAACTAACAAATTAACCAATTGACGATTAACATTCCATAAGATCGTCGGATTAACAAAACATAATTCTCCTTTAAGCAATCTTCCCCAAATTCTCTGATTACGAGCTTCAAAAATCTTTAAATTAAGTTCTTCAATTTTAGCCAGCAAAATATCAATCTCCGACAAACGCGTTTTTTCAACTGTTAAATCTTGACTGAATTCTTTGCGCTTTTGTGCTATAAGCCTAGATTCTTCCGAACCTTCTTCTTTTTCACCGATTGCATTCAATCTTTTTTCAATCAATCTCACTTCGCCATCTATATTTTGACGAGATGTGGTCAAATCTACAAAAATTTTATTTAAATACGTAGTTTTATCAACCAAAGCTTTTAAATCAACCTTATCTGCTTTGGTCATATCTTCAATTTTTTGCAATTGTATTGAAATTTCTTTATAGCTTAAATTATTTCCTAAATCATCAACATGAGTCGTTTGCGCCCAAGCATTACAACTCAACAAAAAAGCAAATATCCAAACGACTATTTTTTTCATTTTATCTCTTTCTTTAACATTTTAACAATCAAATCACAAATTGTGATGGCCATTATTTTTGTCTCATCACCGGCTGTCCAAAAACTAATTGCCTTTTCTCGACTCTCATCTTGACGAACACGACTGACAAAAACATCATATTCACCTTGAACATCAGTCAAAGCCGCATATCCTCCGTCTTTTTGACTGTTCACCACCAAAATGCCTCTGGACTTTTTCCATACAGCCAAAGCATCCTCCGGTGTAATTTCTTGTTTGAATTTTACACTGACAAAAGCCCCCGCTCCCACAAACACCGGAGCCACGGCACAATTAGCATGGATTTTAACTTTATCACCTAGAACCCTTTTTAAGTCAACCGCCAGCTGCCACTCATACTCTGTTTCTTCCCCAATAAAAGAACCGACCTGAGGAATAACATTAAAAGCCAAAGTTTTAGGAAAAATCTTTTTATCATCAGGATTATCGTTCATCAAAATACGCCGCGTATGATTATACAATTCGCTCATACCATCTTGCCCGGCAATATCAGCTCCTACTAACAGGGTAAACTGTAAACTTTCAACACAAAAGTTTTTTAACGGCTTAACTGCCTTAGCAATCAACAATGCTAATCCGTGTGGAACATTAACCACATTTTCAACAGTTCCATCTCCTTCGATAACATAAGGAATTTCAGCATAATCACTCAAAGCATCCGTAGCATTAATAACTCTAACCCCAGTCTTAGCCCATTTGTGGGCATATTCTCTTGCTAGCTGCTCATCGCCGACAAAAACTGCCAAATCATATTCTTCTGCTTTTGCTTGCGCAATATTTTGCACCGCAAAAACCTTATCTACACAATCTATTTCTTCTCCGGCTTGGGTTTTACGAGCAAATACATCCGCATCAAAAGCCTTACCCTTATTCAGCAAAGCTTCCAAAACTTCGCGCACTGCCTTAACTTCACCCAAAATTGCCATTTTTTTCATATTATCAATTCCCTATCCCAAGCCACTTTACAATATTCTTTTATAAAAGATTTAACAATAAAATCTGTTGTGCTATTAACAATTTTCTTTATAAACAAAATAACCCTCATTGCTTTTTGAAAGCAACAAGGGCTGTAAAAGTCATTTTTTTGTGCGTTTTATACTTATCAATGGCAAAGACGCTGCCGCTAATACGATTAAGACTGCCACCCAATTGTAATCTGTCAATTTGAAACCGCAGACAATTAACATAACACCTGCCGCCCAAACAAACATCATACAAAAGGCATACATTGTTCTGTTGTGGATTTTTCTAACCAAATCTTGGTTTTGCGGATTATTTTCCGCTTGTTTGTGTTTGAGTTCTGGATGTTTCTTGTACAATTTGATAAACTGCACAAGCACCACACCAAAATACACCAAGAAAATCAAGGACCATATAACCACATAGCCCTTTACATCTTGAAATAAAATAGTTTGTTCCATAATTTTTTTAAATTTTAATAAATAGATAGAATTATAATTTTATACTCCACTCATTAAGTAAAAATCACCTTAATGTCAAGTATATTCTTGACATAAGTTTTAAAATGGCTTTTACTAGAAAATCGATTAAATTTTAACAATAAAGGATATATGACAATGACCGCACGTACTTTGCAAGGTTTTATGGAGCTGTTACCGCAAGAGCAAATTGTATTCAACCGTATCAAATCGGTCATTGCCCATACTTATGAGTTGTTCGGTTATGCACCTTTAGATACTCCGGTATTGGAATTGGCCGAAGTTTTGTTGTCCAAATCCGGTGGCGAAACGGAAAAACAAATTTATGAGTTCAAAAAAGGCGACACTGATTTGGCCATGCGTTTTGACTTGACCGTACCTTTGGCCAAATATACCGCACTTTATGCCAATGATTTGACTTTTCCGTTTAAGCGCTATCAAATCGGCAAAGTTTATCGCGGTGAACGCCCACAAAAAGGTCGTTTCAGAGAATTTTATCAGTGCGATATTGATGTTATTGATCGCGACGAATTGGATATTGTTTATGATGCCGAGTTGCCTGCGGTAATTTACACGATTTTCAAAGAGTTAAACCTTCCGTCATTTAAAATTTATATTAACAATCGCAAACTCTTGAGTGGCTATTTAGAGGCGTTGAATATTGCTGATAAAACGGTTGATGTTTTGCGTTTGGTTGACAAGATTAAAAAGCTTCCTGAAGAAGTATTTTTGGCTGAATTAAAGGATTTAGGTCTGCCGGAAGACAAAAACAATCAGTTACTTAATTTTATAAAAATCAAAGGATTAAATAAAGAAATTATAGCAAAACTTGAAGATTTGAAGATTGAAAATCAGAATTTCGTTGCTGGTTTGAGTGAGTTAAAAACTGTGATTGAAAAGGCTCAAGCTTTCGGTGTACCGGAGCAAAATATTCAAATTGATTTGAGCATTACTCGCGGACTTGATTACTACACCGGCACGGTTTATGAAACATTTTTCGATGATTATCCGCAATTTGGCTCAGTTTGTTCGGGCGGCAGATACGACAACTTATCCTCGGTATTTTCCAACCAAAAACTGCCCGGTGTCGGCATTTCAATCGGCTTAACCAGATTGTTTGACCAGCTCAAAGACAATAATTTGTTAGAGTTTAAGACACTCACCCCAAACAAAGCTTTGATAATCACTCAAGGAGCCGAATTTGATGCTTTGGCCGCTCAAGTTGCTGCTCAACTGCGTCAAAACAATATTGCCGCAGATGTTATGCATCGCAGTTGCAAGTTTAAGAAAAAAATGGAATATGCCAACAAAATCGGCGTTCCTTATTTGATTATCATCGGCGAAGAAGAAGCACAAAGCGAATTGTTTACCGTTAAAAATATGATATCCGGTGAACAAAACAAACTTTCCGTTGCTGAGATAATCAAACAATTACACTAAAATTTGTTATCTTTATCGGAATAACACTATCAAAAATTAAGCTTGATCCACTTTCAAACCTCGCAAGTATTCAACATCCCTAACCCATGGTGACATATCTTGCGGCAATTCATGTCCGGTTTCCATTGTAATTATAGCATCATCTCGCGTAAAACTTAAAAGCTTGGCCAAATCATAATCACCTTCGCCATAATGTCCATGGTTATCGTCTGTTCCACTCCAATCACTGTCACACAAATGATACATATCCGGATTTAGATCGGTATAATCTTGAATATCTTGCCACTTATTGCGGGCAAACGAATTAGAAGCACAAATACCATGACAAAAATCATAACAAAACTTACATCCGGTTTCTGCCTTTATTCGTGCAATTTCTTGCGGAGTTGTTCCTTGAAAATGCATTTTATCAATCGGACAATACTCCGGCAGATTTTCAACGGCCAGTCGCTCATCAGCTATCAACCTAAATTGGCGAATGGTTTCATCAATGCCGTATTCCTTATTACCATAACCGACATGCAAAATAATTATCTCACTATCCAATAAATCAGCAAATCTTTGGGCAGAATCCAACAAACGACGATTATTTTGATAAGCCGCAGGATTACAAGTATTAACCCCCTGCCCTTGGTGCGGAGCATGAATAACCACCTTCATTTGCCCCTTAACTTGTCGTGCAATTATGGAGTTTGTATCTGCAAAACTATCCGGCAAAGCCATAAGTTCCAAAAAATCGAATGTCCCGTTTTTAACCAATTCAACACATTCATTGGCTAAATCAGGTTTTGATATGAAATTTTGTGTAAAAAGTTTGGCTCCGAATTTTCGCATTTTATTACCTCTGGTTATTATTCCAACCTCGCCTGATGGTAGAATAAAAATAAGATAAATACAATAATTATTATTCCGGCAATCTTATCAAACTAACAATAACCAACAAAAAAACACCCTCATAAAGAGGGGTTTTTTATTGGTGATCCCAGCTCGACTACTCTGCGCCATAAATGGCTTGAGTTGCAACTGCGTTCGTTCGCAATATATTGCTCACCGGCACACCCCGTGTGCCTCTCGCTTGTTGTCAAACTCGCTCCTGCGATTTCGAGCTTTCTATGAATATAACCATTAAAAAAGACCACCTTAAAAGGTGGCCTTTTTTAATGGTGATCCCAGCGAGACTCGAACTCGCGTTACCGCCGTGAGAGGGCGATGTCCTAGACCGCTAGACGATGGGACCAATGTTTTATGTGCACACTTATAAACATAAAAAAAATAACTTGCAAGCATTTTTTACAAAAAAAAGCCTTATTTATGCTTTTATTAGCACAAATAAGGCTTCTTTGTAGCACTAAACTAAAACTACTTCAGTTGGCGTAATGCCGTCAAGAACTCCTGATAAGTGAAAGTCTTGATGATCTCCTCCTCCCAGAAAGGCAACGAACTGCCATAAATCCCGGGAACCATGTCGGTAAACCGTTGCTTGCTCACCACCAAGGTTACGGTCGGGTAGTCCATTTTTTCTTCTCCTCTCATCACCGCCGTGACTTTGTAGACCTTTTTGTCGGCCAGTGTTTTGAGGTAAAAGACGACGGTTTTGCCATCCTCACATTCACCCTTGGATACGAAATAGACCTCCCCCGTGATAGTGTCTTTGGTGCGAAAAGCATCATCGAACAAATCATAGGGCAATCTTGCTTTATTGGCCTTTTCATAGGCTACATCAAAAAACGAGCTATCCCAAGCCAATCCTGATGTTTTGACATAGCTGGCGTGCTTTTTGTCGCCGATACTCTCCTGCAGTTTTTTCAATGCTGTCGCAAATTTTTTGCAATCGCACTTGGCATCATGCAACTGGCGACCGCAAAACGGACAGTTGTCATCGTCAACTGAAAAGGTAAATGACGCAACTTGCGGAAAACCGCTCTTCTTCTCTTTTCCGATAAATCTAATACCGGGAAAAGACATTTCAACGATTACTTTCATAATGATATTTTTTTTATTAATTAATAATTTTATTTGCATCGTATTATAAATAAAGTTGTCTTAAAGTCAACTTATTTTTGTCCAAAGTCTGGTTTTCTTATTGATTTTATTGATTTTGTATTTTTCTCTTGCATTTTTCAACAAAATCATTTTTATATACCTGTGATAAGGAATATTCAAATGCAGTTAATTGAAAACACTTCGGATCTCAAAAATTTATGTACGGAATTGGCTAAAGCGCCTTTTGTCTGCGTGGATTTGGAATTTTTACGTGAACATACTTATTTCGCCCAACTATGCCTAATTCAAATCGCCAACTCTGAAATTGAAGCTATTGTTGACCCCTTGTCCAAAGAACTTGATCTTCAACCCTTTTTTGAGTTGATGCAAAACTCCGAAGTAACCAAAGTTTTTCACTCCGGCAGACAGGATATCGAAATTATCTATCAACAAGGTCATTGCATACCTTCCCCGCTTTTTGACACTCAGGTTGCTGCTTCGGCACTGGGATACGGTGAATCTATCAGCTATGAAAATCTGGTTAAATCTTTGCTCAATATCAATTTGGATAAAAGCTCTCGTCTTTCGGATTGGAGCAAACGTCCGCTTTCTCAGGAACAACTGCAATACGCTATCTGTGATGTAACACATTTGGCAAAAATGTATCCGCTTATTATTGAAAAACTGCAAAACAAAGGAAGATTACATTGGATTGATGATGAACTGCGCAACCTCAGCAGTCCTTTTCTTTATGATGTAAATCCTTATGAAGTGTGGACCAAGATACGCCATCGTTCGCACAGTTCCAAATTCTTAACCTTGTTGCGCGAATTGGCTTGCTGGCGCGAAAAACGAGCAATGTTCAAAAACACTCCCCGCCAATCTTTGCTTAAAGATGATATTTTGCTGAATATATGCTCGGCCTGCCCGCTTACCAAAGATGATCTTTCCGGTGTTCGCGGAATGCGGGCTGATTTGGCCAAAGGCAAAATCGGTGATGAAATTATTGAAGTTATTCAAAATGTTGAAGTAATGGATAAAGATAATTATGTAACTGTTTACGGAGAAATTAATTCGCTTAATCCTGATAGCGCTTTATTAGAAATATTGCGTGTGGCTTTACACATTATTTCTGCCCAAAGCAACACATCGCCCAAACTTATTGCCTCTGATGAAGAACTGAAACAATATTGTTCTGACCCGACTTGTGATGTAAAATTTATGCATGGATGGCGCTATGACATTTTCGGAAATTTGGTTGAACAAATAAAATCAGGCACTACTGCCATTGTTTATAACGCTGACAAACATTCTATTGATGTTAAAAAAATTTAAAATATTTTACTGAGCAACTCTATAATTTTTCGCACTTTCTCATCTTTTAACTGGTAATAAATTGTTTGAGCTGCGCGTCTGGTTTTAACTATCTCACTATTACGTAATACTGCCAAATGTTGCGACAATGCTGATTGGCTCAATTTTATTTCTTTTTCTATTTGACCGACACTTAACTCCTTATCGGCTATCAGACACAAAACCCTCAAACGATTTTCATTAGCTATTGCCCGCAATTTTTGCGCTGCCGTACTGATTATCTTAATTTTCACTGCACTTCCCCTCAATTTTTCATCATATTGATCTTAATCTAATCAACGAATTGTTGTTTACCATCTATACTTAGGTATTGCTAAAAACAAATTTATATTCTAACCTTGGCTCAATAACATTGTTATAGGAGTTGTTCGTTATGACTGAAGAAAATCTGGATCAACTGAGTTTTGAAGATGCTCTTGCTC
Organism: uncultured Pseudomonadota bacterium; assembly: GCA_902799835.1. GTDB lineage: Bacteria > Pseudomonadota > Alphaproteobacteria > RF32 > CAG-239 > CAZU01. Next base: position 73,067 of record CADCCF010000004.1, read on the forward strand.
AATTAGAAAAAATTGTTCAGGAATTGGAAAGCGGGCGCATAAAACTTGATGATGCGGTTGCCTCTTACGAAAAAGCTACTGCTTTGAAAAAATTATGTGAGGAAAAGCTCAAAACTGCCCAACTTAAAATTGAAAAAATTGAAATAACCGCCGACAATCAGACAAACTCTTCAGAATTTATCGTTCCGGAGGAATAGATGTACGATTTTATAGTTGATCTCAAACAATTTAGCACAGATTTCAATTCTCGCTTACCGCAATTTTTCAAGTTTCCTACCGGATTGGAGAAGCGCGTCAGCGAAGCCATGTTTTATTCACTTTCTAATGGCGGAAAACGTTTGCGTCCCTTTTTGGTTTGCCGTACCGCTCAGCTTTTCAATGTTGACGAGCAAGCTTCTTTTTATGTCGCTGCCTCATTAGAAATGCTTCATACTTATTCATTAATTCATGATGATTTACCGGCTATGGATAATGATGACTTTCGTCGCGGCCATCCTACTTGCCATAAACAATATGACGAAGCAACCGCAATTTTGGCCGGTGATGGTTTATTGACCTATGCTTTTGAAGTTTTGTGCCAAAATAAAAATATCTCCGATTCTGTAAAAGTAAAATTATGTTCGCTCTTGGCACAAAGAGCCGGTGCATTTGACGGCATGATTGCCGGACAAATGTTAGATCTTACTACTGACCTATCACCGGAATTATCATCCGCTGACACGGTTAAACATATTGAAGAAATGAAAACCGGTTGTCTGATTGCCTATGCTTGTCAAGCCGGAGCTATTCTCGGCAATGCTCAAACAAACGAATATGATATCATCAGCCGTTATGCTCGCAACATCGGCATAGCTTTTCAAATCACGGATGATATCTTAGATGTGATTGGCGATTCCGCTAAAATGGGTAAAACTTTGGGTAAAGACAAGCAACAATCCAAAATGACCTTTGTATCGCTCTACGGACTGGATACTGCTCGCCAAAAAGCCGAACAATTGATAAAAAATGCCAAAGAAGAAATAGCTCATTTTGGCGACAAAAGCCTGCCTTTACAAAAACTGGCTGACTTTATTCTCTCACGCGACCATTAATCCACATCCATAAAGGTCATATAAACATATTTTATGGTTGGCGCCGGATTTGGCACCGAAATCAGTAGAGGAACTTTTTCACCTGCTCGAACAATTGAGCTTTCCATCGTGCGATTTTGGGTTTGCAACAACGAAGTTTCTTTGTCCATAATTTCGACATGAACCAATGGAATCTCAATATTTTTTTCGGTCTGATTAAAGATAAAACCTTTTATATCCAGTCTGGTCCCTTCTCCTTCAGCCAGCATATCCCAACTTATATTCTGAAATTCCAGTCCTTCACCGGCAATCTTAGCATTGATACCCAAGGTCTTATATATTCCATTCATAAAGGGAGCCGTTCTGACGATATCGTAACGATTGTTAAACAACCAAATAATTCCAACCAAAACCGCGCCAATTCCCATATATTTCCAATTAATCCTAAAATTCAAACCCAATATGTTACGTATCCATAATAATATACGTTTATATAACGGCAATTTGCGCTCTTCATTAATTAAATTTTCAGTTCGTTCGGATAAACGCTCAAAAATATCTTCAATATCAAATTCTTCATCTTCAACATCAGAATTTTTAATCTCTGTATTTTCTGCTGTTGAATTTTCGCTCAATTTAGCATCATCTTGAGTTGGTTGATCAGCTTTGAGAGCATCTGCTACAGTATCGTTTTGCTCAACAGATGTTGACTTATCATCAACTGTCGAACTTTTATCTTCCCTAGGCTGTCCTCCCATAGCCTCTTGTAACATACCAAAAGCATTTTCCTGAACGTCTTCCTCGGCAATTTTATCCACAGTAAAAATCTCACCGCAATTTCCACAACGCATTCTTCTTGACTTAAGTTTCAGCAACTCATCGTCAATCTCATAGCCTGTATTACATCTAGGACAAAAAACTTCCATAAAACCCCACCTCGTTCAATTATCCTCAATATAAAATGAAAAAGATTTTAATCAAAGAAAAAAAACACTTTATTAAATGAATAATTATTGCTATCTTCGTCTCAGTAAAATTGTAAAGAGGTAAATTGTGGTTAAAAGCAGTCTTAATAATATAATTGAAATGAATAATGTCGGAATCCGCTATGAACAAGGACCCGAAATTTTAAGCAATATAAAACTGGCTCTTCCGAAAGGATCTTTTCATTTTTTAACCGGACAAAGTGGCGCCGGTAAAACGTCGCTTTTAAGCCTGATGTACTTGGCTCAAAAACCAAGCCGCGGTGATATCAGCATCTTTGGCCATAACATAAATTTTGCTAATCACAATCAGTTGGCATCATTTCGCCGCCGAATTGGTGTCGTATTTCAAGATTTTCGCTTACTTGAACATTTATCTGCTTTTGACAATGTTGCTTTACCTTTGCGAGTCTGTGATATGGACGAACGCGAAATCAGAAAACGTGTCACAGAGTTCTTAACTTGGGTTGAATTGGATCATCATATGTACGATAAAGCTTCAACCTTGTCAGGTGGTGAAAAACAGCGCGTTGCCATCGCTAGAGCTGTTATCAATCGTCCTGATATTTTATTGGCCGATGAACCAACCGGTAACGTTGATAATATAATTGCCGGCAAACTGATGAAGTTATTTGTTGAGCTCAACAAAATTGGTACAACAGTTGTTATTGCTACGCACTCTGACAAAATAATTAATGATTTCAAGTATCCGCGTTTACATTTACAAAATCGTGCTCTTCATGTTTACTATCCGAACAATAATTCGGTGCTGGGAGATATCAATGTCTAAGCAACAAATCGTCCCTCGCAAACAAGAGTTGCAACTTAAAAGCGAAAATACCGGCATATTTTTGCAGGTTATCATCTCAATTGCAGTTTTCATTTTTGCCATAACCCTATCCGGTGTTTTGGCCGTCAACTCAATGATTGGTAATTGGAACCGCAGTATATTGGGTTCATTAACGGTTCAAGTTATCCCTTCACAAAATCCCAATCAAGAAAAAGCTTTCAGCGAAACTTTGGCTCACCAAGAAAAAGTCGTTGACTTTTTACGCTCGGTCAATGGCGTTCTGAAAGTAACTCCTTTAACCAACGAACAGCTTGGCGAATTATTAACTCCGTGGCTGGGTGACGACATATCAATAAATGAACTTCCGGTTCCCCGTATTATTGATGTTAAAATTGATTCCGACGCTAAAATCAATTTTAGTCAATTATCCAAAGATTTGAATAATGTTTCACCTTTAGCATCGTTGGACAATCACAAACTTTGGCTCAATAAACTTATTGCCTTCGCTGACGGACTTAAGATGATTGCCACAACTATTTTGTTGTTAGTTTCATTAATTACATCCGGTGCTATTTTTTACACCACCAAAATGAGCTTAGGACTGCAACGCGGCGTTATTGAGATATTACATATTATCGGAGCAAAAGACACTTATATTGCCCAGCAATATGCTCGTCACATGGGAACTTTAGGTTTTATTGGTGGACTGGGCGGAATTGTTTTTGCTATCCCAGCCATATTTTTCATCGGAAATTTGGCATCGGCCATTGAAGGCGGCATTATCAGTGAAACTTCTCTTAGTATATCCGATTGGATTACTATATTGTCATTACCGATATTTTCAATGATTATCGCCATAACAACCGCTTATTACACGGTCAAACAAACATTAAAGAAGATGTTATAATGATGAGAAAAACTTTTACAATTACATTATTTTTGTTGGCCATTTGGGTTGGTGGATTATTTTACTTTGGCTATTCGATCAACCACTACCAAACAAACACATCTTCTCATACTGATGCCATAATTGTTTTAACCGGAGGACGCAACCGCATTACGGAAGCTTCTAAACTTCTCAACCGAAAAATGGCAGATAAATTGTTTATTTCAGGTGTTGATAAACGTACAAATTTAAAAAACATTCAAAAGACCAACAAAATAAGACAGTTATCAATGCGTGACATTGAAATTGGGCGCCAAGCAACCGATACCGAAAGCAATGCAGAAGAAACCTTAGATTGGGTTAATAGCCATCACATTACTTCTATCCGTTTGGTCACCTCTAACTATCATATGCCGAGATCAATGTTAGAATTTCGCCACCTTATGCCTGAAATTGAGATAATAATGCATCCGGTGTATTCTGAACGTATCGAAAAAAAATGGTGGACGAGTTGGCAAACTTTCTCGCTTATTTTTAAAGAATATAATAAATTTATTTTCAAACTGGTACAATATCAACTGCAACCATGAGGTAATTTTATGTTGGTGATTCGTTCTTTGATTTTTAACATATGCGGTTATTCTATCATCGCTATGGGTTGTGTTTTTAACTCGTTGCTCGGCGCTATTTCGCCTAAGGCTACCATAAAAACTTGGAATTACTTTTTTATCCCCGTGTTTGTTTGGGCACTTGAACATATTGCTGGCATCAAAATAGAAATCAGAGGACAACAATATATCAATCAAGATTGTGGCATTTATGCCGGCAAACACGAATCGGCCGTTGAAACTTTTGTTTTGACCAAATATCTGAAAAAAGCCTCATATGTTTTGAAAAAAGAATTAATTTACATTCCGTTTTTCGGTTGGGCTCAAGCATTTTACGGCATGATTCCGGTCAACCGTTCAGCCGGCTCAGCCGCGATGAAAGGCATGTTACGTCGTGCTTTAAATGTCAGCCAAGCTAAGCGTCCGATTATCATTTTCCCGGAAGGAACTCGTAAAGCACCGGAGCAAAAACCTGATTACAAACCCGGGGTTGCCCTGCTTTATCAACACTTAAATATTCCGGTTATACCGATTGCTTCCAATACCGGTTTTTTCTGGCGCCGCAATTCTTTTATGCGTTATCCTGGTAAGATTGTTTTTGAGTTTTTACCCCCCATTGAGCCGGGCTTGAATAAACAGGAATTTATGACTAAATTGCAGGATACTATTGAACAAAAATGCCACGAGCTTAACATGGAAACCATTCAAAAATATCCTCACTTGAAAAAAATGCTTTCATCTGATTACCAAGGATAAAAACATTGCCCAAAGTTTTTACAAAATTTTTTCTTCATTGCGCTGATTGGATAGGAAAACTCCGTCAGTTGTTCAAGCTAAAAATTGGCGCAATCTTAAGTTTTGTATTTTCATTTATCTTGGTTTTTTCTTGTCTCTATGTAACTGCTCAACGCGGTATAATGGTAAAAAAAATACGCAAAAGTATACCGGAAATTATTACATCGTTCAACGAAATTGGGCTTGATTTTGCCTATGATAATATAAAATTTAATCCGGTTGCCTTTTTTCCGCTTATGAAAATAGACAATCCGCAACTTTATTCCTTGGATGAGAATCAATATTGGAATCTCCAATTTGACAATATCAAAATATATACCAACCTGTTAGGATCACCTCAATTGCAAATAAAATTTGCCAATCATGGCTCATTTTCACATAACAATACATTATATGACACGACCTCTGACAAAACCATACTTCGCATCAATGATTTGCTTTCACAACCGGAATTTCTTATCCGTAGCGAAAAATTCAACATCAAAAATTTAGCTCTTTTCAATAATGTAACTTTTTGGCTCAAACCAAGCCATCTTAATGACACAAACGCCAAAGGTCTGCCTTTTTATCAATCATTGATTGAGATTAATAATGTCAGTATAAACGGCATGATAAATTACCCGCTTTCTTCACACATTAAAAATATTAGTGCCAAAGCTGATATTATTGGTAATTTTTCTTTTGATAATGACTTACTTACCTCAGTTGAAAGTTGGGTAAAAAACGGCGGGTTTATGGATATTCCTCAACTTATAGTACAATGGTCACCTTTGATTTTGGTTGGAAGAGGAAATATTCATTTTAATAAATACTTACAACCAACTATTAACTTTAACACTTCATCCAAAGGAATGTTGAAGCTGATTAAAAGTTTGCAAGAAATATCTTTCATTAATAACTCTAATGTTTATGTTGCCAACATTCTCTTGAGCAACAAAGCTTTTAAGCTCAATCCCGAAGATGAAGAATTGACCATTACTACCCCCATTAGCTATTCAGACGGCAAAATCAGTATTGAAAACCTTGTTATTAAAGATTTTGACAAAGAAACTCAGCAATAATCACTTTGGCCAGACCATAGCGGCGCGTATCTAACAATTTATATTGTTCCGGCAAGGTACATTCTTCGTTTTTTTCAACCTCAATCAAACATAAAGCCCCATCGCTCAGCCAACCGATCATATTGACGAGTGCTTTTTCACTCAAGCCTTTATTGTAAGGTGCATCCATAAACATAACATCAAATTTTTCATCATGACTGACAATTTTACATGCGTCACCTTGCAACAGCTTTATCTTATTTTTTTCTTGTGGCAACAAAGCAACATTTTTCTTTGCATCACTCAAATCAATATCAATCATTGCTACTTCAGCAAAACCTTGGCTTACAGCTTCCATACCGAAAGCTCCCGAGCCGGTAAAAACATCTAATAATTTCAATTTACTAAAATCATTTCCTAAACGAGCACGCAAGATATTAAACAAGGCCTCACGCGCTTTGTCTGACGTCGGACGCACTGCCGCCGATTGGGGTGATAAAAGTTTTTTGCCGCGATATTTGCCGCCGATTATCCTCATAACTCAAATTTACTCCCCAATTGCTCACGCAAAACTTTTTGCGGAATTTCTTTCACCTCGCCTTTTTTCATTGATCCTAGCTGAAACGGACCATAAGACAAGCGAATAAGCCGCGACACTTCCAATCCGAAAAACTTCATAACTTTACGAATTTCACGATTCTTACCTTCCGTTAGTGCTATCTTAAGCCAAGTATTAGCGCCTTGTTTGGATTCAACTTCAGCCTTTACCGAACCATAATTAATACCATCAATTGTCACCCCTTGGCTCATCTTTTGCAAATCGGTCTCTTTAACCGCCCCAAAAACTCTCACCTTGTAACGTCTAACCCAACCATTGGCCGGCAGTTCTAGTTTATGTGCTAACTCTCCGGAATTGGTCAGTAACAACAATCCTTCCGAATTAAGATCCAAACGCCCGATTGAAATCACTCGTGGCATTGAAGGCGGCAAATTATCAAACACAGTATTGCGACCTTTTTCATCTTTGTGGGTGGTAACCAAACCAACCGGTTTGTAATAAAGCCATAGGCGCGTATTTTCTGTTTCCGGCAACTTTTCACCATCAAGCAGAATTTTTTCTTCCCCTGATACATTAAATGCCGGTGATGATACCACCTCACCGTTTACGCTAACTCTTTGCTGTTTAATAAGCTCTTCGGCTTCGCGACGTGAAGCTACTCCGGCTCTGGCTAAAAATTTTGCAATTCGCATCATGATTTTTGTTTCCTTTTTTCTAATCACTAACACAAATTGCTAAAAATATAATTAAAAAGTTCCTTACTTTTTAATTTAAGGAACTTTTTATAAGTTAACTTGATATTAAATATTATTTCTGATTATTGGGCGCTATTCTTGCTGTAACTTTAGGATCAAGTGTAGTTTGTTTAATCACCGGTTTACTTTCCGGCTTATTAGTACCGCGCAATTGCGCAAGACGGCATGCCATACGTTGTTCTGATGACATTCCTTCCATAGCTTTGGCGCGTTCAGCTAATTTATCAACACCAGTATTATTCTTAGCATCATTGATCCCGGTATTTTCCCGTGCTCTTATTTTTGTGAATTGCCTTTGTAAAAGATCATAACTCGGTACAGAACCATCATACATGCGCCCCATATCCGTTTGAATTGGTCCCCCATATTCACTCATTTTATCAGCTATATCGTAAAAAATTCCTTTTTTAATTTCACTATATTGTTTTGGACATATCTCTTTTAATTTTTCATCATATACGGCCAATTTTTCCACACTTGTCTTACCATCTAACTCCTTTTCATCAACATAATTTGACAAATTTTTGCCATTAATTTCCACCTGTTTAATTGCATCAACATTTCTAGAAATAATCGTTTCATCATCTTTTTGTGATGCCGACATCATACCATGAAAAGTATTGAACAATGTATTTCCAGCAATATTTTTTCTATCCTCTGCAGTAATGTTAGGATTAGCAAGCAAACCAGCAACATAAGGTCGTTGCATACCGCGGTCGTTTAATTCTGAAGGAACTATCTCTAATAAACATTTTCTATCACACTCTCTCCTATTTTCATTTAAATCTTTCAGCTGTTTATCCCAATTAGTAAATTTATTTTGTACCCCTTGATTGTCATCAACGAGCTCAGCCGCGGCTTTACATGTTGCTTTGTCTTTAACTATATCTTGTAATCTTCCGGCATAATCTTTTGCTTTAGGATATTTATTATATAAATCAGGATGTTCCTCTAAAAATTTATTCATAGGTTCATCACTTCCTTGACGATAAACTGCGTGCCTAACCTCGGCTAGTTGCGCATAAAGCTCCTTACGGTTAGGATCATCTGTTATAACTTTTTTTCCTCCTAACACCTCTTCTACCAAATAATTATCAATCCCAAACTCTTTATTTTTAGCTTCTTCATATGGTTTTTCTAAACGCTTAATTTCGTCCTCTTTCCTTGCCAACTTTTTAGATTCGTTCAAAAATTCTGATGCCTTTAAAATATTCTCTACCGGAACATCATCTAACCAACTCATATCGTAACTCATAATTGCATCCTCCTAATTATTTCATCCATATCTTTATTATACCGATTTAATAGACAAAAGTAAACATATTTTTATTTTTTTTTATAAAAAGTTTTGCTTGCATTTTATGCCAAAATCATTTTTTATATATCGCAGTTGGAGTAAGATTTTATGACACCTGATGAATATATGCAACTTGCCTTAGCACAAGCACAAAAAGCCGCTGAAATTGACGAAATTCCGGTTGGTTGTCTGATTGTCAACCCAGCCATCGGTGAAGTTATCACATCTACCCATAATCAAAATCAACATACATTTGACGCAACCGCCCATGCCGAAATTTTAGCCATTCGTCAAGCCTGCGAAAAACTATCACAAAACCGCCTCTGGAACATGGATATATATGTAACCTTGGAGCCTTGCGCCATGTGTGCCGCTGCCATTTCTTATTCCCGTATCAAAAATCTTTATTTTGGTGCCTATGATGAAAAAGGCGGTGCTGTTGTCAATGGGGTTAAATTTTATGAACAAAAAACTTGCCACCACAAACCCAATGTCTATGGTGGCATAATGGAAAAACAATGCTCTGAAATATTAAAGCAATTCTTTCAAAATAAGCGATAGTTTATTCAATTTCCAATCTTACGGCAAAATCATTTTCTTCCCTGTCGACATTTGCCTCGTCCTCACCGCGAACATAATTAGCAACTATAATTGCTTCACCCGGCTTTAGGGTCTTTATCTTGTAAAAGCTCTTACCGCCAACCCCAACTTTTCCTTCCGGATTTTCATCAGCAACATATTTCTCGTCCACCTCTTCTACTACGCCATCATCCTTAACATAGGTAATATATTGCCAACTGTAACCCGTTGTAGCATTAGCCTCCAACTCAACTTCAACTTCTTGTCCCGCCTTTATTGTCACAATTGCTCCACTGTCTTGTGCGCTCAAACCGACAATATCCTCACTTGCCGCAACTACATCAGCATTCTTTTCAGCATCTTTCTGCCCGCAAGCCGCCAACAACATTGCTATCAATAACAAATATTTCTTCATCTTATTCTTGCCTTTCCAAATAATTATCCTCGCATTTCATGCTATACAATATAATCTTTTTTGTAAATCAAAAAATGAACTTTTGTTTATAAAACAAGCACATCACACTCCAAAGTGCGATTACTTACTTAATCCCAGCTCTTCCATTACTTGTTTTTTTAAGGTTACATTGTCAGCCTTGCCGGTAGCAAAAGTAGGCAAACTTTTGTGCATCAAAATGACTCTTGGCAAATAAAGTTCCGGCAATCCGTTCATCTTGATATATTCATGCAATCTTTCCGAAGTAACCTTTTTGTTGGTTGTAACCAAAACTACCTGTTCGCCTTTGGTTTCATGCGGTACTGCAACTACACCATAATCAAATTCGCCGTCTTTTTCAAAAGCTTTCACCACAGTCTCCAAAACGGCATTCAGCGATACCATCTCACCGCCAACTTTGGCAAAACGCTTGATTCTATCCTTAATATAAACAAAACCGATATCGTCAATATCAACCACATCACCGGTATGATACCAACCATCTTTCAATGGCACCAATTTACCCGGATTATCCGGCATAATATAGCCCTTCATAACATTCGGACCTTTAACACAAAGCTCTCCGCCCTTTTCAATTCCGTCAACCGGTAAAAGTTTATATTGAATTTTGGGTAAAAGCTTACCGATAGATCCGAAACGATTAAAAATATGGTTGTTAGCACATATAACCGGAGAACATTCGGTTGCACCATATCCTTCCTTAATGCTCACCCCTAATCTTTCGCCCCATAAGTTGCGCGTATCAGGTTTAATTGCTTCAGCACCGCCGACCATAACTCTGACATGGTTAAAATCCATCGGATGGGCAATTTTGGCATAACCGCGGAAAAATGTATCGGTTCCCACCAGCAAGGTTGTACCTATCTCATAAGACAATTCGGCAATAATACGATAATGCAACGGTGATGGGTATAAAAACAGCTTACATCCTCTGAATATCGGAAATAAAGTTCCCACAGCCAAACCAAATGAGTGGAACATCGGCAAAGCGTTCAACATCACATCATTCACATCACAACTGTAAATGCATGATATTTGATCAACATTAGAAATCACATTAGCATGGCTCAAAACCACTGCCTTTGGTGCCCCCTCTGAACCGGAAGTAAACAGTACAACTGCTTCTTTATCTCCGCCGACCGGATGCGGCACACGTTTAACCTTATAGCGAATATAAGCTTCCAACTTGTCACGCAACGTTATATATTTACGCAAATCTTCTAGGAAAAAGATGTTATATCCGGCCTCGCGCAAGTCATCAATCACATTCTCCATCTTCGCACCTCTGATAAATGTGTGCGAAGTGATAATCATTTTAACTTTAGCCGTATTGCACATTGACACCATGTTTTTGGCGCCCACCGAAAAATTAAGCATTACCGGCACGCGTTCATAAGCTGACAAACCGAAAAATGCACAAACCGTAGCCAAAGCATTGGGCATTAACAAAGCTATTCTATCGCCGGGATTGGTCATTTTCTTAAAGAAACGCCCCAATACAAAAGACTTAACCACCAAATCAAGATAAGATTGAGGTACACGATTTACATCTTCGAAAAATTTCGGACGGAAAAACAAACCACGTTTAGAGTTAATTTTAGCCGCTTTCATTAACATACCGAATAATGATATATCACCATTGTTAATTGCATCAAAACACATATCACGCATAATCATATAGATTTCATTGCTCAAGTGATCGCGTTGATTACGCAAATTATCTTTCAACTTAAACTTAATCGGCTTTTGTACCGTAATAGTGATTCTAGGCAACGGTCTATGCGGCAATTTGCCCTTAGTCTTCGAAAAATAACCGTATTGTGGTCCGTTAATCCAAATCGGCACTACCGGAGCATTAGCTTTATCAGCCAACAAACCGGGAGCCTCATAAATTTTCATCAAACCACCATTCTCGGTCATACGTCCCTCGGGGAAAATAACACAACGTCTGCCGGATTCGACCTTGGCGATTAACTCTTTTAAATCTGCCGGTTCAATCATGTTAAATGGCATAATATCTGCCGTCTTCATAAATAATCTTACCCATTTGTTGCGATAAAGGTGTCCGTTCAAGGCAAAAATCGGATCACCCGGCAAAAATGCAAAAAGCATTATCGGATCGAGATATGACACATGATTAGAAATATAAACGGCCTTGGTTGGCAATTTATTGACATCAAATTGAATATTGCATCTGACTTTTAAAAACGTAAACACTAAACGCAAAATAAATCGCACAAGATTTCTCAAATTAAAATCCTCCGAGAGTTTAAGTTGCCATTCTTCTACCCTAAAAACAAAGCTCTGTAAAGCAAAAAATTTCTTTCCCTTTATTTGTCCGATTCGCTTTTAAGTCAATCGATTGATTTTATTATATTTTCCGAAGAAAAATAACTGGTGGATAAAAATTTTATTGTAATTTCAAATAAATAATGCATAATAGGGCAAAATTTTAACAATTTTATATCGGATAAAACTATGCCTAATGATTCCAAAGCTAAATTACTCCTGAGCGCCTTTGAAGAATTTGCCAAGAACGGTTTTTTTGGTGCTTCCACCCGTGATATTGCCGCCAAGGCCAATATTAATATATCATCAATTCTTTATTATTTCGGTGGCAAAAAAGGTATCTACACTGCTGCCCTAAAAAATATTGTTAATGTCGTTAATGACATGACAGCTGATTTAACTGCCCAATATCAGGTGGTACAAAAAAGCGAAAATCAATCTGATGCTGCTCGCCTCTTAAAAGATTTTATGCAGCGTTTTTTAATGATTATCTGCTCGGAAACCTTGTCCATTGATATGAAAAAAGTTTTCTTAAGCGAATACTCTTGCCCCACGGAAGAATTTTCGATTCTCTATGATGAGCTAATCCGTCCGTTCCACGACAAGATATCTTCGTTGCTACACTGGGCCTCAGCCAAAAAAATACCGCTCAAAGATTGTTATTTTTACGTTATAACCCTGTTTTCCACCTTTTTTATATTTATCTCGCGAGAGGATAATATATGTAAAATTATGGAATGGGATAAGGCTGACGAAAAAGTTTTGGACAAGTTATTAACCTATACTAACAAGCAGATAGACTTTATTTTATCGGCATTTTCACAGAATAGCAAAAAATAATTCAATCGAGTGATTAAAATTATTCAATCGATTGATTGACATTTAAAATTTTTTGATTTATAACTCCTTTTGTATTTTGAAACTATCAAGGAGTTTATAAATTGAAAAAATTAGTAACTTTCACTGCTTTGGCCACTGTTTTGGCTATTGCCAATAATGCTAACGCCGCCGGATTCCACTTGAGAGAACAATCCGCCGCTGCTCAAGGTAACGCTTTTGCCGGTGCCACTGCCGGAGCCGAAAATCCGTCTTATGCTTATTTCAATGTTGCCGGCTTAACCCGCCACAAAGGTACACAAATCAATGCCGGAGGCACTTATATTGCTCCTGCTGCTGAGGCTCACAATATAAATCATACAGCTGATGAGCAGCACAATATTGTTCATGCTGCTGTTGCTCCTAACGGCACAATGTCTTATCAGCTTGATGACAAAACCGTTTTAGGTTTAGGCTTAAATGTTCCCTTCGGCATGATTACCAAATACAGCGGCAACTGGGCAGGATCAAATCATGGTGTTACTTCGCGTGTTCACTCTCTGGCAATTACTCCGATGGCTGCTCGCAAAGTTACCGATAAATTATCTTTGGGAGCCGGTTTTGTCGTTGAACATATACGCGCCCGTTTAACTAATACTTCCCTCGCTTTGGGCAACAAAGATGTTGCAGTTCATGGTGACACCACTGATATCGGTTATCAATTAGGTGCTATGTATGAGCTCAATGACAACACTCGTTTTGGTGTTGGCTACCGCAGTGAAATGAAACATAAAATCCAAGGTAAAATGGAATCTTCTGCTTCGTCTGGTTTCGTAAATCAAGATATCAGCGCTGACTTGGATGTTCCCGCTATGTTATCATTAGGTGCTTACCACAAACTCAATGATAAATGGGAATTGATGGCTGAATATCAGCGCGTTTATTGGTCATCTTTTGATCGCTTAGACTTTGTTGGTAAAAATGTTCCTGGTGTCATAAGTCGTGTATATGAAAAATGGCGTGATACCAACTTCTATGCTTTGGGTGCATCTTATCAAATCGACAATCAGTGGAAAGCTCGCTTCGGTGTAGCTTTTGACCAAGCTGCTGTTAAGAGAGCCAATCGCACACCACGCATTCCCGATTCTGATCGTATTTGGTATTCAGCTGGGTTAAACTATCAATATAATGATAAATTGAGTTTTGACATGGCCTTTACTTATATCAAAGCTAAAAACGCTGTTGTAAATTCAGTAGAAAACCAACAATATGGACCATCAAGTCCTGTTTATGCCGAATACAAAAACTCGGTTAAAATTTGGGGTTTATCTTTGAACTACAAGTTCTAAGAATAATTATTCACCATACTTTAATGCCCTTGATAGCACTATCAAGGGCATTTTTAATTTTCTTAAGCAAACAACATTATTAAGATTATCAAAACAAAAGCAATTTTTCCAATATTTTGCATAAACACCCCGCCCATTGTCAAACCATCAATGAGCATATAGTGAATATAGATTCTTTTTCAAACTAGTGATAAGTTCTAATCAAAGAACTTAAGATTCCTTGAATTTTTACTCTTCCGGCCGCCAATTTACGAGTTTGATAAGCGCTGTTTTGCGGTATCAACTCAACATAGGCTCCTGATTTTTTAATTTTTTTCAAAGTTGCTTCCGTATTATCGACCAAAGCCACTACAATATCGCCGTTATTGGCGGTTTCGGTTCTTTTTATAATGACAGTGTCGCCATCCATAATTCCGGCTTCAATCATTGAATCCCCCTCAATAGTCAAGGCATAATAATCGCCACCATAAACCAAGGCTGCCGGAATACTCAATTTATCGTTCTCGTTAGCAATCGCCTCTATCGGGGTTCCTGCTGCAATTTTACCATAAAGAGGTATTTCTACCGCCGGAGTAGCCTTTTCTGTCGGCACCACTACATTAGACGGTTTTACTTTTGGCAATCGTAACACTTCCAAAGCTCTGGCCTTGTGCGGCAATTTACGAATAAAATTGCGCTCCACAAGAGCATCAATCAAAGCATGAATTCCGGATTTTGATTTTAAGCCGATAGCATTTTTCATTTCATCAAATGACGGACAACATCCGGTTTCTTTGATGGTTTTATGAATAAACAGCAACAAATTATATTGTTTTGGTGTTAACATAATGCAGCTCCTTAATTAATTTGTTCTAGTTTAGTTCTATTAAAAACATTTTGTCAAGTCAAAAAAAATTATCTTTGCCGATTTAACTGTATTTTTTATTTGAAAATAAATTAACTTGCTATTATAGTAGGTGAAGTTTTTTTATAGTAAACATTAATAGGAATACATCATGTCTAACGAAACTAATATTCATCGTGAATCACGTTTAAATAAGCTACACGACTTGCAAGAAAAAGGCTATAACCCCTACCCTTATTGCTTTAAGCCCAATGCCAAGGCTGCCAACTTGCAAGAAAAATATAAAGATTTGGAAGCCGGCGCCGATACTGAAGACAGGGTAACTATTGCCGGACGCGCCATGGCTGTGCGTAATAACGGAATGTTTATTGATGTTAAGGACATGAGTGGCAAAATCCAAGCTTTTTGCCACAAAAACCATTTACCGGAAGAAGATTTGGCTTTGCTTAAAGACTTGGATGTCGGTGACATTGTCGGAATTTCCGGCTATGTTCGTCGCACCCCGCGCGGAGAGTTATCAATTGCTGCCGAACATTTTGATATCATATCAAAATCACTGCAGGCTTTGCCGGAAAAATTCCACGGCCTGACCGATATTGATGCCCGTTATCGTCAACGTTATGTCGATTTTATCATGAATGATGATAGCAAAGAAATTTATCGCAAACGTTGCGAGATTATCTCCGCTGTTCGTCGTTACTTTGAAGAAAATGACTTTTTGGAAGTTGAAACTCCGATGTTGCACCCTATTATGGGCGGTGCTTCAGCTAAACCTTTCATCACTCATCACAACACTTTGGATATGGATTTATATTTGCGTATTGCCCCCGAATTGTATTTGAAAAAATTGGTTGTCGGTGGTTTTGATCGCGTATTTGAAATCGGACGCAACTTCCGCAATGAAGGCATTGATAAAACTCATAATCCTGAATTTACCGCTTTGGAAGCTTATCAAGCTTATGCTGACTACAATGATATGGCCGAACTTATTCCTAATCTGTTGCGCTATGTTGCTCAAAAAGTTTTGGGTACAACCATAATCAATGTTAACGGCAATGAAATTGATTTAAGCAAGCCATTTGCTCGTAAATCAATGATTGATTTGGTAAAAGAAGCTACCGGAGCTGATTTCTTGAGTGTTGAAACTTTGGAAGATGCTATCGCTTTGGCAAAATCGGTCGGAGTTGATGCTTCTGCTTGTATTTCTTGGGGCAAAGTTATCTCTGAGGTATTTGATGCCAAAGTTGAGCCCAACTTAATTCAGCCGGTTTTGGTTATGGATATGCCGCGTGATATTTCACCTTTGGCTAAGACGCATCGCTCTAATCCACGTTTGGTTGAACATTTTGATGCTTATGTCGGCGGTATGGAAGTCGGTTGTGCATATTCCGAATTATCTAATCCCTTGGAACAACGTGAACGTTTTGAAGCTCAAAGTAAAGATCGCGAAAAAGGCGATGATGAAGCACAAATGCTTGATGAAGACTTTATCAATGCACTTGAAAACGCATTTCCTCCCACCGGAGGCATGGGAATGGGATTGGATCGCCTGGCAATTTTGTTGACCGGAGCTGAAACCATCCGCGATGTAATTGCTTTCCCAACCTTACGTAAAAAAGATTAAAATATTGCAGAAATTTTCATCACTTAAGCTCAAATGGCTGTTGATTAAATGTTCGCGTTTAGTCGCAGCTTTGGCTTTTGTGATGTTTATTGTCTTTCATTTTGGCTCATCGAACACCCCTCAAAATGACGAATCATTACCTGAAACTGTTTCAAACGGAGATGAAACTTATGTTTCAATGTATGAAAACTTCAACAATCCATCATCCACAGATGAATTGTCTTCATCTTCACAAAATGAAAAATCGATCATCGAAAATCTTGATGACTACGACGAGATATCTTTGGCCGTTGAATCAGGAACCTCAACTGAACTAACCTATGATGAAGATATAACCAGATTATACGAAAATTTATATGAAGAAATTTTGCCTGACGACATAATTGACTTTAATCAACCTGAATCTACCACTAAGTTTAAAAATATAAGCGTCATCCCCACGCCAAAACCGGCTTATTTTGGTAAAAATCCTGTTATTGCCATCATAATTGACGATATGGGCATAAATCATCGTCGCACTGCTGAAATAAGTTCACTTACCTATCCCCTCACTGCATCTTTTTTAACCTATGGCACTCATATTGATGAACAGGTCAATCATTCACAAATTTCGGGACATGAAATTATGTTGCATGCACCGATGGAAGCTTTGAGTTCAACCGACAATGCTCCTGATGTTTTAACCACCGATATGTCACTGCAAGAAATCAAAGATAAGTTTTCTGCTATGTTGCAAAAAGTTAAAAACATCAAAGGGGTTAATAACCATATGGGAAGCAAGTTGACCCAAGATAAGGAAAAAATGCTTGCTGTCATGGAAGTCATCAAAGAACATAATCTATTTTTCCTTGATTCACGAACATCGGCAAAGTCTGTTGCGGATAAAGCTGCCCAAGAAATGAAAGTTAAATATGCCACTCGTAATATATTTTTAGATAATAACAACGACAAAGCTTATATTCTTAAACAACTAGAACACACCGAAAACCTGGCTCGTAAAAATGGTTATGCCATTGCCATCGGACACCCCAAAAGCCAAACCGTTGCCGCTTTGCAAGAATGGCTACCATCCTTGCAAAATAAAGGCATAAAATTGGTACATTTAAGCGAAATTATTAATATTTTAAACCCATAAAAAAAGGGGTCTGATTATTTATCAGAGCCCTTTTGTTTTACTTGGCGTCTTATTATGTTGACAACTCGTCTTTTACGGAAAATACCCTTGACCTGCAATTTATCGGCCAACCAATCTCGTGAAATACGATTTGCTTCCAACCGATCCCATATAAATTCTGGCCAGCGCATCCATTCATAAGAGGAGCTAACCAGACAATTAACTATTGTATTGTGATACGAATTACGTAACAACACATCTTTCAGATTAAAGCTACTACCCAAATCATCGACTAAAAACTCCTCTTGATTAAATGGAAGAATTTTTACCAATGTTTTTGTTGCTGTATAATCCGAAGAATTGTCATTGATAATACACCAAGACGCATTTTTTTTGACAAATTTCACAATGACTTTCACAACCATCTTGTCTTTATTAGCTTGCCATCCCATCCAAGATGGATATTGAGATGATGACCCCAGTTCGTCTTTTATACAAGCATAAACAAGTTCAAGCAATTCAGCTGTTTGAACTTTATCAATCTCATACAAATCACGAACATTTTCCATAATAGCAAAAAAAGCTATTTTCTTGTCATCGTCACTTGAAACTACATCAGCAAAGTGATTAGTAATAATGGCAAACAACCCTAAAGCCTCCACCTCGCCGGCAGAATTGTCATTTGTGTAAGTCAACAAAGCTGTTCGAAGCTTTTTGTAATCTTCTTTCATAGGCATAAAAATTTAATCATAATAAAATTCGCGGTGAGTTTATATGGATTGAACTGTTTTGTCAAGAAAGCAAATAAAATTTTAAAAAAAACTCTTGACCTATAAAAAATTTACCTGTATATAGCATAAGTCATTAAGCGATGGTCCCATCGTCTAATGGTTAGGACATCACCCTTTCACGGTGGTAATATGGGTTCGAATCCCGTTGGGATCACCAATAAAAAAACTCCCCAAAGTGGGAGTTTTTTTATTGGTGTTTTCAACAGAGCTGAAGAAGCCATTGGTTCGGAATCGAAGTCTTTGCCGGTGAAAGTCGGCAAAGGATGAGATGAGCGAGCATTGCTAAAAGCATTTGCGAGCTCTATCCCGTTGGGATCACCAATAAAAAAAGCTCCTTAATGGAGCTTTTTTTATTGGTGATACGTAGCGAAGTTATTATTGTGAGCCGCGTAAGCGAGCGAAACAATGATTACGTAGCAAGTGACCGAAGCGAAGTTAGCGAGCATGTCAATGCGAGCTTTACGCAGCAAGAACACCAATAAGAAAAAGCTCCTCTTGCAGGGGCTTTTTTTATTGGTAATGATAACAACAGGGATTTGAACCCATAAAAATGGGTTTGAGTACAAGCGAGAGGCAAACGGAAGTGTGCCGGTGAGCGATATATCGCGAACGAGCGCAGTCAACAAAGTAATCCAGCCCAACATCACCAATTGCAACACCCTCGATTTTTGAGGGTGCTTTTTTGTTTAATGAATCTATCAAATCGAAAGGTTTTCTAAGGTTATACGAGACTTGTTTATCCTTCATTTGCAAGTTTGACTATAAAAATTTTTTACTGTTTATATTGTATTTTTACAATAAATTTCCTATATAAATATTGATAGCGCTATCATTATGTTAATTTTATATAGAAAAGGATAAAAGAAATGGTGAATAAATTAGCTACATCTGTTGGAAGATACGCAGTTAAGAAAATTGCAAATAAATTTCTTGATAAAGCTGTAGAACGCATAAGTAAACCTTATGAAAGGCTAAAAAGAGAAGTATTTGGAATAAAGCCCTTAAATGTAGGAGAGAAAGAGCTAATTCAATGTTTGCAAAATAAGAAGAATAGTTCAAATTATTGCAAATCTGTCGGTGAGAAAGTAAGAAAAGTATATCACAAGACAGGAAAGTATTAATAATCTAAAAAAGGCAATATTTTTGATATTGCCTTTTTCTGAATTATTTTTATACTTGTGAAAGAGGTGTAAATGGCAATGTTAAAGAAAATAGCTTTTTTTATTTTAGGTTTGATTGTGGTCCCATTGGGTGTCGGTTTACCATTCTTGTTTCTTGGATCGGATATTTATGAAGATGCCATAGAGTTTTTTGGTGGGGTTTATCTTATCATATATCTGTTAGTTCCTCTTCTTTATCGTAAAAAATTACAAGAATTTATATCTAACAGATATGTGTTTTACGGGGTTTTATATATCCCTTTCATTGTACTTTTTTTACTTGCTAAAATAGCATAACATTTACTTTTTTGGATTTTTTCATAACATTCCATAGTGGCTATATAATACTCTTCAGAGAGTAAAAGTTCGAGATTCATCACATTGGTTTCACCAATAAAAAAACCTCCCCTTGAGGGTGCTTTTTTGTTTAATGAATCTATCAAATCGAAAGGTTTTCTGAGGTTATACGAGATTTACTTATCCTTCATTTGCAAGTTTGACTATAAAAATTTTTTATTGTTTCTATTGTATTTTTACAATAAATTTCCCATATAAATTTTGATAGCGCTATCATTATGTTTAATTTTTAACAAGAAAAGGATAATAAAATGCCAAGAAGATCAAATAACTATGTTGGTGATTGCTCAATTAGAGGTGTTACTAAGAAAGCTTACGAAGTTGCAAAAAAATCTAATGCACAAAATCCAGCCAAAACAGAAAATTCTATGGGAGATTTTTTGATTGGACGTTTACCAATCATTAAAAACTGGAATAGAGGCTTCAATTTAGGAAAAGCAGGATTTATTGCCCAACAAACCTATAATGAGACTTGCAAACATAGAAAAAAGTGATTTAATAGATAAAAAAGGAGGTAATATGAAAAACTTACTGCATCAAATTTTAATGTTAGGAGGTATTTATTTTATTATCTCCTTTATGTTGTCATTTACCGAAAACACAATTGTTGATATGTTATATGGTGGTGTTCTTGTAATATTCGTCATATTTTTTATCATTTTATGCTTCAAAAAAAGTTTTGTTTTTCTGAATAGAATTGATGAAAATTACAAAAAAACAACCATGTATTTAGTTGCTTTAGGATGTGTTGAGTATTTTTCTATTGTTTTAGGTTTTATTCCGGCTTTGATATACGGATACAATTCAGCAATGGCAATTTATAAGGAAGTTGAATATACATCATGGATACCCCTATATATAACGTGTTTAACTTATGTTAATTTGATATTGACAACTTTAGCAATTTTGTGGGCAAGTTATATTAATTTTATAAAAAAGAAAAACTAGGATACTTTTCTAAAATGGATAATTGATTTAACTTTTATTTTAATTGAATAAAACCTCTTAAAAAACAATGATAAATTTCAAAATTGGCATCAATATAGTTAGAGCTCAAAAATCTCATATCAATCAAATGGCTGAGTTAATTGCAAAAAATCTCGGCACTTGTAATTTAAAAGGAAAAAGTAGCGATATTATTTCCCAAAATATTGCAGAATTAGTAAACACGTTTCATTTTTATCATGTGGCTGTAGATAAAAATGGGTTAGTGGTTGGGTTATGCGGTATCGGAGATGTAAAAACCGACAATGATTATGGATTGAATATCGGGAAGCACAGAGATGTGCTATATGTAGTTGTTGATGAAAATTTTCAAAGGCAGGGCATCGGGACAACCTTACTTAAAAATTGTATTCAAAATATTGATGATTGTCCGGTTTTGTATGAAGCTTGGGGCGAAATTAAAAATGGTGATGTCAATTCATATAAAATGCTTGAAAAATGTTCGTTTAGGTTACTTAAAGATTTAGGAACAACTTTTTACAAAGAACATGGCTATTGCCCCTATTGCATCAATAAAGATAAAAATTGTCAATCTTGCTTTTGTAAAATTTATATTCATGAGTAATAAGTTATCAACAAAAGCTCCTCTTATAATCGATTATTTTTTACACACTTGACTTGATATTTTTTTTTATTACTATCATCTGTAACTTAACTCGTATTTGGGAGAATTTTATGAAAAAAATAATTATAGCTTTATTTATGCTATCGGCGATTATCTGCACCACCTGTCGCGCAGAAGTTGCTTCATTTTTAACCGAAGATGAAATGTTGACCGGAGCTGATTTTCTCCCTACTCCTCCCAAACCTGACGAAGCGACATTTTATAATGATTGGATGCGCTATCAATGGGGTAAGAGTATGCGCGATACCGAACGCGGCAAACAGGCAATAAAAGATGCTGATTATACTTTTCCATATTTTGCTAAAATGTACTCCGAACCGTTCGGTATGACCATATCCAAGGAAAATACTCCTGAAATTTCAGCTTTTTTAGAACGGGTATTTGCCACTGCGTCATTATGCAAAGACAAAGCCAAGGCTAATATCATGCGTATCAGACCTTATGTGCAATTCAACGAACCGACCCCCGTTCCTGGAGACGAAGAAACTTTAAGAACCAATTCATCTTATCCCTCCGGTCATACAACTATCGGATGGACAATTGCTCTTATTTTGGCTGAAATCAACCCGGAGCACCAAAATGAAATCCTAAAACGCGGATATGAATATGGTGATAGTCGAGTTATTGTTGGTTTTCATTTTCAAAGTGATGTTGACAATGCTCGCATAATTGCCTCTATTCTTGTCAGTCGTTTGCATGCAAACGATGATTTCATGAAACAACTCAAAAAAGCTAAAGAAGAATTTTTAAGCAAAAAGGCTTCCCAAAACTAGTTTTTATCGAGTACTTTAATTAGTTGTTATGACAATTGTTTAGCACTTACAAAGAAAATGCCTTCTTTCATAAGCTGGGTTTCTTTTGATGATTTCTTTTTTCTCCTTGGTTTCCATGCCAAATTTGCGAAGTTTATCTTCAAAAAATGGTATGAATCTACCAAGTAACTGACCGGAAATTTAACTTTTTGGAACACGGTCCAATGATCACCGGTTTTGGGTGTATCAACTCTGACGATACAGGAATTGTTTTTCCTCAACATCCATTGCCTTAAAAGTTGGAAAGTTTTTCTAAAAGTTAAGTTTCGCCAATCCGGCAAGGCTGTAAGCTTTTTCCATTGTATTAAGATTTGATAATTTTCTTTCATATAATCCCGCGCTAAAACCAAATACTTTTCTTCCAAAGAGCAGGTAGTGCCATGATTAACAACTTGTTCAATCAAATTCTTATCTATCAGATATTTCATAAAACATCTGAAAAAAGCCTCTTTTTCAGTACTTGTCATAACCTTAAAAGATGAACAGGCATAACCGACCGCATTTATAACGGCATAAATTCCACAAAAATAATCCAGTGTTCCTTGGTATGAAATTTGAAATTTCGCAGACATTATATTTTTTCCTCTGTTAAACTAGCTTTTACCAAAAACTTCATTCAACTGACGATTTACGCGATAGAATGTTGTGCATTTGGGAATGTCTTTTAATCTGCGTGCACCGATATAAGCCATTGTCGAGCGAATTCCACCTAATATCTCTTGAATTACATCTTCAATACTGCCTTTATAGGCAACCTCAACAACCTTTCCCTCCGAAGCACGATAGCAAGCCATACCGCCAAAGTGTCTTTCCTGAGCCAATTGTGATGACATTCCGTAAAACAGTTTATATTTCTCTTTATTTTGAAGCAAACGAGATTGACCGGATTCTTCAGACACAACATTCGTTTGAATTGTCTTTTCAATCAATTCACCGGCCGCTTCATCAGTTCCGGCAAACATTCCTCCCAACATCACAAAATCAGCCCCTGCTCCATAAGCTTTGGCAACATCACCGGCGCAAGTACAGCCACCATCGGCACAAATAAATCCATCAACCCCATGCGCGGCATCGGAACATTCCAAAATTGCCGATAATTGCGGTCGCCCGACCCCGGTCAATTTTCGGGTGGTACAAACCGAGCCCGGACCGATACCGACCTTTACAATATCGGCACCGCTTAAAATCAAATCTTGGGTCATATCACCGGTAACAATATTACCGACCATAATTAGTATATCAGGAAACTTATCTCTCACTTCTTTTACAAAATCGGTTAATTTAGGAATATAACCATTGGCGATATCTATGCATAATTTATCTATCTTAAAATTCTTGTCAGCCAACAATGCAAAAAGCCGCTCCTTATCATCTTTCAAACCGGTTGAGATAAAAGTATAGGCATTATGAGCACTTTCCTCTTTTTCATAATTTTGTGCAATATACTGATAGTTTTCCCCATCGTTAAAATCATAATGTTTGTGTAAACAAGTTATGGCTTGATATTTCTGCAGAACGTCGTTTACCGCAAAAGTTCCGGTTGTCGCCATATTAGCCGCCATTATTCCGCAAGACATCAGATGATGCGGATAATACTTAAACTTGTATTCCCTAATGACATTGGCTTCTTTGCGTGAGTTAAGTGTTGTTCTTTTCGGCTGAAATAAAACATCGCAAAAATCTAATTCTATACTGTCCCTTATTTGTGTCATTATATTACCCCTATAAAAAGCATATTTGTTAAATCGACTTTAACCACTATACGCTTTTTATGCAACTGTTTAATGATTGTTATTAAAGTTATTGCAATTTTTAATTTTATAATCTTTAATATTTACTGACTTAAAATACCGCACAGGAAGACATCAATGGTTATAAACAAACGTAAAGACCTTATCATCAACAAATATACAGAATACAACGAAGATGCACGATTGTTTAGTGATCGTGGACACAATGTCGAATATTTAACTACTATGCGCTATATTCAAAAATTTCTAAAACCTGGTGCTAAAATTTTAGAAATCGGCGCTGCAACAGGAAAATATTCAATTACATTAGCCAAAATGGGATATGAAGTTACTGCTGTTGATTTAGTTCCTCACCATATTGAAATAATGAAATCGAAATCACGTCATCTAAAAAATTTTCATTGTATGGTTGCCGACGCCCTTGATTTAAGTTTGTTTGATGATAACACCTTTGATATGGTCTTAAATTTTGGCCCGATGTATCATTTGTTTCATAAAAAAGATAAAAACCAAGCTGTCAAAGAAACCTTACGTGTAGCTAAAAAGAACGGAATTTGTATGTTTGCATATATCCCAGGCGCATCTATTATTACCGGTTATGGCCTATTGCATCAAGGTATGGAGCACTTACATTCGTGCTTGGATAAATTTGGCCGTCCCAAAGATATTCCCGAGGAAATATTCAGTTGTTTTTACATTGAAGATTTCAAAAAATTATTCAATAAAACCAATAGTAAATATATTACTAATGTGGCAACCGACGGCATAGCCTATGCTATGAGGGAATATCTTGAGCAACTATCCGAAAAAGCCTATCAGGCCTTTTTAAATTGGCATTTTATCACCTGTGAACGAGCTGATCAACAAGGTTACAGCTCACATTTGCTCTATATTTGTCGGAAAAAATAAAAAAATATCATATCATTTTACCGCATAATTTTACCCTTTATCACAAACAAAAAAGACAAAATCCGGCTTCATCCGAATTTTGTCTTTTTTTCATGCGTAATTTTGTTATGCTAACTCTACAATTATGTAGTGATTTTCTACCGATTCAAATTTAACCAAGCAAGAATCGGCAACTTCAGTTTTGGCCAAAGTGTTATCCAATAAAACTCTGATCATTTTCCCGTCCTCTTCGACTTCACCCTCGATAAATTCCTGATCTATAAAGGAAATCGTGCCAATCTTCCTCATAAGATATACTTTGTTTTTTTTCAATCTCGTATTGCTATAAAACGAGAACCAAGCCAAAAAGGCCATCAAATAAACAAAAGCATAGCCCAAAATAGCAATCAGCCATCCGTTTTGATGATAAGATGACACGAAAATGTTGTCATAGAGGATATAGGCTGTAATCAGCGCCACCTCAACAACAAAAGCTGTTTTCCAACTTTTTTTGCTGATAGCTCTTTTCACAATCCCGCTTGTGGCAGCATAACCGATAAAAAGATTAATTACGCAAACAAGCCCTAAAACGGCTTTTGATACAATAATGCCTTCCATAATACTTAGTATTTAATTTGTAAAATATAAAATTATAAATCTAAGATATATTTATTTTGTATTTTGTCAAGTTACAAAATTGTTGTGCTAAAAATAACAATTTCTTTTGACTTTGCCTGAAAACAGCTTTCAAATGATGCCATGGGAGTTAGATATCCCATATAAACTTTAATATTAAAGAAAGGAATTTTATCCATGAATAAAACTGAATTTGTAGAGGCTGTTGCTAAAGAAGCCAAAGCTACCAAAGCTGCTGCTAACGAAGTTGTTAACGCTGCTATCGCTGTAATCACCAAAGCTTTGAAAAAAGGTGATTCTGTTCAATTGACCGGTTTTGGTACTTTTGCTGTTGCTAAACGTGCTGCTCGCAAAGGTCGCAATCCTGCTACCGGTAAAGAAATCAAAATTGCTGCTTCTAAGGCTCCTAAATTCAAAGCCGGTGCTGTTTTGAAAAAGGCTGTAAAGTAATTTAACTTTATAGGCATAAATTTAGCCCCGTAGGCAAATTACCTGCGGGGCTTATTTTATTCCCTTTCAACCAACACAATTTGCCAATCAATTTTATAAAATTTCATCAGTTTTTGATATTTGCTCCAAGCAACACTGCCGCCGTTTTCAATTCCGTTTAATGACATCAATGATATATCAGTTTGCAAAACAACTTCTTCTGCGGTCATATTCTTATCCAAACGCACCTTTTTCAGTTGAGCCCCGATGCGATTGCGCATATCATATTTAAAACTTGGTTTCATTTCAAACTCCCGTAATTTTGTTAAAACAAAACCACCTTGACAACTCATCAAGGTGGGGAGTTCGAAACTGCTCCATGAACAGTCTGACCTATTCAATATATTCAGCCAGCTCCCCAAAAAAAGAGGAGTTATCATAAACATGGAAGGAGTTTCGACACTCCGCAAAAACCTCTCGCCTTTGCAAAAGTAATGATAGTATAAATACAAATATTTGCAAGATATTTTTAAATAAAACTCGGATAGTGAGGGGAATAATAAAAAAAATTCAGCCAAGCGACAGGAATGTACTTTGGGTGTACATGACTTAGCTTGGCTGAAGTTTTCTGTATTAGTCACCAGCTAGACGAGTTTTACCCCGAGTTTTATTCATAACGTAAAGCATTAATAGGATTAAGCAGCGATGCCTTATATGCCGGATAAAATCCGAAAATAAGACCAACCATGCCGGCAAAAGAAAACGGTAATAAAACCGACCACAGTGATACCGACGCCGGCAGTGAGCTGATTGCCCCTACCACATAAGAACCAATCAGTCCGCATACTACTCCGACCAATCCGCCGATAAGCGATAATACCAAAGCCTCCATTAAAAATTGCAATCTTATATCCCATGCTTTCGCCCCGATTGCCATACGAATACCAATTTCGCGAGTGCGTTCGGTTACTGATACCAACATAATATTCATAATACCGATACCGCCAACAAGCAGTGAAATTGAAGCTATTGCGCCTAAAAGAACAGTCATAACTTTGGTCGAACTTTCCATCATTTCCATCATTTGCGTTAAGTTCATGATGATAAAATCATCATCTTTGTTAGCACCCAGATTGTGACGTTGCCGCAGGAGTTGTTTAATCTCATCTTGTGAAGTATAGGTACTTCTTGCATCAACTGCTTGCAACATAATCATTTTAACCTGATCGGGAAAAGAAATACCCATAACTTTTTTTTGTGCTGTGGTAATCGGAATATAAACCGCATCATCTTGATCCTGTCCCATACCTGACTGACCACGCGACTGTAACACCCCGATAACCTTAAACGGTATGCCTTTAACACGAATATTTTTGCCTAAAGGATCAACATCGCCAAACAATTCATTAACCACGGTTTGGCCTAGAATTGCTACTTTGGCTGCTGTTTTTACATCGCTTTCCGAAAAGAATTTACCATAAGCCAAATCCCATTCTTTAATCTGAAAAAAGCGATTATCGGTGCCGGAGACCACAGTTGACCAGTTGGCATTGCCATAAACCAACTGCGCCGCTTCATCAAGCTGTGGAGCTGCCAATTTAATTGAAGCAATTTTTTCTTGAATGGCGTCACCATCAGATTTTTTCATCGTAGGTTGTGAACCATGACCGCCTCTTGCCCCTGATGATGTAGCCACTCCGGAACGAATAATAATCAAATTTGAGCCCATGGTTTTCATCTCATTTTGAATCGAAATTTGTGCTCCGTTACCAACTGATAACATCACAATAACCGCCGCCACACCGATAATAATACCCAGTGAGGTCAAAATTGAGCGCATTTTGTTGGCTCTTATTGCGCGTATAGCTATTGCAAAAATTGTCTTTAAATCAATCATTTCTGTTGTCCGAATAAATTTCACCATCAACAATTTTAATAATCCGCTTGGCATAACGAGCTATATCTTCTTCATGAGTTACCAAAATAATCGTACGACCTAAGCCGGTGTTCAAATCAGTAAACAGTTTCATAATTTCCACACTCATTTTGGTATCCAAATTTCCGGTCGGCTCATCGGCAAAAATTATCGGTGCTTCATTGACGATTGCCCGGGCAATAGCTACACGTTGTTGTTGACCTCCCGAAAGTTGATTCGGTTGATGATCCATACGTTCAGCCAACCCCACTTTTGCCAAAGCTTTTTTAGCTCTTTCTTCACGTTCTTTAGTAGGAATATTGGCATAAACCATCGGTAATTCAACATTCTCTAAGGCTGTGGTTCTGGAAAGCAAATTAAACCCTTGAAACACAAAACCTATCTTTTGATTGCGTATTGTTGCTAATTCATCAGATGACAACCCATCAACTCTTTTACCATCAAGAAAATATGTACCTGATGATGGTTTATCCAAACAACCCAAGATATTCATCAAAGTTGACTTTCCCGAACCTGACGGGCCCATAATGGCCACGAAGTCGCCTTTTTCGATGTTTAAATCAATACCTTTCAAGATTTGTAAAAATCCCTCACCCAACGGATAGCTTTTGGTAATTTGTTTCAGCTCAATCAGACTCATTATCGCGGCATCCTCATTCTCATTTGCGATTTGTTGACAGCAGCATTTTTGTCTTCCACTACCACCTTATCGCCAACTTTGATTTTATCAGAAATAATCTCGGTTTGTTCATCATCACTGACACCGGTCTTTATACTGACTCTTTCCAATTTGCCTTTGTTCATCTTCCAGATTCCCTTGTCATTATAACGCTTTACCTTTCCATCCTCATCGATAACATAAAATCTTAAAGCCTTATTAGGAACCAACATTGCACCTTGTTTTTCGGCAGTCACAATTTCAACATTAGCTGTCATACCGGGTTTTATTTTCATATCTTTGTTATCAACACTGATAATCACTTCATAGGTCACCACATTAGATGTCTTTACCGGATTGTTGCGCACTTGCACAACTTTACCCTCAAAAGTTTCATCAGGAAAACTGTCAACTGAAAAATAAACCTTTTGTCCTTCTTGTACTTTGGCAATATCAGCTTCTACCACCGAAGCCTCAATTTGCATTTTGGTCAAATCTTCCGCCACATTAAACAAAGTCGGAGTATTAAACGATGCCGCAACAGTTTGCCCCTCTTCAACTTCGCGCGAAATTACCACTCCGTCAACCGAAGATATAATTCTGGTATAATCAAGATCAATACGAGCTTGTTTCAATGAGGCTTCTGCTTGCTTGACCTGAGCTTCGCGCAAAGCTTTTTCTGCTACCGAATTATTATAGTCACGCTCGGCCGACTCCAGTTCTTTATCGGTAGAATATTTAGAAGTATTAAGTTTTTTGATTCTGTCCAGATGTTTTTTGTAGTAGGTTACATTGTTTTCGGTAACTTTCAACTCAGCTTTAGCAATATCCAAAGCCGCCTGTCTTTGATCAACTGCTGCTTCAAAAGTTTGCGGATCAATAATTGCCAAGAGTTCTCCTTTTTTTACCTTTGAATTATAGTCAACATAAATCTCGGAGATTATACCCGACACCTGAGTTCCGATGACAACCGTCGAAATAGGATTAATTGTACCTGATGCGGTAATTTTCTGATTTATATCACCTTGCACCACTTGAGCAGTTACATAATCAGGATTATTTTTTTCACACCCTAATAACATTAAAAATGCCGCCAATGTTGCTGATAGTATATATTTTTTATTCATTTCCGCACCTCATAAAAAACAAACAACCTATATTATAATAAACGAAACAAATAAAAAAAAGTTTAAATTTTTTATTGACTAAATATTTTTAGCTGTTTATATTTTTGTCTAAAAGAAATTAGTATGTATTTATTTATCAAAATTCATTTAAAATGACAGAACAAGAAAAAAAGATGAAAGCTCAGATGACAGAGAGCATTAAAAAGGAACTTGCACGCACCAATCCCGATGTGCAAATTACCAGCAGGTATCCTATCACAAAAGAAGACGAGCACAAAGAAAAGTACGATGCTCTGTACGGCAAAAGAGGATCACAAACAGTCCTCATCCTTCAGCGCAAAAGAGATTTCGCTCTAAAAGTGACCGATCATCCTGAGAACTACAAAAACGTCAAATAAGCGTTTTCTCCGCCCCGTGATTGCAATCCTGCTTCACGGGGCTGAGTTTTTATATAAAACTATATCCGCGCAAAAGTTCCGCCGCACTCATGACCTTTTTGCCTTGGCGTTGAATTTGCTCAACCAGCAAAGCTCCATCTTTACAACCGATCAGCAGATTTTCTTTATCCTGCCAAATCTCACCGACTTTTAAGCCTTTGTCATTAGCAACCACTCTGGTTTTCAGCAACTTAAATCTTTCGCCTTTATGTTCAAAATAAGTCGCCGGATAAGGATTAAATGCTCTGACTTTGCGTTCCAAAACCATAGCCGGTTGACTAAAATCAAGCAAACTTTCCGCTTTATCAATTTTAGCAGCATAGGTTACCAAACTTTCATCTTGTGCTTGTGGAGTAATATTATCCAAATCATCCAACACTTCCACCATCAGCTTTGCCCCAAGTTGTGCCATCTTATCATGCAAAATACCAACCGTCATATCTTTATCAATCACAATTTCGCCTTTTTTATACATTGCACCGGCATCTAAGGCTTCCACCACTTGCATAATGGT
Organism: uncultured Pseudomonadota bacterium; assembly: GCA_902799835.1. Taxonomy (GTDB): domain Bacteria; phylum Pseudomonadota; class Alphaproteobacteria; order RF32; family CAG-239; genus CAZU01. The sequence continues at coordinate 104,045 of CADCCF010000004.1, forward strand.
AATGCCGGTTTTCTCATCCCCGGCCTCAATCGCCCGTTGCATCGGTGCTGCTCCTCTCCAACGCGGCAACAACGAGCCATGCACATTCAAACATCCTTTTGGCATTGCCTCAATCACTTTCTTAGGCAAAATCAAACCATAAGCCGCCACAATCGCAATATCGGCTTTCAGCTCGGCAAATTTTTGCTGTTCTTCATCAGCTCGCAAAGTTTTTGGCGTACGCACTTCGATATTATGTGCCAAAGCCCATTCGTGCACCGGCGATTTTTGCAATTCTTTGCCTCTGCCCGCTTCCTTTGGGGCTCGGGTATATACGCACACAATTTCATGTTTTTTACTCAAAGCTTCCACTGTCGGTACTGCAAACTCCGGCGTGCCTAAAAAAACTATTTTCATCTCGGTAAAATCCTTATATTTTATTCAGTTATCTTCTCTTTATCATCAATTATATTTTAACTCAATCTTTTTAAGCAAATTTAAAACATTTTTTGTTAGACTATTTGTTGACAAAATTTATAAAAAATGCTATTATCTTATTAATAGCATGATAAGAGTTTCCTGGGAGAACGATTATGGTACATGTCAAAGGTGATAAAGCATACGAGGACGATGATACGACTGAAATCCCTTCTGCAACAAGGATTTTGGAAGATATAAGAAACGGACATAACAGCCTGCTTGAACCTAAATTTGATCCTGAAGCAAAATTTGAAAACAAACTTACATCTAATGATGAAATAGAAGAATTAATTAATAAAGAAGGTGATGCTCGCTGGCCTGAAAAGCTTTACACCCTTGATGATGAATTAATCCCTGAAGAGTTTCGCGCTGACGCTGAAAGTCCCAGCAATATATCAATTCAACGCAAATTGTTGGTTATCAAGGTAGAAAAAGACGATGATGGAGAACTAATCTATCACCAATATACTGAAGAAGCTGGAAAACTAGTACCGGCTGATGCTGAAGGGAAACCACTCGCTGAAGATGCTGAACCTGCCGAATGGGACCCTAAAGCTTCTCATACCCGAGGCATGAAACGTCATGAAGGTAATAGACATTGGATTGAAATAAATGATTTTGTCTTTGTTGGTAAAAAAGAAGATATTGATGAAGCTAAAGAAGATAGTGGAATCAAAGAGATCACCAATAAAACCGAAAAAGACAGCACATTTACTCACGAACTGCAACATTTCCGCAATTCCGTTAAAATGAGTGAGATTTTCAAGGATAAAAATCCGCATGTCAGCATCAAAGATTATTATCGCCTTTGTTATCTTGATGAGGTAAGTGCAACTTTGGCCGCTGTTATCAAAGATAAAGATAAACCAGAAGCTGAACAATCCGAAATTACCAAAAAGATTTTAAATGAATTAAGCGGAACATTTCCTGATCTTGCAACTACGGACGGCAGAAAAGAATTACTTCAAACTGTTATGAAATATTGGAATAAAAATATTGCCAAATTATATGCCTCCTCTGCAGAGAATAATGATCAATTTCGCAAACAACTCAATGATTATGTAGAAACCAATCCTTGGGGCTCTAATATTGCTGATGGTTCAGAGGATTATAAAGAAGCCGTTAAAGGAATGTTAGGAAACGTTGAAGGTGCAGACTTTAGTGCTGCCGCACTGGACGAAGATATGCCTGACCCAGTTAAAGAACATGAAGAAATCCTAAAAGATGGCGTATCTGTAAGTGATGGCGAAAACTTCCTTGATGAAATGGAAGACAAGGCTGACAAACTTTGTGAGGAACGTGCCCAATACGGATTTAATGAAGAGTTTGAACATCAATATCATGAACATCCGGAAATTGAATATACAAAAACCCCATTCACCTTTGAATCGCAAAGAGGTAATCCTTTTGATAATGAAGAAGCTAAGTTTTATAAAGAATTTTTCGAAAACATCTGCAAGACAAATAACGAAAAAGAAGATAAAGAGTACGATTTGGAATATGTTGAAAAAAGCTCTCGCCGCAGATATGAAGTCGATTTGGTTCGTAAAAGCGGAGGCCGTATAGACAACACTACCAATATCAAGATTGACTCTGATAAAAAAGTAATTATGACCGCAACCAATGCTGACGGTACGCCAACTGTTTCTGATCAAGACAGGTTTAATGATTTAGCCGAATTGGCAGCTAAAAAGGGTGGCAACAAGATTAAATTCGGCAACATCCGTAATCCTGAGTTCAAAGCTCGTTTGTATTTGGCTTGTATCACCCACAAACCGCCTGTTGCAATGGAAAATGCTCCTGATTTAGACAGCCTCCGTGAAAGTGCAAGCAAAGAAACAATATCTCAAATTGAAAATGCCCAACGTATAAATAAATTGAGAGAAACACTAGAAAGTGAAAAAGCTAGCGGTAAAGATAGAGATACAGCATTAAGTAATTTGGATACATACCGCGAAGATATATCAAATGGTATGGATTTTGCTAAATGGTATGAATCTAATAAAAAAGAATTATTAAAAGAATTGGTAAATGCAAAAGATGGTGATAAAAATTTGTTCGAAGGTGTTACTAATGACCGAGGTGAACTAGTTAACGTAAAACTAGCAGAAGGTGTTGATAAAGAAGCTGATAAAGAAGCTGTAAAAAATGCTTTAGAAAAATTCGATAAAAAACGACGCAGTGATTATATTAAATTCTTAAGCGAAGGCTCAAAAGATTATGATCACGATAAAAAAGACAGTTCCGGCAAACCGGTTAAATTCTATCAACAAATCAAAGAGGCTAAAGGCCCTCGCTAAACATTTGCTGATTATCATTTGATTTTTGTTGCAAAATACTTGCAATGGCTCATATTTTTACCTAAATATGTAATAAGTTAATTTTACTAATGACAGGATAAAAATATGACAACAGTTCTTTGTGTACGCCGCGCAGGCGAAGTGGTTATGGCTGGCGACGGACAGGCCACCCTCGGCGAAGCCATTGTTTTCAAATCTCATTCTATCAAAGTTCGTCGTATCGGTAACGGCAATATCATTGCCGGATTTGCCGGAGCTGCCGCTGACGGCATAACTTTGATTGAACGTTTAGAAGCCAAGTTGGAAAAACACGCCTATCAACTCAAACGTGCCGCCGTAGAACTGGCCAAAGATTGGCGTATGGATAAATATTTGCGCCAATTACAAGCTTTTATGATTGTCGCTGATAAAGAAACTTCTTTAGTAATTTCCGGCACCGGTGAAGTTATGGAGCCAGACGACGGCATTATCGGCATCGGTTCCGGTGGCAATTATGCCATGGCTGCCGCCAAAGCTCTTTATGATATTGACGGACTGTCACTTAACGACATCGCTCAAAAATCCATGAAAATTGCCGGTGATATTGATATTTATACCAACCATAATGTGATTATTGAAAGTATTAAAAATGACTAATTTTAGCCCGCGTGAAATCGTATCCGAACTTGATAAATATATCATTGGTCAAGATAACGCTAAAAAAGCTGTCGCTATTGCTTTGCGCAACCGTTGGCGCCGCATGCAATTACCCGACAAACTCAAAGAAGAAATTGTACCTAAGAACATTCTTATGGTTGGACCTACCGGTGTCGGCAAAACCGAAATTTCTCGCCGCTTGGCTAAATTAGCCAAAGCACCTTTTATCAAAGTTGAAGCCACCAAATTCACCGAGATTGGTTATGTCGGACGCGATGTCGAGAGCATCATTCGCGATTTGACTGAAATAGCTATTCACCAAACTCGCAAAGCCATGCGCAAAAATGTCTGTGCCAAAGCCGAGAGCTCAGCCGAAAAACGTATTATTGATGTTTTGGTCGGTGAGACATCCGGTGAAGAAACTCGTGCTAAATTTTTGGATATGTTGCGCAATCATCAGCTTGATGAGCGTGAAATTGAAATATCCTTAATTGACAACACCCCCAATCAAATGTCCTCTATTGATATCCCAGGAATGCCCGGTGCCTCAATGGGAATGATAAGTCTGGGCGACTTGCTTGGCGGTAGCCAACAAAAATACAAATTACGCAAACTTAAAGTAGCTGACGCTTATAAGCAGTTGGTTGATGAAGAATGTGATAAATTGCTTGATAATGATGCTATCACCGAAGCAGCTATCAAAGCTGTGGAAAATGACGGCATTGTCTTTATTGATGAAATTGACAAGATTACCGGCAAAGCGGAAGGTACGCGTGGCGATGTTTCTCGCGAAGGTGTTCAAAGAGATTTGCTACCATTGATTGAAGGAACTACCGTCACCACCAAATATGGTTCGGTCAAAACCGATCACATTTTATTTATTTGTTCCGGCGCTTTTCATCTTGCCAAGCCATCGGATATGCTACCTGAGTTACAGGGCAGACTTCCCATCAGAGTTGAACTCAATGCCCTCACCCACAATGATTTTGTTCGTATCTTAACCGAACCGGAAGCTAACTTGATTGAGCAATATGTTGCTTTGCTGGGAACTGAGAATTTTCATCTGGAATTTGCTCCTGAAGCTATTGAGAAAATTGCTGATATTGCCGTTGCTATCAATGAAAATGTCGAAAATATCGGTGCTCGCAGATTGCACACCGTATTAGAGATTCTGCTTGAAGATATCAGCTTTACCGCCGCTGATAGAGATGGCGAAAATCTGACTATCACCGCGGCAATGGTCGAAGAAAAGCTGAGTAAATTCACGGTTGCTTCCGACCTGTCCAAATTTATTCTTTAATAAGGATTTTTCAGATGCAAGAATTGGGCATTTATCTGCACTGGCCCTTTTGCAAAAGCAAATGTCCTTATTGTGACTTTTTTTCTCGTGTTGATAAAAAAATCAATCAAGATGATATTATCTCAAACTATCTGCGTCAATTGTGCGAATATCGCTCTTTAATTGGCGCCTACCACATTAAATCGGTGTTTTTCGGTGGCGGAACTCCCTCACTAATTACTCCGTATAATCTGGAACGTATCTTAAAACAAATTGATGATTTATGGGGGCTTGATACTTACACCGAAATATCTTTGGAAGCCAATCCCAACACCAATACACCTAATCTTTTTGCTTCATTACGTTCTGCAGGTATTAATCGCTTGTCGCTTGGCGTTCAGTCATTTAATGATGATGAACTTAAATTTTTGGGACGCAGCCATAATTCAACTCAAGCTTTTCAAGCCATTGATGACATGCAAAAACATTTTGCCAATTGTTCAATTGATTTGATGTATGCCCTCCCCGACCAAACTCCTCATTCTTGGCAAAAACAATTGCAGCAGGCTTGCCAACTGGGACTAAAGCACATATCACTCTACCAACTAACTATTGAGGACGGAACGGTCTTTGCGTCTAAAAAAATTCAACTGCTGGAAGAAGATAAAGCTTCGAAGCTATATCTTTTAACAGAAGATTTTTTGCAACAATTCGGCTTACACAAATATGAAGTTTCCAACTATGCTACATCCGAATTTCAATCACGACACAATTTAATTTATTGGCAAGGCGGCGAATATATCGGCATTGGTCAATCAGCGCACGGCCGCCTTAAATTAAATAATAAATGGTTTGCTCAAACCGATAATTTAAAACTGGAAGCCCTAACACCTGAAGAACGAGCTGAAGAAATGATTATAATGGGATTGCGTCTGACTGAAGGTATCGATAAAACACAATTCAATTCAATTTGTGGCTTAAATTTTGATAACTTTATCAATCAAGATTTTTTAGCTTCTGCTGTTGCTCAAGGTCTGCTTTGCCACAACGATACTCACCTTTTTGCCACTCGTAACGGCTTTTTGGTCTTAGATAAATTAATTGAAGGACTGTGCTGTTAGTCATTAACTCCTATTGAACAAACCAAAAGCATTATCAAACCTAAAAAAAACAACATTGCCCAACCGGCTTTTTCCGACATATTACTACTTTTGTGACGTCGTGGCGACAAAACATAAACAAACAATGGAGCCGTCAATAACAATGTTATTACATATCCCGGATTGGGTGCCAATCGCAAAGCTAGAGTTTTAGCCACAATCAAAGCTGCCGAAAAACCTATAATATATATTCCGGTTTGCACAATTTGCGGCGCAAAAATTGCCTGCTTTAATTTCTTAACAGGATTATGAACTACAAACAAAAGTAAATTATAGCATCCTGAAATAAAAGTAGATACCGTTAGATAATAAATCACATTATACCAGACATTTTGTTTCATAACCGCAATTTCTTTGGTAGCAATACTCATCAAAGCTAAAGCAATCACAGCCCATATCATATATTTTAAGGCTGCTTTGGTAATTTTGCTTTTCAACATATACCAATAGCAAATGCAAAATCCCGCCAAACTTAAAATTAATGTTATAAATACATTCGCATCAGCAAAAAGTTTAACAAACTTTATCGGCGTTAAAATCCACCATAATATTGTAGTCAACAGTACACTTAACACCAATAATCTTGAGGTATTATCAGCACCAAATTTAGCTGAAGCAAAAAAAATATGCGAATCATAAACACCAATTAAAATACCTTGCAACAACAATAACCCCCAATTGCGCCAATCTTGCAATAACGGAATAAAAAACAAGACCGGAGCAAATAGAAAAGCAATGCCAAAACCTCGCCAAATTCCCAAAACATAGCCGTTAATCTTTTTGTTCTGATTAACCAACATGTATAAGGCCATAAAAAATCCGTATATTAACCCATTGATAATCCACAGCATCACTTTCTCCGTTTTTTTGATGTAATATCAATTAACCATTTTTAAAGCTTTAGGTAATATATTACCATTCACGGTATTATTATACCTTTTTAATGTTTTTTAAAACCCTAAAAAAGCTCGTTTTTGCCGAGTCGTTTTGCGAGTCGCCGACCTTTTGTTTCACATATTTATTTGTTAAAAAACAACATGTTATCCCCTGTGAAACATTAAAAAGTTTTTTGTATTTGGCAACATTTTAAAAATATGCTATAATGAACTTGTAGTGTTAATAGAAGCACCACAGAGTATTGTGAAAAAGAACTTTAACTTAAACTATGGGAGAAAAGCCATGTCTACTATTACATTAACTGCCAGTATGCGTTCTAACCTTGCTTCTTTGAAAGCAATTCAAGGTCAAATGGACACCACTCAAACCAGACTTTCAACTGGTAAAAAAGTTAACTCAGCTATTGATAACGCTTCAAGTTTCTACCAAGCTCGCTCGCTGACCAATCGCGCTGCCGACTTGGATGGCTTGTTGGATAGCATGGGTCAAGGCGTTCAAACCATTCAAGCAGCTAACGAAGGTATTGAAGCCATAACATCATATATTGATCAAGCAAAATCTGTTGCAAACTCAGCCTTTGCTCTTGATCCGACAGCAACCGGATATGCAACCCAGTTGGGTGAATTTGAAGATCAGTTCAACGCAATCGTCGGTGAAATTGCCAAATTGGCCGGTGACTCCTCTTATCAAGGTATCAACTTGTTAAAAGGTGGTAAGTTGACTGTTATGTTCAACGAAAGCCGAACCAATAAATTGGATGTTCAAGGTGACGATGTTGTTGCTAAGATGGCAGCAGTAGGCTTTACTACAGCTGATTGGACTGATGCCGCTAGCGTTAACGCCAGCTTGGATGGTATCGCAAAGGCCGTTGATTATCTTCGTGACTACTCTGCTGTTATGGGTAACAATTTCTCGATTATTGAAACCCGTCAAAGCTTTACCGAAGCTATGATTGACGTCTTAGAGACCGGTTCAGATAACTTGGTACTTGCCGATATGAATGAAGAGTCTGCTAACTACCTGGCTTTACAGACCAGACAGCAGTTGGCTATTAACTCTTTGGCTTTGGCTTCTCAGTCGGCCCAGTCGGTTTTGAGATTGTTCTAAACTTGAAACTGCTTAAACACTTGGAACCCCGCTTGAACTCAAGCGGGGTTCTCTTTTTAATTTTTCAATTTATTTACTTGTTCACGCGCCAGTTGTAACAAGGCTTCAAAATTATCATTGGGAGAAGATTTATTATTTCTCACTGCTCCGCACTTTTCGCACTTGTGAGTAATAATATAGCCATCACGCGTCTGTTTGATATCAATCGGTTTCATCAGCCCTTGACAATCCTCAGCCCTATCACCGGGCATAATATCCACATGCTTCGACCACAGACATTCCGGGCAATGATTAGTATACCCATCACCCACAACTTTTGCGCCGCAATGCTCACAAACAAAATCTTCTTTTCTGCGCACAAACTGTTTCATTTTATTCGTCTTTTAAATCAACTTTAATATGCAAATCTTTTAGTTGTTGCTCATCAAACGGATAATTTGGTGCCTGCATCATCAAATCTTGCGCCTTACCATTGAGCGGAAAGATAATCACATCACGAATAATCGGCTCATCCAAAATTAACATTACCGTACGATCAACCCCCGGAGCACAACCGGCATGCGGAGGAGCGCCATATTTAAATGCATTAATCATGCCGCCGAATTTATTATCAACCACCGAGTGATCATATCCAGCCAATTCAAAAGCTTTATACATAATTTCCGGTTCATGATTGCGTACCGCACCTGAGGCCAACTCATACCCGTTGCAAACCAAGTCATATTGATAAGCCAAAATATCAAGAGGATTTTTATTCAGCAGAGCATCCATTCCTCCTTGTGGCATTGAGAAAGGATTGTGTGAAAATTCTATTTTACCGGTCTCTTCATTCTCCTCAAAGAAGGGAAAATCAACAATCCAGCATAATTTGAACGAATTTTTATCTACTAAATCCAGTTCTTCGCCAATCTTGTTGCGTAACCGCCCGGTGAACTTGTCGAACTTCATACCATTGCCAACCATAAAGATAATCGCATCACCTTGAGATATACCGAATTTACTCTGTAATTCGTTCAGCTTAGCTTCACTCAAGATTTTAGCAATACCTTTAGCTCCGTTTGCTGACAAAGCAATATAAGCAATACCACCCATACCCTCTTCTTTGGCATAAGCGTCTAATTTATCAAAGAATGAGCGTGGCTTTTCGCCATTACCCTTTAAGACAAGTGCTTTAACCGTCTTACCTTCTTTAACCAGTCCGTCATAAACTCCAAAACCGCTATCGCCGAAGAAATCAGTTGCCGCCTCCAAAACCAAAGGATTACGTAAATCCGGTTTGTCCGAGCCGTATTTAGCCATAGCCTCACGAAAAGGAATACGGACAAACGGAGCCTGAGTAACAGTTTTACCAAAAGCAAATTCATTAAAAATGCTGCCCATAGTATGTTCAATAACCTTAAACACATCTTCTTGCGTGGCAAATGACATCTCCATATCCAGTTGATAAAACTCTCCCGGACTTCTATCAGCACGCGGGTCTTCATCTCTAAAACACGGGGCAATTTGAAAATATTTATCAAAACCCGACACCATCAACAGTTGCTTAAACTGTTGCGGTGCTTGCGGCAGGGCATAAAATTTACCGGGATTTAAACGTGACGGAACCAAAAAGTCACGAGCTCCCTCCGGCGACGAGGCGGTCAAAATCGGAGTTTGATATTCGGTAAATCCTTGCTCGCACATCAATTCACGCATACGTTTAATAACCTGGGATCGTATCATCATGTTGTGATGAATCCGCTCTTTACGCAAATCCAAAAAACGATATTTTAAGCGAATATCTTCCGGTGCATCATCCTCCACTGCAATTTGAAAAGGTAATACCTCAGCAGTGGAATAAACTTCCATTTTAGCTACTTTTATCTCAATGTCACCGGTTGGCATATTGGGGTTAATGCTCTCACGCAAAACTACCTCACCCTCAATCCCGATAACCGATTCAACACGAGTTTCTTCAACCTTTTCAAACAAAGGCGAGCTTTTATCAAACACACATTGCGTAATACCGTAATGATCTCGCATATCCACAAAGCAAAGATTGCCCAAATTGCGTTTGCGCTGAATCCAACCGGCCAATTTGACCGTTTTGCCGATATCCTGCTTTCTTAACTCCCCGCAGGTGTGGGTGCGATATTCATTCATTTTAGACCTCTGTTAAAATTAAATAATCCCTTCTCTTTTATTACCAATCATTGCAAAATGCAACTAAAAATCTCAAAATTTGGTAAATCTCCGCACCTGCAACTTTTTAATTGACAGAAAGACAAAAATATGCTAAGAACGGGCTTAATTCAAAGTATTATATTAATTATTAAAAAAATGCCTTATGAAAAAAGTATTTTTAATCATGCTGTGCTTTGGCATCAGCCAAATGAGTTTTGCACAAATATTGCAGATTGAAAGTTGCAATACCTACTCAAAGACCGAAGAACAGTTCCTTGCAAAATCCAAAACCGTGTATTACTCAACTATCATTCTTTCGAATGGCGATAAGTTGTTGTATCATCCCCATTTTGGATGGGATCTGCAGCGTGGGCCTAATAGCACTCAACCGGTATGGTCCACGACATGCAACCTCGACTATAAGAAAAATTATGCCAAAGGCACTTTGGTATACAAATATCCGTCTGGAGATAAGTTTGAGCTGGTTGAGATGAAGAAAGTCGGGACTTACACCATCAAAAAAGTGGTTATCCGCGAGATAAATGTCGAACTAAATGCCAGTGCCGATTTCAGCTATAAAAGCTTTTGGGGCTTTGTCGGTATTATCGGCGGAGGCGGTTCAACTACCCAAGTGCAGGCTTCAGCTAAAGGCGGTGTAAAGACTGTGGTAAATGTTATATTTACTAACAATGAGACCGCCAGCATCATCGCCGCTGATGACCCTATTTGGCTTGAAGCTACGGCAGGGCAAAAAGTCGAACACTATAAAGTGCGCGACTACAATATCTATAAGTTAATTTTTTAATTCTACAAAAACAGCCTGTTCAACTTGAGCAGGCTGTTTTTTGTTATAACTTATCAACGCCGTGATTGGAAGAAATATTTTATCATCGTTTTGCTGACCTGTACCACCCAATTGATAAACCGCTTTTTCTCAGTTTTGGTGAGCGAACACCAAAATTCGATCACACAATTGCGTTTTTCTTCTTGTTTTACCACCTGCCCTTTGCTGTTGACTACAACTTCAGGATTTTCTACCTTCATTTCCGGAATTTTACAACGATACGGTTTGAGCATTTCATCAATATCTTCATCGGGGATATAGGCTCCGTGCACGCGTTTTAAGGCTCCGTCACCTGCCAAAAATAACGCATCGCCACGTCCGATTAAATTTTCTGCTCCCACCGTATCCAAAATGGTACGAGAATCAGTTCCGGAAGCCGTTTTATAGGCAATACGCGAGGGAAAATTGGCTTTCAACACACCGGTTACCACATCAACCGATGGCCTTTGCGTGGCCATAATCAGATGAATTCCGGCCGCCCTTGCCTTTTGCGCCAGACGTTGAACATATCCGCCAACTTCTTTATCCGAACTCATCAAATCGGCAAACTCATCAATTACACAGACAATATAAGGCATAACCTCATCAGCTTTTTGATTATATTCGCTGATATTTTTAACCATGCAGTCCTGCAACATTTCATAACGCTTTTCCATCTCATCAACCAAATTTTTCAATGCGGCAACCGCCATAGTATTTTCGGTAATCACCGGATATAACATATATTTTTGATTGTTATAGGTTGAAAATTCTATGCGTTTAGGGTCAATCATCACTAACTTTAATTCGGTATGCTTTTTACGTGCAATCAATGACAAAACAAAAGTATTTAAGCCAACCGACTTACCCGAACCGGTGGTACCGGCTACCAACAAATGCGGCATCTTGGCCAAATCGGCAAAAAGAGGCTTGCCGGTAATATCAGCTCCCAAACAAATCGGCAAAGCACCTTTGGCATTGGCGAATTCTTCACTGGCTAAAATTGCCTTAAAATCGACTGTATCAAACTTTTCATTAGGCACTTCAAAACCCAAATCGGCACTGTCTTCAATCGGCTCAACCCGCAAAGATTTTAACTTCATTTCACGAGCAATATCGTCAATATGAGCTACAATATTTTTTATTTTGGTACCTACATCTGGAGTAAAAACTATTTGAGTTATCAAAGGTCCTTTATTAGTACCCTTTTCTTTTCCGTTTATGCCATAATGGCTCAATACTTCTTCCAATTCGGTCATTATAAAATCCTTGCTGTTAAATTAGAAAATATTTGACTTTACTTTTAGCAATTTGCCAGTTAAAAAACAAGTGAAAAATATAACATATTGAGAATATAAATGATTAAAGATTTAACCAAAGGGCAACCTCTAAAACTGATAGTTTTATTTGCACTTCCTGTATTGGCGGGCAATCTGTTTCAGCAGTTGTTCCACATTTCAGATATATTGATTGTCGGACGACTTTTAGGGGTTGAATCACTGGCAGCCGTAGGTTCATCGGCACCTTTGGTATTTATGTTTTTAATGATAACTTTCGGTTTTACTGCCGGATTAACAATTATCACCGCCCAGCGTTTTGGTGCTAATGATGTTCGCGGCATCAAATCTTCGGTTTTCCATTCTCTTGTTGCTGCATTACTTTTGAGTTGTGTGACAAGTTTATTCTTAGTACTGTATCTCAAACCATTGTTACGCTTAATGAACGTACCTGAAGAGATTATGCAACAATCTTATACTTTTGCTTTTATTTTGGGCATATCAATGATTCCGGTAGTTTTATACAATTTACTTTCCGGATTTATTCGTGCTTTAGGTGATTCCAAAACCCCGCTTTATTTTTTGATTTTTTGTTCGCTTATCAATATTGTACTTAATTTTGTGTTCATTTACTATCTCAAACTTGGTGTCGCCGGCTCAGCATTAGGATCTTGTTGTTCAATGTTGCTTACGGTAACCGCTTGTATTGTGATTATTATTAAAAAATTTCCGCTTTTAAAAATCACTTTCGCCGACTGCCATTATAATCACAAATTTATGTTGGAGCATTTGCGTGTTGCCATCCCCATGGCTATACAATTTTCAATATTGTCCTTAAGTATGATGATTGTTCAAAGCGTGTGTAATTCTTTCGGTACTGAAGTTATTGCCGGATTCACTACCGCAATGCGCATTGAACAAATATCAACGCAACCGGTTTTCGCTATAGGTATAGCTTTTGCCACCTATACTGCCCAAAATTACGGTGCCGCTCTCATTAAACGCATCCGTCAAGGTGTAGTACAATCATTGACTGCCTGTTTTATATTGAGCATAATCATAACATTGAGCGTGCGTTTTTATGGCACCCATATGATTGGAGCTTTTATTGACAATAATGAACATCAAGAACAAATTGTCTCAATCGGTCAACAATATTTGCTAATCAGTTCTTATTTCTATTTTTTCCTTGCCTGTATTTTTATCACCCGTAATGCATTACAAGGCATGGGACATGCCGGATTTCCACTGGCTTCAGGAATTTTTGAATTGGTAATCAGAGCCTTTGCTGCCATCTTTTTAGCCGGAGCAATTGGCTATAAAGGTATTTTCTTCGCCGGTCCGATCGCTTGGGTGGGCGGAGCTTTGGTTACATCATTAGGTTACTGGTGGATTATCAACCATCTCAAACCAAACGATATGCGTAAAATATTCACTCGCAAAAAACAACTTAAATGACATAAAACCCTGTCAAATCATCAGATATGACAGGGACTATGCTAAAACAATGTGAAATTTATTTTTTATTTTCCGAAGCTTCAGCTTGAATTTTTTTCAAAATTGCTTCAACCTTTGTTTGATCAAAATCCAATTTAGGCTCTTCAATAATTCCTTCTTTGATTTTGTTTTTGGTTTGTTTAATATTAATTTCACCGCTTTCATCTTTTAAGGTCAAAACATGTCGCCATTGAAAACGCGCTTCATTTTCGCGTTTCGCAAACCAATAAGCATCACCCAAATGCGAAGTTATAACTGCAGATGAAGGATAGAGTTCAACCGCTTTTTCCAAATATGGCAAAGCTTTGTCATAATAACCCAAATTATACAAAGCAAAACCCAAACTGTCATTAACACTAGGATCGTTAGGGGCCTGATTATAGGCCTCAACAATAAACTCCAAAGCCCGCTCAACATTCTGTTTATGCAACAACCAAGTATAACCCAAATAATTCAGTACCAAGTAATGCGGCTTAAGTTTGTACGCCTTCATCAAAACTTCTTCGGCTTTTTTCCACTTACCCGCACGTTCCAAAGCCATTCCTTTGGCATAATACAAAACCCACAAACTTGTCTTGTTTTTAGTCAAAGCAATTGCTTTATCATAATATTCTACGGCCTCGACATAGCGATCATGCGATCTGAGCAAATCTCCCAATTCTATATAAATTTGAACATCTTTATATTCATCACTCAAAGACTTCAGTAATATTTCGGCTCCTTCTACATTGCCCATTTTAACCAAATTACGCGCTTTTTTAACCTGTGCCGGATAATATCCTACATCTTTTTCATCAATACTATCATACATTTTGTTGGCATTGTCATACATATCACGTGATTCAAAAATATCAGCCATCAAAATTTTAGCGGTACTGTACTGAGGATTAAGATAAATAGTCAGCGCCGTATACATATGCGCAATATCAATTGTTTCAGCATATCTGAAACTTGCTACCACTGAAAACAGCGCTTCTGCCGCACCAATCTTGGCCGATGATAGTATCGGCGAGGTGTTTTTTTCATCAGCCTTGGTAATTTTTTCCTTCAAAACAAACAACAACGAATCAAGAGCCTGACTATTAACCGTGGCATTCATCATCGCCATAGCTTTGGCTTTTTGCCCGCTACGAATATAAAAATTGGTAATTATCTCCAACATCCGCAAAGATAACTCTATGTTTGGACTATTCAAAACAACCTCATAAGCTTGTTGAGCATCTCTGTTCTCACCCAAATAATCCAACAACATCGCATTATGCTGAATATATACTGAGTTTAACCCTTCTTCTTTTTTCAGTTTTGCCAATTCATCTAAGGCTTTCTTTTTATCATTCAGTCCGGCATAGCTCCAAGCATTAAACAACGGCGTTACAAAAGATTTATACAAAGGATCACTTATTTTCTCCATACTCTTTATTGCTTGTTCATACTCACCGTCATGCATTTTCTTTGTAGCAATTACCATGTATGCAAAAACATTTTCGGTTCCTTTGTCGATGGCTTGTTGAGCATATTGCGCAGCTTCATCGATTCTTCCTTGCGAAGACAATAATAAATACAGTTGATTCAATATCGACGGATTATCAACATTATTATCCATAATCAATTTATAATAATCGGCAGCCTTATCAAAATCTTTGCGAATATGCGCAACCCTTCCGGACAGATAAGCCCCCGAATTTGTCATCTTAATTGCCGAAATATCATTATTTGCGGTATTAACAGCCAAATTATTTTTCGTCAAAGGAGAACACGAAACAAATACGGCAGCTGCAGCTCCTAAAGCAGCTCCCCACAACGTTTTATTTTTTCTGATACTCTTCTTTTTCATACCGCTAACCTTAAAAAATCTGTGTAATATTCTAAATATACTACCGATTTTATAAATATAAAATTAAATTTGTGCACAGAAATGATTATTATTGCGAAAATTTATAATTAATGTACAATTCAAACGTTATGAATAACCATGATATTGAAGAATTGTTGCGATTTTATACCCTATCCGGAGTTGACGAGACTTGCGGGAGTGCTCCTTTCGCACTAAGCGCTGTTCAAGCAACTTCCTCCGGATCCCAACAAACTACGCCGGCTCCACTTTCTTTTTCAACTTCTGAAGCAACCAAAAACGCTAATGACTTATGCCAATCTGTCGCCACCATTAATGAATTGAAGGCCATCATTGAGAATTTTGATGGTTGCAGTCTTAAAAACACTGCGGCTCATACTGTTATGGGCGATGGCAATCCGCAAGCAAAAATTATGTTTATCGGTGAAGCTCCCGGAGCCGAAGAAGATCTCATCGGCAGAGCCTTTGTCGGACGTAGCGGACAATTATTGGATAAGATTATGAATGCTATCGGATTATCTCGTCAAACGGTTTATATCTGCAATATTTTACCTTGGCGACCTCCCGGAAATCGTTCGCCGTCAGATGCGGAAATTGCGGTATGCCTACCTTTTCTCAAACGACAAATAGAAATTATTCAACCTGAATATATATTAACACTTGGCGCTATTGCCACCAATTCTTTACTTGGCACGGGCGAGACTATGTCACATTTGCGCGGTCATTGGATGGAATACAAAATTTCGAATGAGAAAAACGCTCAAGTTCTAGCCACCTACCACCCTGCTTATTTGTTACGAACTCCGGCACAAAAAAGCAAAGCTTGGCTTGATTTTTTGCGCTTTAGCAAAGCAATTCGGCAAAATAATCAACAAGCCGTATAATTATTTTGATATTTAATGTTATTTTAGTAAAATTGTTACTATAATAAAATTATGTTGTTTCACATATAAAAGGGATTAACCATGAAAAAATTAAATATTTTATTAAGTTCACTGACATTGGGTGCGTTTCTACTAAGCGGAACTGCCTACTCTGCCGATCAAAAAGATACTTCTGACAAAGGCAGAGTTTTATTCAAAATTCACGATATAGCTCCGGAAAAAGACATCAACGGCAATATTACTGGCTGCAATATTGCAGTGACTCTTTTCAACAACTATGATAAATCCATTTCCAATACTCAACTTGTTTTGAATTGGGACGATGAAGTAATTGGAGATATTATCAATCAAGAAGAATACGAACAAAAAGAGGCAATAAATCGCAATCCCGATGCTGATCGTTCTCGTTATCCGACTTCCAAAACAACTTCGCCTACTATATCCGCCACCATCAAAATTCCTTTAATCAATGCCCATCAACAACTTTCGGTCAAAAACAAGGTTAATACTGACCGTTGCTTTTTGTTGATTAATGATATGACTGTAAAAGCCAGCAGTTGCTCTTTTGGTGGTGACACTTCTAGTGATCGTTCGTGCAAAGCGTCATTTGTATATATTTCTCCCAAAGATCCTCAATATTTTAGTGAATTTAAGGAAATTAGTTACAATGACGAAGTTGTTGCCGGTGAAAAAGAAATATTGCATACCCAGACCGAAAATGATGAAATATACAACAACATTGTATCAACATTAAACAAAATAGGATTGTAAATCAGTTATTGAAAGTTTTGCATCATGAAGTATTGGCAGAATGTTTTAACCCTCGTTTTAGCTTTGTCGAGTTCTTTGGCTCAAGCGCAAACTTTTGCCCCAAGCGCAACAAGTGATAGTCAAGCGAGTTTAAATTTTGGCAATAAACAAACGGCTTCTTCATCAATTACTCCCAATTCTTTTGATACAACGTCGAATTCATTTGAAGCAAATACTAAAGATGAACCTGCCAATGCTTCGGTGCAAAATATTCAAGACGCATTTTTCACCACTAAAAAATCATCCTCTGAAAAACAAGCAGTTGATCCGTTCGCTATTATGTCACGCGCCCAATCCGGAACAACTGACGAAAATAAACAATCTGAAACACCTAAAAAAACAAAAAAAACCAATAAAGACGGACTTCCTCCCGCTGAGGAAGATGATGATTTTTTTGTTCCCAGAGATCAGATTGATCAGCGCATACATACACCAACCGTTGATGGTTCTGAACGCGGAGGACAGGCTTTTGTTTTGGTTGGTCCGGACGGAAAAATGAAAAAAGTTACCAATATTTTTCTGTTTTATGATGATTTCAAAATTAGTAATGGTATGGCCGGGTATACGACCTGCAATGTACGCTTTAATATAATATCCAATCTTGATCGTAAACTGTCACAGTTTGATATAAAATTGGTTTGGCCGAAGATTTCAACCACATTATCATTTTCGGACATTCCTCCTAACACCCAAACCTACTATAATTACACTCTCTTAGGTGAAGGTTGCTATACCATGGACAAGGCACCCAATATTGTAGTAAATCGTTGCCGTGCCAAAGGAATGACTTCCGCTGAGTGCGCAGCCAAAATTAAATGGGTTGCAAAATAATCAATATGCCGCGAATTATCAAAACACTCCTACTTGTTTTTACATTTCTATGCGTAACTGCATTGCCTGTTTGCGCTGCCGATTCATCATTTAATTCTGATACAACCTCACAAATATTAAGGCTTATATCTGTCGATAAGAGTGATCTTAAAACCTATAAAAAGATATTTAAGGCACTCAACAAAAAAGATATCTCTAATATTGATCAATTAATAGACAAGCTTGATGACACTACTCTGCTTGGCACCATATTGGCGCTTAAATATCTTGAAACCTCCTATTCCTCATCAGTTGAAGAATTAAATGATTGGCTCAATAAATACAATGACAGCCCTTTTCAATCACGTATCAAAAGACTCTATGAGCGTAAATCCGGTCAACCATCATCATTAAACGACGATGACACTTGGTTGCAATCATCTGCCAAAATATCAAGCAAGTATTTAGCACGACTATCACGTCAAGATAAGATATTTCTTACCAAAAATGCCAAAGAATTTCGTCTTTCCATTCGCAAAGGCAAAACCTTAAATGCCCGCAAAATTCTTGAAAACAAACGTTTTCAAAATCTGGCACCCAAACCTTATTGGGACAGTTTAGGGGCCACATTGGCTATCAAATATCTGGTCGATAATTATGACAACCAAGCTCTTGAATGGGGGAAAAAAGCCTCGCAACGCCATAATTCCGGCATGGCAACCTGGGTTGCCGGCATTGCTTCTTGGCGTTTAAAAAAATTTAAGACAGCGGCCAGTTATTTTGCCAAGCTCGGTAGTTCGCAAAATTCCGACAAATGGCTGATTTCGGCCGGCGCCTATTGGTCAGCACGCGCTTATGAAAAAATCGGCAACACTCTCAAAGCCCAAGAAATGTACAAATTGGCCGCTCAACACAAATACACTTTCTATGGCATATTGGGTGCCTATCAATTAGGTTATGATTTGCGCCAACAATTTAGTTTTGATAAAAACCTTTATTTAACGGATTTCAGCTCTCCAGATAATATCAACGACATTATTCAATCTCAGCCGTTGCGTCGCGCCATTATCCTCATGGAAATCAAGCAAAACGACTTAGCCGCCCAAGAAATTATCAATGCATATAAAAGCATGACTGACACCCAAAAAGAAGCTTCCATCCTCATGGCTCACCAAAAAGGTCTCCATTCTTTGGTAATTGCCATCAGCAGACAAGCTGATTTTGATGATGTTATCGGTCGCTATGAAAAGGAAATTTATCCCCTGCCGCAATGGTCACAACAAAATGAGTGGCAAATTGACAAAGCTTTGCTATTGGCCGTTATCCGTCAGGAATCCGCCTTTAAAGATGATGCCGCATCACGCACTGGCGCAAGAGGATTAATGCAGCTTATGCCCAATACTGCCAGCTATATCAGTGGCGACAAAACCATCAAACGCCAAAAAGATAAACTTTATAATCCTGATTTTAACCTGCAATTAGGGCAAAAATATGTCAATTACCTGCTAACTAAACCCTTTATTGAGGGCAATTTGTTTTTTATGCTCTCAGCCTATAATGCCGGTCCCGGCAACTTGGTAAAATGGCAAAAAAATTCGCGTTTTCAAGGTGATCCTTTGCTCTATATTGAGGTTATTCCTTCGTCCGAAACCCGCATTTATCTTGAACGCGTGTTAGCCAACTACTGGATTTATAACATTCGTCTAGGCAATCCCAACCCCACTTTGGAACAGGTTGCTGCCGGCGGCTGGCCGGTTTTGGAGCAATACAAACAAATTTTGTTCGACTAGTCACTTTGCCGTTTTTTTGTTGCTACCATCCTAATTTTGTGGTATACTATAAGTACTAAGTCGTATTAATATTTATTGTGTAATCAACCTCAATCATCTCAGGGAACCTAGGGAGATTGTTGTATTGTCGGTATCTCGGCTTAGTATATCGATATTATAGGAACAAAATAATTATGGCAACACTGATTATCTTAGCAATTATATCAGCACTTATACTTCTTTATAAAAAAAATTATATAGAGGCTGGTATAATAGCGGGCGTGGTCATTCTTGGCCTACTTGCCACTCTGCCGACAGGCTGGGGTTGGACACTCCTTTTTGTGTTCTTGTTTGCATCCTCTGCAACAGGAGCCCTGGAGGTGACATCCCCATGTGGATTAATATCCTTGGCTGTGGCAGTCATCTTGTTTCCAATCCGTTGGGAATGGGACGAATTTGTCACCCTAATAAGCCTGGGATTCGGCATTTGGGCTATAGTGGTGTCCATTCTCAAGGACTAAGCCACTAACAAAGAATAAGGTGGGAAGACTATACAGTCTCCCGCCTTTTTTATTGTTTTTCTTCTAATCGTGATTATATCCTCACCTCAAGGAGAAAAATCATGGAATTATATATCATAACCGCCCTACTGATTGTTTATTTTATTACCGTATTGAGCGTATCTGAGCACCACCGCCGCAAAATATGGACTCTTGCCTTCATCACCGCTTTTACCCTTACCGCAGTCGCTATTTTTTTCATCCGTGGCAACACTCAAGATGTTATGCTCTCAACCAATGAATTTAACTGGTATTATTTTGTATATCTTTTCGGCATGGTCGCTATCGCTTTAGGATTGCTCAACTTGTGGATTTATCGCGTTCCGTTATGGAATCTGCTTTTTTCCAAGCACAACGATGATAACGACGATGATATTGATGATGATTAAAAAAACCGGCAACTAAGCCGGTTTATTATATCTAAAATACTCCAACTAAAACGGAATATCATCATCAATCGGAGCAGATGACGATGCCGGAGCCGAATCCCAACCGGATGACGATGCCCCAAACACATCATTACCACCGGCCGGCACATTCTCACCGCCTTTGCCGTCCAACATAACCAAATTACCGCTAAAGTTCTGCAATACAACTTCGGTTGTATAACGCTCTTGCCCGTTATTATCAGTCCAACTGCGTGTTTGCAACTGACCTTCCAAATAAACTTTGGAGCCTTTGTGTAAATATTTTTCTGCCACATCAGCCAATGCCGGATTAAATACCACAACCCTGTGCCATTCAGTTTTTTCCTTACGCTCACCGGTAGCTCTGTCTTTCCACGAATCCGATGTTGCAATGTTCAAATTAACTATCTTGGCACCTGACGATGTGTTGCTGACTTTGGGATCTGCCCCCAAATTGCCAACCAAAATAACTTTATTGATACTTCCTGCCATTTTACTTAAACCTTTTTCATAAATTTAACAACTGTTCTCAAGATTATAAACTGCTCTATTCTTTTTGCAATTTTAATTTTAGTTAACCTGTGTATATTCGCCGTCTTCAAACAAATACATATTCCATCCGCCATTGGTCAAAGTTCTGCCATGCTGAAACTTAACTTTTCCCCAAGGCAGGCTCCAACTTTGCTGTCCGGCGATTGCATCAATCGCTGCCGCATCAAAACTTTGAGCTTTTTTTACCATATCGCGCCACATCATTACCGCTGCATAGCCCATAACGCCAATTCCGCGCGGTTCACGCCCCTTTATGCGTAATTCCACCAATTCTTTGGTAAAATTAGCATTAGATTTTTGATTATTAATCCTCAAGAGATATACCCCATCGGCAAAATTACCCATTTCTTTGAAAAAATGTGCTGTTGCCATATATTCATCAACTATAATTATGATATTTTCATCTTTTTCTTGAAGTTTTTGCGCTATCTCCGCGATTTGGCTCTTTCTTCCCAAAATATAGGCAACCTTATTATCTCTTACTATTTCTTTAGCCATTTTTTTCATTTTGTTATTATAGGCGTTTATATCATATAAATTAACTCTGTTTGCCAAATTATTAGCCATAAAAATACTTTGCAATTCGGATGCCGTCTCATACGTGGCATCATTATCCTGACTATATACCACCGCTAAATTTTTATCTATCCATTTGTCTTTATAAACTTCAAAAAATGTCTTAGCCTGTTCGGAGATGCGACCACCGATTTTATAAAGTCCTGTGTGATTATAATTATACCACTGGTTATTCAGCGGCTGCGGCATTATCCTGACCGCAGAACTACCCTTCATCATGCTGGGAAACAACATATCCGTACAATACGGACCAATCACCAAATTTATCCCGCTGTCTTTGCTAATATTGAGAGCCTGCACATCACCATGCAAAGCAGACTCACTGCAAACATCATCCATATATATCAGTTCCAACTTTTCGCCCAACAGCCCACCTGCCTCATTTATTGTATCAACAGCAATTTTAACGCCGTCATTAAGCTGTTGACCAAATTTGGCATTATCACCATCTTTGGGCGCTACCACCGCTACTCCGGCTGCTTGAACTCGAGTGACAATCAACAATAACAATGAAACCAAATATAAAAATCGCATTAATTTTTTCTCTTTAACACCAAAACTCTGCTGAAATTAACACGCAATATTATCTTTGGCAAGTTTTTTATAAAAAAATACTTGCATAAAAAATAACCTTAAGTTATCATCATTTTTTGTCTATTAATTTTATTAAATAATCAAAAAAATTATTGTTATGCTACTCATTGAAGTAAAAAATGCCAAAGATGCTAAGGATGCTTTGCGCATTTACAAGGAAAAAAATCCTGCCAAAGGAAACGCTGATGGGGATGTTTTTGTTATCAACAATGACAAGAAATTCTGTTATGGTGTGATTGTCTCGGAAAATGAGCCCAACACCATAAACTACTATGCCGTTACCAGTGATAACTGGAGAAATTCTCACGAGAAGGAGGTTGAAAGTTTCAGAAAGAAAAACCCTAAGTTGCCCAAGTTGCTTGCCGAAATAGTAGTTCATTACGGTGGACTTGTCAGCAAGTTTGAAAAGCAACATCCCGGCGCAAAAGTTTTGCTGGCCGCTGGAGGAACTAGGCTTTTCTATCTTTTCATTACCATTCGAGGTAATGTTAAAAACATTACTGATGAAGAAGTAAAAGAACATTTCGGAATCAGCCTGTTGGATCGCAGGTAAGAAATTAAGAATCAAAGCATTCTTTTCCCCTTAAAGCCCGAGTTTGGCTTTGAGGGGTTTCTTATTTTTGAAACGATACAATTTTTTATTGCTATTTAGCTTTAATATTATATATTATGCCTTAAATTTAAGGAGCATAATATGAGCAGCGATTTTATTGATATCAAAGGTGCACGTTCCCACAACCTGAAAAACATCAGTTTACAAATACCCAAAAACAAACTCACAGTTATCACCGGTTTGTCGGGTTCGGGCAAATCATCTTTGGCTTTTGACACCATCTATGCCGAAGGTCAGCGCCGTTATGTTGAAAGCCTATCGGCATATGCTCGCCAATTTCTTGACTTGATGCAAAAACCCGATGTTGATTCGATTGAAGGCTTATCTCCGGCTATCTCGATTGAGCAAAAGTCAACCTCACACAATCCACGCTCTATTGTCGGCACCATCACCGAGATTTATGATTATATGCGTCTTTTATGGGCACGAGTTGGCACACCCTATTCTCCGGCAACAGGCCTCCCGATTGAAAGTCAAACTGTCAGCCAAATGGTTGACCGCACCCTGGAATTTCCGCAAGGAAGCAAACTTTTGCTGCTGGCTCCGGTTATCCGTGGTCGCAAGGGCGAATATAAAAAAGAGTTGGAAGAATATCGGCGCATGGGATTTCAACGCATTAAAATCGATGGAGAGCTCTATGATTTGGAAGAAACTCCTACCCTTAATAAAAATCAAAAACACGATATTGAAATTGTGGTCGATCGCGTAATCGTCAAAGATGGCATTGCTGAGCGCTTAGCCCAATCTTTTGAAACTGCACTCAAGCTTAGTGATGGATTGGCTTATATTGAAAATACGGGTGATGGCAAACGCACCACTTTTTCCTCCAAATTTGCTTGTCCGGTCTCCGGTTTCACCATTGAAGAAATTGAGCCGCGTATGTTCTCGTTCAATAATCCTTACGGAGCCTGCCCGCATTGTGACGGTATCGGCGCCAAGCTCTATATGGATCCGAATCTGATTATTCCCAATCCCAACCTATCCATCTCGCAAGGTGCAGTTGCCCCTTGGCATGGCTTTCATTCGTCTTTTTATGAAATGGCCTTAGTTTCACTGGCTGATTGGCTTGGTATATCAACCAAAACCCCATGGAAAGACCTGCCTCAACATGCCCGTGATGTTATTCTCTATGGCTCCGGTGATGAGATTGTTCCGCTTTATTTTAAGAAATTTGTCACCGAAAAACCTTTTGAAGGGGTTATTCCCAACATGGAACGTCGCTTTTTGGAAACTGATTCTCTCGCCACACGTGAAGAATTGTCGCATTATCAATCGGCCGCTCCTTGTGAATTTTGCCACGGTAAAAGGCTCAAACCAGAGGCCTTAGCTGTTAAAATCGGTGGATTGGATATTTGGGATGTTTGCGAAAAATCAATTAAAGATGCACTTGTTTGGTTTAATGGCATCAAAGCCACGCTTTCTCCGCAAAAACAGGAAATATCTGCCAAAATCATCAAAGAAATTTGCGAGCGCTTACAATTTTTGAACAATGTCGGCTTGGATTATCTTACCCTATCACGCCAATCCGGCTCTCTTTCCG
Source organism: uncultured Pseudomonadota bacterium (assembly GCA_902799835.1). GTDB lineage: Bacteria > Pseudomonadota > Alphaproteobacteria > RF32 > CAG-239 > CAZU01. The sequence continues at coordinate 128,610 of CADCCF010000004.1, forward strand.
GTGGCGAAGCGCAACGCATTCGTCTGGCCAGCCAAATCGGCACCGGTCTAACAGGAGTTATGTACGTCCTCGACGAGCCGTCTATCGGCTTGCATCAACGTGATAACTATCGCCTGATAGAAACCTTGAATCGCTTGCGTGATATCGGCAACACCGTAATTGTGGTTGAACATGATGAGGATGCTATGCGTGCCGCCGACCATATTGTTGACATAGGTCCGCGTGCCGGCACTCATGGCGGTGAAGTTGTTGCCCAAGGAACTCTAAAAGATATCTTGAAAAATCCCAACAGCTTGACTGCCGCCTACTTAAACGGAGTTAAAAAAATTGCAGTTCCGACCAAACGTCGCAAAGGTAACGGTAAATTTTTAACCCTCAAAGGGGCTAAAACCAACAACTTGAAAAATATCACTGTTAAATTTCCCCTGGGATTATTTACTTGTGTTACCGGTGTATCCGGCTCCGGCAAATCATCTCTTGTTTTGGAAACTCTTTGCGCCGCCTTGGAAAAAGAAATCAATGGTGCCCGCAACCTGCAAGGCAAATATGACAAACTGGAAGGCATCGAAAATATCGATAAAATCATCAATATTGATCAATCACCGATCGGACGCACACCGCGCTCCAATCCGGCAACTTATACCGGTATATTTTCTTATATCCGCGATTGGTATGCTAATCTTCCCGAAGCCAAAGCACGCGGCTATGCCGCCGGACGATTTTCGTTTAACGTTGCCGGTGGTCGTTGTGAGGCTTGCCAAGGCGACGGTGTTACCAAAATTGAAATGCACTTTTTGCCTGATGTTTATGTTGAATGTGATGTCTGCCACGGCACACGCTTTAATCGTGAAACTCTGGAAGTTAAATACAAAGGCAAATCCATTGCTGATGTTTTGGATATGACGGTTGACGATGCTTATAATTTCTTTGAGAATATTCCCTCAATCCGCAATCGTTTAGACTTATTGCGTCGTGTCGGTTTAGGTTATATCAAACTCGGACAATCCGCCACTACCCTTTCCGGCGGTGAAGCTCAACGTATTAAGTTATCTAAAGAGCTGGCCAAAAAAGCTACCGGTAAAACCTTATATATCCTGGATGAACCAACTACCGGTCTGCATTTTGAAGACATCAACAAGTTACTTTCTATTCTGCAATCATTGGTTGATGCCGGCAATTCCCTGATTGTTATTGAACACAATCTTGATGTTATCAAAACTGCTGACTATATCATCGATATTGGTCCCGAAGGTGGTGAAAAAGGCGGAACTATAGTTGCCCAAGGCACACCCGAGCAAATAGCTAAAATCGAAGCCAGCTACACCGGAAAATTCTTAAAAGAGAAACTCCATAACTAAAATCTCAATCGCATTTGACCGGATATATTAGGTGTATAAAATGCCTTACTTCTATTAGCATTATTTTTATCAGAAATGCTTAGCTTTTGTTTTATAGCAACCTTCACTCCTTTAGTACGATCATCTTCTTCATCAAATTGTTGTAAAAGTTTATCAACATCTTTGGTATTATAATTATGCTTATTCATAACTTTGACAAATAAATCAACCAGTCCGTTATCTAATTCGTTATTTTTACTCAAACCTCTGGCAACAGCTTCATTATAACCATAAGCTGTCAACAAAGCTTTAGCTTTAGGATCATCAGATTTATCTATGCATGAGGAAATTCTATCAAGCATATTTTCCACATAGGCATCTCTTGTTAATTTCATTGCTATACACGCCATATTATATTCATCCGTATCCACATAATCGGATGCCTCAGGCTGACGAATATCATCAATTTTTTGAAAAAATTTAACTGCTTTTGAACGTGCTTGATCAATTTTAGACACGCTAACTTCCTTATTTTTTGATGAATTGCGATAATTTATTATACCCATTTTTTTAGTTAAATTTTCCCAAACACGATCATCAGTGATATACTTACCCAAAGTCCTGACATAATTTTCGGCATATTTTTTAACTAACTTACTGGCTTTCTCAGTACCATTGAACCCATATTCTTCAGCAATCCTCCAAGCCAAATGTCCGGCTACCAATTTTTTTCTTCAGCACTATAGTTATCCATAAAAGGCTCAAATACATGGGGAATAAAATCTATGTTATGCTTTTCCCAATCAAATGGCCCTCTTGCATATTTTATTCTACGTCGCAAGATTTCCAACATAGCTTGATAATTGTCATCATCATCCCCAAATCTGGCCATAGCACTCTCCTTGTTTTTGTCTATTTTTGACATTATAGCACATTTTACAATTAAAGCAATTAAAAAAGTCTTGCATTTTAAATTTTTGCGTGCTAAAAAGTCCTCAATTTAGAGTTTAACTTATTTATTGATGAAATGAGGTGATTTAAGTGGTTCAGGTTACTGTTATCGGCAATGATGTTGGTCAGTCGCTCAAAGTTTTGAAGAAGAAAATGCAACGTGAAGGTATCTTCCGTGAAATGAAGTTGCGCCGTTGTCATGAGAAAAATTCTGAGAAAAAAGCTCGCCGTCAAGCCGAAGCTGTTCGCCGTGCTCGCAAGCAATTGCGCAAACGCTTAGATACTGAGGGCTTCTAGTCCGCTTTTCTTAACGATTTTAAGCACCGATATAATTTTATCGGTGCTTTTTTTATGTCATCAAAAAAAAGAGAGAAGCTTTCCAATCAAAACTTCTCTCTTTAGTATAAATCAACTTAACCTAAGCCGACTTTTTGGTCTTTTTAGCGGTTTTCTCTTCTTCCATTTTATACAATTCTTCAACCGAAACTTTTTTCTCATTTAGTTTGGCCAAAGACAAAATGTGATCAATAATCTTTTCCTCAAAAATGGGAGCTTTCAAAGCTTCAACCGCATTTTTGTTCTTGAGGTAATAATCCAAAACCAACTGCTCTTGACCGGGATAACGACGAGCTTCGTTCATAATAGCAGCATTAATATCTTCCGGCTTAATTGTAACTTTAGCATCTTGCCCAACCTCAGAGAGCAACAAACCTAATTTTACTCTGCGAATGGCAATATCCTTGTACTCTTTAAGCAAATCAGCTTCTTTCTTGGATTTTTCTTCTTCATCCAAACGCCCCATTTTCTTGGCTTGTTCATACTGCTGAACAATTGCATTATATTCGGCATCAACCAAAGAATTAGGAACCTCAAAACTATATTCCTTGTCTAAAACATCCAACAATTGGCGTTTCAGTTTCATTCTTGAGGCATTATCATAATCAGCTTTGATACGTGAAGACAAATTCTCTTTCAACTTGTCCAAGCTTTCAGCACCTAATGACTTGGCCAACTCATCATTAATCTCGATTTCTTTGGGTTCACGAACTTCTCTGACGCTAACAGCAAAAACTGCATCTTTGCCGGCCAAATCTTTGGCGTGATAGTTCTCAGGGAATTTTACCTTTACATCAACTTTATCACCGGCCGATGAACCGATCAACTGATCCTCAAATCCCGGAATGAACGAATTTGAGCCCAATTCCAAAGGATAATCACTCCCTTTTCCACCATTAAACTCAACTCCGTCAACCGATCCCGTAAAATCAATCATTACGGTATCACCTTTGGCAGCTTTTTTGCCGTCAACCTTAACTGTTTGCTTACGGCTCTGTGCCAGGTAATTAACTGCCTTGTCAACTTCTTCAGCCGGAACATCGGCAGTCAATTTTTCCAAAGATATTTTTGAAAAATCACCGATTTTGATTTCAGGCAAAACTTCAACATTTACTTCAAATTCAAGGTCTTTTCCCTCATCAAAGCTCAATATTTTCACTGAGGGCTGATTAACCGGACGCAATTTATTGCTTGATACAGCCTCATTGGTACCCTTGCGAATCATTTCATCCATAACTTCGCCCATAACCTCGTTATGATACTTCTTTTCAATCATTGACAAGGGAGCCTTACCGGCACGAAAACCCTGAATTTTTGCTTTTTTTGCCACATTTGCCAACCTACTGCTGTATTCTTTAGACACATCACTGTTATCGGCAACAACTTTGTAAGATTTATTTAAGCCATTAGCTTTTAACTCGGTAACTTTCATCTATACTCTCTTTTGCTATTAAAATTGAACCAATGCCATACCAACTGCTTGTTATTCAATTTGGTGCGGGTGAAGGGACTTGAACCCCCACGCCTTGCGGCACCAGATCCTAAGTCTGGCGCGTCTACCAATTCCGCCACACCCGCTTTTTTTTATCCAAGCCTTTGGTATAAACCTAATAATTGCCTGCATAGTACCTGTTTTTTTTTAATAATCAAGCATAAATTCACAATGCAAACAAAATTATTGTAATATGTTTTTAACTTTTGTAGTATATCTTAAAATAAAAAATATTGTTTTGAGGTGTTTTGATATGATGTTTTCCCGTCATTTTACTAAAGTTTTGCTTTCGGCAACCGCATTGAGCATGCTTTCAGCTTGTGCCATTTTTGATAAAAAGGATACGGCTGAACCGTCTAACTGGTTTATGAACATGCTTGAAAAAGATGGTCAATCCGATGCCGAAAAAGCCAGTTTAGCCTATCTGGAAGGTAATTTTGACAAAGCTTTGACCCTAACCTCAGATTCGCTTAAAGCCAATCCTCGCAACCAACAAGCTCTGCTGGTTGGCGCTTTGTCGGCCGAAAAGCTTGGACGTTACAACAAAGCTCGTCAATATTATGAAGATTTGATTGTTATTGACGGTCAGGAGACCTCTATTCTCGGAACGCCCAACAATCAACCGCAAAAAATATCGACCACAGCTAAAACCCGTTTACGCTCTTTGACCATTTCACAAACTAATTTGACCATTGAAAACAAAGATGGTTCCAAATCATTCTCAATTTCTAAGCAGGCCGGAGCTCAGCAAAGCAAACAAGCTATCAACAAAGCCTTGACCAAGAAATCACCGGCTACTGCCAAAAAAACTAATATTGACAATTTGTTCCCCGGCAATCAACAAAATATCGTTTCGCGTTTCTTGATATTGAAAGAATTAGCCGAGAAAGACTTTATCACTAAGGAAGAATTTTTATCTCGCCGTCAAGCCAATCTCGGCGGATTGTTACCTTTGACCAACAAAGCCCCCGGAATAGGAATCGATCAACCGGTTCCTTCGCCTGAACTGATTATTGAACGTTTGGAGATTCTTAAAGATGGTGTTGAAAATCGTGCCATCACTCCTCGCGAATTTTCGGCAGAGCGCGATGTTATTATCGAAGCTCTGATGTCGCCTAATCCGCGTAATCGCATAAAAAACCAAGCTCCGTCCAAAAATATTCTTGATGCGGCAAAAGATTTGCGCCGATTAGAAGCTTTATATAATATGGGTTTGATTACCGATTCCGAACGCGAAAAAGAAAAGAAAGCTATTGAAAAATATTTAGGCATAAGACATGATGAACCGGTAGCAAATTCTTCCGTTTCTGCTCCTGTTCCTGTTGTAGCACCTGTTAATGGAACTGTTGTTGCTCCGACAACAACTTCTGTTGCGGTTGAAGCCCCTGCCCCGTTGGCCGTACAAGTGGCTGTACCTGAACAAGTATCAGTTCCGGTTGCCGTATCTGTTCCGGAACAAATTCAGATTCCGGCCACGGTAACTGCTCCGGCTCCGCTCCAAGTTCCGGCTTCAGTTCAGGTTACCGCACCGGCAGCTTTTTCAGCTCCGGCACCGACAGATGCGGTTGCAGCTCCTCAATCCGCTCCTGCTCTAGGAAACAAAGAAACCAAGCTTGACACAACAACTCCCGATGTCAGCAGTCCTTTTTAGTTAACTTAGAAATAGTATCGTAACCCCAGAGAATACTCTTGGGCATTTTTGCCTTTGGTATCAACAAACTCTCCGCTTAAAGCAATTGACCAGTCTTTTGCTATGATATAATTAATTTCACCATTATATTTGATTTGACTAAAGTTCTTTTGCGTAGCTATTTGCGGCTCAATCTCAAACAATACTCGCCAGCTATGCCAACTCCACAAAGCTCCTAAATCCACCCCCAACGCTCCGTATGAATTATGGGCAATTCCGCCGCCATATCCCAATCTGTTGTTAACCAAGGCAAAAAAGCGTACATTTTCGCCTAAGTCAAATGCACCACCGCCACCGACCATAAAATTACCGACATAATGTTCGCGCTCATCAGAAGGATTCTGCCAACGCTCAACATTAAGGTCCAATTGAAACGAGGTTGGCCTAAACATTACATCAATCGGTGAAATCGAGCGAATACTTAAGACATCAAATTTATGCATCACCAATTTGTTGCGTTCAGCATAATGCCGCCACTCCTGGTTTAAGAAATTTATTTGCGCACCTTTTATCAAACCATAATCATTGTCGGTCAATGACTGATAAGCCGGACGCAATTCAATTTTTTCAAACACTTCGCCATTGCGCTCACCGCCACCGGCTACCAATCTTTTGGACTCGTGAGCTTGGATAGGATTTTTGCCATCACTCAACTCGGCAATACTCCCCTTATCCTTAAACCCGCTTCTTGCTCGTAACACCTCAAAACTCTGCTTACGATAATCTTTCAACTCTAGTTTTTTTGCCACCCATTGATATTGCACAAACTGATAAGCCGTTTCCCACACATCGGCCTTTTGTGCCATAGACAACTCATCGCTCAAATGATAATCTTTAGCTTTGATAGCTTGCCTATAAATTTCACGTTGCTCATCCGTCATCATTTTATAGCGATGTTTAATTTTATTTTGGCGTGATGGACGATAATTTATTTCTTTAACCAACCCTTTTTTGCGTGCTACCGCCTTAAAACTATCCAAAGGAATCACCCACGTCTTAAACTTTTGCGCTAATTTAAGTTCCGGACGCACCGCATCAATCATCTCTAAAAGCATATAAGAACAATTGCGGCTGAAAAAATAATAGCGCGATTGGGTTTGCCCGATTTCCCACAAATGCGCTACCATAAAATCCAACTCTTCTTGGCTGAAATTAAGCGTCAACTCCCAAATATCACGATTTTCAATATTGTTATAGGTATTGATAATATCATAATAAGGCTTTACCGTAAACCCGCCGAAATACAGCCCAAACAAACCTTTGATGGCATAAGCCGCCCCTGCTTCTTCACCGGTAAAAGCACCATAATTGGCTCCATGTGCCAGCATTTGCGTGCCTTTGCGCTTGGTATCAATTCTCAAAAGCGTATGTCCGAACATTGATGACGGATTGTTCATATAGGCATCGGTAAACAACAAAGTTACATCTTTAGGCTGTAAATCTGCTTTAAATTGGTCATATTCCTCACATTTGGGAAAAGCCTTTTGCACTAATCCTCTTTTTTGTAGATATAAATAGCGTGCCGGAAAAACACATTGCTTTGTTGTATCATTTCCCTCAAACAGCTCAATAGTTGCTTGCAATTCGGCTAAAGGATTGGTCTTACCGTCTTCGCTCAAAAAGAAATTAGGTGAATCTATTGAACTCTCGCCGTTCTGATAATGCCCCAAAGCCAGCCATGCCTCATCAACTTCAGCTGCTACAACAAAAAAAGGAAAAAATAAAGTTATAAAAAAAAGAAGATAGTGCATATTCGTTTTTATCATCAAAATAATTCGGAGAATATCACATATTAAAAAAAGCTCGGATGGTGGAATTTATAGAGTAACTTTAAGGGGCGATAAAAATTTTAGTGTAGATAGACCTACATGAATTTTTATCGTCCCCGTCAAAATTGCTCTAGAAAACCTCCAGATGAGCTTTTTATGCTAATTGCATAATTGATAAGGTAAGATCTACAGCATCTACATCATTGCTGGCAAACAAAACACCGAAGTTGTCTTGAATTTTAACAGCCAAGGTATTTTCATCAACATTCAAAATACCGGCAACAGTTTTGATGGTCTCACCGTTTCCTTGAGCAGCATCATAAGCAAATTGCTCCATGTTGTTCTCTAAGAAAGCCAAGAGCATTCTTCCTGTACCACCTGAAACGCGACCATTAGGATCACAACCTGAAGTACCGGTAGTAATACCGAAAGTTTGAGTTCCGAAAGTTCCGTTAGTAGTAACAGCCAAAACTTGCGGGATAATACCGGATTGACCACGCCAAGCCATTGAACCCAAACCGCAACCGGTTGAATCATAAGCATTGGCATTTGAGCTTAAAGCCAATACGCCAGCAGCAACTGCTGACAAAAGATAGATTTTTTTCATTAGTCCACTCTCCAAAAAAAATTCACAGTACTTTGCTAGGCTACCACATTTTTCTGATATTCCCAGCCTAAAGCACAACTTTTCCCCTGTAAATTTTTTAATACCAAATTAGCTGATATTCTAAAATAACAAAAAACTCATCAAAGTTCCTGCAAAACATCGATCAACAGTTTATCTTTTGTAATCAATACGGCCTCTCCGCCAAAATCTTTTATTTTATCCAAGATTTTCGAACTGTCATCAATCCACAAGAAATCGCTTGATTTAACTCCAAAATATTTTTCAAGCTTGGCAATAAAAGATGGTGATTGTTTGGAACAATATACACCATCATCCAGAGTATCATAAATATCAAACACCTCAAACGGTAGTTGACTGGATACGACATCAAACTTTGCTTTCAAAACTTTATTCAAATGAGCCCTATGATTATTGCTGCAAATACAAATGTTGTACTTTTGATTTAATTCTTTCAATTTTGCTAAAATTCCGCTTTCATCTGACTTAAGATGCGAATAATCAACATGTTCAACCATCTTTAAGATAAATTCATCAGTTGTAAGACTTATCTTTTCTGCCACAAACTCAATATAATTGCAAAAACTTTTAATCGGCTTATCACGAGTACAATCTTCCACACTGGTAAACTTTTCATCTTGCAGGCCGAAATCATCACACACATCATTAAATGCATAAACCATAGCATTAACATCCAACTCGGTAGGATTATACAAAACCCCATCACAATCGATGATAATCAACTTAGGTTTAATATTTCTACACATCACCGCTTATCTGACAGTTATCTAATCTAAAATATCAAAATCAACACTGACCAATTTCTTTTTTACAAATATCTTGTTGCACAATTGTTATTTTGTCCAATACTTGTACGAGAATTCATTTTCTTTACTGTATCAACTGGAAGTCTCAAAACTCCTGCCAAGTCATCTAATGATTGTCCAGTAGCTTTTGCAATCATACTAAATGAAATGGGATGATCCGATTTTTCCCGCACTTCTTTTGATAAAGCTATCATTTTTTCTGAATCATAATCCAGCAATTTTGAAGCCAAAGCCCATAATGTTAAATATTCGTGAGGATAGCGATGATCTTTTACAGCATGCCTTCCATCTTCCAATGATAAACCTTCAACTCCTTTATTTCCATAAGCGGTTAAAGCATCGATCAAAGAAATTTTCATAAAAGTCCTAGCCTCTCCCCCATCTTTTTCATGAGCACCTGACGATAATCTTTCTAATAAACCATCATTATTTTTATACACATGACAATAAGGATTAACAGCGAAACACTCTCCTTTACCATCCCATATATTTATCATAAAATTATCATCTTTGACTTTTGGCATAGGTATTAACTCAAGTTTTTCCTTATCAATATTAACACCCTTTATGCCTAAATCCTCTAATTCTTCTCTCAATTCACGCAACACGTTATTTTTTCTAATAACATCTATATCATTTGTTAGCACTATTTTACCATCAACCTCAACGACATCATCTTTTTGCCCAACCAACATCTTTCTTTGTTTTTCATCTAACGAGGCAAAAAAATCTTCAGATGTACGTTCGGCCAACCCGCCTAAAGCTCCTAATCCATCAGAATTTCCTTTTCTGTTTTTACGCAAAATACGACCGACATAAACATCTGCCAACATATCACTTATCGTTTTTCCTTCCTTGACTTCACCAGTATAAATAGTAACATTAGCACCACTATTTAATACATTTGAACGAACACGATCATTCTTCAATAATTCCGCACGTTCTTCCCCTTTTGGGGTGTTTGCAATCCTATTTAATGTTACCTGTTGAATAGAAGTCATATCATACCTCACTAATTAAATGTTTATCTGCTACAATACGTTTAGCATACCACACAATACAATTATTTGCAACATTTAATTAACAAGCCACCGAAGTCTAATTAAACGGGTTAAAATCGGTTCCATTATCATAGAAATCTTCTTTTTCTATTTTTTTAACCCAATTAATAACCAAACATGTAAAGGGAGTTAATATGATTTCTACTCCAGTTTTGGAAATCCAACCAACGATAACACCTTGCAACAACTGGTCTGTCGGGATAATACCCGCCAATCCGATAACATAAAAAATCGATGTATCGACCAACTCGCCTACAACCGTCGATAAAATTGTGCGCAACGGCAAAAATCTTCCTTTAGTCCATATCTTAATTTTGGCCAAAACATAATTATTTGACATATCACCAAAATAGGCTGCTATACGTGCACCAACAACCACTTGAGGAACAATGGCAAAAACCGTTTTATAAGCATCATTATTTTCAAAAAAATAAGCTGGCGGAACAGCCCACATCAACTGTGTAAAACAAGCCACCAAAACACTTGCAAATAAAGTATACTGGGCAACGCGTTTAGCCTTAGTATAGCCATAAATCTCGGTTACCGCATCTGAAATAATATAAACTACCGGAAAATAAATAATCGTAACCGGAACGCCATATCCGAAAAAATCAATTATCTTACCGGCTGTCATATCCGACAAAATTTGAAAAGAAACATTCAGTACCAAAAACAAGGTTAATAATTTATATTCTTTCATCAAAGCCCTTAAAGCGAAAACTATTATTTCTTGTTATATTCCAAAACCTCGTCATTAACAAAAACCAGTTCTACTCCGGCTTGCGCAAACATTTCTTCTGATTCTTGTCCGGCATGATATTTTCTCTCGGCAATAACTTTTTTTATCCCGCATGAAATCAACAACATTGCACAAGTGCGACATGGTGTCATTCCGACATAAATCGTTGCCCCGTCAATTGCCACTCCTCTTTTAGCGGCTTGACAAATAGCATTTTGCTCGGCATGCACTGTTCTGATACAATGATCATGCAACTGTCCGTCTGCCTCATAGGATGCTCTAATCAAGTGTCCGACATCATCGCAATGTGGCAATCCGGCCGGCGCTCCCACATATCCTGTACACAAAATTTGATTATCTTTTACAATAACACAAGCACATTTGCCGCGATCACAAGTTGCTCTTTTTTGCAAAGCATGCATAACTTCCAAAAAATATTCATCCCAAGTCGGTCTTGCCATCTTATAGTCCTCCGCAGATTATCTGATATGCTCAAAAGTCTAATGCGATATTATTTTATTGTAAAGCAATATTTTACAAGCTATTTATAATCAAAACCATTAATTGTAACTTTAGTAGTATAAAGCACAAAGCATTTGCCGGGATTATTCCCGCTGACAATCATATTTTCATGTACTTGATTTTTACGAGTTCCGGTACTCAACCCCAATTCCGGTACATCAACCAAAATACCCTCCAATGAAATAACATCACCTTTTATCAGCATACTCAATGCCCTATTTATATTTTCGGTTGCCGGAATTGGATGATAATTATTTTTTTCAGTCTCATTTATGTAAGGACTGCATTTTTCATAATTTTCTTTGCTCTTTTGAAAATCTTTTTCGCCCTGAAAACCTGACATAAATGATGTTTTATACTTTACTCCTTTACACAAAACACTCCCCATTCGTTCTTCATGCTCAAAATCAAACATATCAAACACTTGAGTTTCTGCCATTTTTCCAATAACGATAAAAATATCACGCGGCACCAAATTTATATAACTTCCCTGCTCCTGCCAACGATAAATTTTATTTAACAAACCATCATAATTATCAACTATTCCTACTCTTCCGGTAACTTTATAAGCAACCTTGGGCTCAAGTATGTACAATCTGCCATTGCGATTTATTTCAATATCAGGAAGATTAATATCTTCAAAAAAATCTTGTGTTGATATTTCTTGATTTGATTGTGTTTTTTCCCCAATCGCCCAAGGATAAACCAATCTTTTCCAATATTGCGGATAGCAAAATACCCAAACAACTAAAAGAGAGCATAAAATCTTCACCAGTTTCAAACTTCGCTGTCGTTTGCCCTCTTCCAATCTGTTTTGTTTAATTCTTTTCCGCCACAATTTATGCATTAGCTTAACCTTTTTTAAGGTAAAATATTCTTTCCAAATATCAATAAAAAAATTAAACAACGTCGTGCCCGATCCCATCGGCTCACGACGTTATTCTCTCATAAACCAACCATACAACTAAGCACGACGAGCAACACGCTCTTGTTTAGCCTTCTCAATCGCAACTGTTTTACCATTATTATTCTTGGTAAGATCTACTTTAATTTTAGCATTGTTCCCATGCATACCGCTTTTAATACCTTCAGCTTTGGCAATAATATCCTTGGTGCTGGCTTGTTTTGCTTTTAAAGGCTTAATTTTCTCATTTTCTGCGGTCTTTTTATAAAAGCGCAAAAATTCGGTTCCCAAAGAGCATTGGAACGAATCTTTTCCAGCTTTAACATCACCATAATTATATGTATATCCGTTATCGGTTGAACGACGGCGGAACTTTGTCATTGATTGTCCTTTTTTATCTGAATATATAATATCGTTCTCAGAAACCTTGGCTGACTTTGTTTTTTCAATAAACCAAAATAAACTCGTATTTTTCCCCGCTATCACAACTGGTAACAAAAAATCATTTCCATCCGGCGTTTTGCCTTTATAAATACGGCACTTAACCCTATTATAACCGCCGCCGTCAAAAATTTTTTTTCCGGCTACTTTTTTCATATCTTTTAGATCATGTTCTCCATCAGGAATGTAATATCCGAAAAGTTCCATAATTATCCCTCCTTAAATTCTAAAACTGTTTTATTCTATCATCTAACTATAAAATGTCAATTATTAAACTTTTCTGTATTTTTTTGTTTTTTATAATAAAAAAGCCGCCCGCTCTCTCTTTTTTGAGTCGAAGCGGACGGCGATTAAAAAATTGATTTTTTTTGCCACCTAACAGGCCCGAACGACCTGGTTTGTGGCTCTTTTCAGCCCTTACTCGAGACTTCGGTGACCTCGAGGGATGAGAGCTTTCTTTTTTTTGCGCTCCAGTATCCGATTGTTCGCTTTGATGTTGCGAGACAGTATGTCGGAGAGGGCGCGGCCGGCGGATGTTTATTTGTTACTCTGCTGCCGGTATGCAGGGTGACCTTTATTCCTGGCAATCATAGGCAGTGTTTTAGGTTATTAAATTATTTACACCACTTCCGCTTTGTTTAAAACCCGTAATTCCATTTGGGCTTCATGACGGCGGAACGCCATTCTAATTTTTTTTCACTAGGTGGGAACTCTCTCTTTCATTGTTTTATCTTTTTTCATATTAAACATTTTTTTACCGGAGACAAATTCACCTAGCTGGGACTTCTTTCTTTCATATTTCTTGTTTTTTATTTTTATTTCTGCTCGCACTTAAGTATAGGAGATTGAGCTATTCATATCTATATCTTTATAATTGGTTTGTAAGAAAGTTTATACACTTTTTCGGAACACAAGTCAAGACAAAAAATACAAAATTTTCGCAAAATATTACAATGTGTTGATTTACAACAAATAAATTTTAAAATACAATTCAAATAAACCTCATTAAAGACAGTTTATTGCAAAAATGATTGACAAAAAAATATTTTTTGCTACCATACTTGCATAAAATTAAAAATATAACATTATGAAAAAATTATTGATTATCGCGCTGTTGCTTATTAGCGCACATGTTATGAATGCTCAGGATAGCTCAATTATAAAGAGCAGATTCAGAGTAACTCAGTCGGCAGCTTTTGCCATTTTGTATGGTAATGATGACGACAAACAAAATGAAGCGGATTACAACACTCCCGCTGATGGAGTCGATTTGGGTGATGTTGCCGACAACATTGACGACAAGATTGGAAGTAATCTCGGTGCCAATGTTGAATATTCACTAACATTTATTCCCGGAAAGATATCTGATGGAGTGTTTAAAGACAATCCTCTCGGATTTGCTTTCAGCCTGGGTACAGTATTATCCGTTGATAATTCAGGTGAATATTTCACCTTTGACGGATTGCTAAAAATAGGAATAGAGACCGGATATGACCATTCCATGGGAGTCGGATTAGACTTCTTATTTGGGACCGGAAAATCTCCCGGATTTGCCTATTTTCTTGACGAGGGCAACACAGGCAGTGAGCCTATACCCTACACCGAATGGTGTTTAAAAAATGGGTTTCAATTTTGGGTGCGAACAGGATTGATTAGGCAGATATTACCTAATTCTACCACCAGCCTGTTCGTTCGCTATGTCTATAGCATGGAACCTGATGAAATAGAATCCGAAGACACCTTCTTGTTCTGGCAAGAAGAAGCCTTGCAGATCGGACTTCTTGTCAGCTTTAAATTCTGACTTAACCCCGACTCAGTCGGGGTTTTTTTATACAAAAAAACCGCCCTGAGTTTTTTACGCTCAAGACGGCCCGAACAGGAGTTAACGCCCCTTTTCTTCTTTTGCCATGGCCTCCGATTTTTTGTAAGAAATCAGACGCGGCAAATTTCTAGCAAAATCTCCAACGGTTTTTTCTACCCATTTTTCATTGCCAAAGGTTTCTTCAACATCATCAGCAACAACGGGAGAAAGTTCCAATTCCTCATTGCACCAGTTAATGTCTGCCAACTTCAGAACCGGCACAATGTCAGCCGAGGTGATGTAGTCTCCCACCAAATTCCACATGAAAACTTTCTCTGCGGGAATTTTTTTGTACCTGGCAATAGCATTTTTAATCGCTTGCCGACACATGGCCTCACCGATAAATTTCTTTTCGAAATTATTTTTTTGATTATAATCGGCAGGCAAAGCAAGCGGCGCAAATTCGGGCTCCTTATTTTCGGGAACATCATCCGTAGCCACATAAACTATCAGATCAAAAATTCCCCTCTCAAGATCGCGAATAGTCCATTGACGATAATCGCCTACCAGGAAATCACCGACCTCTGCTCTATCGACTTCGCGAGGCAGGTCAAACTGTTTGGCGACATCAAGGACAATATCCATGATTTTCATGTCGTCAATACCCACCTCTGTCAGCGGAGCCCATGTGGCATCAGGATCGCGATGTAATAAGGAAAGACGCGAAATAGAACTGTGCAAGGCTTTGCGCAAATTCTCATACGTTGGTTTTAATTTTTCCATAATGATAACGTTTTAATTGTTTGACATAAAAATTGATTTTGCCCCATCTAAATCGTTTTTTATGATTTTGTCAAGATAATAAAAAACCGCCCTGAGTTTTTTACGCTCAAGACGGCCCGAACAGGAGTTAACGCCCCTTTAATCTACATATCCGTTCAATACGGAATAATACAGCTCAATCATGTCTTTTACGGTGTCGACACTTCGATAGTCATGGTCATGACTTTTTTGATCTAAGACGCTAAGATCAACCCCGTATTTTCGTTCGACATCCATCTGAATCTCGCAATGATCCAAATACATCCCAGATGAGCTGTCTGCATCCAATTCTTTGTAGAAATTGGTGGATTCTTCGAACTCATCGTCAAGCAAGTGAAAATGATACTTCACTGCATCCATCACCATTTTCTTGACTTGATCGCGGGTATACTTTTCTTTCGTTTCCATAATAATGATTTTTATTATTCAGATTTTTTAATCAGATGCTGATTTTTCAAACATGCAACGCTGCACATGCGTTGTCAACATATTCGCCGATGGTTTCCGATTTTGCCATCTTATCCATCGCTTCTTCATGAAACCTTACATCTAATTTTTTCTCTGTGTTGACAGCGAGTTCTGCAAAATCGAAACTATCAACGATACTGCAATCTTCCAATCGCATCTCATCTTTTAAGTCTCGACAAGGGATGCCACTGCCTTTACTGATTGCTGCATAGACAGCCTGTTTTATTTTTTCTCTTTCCATAATGATAATATTAATTGGTTTGACATAAAAATTGATTTTGTTTTATCTAAACTGTTTTTTACTTTTTTGTCAAGGAAATAAAAACAGGACAAAAACTTTGCCCTGTCGATAAAATTGCTATAAAAAAACTCGCTCTATGCCTCTTCCATAAATTTTTTCAGCAACAAAGTTAATTTAGCATTGGTCTTTGCCACATTATCAAGCACCTCTTGGTGATTTACGTATTCTTTGGTTAATCCGGCACCCAAATTGGCGATAATTGAAAATCCTAAAACGTCTAAGCCGAAATTGATTGCGGTAATCACCTCAGGCACGGTTGACATACCAACCGCATCAGCACCTAATGTTCGAAACATCTTAACCTCGGCCGGAGTTTCAAAATTGGGCCCTAACGCCATGGCATATACACCTTCAAAAAGCTCAATATTCTCTTTTTTAGCAATCTCCCGCACCTTTTGGCACAATTCAGGATTATAAACCGCACTCATATCCGGAAAACTCGGCGTTTTACTAAACCCAACCAACGGATTTCTGCCGCTGAAATTGATATGATCGGTAATCATCATCAAACTGCCTGCCGGCATATCCACCCGTAAAGACCCCGCCGCGTTAGTGGCAATAAAGCGTTTTACCCCTAATTCTTTTAAATCTCTGGTTGACATGGCAATATATCTGGGATCCAACCCTTCATAAAGATGGGTACGTCCGGCCAAGCAAATAACATTATGCTTACCGATAACTCCGGCATAAAGTCCGCCTTTGTGCCCGGGAACATGTGTTGTCGGACAACCCGGAATATCTTCATAGTGAATAACAATCGGATCTTGCAACGCATTGGTAAAATCACCCAATCCTGAACCCAAAACTACTGCCGTATCCGGTACAAAACCATCAAGCTTTTCTTGTAAAAATTCATAATTGCCTTCAGCCATAACACTTCCCTTTACTACGACTATCAATATGGATTTTAGTTAACCTTATCTGCTCGGCTTTGTCAAGCTCTAAAACTCAAATAAAATTTCTCTTGATTTATTAAAAAATCAGTATTATATTGCCAAGCAATAACGAAATTAAACCGTTCTGTGCCGGAGCTATCCGCGCAGTTCTTTTTTTTACACTTTTTAATATTTGAGGTGAATAAAAATGGAAAAGATACCTTTGACCAAAGTGGGTTTTACTGCTTTAGAAGCTGAATTGAAGAATTTAAAAGGCGTTGAGCGCCCTAATATTATCGCTGCAATTTCCGAGGCTCGTGCTCAAGGTGACCTCTCGGAAAATGCCGAATATTCTGCTGCCAAAGAAAAGCAAAGTTTTATTGAAGGACGTATCCAAGATTTGGAGGCTGTATTGAGCCGTGCCCAAGTTATTGACACCTCCAAAGTTAACAGCAAGGTCATTCGTTTTGGTGCCACGGTTTTGGTTGCTGATGAAGATGACGATTCCGAACGCACCTATCAAATCGTTGGTGATTATGAGGCCGATATTGAAAAAAACAAAATTTCCCTTTCCTCACCTTTGGCCAAAGCCTTAATCGGCAAAGAAGAAGGCGATGTTGCCGAATTTAAAGCCCCTTCCGGACTAAAATCTTTTGATATTTTGGAAGTTAAATATATTTAATTTTGCGTTTTCTCGCTTATATAAAAAAGTGCCGCTCAAACCAAGACGGCACTTTTTTCATTATACAGAGGAGAAAATCAAATGAAAGCA
The DNA here is from genome assembly GCA_902799835.1 of uncultured Pseudomonadota bacterium. GTDB lineage: Bacteria > Pseudomonadota > Alphaproteobacteria > RF32 > CAG-239 > CAZU01. Next base: position 146,343 of record CADCCF010000004.1, read on the forward strand.
ACTCACCACCAAATTCCTGATGCTAATTTTTGCGACTGTGACGAAGATAACAACTGCGGCTGTTCTTTTCCCAACAATACCGGCAAATCGTCCTGTCAATATGCTAATCGTTATGCAGATTCGTGCCGCAAAGATGAGCCGCAATATGATCTTTGCTCTTGTGATGATGTCGGTGACTGCGATTGCACCAATAATTAGGTCATCATTTCATGGCTGAATATCGCAACAAAGTTCTCATTATCGGCTCCGGTCCGGCCGGATACACTGCCGGCATCTATGCTGCTCGTGCCGGACTAAAGCCTATGCTGATTGCCGGTAGTGAGGTCGGCGGACAACTAACCTTAAGTGCCGAAATCGAGAATTATTCCGGCTTTTTTCCCTCAACCTCCAGTGCCGAATTGATGGAAACCATGTCCAAACAGGCTGCAAAATTCGGTGTTGAGATGCTAAATGACACCGTTGTTGAAGTTGATTTTCATCATCACCCCTTTGAATGTGTGTCAGTCAACCACAACATCTTTTACGCCGATGCGGTAATAATTGCCACCGGATCATCCGCTAAATGGCTCAACACTCCGGATGAAAAAAAATTTCGCGGTCATGGTTTATCAGTTTGTGCCACCTGTGACGGCTTTTTTTATCGCAACAAAGATATTGCTGTTATCGGAGGCGGCAATTCAGCAGCTGAAGAAGCTATATATCTGACCAACTTTGCGCGTTCGGTCACTATTATTCATCGTCGTGATAAATTGCGTGCCGATAAAGTGTTAGCTGACAAATTACTGGGTAATTCAAAAATAAATTTCAAATACAACTGTGTGGTGGAAGAGATTTTGGGCGAAGAAAATCCCTTGTCTTTAACCGGACTAAAACTCAAAAACATCCGTACCGACAAAAACGAAATTTTAAGCATTGACGGAGCTTTTGTGGCCATCGGTCACACACCTAACACCGACATATTTCGCCACCAACTGGAATTGGACAATAAGGGCTATATCAAAACATCACCCAACAGTTGTGCCACTTCCGTCAAAGGAGTTTTTGCCGCCGGTGATGTCAAAGATCCGTTGTTCCGTCAAGCCATAATTGCCGCCGGATCCGGTGCTCAAGCCGCTATTGAAGCCGGAAAATTTCTTAATAAATAAAAAAGCTCCGCAAAACCGGAGCTCTTTTTCACTTAACAAGCTTTAACAAAACTATGTGCACATAAATCGGCAAACTGTGGTCTGTCTAACCCCATTTCTTTAATCAATTCGGCTGGAGTTTTATTAACATTGAGGCAAGATGTCGTAATCACCCCGTTTTTAATGCACTTCAAAGTTGCGCTCGGTAATGCCGAACGTCCGATACAAGATGACAAATAAACAAAACATTCATCATTGTCTTTTAAGTTTTCTTTGGCCAATTTGCGAGCATACATATTCAAAGTAACATCAGCTTTGGAACCATCTTTGGTCCAAGGTGACCCACCACCGATCGGGCATGCCGTCGAATAAAAATCAACTGCCAATTTTCTGCCGGTTATACCGCAATCAGCAATTGATGAATGATAGGTGTATCTGCCCGTACCGTTAACAATGATGTTTTTAGGCTTTTGACCTAAAGTTTTAATAATAAAATCGGTCAAATCAACATCTTCCAACATCGGAACTGCTGCAATGGCTGTTTCAATATCATCATTATCATCAAGTGTTATTTGAGTTTTAATATCCAAACCGAAACGCTTGTCTGATTTTGCTAAATTGTAAAGAGCATCATTCAGCTTGCGTGCCAAAAACAGTTCGTGATTGATAGCGCCCTCACCTTTACAGGCATAACCGACAAACACTCCTTGATCACCCCAACCGTTTTGTTCAACTCCTTGATTTATATCGGCTGATTGCTGACCAATCAAGTTAGTAACTTTTACCTTATCCGGTTCAATTGCATAATTTCCCCAAACTTTGGCATATTCTTGGCTGTATCCGACTTCGGCCAAAGCTTGCAATACATAGTCACGCAAATGTGACAAATCAACATTACCCTTGATTTCTCCACCCAAGATAACATCATTATCCTTGAGCATAACCTCAACGGCATACTTAACTCTTGGATCTTGTTCAATCATACGATCCAAAATATAACTTGAAATATAATCGGCAGTTTTATCAGGGTGTCCGAGCGACACAAATTCAGCAGTTTTCTGCATAGCAACATATCTCCTTATTTAGTCCTCTGTTGCGGGACAAGTTAGGTTAAATCCACATCGCATTCAACGTCATTGCCAAATGCAAAAGTCTTATAGACTCTTATTTTACATAAAGTCAAGCAAAATTTATAAAAAAACAACTTGCTTTTAACATATTTATGTGTCAACAATATCAACACATATTCAATGGAGACAACCGATGTATGAAAAAATAAAGCAGCATATTCGCGATATTAAAGACTTCCCCAAACCGGGAATTGTATTTAAGGATATAACTCCGGCATTGGCTGATGGTCAGTGTCTGCAACAAATTGTTGATATTTTTTATAACCGTTTTAAAGGTGCAAAAATTGATAAGATTGCCGTTATTGAGTCTCGCGGATTTTTATTGGGGGCTCCTCTGGCATACAAACTGGGATGTGGCATTGTGTTGCTTCGCAAACCGGGTAAACTTCCCTCTGAAAAAATAAAAGAATATTACAATTTGGAATATGGTTCAGCTGCCTTGGAAGTTCATTCTGACAGCATCAAAACAGGTGAACGAGTTTTGATTATTGATGATTTACTCGCCACCGGCGGAACTACCGAAGCTGCTTGCAAATTAATCAAACGTCTTAAAGGTAACATTATTGCCATGGCTTTTTTGATTGAATTATCAGAATTATCAGGTAGTTCGAAATTATCATCTTACGGCGATGTGGTGTCTTTTCTAAAGTATTAATTGAAGTAAAAGAGGTAACTTTATGATTGGACTTATTGTTGCAATGCGAAGTGAATTTGATATGGTGTTCAAAACACTTCATAATGCTGAAGAAAAGCAAATAAAACATTTTACTTTTGCCACCGGTCAAATCAACAATAACCCGGTTGTGTTGATGCAAAGCGGCATGGGAAAAGTTAACGCAGCTTTAGCCACTTGTGAAATGATTGAAAATTTTCATCCTGACTACATAATTAATACCGGATTGGCCGGAGGATTATCACCGGAATTGAGTGTGATGGACATTGTTTTAGGTGAAGATGTGGTTTATCACGATGTTTGGTGCGGTGAAGAAAATGAATATGGCCAAGTTCAAGGCTTGCCTGCCATATTTCACGGCGATAAAAATTTAATCAATAAAGCAACTGCAATTTCCGCCGATGTAAAAATCATTAAAGGTTTAATTACCAGCGGAGATCAATTTATCAGTGATATTGCCGAACTAAAAAAAATCAAAAATCGTTTTCCCTCCGGATTGGCCGTAGATATGGAATCCGGTGCCATTGCCCAAACCTGTTATTTATATAACATCCCGTTCTTATCAATCCGCATCATCAGCGATACTCCCGGCATTGAAAATCACTATCAGCAATATCATGATTTTTGGAACAAAGCTCCGGAAAAGTCTTGCGAAATCATCTGCCAACTTATTGCCTGAAAATTGAGCAAATTATAAAAAAATTCTTTCAGCTGATATGTAGCTGAAAGAACTTTTTTATTTATCAGTCGGCATTCCGACGAATTTTATAATTTATTGCCTTTGGCGTCATACTTTACAACTTCGGCACTATCCTGTAATTTTTTGAGAATATCACCGACCGATTTCTTTGCCAACATTGCTTTCAGTTGCGGCTCAATATTCTTCAGAGGCTCCGGTTTGGCTTCACGAATATCTTCAACCAAAATCACATGATAGCCAAACTGAGTTTTTACCGGAGTTTTGCTGAATTGACCTTTTTTCATTGAAAAAGCGGCTTCGGCAAATTCCGGAACCATCATCTCTTTGGTAAAGTATCCCAATTCTGCCGGCTCTTTGGAATATTCTTTAGCCAATTTATCAAACTGTCCGGCATCATTTAACTTGGCAATAACTTCTTTAGCGGCTGCCTCATTATCAACCAAAATATGTTTAGCCTTGATTTCTTTTTCGCCATGAAATGTATCTTTGTAATCTTCATAGAGTTTTTTAACTGCTTTATCATCAACTGCGGCACGAACTTTTTTATCCAAATAAATCTTGCGGGCTAACTCTTGTTTTAATCCTTTTAATTGAGCAGCATATTCCGGCGATTCGGTAATTTTTTCCTTTTCGGCAGCCTGATAAACAATCTCGCCATCAACAAAAATATCCAATGTGTTGTTATAAAATTCATCAAATGATGTCTTCTCTTTTACGGCCGGATTGGCATTATAAGCTGTTTTGATATCTTCAACTTTAATTTGCTTGCCGTTCACAACTGCGGCAACACCATCTTTGCCGGCAGCTTGAGCGTTGAAAGCACTCAACACCCCCATCATGGCTAACGCAATAAATTTGTTATTCATCTTCATCTCCTTATAAAAACTTTCATCACTAAAATTTATACAACAATCATATCTCAAATTCCAAGCTCTTTTTTTTGCTGGTTTATAACTTGGCGCGACACTTGACAGGCGGGCATAAAAACACTAGATATATATCAACTGAAACTTTTGATTATATATTTAAGGATAATACCATGATAGGCAGCATTGCACGCAAGATATTCGGCTCCGCCAATGATCGTTATGTTAAAAGACAATATAAAATTGTAGAAAAAATCAATTCATTAGAGCCGGAAATTTCTCAACTTTCTGATGAACAACTACGTGCCAAAACTGATGAATTTAAAAAACGCTTATCCCAAGGCGAAACTTTAGACGAACTTTTACCCGAGGCTTTTGCCGTAGTGCGCGAAGCTGCCAAACGTACTCTTGGTCAACGCCATTATGATGTTCAGCTTATCGGCGGTATCGTTCTGCATCACGGTCAAATTGCCGAAATGAAAACCGGCGAAGGTAAAACTCTGGTGGCCACCCTCGCCGCCTATCTTAACGCTCTTGATGGCAAAGGTGTTCATATCGTTACTGTCAACGACTATTTGGCCAAACGCGATGCCGAATGGATGGGACAAGTTTATCGTTTCTTAGGGCTTACTGTTGATTATATCATTCATGAAAAGGATGATGATCAACGTCGTGCCGCCTACAATGCCGATATTCTTTATGCTACCAACAACGAGCTCGGTTTTGATTACTTGCGTGACAATATGAAATTTCGACTTTCCGATATGGTACAACGCCCTTTTAACTATGCCATTGTCGATGAAGTTGACTCTATTTTGATTGATGAAGCCCGAACACCTTTAATTATATCCGGTGCAGCCGAAGATAGCTCGGAAAAATATATTTTGGTTAATCGCATAATTCCGCAATTATCCGACGATGATTACGAAAAAGACGAAAAAGCTCGTCAGGTAACTTTAACCGAAAAAGGTATGGTTCATGTCGAAGAATTGCTGAAAAATGTCGGACTTATCAAAGAAGGTGGTCTTTATGATTTGGCTAATGTAAGTCTTGTCCACCATGTAAATCAGGCTTTGCGTGCTCACAAAATGCACATCAAAGATGTTGATTATATCGTCAAAGACGGCAAAGTTATGATTATTGACGAATTTACCGGTCGTATGATGGAAGGACGCCGCTATTCCGATGGTCTGCACCAAGCTATTGAAGCTAAAGAGGGAGTACAAATTCAATCAGAAAACCAAACCCTTGCTTCAATTACTTTCCAAAACTATTTCCGAATTTATCCCAAGCTGGCCGGTATGACCGGAACAGCCATGACCGAAGAAGCTGAGTTTAACGATATTTACAATCTATCATGTGTTGAAATTCCTACCAATCGTCCGGTAATACGACAAGATATGCATGATGAAATCTATCGTACTGCCAATGAAAAGTATGATGCCATCATCAAGACCATAATTGAATGTCACGAAAAAGGTCAACCAGTTTTGGTCGGCACTGCCTCTATTGAAAAATCAGAATTGGTTGCTGACTTGTTATCCAAACGTACCAACCTGAAATTTGAAGTACTAAATGCCCGTCACCATGAACGTGAGGCTTACATCATTGCTCAGGCCGGACGCTCCGGTGCCATCACTGTTGCCACCAACATGGCCGGACGCGGTACTGACATCCAGTTGGGCGGTAACGTTGATATGCGCTTAAAAGAAACCTTAAAAGGCAACGAAACGCCTGAACAGATTGAAGCTTTACGCGAAAAAATCAAACAAGAGGTCGCTGCCGACAAAGAAAAGGTTAAGTCTGCCGGCGGACTTTATATCTTGGGTACTGAACGCCATGAAAGTCGTCGTATTGACAACCAATTACGTGGTCGTTCCGGTCGTCAAGGTGATCCTGGAACCTCCAAATTCTTCCTTTCACTGGAAGATGATTTAATGCGCATTTTTGGCTCCGAGCGCATGGGTGTTATGTTACAGCATTTAGGTTTGCCTGAAGGCGAACCGCTGGTTCACCCGTGGATTAGCAAGGCTCTGGAAAAGGCTCAACAAAAAGTTGAAGAACGCAACTTTGATATTCGTAAGAATTTGCTCAAATATGACGATGTTATGAATGAGCAACGCAAAGTAATTTACGCTCAACGCCGCGAGTTGATGGAATCCGAAGATGTCTCCGAAGTTCTTGTTGATATGTATCATGACCAAATTCGCAATGTTATATACAAAGATATCACCTATGGCTCATCACCCAAAGATTGGAATTTGGAACTCATTAACCAAGATTTGTCTCGCCTGACCGGCTATATTTTCCCGCTGCAAGAATGGATCGGCGATACTGAAATGGATTCCGAAAAACTGGTTGATTTAGTTTGCGAAGCCGTTGACAAATCGCAAGCTCAGAAAAATTCATCTGTTCCTTCCGATATTTTGCGTGTCGTTGAAAAATCTATCCTTTTACAAGAGTTAGACACTTTGTGGAAAGACCATATAGCAACATTGGATTATATGCGCCATACCATTGTTCTGCGCGCTTACGGACAAAAAGATCCTCTCAATGAATACAAAAAAGAAGCTTTCAATATGTTTTCTGAAATGCTTTCACAATTGGGTGAAAAAGTATCTTTTATCCTGTTGCGTACGGTTATCAAACAAAATTCCGCTGAAAAAATGGAACAACAACCTTCTGCAATGAAAGAGGTTCATGAATCTCCTGTAAATTTATTATCAGGAAAGTCTGAAAATGAGGCGATGCAAGCTCCTGAAAAGCCCACTACTTTCAGTTATGGTAATCAACAAGTTGATCCTAACAATCCCAATACCTGGGGAAAAATATCACGCAATGACCCCTGCCCTTGCGGATCAGGTAAAAAATACAAGCATTGTCACGGCAAAATCTAGATTGCCGTTTATATAAAATTAACCTGTATTTGCTATACTTCGCTATATTATAGGAGGTATCCATGTTCAGATTATATACTCTAATTGCTTTGTCTGTTCTTCTAACGGGCAACGTTTATGCTCAAGAAAGCCTGTCTCTGCTCGGTGATGAGCCGGCTCCACAAGCATCTGAAACTCCAAAGCAAGATGTTTCTGAAAATGTTTCTGAACCTTCAAATGAAAAAAGTGCCAAAGAAGATAGCGCTTTATTTAACTTCATGGGGCTGAAAATACCTAATTTTGTATCATCACCTTCTAAAGATGAAAATTCCTTGGAAACCCTCACTCAAAAAGCTGAAGATGGCGATGTTTCAGCGCAATTAAAACTTGGATACGCTTATCTCTATGGCCTGGAAGGGCTTACCGCCGACTATGAAAAGGCATTTCACTATTACGAGCTCGCCGCCAATCAAAACGATAAAATAGGTATCAATAACTTGGGAAGTCTTTATTACAATGGTATTGGAACCAAGCGTAATCCGCGTAAAGCAGCCCTATTGTTTGCTAAAGCCGCTGAAGCTGGAAACTTTGATGCCGCAACTAACCTAGGTTTTATTTATGTCAGTGGTAGTGGCATTGAACAAAATGTCGAAACCGGTATAGCTAATTTTGAAAAAGCTGCTACCGGAGGTAATGTTTTGGCGCAATTTATGACCGGATGCGCTTATTACTACGGCAAACATCGTCAACTTAATTTTATCAAAGCGGCTCCTTTAATCAAGGCCGCGGCTGACCAAGGTTTTGATGAAGCACAATTTTTGATTGCAACAATGTATATGAATGGTCAGGGATATCCACAAAACTATGGTAACGCTATTAAGTATTTAAAAAGGGCTGCCGGACAAGGACATCTTCAAGCTATGATGAAACTTGCCGATATCTATTCTGGCACCACCAAATATCCTGCTGACATCCAACAGGCTCACACTTTATATAATATCGCAGCAGTTCGCGGAGTTAGAGGCGCTATCGAGCTACGCGAAAAAGTCGAAGGAAAAATGAAAATAGCTCAAATCATGAACAGCCAAACCGAAGCCGAAAACTTCAAAGATAAACCTTCCGATTTGACAATTTATGTTCGTAAAACATTTGGTACAAATATTTGTCGCTATGTGCAATAAAGAATTATCTGAAATTACGAATATTATTCTCTAACCAGTGAATATCGTAAAGTCCGTCAATATATTCAGGTTGAGCTATGATTTTTTGGTGCAAAGGAATAGTCGTCTTTACGCCATCAATTACAAATTCTTCCAACGCCCGATGCAACCGCATCAAAACGCCGTTACGGGTGCGACCATGCACAATCAGCTTAGCAATCATGCTGTCATAGAATGGAGGAATTTTATAACCTGAGTAAATCTCGGAATCGACCCTAACTCCCAATCCACCCGGAGCATGCCATTCTGTAATTTTTCCGGCATTAGGCACAAAAGTTTCGGGATCTTCAGCATTAATACGACATTCTATGGCACATCCGTTCAATTTAATATCATCTTGGGTATAACCTAACTTCGCACCATCAGCTATTCTCAATTGCTCTCTTACAATATCAATGCCTGAGACAGCCTCAGTAATCGGATGCTCAACTTGCAAACGTGTATTCATCTCTAAAAAGTAAAACTTGCCGTTCTCAAACAAGAATTCCAAAGTTCCGGCACTGACATAACCGATTTTTTCCATAGCTGACTTGGCAAGCTCGCAAAGCTCTTTTCGCTGTTGCTCATTCAAAGCCGGAGACGGAGTTTCTTCAATAATTTTTTGATTCTGGCGTTGAATTGAACAATCCCTTTCTCCCAAACAAACAACATGCCCATAACTGTCTGCCAGAATTTGAACTTCAATATGGCGGGGATTTTGCAAATATTTTTCCATATACACTTCATCACTAGAAAACGAAGCTTTGGCCTCAGCTCGGGCCATCATATATGCCGTGGCGATTTCTTGTTCATTATTAGCAATTTTCATCCCCTTACCACCACCACCGGCTTTGGCTTTAATAATAATCGGATAGCCGATAGTCGCTGCCTTTTCTTTGGCATCATCAATACTCTGCAAAGCATCGCTTCCTTCTACCACCGGCAGACCACACTCTTTGGCAAATTCTCTGGCTTTGAGTTTATCTCCCATCATACGTATTTGCTCAGGTTTAGGACCGATAAAGGCAATACCGTGTTCTTCAACCATTTCTGCAAAATCTGCATCTTCCGACAAAAAACCATATCCCGGGTGAATGGCATCAACCCCTGTAATTGTCGCAGCTGAGATAATCGCTGACTTATTCAAATAAGAATCTGCGGCTCGAGCCGGACCTATACAAACCGCCTCATCAGCCAATCTAACATGCATAGCATTTGCATCAGCCTCCGAATGAACAGCTACGGTCTTTATCCCCATCTCGCGACAAGCCCGATGAATTCGTAACGCAACCTCGCCACGATTGGCAATCAAAACTTTTTCAAACATTTTGACCTCTTACTCAATTATCAGCAAAGACTCACCATATTCAACCGGATCACCCGACTCAACCAAAATTTTGGTAACAATACCAGAGCGATGGGCTTTAACCGGATTAAATGTCTTCATTGCCTCAATCAAACAAACGATATCACCTTCTTTAACCTTATCACCGACATTAACATAATCTGGTTTCGTCGGATCCGGTGACAAATAAACCACACCGACAATTGGGGCTTTAACACTACCGGCATTATTCGAATAATCATCAATTGAAAAATCATTACTGTCTGTTGCTGTATTAGCTTTTGCAGTATTAACCGGCTGTATAGTTTGAAGCGGAGCAACTGTCTGAACCAAAGCTGAGCCGCTGTTGCTTTTTATACTTATACGGCATTTCTCGTCCTCATATTCCAATTCGCTCAAATTATTTTTGTTCAAAACTTCAGCCAGTTTATTTATAACTTTTGTATCAATTTGATTATTCATAACATTATCTTTCAAAAAAATCACTCTTTTGTTAAAATATCATTTTTTGCAAAAAATACAACAAAAATTATGCATTTTTAGCATTTTTTATGCTTTTTTGCTCAAAAATGCAATTTTCAAATTTTATTACTTTTGTGTCTTATTGTCGCTGTTTTTAAAATTTGGCACGCAACTTGCATATACTTCTGCAAGCTTAATTTTTTATAAGGCGAAAAAGATGGAAATACAAGATAGAAACAGCATTATGCAACTTGCACTTAATTTCAACTTTGACAGTAAAAACTTGTCATCTGCCAGTGAGATTGGTTTTATTGACATGATTAAAAATGTTCCGGTTGATAATAATGTTAAAGCATCTGCTTTTGATACTTCTAAAAATGCAGATTCTTTAGTTTCTGAAAAAAATAAAACTTCTCGTCCCTCCAACAAAAACAATAATGACTTTTCGGCAAACAAAACTCTCAAGAAAACTGCCACAAAGTCGTCAGATAAGGTTGAGAAAAAGACAGTAGAACAAAACAACAAACAGGAAGTCACTACTGCTCCGGCTGCTGTAAACTCTTCGAACCCTCAAGATAATGTTCAAACACAACCTTCAACTGATGCAGCCTATGTTCAAGTTGAAAATGATGTCGAAAGCACTGGCGCTGAGGTCGCAACTGAAATTCCCGCCATAATCGAAAATGCTGAAACAATGGTTGCTGAAAATTTATGGGATTTAGGTAAAATATTTGATTTGCCTCAAATGTCTGTATCTCCGATAGAGCAAACTGAAGTTGTTACTGATGACACTGATATAATTACAGTCACTCCAGAAAATACAACTTCTGAAGATGCTACTGTTACTACCATTGTTGAAGATACCACATCTGCTAAAACCGTTCAGGTTGTTGAAAAAGTAACACCACAAACTGTGGCTATGAATTTAGATACCATTGAAGATACAACCGCTCATAAAGCCGCTTCTTCTCAGCAAAATGACAATCCGTTAAATATGCCCATTGACGAAAAGAGTGATTTGTTAATTCAGCAAGCTCAACATCTGGATACCAAAATCGGTACATCACACCATCTCAAAATTGATGTTAACGTCAATGAGGCAAAAATTGCCGCCCCTATCGAAAACAACATTTTGCAAAATTCATTTGCAATTACTTCCATGTTGCAAGGCGACAACATGTCTGACACCCCGATAAATGTTGAAAACTTTATTGAAGGTGAACAAATTCTAACCAACAACAATACTGTTCAAAACAATGCTGAAACCACACCATTGGCTGTCAATAATGTATTTGTTGCTGACATCTCCGGTCAAACCGCTTCTTTATCTGCCTCCGAAGATGTTGCTATGATAAATTCCATACAGCCTGTTGAATTGTCGGTCTCGCATCTGACACCCAAAAATGAATTATCTCCTCGCTTACAAGAGGTAAATGATGATGCCTCCCTGAAAGGTTTGGGCAAAGAGGTAATTGAACAAATCAAAGTCAATATCACCAAATCAGCTGTTAAAGGAGTTGATACTATCGATATTGAATTAAAGCCTGAAGAATTAGGCAAAGTACAAGTTCGCATGTATATCAGCAGAGATGGCAAACTGCATGCTGACATCATAGCCTCAAGACAAGAAACCTCTGATTTGCTTCAACGCGAAGTTGAAAGTTTGAGCAAATCATTCCAAGATGCCGGCTATGATACTGACAAACAAAACTTTAATTTCAGCTCTCAGGAAGAACGTCAAGCCAATCACAACCGTGAAGAAAACAAATTTCAGCAGTTTATTGGTGAGACCTTGGCTCAAGAATCTGAACCGACCGGAGTAAATGATAATCTGGCGTATGACCCCAAAGTCGGTCTTAACATCAGAGTATAGTTATAAGGAGATTAAGCCATGACAGATTTAACTTCCATCATCAATTCCGTCAACACTTCAGCCACCAAAACCGGTGCTGCCAGCCAGACCTTGTCGGCGGATATGAACACTTTTTTGACCATGCTGACCACTCAGTTGCAATATCAAGATCCGCTTGATCCGATGGATGCCACTGAATACACTAATCAACTGGTACAATATTCTAATGTTGAACAAGCCATTCAAACCAACACCAAATTGGATCAGCTTTTGAGCCTGTCTATCCACAATCTCGGTGTTCAAGCTACCGGTTATGTAGGTCAGACCGTTCAAGTCTTGGGTGATGTTATGCCTTTGGCCAATGGCGCCGCCAAAGCAACCTATACTTTGGGACAAAATGTTGAAAGCACATCTATCTTGGTTAAAGACCTTGACGGAAACACTGTTTACACTACTACCGGTGATACCTCAAGCGGAACCCACGATTTTGTGTGGAACGGCAAAGACAATTTCGGCAATCAGCTTCCGGATGGAGCTTATCAAATTGCTATTATGCCGCAGGCTTTATCCGGCCAAGCTGCGCCGACCGTAACTACCACGGTTTATGGCAAAGTTACCGGTGTCGCCAGTGATGAAAACGGAATTTATATTGGTCTTGGCGATGCCACAACCACAACTTTAGATAACATTTTAACATCCCGCGGCTCAAGCTATTGGGATGAAATAATCGCAAGCGCTCAAGGAAATGGTAGCGCATTAAATGACGAGAACGCTTAACCTTTTAGTTTTAGGAGAAAGAACATGAGTATTTTAGGTGCATTACAAGCTGGTGTTTCGGGATTATCTTCCCAATCCAGCGCCATGGGAGCGGTAGCTGACAACATCGCTAACATGAACACTGTTGGTTACAAAGACAACAACGTGTCATTTTCGACACTGGTAACCAAACAAATTTCGTCAAACAAATATTCCTCCGGCGGTGTCCAACCACATGCCAGCCAGAACATCAGCTCGCAAGGCTTGTTGTCTTCTGTTGCATCCAACACTTCGTTGGCGATTTCCGGAGCAGGTTTCTTCGTAGTTAACTCTTCCAATCTTGGTGACGAGACTTGGGCCTACACCCGTGCCGGCGATTTCAAAGCTGACGAAACCGGTTATATGGTAAACTCCGGTGGTTATTATGCTCAGGCTTGGTCATTATTGCCTTGGGATGGTACAACTACCGCAGCAACTGTTGATATCAATGGCATTATGTATATGAAAGCTTACAAAAACGATGCCGGTCAAACCGTCTATATCAATGACAACATTGTCGACAAAACCAACTTGCGCGGTATTGACTTATCCAAAATCGGCGGTACCGCTACACCGACAACTCAAATTGCTTTCGGTGCTAACTTACCGTCATCAACCCGCATCGGTGACACTCACTCGGTATCAACTCTTGTGTATGACAGTTTAGGTAATCCGGCCAATGTAAGCTTAAACTATCAGAAGGCTTCGGCCAACTCATGGGATTTGAACACTTCTGTTCCATCCGGAGCTGCCGCCGTAAATCTTTACAATAAAGATCAACAAGTTTATGCTTCTGCGGCTCACATGGAATTTTCCGATGTTCCTTCCGAGGGTTCAACCATTAAAATCGGAACCACCACATTTACTTTCACATCTTCGCCTTCAGGCACTGATACTACGGAAGTTGATATTTCATCCAACGAGCTTTCAACCGTATTGAAAAACTTCCTTGCTGCCGTTCAGGCTAACATCCGTGACGGTGGAAGATTTTCTATCGACAAAGGTGCTATTGAGGTAAATCAAAGCTTGACCGGTGAAGAATTGCAATTTGATTGCAGCAAGTGCTTGGCTTGTGTTCAATCCTCTGCTGATATCAATCAGTCAACCGGATTGCCCACCGGAACTTTCACTTTGAAAGCTATTGACAACAACCTGCGCAACGCAGCTTACATCGATGTCACCAGCCTTGCCAGTGGCAATAGCCTGACCATTAATGGCACAGCTTTTGTTTTCACCGATCAGGCCAACAGAACCTCTTCTGCTTTGACAACTGCCTCCGGAACAATTGCTGCCGGTACTGAGATCTTTTATCTCAACGGGCAATACATTGCTGAAGATGATAGTGGTAGTTGGTATGATATCTCCGATCTGTCATCGGCCATTGCTGATGTCAGCGCCAAAAAACCTTTTGCCAGTGTCGGAGAACCCACCGGTGATTTCACTCAAGACGTCAAAAACTTGGCTGTTGCGATTGCCAAATCTGATATTGCCGAACCGGAACGCTTTGTTGCCAGTGGTTCAACTTTAGAGATTATTCCTTCATCAACCGGTGAGGACATCAACATCTCGGATATCACTTTCGGCAATACCAGCAACTATATCCAAGGTGGTTCATCTTTGAGCATTACCACCCCGATTACCAGCAAATTTACCTCAATCAATGATGGCATTGAACATTTGGGTAGTTCGGTTCCGGCGGTTATGTTCAATTCTGACGGTACACCTAAAACCATCAATATCAACGACATGGAAATCTATTGGGCTAATGGTGCTCAAGATATGACCGGTAATGTTGCTGATGGTGATGGTGTCAAAATTACTCTTAACATGGGTAACGAAAACACTTCCTCCGGTTTGACCAGCTTGTCCGGCAACTTCAACACCTCATACATCAACCAAGATGGTGCTACTTTCGGTAACTATACCGGAGTTACTGTCAGTGATGATGGTATTGTAACCGCCGTATTCTCAAATGGTGAAACTCAACCGATTGCCATCATACCTTTGGCCATGTTCACCAATGCTGATGGTATGGAAGCCTTAAACAACAATGTTTGGATTGCCACAACGGCTTCAGGCACTCCGCTATTAACTCAGGCCACCTCCGGCGGTTCGGGCGAAATAGCTTCCAGTGCTTTGGAAAGCTCAACCGTTGATTTGGCCAATGAGTTCTCCAACATGATTATTGTTCAAAGAGCTTATTCAGCTGCCGGTAAGATTATTACCACCGCTGATGAAATGTTGCAGGAGCTGACATCGCTCATCTAATTATTATCAAATCTTTTCCCTAAAACTGAAAAACCCCGTATGTTTGAAGAAATCAAACAACGGGGTTTTAACATTTCTAGAGTTCATGCAAACCTTGGTCAACCACCTCTTCTAATGTCGGATAGTGGGATTTTTTGCCGGATTTTGCACTAGGTTGTGGAGCTTTTTCACCTTCAATCTGTTTTTGTAGATTGGCGACATAGGTTTTGCCATAAGCGTCTTGGATTTCAACTATCTCAAAATCATTCAACTCAACTCCTAGTCTTGTAAAGTCGGAGCGTTTTTCAAGCATGGCATCCTTTTTGATGACTTCACTGATGCCGGACTTGATCAGATCTTTCAGCTTCATTTCAAGACAGGCATTGCATGCAACCATTTTGACATATGATTCCAACAGCGCCATAGTGTCATGTTTGAACAGCTCCTCACTATCATTAAGGAAGAAAAATGCTTCCACCTTAACTTTAATTTTGACTAATGATGAACCGAACTGACTTAAGACAAAACAGTCGTCAACTGCCACCTTAAATCTGTTATCATCCCCTTGCAGAACGATAATCTGATCATCCGGGTAACGCAAATATCGGTTACTCAGTTCACGCTGACCATACCAATAGATGGAACCATCACGACGAACCAAATGTGTCTCGCCATCCGGCACCGTAACTTCATAGCCAACCGGCTTTTTTCGTTTTTTATCGGCACTATAAATTGCCAACACAATGAACATAACAATAGCCACGCAAGCTATTACTAAAATCGTTGTTCCCATAATAAATATTTTTGGATTAATAAATAAATTAATGATAAAATTTGCTGTTATGATAACAATCAGTGCTTTTTTGTCAAGTTTAAATACCAAAAAACCGCTCTCTCTGAAAAGAGAGAACGGTTTTTGTTGAGGAAATAAAGGTTTATTCCTCAGAAGGCTTCGGAGCTTCGGGTTTGGGAGCCTCGGGCTCAGACTTCGGGGTCGGAGCTTGTGCCTGCGGCTTTCCTTTTCCCAGCGAGGAAAGGAAACCGACAATGGCGGACACAGCGTCCTGACCGGCCTTGGTACCCGTGAAGGCCTCGAGAGCAGTTCCCAGAGCCAGACCTCCCTGAGCAGAGAACAGATCCATGACCTTGCTTACGCTGCCCTGGATACCCTCACCTGCACCGGAAATGATGCGGATGTTGGATCCATCGAGGTTCTTGGCCTGCTCAACACCGACGGCTTCACCGGCCTCAAGTTGACGGATGCCGAGAAGGTACCTCTGGTATCCCTCATTGGAGCCGATCTGCTCAGCCAGAGCGATGTCGCCGGCGACCTGAGCTTTGCGCATTTTTTCCTCGGCACCGGCCTTGGCTTCACCTTCGGCCTCGATACCCTTGGCGTTGTTAGTAGCCTGTGTCAGGTTACCTTCAGACACCAATTCAATACGCTTTTTCTCGGCCTCGGCTTGGAGTTCGACCTCCTTCTGCGCGGCCTCGGCGTTGATCACAGTCTTCTTACGAGCGGCTTCGGCGTCGATCTCCGTCTTTTGCTGGGCGGCTTCGGCGTCGATCTTGATCTTGTCTTTGTCGATCTCAGCCTTGCGGACGGTCTCCACCTGAATGACATCCATTTCCTTCGTTTTGGTGGTCTTTTTCTCGTCCTGCACGGCCTGGTCGGCCTTCTGTTTGGCGACGCCAACCTCTTGCTCAACCTGCGCCTTTCTCATTCCGACCGTCTGGTCAGCGGCGGCTTGCTTCAGGTCGATCTCCTGCTGAGAAGCAATCTCCGCTTCCTTCGCCTCCTGCATATTCTTGGCGACGGTGACGCGTGACTCCTTCTCGATGACGGATTTCTTTTTCTTCATGATGTTGGCGATAACTTCCTCGCCGCTGGCATCACGGATGTCCATCAGCTCGATAGACTTGACAGGTTCAACACCCCAAGCCTTGAGCTGCTCACTGACTTCGTCAGTGAAAACCTTGCCGTATTTGGAGCGTTCGCCCATAATGCTCTCCAAGTCCTCCTTAGCGAGGATGGTACGGGCGGCACCACGGCAGATGTCGAGGAGTTGCTCGCGAAGTTCTTTGTCACTTTCCACGCGCTCGGCCGCCATCTTAAAGTCACAGATCCGGAAGAAGGCTTTCACATCAACCACAAAGGGCAAGCGATCCTTGTCATAGGCGTCGTATCCTTTGATGTCGATGTCGAAAACCGCCAGAGACAGTCGCGATATTGTGACACCGATTGCCGGCACCCATTCGGGCCAACGGTAGTAGGCATTGCCGCTCACCTCGTTGCCTTCCGGGATACTGGCTGATGCGCCGTAAATCAGGGTTTTTTTGCCTTGGCGCACAATGTGCACCTCGTTCGGCGACACCACAGTTCGCAGGCTGAACACCCAGCGCAACATCAGAAACAGAACAACTGCTACCAAAACTGCTACGCCAATCCAAATATAAGTCATAACGCTCATATATTTATTTTTTTTTATTAGCTGCAAACAAACTTCCTAGCTTACTTTATGTCTCATCATTAAAATATCGAAGTTTTACTTTGGTCCCTAGGGCGCGTAGCTCTAAACTGTAAACAACAGCGGGCGGCTCGTGGATTAACAAGCTCTTTACTTCCATAATTTTAAGACTACCGACATATTTCTAACTAACAAATTCATCTGCACCTTTTGTTAATAATTCTCTTAATCCCTATAAACAATAACACTATACCACTTTTTGCCTACCCTGTCAAGCGGGTTTTATACAAAATTTTAAAAAATATACTAAAATATAAAAAACCGCTCTCTCTGAAAAGAGAGAACGGTTTTTTCAAGCTTTCGACTCGCTATCTTTTTTAGAAAGCGTTCTTGAGATTATCCAAACTCTTTTTCATATTCTCAACGGCTTTTTCATCTTCGGCTTTTTTGGCTTCGGCAGCATCATCAGCCTCTGCCTTTTTGGCTTCTACTTGAGCTTTGGTTTCTTCAACTTTAGCCTTAGCCTCATCAACTTGAGCATTAACTCCGGCCTTAGATTCTTCAACTTTTACAGCCAAATCATCAGCAGCTTTTGCCACAGCATTAGCGGCAGCAGCGATATCTGTTTGAGCATTTGCCGCAAAGGCAACTGATGTCAACAAAGTCGCAAGAGCGAATAACTTTTTCATTTTATACATCTCCTCATAGATTGATTAAACACGACGCAGTGTAATCGCAATTTATTCTTATGACAATCACAATAAAAATTTTCTCAACAAAAAACAAAAGGTCGGATTGCTCCGACCTTAATCAATGTCAATTTCAACTTCACCAAGGCGATAGCTTATATCCTCGCCAAGCATGGCTTGTAAATCTTCTTCAAAATCATGCCATTGCTCCAAAGGGTATCGCCACCCCTTTTCGATGATTATATCATCTATTGCCAGGTGGATAGCTCTTAGTTGATTTGGGTTTGCATAGTAGGATATAACTACTTGCTTGACACTGTCACAATCAAAGTACACAAAGTCTTTGATTGTACTGTCAACCTCAAATGAGTAGTACCCTACTTGACCATAAGCCCCGAACTCCCAATCTTCCAGTGCCGGAGCTTCAATCGTTTGGTTGTCAACTGTATAGTCACCTTCCCGTAAAGCTGAATTTTTTTGATGATTACATGCGGCCAGTAAAAACAGTAGTGCCGCTAAGATCAATTTTTTCATATCTCAATAATTTTTTTGTACCTCAAATATACTACTTTTACCTCTATCCGTCAACCATTTTTTAGACAAAAACATCTTTTTTGCAACTGTCAATATTTATTCTTTTTTACTGGATTTTGTTCAAGTTTGCTTATATATTGCGGGCAGACTAATTTTTTAACAAAAGGAAAATATAGATGTCTGATGTAAAAATGAAAATGATGGACGGCAATGAGGCCGCCGCTTCTGTTGCTCACCGCATGAATGAGGTTTGCGTAATCTATCCGATTACTCCTTCTTCACCGATGGGCGAATGGGCTGATGCTTGGTCAGCTGCCAACCAAAAGAACCTTTGGGGTGTTGTTCCCAATGTTCAAGAAATGCAATCTGAAGCCGGTGCCGCCGGTGCTTGCCATGGCTCTATTCAAGCCGGTGCTTTGACCACCACCTTTACCGCTTCGCAAGGCTTACTCTTGATGATACCCAATATGTACAAGATTGCCGGTGAATTAAGCCCGTTTGTTATGCATGTTGCCGCACGCTCTTTGTCATATCACGCCTTGTCGATTTTCGGCGATCACTCAGATGTTATGGCTTGTCGTCAAACCGGTTTTGCCATGCTCTGCTCCAACTCAGTACAAGAAGCTCACGATATGGCCGCCATTGCTCAAACTTCGACTTTGCGTTCGCGCGTTCCATTTATGCATTTCTTTGATGGTTTCCGTACATCTCACGAAATCAAAAAGATTAAATTGCTTTCCGATGACGATTTGCGCGCCATGTTAGAAGGTGTTGATTTCTCATTCAATGCTAAAAACGCTTTGCGTCCGGAAGCTCCGGTTTTGCGCGGTACTGCTCAAAACCCTGATGTTTTCTTCCAAGGTCGTGAAGCCGGCAACAAATTCTATGCTCAGGTAGAACGTATCGTTCAAGAAGAGATGGATAAGTTCGCCAAGATTTCGGGACGCAAATACAATGTTGTTGATTATTGCGGTGCCCCCGATGCCGAACAAGTTATCGTAATCATGGGTTCCGGTGCCGAAACCGTTGAAGAAACCATCGAATATTTGAACAATAACGGCTACAAAGTCGGTTTGATGAAAGTTCATCTGTATCGTCCTTTCCCGGAGAAGTCTTTCTTAAAGGCTTTGCCTAAGTCGGTTAAAGTTGTCAACGTTCTTGACAGAACCAAGGAATCCGGCTCTATCGGTGAACCTTTGTATTTGGATGTTGTTGCTACCTTGAGCCAAGCTTTTGCTAAAGGCGAGATTGCTTTCTGCCCGCGCATCTATGGCGGTCGTTATGGCTTGTCATCCAAAGAATTTACTCCGGGTATGGTTCGCGCCGTTTATGACAATGGTGCCAGCATGAACCCGATTAACAGTTTCTCTGTTGGTATCAATGATGATGTTAACAATACTTCTTTACCTTATTCTGATGATATTGACACCGAAGGCAAAGATGTTGTTCGCGCTGTATTTTATGGATTGGGTGCCGATGGTACGGTTGGTGCTAACAAAAACTCAATTAAGATTATTGCTGAAGATGCCGGCAAATATGGTCAAGGCTATTTTGTTTACGATTCTCGTAAATCAGGCTCTATGACCACTTCACACTTGCGTTTTTCCGATAATCCTATTCGTGCAGCTTATCAAATTAACAAAGCTGACTTTGTTGCTTGTCACCAATTCCCGTTCATGGCTAAGGTTGATGTCTTGAAAATTGCCAAAAAGGGTGGCGTTTTCTTGCTCAACGCTCCTTATGCCGCTAATGAAGTTTGGGATCACTTAACCGCTGAAGTCCAACAAGAAATCATTGATAAAAAGTTGGAATTCTACACCATTAACGCGGTTGAAGTTGCTCGTGAAACCGGCATGGGACAACGCATTAACACTATTATGCAGGCTTGTTTCTTTGCCATTTCTAACATCTTGCCCAAAGATGAAGCTATTGCCCAAATTAAGAATGCAATTAAGAAAACCTATTCTAAGAAGGGTGACGAGATTGTACAAAAGAACTATGCTGCGGTTGATGCTTCTTTGGCTCATATGCACAAAGTTGATTATCCTAACGAGGTTACATCTAAACTGCATCGTTTGGCTCCGGTTCCGGCTAATGCTCCGGAATTCGTTCAAAAAGTTACTGCCGAAATTATTGCCGACCGTGGTAATGAATTGCCGGTATCTGCTTTCAACGATGTTGTTGACGGAACTTGGCCGACCGGTACAACCAAATATGAAAAACGTTGTATCGCTACCGAAATTCCGGTTTGGGATAATGAGACTTGTATCCAATGCGGCAAGTGCTCGATTGTTTGCCCGCATGGCGTTATCAGAATGAAGGTTGCATCAGATGAAGATTTGAAGAATGCCCCGGCTACCTTAAAATCTGCCGCTTATAAAGGTAAAGAATTTGAAGGCAAGAAATTTATTTTGCAAATTTCACCTGAAGATTGCACCGGATGCGGTATCTGCGTTTCGGCCTGCCCTGCCAAAAACAAGGCTAACCCCGAATTGCACGCTATCAATATGGATCATATTGAAAATCACTTGGAAGCTGAAAAAGCCAACTGGAACTTCTTTGAGACTTTGCCTTATGTAAAGCGCACCGAAGTTTCCAAGAATTTGCCCAAGACCACCCAAATGATTCAACCTTTGTTTGAGTTCTCGGGTGCTTGCGCCGGCTGCGGTGAGACTCCTTACATCAAATTGCTCACCCAGTTGTTTGGTGATCGTATGATGGTTGCCAATGCTACCGGTTGTACTTCCATTTATTCCGGCAACTTGCCGACCACGCCTTATGCCAAGGACGAAAAAGGTCATGGTCCGGCTTGGTCAAACTCTTTGTTTGAAGACAATGCCGAATTTGGTTTGGGTATGCGTTTCTCGGTTGACCAGCAAACTTCTTTTGCCAAAGCCTTGCTTGAAGGTTTGAAAGACAAAGTTGGTGCTGATTTGGCTGATAAATTGTTGAACAACCCGCAAAAGACCGATGCTGAGATTGATGAACAACGCGATTTGGTAGCTCAGTTGCGCACCAAACTCTCCGGCATCAAATCTGATGAAGCCAAACATCTCGATAAATTGGCTGATTATCTGATTAAGAAGTCAGTTTGGATTATCGGCGGTGACGGTTGGGCTTATGATATCGGTTTCGGCGGTTTGGATCACGCTATTGCATCGGGTAAAAACATCAACATCTTGGTACTTGATACCGGCGTTTATTCCAACACCGGCGGTCAACAATCCAAGGCTACCCCGATGGGTGCTTCGGCCAAATTTGCCACAGCCGGTAAATCTTTGCCTAAGAAAGATTTGGGCATGATTGCCATGTCTTATGGCAATGTTTATGTTGCTCAAGTTTCAATGGGAGCTAACGATAGCCAAGTTATCAAAGCTATGAACGAAGCTGAGGCTTATGATGGACCTTCTATCATTATTGCCTATGCTCACTGTATTGCTCAAGGCTTCAACCTGGCTGATGGTTTGACTCACCAAAAAGCCGCTGTTGAAACCGGATCTTGGCCGTTGTATCGATATAATCCGGAGAATATTAAAGAGGGTAAAGCTCCTTTGACATTGGATTCAAAGGCTCCTTCCCGTCCGTTGTCTGACTATATGGCTAATGAAACTCGTTTCCAAGTAGTCAACAAACAGAATCCGGAACGTTACACAACCTTGCTCAACAAGGCTCAAGAGAATGTTAAGGAAAAACGTTCTCTCTTAGAACATATGTCCGAGTTCAAAGTAGCTGAATAATATTTCAGCTTAACCTTAAAAAAACCTCAAGTCTTCGGACTTGAGGTTTTTTATTGACAAAATATTGTTTTCGTCTAAGATACAAGCAGAAAAAAATTAAAAAAATATAATTATGGATGACAATTGCTTAAAAAATGTGTCAAGTCAATGCTGGTTTTGCTCATACAATGAAGCGGCCAAAAGTCTTGGTCTAGATTCACCTATTCGTTTGGGGCACCTGGATGTAGAGGGAAAGCATGAGTATTTTTGGTATAATAATGACAGTTGCGCTCCGGTTTTTCGCAATACTGACTTGCGTATAATAGTTTTTATGCGCTTCTTACCATTAACGCAAATTCTTCCCGGCAGCTTTTTTCCTCGTGGAAGCAAAATTTATTACTATGATGATGAAAATTTGACAATTTATCAAATTGCTAATTTTCTCAACATTGAAACTGTAAGAATTTTTGCCAATTTATCGAACTTAAGAGCTAAGCAGGCATACCCTGCAACCATAAAGGCTAAGAACGGTAACGATATTCCCATCTGGATGCTGGAACCGCTGATTGAAGAAGGCGAAGAATGGAAAGCATCGCAACAGCCCGTCAAATACATCAACATCTTTGAAGAAGATGAAGAATATGATTTGTCAGCGATAACACCGCAACAAATTAAGATATTGGGCAAAGGTGATTATGTTATTCATGGCGAAGATCTTTATCAAGTTGAACTAAACCCGCTTTATGGATTAGGCTTGACCAAACAAGAAATTGACATTGATTCCCTGCTTAAAAGTTAAGCCGGGAATTTTTTTATTTGACTTTTTATATTTTTTGTCTAGTATTAAATGCACAAAAAATTACTTACAAATTAAAAACCAACAAAGATGAAGAAAGAATTTTTAAAGGTGGCCAGTGATATTTGTATCGCCGCCACAGCCGAAAAAGCTGCAGAGCTCATGAGTTGCCCGGTCGATGAGATTGCTTTTGCCAGAGCAATCAACAACCAGAAAATCGGTTTTTGCTGGGTTAAAATCGGAGCTGACAAAAAGCCCTTGAGCTATCAACCCTCTTTCGAAAATAACATCTTCGAAGAGGATTGTAAAATTAGCAAACTAAGGCTGAGAACGATCAGCAAAGACACTTACTTTGTCAAGGATGGCAACTTCTGCTATTATAATCAGCAGGAAAAAGTCATCTTTAAGGTGGATGTCATTTCGTCGGGGCGAGTGGCTACTGAAAGAGCCCTTTTAGCCGGAATTGCGGCGCAGACTGTGTCCCTCGCCAACATCAAAAAGAAAGGTGTTGTCGGCAAACCCTCTCCACTTTATGTGTGGGTAGTAAGAGACACTTTAGGAAGAAGTTCACTTTTTCCGGTGTTTGCCGAAGATGCTCACCGTCTGGTGGACGACAGTGGCAATCCTTTGCCCAAAAACATTTTAGAGGCTCATTATCTTGAGCAAGGGCAAAGTGTGCGAAAGCACGGCGAGCTCTATCCAGTTATGTTAGACCCGGTCAAAGGATTCTATCTAACCTGATCTAAAAAACTCCTCAAGCAAATGCTTGAGGAGTTTTTTAAAACACCAAACCCTCTTGCCTTTCGGTTTGAGGGTTTTTGTGTTTATGCCTTTTTTTTATTTTTTAATCCAATCTTTTAACCAAGCCGGCACAACAGGCTTGGTCAAAATCTTGTCGCCCAATCGGCTCCACCCCCCTGTGTATGAGGATGAGAGCAATTGCGATGCCTGGTAGGCAGCCAATGCCATCTTGATGCCGCGCTTGCCCTTCACATAGAAGGTATTATCAGCATAGTAAGCATCAATTTGCGGGCAGCTCTCTACCAAGCACTGAGCTGTCAGCAACGGAAAGTCGCTAAACACCAGCACTTTGGGCTTCTCATGTCCGGCCTCACGCGGATAGCGTTCCTTCAGAGCATCTGCCGCCTTCTCCACCAATCTAATGGTACGGCGAACAGCCTCCGGCTCATGGCTGGTTTGTTCCTCGAAAGAAACCACCACAGGTAACACATCGGGAACCGCCGCCTGATTGCGCCTCACAATCTCGCCATCGTGGCTGATGAAGAGGACAATGTCCGGTGTCTCTTCCCCCAAATCCATCGAAGACTTGGTGTACAAGTCTTTTCTGTCAATGAGAGTGGGATAAAAACCCTTATTGCCCACATAGTTGATGGCATAACCATCTCCCCTTCCCAGCCATCGGGCAATACGATGGGCTATGGCGTATGCCGCCTTGTTGGCGTTGTTGTTCTTGGCATTCTTGTTCTTGCCATTGTTCTTCTGATTTTTGTTCTTGTTTGCCATAATTTTATTTTTTTATAATTATACTTTGAATTAATTCTTATTTTTGATACTCAAAAATATATCATATTTTTTAGACAAAAACAACACATTTTTTACAAAAAAGCAAAAAAAATCTTTCATCCCCAAAAACTGCGAAGAATAGTGTAGATAAAGCGATTTTTAGGGGCGATAAAAATTTTAGTGTAGTAAAGCCTACATGAATTTTTATCGTCCCCGTAAAATTGCTTTAGATGCGCTGTTATACGCAGTTTTATTTCAATTTGTCAGGATTAAGCGCCTGCAACTCTTTTGCAACAAAAATCCCATCTTTGCGAATTAGTTTATCATCAAACCAAATCTCGCCACCGCCATGAGCTTTGTCTTGAATCAATACTAAATCCCAGTGAATCGACGAGCGATTGCCGTTAAATGTCTCGTCATTATAAGAATTGCCAATTGCCATGTGCATTGAGCAGGCAATTTTTTCATCAAACAAAATATCAAGCATTTCTTTCCTGATATAAGGATTTACCCCGATAGCAAATTCACCCATATATTTGGCGCCATCATCAACGCTGAGTTGATGTTGCATTTTGTCGTTATTGGCGCGCGACTCGGCCTTAACAATTTTACCGTCTTTGAATTCCAAATAAATATTGGAATAAAATACTCCGTCATACAAAGTATCGGTATTAAACTGGATATGTCCGTTTATTGAATTTTTTACCGGTGCGGTATAAACCTCACCATCGGGAATATTCATTTTTCCATCACACACAACCGCCTTTAAGCCTTTAATTGAAAAAGTCAAATCAGTGTTTGGTCCTTTGATATGCACTTCATTGGTCTTATCCATCAACTTTTTCAAAGGTAACATGGCTTTGCCCATCTTTTTATAATCAACCAAGCAACAATTGAAATAAAAATCTTCCAATGCCTCGCGCGGCATTTTGGCAGTTGCTGCCATGGTGTTATTCGGCCAACGCATAACACACCAACGAGTTTTGGCAATCCGGCGGTCGAAATGCACTTTGTTATAAAAAATATCGCGATACATATTCATTTTTTTGACCGGAACGTCAGCTAAAGCAAACAAATCATCATGCCCGCGCAACCCGATATAGCAGTCCATATCATCCATGAGTTTGGCATGCCATTTGGCATATTGTTCCATTTGCTCCGGAGTTGAATTAGCTATCAACTGCTTAACAAACTCATTATCATTATAAAAATAAAACGGCGTTGCCCCCATTTTGGTTGCAATTCGCACAAATTCCCTAAGCATATCTTTGGTTGATTCGCTGAAAGCCTCAATATAAATCTTTTCACCTTTTTTCAATGCTACCGAGTTTTTCAAAATATTCTCGGCCAATTTGGTAATTCTCTCATCTATTTTCATATCTACATATTCCTTATATATTCATTTAATAACTTAACTCCGAAACCTGCCGCCAAGCCTTTATTATCCATTCGCATATTACTCATATCAATATGCGCCCATTTGGTGCCTTTTTCAACAAACTCCGCCAAAAATGCTGCCGACACTATTGAAGCTTTGGCATCCGGTGCCACATTTTTAATATCGGCAACTGTTGAATCCAAAGCTTTTCGGTATTGTTTATTAAGCGGCATCCGCCATAGTCTCTCGCCGCTTTCCTCGCTTGCTTTTAACAATTCATCAGCCAACCTATCATCATTGGCAAACATCCCGCCGTAAACTTTGCCCAAAACTCCGTTAAGCGAACCTAAAGTCGTAACGTCAATTATTCTTTTAACCTTATAGTTTTTTTGCATATAGCTTAAGCCATCAGCCACGATCAAACGCCCTTCGGCATCGGTATTGTTAACCTCAACCGTTTTCCCCGCGTAAGAAGTATAAACATCACCGACTTTCATTGCATTACCGTCGGGCATATTTTCAACCAAAGCCACCATTGCCAATAGATTCTTTTTGGTCCTTTGCAAAGCTGCCGTCTTCATTGTAGCTACCACTGCCGCCGCACCACTCATATCCTGTTTCATCTCCAACATTCCTTGTGTGGTCTTCAAACTCAGTCCGCCGGCATCAAAACACACACCTTTGCCCACCAAGCCCAAATCATATTCTTTGGCCTTGCGATTGCCGCGCCACGAAATGACTACCAACTTTGGCTCGTTAGCGGCACCCTTGCCGACTGCCTCAATCAGACCTAACCCTTTTAAGTGCAAATTATCTTTATCTAAAATCTCAACATCCAGCCCTAAATATTCCAGTCGCTTAATATCACGCGCAAAAATTTCCGGTGTCAGACAATTTGCCGGCTCATTACACAAATCTCTGGCATAGCGTACACCGGTATAAAGTGCCACATAATTTTTATAAGTCTCAGTTGCTTTTTTTTCATTTTTTACTTTAACAATCAATTGTTCCAATACCGGAAAATCTTCCGGTTTTTTATTGGTTTTGTATTTATCAAAACTGTAAGATGCTTGCAAAACACCAAACACAACCTCTAATGCCGCCGCGTCATTTGATACCAAAATCAATGCCTTTTCTTCTTTTTCAATTTTGCTATAGAGATTGCGTCCGGCCTCTTGCCAATCAAGTTTTGCAACATTCTCTCCCAAACCGTAAAGCACTATCGACAAACCATCTTGCCAAAAGGTAATGATCTTGCCCTTTTCCGGCTTAAAACCTTGCAATTTGGCCTGCTCTTTATAAATTGCAGGAATTTTATCTTTTTTACTCAAAACAAAAACTTTGGTTTTAACATCTTCCTTTGGTTTGGCGGTCAAAATAACTTCCAGCATCTTTTGCGATTCCTTTTTTGTTGCAACTGGCATAATTATAAAGTCAAATCGTTAAAATAAAACAAACATTATTTGACAAATCACACTTTTAGGTTATAGATAACTTTTATTATGAGTAATATTTTAGAATTTAATGAACAAAATCTGACCATCGCCGCCACTACCATTAAAAAAGGCGGTTTAGTCGCTTTTCCCACCGAGACGGTCTATGGTCTCGGGGCTGATTCATATAATGCTAAAGCTGTTGCGCAAATTTTTGCCGCCAAAGGTCGCCCGACATTTAATCCTCTCATCTCACATATCGCCGAAATTGATATGCTCAAAGAATTAGCCGTTCCCGATGCCAGAGCTTATGCCTTGGCCAAGGAATTTTGGCCCGGACCTTTAACTTTTATTTTGCCACGCAGGACATCCAACTCGGCTCTTGATTTAGTTTGTGCCGGACTGCCTAATATCTCGGTGAGAATGCCTAATCATCCGATTGCACTTGCCTTAATCAAACAAAGCGGCACCCCGATTGCTGCTCCCTCGGCCAATCGTTCCCAAACTATTTCTCCCACCACTGCACAACATGTTGCCGATTCTTTAGGTGATAATGTTGATGTCATCCTTGACGGTGGCGCTTGCAAGGTCGGAGTTGAATCTACCATTATTGATTTGACAACCAAAGATGTAGTAATATTGCGCGCCGGCGGACTATCCAAAGAAAATTTAGAAGAATTTTTAGGTGAAAAAGTTTTGCTATCCCATGGCAATCCTGAGCTTCCCACTTCACCCGGACAAATGCTCAAGCATTATGCGCCCAAACTTTCCACTCGAATCAATGTTGCCCCTACCGACCGCCAATCTGATGAATTTTACATTGGTTTCGGCGACATGGATTGCGATTTGAATTTAAGTCCGACAGGTGATACTACCGAAGCCGCGGCTAATTTATTTGCCTACATGCATTTGGCTGAGACACAAACCACCTACCCCAAAATTGCTATCGCCCCTATTCCCAATAATGGCTTGGGTTTAGCAATTAACGACCGCATACGTCGTGCTTCTTACAAATAAAACTCCATTAAATACGACTCGCAAACCCATGCAGCACCATTATACCTCAGCTTTTGATATTTAAAATCAATATGCTGTTAACTTATTGATTTTACTTAATATATTTCATTTGACAACCACGGCAAAATGTGGTATATTATGAGTGTAAATGATTATTAATTCGCTATAGATATAAATGAGTTCTGTTTCTGGTTTTTACTGGTTATAGGGTTTGTTCATTTCTAAAGTGACTAATAATCATTTTTTTTTATGAATATTAACCCATTAAACACATAAAAACATGAAAGAAACTAGAATTCTGCCTATTATCATAGGTGCCTTAACAGGTTTGAGCGTCTCCCAGAGCATTATGATTGCAAAAAACAGGGGCGACGAACAAATTGTTACCGAGGTCATCACCTCCACCTCGGAAGAAACAATCATTAAAACAGAGGAGGGAATCTTTAGTATCTCCGACGACAACGTCGTCGTAGGCGATACAATCTTCCTCCGCGGAGGAAAGAAATATAAGAAAGTTTAAACAGATAAAGAATAGGGCCATCCGTGAGGACCGCCCTTTTCTTTTTTTAAACTTTGATAGAGTCACGCACGAAGGCTTGCTTCTAAAGTATAAAAAAAAGGGCTGATTAGCCCTTTTTTTTATTAATATTACATGGTTCGTTGAGGTTGCCTGGTAACCAAATTTAGTTTAGAAGCATTATGATGTTGTTTATCCATATCTTTAAGTGCCTGATGCAATTCACGCATGTTATCAAATACACCATCAACTCCAAGTTTTTTACACTCACTTATGTATTCAGCATTATTATTGGCTACCGCTCCGACAAAGGCAAACACCCTCATTCCCGCAGCTTTAGCTGCCATTATACCATCGATAGAATCCTCTATTACTATCGCATCTTTGGGATCAAATCCCATACTTCTGGCTGCACATTTAAATATATCAGGCTCCGGCTTACCTTTTTTTACATCAGGCATATCTGCCGTAAAACAATTTACGCCCCATGTAAAATATTTATCAATTCCAACCGTACCATTTTTAGTATCACTTTGCTCATGGTTAGCACCTGTTGCAATACATTGCTTAAATCTCTTATCCTTAAATATCTCTTCAACTCCGGGAGTTAATTTCAGTCTTTTTTTATCATTCATTGCTTTATTGTGTAGAATGTTAAGTGTTTTCATGAAATAATCGTCAATAAGCTTTTCCGGAACATTATTGCCAAATTTTTTACTTAATACATTTCCAAATGCTTTAGGTAATTCAGCTTCCAATCTCATGGCTTTATCATTTTCCGATATTCCAATTAGCCAAGATCTTTTCTGTTTTTCGGTCAATTCTATACCATATCTATCTTTCAAAACTGTTGCCCAGTTCTCAGCCCATATGTAATCACTGTCACAAATTACGCCGTCAAAATCCCATATAACCAACATATTATCTTCCCTCCTATAAAATTTTATTTATATCGGCAATATTACCATAATTTAACATATATTGCAATACCCAAACGCCTAAAAATGTTATACCATATCAGGTTCAGGAATGACTTCCGGCTCAGGCTCCGGTTTTTTGAAGAAATGATGTTGCAATTGGAACACTAAAGCTCCCCATAAGGCTGACAATCCCGATCCGCATAAAATTCCCAATCTGATTTCTGCCTGCATATCATAAGGCAAAGACAATTTTCCGACAAACAATGCCATCGTAAAACCGATACCGGCAATAGATGCCACGCCATACAAATCAAGCTTACTTACCGTATCAGGAAATTTTGCCAATCCCGTTTTTACCATCAACCAAGTAGTTGTAAAAATACCGATCTGTTTACCCAAAAACAACCCGAAAATAATACCTAAAGTCAAAGTATGAGTAAATGTTTCCGCTGTAACATTACCAAGATACAACCCGGCCGAAGCAAAAGCAAACACCGGTAAAATAATCAAATCAACCCATGGTTTTAATTTGTGCATCAAACGCTCTAACGGCGAATATTTTTTGATATTAACCCGCATCGGATAGGCCATTGCTACCACCACTCCGGCCATAGTGGTATGAATACCGCCATTCAAAAAGCAATACCACAATGCCACCCCGAAAAACATATACAACGAAAAATTGGTAAACTGCATACGATTGAGCAAATAAAGACCTACGCAGGCCAAACTGGCATAGCCTAACAAATCAATTGATACACCTTTGTTGTAGAATAATGCAATAATCAAAATTGCCCCTAAGTCATCAAAAATCGCAATTGCTAAAAGAAAAATCTTGGCGGCCTTAGGTATTGCCCCACCAACCAGCATCAAAACACAAACCGCAAAAGCAATATCGGTTGCCGTAGGTATTGCCCAACCATTAGCATATTGTTCCGAATTATAATTAAAAGCAAAATAAATTAAAGCCGGACAAATAATACCACCGGCAGCGGCTATTGCCGGCACAAAAATTTGTTTGATATCCGAAAGAAATCCCTCACGCATCTCACGTTTGAGTTCCAATCCCACTTGCAAAAAGAAAAATACCATCAAAACGTCATTAACCCACCATTCTAACGGACGTGAAAATTCCACATCGCTTAGACCTACGAATAACTTGACATTCCAAAATTCATATACCTTATAATGTAAATCGCTGTTAGCACACCAAATCGAGGCAATCATTGCCGCAATCATCAAAACACCGCTGGTCATTTCATTATAAATAATCTTTTCCAGCCATTCTCTTAGATTCATTTTTCTCACCTGCAAATTAAAGCTAAAATCTCTGACTATTATATAATGCCGAAATATTTAATATTTTATAAAAAACAACAAATAAAACTCTTAAAAAACGACTCGAAAAATTGCATGGTATTATTATACCATTAAATCTGATATTAAAATTAAATAATTTTCATATCTTATTGATTTTAATTGATAAAAAAAATTTGACAAAATATATAAATTATGGTATATTAATAATCGATAACTTATTATTAATATTTATTTTTGGTAAATAGGACTCAGTCACTTTTAATTCGACCTTTGTGTTCAAGCCATTTATCCTGCTTGAAGTCTGAAGTCATCACCCTATATTATTTTGATGTTTGGTTAACATTGTAAATAAATAGTATGATGCTTTATAAAAGAATTAAAAAACAAAGAAGCCCGGGAGTTTACCAAGAGAAGCATTTTGAAAGCAAAGATACAAAATGAAAACTAGAGAAACAAATTTAATTTGTTTCTTGCCATCACAACATCAGTTGAGATAGGCGTGCCGTATGGCCGAACACATCAGTGTTACGCAGTTTCCATTTTTTTGCCGGATGAGTAAGTCTTACAAGTGGACGTTCTAGAAAAAAGGATCTGTAATCATTTATCTGCTTGCAGATAAAAAACAGTAAGCCTTTCCACCTCTGAAAAAAAATGAAATTTCAACAATCTAAGGATCTGTAATCCCTTTATCCTCTCTCGGATTATTGGCGAAAATAATCTGATTGCCGATAGAGTAACAGCAAACCTTAGAAAGAGAAAAAAACTGATTTTGTCTCGGGAAAGCATTTCGAGAACAGAAATCAAAGAATTAAACTAGAGAAATACAAGAACTAACCACTCCTGTGTTTCTTGCCATCACAACATCAGTTGAGATAGGCGTGCCGTATGGTCGAGCACAACAGTGCTACGCAGTTTAATTTTGAGATTTTTGTTTAAGAATGTAAGTCTTAAAAATGAATGGGCAATAACTTATTTATCTACCCTCCTCATTTCCGTGAAAAACAGGAAAAAAAACCTCTCTTCAAATAGTCAGCACAAGACTAAAAGAAGGGAGGTTTATCTTTTTAAACTGTTTCCTTATCCCTAAAAAATTCGCACAATACCATTATACAAACTTAAAAAAGTTCGGATAGTAAGGCGGATAATAAGAAAACTGCGAATAGCTCGTGTAGATAATAAGAAACTTCCTAAAAAGTGAAGGAAGTGTACTTTAAGCGTACATGACCGAACTTTTTAGGAAGCTTCTGTATTAGATACCAGCTAGACGCAATTTTACCACGAACTTTTTAATCTACGTAAATTACGTCATCATCCGTATCACTCACACATTGGCGAGTAACCGTGCCTTTTTTGCGTGATACCACGGTGTAACACTTGTTTTCCGGTTCAGCAATATAAACCTTTGGTTGTTGCACCTGTACAACTCTGGGACGAGTTGAAGCAACAATAGCATCAGCCAAAGCAACACCGGCTAAAGTCCCCAAGACGACATTACCAAAATGACGTCCTCCATGGTGATGAGTGTGATAATGAAAACCACCCCCATGCCAGCCGCCGTGCCAACCGCCTCTTGCCTGAGCCGGAGCGGCCATTGCCATGCAAACCATCAAAGCAATTATCAATTTTTTCATTTATTTATCTCCTTTTGCTTCACCTTTTACTTTTTTATCAAAATTGTGACGATGATGTGGTTTTTTGTGATGAAATTCTTTACGAAATTCTTTTTTCATTTCTTCAAACTTTTCTTTCTGTTCAGCAGTCAAAATCTTTTCAAATTCCCCCATGTTTTCTTGACGTAATTTATCCATTTTCTCATGCAAAGCTTTGCTCTCTTCCATCAAGGGTTTCATTTTTTCACGACCTTCTTCATGGATTTTTTTCGCCAAATCACGTTGTTCCTGGGTTAATTGCAATTTGTCGGCCAATTCCTTTTGCATATCGCCCCGACGTCCTTTCATATGATGTTCAACCGGCGGAGGCGGCATGGTTTCATCAGCTTTTTCTTGAGCCCAAACATTTGAACTCATCATAACGGTCAAAGCACAAACTGTTGCTAATAAATATTTTTTCATCAATCTTCTCCTCTCAAAAAGTTTAATTTTTCAGCCAAAATTTTGCGAGCATTATGCAGTCTTGACTTGATGGTGCCCTCAGGTTCTCCCATGCGCTTGGCGATTTCGGCAATTGACATTTCCTCAAACTCAAACCAATAAATAACTTTACGCATTTTATTCGGCAACTCATCTATGGCTTTCAAGATTATTTTTTGTCTGGTTTTTGCGTCTATAACTTTATCAGTATTACTGATAACCGCCTTGTTTTGCAAAACTTCATCAGCACAAACCTCTCTCGTTTGTTGGTGATAAGTTGAAGATTTAAAATAATCCAAACATACATTCTTAGCAATCTTTGCCAACCAAGACCTAAAGCTCCCCTGCTCCTGATAGGCATCCAGATTTTTCCAAGTCTTGATATAAACCTCTTGTTCCAAATCTTCATTATAGGAGCCGGTAACTTTTTTGATAATCGATTTAATCAATCCGCGATTTTGCGCTATAATTTTTTCCATCTAGCTGACCTTTAACAAACCATAGTCATCAACCGGCAAGCCCATTTCTTCAATAGAGCTTATTTGTTGATATTGCGCATCACCCAAGTCCCAATATGGAGAATAGGAATAATCTTGTTGTTGCGGCAGAAAAGCAAATATCAACAAAGATACAGCCAAAACCGAAGCCCCGGCCTTAATAATTTTATTACGGCGCTTGCGTTTGAAATAAAGCGGTTTTGCTTCTTGAATTAAATTCGAAATATCTTGCATATTTCCTCCTTTCATACCACTTAAAACGATAGTAGATTTAAAAAGGTTCATTTGGCAACAAATTTTTTTCAAAAACACTCTTGCATTTAAAAACAAATTGCTGTATAGGATTGAGCAAACAGCACTATTGCTTGATCGTCTAATGGTAGGACAGCGGACTCTGACTCCGTTAATCTTGGTTCGAATCCAGGTCAAGCAGCCATAAAAATAGCACCCTTCATGGGTGTTTTTTTATGGATGTTTAACCATTGGATTTGAACCAACCGTTCGGAATCGCATCACGATCCGTAAGTGCATCTGCGCTTGTGGCGAAGTGGTAAGATCATCGGGCTTGCCCGATACATCCAGGTCAAGCAGCCATAAAAATAGCACCCTTCATGGGTGTTTTTAATTATCTTTTTTAATTGTACCCTAGCCTAATAAAGAAGTTTTTTCCGCAATCATTGCCGCAATCAGATTAACATCTTCTGTTTTTAGGGCATATAAAGCTATTGAAAAAGGCGTAAAATCTGACTTTGCACACCATTTTTGCATCAGATTAAATTTATAACGGATAGGCTTTTTGGTACGAATTGCAATAATCGGCAATTTCTTAAAGCAACAATGAGCAATTTTGAATTCGGCAAAAGCCACCATTCTCCAAGGTAACGGCCGACAATGATCAATTTTTATATATTTATCGTCAATCACTACCATTACATGTTTGCATAAATATTTTATTGCCCACAGCGTAAAAGAGTAAAAACAACAAAACAGCAATCCCCAAATTTGCCACCAATAAATTATTACCGGATAACACCAAATACAGTGAATCATAAATGCCAACAACAAAACAGTCAACCCTAACCAAACATAATTAGGCTTAAAATGATAGTAAAAAACTTGTTGTTGAATATCTTTTTTCATACGCTCCACCTTATATTATTGCAGTTTAGCACAAGCAACCACGATTGTCAAATTAAGCAAACATTTTTTACAAAAAACTCTTGACTCTTTAATAAAAGCGCATTAATAATCACCGCAAGTGAGTTGATTTATACAAATTTGCTCACCCTGTCCGAGACTGCAGGTAGGCTGTTTATCAGACTTTAATGTCCTGCATAGATGGGGGTAAATGTGATTTCAATCAAATTTTCTCCAAGGACAGTTTAGGTTTCATCTTTTGGTATGAAAATACCAAATGGTGATGTGTGGTTAAAAAGTTTTTCTTAAATAAAAGAAAAACACTTATTGGAGACACTCAAGTGAACCGTGAAGAAAAAGCACAATTACTGGCTGAACTTCAAGAGATGTTCAACAATTCGGAAACAGTCGTTATCTCTCACTACAAGGGATTGACCGTTGCCGAGGTTTCCAAGCTGCGCGATGATATTCGCAAAGCCGGAGCCAGTTTTAGAGTTACTAAAAACCGGATTACTCGTCTTGCTCTGAAAGACACCAAGTTTGCAGCATTGGCTGATTTGATGACCGGACCGACAGCGATTGCTTTCGCTAATGATCCTATTTCAGCTTGCAAAGCTTGTGTTGAATTTGCCAAAACCAATGAAAAATTGGTCGTCTTGGGCGGTGCCAACTCAAACGGAGTTTTGTCAATTGATGACATCAAACGTTTGGCTTCTCTGCCTTCCATGGACGAACTCAGAGCCAAAATCATTGGTTTGGTTCAGGCACCTGCTGCCAAATTGGCACGTTGCGCCAAGGCATACAGCGAGAAAGAAGCAGCTTAGGCTTTGCTTCTGTTAAGGTTTTTATTTTAGTTAAATTTTATTTTATTGGAGAAAAAAAATGGCCGATTTAGCCAAATTAGTAGATGAATTGTCAGCTTTGACCATTATGGAAGCTGCTGACCTTGCAAAAATGTTAGAAGAAAAATGGGGCGTTTCTGCCGCTGCTGCTGTTGCAGTTGCTGGTGCTCCTGCTGCTGGCGGCGCTGCCGGTGGTGAAGAAAAGACCGAATTTGATGTTGTTTTGGCCGAAGCTGGTGCTAACAAGATCAACGTTATTAAAGAAGTTCGCGCTATTACCGGATTGGGCTTGAAAGAAGCCAAAGATTTAGTTGACGGTGCTCCTAAGACCGTTAAAGAAGGCGTTGCCAAAGCCGAAGCCGAAGAAATGAAGAAGAAATTGGAAGAAGCTGGCGCTAAAGTTGAATTGAAGTAATTACTTTAATTTATACCCAAAATCCCCTTATACCCAACGGTATAAGGGGATTTTTTCATTACCAATAGCCATTATCATCTGCGTAATGCGGAATATTGGCAACATAAATCACATCTTCCGGCAACACATAAACACCGTGTTTTTTGAGTTTTTGAATGACTTCAAAAGGCACTTTCCATGTTACCTTTTTTTCAATGGCGTGCAAACACAACCGAAAAGAAGATAACACTCCCGAAACAATCGAAGTAGGCTGATGTAAACTCATGCATTTTATCTGTTGTCGCAAAAGTGCGATCATCTGTTCCTTGTTGCGGGCATTTAATGCAATTGGTTCGACAATAGTTCCATCACTCATTTTAAGGTCATGCAACCAAAAATAACCATTAGGAAGATTATCAAACTCCTTACTGCCGGCAAGAGGAAGCAAAGCTATATTTTTTAGTGTACTCATAAGGAATAATTTTATAATTGTTATTTCATATCTCAAATTTAGAAAATCATGCTGCTCTGGTCAATTAACTTTTTGTTGAATAATATTTCATTGCTTTTTAAGTAAAAATTAGGAGTTAATAAAATATAATATGGCCTACAATTAAGGAGTATGAAATATGCGGCATATCTTTTTTGTAGTGGCTTTGCTGACAGGTTTCTGTTTTACTTTCAACATTAAGGCTGCCGATTATCATAATGAAAAAATCAAAGCTTTTGTAGAACAAACGCCGCGTAATGTTGAAAATCGAATATCAACTTTGGCTGAATACTTGACCAAACCCTATAACAATAGCTATGATAAAGCTAAAGCTATTGCTTTTTGGATTGCCGGACACATCAATTACGACAGTTATCTTTATAACAATGGAAAAACCACCAAATTGTTAAACTCCTACATGGGACAAAGCGCTAACGATTTATTGAAATCGCGTGTTGGAATTTGTGGTGATTTTGCCGAACTGTTTGCTACTTTATGCCGTGCCGCCGGCATAAAAGCAGCTAAAGTTCATGGCTATGCTTATTCGAATGATGGGTATCTTTCAACCAAAGAGTTGCAAAACTCCGGTCATGCTTGGAACTATTTTCTCTACAAAAATAAAAAAATTTATGTTGATACTACTTTTATGGCTAAAGGACGCACTAAATTATCCGGACGTCCCACTAACCTCAGACACCGTCGTGCCCTAAAAGAAATTCGCCGTGACAACAAATATAACAGTCAAATGAACGATTTTGACGATTACTATTTTGATTTTTCATACCGACAAGAAGAACGCGAGCGCGGATATAAGCACCAGGAAATGCGCTAAATTGCCAATGACATTTGAATATTGAGCGCATCCATGCGTTTTTTAGCCAAATCACAATAAATTTTATCGCTATCGACACCGACAAATTTGCAACCATGTTTCAAGGCGGCAACACCGGTAGTGCCACTTCCCATAAACGGATCAAAAACCACCGCCCCCGGCTTAGCTGAAGCTTGGATAATACGCTCCAACAATGCCAAAGGTTTTTGCGTCGGATGTCGACCAAACTTTTTTTCCTCAGGCGGAGTTGCCGCAATCGCCCAAACCGTGCGCATTTGTTTGCCGTCTTTTTTCAAGATATCTTTGGGAAAATTGCCGTCTTTCATAGCCTTATAGTTGAAATAATGCTTTGCTTTATAATTTTTACGCGCCCATATCAGGCTTTCGTGACTGGCGGTAAAATACTTGCAACTCAAATTAGGACTGGCATTAGGCTTAAACCAAACAATTTCATTTAGGATATGAATGCCTAACATCTGCATGGCATAACCGCAAGGATGAATCGAGTGATAGGTGCCGGAAACCCACAAAGTTCCGTCTTTTTTTAAAAGGCGTTGACACTCCTGCAACCATCTTTTGTGAAATTCAAAATTGGCTTGGGCACCTTGACAAGCATCCCACTTTCCCTTATTAATCTTTACTAATCTGCCACTTTGGCAGCTGGTACCAACATTAGAAATCATATAAGGAGGATCGGCGAAAATCACATCAAAACTTTCGTCTGGTAACTTACTCATCACCGCAAAAGTATCATCATTATAAATCGTATAATCAGCCATAGCAATTCCTTCTACATCTTAAGAGGTTGCAAAGATTAATATAACAGATGCTATCAATATCGTAAATATCCACTTTTTTGATATGTGTTCATAATTCTTTATTTTAACACCTATAAGTTGCAAAAACTTATTTGTCAACATAATCCAAACTACCACTGATAAATCAGTCTCTGATAGACCGAGACTTCCTGTTTTTTATGATATCCTGTTTAATTTTATCCCACATTTTGCAACCATTTTGCTCAATTTTCTTAAAAAATCTTTTTATAAACGCATTATTGCCACAAATTAAATCTTCAACCGAGGGGAGATTTTTACTGGATATTGAATTTTTTATTCCGTTAACTATTACATTCTCTGACATTAAAGCCCACATTCTACCATTAAAATTAAGTCCTTTCGTTAGAGGACTATACCCTAAAAAATCATGAGAATCGATTTCTTTACCTAAAGATAATGCCAATATTAAACTTCCTCGTCCTTTTGGAAAATAGCTGAACAAAAAACCACCGTCTGATTTAAATTTACTGCGACATGCTTTACTATAATAACTTTTTACCAATTTATAGAAATTATTATGTTCATATCTTCTTTCATCATTAAACCATCTTAACACGTGGTTTCTTTCGTTATCATCAATTACCCCAAAAGATATTATAGTAGATTTTGAATTTCCAAATCCGGCTCTTGGCGCAAAGGCAACACATAACAATTCATGTTGAATTTGTTCTCTTTCCTCTTTACTATAACCAAGTTCTTGCATTTTATCTTGCATTATTTTTTCGAGTTTGGGTACAACTTCGGTTCCGCGGCAATGAGCAACAACAGTTATCTTACGAACTCGGTTGCATGCTTCTGTTGAGGATAAGCGTTGTCCATATTCATCAACAATACGAGGTAAGAAAACTTTATCAAAAATATCTTGAATATAGCCAGGACATTCTTTCTTTTCTTCTTTTGAAAAATTACAAGATCTATAAACTACAGAATACATCCTTACACTTTTATCAAGATTATGTCTTTTTAATAATTTTTTTAATACAGACAAATAGCCGTTACTGGCTTCAGATGCACTTGAGCCATCCCCTCCAAAAACAATTAAGGCAGGTGTATTTACATCTATTGATTCTACATACTTAAAACCATAAATAGCTTCTTCATTACCCACTTTTTCACCAATGGCAACTGTGCTTTCATCTTCTTGCATAGGTACCTCCTACATATATATCATATTACCATATTTGCAAAAAACTTACAATATAAAGTTTACAAAACAGGTTAGAGATAAATAAAAAATCATTGGCATAATTAAGCATATCAAAAAAGAGAGAAATTTTATGCAATTTTCTCTCTTTTTCGCAATTTTGGTTTTAAATAATATTTTACGAGATTTTAAGCATCACGAAGAATGGCGTTACACTTGCTTTTCTCTGCCTGCTCTACTTTACTCATTAAGGTTTCAATATCCTTATCGGTAAATGAAGTTTCCCATGGTTGGAAAGTTAAAGTCAAAGCAACTGACTTTTTACCCTGCTCCATATTTTCACCTTCATATACATCAAAAATACGAACATCAGTGATGTAACGCTTATCAGCATTACGTGCTGCGGCCAGTATGTCATCTGCTTTGACACTTGCATCAACAATAAATGCCATATCCTTGT
The DNA here is from genome assembly GCA_902799835.1 of uncultured Pseudomonadota bacterium. Classification (GTDB taxonomy): domain Bacteria; phylum Pseudomonadota; class Alphaproteobacteria; order RF32; family CAG-239; genus CAZU01. Next base: position 186,649 of record CADCCF010000004.1, read on the forward strand.
CAACCGGTTGAAAAGCGGATAACTCGAGTTTTTTCTTAGCTTTGTCTTGGCTTGCACGCGGCAATGGAATATTATCCAACATTACCTCAAAAGCCACAACCCGCTGTTTGATACCGAATTTCTTTAAAACAATCGGATGCAACTCCCCAAAATAAGCAATCACATTAGCTCCCAAGCGTAAAGCACCGGAGCGTCCGGGATGATAATAAGCCGGAGCATCCATACTTATGCGCGCCGAATCAAACGGACCATTAGCCGCAGCAATAGCCGCTATAGCATCTGCCTTAACATCAAATACGTCAAAATTACGATTTTCTTTGAGCCAATGTTTTTTACTTGTTTGTCCGCAGCGCACTCCTGCGGCAATCAATTTTTGTTCGCCCGGATGACAACCGAAAAATTCCGGTCCACATTCAAACAAATTGATATTGCCATAACCTCTGGCGATATTGTTCTTAACTCCGATTAACAAATTAACCAATAACGATGGGCGCATCTCGCCCAACTCCTCGGTAATCGGATTGCAAATCTCGATTGCTTTATCCGAACGACGAAAATACTTGGCTAATTTGCCATCGGTAAAACTCCAAGTAACTGTCTCTAGCAATCCGCGTGCGGCTAACTCATGTTTTACTGTAACCGTGCGACGCTGTGAAGCTGTCAAAGTCTGTTTGGGAAAATAGCCCTTTTCCATAGAAGCGGCCGGAATATTATCCAAACCGATCATTCGTACAACTTCCTCAACCAAGTCATGTTCACCTTCAATATCGCCGCGCCAAGTAGGTGATGTTGCCCAAATCTTATCGCCTTGCGTCTCTACCTTGAAACCCAAACGTTCCAAAATTTCAACAATTTTAGAGGGCGCAACCTCAATTCCGATAAAATCTTTTATCCTTTGCGGACGAATAAAGGTTTTAACCGGAGTATAATTTTCATCACCGGCAATTTCCAATTCTGAAGGCTCACCACCGCAAATATCCAAAATCATCTTGGTGGCATATTCACAACCGCTCACATTAGAGCAAGGATCAACCCAACGCTCATAACGATAACGAGAATCTGAATCAATCTGAAACTTGCGTCCGGTACGAGCAATGCAAACCGGATTAAATAAGGCACTCTCTAAAAATACATTAGTTGTATCTCCAGAGCAACCCTTGGCAATTCCGCCCATAATACCGCCCAAACACTGAATACCTTCATCATCACAAATTCCTAATGATTGAGTATCAAGATTATAAACTTTTTCTTCTAAAGACTCAAACCCCTCGCCGTCTTTGGCCATACGTACGCAAATATTACCTTTTAATTTGTCTGCATCAAACACATGTAACGGACGCGCCATATCATAATTGATATAGTTGGTAATATCGACTAATGGTGAAATCGAGCGCAAACCGATTGCTTCCAAGCGTTTTTTCATCCAATCGGGAGTTTTGGCTTTATTATTTACCTTCCTGATATAGCGACCAACATAATTCGGACAAGCTTTGTTTTCTTCAATTTTTACTTTAATCGGAGAAGTAAATTTACCCTCAATTTTCTTAATATCTAAAGGTTTTAATTTACCCAAACCGGCTGCCGCCAAATCACGCGCCACACCACGCACCCCCAAACATTCGGCACGATTAGGCGTAATATTGATATCAAATACCGGATCAGCGGCGTAAACTTGTGCCAAACTCAAACCAATCTCAGCATTTGCCGGAAGTTCGATAATTCCTTCATGATCAGAACCAACCCCGATTTCGTCTTCGGCACACATCATACCGAAACTCTCTACTCCGCGAACTTTGCCAACTTTTATCTTATCATTAAACAGTGGAATATACGCCCCAACATGAGCAAGAATACCCATCATACCTTTCTTTACATTGGGTGCCCCACAAACAATTTGCAAAATTTCTTTGCCATCATTAACCTTTAAAACATGCAAGTGATCAGAATCAGGATGATCGCTTACCTCCTCAACTTTTGCCGTACAAAAACCCTCCATATCGGCAAGCGGATTTATCACTTCCTCAACTTCCAAACCGATTTTGGTTAAGGTTTCGGAAATTTCATCAACCGAAGCTGAAGTATCAAGATGTTCTTTTAACCATGATAATGTAAATTTCATTTTTATTATCCTCCTTATCTTGCCGAACCGCCCTGACCGGACAATCCGCCGGTCATTGATGACAAATCAAGCGGCAAAAAGCCGTAATGCTTAAGCCAGCGCACATCCGATTCAAAAAACGTACGCAAATCCGGTATGCCGTATTTCAACATAGCCAAACGATCCAAACCTAAACCGAAAGCAAAACCTTGATACTCATCAGGGTCGATATTGCAAGCTTTCAAAACATTGGGATGCACCATACCGCAACCCAAAATTTCCAACCAATCATTGCCAGCCCCAATTTTAAGTTCTGTCTTAGATTTTTTGCAACCGATATCCATTTCAGCTGACGGCTCGGTAAACGGGAAATAGGATGGACGATAACGAACCGGAATATCATCCAGTTCAAAAAATGCTTTTACAAAATCATACAAGCAGCCTTTCAAATTGGCAAAAGTGGTCTTCTTGTCAACTACCAAACCCTCAACTTGATGGAACATTGGGGTGTGAGTAGCATCATAATCCGAACGATAGGTGCGTCCCGGCGCAATAATGCGAATAGGCGGTTGTTTCTTTTCCATAGTGCGAATTTGTACTGCTGATGTCTGGGTGCGCACAACAAAACTATCATCAAAATTAGCACTTTCCGGATTGGTAATATAAAAAGTATCCTGCATTTGTCGAGCCGGATGGTTCGCCGGAGTATTTAATGCATTAAAATTGTGGAACTGATCTTCAATATCCGGACCATCGGCAATCTCAAACCCCATCTCACCGAAAATGGCTGCCACTTCTTCATAAATCTTCGAAACCGGATGAATACGCCCCTGCACCTCATCTCTAATCGGCAAAGTAACATCTATGGTTTCTGCTGCTAATTTGGCATTCATCTCAGCTGCAGCCAAGGCTTCACGTTTATCATCAAAAGCAGCTTCAATTGCAACCTTTACCTGATTGAGTTCTTGTCCTTTTTGCTTTTTTTCTTCCAAGCTCAAAGCCGCTAAACCCTTCATTTGTTCGGTAAGCGAACCTTTTTTACCCAAAACGGCGACTTTTATATCATCCAATGCCTTAATATCAGCCGCTTGGCTGATTTGGTCTAAGACATTATTTTTTAAGTTTTCCAGACTTTCCATCATATTATTCCATCAATTATTACCAATTTAAAATAAACAAGAGCCTTCTTGTCTGAACAAGTCGGCTCTTTATTTCTTTTACTGCTTAAAAAAAATTATTTTTTCAAAGAAGCCTTAACCTGCTCGGCAATCTTAGCGAAAGTTTCGGGCTCCTTAACAGCGATATCGGCCAATACTTTACGATCCAATTCGATACCGGCTAACGAAAGCCCGTTCATAAATCGTGAGTAGGTCATATCGTGCAAACGTGCAGCAGCGTTAATGCGTTGAATCCACAAACTGCGGAAATTACGCTTTTTAGCGCGACGATCGCGATAAGCATATTGTAAAGCTTTTTCAACTTTTTCAACAGCTACTCTGAAAACATTGTTATTGCGTCCACGATAACCTTTGGCCATCGATAAAACTTTTTTGTGACGAGCGTGAGCCGTCATACCTCTTTTAACACGTGACATATTTCAACACTCCTCTACAAATAAGGTAAAAACTTTTTAACAATGCTGACATCCGACGCAGCCAACAAAGTGGTGCCTCTGGCTTGTCTTTTCATTTTTTGAGTTTTGCAGAAGAGGCAGTGTCTCTTGAACGCAAAATTTCTTTTTAATTTGCCGGTTCCGGTAACGCTGATGCGTTTCTTAACCGCGCTCTTAGTTTTTAGTTTTGGCATTTTAATCCCTTTCTATTTATATTTTGGATTGACAGAAACTGACAGGCATACCAACAGCCCGTCCGTTCTTTGCTTACATAAGCTTTTGTTTTATACTCGCATTATTTTTAAAATGCAAGTGTTTTTTTATTACAACTAAAGCCTTGACAAAACATTTGACTTTTTTGTAAAAAAAAGTATAATTATAGTAGTTTTACAAATTTAGGTAAAGGAGGATGTTATGGCAAAAAATGAAACCGATAGCACCGAGATGGAGGGGAGTAATGGTAATAATGAAAAACAACAAATAACCAAAACAGCCGACGGCTTGTTGAAAATAGGTGATAGTTATTTTGACCCTAAAACCTTAAGCTTTGTAGATCCTCATTTGGCAGAAAACCCTGAGGCCAAAAGAATACATAAAGCAAGAACAGCTTTGCGTAACAGTCAATTGGAGGATCCTCTTTTTATCAAACAAGAAAATCTTCGCGAGAATGTTAATGGAGAAGGAAAAATGCCTATTGAAAAAGTGGGCAAGACCGGCAATTCCTCAACGGGTGAAGGCCCCACCCAAGAACAAAAAGACTTAGTTAAGGCTAATATTGATGAAGTCCTAAAGCCTTATTATCAGAAAAAATATGGCAAAAATTCCGACAGATAATGAAAGATAAGCCACCATATAAAAAAATAACCTGATATTTCAGGTTAATTTTTTGCTCTATTCGACGGTGTTACCAATTCGCCTTTAGCATTAACATTCTGCAAACGAAAAACTTTGATTCGTTTCATTTTTTGTTTGTTCTTTTTACTGATATACCATTCATAACTGACCAGCATAATACCCGAAACAATCAATGGTAATAAATAGTATATAATGCGATAAGCTAGCAGTGCGCCGAACAACATGGCTTGATTATGCTCGCCGGGAATAATATACATAAACAACCCCTCAAAAACACCGAGTCCACCGGGAACTTGCGAAAATGTTCCCAATACATTGGCAATAATAAAAACTCCCATAAAGGTTTGGAACGGAATATCAACAAAAGATATCAAAGCAAAATAAAGCACCATTGATGCCATCAAAATATCGGCCCCGCCTATAAATACCTGAGCCAAAGCCATCAACGGACGCGGCATATCAAACTCAACACCCTTAATAATAAGCGGTTTTTTGTACCAAATACTTAAAGCAAAATATCCTATCAATCCTATCAAAGATAATAATGCCGTTATTTCAGTCGTAACTTTTGACACAGACCCGTCACCAAAAGCATGATCCGGAGTAATTAAATAGCCGACAATAATCAAGAAAAAACACGCTATCAGATAGGTAAAACCGGAAAAAGTTACCATCTTCACAATATCACCGCCCTTAAAACGCCAACGTGTGTACATACGATAACGAATAGTTCCCCCCGAAACAATCGCATGTCCGGCATTATTACTAACTGAAAAGCCGATAAATCCGGTTAAAATCCACTTCCATGCTGCCAATTTGCGTTTAATATATTTCAATGCTAAAAAATCATAAGATGACAAAGCGACATAGCCACCGATTGAGGCCATACAAGCCATAAGCAAATTATGCATCGGAATAGCTAAAAGAGCGTCTTTAATATCATTTAAGCTGTATCTCGACAACTGATGATACAACATACAAGCAGCCAAACAGAAAAAAAACAATCCTGACCAAGAAATAACCTTTTTAATAATCTTTTTAGTTCGTCCAGCCATCTATATTCCCCTCACTTAACATCGGATGAGTATAATAAGCAAAAAATACTCCGTCAACCTTAATATTTTTTTTATCGCCATTGTTGATAATATTTATTTAATCTGTTTTTGCCACAATCAAAGATATATGACCAAAGCGAGCAGTAAAAACATAATACTTGATTTTAAAAACAAACAGATATAGCATGATTTGTGATTTAGAATAATTAGCAGCTATTTTGAAAAATTTAAAAAAATATATATTATACTTATGAGAAAGAACAATTTAACTCAGATTGCCATCTGCTATGATTTTGATGGTACGCTTTGCAAAGGCAACATGCAGGAATATGGTTTTATGTCAACCTTAGGCATGGCTCCCGACGAATTTTGGGCTAAGTGCGCCGAACATACCAAACATTACGACATGGACAAGAACCTCTCGTATATGAAGTGTATGCTGGATGAAGCCAAAATACGTCGTAAAGTTTTTCGCAAAGAAGATTTTATTGAGTGTGGTAAAACGGTAGCTTTGTTCAACGGAGTTGTTGATTGGTTTGATCGCATTAACGACTATGGCAAGAAAAAAGGCGTCATAATCTCGCACTATTTAATTTCTTCCGGTTTGGAAGAAATTGTGCAAGGCACGCCAATTTATAAAAAATTTGCCAAAGTTTTTGCCGGAAGCTATGTCTACAGCGAATATGGCGAAGCAATTTGGCCGGCTCGAGTTGTCAGTTGCACCGAAAAGACACAATACCTTTTCCGCATCAATAAAGATCGTTTGGAATACAGCGACAATGTCAACGAAGCAATGTCTTATGACGAACGCAAAATTCCGTTCAATCACATGATATACTTCGGTGACGGCGAAACTGACGTTCCTTGCATGTCCATGCTTGGTAACCTTGGCGGATATAGTGTTGGTGTTTATCAACCTCACAAGTCATCCTCCAAAAAACAAGCCGAAAAACTGTTTGCCGAAGGACGTGTCAATTTGGTAGCTCCCGCAGACTATTCTGCCGGAAAAACCATTGACCGCTATGTCAAACGTGTCATCGACAAGATACATACGGATGAGCAACTTGATTGTTTCAAGTAACAAATTAAGTAACGTGAAAGAGGAGTTTCTTTTTTTCAAGAAACCCCTCTTTTTTAATTACCATAATCTTTAGCGAATTTTGTCAAAAAACGGAAAATACTTGACAAATTACGCTTTATAATATAACACCTATCCCATAAAACATTATTTCACAAATTAAATTCTTTACTTATGAAAAAATCAGTCCTTTTTGTGATCTTGACTGTCATTTGTCTTTGCGGTTGCCACAAGGCAAACAAGATCGAAGAAACCTGTTCCGACAAAACAAGTTTTGTCAGTGAAACTATGCCTCCTGTTTGGTGGTATTCGCCCGAAGAGGACGATTTTCATTCCATCGACACTATTGATGGCAATGCCAAAATTGCATTGACCATTCAGGCAGATTATCCGACCTTCTTCTCTTCCAAAGATAATGTGATCAACGTTTGGTCGCATTATGAAGGCGAAGAAATTCCCGAGATGAGCAACTTTGTTGCCACTGGTTACGATGATGTCGACATTTGGTTTGACAATCAAGACAATTGGAAATCTTTGGCTCGTGGCGACAGTGCCATTGACGGAAATTTTATCATTACCCTCTATTACGGTTATGATACCGTCAAGGTGCGGGGCAGAAAAATCTCCATTTAGCTTCTTTGGCAGGAACTATTGCTTTAAGCAATCTTCCTGCTTTTTTATTTTAAATCTTGTTTTTTGCTTTAAGTTCAGATTATATATAAAAATGAGGAGAAAAACATGATTGTTAAAACTGTTCCCGTAACACAATATTTAACCACCAACACCTATTTTTATATTGATGAAAAAAGCGGTCATGGCTGGATAATCGATCCGGCAGCCGAAGCTGATAAACTTTTGCAAATCATATTTGAAAATAATTGGAATATTGAAAGTATATTACTCACGCATGGTCATTTTGATCATATCGGTGCTGTCCAAAAAATTGCCGATACACTGCAAATACCATATCTTATCAATCACAACGGCAATCAATACTTATCCAATCCGCAATTCAACCTTTCCGCTATGACGCCGGAACCTATTACTTTAGAAAATGCCCTATATCTTAAAGATGATGACATTATAACATTGAAGGTTAATCCCCAAATCTGCTTGCAAGTAATATCAACCCCAGGTCATACCTTAGACGGAGCAATCTATTATGATAAATCTAATGCTTTAGCTTTCGTCGGTGACACTATCTTTAAGGATTCTTACGGTGCCACACATTTTCCCGGCGGCGATTTTGCCCAATTAATGAACAGCATAAAAAACAAAATACTTACTCTGCCGGAAGAAACTCGGCTCTATCCCGGACATGAAGCGGCAACTTCAGTTAAACATGAAGAAAATAATTTTAAATAATTTTGTCGTTTTCTGCTATTTTTTGTCTTGATTAAAATTTAAATCAGTATTATAGTCATTTCCACATTCAAAAGGAGTTGCTATGCTGATTGCTAATTTTGATGAGTTTAACCAATATTTAGATAGCCTATTTGCTCAAAATTCTGTTAAAGATTTTGCAAGCTATAGGCAGTCATTATTTGCATCTAAAGATCAGCGCAAAGCCAAAATTAATGATATATCTCAAAAAATCAATCAATTAATAAAACAAATTGCCCAAGCCAGAACTAAAATAAAACAAACTTCTCCTCAAGACAAAAAAGCCCAAGGTGAAGCACTTAACTCATATATTTCTGCCAAGCAAGAATTGGTAAAGCAATACAATACCATCAAAAATGCCACGCTTTTCAGCGAATTGACCACCGAAGCCAAAATTTACGCTTGTGCTAAAAATCTGTTGCTCAAATATCTGCCATCAGAACTAAACTCTCGCCCTTATTTGGCTATGCCTAAAGACAATGAGGGCAGTTTAGTTTTTACTCCTGATAAAATCCAAGATACCCCGCTGGATCGCGATATTCACCATATTATCGACTATGTTACCTCATATATTGAAAACTATCCTGAAAAAGTGCGTGGTGCCAAACACTTCACCGGTCAGCATAAACAATGCAGCGATATGTCTGAATTAATCGAAGAGATTGATGCCTATTTCACCAAACTCAATTCTCCAAAAGAAAAAGAAGCCAATCGCATCAAAAAAAGCCATTCCGGTTTTGAGGTTGTAATGACTATGCCGCAATATGGTTTGCAAGCCGTACGTTTATTAAACAAACCGGCTCTGCAATATGAAGGCTCAGCCATGCATCATTGTGTCGGATCTTATGCCGCAAGAGTTGAAAAAGGTGAAACCGCTATTTATTCTATGCGTTTAACAGCCGACGAAACTCATGAAATGATACCCGTTGCCACCATCGAATATAAAGACGGAAAAATCAGCCAAATCAAAGGTCCGCATGATAAAGAAATTTCTTTTGCTTACCTGCAGGGGACAAGAGATTTTATCCTTCATCTGACCGGCAAAAAAGATATATCTGAAATTGCATCAGACGACACTATTGGTGACAAACAAAATATCGGCCTTATCAAAGACAATTCTGGAGTTTATCGTGATATTTATACTCTGATAGAAGATGAAAATTATGTTTTTGATAATATTCATATCGAAGCATCATCTTTGTCTCATATTACGACTAATCATCTGAGCGTAAAAACTTTAACCATCCACGGTAAATTAAAAAATGATGACTTAAAATATTTATCCGCCATCAATGTGCAATCGACCCTTGCTTTTAATGAATTGGATTTTGAGGGCAAACATCTCGATTTATCAGGTTTTAGCAATACCGACATAAGGTTAGATTTTAGCCATACACCTAACTTGGAAACTGTGACTTTATCTGATAATGCCAAATCACTGAGCTTATCCGGTGAGGCACTGGAGTTAAAAGATATTATTGCTCCTAATTTACATAAATTAAATCCGCAACTCATTGCCCCTCAACTAGATTTTGCCAAATTAGGATTATCCGAGCTCGAATCTATGGGCATTTTTGTTAGTAATTTAACCAGTCATCAAATTGATTTATCCAACTACACCACTTTAAAAGAATTGGTATTTAACAGTAAAACCGGTGAAGAATTACATAATTTGATTATCCCTCAGGGCTTGAAAATATTGGCCTTAACCGGACAATTTCCTAATTTATCAATCTCCGGTGCTGATAATTTGCAAACTTTGCATGTATCCGGTGGATTGGGCAATGATAAATTAGATTTATCATCTTTTTCCGAATTAGAATCATTTAAGATTACGGCAGGCCAAGCAACCAATTGGCAACAAATCATTTTGCCGGAAAAATTAGCATCTTTTACTACACTGGGTGAATTTCCCAAAGTTGAAAGTATTATCGGTGCCCCTCACTTGCGTCATCTGGATTTGGAAGGAAAATATCTTTTACTCAAATTATCAATTAACAATTGGCCGGAATTAACTGAGTTAAAAACAACTTGTGCTGATTTTGCCTCGCCTGATGTAAATTTGCAAAACTGCTCTAACTTAAGCTACTTATCACTTTATTCTTCTAAAAAAGGAAGTAATTGTCAATCGCTGATATTACCTGATAGTGTTGAAAATTTGCGATTAAACGGTGCTTTTCCTCACTTAAGTAAAATTCGTTTACCTTCCAATCTGGAAAAATTAGATATGAGCGGTTCATTCGGATTAAAGGGATTAACTTTGCCGGATAAAGTAAAATCTTTTTCCTACGAAGACGAAGCTGATAAATATATACCGATAAAACTAAATTCCTCCTTACAAGAACTCGATCTTAATGGCAAAATTGAGCTTAATGATATGCTTACTTCTCTACCAAACTTAATAAAATTGAATTTAGACGGAGCCGATATATCAGATATAACCTCTCTCAATTTACCGCATATTTGCCCAAAGTTGCAAGAACTTAATATGATGGACTGCCAAATGGCTAACTTGCGTGAACTGATAGCCTCTCCTGATATAGTTTTTCTTAATATGAATCAAAGCGAATTTCCTTCATTGGAAAGAATAGATTTTTCAGCCATGCAACTCAAAACTTTTGGCAGAATCGACAGTAATCTTCTGGGCTCAATAACCATTTCCACTCTTCCTCAGAGTATGCGTGAAAATATCAAAGTTGATAACAACAACCGAGTTCTCAACCCGCTGAATTTGCGTGGTGTAATTCTCCAAGAAGCCAAATTACCCAATTTGAAGGAAATTAAATATCCGCAAGATGTTGAAGCAATATACTTCGCCCTTAATAAGTTTGATCCCTATAAGGTTATTGACTTCAAAGCCTATCCCAATTTACGCACTATTGAAACACCGGATCTAAAGACTATAGACGTGGCTAACCAAAGAGTTGTTGATAAGCCCCAATCAAATATGCAAGGTGTTATGATTTACCAAAACCGCCTGATAACGCGTTCTTGACAGATTAGCTTTTGTTTGCTACAAAAAGATTTAACGAAAATTATTAATCCTATAAAACATATATTATGACAACAAACGAAAAAATCGACACTGTCATTCAAACCCTCAAAGCGATGGGATTGATTGACACGACGGGGGAGAAAATCAACCTCATCAAAGGGTTAGCTGAAAAGTTCGGACTGAAAGGTACGGATATTTTCTCAGACCTGCCTTCGCAATCGCAATCGGCTTCGGTATCGGATTTTCATCGACCACCGGATGGCCATCCTGAAGGGTTTGAAGCTTGCTACAACCCTGCACACACCGTTGGCCACGCCAGATATTATGGCGAAGTAATCGGGGTAATTTTTCAGCTTAAGGGCAAGCACTTTGTATTTTCCCATAAGGATAAATACACCAATGTGTCTCCCCAAAAGATTAAAAAATATCTCGACAAACTTCAAACAATCGGCGACCAAAAATGGCGGATACCAACCATTGCCGAATTTGAAGAGGTACAACGATCTCATTCCCAATTCAACAGGATGATGTTGATGTTGGGCGGAAAGACACTTGATAATAAGGAATATATGGATACCTCTACTCCCTGTGAACATGAGGTTGCCCATGTTAGACTGGCAATGTCTCTCCCTTGGCTCGACTAAAATTCAGCCTAAGACCTTTTGCTAAAAAAAGCAAAAGGTCTTTTTTTGGCACAAAAATTGCATGTACTCATTTAAGATTAACTAAAAATTTTGGGAGGTCAACAATGACTATTGCCAGCTTTATCCCTTCGGTTACCGGTCTAAGCGCCATGAGCCATTCGCTCAACACTGTCGCCGACAACATTGTCAACATGAACACAACCGGTTATAAGCAGAAGAACACTTTGTTTAATACAATGCTGGGCAACAAAGGTTTTAATTACGGTTCACAAAGTGGTTTACATTCTTCACGCGTGGCCATTACCGGTGTCAATACTTGGGACAGAGACAACATCTTACAGCAAGGTCTGATCTCTAACACGGGTAAAACTTTTGATGTTGCCATTTCAAACAGTCACAATGCATTTTTTACCGTCACTGATGATGCCGGCAATATTTTCTACACTCGTGCCGGTGATTTTTCCAAAATTACTAATGATGGCGTAACTTATCTTCAAACCAGTGGCGGGCTTCATGTTTTGGGTTTCAAATCAATTTCCGGAGGCGATGAATTTTCCTCTGCCGCTGAAGAAATAATTATTGATGCTCCTGATTATATACCACAACGTGAGACAACTCATGTAAATGTATTGGCCAATGTCCCCTCCCAAGATGTCACCAGCAGTATCTATACTATCGGCATCTATTCTAACAGCTATGATGGTGCTGATCTTAACATGATATTTACCAAAGATGAAACCAAAGAAAATTCTTGGCTTTTGTCTTTCAACTTACAAGAAGGAACCGCCACCGGCGACGCTAGTGAAGTAATGTTTAACAGCGACGGCACCTTGCGCTCACCGCAAGTTGTCAATACCACCATCAATTGGGATGATGGATCTTCCAGTACAATTGCTATTGACATCAGTGAAATGACGCAATTTGCATCATCTTCACAAATTACCAAAATCGAACAAGACGGCTCACCATCAGCCAACTTAACCGGTTTTGCCTTTGATACCGATGGCGTCTTAAAAGCTCTTTATGGCAGTTCTGCACCTTACAACATTGCTAAATTGGCGATTACCGGCTTTACGGCTCCGGAAAATCTTGATCCTTACAATACCACGCTTTATACAGCCAATGCCGATGTCGGAAACAGCTTTTATGTTGACACCACAGAATTAGTCACCCCCAACTCAATTGAACGATCCACTGTTGACTTGGCCGAAGAATTTTCCAAAATGATTGTAACGCAACGCGCCTACTCTCTTAATGCGCAAAGCTTTACCGTCAATGATGAAATGCTGTCATTATTGATTGACTTAAAGAGTTGACGATTATGCTGGTTAAAGCCTTTTGGATTGTGTGGAATTGGTGGTTTAAATTGCCTGACAAAATTCGTTTTTTGTTGGTAGGTGGTTTTAATGCCTGTGTTCAATATGCCCTATATGCATTGATAATTTATTTTTGGGGACAACAACTATATCAAACCGCTTTAATTTTATCTTGGGTAATTTCCACCTTCTCATCTTTTACCACTCAAAAAATATTTGTCTTCTGCACCCGTGGAAAATTAAAAGACTGGCTCCGTGAATATATCAAGTGTTTGGGCACTTGGGTATTAGCTTATATCATCAATGCTGTTATCTTAGAACTGTTGGTAAACTTTTTGGGGCTAAATCCTTATATCGCCCAAATTATTGCAATATCTTGCACCACAATTACCAGCTATATCATGATGAAGTATTTTGCTTTTAAGCACTAAAAAAGCCTGCCATTGCAATTGGGCAGGCTTTTTTTTAATTGCATTATCTTATTTTTTAGCCGTAGCTTTGAAAGCTGAAATTGGATTCAATACAATCGATTTAACATTCTTCAAAGCAGCTTTAGCTGAAGCAGTCTTAGTTGACTTTGTTGCTTTTTTATTCAATCCGGTAGTCTTTTTGCAAGAATTTAATGACATATTGGACTTCTTGGCTGAAAAAGCAGCATTAACTGAAAGCTGATGGATAGCAGCATCCCAATCGCTCAAAGCTGTACCTTGTTTGCAACCATTGTTTTTCCAAATATAATAAGCAGCTTCTCTGATAGCATCTTCACTAAAATTATACATAACAGTTCTCCCAACAAAAATATTTATCATTCGTTGTGTATTAGTAAACTGCTTAGGTTAATAAATGGTTTATATTTGAAAAATTATTTATTTTCTTTATTACGACGCAATTTTTGCTCACGCAACTCTTGTTTCAAAGCCCTTTCTTCGGCACGTTTCTTAGCCATTTCTGTAAAACGTGATTCTGAAACTTCTTGCTCTTTTTGCAATATCTCTATTTTCTCTTTTTCAGCTTCTTCTTTTGCCTTTTTCTGAAAACGTGATGCATGCTCATCTTTTCGCTTCATTGCTTCTTCATATTTTTTTTCACGAGCCTCGGTATTAGCTATCGCCTTTTTCTTAAATCGATTGGTTTCTTCGGCTCTTTCTTTTTTAATTTTTTCCAATCTTTCATTATAAACTTTTTCCGCACGACTCATCAAAGGCGTTTCTTCTGCTTTTTTCTCCTCTGCTTGTGCAACCTTAAACTGCAGTGTTGCCCCCAACAACATCATCAAAAAGACGCTCCATTTTTTCATAACATATCCTCCTAACACAAAATATAATTTATATTTAAACTTATTTGTTTGACTAATCAAGTTTTAAGTGCAAAAAATATATAGTAGTAACTTGTTGAAAGAGACTAAAATGAAAGAAATAACCGTAGCCGCGGCTGCTTTACGCAAAGGCAATCGCATTTTTATAGCCAAGCGCCCTGCTAATAAACTTCCGGCTCTAGTTTGGGAACTCCCCGGTGGAAAACCGGAACCCGGTGAAACCTTACCGCAAACCTTAAAACGCGAACTCAAAGAAGAGTTAAATATCGACACCGTTATCGGAGATTTTATTGCCCAAACTACCCATATTTATGACTTTGCCCAAGTTACCATAAATCTGTTTTGGGCATCTTTACAAAATGAAAATGATATCATTACCGATGATGAACACGTCGAAACGGCTTGGGTTACTTCACAACAACTTGATAATTATGAATTTGCTCAAGCGGATATTCCCTTAATTACTCAATTAAAAAACTTGTTTTAACAAAAATCCCTTTGACCAACTATCAAAGGGATTTTTCTTTATATTTCATATTTATTTGGCTTTGCTTTTCAATGCCTTCTTTTTAGGAGCACTTGAATTGCTTACAATAATCGGTACAACCACATCCGATACTTTAGGCTGCTCAATTGAGGTAATGGTTGTTTTTCTGGTGCAACGACCATCAATGTATGCTCCTGGCTCAATAGCTATGCTGTTGTGAGTAGCATCACCCAACAATTTAGCCGTCTTGGCTATAAATAAATCATTAACCTCAGCCTTACCTTTTAATGTGCCGAACAACTGCAAATTTGCCACCTTAATTGCTCCGGAAACCATTCCTTTTGTACCGATAATTAACTCATCACAGGTAATATCACCTTCAATCTGACCATCAACATGAACTATACCGTCACTAATCATATCGCCATTGATTCGTGTATTTTCACTGACGATTGTCGGCACCGGAGCCCCTGCATTGTTATGACTGAGCTTACGAGCTAATTTGACATAAATCAATCTTTTCAAATTTTTCATCTTTCACATCTCCATTTTTAAGAAATTTTAGCCTGTATAAACGGCATCGGATCCACCGGCCTTCCTTGATAAAGTACCTCATAGTGCAAATGCGGTCCGGTTGAGCGTCCGGTTGACCCAACCTCGCCAATAGCTGCATTAACACCTAAAACATCGCCTTCCTTGACATATATTTTTGACATATGAGCATATTTGGTTGAAAAACCGTTACCATGATCAACCACCACCAAATTACCATATCCGCGATTAGAATACTCAACTTTGGTTACTCTGCCTTTAGCCATAATTCGAATCTTATTACCCGGACGTGATGCCAAATCGATTCCCTTATGTCCGGTTATTTTCCTATTAAACGGATCACTGCGTGCTCCGAACTTTGAGCTTACCCAATAACTCCAAACTGGCTTACCGAAAGGCAAACCTAAAGCCACTTCACGATAATACTCAACATCATCAACTACTTTATATATATTAGAAATTTTATCAATAATAACTTTATCTTTCAGCTCAATAAAAGACTCCTTATCCGGCAACCCGCCTTTTGAATCTCTTTTCTTAGAGTTAGCCAACGGATTAAAATACAATCCTTGTGCTTTCAAAGCTCCGTTAATTTTAGAAAAAGAATTCTTAATCTTGTTAATCTCACTCGAAGCTATTGCCTCAACCTTGTTAAATACGTCCAACTCAGCTTTCTTAATGTTGTTGACTGCAACTTCCATATCATTGAGCTGCTCACGCAAGGCATCTCTTTCCGCCGCTGCCAAATCACGTTGCAAAATTGCCTCGTTTAAATCAATCTTTTCATTGACTTTTTGGTCATCCCACCCTTTTTCTGCACTGAGCTGCTTTATTTTATCTTCAACAATCAGCGCTTTTTTCTTGTAAGTTTCTATTTCCTTATTTTTGCTTGAACTCAAAACTTCATCAATATTTCGTTGTATAGCCATAAAATCGCCCATCAATTCATCATAGGCATCTTTTGTGCGAACCAACTCCATATCTTTCTTGTATATTATGCGATCTGACTTATTGTAAACATGATAAGCCCTCATCCCCCAAACACTAGCTAGCAATAGAACAATCAATGCCACAATCTGAAATCGCGACGATAATTTAATAACACGTGCATTACCACCGGAACGAAAAATAATTTCTTTCTCGGCAAAAAACTCTTTTCTCTCCGTATAACGAGGAGAATATGTACGTTTTATCTTACGATTGTAGCGCATATTTAAATCAGTCACAGTTCATACCATTGTCCATCTATAACATAAAATAAAAAAAAATAAACTATTTTATTAATTAACTAACATTTAAAATAAATTGGTGGCGCAAATTCAAGTCTCTACTCCACCTTTTCATACAAAAAAAACACCCGCAAGGGGTGTTCTTTTGTTTTGCGCGGATTATGAGACTACTCCGCTGTCGCTTTGTTCACTGCGTTCATTCGGCTTTGCCTCACCGGCACACTTTCGTGTGCCTTTCACTTGTAGTCGAACTCACTTCTCGTGAGTTCAAGTCTCTACTCCACCTTTCCATACAAAAAAACACCCGCAAGGGGTGTTCTTTTGTATGGGGCGGATTATGAGACTCGAACTCACGACATCTGGTACCACAAACCAGCGCTCTAACCAACTGAGCTAAATCCGCCAGCAAAATCTACCCTCTTTTAACGACTATCAAAAACAAAGTCAAGATAATTTTATAAAAAAAATTCCTTGTTAAGAATTTATTTGCTTTTTTGTTTTTATAATAAACCAAAATAAATTAGAATTTATGAGGATTGCAAATTGTACAAGAAATTTACCTTTGTATTAAGTGTACTTGCTGTCGCTATGCTTTGCAGTAGTAGTGCTGTTGCTGGTAAAATAAAACGCACCCAATCTTCCATCGTGATTGACGCATCAACCGGCAAGGTTATCGCTTCATCCAATGCTGATGAACGTCGTTATCCAGCATCATTAACTAAACTAATGACACTTTATATTGCCTTTGACGCACTCGATAAAGGCACTTTAAAACTTTCTGACCGATTGAAAGTATCCCGTCATGCGGCTAATCGTGCCCCTTCAAAAATCGGAGTTCGTGCCGGCGAGACCATCTCGGTTGATGATACAATCAAGGCTTTAATAGTAAAATCAGCCAATGACTGTGCCACAGTATTAGCTGAAGCCTTGGGTGGCAGTGAGGAAAATTTCGCTAAAATAATGACCAAAACTGCTCAGGATTTGGGTATGAAACATACAACTTTCAGAAATGCCTCCGGACTTCCTGATCCCAAACAAAAAACTACAGCTCGCGATATGGCCATTTTAGGCAGTGCGGTTTATCACCATTTTCCCGAATATTATAATTTGTTTTCAATCACTGAATTTACCTACAAAGGAACAACCTATACAACCCACAATCATTTGTTAAAAAAATTCAGCGGTACGGATGGAATGAAAACAGGTTATACAGCAGCAGCCGGATACAATATTGTAACTTCTGCCGAACGTAATGGCAATCGAGTTATCGCTGTAACCATGGGACACAACAGTATAAAAGAACGCGACTATAAAGTTGCATCTCTAATGCATGACGGCCTACAAAAAATTGCCAATCGTCACAATCATCGCATGTTTGCCAAACTTGATGTTGAACCCAAAATCAACACTAATAAAAATTTCCAATATAATGACGCAGCGTGGGCAATTCAAGTTGGAGCTTTTTCTAACTATGCCAAGGCGCATAAATATGCCCTCGATATCCAAAATTCTCTGCGTCCGGCATATGCCGCCAAAACATCAGTTAATGTAGAGCCTTATTCTAAAGGATACGCCGTAGTTTATCGTTCGCAAATTGTCGGATTGAAAAAAAATGAAGCGGATAAGTCATGTTATCAATTGCAACATGAAAAAAAATCCTGTATCGTCATCCCGAATGATGTTTTGAAACAATTTGCAATGGCTGATAAATAATGGAAACTGGCAAAAAATCCCATATCATAGTAGTTAGCAACGAAAAAGGCGGTACCGGAAAATCAACATTATCAATGCATCTTGCTATTAAATTGATGTACGAAAATTATAATGTTGCCGTAATGGATTTAGATGGAAGACAAGGTACTTTAAGTAAATATATTGCAAGTCGTCGCGCTTTTTGCAAAAAGAATAATATAAATTTACCGATTCCTCTTCATTATGAATTTGAACCTTTAGATGACAAATCAAATGCTCGCGAAGTAAAATCTGTTATTGAAGAGTTATCCTCAAAAGTTGATGCATTGGTTATTGATACACCGGGACATAAAAACTATTTGTTTGATATAGCTCACCTCTACCCTCACACCTTAGTTACTCCTATTGGTGACAGTTTGATTGATTTATCAGTAATCGCTGACATCGATTCCGATACCGGAGAGATATTGCGTGCCAGCAATTATGCTGAATATATATGGGAAGTAAAAAAACAACTGGCAGCTAAAGGACTGCCTTATCTTAACTGGGTTGTGTGCGGTAATCGAATTTCAAATTTACGATCCCATAACAAAGATGTAGTATTCGAAAAGCTCGAAAACATTGCAAAGCTGTATGGTTTTCGCTTTGTCAACGGCCTAAGAGATCGCGTCATATACAAGGAATTATTTCTTAACGGTTTGACGGTTCTTGATTTAAATCAACCTGGCTTACTTTCGCGTATGAGCATGTCTCAATTAGCTGCCAAGATTGAAGTAAATGATTTGGCTGAATTTATCTTTGCTCAAAACGGCTAAAACTTGCCTTCATTTTTAACAAAAATAAGATAAATAGCATTTGATAACTATTTTATCTCACTTGTTTTTATGCTTATTTATTGCTAAGTTATTGTCATAATTTATACATATTGAGCACAAGGAGATAAAATGATTACAACTGTTGCAACTCAACCATTTTCTGATCAAAAAATGGGAACTGCCGGTTTGCGTCGCAAATCCAAGATTGTGATGCAACCTAACTACATTGAAAATTTTGTACAAAGCATTTTCAATGTTATCGGTGACCTTTCCAATAAAACTATTTTATTGGGCGGTGACGGGCGTTTTTATAATGACGTTGCCATTCAAAAAATTATCAAAATGGCAGCTGCTAACGGCCTAAAGAAATTGGTTGTTGCCAAAGATGGTTTTATTTCAACCCCTGCCGGATCAGTTGTTATTCGCAAATACCAATTAAGCGGAGGTTTTATTCTTTCAGCTTCACACAACCCCGGTGGTGAAAACGGCGACTTCGGATTAAAATATTCCAATGAATCCGGTGGTCAGGTTCCTACCTCGGTTTCCGATAAGATTCAACAAGAAACCTTAAACATTAAGGAATATAAAATATGCCAGGTCAACGATATAGATATTTCACGTATTGGCACATCAAAACTTGAAAATATGGAAATTGAAGTAATTGACGGTATCAAAGATTATGTCGAAATGATGCAAAACATCTTTGATTTCAGTGCCTTACAAAAATTGGCTCAAAGCGGTTTCACCATGCGTTTTGACGCTATGAACGCCGTAACCGGCCCCTATGCTAAAGAAATCTTCGAAAAATTGATCGGTTTTAAAGATGGTTCTGTTGTAAATTACATTCCCAAACCTGACTTTGGCGGATTGCATCCTGATCCCAATTTAGTTTATGCTAAAGAATTAGTTGATTATATGTTCTCGGATAAAGCTGCTGATTTTGGTGCTGCCAATGATGGTGATGGTGACCGCAATATGATTTTGGGCAAAAGCTTTTTCGTCACACCTAATGACAGTTTAGCAATCATAACTGACAATTTCAAATTGATTCCTTATTATGCCAAAGGCATTTATGGTGTTGCTAAATCTGCCGCAACTTCAACTGCCGTAGCCAGAGTAGCTAAAGCCCACAATATTGGATATTATGAAGTTCCGACAGGGTGGAAATATTTCGTAAACTTAATGGATTCTAACCGCATTACTTTCTGCGGTGAAGAGAGTTTCGGTACTGGTTCTTCTCACATCAGAGAAAAAGATGGTATTTGGGCTGTTTTGTTCTGGCTCAGCATCATTGCCGCAACCGGCAAATCAGTCGAACAAATAACTACTGAACATTGGCAAAAATATGGTCGCAGCTATTACATCCGTTTTGATTTCGAAGGAGTTGACACAGCTGTTGCTGACAAATTAATGATTGATTTGGAAAACAAACTTCCATCACTTGGTGGAAAAACTTATGGTGAATTCACCATAAAAGAAGCCAAACCTTTTGTTTATAATGATCCGGTTGATGGTTCAATTACTAAAAATGGTTTAGTAATCTACTTTACCGACGGCTCGCGTATCGTTTATCGTTTATCCGGAACCGGTTCATCCGGAGCGACCATTCGCGTTTATTTGGAACGCCTGCAAACCAAGGATGTTCTCCGAAATCCTCTTGATATGGTTTCACCTTTAGGAAAGATTGCTCTTGATGTTGCCGAAATACCGGAAAGGACAGGAAAGCACAAAGCCGATGTCATTACTTAGAATTTGTAGTATATTGTTTCTGGCAACCATATTTAACTTAAATATGGTTGCCAAAACGTATGCTTATCTTTACGGCTTTACTCATTATAATCCCTACACCAAACAAGAAAGAAATCTTTCTTGGAAAGAAACTCCTTTACATTTGCAAAACTATCGCGCTGACATGCGTGAAAACTTGCTGATGCTGATACGTTATGCCAACCAACAAAATCCTGATTTCAAAATAATTGTTCACAACGGTCAGGATCTGTTGACTAAAAGCCTTTGGGAATATTCGCGCGACGGGTATAATACGGCTCGACACAATATTGACATTGATGATGAATATTTTTTGTTTCATCACAAAGACTGGGAAAATGAACCCGAGCGCGGAACTTCAGCTTATGAATATTTGCACAAAATTGATGCTATTGCCATTGATAATTTTTACTGCGGCAACGGTAAATTCACCAATTTAGCTAAAAATCAACATCTTGATCTTATTACTATTGAACAATGTCCTGATCAATCAGCCGTTGATAGTGCTAAAGCCTCATCAATGCTTGACAAAAAGGCTATTTATGCTTTCTCAGATTTAGATACTGCTTTCAACAGTATCGGCGACTATGATATGATTAATGATTCGGCAAAAAACATTTACAACATCAGTGATGCTCAAAACATTCTCATTCTTAATGATGACAGCCGTTACAAAACTCAAGAACAATTAGTTGATGATCTCAGCAAAACCAACTACGATATTCTCGTTATTAAACCCTTGTTCGCCTACAATCAACGTTTCTCCTCTGAAAATTTGAAAAAACTTCACTTTAAGAAAAACGGTTCCAAAAGGCTGTTAATCGCTGAATTCAATGTTTCAGAAGCTAATCCTAGAGAATATTATTGGCTTGATGGTTGGCATATTGGTACACCTGATTGGTTGATACGCCCGTCTTTTTCATCACCAGACAATATAATTACCAAATTTTGGCGTCTTGAATGGCAAAAAATAATTTCTCGTTATTTCAAAGATGTCTTAAATGAAGGATTTGACGGAGTTTTCTTTACCGGCGTAGAAAATTACAATTATTTTGAACAACAAAATCCTTTGGAGTAGTGTAAGATGAATGAATTGGAAATTTTTACCATAACTAAAGAAGCTATTTTAACCCTGCTTAAAGTAGTTTCACCAATTATAGGCATTGCTTTGGCAGTCGGTCTTGTCATTGGTATTTTCCAAGCTCTCACTCAAATTCAGGAAATGACCTTAGCCTTTGTTCCTAAAATTATATGCGTATTTGCAGCTTTGATTTTGTTATTTCCTTTTATGTTCGGACAAATGCAAAATTTATCCGAATCTCTCTTTGCGCGCATAGCTGCCGGCGGATAATTTTGACATGACTGAATTGTTGCACACCGATTTATATACATATATGCTCGTTTTTTTGCGCTTAGGCACGGTGTTTATGCTTATGCCGGGGTTTGCCGCTTCTTATGTCAACAATCAAGTTCGTCTTATTTTAGCCTTGGCCGTAACCATAGTATTACATCCCATCATATCTCCTCTTTTACCGGCTCAACCGACATCTTTTGCGGTTGAACTGCAATATATGATAAATGAGATAAGTATCGGTTTATTTTTAGGTATTATCATGCAAATTTTGTTTTTTGCTCTTAATTTTGCCGGGTCTATAGCTTCGCAAGCTATTGGTTTTGCCAATGCCCAACTGTTTGATCCGGCTTTTCAGGGACAAAGCATGCTGATAGAAAGTTTTTTCAGTGTGGTAGCTTTGACTTTTATTTTCGTAACCGATATCCATCATCTGATGCTGGGTTCTTTGGTTGATAGTTATCAATTATTCTCGGCCACCCAACCGATAATGTGGAGCGATATGACCGAAAATTTATCTCAAACCATTACCCAATCTTTTACGTTTGGTTTCAAGCTTGGTTCGCCTTTTATAGCTTTTACCATTATTTTTTATTCTTGCATGGGCTTGGTATCACGCCTAATGCCTCAACTAAACATTTTCTTTTTATCCCTGCCTTTGCAAATCTATCTTGGCTTGGGATTATTGTTTTTAACTATTCCCGTCATAATGACACTTTTCTTTCGTTATTATGGCGAAGGACTTCAATTCTTCATTGAGTAAAGGATACACTGATGGTAGCACCTGAAGAAGAAGATGAAGCCTCCAAAACCGAAGAACCTTCCGAACGCAAAATAAGCAAAGCGAAAGAAGAAGGCGATATTGCTATATCGCAAGATGTCAAAAGTTTTATCATGTTGATTGGTGCATTATTTGTTGTTTGGCTGTTCGTACCGATAATGTCGCGCTGGATGGCTGGCATCGGTGCCTCGTTCATCGAAAAATCTTCCGATATATCTCTCACCCCGCAAAACTTTGTCAACATATTTAAACAAGGGGTTATTGGTTTTCTCAAAATAATGGCAATACCCTTTGCCATATTTATGGTACTGGGTATAATTGCCTCTCTTAGCCAAACCGGTTTTATCTATGCCCCCAAAAAACTTGAGCCTAAATGGGAAAAGTTGAATTTTTTAGCTGCTCTTCCCAAATTCATTAACAAACAAAAAATCGTAGAAAGCATTAAAGGTATTCTCAAAATAATCGTTGTATCAGCCATAGTCTACAGCGTCCTCAAAGGCTATATCTCACAAATAGAAATATTACCGGCCATGGGCTCATGGGGCATATTAAATTTTATTCATCATGTGACCGTTTTACTAATCTTTACCGTGACAATTGCCGTACTAATCATCGCCGCTGGAGACTACGCCTGGCAAAAATATTCACATTTGCAAAAATTGCGCATGACCAAACAAGAAGTAAAAGAAGAATTTAAACAAATGGAAGGAGATCCTTTGGTTAAATCCAAAATTCGTCAAATCAGAATGGATCGTGCTCGTCAACGCATGATGGAAAATGTGCCTAAGTCAGATGTTGTTATTGTCAACCCCACCCATTATGCAGTAGCATTGTCTTATAAATTTGGCGAAATGGATGCTCCTGTAGTAACTGCAAAAGGTGTCGATACCATAGCTCTGCGTATCAAATCAGTGGCTGAAGAGAACGATGTTCCGATTGTTGAAAATCCCCCACTGGCTCGTGCCCTTTTTGCATCTACTCAACTTGATCAACCCATTCCAGTGGAACATTTCCAAGCCGTAGCTGAGGTAATTAGATATGTTATGCAACTTAAAAACCAGTTATAGACCGGATAAACAGTTACAACGTGCACTGATAAAATTATCCGTGGCAATTATTTTGCTCAGCTTGAGCATCTTAAGCATCTTCGTCGTTCCGCAGTATTTGTTATACAGCTTAGGGCTGACTATCCTATTAACCATATGTTGTTTCGTTTATACCATAAAGACCTTAAAATCCGGTGAAGCTGCCATAAGTTATGGTGGATTTGCCAACGAGATTATCAAACATTCATCCTTTGCTGAACTTATTGAAAATCCTAATGGTGAAAGTATTATTCAAAACGATGCAGCTATAAAACTATTGTCAGGCAATGATGTTATGTCTTTTATCAAGAAATACATCTCTGAAGGTGCCGCTAATAAAGCCGCTTTATATCGGCTACAAACTGCTGTCAAAAACTTAAACCAGGAAAAAACTTCTCTATCTTTATTGTTTAATAATCAAAGCACCCATATTTTTAACGATTTGGAATATTTTGAAATCAGCGTTGCTCCCATTTACCTCAAAAAACCCAAAATATTTAATGGGGCATTTTCGGTAAAACGCATAAAAAGCGAAACTTATTTGCACTGGAAAATTCGCAACATCACCTCACAAAATAATCTCGATCGCGTATTGCACGATGAATTAAACACCTTGCATGACTTCCTAGATGAACTACCTATCGGACTGTATAGTATTGACAGCAGTTCTCTGATTACTTATGCCAACAGCGAATTAGCTAAGTTTTTGCAAACCTCTCCTCAACAACTTATCGGATCTTCGCTCAACGGACTTGTTTATCCGGCTAATTCTATTCCGCTCAAAAATGATTTTTGGTTTGGAAAGGTCAACTTTAGTGATGCCAACAAAGAACAACATAATGCCTACATCTTTCAAACTTCTTATCGGCAAAACGAAAAAATTTATTTTCGCGGAGCTGTAATTCACAACCTGCCAACTTTGAAAAACAATCGCCACGACATTGAAAAATCGCTTGATGAATTAAACAGTTTGCTCAAGAATTTTCCGATTGGCATTATCTTTCTCAACAACAAAGAAGAGATAATTCATTTTAATGATACTGCCGGCAAGTTGTTAAACTTCAATAATATGATGCCGCAAAAACTTTCATCAATCATCAACGGTGATAATTTAAGCTTATTGCATAACGCTATTGATAAAACTAATCATACTCCCCACGACGCCAACATTGAGCTGAAACACAATGATACGTCATTGAATTTTTATATTCATCGACTTACTCACCAAAATGAAGATAACCTGATTATCTATATCTTAGACATCAGCAAGCAAAAAAATTTGGAAATTCAATTTGCCCAAGCCCAAAAAATGCAGGCCATTGGACAATTCGCCGGTGGAGTTGCCCATGATTTTAACAACTTGCTTACCGCTATTATCGGTTTCACCGATCTTTTGTTGCAAAGACATGGTATAGGTGATCCGGCATTTGCTGACCTTATTCAAATCAAACAAAACGCCAACCGTGCCACATCTCTGGTTCGTCAACTTCTGGCCTTTTCGCGCAAACAACCGCTAATTCCTAAGGTTATTGATGTGACAGAAAACTTTGCCGACTTAAGTCAAATGCTCAAACGCATTATCGGCGAGAAAATCAAACTAAATTTTCAACATGGTCCGGACATTGGTTACATTAAGGTTGATCCCAACCAGTTTGCACAAGTTGTAATTAATTTAGCAGTTAATGCCAAAGATGCCATGAACGGTGAAGGTACACTTTCCATATCCACTCAAGCCTATCATCTGTCAGATAATTACAATTTCGGTGATGATATTATTCCGGCCGGAGACTTTGTCAAAATTGATGTTTCTGATACAGGTTGTGGTATCCCTGAAGAAAATTTAAATCGTATTTTTGATCCATTCTTTTCTACTAAAGAAAATATCATCGGATCTGGTACCGGTCTGGGATTGGCCATGGTTTATGGTATTATTCGTCAAACCGAGGGATTCATAAAAGTAGATTCCGTTGTTGGCAAAGGTACAACTTTTTCCATTTTCTTGCCTCGCTTGGATAAAATGCCTGATGAACAAGAAGCCTCTCCTTCCAATAAAACCATTACTGACCACACTGGGCAACCTATACTTCAAGTCCAAGAAACACTGTCAACACCGGCCAACATCAATCAAAAAATCATCATGGGATTAAATGTTACTCATACTATTGACCGTGGTAACTTTGCTTTCGCCAAAAACGGTAAAGCCGCCCGCATCTTGTTTGTTGAAGATGAAAAATCCGTACGCACTTTTGCCGTACGAGCCTTAAAGAAAAAAGGTTATGAAGTTGTTGATAGTGATTCTGCTGAAAATGCACTGGAGATATTGCAAAACGACAAAAACTTCGACCTGCTTGTTACTGATATGGTTCTGCCTGGAATAAGCGGTGCTCAATTGACCAATCAGGTAAAGAAATTTATGCCCGATTTGTTGGTAATTTTAGCATCAGGCTATTCCGAAGACATTGCCCAAAAAGAAGTTGATAACACCTATCAATTTGAATTTATTACCAAGCCTTATAGTCTTGATGACTTGACAGCTAAAGTTTTTAGTGTTCTAAATAACCGTCATGACAAATAACATACCAACTCAAATGGCTTTAAATTTTCCTTGCCGCCCCAGTTTAGGGCGCGATGACTTTATGGTTGCCGATTGCAATCATCAGGCTGTTTCAATTATTGACAGTTGGCCGCAGTGGCCTTATTTTGCCATTTGTCTGCTTGGTTCACCAGGATGCGGCAAAACTCACTTGGCGAATGTTTGGGCTCAAAAAATTGCCGTTACCCACAATCAGCCCTACCGCATTCCTTTTATCAAGGCATCGCAACTTTCATATAATCAAGCTTCGAACTTGTATGAGCAATCGCCTTACATTGTAATTGAAGATTTACCTGAACTGCAAAATCAGGAAGCTCTCTTTCATCTTTACAACACCTATCGTGATTTGGGAGGTAATATACTTTTTACCAGTGACACTGCTCCGGCTCGCTTAAATTTTTCTTTGCCGGATTTGCGTTCCCGACTTAATATTGTACCTGTATATGAAATAAAAGCTCCTGATGACCAACTTTTAATGGCTCTATTACTAAAACTGTTTTCCGATCGCCAGATAACGCCATTTCCCGAACTCTTGAGCTACCTATTAAAAAATATGCAACGCTCTTTTTCTTATGCTCGCAAATTGGTAGAAGAAATTGATAATATATCACTTGAGCGCAAGCGAGCTGTAAGCATCGCCATTGCTCGTGAAGCTATCAATACACTGAACTCAGATATGCAATTTAATTTATTCGGCTGATACTCATCAAACTCGACAATTTGATAAACGATTATCCAACCTGTCGTCCTCTATACCTTGAGGCTCTTGATGAACTATGACCTGTGCCTCAGGATAAACTTTTTGCAACAACTCCACCACTTCCTCACTATATTGATGAGCTGTAGTCAAATCTAATTTTCCATCTAACTCCAAATGGAATTCAAACAAATACGCCCCTCCTAAATCATGGGTACGTAAATCATGTACTTCCGGGTGCAACGGATGTGAACGAATAATCCGCAACACATCTCTCCTAATATCATCACTCAATTCTTTATCTAACAAAAGCGGTACGGAATCTTTTGCTAAATCAAATGCACAATATAGCAAATATACTGCTACGATAATTGCCATTATCGCATCAATCCAG
This sequence comes from uncultured Pseudomonadota bacterium, assembly GCA_902799835.1. Taxonomy (GTDB): domain Bacteria; phylum Pseudomonadota; class Alphaproteobacteria; order RF32; family CAG-239; genus CAZU01. The sequence continues at coordinate 214,443 of CADCCF010000004.1, forward strand.
TTAATATGCCAAATATGGATTAACAGCAAAGAAACTATAATAGCTCCATTGGTCATAATATCAACGCTGTAATGCATTGAATCGGCCAATATAGCCTTACTTTTTGTAACCTTTGCCACATAGCGTTGAAAAATTACCAAAACCAGTGTCAGTATTAAACTTATCACCATTATTATAACGCCGATTGTAGTTTGTTGCACCGGTTCATTCAAAGCCAATCTGCGTAAAGCATCATATAACACAAAAGCGCCTGACATAGCAATAAACATCGCCTGAACCACCGCGCTTAAAGCCTCAACCTTACCATAACCATAGCGATAATCACATGAGGCCGGACGCCCTGAATATTTAACGGCAATATAAGTTATTAACGAAGCCAAAATATCCGATAAGCTGTCAATCATAGATGATAATACTGCCAACGATCCGGTAAAGGCTGCACCAATTCCTTTCAATAGACACAACATCAATGCTAACGAAATCGAACCGCTTGCCGCAATTTTTTTCAATCTGTTATTTTTCTTTGTTTTATTCAATGACACTGATTATCTTCTCCATATCTTCCGCACTTAGTTCGTAAAATCCATTCATATTATCAGCAAATTTTTGCAACAATTTATTTCCTTTGATATTGTCGAAATCAAAATGAGCGTAATATTTATCATTCTTTTTGAAAAAGTCTATAATAAGCTTATTAAAATATTCGCCCTGTAACGTCAGAGACATCGTCAAATGCTCATAGCCGATATATTTTACTTTGTTATGTAATTTAACATTCATCAACACACTGACCACTTTAGCCGTTCTGTCTTTATTATTAAGATTATTTACATCGACAATTCGTCCTAATTGCAAATTCCACAAATTGGCAAAAACCCAATTATGATAATCTGTATCCAAATCAACCAATTCTATCTTAGACAACCATACTTGAAAATGGTCCGGCAATTTTATATAAGCCCCCATCATTCCGCGTCCCAAATCTATATTATAATTACCGATCTCAAACGACATTATGTAATTACCTTTGTCCGTGCCTAATTCTACATAAGTTTTTGAACCGTCATCATCACCAAATCCGAAATCACGCAAATTTTCCATCTTGTCGGCTTTTTTCTCATACATTTTCGCTTCCAGTAAGGCATTCAAAAAATTAGCTATGCGACTTTGATCAACCATAAAAAATTCTTTGCCTTGCAAATACCAGCCGTTACTCTTTTTGATAAATAACAATTCATTCATATTGTTCTTTATTTTAATTTGCGCAACATCATTAATCTTGTTTTTCAAATCAACAAACATTTCAGTATCTCTGGTTATTTCAGAATTATGCCCCTGCTGCTTATGGTAGCTGAATACACCAAAGCCTAAAATTACTACTGCAACCAAAGCCAAACTCACCAAACTTTTATTCAATTTGATATGTCTGTTGCACTGACATTTTAGCACATGGCGCTCCCGCCATCCCACAATCAATAATATAAACAGCGGTATCATGTAGATATTAAACAATTTGACCAACACTTCTGTTTGTTCCATATATCGATTGAGGCCTAAGCGAATATCATATAATTCTTGCTTCTTATCAGCCAAATCACGTCTTATTTTGCCTATGATTGACAGTTCTTCCGGTGTAAAATTCTCACGCTGCTCAAAATTCTTTTTCGCAAACACTTCTGTCAAGCCTCTTTTAATATGTGCTATTTGATCAAACACATCTTTTTCTTTTACCTTATACTCACTTAATATTTGCTTCTGTTTGCGTTCCAAATTGGTAAACGAGCGTAATAACGGTGATTTTCCGCGCAAAGATATAAGTTTTTCATTACCGACCAATACATCCAAGGCATTCAAAACAAAATTAACATTATCCAACAATGGAACTCTATAGCTCTGTTTTCCAATACGAACATTTGTTGTCCAAAAAGAATCATACAACATATCCGTATCACCGACTGCTATAATATCAAAAGCCTTACCTTCTTGTTGACTTATTATATGCGCCGCCACATATTTTGGCTTATCATCAGCCTTAAAACGCCGCAATATTTCGGCAGGATGAATTTTTTTGGTTACCACTTCAGATGATATCATTTCGGAATCTTGACTGGCTTGCATCAGCGGAACAAAATAAATCATCGCATCTTTCAGTGGCATAAAAACTGAAGCTGATGTCATTAAAATACGCTTCAATTGCTTAACCTCCGGCAAATCACCAAACATATTTTTATCGGTCAAATAAAATTGTATCAAATCTTGCGAAGTTCCGGCATAGTCAACCGTATTAACGCTAACCTGAGTTGAGTTTTCTAAATCAGCAACAACTAAATTATCATAAAAATGGAAACCCCATTTATCAGGCAAACTACCATAATTAGATGCGCCAAACGAAACTTTGCGAGTATTTAATAATTCCAAAGTCTCCGGCATTATATCAAAAAATGCCAAAACTTTGCCTCCGGAAATTGAAAAATCATACACGGCATTTTCCATCTCCGGTGACATATTTTGTGGATGAACCATCATTAAAATATCAATATTATTCAAATCATTTGGCTCATTAACTTTATTTACATTGTAATATTTTTTTAATTCATCAACCACTTGCCATGTCGGAGAAATAACTCCCTCAGCCACTCTTTCGCCCATCATTGGCAAAGATGTTAAAATACCCAAATTTAGCGGTTTATGTTCCAGCAAATAGATACTTTCAATTATATCTTGTTCTAGCAAATTGCTTCGCTGTTTAGGAAAAAACGGAATTGTTCGGCTATGACCATTTTCATTACTCAATACCATGCCAAAATATGCCGCTGCATTCAAATCAACCACCGGAAGTCCTTGCAACCCTGAAGTTATAGCTTCATCCTCTTCTTCACTCAAAGGTTCCGTATCATAAATTTGATATTTGAAATTATCACCGGCAATAGTTTGATAAGTTTTTAATAACTGTTTCAGATTATCAAAAGCAAGACGCATACTCTCATCACGTTCGCCCAACAATTTTGAATAATAAACTTTTGCTTTAACCGGCGATGGCAAATTACGTAATACATCAACTGCCGCTTTTGATGGTGTAAACAGTTTCTCTTCCGTAAAATCAATATGCAATCCTAACAAAAAAACATTTATAATTAAATTCAACCCGATAAAAGCCATCCCTATAAACAATCCTGCAACAGCGCAGTCGGTTATTGAATTCATTTTTAACCATGGCGTAACTCCGGCAGTACGACATGACACAATCATTGTCGTTAAAACATTAAATATCACAATCAACGATGCAAAAAATATTAAGTCTGTCAGCTTAAATAAACCGGAATTAAAATCAGCTACATGTGTCAAAAAGCTGAAACTTGCCACAGTATCTACAAAATAATCTGAAGTAAATCCACGTAAAAATCCCAAAATATATTCCAAACCGCACAAGAAAAACATCAAATTCAGAATTACAGACACCACCAATGCAATAACTTGATTTTTAGTCATAGCTGAAGCTGTTTGTGCAATGGCCAACATTGCCCCGGCTAAGATAGCTGCCCCCAAATAGCTGCTTAATATCACGCCATTGTCTGGATTACCTAACACATTAATTGTTATAACAAACGGAAAAGTCAGTAATAAACCAAACAAGCAAAAAATCCATGCTGCCAAAAACTTTCCCCACACATAGGTGTGTACAGAAACCGGCATAGTCATAATTTGCAATATGGTCTTTCCTTTAAATTCTTCCGCCCATAAACGCATGGCAATCCCGGAAATAAACAACAAATATATCCAAGGCATAAAATCAAACATTGCTCTTAAGCTGGCATTACCTTGGGTAAAAATTCCTCCAAAATACAAAGCAAATGAAGCATTCAACATCAAAAAGCAAATTAAATAAACTACCGCTAAAGAAGAAGAAAAATAGCGTCCTAATTCGCCTTTAATAACCGCAAAAAGTTTTTTCATAAAAATCTACCTCGTCAATTTTACAAAAGCTTCATCCAATGAAGTTGTTTTATTTTGTTCCATAATTGCAGCAAAACTTCCGTCAGCCTTTATTTCACCTTTGTGCATAATCATAATACGATCAGCAATCATTTGCACTTCATCCAACAAATGTGTTGATATTATAATGATCTTTTCTTTACCCATATTGCGAATTAAATTTAATAAATGAGTCTTCTGGTTGGGATCAAGTCCATCGGTAGGTTCATCCAGCAACAGAATCTGCGGATTATTTAACAAGCTTACGGCAAATCCTGTTCTTCTGCGATAGCCTTTCGATAAAGTTTCAATTTTGCAATCTTTCACTTCATCAAGATTGGCCAATTTGATCACTTCTGCAACATTATTACGATTTACGCTTTTCAAATCAGCCATATAACTCAAAAAAACGCCCACTTTCATATCATCATACAAAGGAGAACCTTCCGGTAAAAATCCGATTTGGCTTTTCACTTTTTCCGGCTTTAGCGCTAAATCATCACCATTAACCATAATTTTTCCTGTAGTCGGCGCCAAAAAACCGGCCATCATGTTTAACAATGTGGACTTTCCGGCCCCGTTTTCACCTAAAAGAGCAACAATTTGCCCCGCCTCAAATTTTATTGTCAAATCATTCACTGCAATTTTATTGCCGTAAACCTTACTCAAACGCTCTATATCTATCGCTGTCAATTTTATTTCCACCTATTTTTTATTAACTTCATACAAAGCTATCGCCGCTGCTGTTGCCACATTAAGACTCTCGGTTTTTTCCGAAATCGGCAATCGCACAGCGATATCACAACCTTCTTCAACCAAACGACGCATTCCCTTCCCTTCAGAGCCCATAACAATCGCTATCTTGCCGCCCTTTTTCAACTCTGCCACGGTTGTTTTTGCATAGCCGTCCATACCGACAATCCAAAAGCCGGCATTTTTTAAAAGCTCAATGGTTCTGCTCAAATTAGTAGCTCTTATAATCGGCAAATGTTCAATCATACCGGCTGCCGCTTTGTCCATAGCACCGGATTCCAATGGAGAATTTTTATCCTGCACTATCAGTGCCAAAGTATCAAAAGCCACTGCCGAACGGATAATTGCCCCTATATTTTGCGGATCGGTGACTTGATCCAAAATAAGAACATGACAATCTTTCTTCGTCTCGGCCAAAGTTATCAATTCATCAAGTGTTATGTCTTCAAGTCTTGAACAAAACAATGCAAAACCTTGGTGCACTGCATCATTACCCAGCAATTTGTCAATCTCTTTACGATCAACAATTCGCGGAGGAATTTTTGAAACTTTAGCAATTTCTGTCGCGTTCTCTTTGGTGCATAATATTTTTTCAATCCTTCTTTTGGGATTGACCAAGGCCGCTAAAACAGCATGACGACCATAAACAATCAGCGACTGTTTAGCTGTTTCACCGACAAATTTTTTATTCATTATTTTCTTTCCTCAAAATTGTAATTATATCCGCCACATCTGACACCACATAATCCGGTGAAGCTTGTGAAAAACTACGTTGCGGATCATAAATAACACAGCGACTGGTTTTTCCTGAATGATTCAAAGCTTGCGATGCTTTCCAATCTGCCAAACCATCACCGACCACCAATATATCTCCGGCATCCGGCATATTATCTCCAAACAGTGCTCTTACCGTTTGCGGATTTGGCTTATCTTCCGGAAAATCACCGGCTGCAATAACCTTGGCAAAATAGTCGGCAAACCCCAAATAATTTAACTCCTCACGCAAATAACTGCGCTTTTTATTGCTAAGCAAATAAAGTTGCATTCCTTTACTCTTACAAAAATCCAACAATTCTTTGGCATGGGGAATTGGTTGTAATTTTGTTTTGTGATTAGCTTCAATATAAGCATAATAGGCTTGCTTAGCCTGCTCTTTCTTATCACCGAAAATAAAACCTAAGGTATCTTTGTTAGCCAAGGTTGAGGTCAATCTTTTTATTTCGGCATAATCAATCGGTGGCATCCCCAATGCATCAAAGGTATGGCGATACGCCGCAGCAATAACCGGATAAGTATCGGCTAAGGTGCCATCCCAATCAAAAACGACATAACGAACTGTCATTATTCCAACTCTCTTCAATTAAGATTCTTTTAAGCATAATGATTCTATATATAAAAACATACAAACATTTAAAAGGCAAGTCAATGCAAAACAAATCTCGCGAAACTCAGATTCATGATTTTTTAGGTCAACAAGCTCATTTGACCGATTATAAAATTAAACCGATAAATTGTGACGCTTCAACTCGCAAATATTATCGCCTTACCCAATCTGATGGTTCACACTTAATTTTAATGGACGACGAGATGCGTTGTAACCACCCTAAAGAATTTGTTGAACTGGCTGATTTTTTGCTTAAAGGTGGCATTCGCGCTCCCCGAATTTATGCTAAAGATTTGACACATGGTCTCATTTTACTGGAAGATTTCGGCGATAGTGATTTTGTAAAAAAAGCTACCCCGCACAATGAAAAAAAATTATTGAAAAAAGCCGTGGATGTTCTGGTTAAATTGCATAACATTAAATCCCGTCCGCATTGCGTCAAAGACATGAATGAAAAAGTCATTATGGACAACTTTGCTCTTTTTAGTGACTGGTATATTCCGGCTTGCCTCGGACGCCAACTTCTCCCCCAAGAAAGAAATTCATTCTTTGCCATAGTCAAAAAATTGTTACCGACTGCCCTCAAACTTCCCTCGACTTTAGTGTTGTGGGATTATCATGTCAATAATGTCATGTATCCTGATGACAATGATGCCGCTATTATTGACTTTCAGGATTCATTATGGGGTTGCGGAATCTATGACCTCGTAAGTCTGATTGAAGATGAACGCCGCAATATACCTCATGCAACCAGCCTTGAACTAAAAGAACATTATTGCGCACAAATGCCCAAGCTCAATCGAAACGATTTCGAAAAATGCTATGCTTATATGGCACTTCTTCGCCATATGCGGGTTTTAGGACGTTTTACTACTTTAATTCAGGTTAATGATCGTCCGTCTTATGCCCGCTATGTTCCGCATGGCATGGAATTGCTTAAACAAACTTTACAACATCCTGATTTTAACGAATTAAAAAATTGGATAGATAGGAACTTTCCGATCTCTGCTTGGCAAGTTCCCGCAAATAAAAAAATAACTAAAGCTTTTGTATTGGCAGCCGGTCGTGGCACCAGAATGAAACATTTGACCGACCATTTGCCCAAACCTATGATAAAAATCGGTCCTAAACGCCTGATGGATTATGGACTTGACCTTTTGCAAAATGCTAAAATCAAAGATATAGTGGTTAATGTATGTTATCGTAAATGCACCATAAAAAAGCATATGGCTGCCAACAAATATTTCAACACTACCATTTCTGAAGAAAAAGAAGCTTTAGAAACCGGCGGCGGTATCAAAAAAGCACTTAAATACTTTAACAATAAACCATTTGTAGTAATTAACTCTGACAATATATTGGTTGATGACGGCTATAAACCGATAATCTGCCAAATGCATGATGCTTGGGACGAGCAAAAATATGACATTATGCTACTCTTGTGTGATATTAAAAATATCAGCGGCGATCGTCCCCAATTCGGCAGTTACAAAATTGTCGGTGACAAGATATTTCGCAATACAACCGCTTCGGCATCACCGGAATTTAAATACGGTTATGTCGGAGTCGCTATCGTACACCCTCGCATTTTCAAAGAATCTCCCGATGGAAAATTTTCTTTACGCGACCTTTTTGATAAAGCGGAAGCAAACGGCAGATTGGGTTTTTGCCTGAGTGATAGAAAAGAATTTTGGGTAGGTTCGCCGCAGGCTGTAAAAGAAACCTGTCAAAAGTTGTTTGATCTTTAATTAATTATTCTCCGCAATATTCCGCCATTCTCCGCCAAAATTTGTTCGGCTCTTTGTTTGGAACATTCTTTAACAGCCATAACACAGGCAGTTTTGACCTTGTAATCGCTCAATTTGATATATTTTTTGGCCAAATCGGAATCAATTTTAGCAATCTCACAAACAAATCTAATCCCGCGATCAACCAACTTTTCACTCATCATCCTGACATCAACCATATAGTTATGATAAGTCTTACCAATTCTGATCATTGCCCCGGTTGATAACATGTTAAGCACCATCTTTTGCGCGGTACCCGATTTCATGCGTGATGAACCGGTAATAGCCTCTTCTCCGACAATCGGATTTATAAATATATCTACTAAATCTTTCATTTTAGCTTCGGGATTCGAACTCAAACCTATGGTTTTAACTCCTCTTTGACGAGCATTTTCCAAAACTGTTAAAATATATTTCGGACTCCCGTTGGCGGAAATTCCTACTACCACATCGTTTTCGTTCGGATTAAATTCATCTAAATCTTTTATCCCTAGTTCTTCACTGTCTTCGGCATTTTCAACCGAAAAACGCAATGCTTTGTCGCCTCCGGCAATAAAGCCGTTTACCATTCCGTGTTCCACCCCGAAAGTCGGCCAACATTCAGAAGCATCTAAAACTCCGATTCTTCCTGATGTACCTGCCCCAAAATAGGCCAATCTTCCGCCTTTTTTAAAACTTTGTGCAATCAATTCTATGGCCTCACCAATCTCTGGTAAAACTTTTTCCACTGCCAAAGCTACCTTTTTGTCTTCGTTATTAATGGCTTTTGCAATATCATATGAACTCATCAAATCAATATCTGCCGTATCCTGATTCGCTCTTTCGGTCAGAATCACTTTTTCCATCGGTCAATACTCCCTAAAAAACCAACTTTTATTTGCAAATTAACATCTATTAGTAAAAAAAAAATAAAAAATAGTTGACATTTGAATTAAAATGCTATTATTTGCAGGCATAGTGCTTAGCAATTCTCCTAATCTTATAGGCGATTCTATGACGGAGGGGTGGCAGAGCGGTCAAATGCAACGGACTGTAAATCCGTCGACTTAGTCTACGATGGTTCGAATCCATCCCCCTCCACCACTATTATATAACCTTGGATGTTGGTTTGACAAAGCGGGTGTAGCTCAATGGTAGAGCAGAAGCCTTCCAAGCTTATGACGGGGGTTCGATTCCCCTCACCCGCTCCATTTCTTCCTTCCATCCAAATTTTTTAACCTAATTGTTTAACAACATAAGCTAAGGATTTTAAGATAATGGCAAAAGAGAAGTTTGAGCGGAGCAAACCGCACTGCAATATCGGAACAATCGGTCACGTAGACCATGGTAAAACAACCTTGACAGCTGCGATTAC
>CADCCF010000005.1 GCA_902799835.1 uncultured Pseudomonadota bacterium
TCCCGCAAGTCTTCCCAGACTTGCTCGTCTTTCCTTGTTTATGTTTGTTTATTTGCCCCTCGAGGCTCCCTCCTGCCTCAAGGGGCTTGTTGTTTTAAAAGTTTCTGATTTTAAAATAAAAATGAGCGTTGGGTCCTCAAATAGGCCAACGCTCTAGTTGTTTACTCTATTTCTTTAGATTAGATACCCAAGCCAAAGTCGGCGAGGGTGTTTTTAGCCTCTACGTTGAGAGGTCTTTTCTTTTCAGCCACTTTGGCTTCGACCTCTTCTATGGTCTGAAGCCAGCCATCTGCCTCAGCCAATTCGGCGACCTCCTCACAGAACATATCCTCTTTAGGATTGTTCACTAAATAGGCCTCTAGAACTTCTGGCTCTTGACAGAAGAGGGCGGCGAAACGCACCTCGAAAGGCGTTTCGAGAGGGTTCCCGACGCAAACTGCACGGATGACCTCCTTGTCGGCGCCGAAGTACCGAAAAGCCGCCGCTACTACGCTGCGCCCAGGCATTCGCCCATCTTCCTTACAACCTGTGGTATAAGCAAGGATCCCGTCTTTGCTCTTACACAGAGTGTCAGACACTTCCTTATCGGCGGGAAAGGCATATCTCTTTGCTTCCTTCTCGATTGCTTCAAAAGAGTTGTTGTTGATGGCGTTGTTGATGATCTCGACAGCTTTAGCTGGAGTAAGTTGTTTGTTGTTCATTTTTATATTTTTTTAGTTTGACTTCAATTTTAATAATTCATTCGCACAATAATCACCTTTCACGAGATAAATTATATCACATTTTTACGAGTCGCACAAGTACTTTTTTGTCAAATTTTTCAAAATTTATCGTTCGAACGAAGCTTCGATGATCTTCTGAGAAATTTTTTCTTCCAAATCGGAATTAGCCGGAACTCCCAATTGCGGAGCCACTGCTGCAATAATTTCTCCGGCCGCTGGCACAGCATTCCAGCCGGCTTCGGTGTGCCCAAAAGTTTCCTTCAATGATTTCGGGTCATCCAACATTACAACCAAAACATATCTAGGGTTTGACATTGGAAAAGCTGAGGCAAAAGTTGTGCGTACATGTTTGGCAATATAATGCCCATGTTCATCTTGCTTGTTGGCGGTGCCGGTTTTTCCGCCTACTTCATACCCTAATACATTAGCATTGCGTCCGGAACCTTCCGTTACCACAGCTCGCAACAGTTTACGCATTTGTTTTGAAGTGTTATCCGACATGACTCGAACCGAATTATCCGGTGAGTATTTTCCGCTTAAAACAGTCGGGGTATTATAAATTCCGCCATTGACAATAGCGGCTAATCCCGCTGCAATGTGTAATGGTGATACGGCCAAACCATAGCCATACCCGATTGTTGCTACTGCCGAAGCGTCAGATTTCCACTTTTGCTCTTTCATAACCAAAGGCTTGGCTGTCTCGACCAGTTCCATTTTTATGGTCTCGAGCATTTTTAGTCTTTTCAAAAAATTATATTGTTCGGCAAAACCGGCTTGTAAGGCCATACGGGCTGAGCCGACATTGGAAGAATGTACCAAAATTTCTTTAACATTTAATGGTCTTCCTTGCCCATGAAATTCCTTGATAATACGTGACTTAATTTTTAAGGGATTAACTGTGTCAAAAACCTCGTTAATTTTAACTTTTCCCGAATCCAGGGCCATAGCTGTATTAAAAACTTTTAGTACTGAGCCCGGCTCATAAATACGAGTAGTCGCTTGATTGAAAGTTGCATTGGCATCTTTAATATCATTGGGATCAAAATCCGGCAGAGAAACCATTGCCACGATTTCAGCGGTGTTTGCATTCATCAGAATAGCTGTTGCGGCAACAGCTGAAAATTTCTTTTGATACTTTCGCAAAATGTTGCGCACGGTATCCTGCACTCCGATATCAATCGATAAACGCACCGGAATATCTGACGATGTAATACGTGAATTTAAGCCTAATTCCAAACCGGAAGTTCCATTGTTATCAACATCGACCGTGCCGATTATATGTCCGACCAAGTTTTTGTGCGGATAAACGCGTTTTTCGTCATCTCTGAATTCCAATCCGGGATTGCCGATAGCCATAATTTTTGATTGTTGGTTGGGAGTAAGATTACGCTTGATGGTATAATAACCGCGTCCGCTTTTTAATTTTTTGTAGGTGTCGTCAAAACGATTTTGTAAGTCGGGAAAAATTTCTATCAGCTTGAGGGTGGTTGCTTTAGGTTTTAGAATTTTTTTAGCATTAGCATCCAAGTCTTGTGTAGGCAATGAGGTTGCAACAATAGTGCCGTTACGATCAACAATATCAGCTCGGTGAATAGTTTTGCTAATCTGACTGTTTTCAAAAGGGGTAATGTCATTCCAATTTGATAGCACACAAACATCTAGCAAGCGCATTGCCACGATACTATACACCAACACAAAACCGGCAACACCTAAAAAAATGCGCGAACGTGAGGTTGACTTGGGCGAATTTTCACCATCGTTCCAACCCTTAAATATATCTCCTTTGGCAATATCTATTTCTTCACCGGGAAGATACAGTTTACCTGTTTTCTGCGCATCTGATTTCTTCATCTTTTCTTATAAAGTTTATCTTACATTATTGGCCATTTTTTTCAAATCGCGATTGTTTTGTGCCCAAGCGGCAATATTTTTGCGAGCATTGGACTTTTTTTCATCCGATTCGTAATTAAATGGTAACGCAGAATAGTTAATAATTTGTTCCCCTTTTACCGAATTTAGGTCGGTATGTGAAGAAGCTAAATTACGCAAGCGACCGGGATTGTTCAATTTTGCCCATTCGGCATTAAGAACATGAATCTCTTCTTTATCGGTTTGGATACTCATATTTATGTCATTGAGTTCTTTTTCTAAGCGATACACCGAATTTTTGAGATAACTTGATGCAGCTATAGTAAAGAACACTACACTAAATACCAAAACATAAATTGTAACTTTGTTGTTCATAGACTTAAAACTCCTTTTACTGTTGAGTTTAAAGGTTAGTGTTTTATGGCATAACGCAACTTTGCCGAGCGCGAGCGAGCATTTTCTGCCAACTCATTCTCAGATGGCAGAATAGCCTTTGACGCGAAAGCAAAAGTTGCATCGGTTAATGTTGTTTCACCAAGCTTATAACGCGATGTATGAACGCGCCTTTCGCTGTTGGTTTTGAAAAAGGTTTTGACAATGCGATCTTCTAATGAGTGAAAATCTACTACCACCAAACGACCTTTCGGGTTTAGGCGGGAAGTTGCTTTAGCCAAACCTTTTTCCAATTCGCCCAGTTCGTCATTAACTTTAATGCGCAAGGCCTGAAAACTTCTGGTGGCAGGATCAATCATCTTGGGATTGCCTCTGCCTAAAACCGCATAAATAATATTTGCCAATTCTATCGTTGTAGCAATTGGCTTCATTTTGCGAACTTCAACAATTTTGCGCGCAATAGAACGTGATTTTTTTTCTTCACCATATTGATAAAGAATATCGGCTAATTCACTTTCGCTCAAATTGTTGACCAAATCAGCGGCAGTTAAACCGCTTTGGCTCATCCGCATATCAAGCGGAGCATCTTTAGCAAAAGAAAAACCTCTTTTTCCTTCATCCAGTTGCATTGATGACACCCCGATATCAAACACGGCGCCATCAACATTTTCTTCTACCAGTTCATCAAAATCGCCAAAACATCCTTGGCGAAAATCAAAACGCGCGCCGAATTTTTGTTTCAATTCATTAGCGCGCTCTAAAACTGTTCCATCACGATCAAGTGCAATCAATTTGCAGTCGGCCGTTTTTAATATCGCTTCGGAATAACCGCCGTTGCCGAAAGTGGCATCAACATAAACTTCACCATCTTTGGGAGCGAGAGCCTGCAATACTTCGTTCAACATCACCGGATAATGTTTTTGATAATTTTCATTCATCAGACATTATCCTTTTTTATAGTAGGGCGGGTTTTAAGTAATTTTTCTCTGACACGCTGTTCCTCTTTGGCCCAATTAGACGGATTCCAAATCTGAAATTTGCGTCCTTTACCGACAAACACTGCCGCATTAGTGATTTGAGCGTGTTTGAGCAATTTTTCCGACAACATAATACGACCGGTGGAATCGAAAGGATAACGTTTTGCATCACCGAATATCAAATTGGAGATGTCATCTTGTTCTTCCGAGAAAAAGTCGAGGGAGTTTTCCATCTCGGTTGCCAGTTTTTCCAACATATCTTCCAAGCAACCTTCAATGCAGGGATTTGACAAGCTGCGATAACATACAATTTCGGCTTCCGAGTCTTTGACAATTGCACGCCAATCTGAGGGTAATGAAACCCTGCCTTTGGCATCAACTTTATTTTCAGTAGTGTCTAAAAATAAAAATGTTTTACGCAATTTCTAACCCTTTGCCCTTAATCTTTGCAATTATGATTATGGTATATCATGGGATTTTATGGGAATCAATGGGAATTTTTAGTATTTTATTAACTGTTCTTGGAATGTTCTGTTGTTGTTTTGCTGTATATTAAGGAAACAGCCAGTTAGCAAAAATAAAATTTTTGTGTAAATAATTCACAATATGTTTTTAACTCGTATCAAAGTTCTGAAAATTACATAACTATTCCGATTTTAATTATTATGTAGTTGTTGTGTTGCTTGAGTTGGTATGGTGCTTTTTTTGTTGATGTCAGTAATTATCCCTCTTGCATTTAATGTGTAAAACATCTACAATCCTTTTCTAGTCATTTGAGATAATCGGACAGCCGCGCATTGGCTTGACTAATGTGAGGAAAGTCCGGGCATCAGGGAAACACGGCACCGGATAACGTCCGGCTGGGGAAACCCAAGGGAAAGTGCCACAGAAAACAACCGCCCGTCTATATGTCGGGTAAGGATGAAAAGGCGAGGTAAGAGCTCACCGCACCTTTGGCAACAAAGGTGGCATCGGTAAACCCTGTCGGATGCAAGACCAAGTTAGGAGCTTCCAGGTGTCTTTTTAAGACAAACCGGATGATACGGAGCGTTTCTCCTCCACTCCAGAGGTAGGTCGCGTTGAGCCGGATAGCAATATTCGGTCTAGATTAATGGCTGTCGGTTTGTCTTTGACAAATTACAGAACCCGGCTTACAGATTGTCTCGATTGACAAAGGTTTGAAAATTATAAAAGGGCTTTTTATGCAACATACTATTGCAAAATCGGTTGAGTTTAACGGAGTAGGGCTCCATTCCGGTGTTGCTGTCAGGCTTTTGATTGAGCCGGCAGAAGTTGACACCGGTATTGTTTTTGTGCGCTCGGATTTGCCGGATTTTGCTCCGCTGCCTGCCACTTATTCGCGTGTGGTTGACACACGCAATTGCACCTGCTTGGGCGATAATAACGGCAACATCATCTCAACGATTGAGCACCTGATGGCAGCCCTTTCAGTTATTAAAATTGACAATGCTTTGATCAAGGTTAATGCGCCGGAAATGCCGATCTTGGACGGAGGAGCTTTGTTTTTTTATAACGAACTTAAAAAAGCCGGCTTAACCGAGCAGTCTGCACCGCGCCGCATTTTGAAAGTTATGAAAAAAGTTGAGTTTCAAGATGACAAAGGTAATCATGTAACCCTTGAGCCCAGTGAACAATTTGCAATTCATTTTACCATTGATTTTCCATCTCCTATCGTCGGTCATCAAGAGTTTGATGGTGCGATTAACGAAGATGTTTTCTTAAACCAAATTGCTCCCTGTCGCACTTTTTGTGAAAAAACGCAGATTGATTATCTGCGTTCCATCGGTTTGATTAAGGGCGGAAGCTTGGATAATGCGGTTGTTTTGGATGGCGATAAAATTCTCAATCCTGACGGCTTTAGGGTGAAAAATGAATGTGTTAATCACAAAGTGCTTGATGCTATTGGTGATATGGCGACTTCGGGATTTGCTGTTCAAGGCAAACTAACCGCTTATCACTCGGGTCATTTTCACAATAATCAAATTTTGCAAATTTTGTTTGCAAATAATTCTAACTATACAATAGAGGAAGAATAATTATGAAAAAAATTGCTTTAGGTCTGTTGTTTTTAATTTCTGCTTGTGCTTCAACTCCTGATTTGTCAAATATGAGTGCGGAAGAGCTTTATAATTTAGGCTATGACCAAATGCAGGATACCGCTTGGGCTAAGGCAGCCGCTTCTTTTGAAAAATTGGAGCTGGAATATCCTTATTCAGCTTGGGCTACCAAATCCAAGTTGATGAGTGCCTACGCTTATTATCGTGATGAAAAATATGATGATGCAGTAATTGCTTTAGATAGATTTATTCACTATCATCCCGGCAACAAAGATGCCGCTTATGCTTATTACATGAGGGGTTTGTGCTATTATGACCAAATTGTCGGCTCGCAAAAAGATCAAGACAACACAGCCAAAGCCAAAGAAGCTTTCGAACAATTATTGGCTCGTTTTCCGCAAACTGAATATGCCGATGATGCGCGCGCCAAAATGAACTTGATTCAAGATCACTTGGCCGGTCAGGAAATGGATGTCGGACGTTTTTATCTTAAACAGAAAAACTATCTTTCAGCATTGAATCGCTTTTCTGAGGTTGTAAAAGATTATCAAACAACCCCGCAAATTGAAGAAGCACTTTATCGCTTAGTTGAAGTTTATACCATTTTGGGCTTAAAAGAAGATGCCGCCAAACCGCTCAAGGTTTTGGCTGTTAACTATCCTGAAAGCACTTGGTATAAGAAGGCGGTTGATTTAACAAAGTAACGAGCTATGCTGCAATCGCTTCACATCAATAATGTTGTCTTAATTGATGAATTAGACTTGGACTTTGCCCAAGGTTTTGGCGTGTTAACCGGTGAAACCGGCGCCGGTAAATCCATACTCCTTGATTCATTGGGTTTGGTGTTGGGGCGTCGCGCCGAGACTTCACTTATTCGCAAAGGAACTGACAAACTTTCGGTAACTGCAACTTTTACCAATGTCAACAATCCTGAATTGATGACGCTACTTAGTGAAAACGAGTTGGAACAATCCTCTGAAATAATGATAAAACGCACACTCAACACCTCAGGGGTTGGCAAAATATTTTTTAATGATCAGCTGATATCTGCCAAATTGCTTAAAGAAATCGGTAAATATCTGGTCGAAATTCACGGACAATTTGATAATCAAGGGTTGCTCAATCCGGCTAATCATCGCAGCATTTTAGATGCATTCGGTGGGTTGGATAAGCAAGTTAATGCTTGCATGGATGCTTATAAAGCTTATCAAACAGCTAAGAAAAAACGTGCCGAATTTGAAAATAATATTGCCAAAGCCAAAGAGGACGAAGAAAATCTCACCCATTGGGTAAAGGAGTTAGAGCAGATTGCTCCGCGTTCCGGTGAAATGGATGAACTGCAAGCGCGCCGCCAAGAATTGATGCATGCGGAAAAAATCATCGAAAACCTTAATTATGCTTATTCTTCTTTGCAATCTTCTGACGTGGCATCAGCTCTGCGCTCGGCTCAAGCTGGTATTGATAAAGCTAACAACTTAGTTAATGACAAATATGCACCTATCTACGAGGCATTGGATACCGCTTTGGTACAGGTCAATGAGGCAATTGAAGAAATTGAAAATGCCTCTTCGGATATCTCACTGAATGCTAATGAACAGGAAAGTATTGATAGTAGAATTTTTGCGCTCAAAGATTTATCCCGTAAGCATGGGTGCGATGTTGATGCTTTACCGGAAATTTTGCTTTCATTTAAAGATAAGCTGAATGCCATTAGTTTGGGCGAAGGTGGTTTGAGCGAATTACGCAAAGAAGAACAACAAAAGCGTCTTGCTTATATCGAGGCAGCCAATCTTTTGCATCAAAGTCGCGTGGCAACAGCCCAAAAGTTGGATGCTCATGTAATGGCTGAATTACCGCCCTTGAAAATGGAAAAAGCCAAATTTATTACCGAAATAAAATCGCAAGATGAAGCTCATTGGTCAGAAAATGGTGCTGATGAAGTTTGTTTTACCGTATCCACAAACCCCAATTCCCCGCAAGGTGCATTAAACAAAATTGCATCCGGCGGTGAGTTAGCACGTTTTATGTTGGCACTCAAAGTAAATTTAGTGCAAAATTCTGCTTTGGCTACCATGATTTTTGATGAAGTCGATGCCGGAATCGGCGGAGCAACTGCTCGAGCTGTCGGCGAAAGATTGGCACGTTTAGGCCAAAAAGTGCAGGTTTTGGTGGTAACTCATGCTCCTCAGGTTGCTGCACTTGGCGACTATCATTTAAAGGTTGAAAAAAACACTGTTTCTGATATAACCACCACTAAAGTTTATTTGCTTGACGAAGCAAGCCGCAGAGAAGAAATTGCTCGGATGCTTTCCGGTGAACATATCACTGATGAAGCGCGTGCCGCCGCCATGCAACTGATGAAAAAATAGTTTTTTTAATAAGGATACAAATATTATGACAACACGCACTCGTTTTGCTCCATCACCCACCGGATATATGCATATAGGCAATCTGCGCACTGCGCTCTATGAGTATCTGATTGCCAAAGCCAATGGTGGTAAATTTTTGTTGCGAATTGAAGACACCGATCAAAAACGCCTGGTTGAGGGTGCAGTTGACATTATCTACGATACCTTAAAAATGGTTGGCATGAATTGGGATGAGGGACCTGATATCGGCGGCGATTTTGGACCTTATGTACAGTCGATGCGCAAAGATTTGTATGCGCCTTATGCTCACCAGTTAGTCGAGTTGGGTGGAGCGCACTATTGTTTTTGTGCCGAGCGTGAAAAAGAAGTTGATGAAGATGGTAATGAGATTATTTGCAAATTTGATGATCCTTGCAAACATCTCTCAATCGAAGAAGCCAAAGCGCGTATCGCTAAAGGCGAGCCTTATACCATCCGCCAAACTATTAACAAAACCGGTAAATCGCATTATGAAGACAAAGTATATGGCATAATTGAAATTGATTATGACGAGCTGGACGAGGGAGTTTTGCTCAAAACTGATGGTTTTCCAACCTATAATTTTGCCAATGTGATTGACGATCACTTAATGGGGATTACTCATGTTGTTCGAGGCAGCGAGTATTTACCGTCAACACCTAAGTATAACTTGATTTATGATACATTCGGTTGGCAACGTCCGATTTATGTCCATTTGCCACCGGTCATGAAAGATGCACAACATAAACTCTCAAAGCGCAATGGCGATGCCTCATTTCAGGATTTATTAACCAAAGGTTATTTGCCGGAGGCGATTATTAATTATATTGCTCTTTTGGGTTGGAATCCCGGTACTGAAGAAGAAATTTTTTCGCTTGCTGATTTGACTAAGATTTTTTCGGTTGAACGTTTGAACAAATCTCCGGCGATTTTTGATATTGTTAAATTGACTTGGATGAATGGAGTTTATTTGCGCAATTTATCGGCTGATGATTTCTATCAAAAAGCTTTGCCTTATATGGATAATTTGCCGCAAAATGTTGATAAAAAAGCTCTTGCCGCTACTTTGCAGCCAAGAGTTGAAACACTCGGACAAATTGCTGAGCAAATTGATTTTATCCGAGCTTTGCCGGATTATTCAACTGAGCTTTATTTTAACAAAAAAATGAAAACTGATGTCGAGATAGCCAAACAGGTTCTGCCGCTGATTAAAGATACCTTAACCAATCAAGTTGCGTGGGATAACGATTCGTTGTTTGCTTCATTAAAAAACCTGGCGGAAGCCAATGGTCTAAAAAATGGACAAATTCTTTATCCGGCACGTATTGCACTTTCCGGCAAAGAAACGACCCCGGGTGGTGCAACTGAGCTGGCTGTTATTTTGGGACAGAAAGAAAGTATAAATAGAATAGAACAAGCAATTCAAAAACTGAATTAGAATAAAAATATACCAATTTAAAAGAAAATAACAAAAAACTTGACAAAAAACCTCGCAAGGTGTATATAATATGCAATTTTGCATTTTATACAACCAATAAAGAGGATTTTGCAATGAATACAGATTTTTTGGTAGATGAGGATGAGTTAGGTATATTGAGCCAAAAGCGGATTAAAAGAGAAATCAAAACTTATAATCGCGCATTGTTATTTAATCGTAAAGAACTCAATTCATTGCGTCAAAAAGGCCTTGAAACAATAAGACGCTTTTCTGAAGGCAAGGTTAAATTAGCTAGTGATATAAGTGGTCTTAGCACTTATGACGAATGTGATTTAATGGATAGTTATATTAAAGTTTTTGGCAGACATAGCGACGATGTCAGAAAGAGTGCTTATGTCGAACTTAATCGTGTAGCTCCCATTCAGCATGATGAGCATAAAAAAAGCCTTGTGTCGCGTGCATATGATTGGAGAAGTCGTAAAATTTATAAGTTTGCTAAAAGCCGTTGGGGTAAAAGATTGCAATCTGTTGCTGCTATATTTTTCTCTAATAAGTCTGACAAAGTGCAAAATAAAACAAAATTAGCAAATCAGGAAGCAATGCGCCAACAGAAAGCTGAAGAACAGCGCCGAAAATATGCTCAAATGGCTGAGCAAGAACGTAAAAATGAGCAATTGCGCCAACAAAAAGCCGCTGAGCTTCAAGCTCGTCGTCAACAAAAAGAAGCAGAGCACCAAGCCCGTCAACAACAAAAAGCCGCTGAGCGCCAAGCTCGTCAACAACAAAAAGAAAATGAACGTCAAGCTCGTCGTCAACAAAAAAAGATTAAAGCTAGTAATCAACAACCCAATCCCAAGAGAAGTCGTACGAAGGCTTTTCTGTTAACGGCATTTATCGGATTGACCGGAGTAGCCGGGATATTTGGAATTGGTAAATTGGCTAAAGACGGACAAAACAAAGAAAAATCCGATAATATCAAGATTGCTATGATTGATAGTGTTCGTAACGACACATCTAAAGACACTATATCGGCGATTTTAGCTAATAAGCAATCCTATCTGCAACAAACTACCAAGTCTGATACTGTAACTCAAGATACAGCTAAACCTGCTCAGGCCAAAAAGGCAGTGTATCAAAGCAAAAAAGTTGCCAAGACACCGGTTAAAACCAAAAAGGTAGTGTCACAAAGCAAAAAAGTTTCTGATAGCACAGCTGTGGTCGAGGATTTAGTGTTGCTTGATACAATGCAAAATCATACGCCGCAATCAGACAATGTTATGTCTGATACAATTTCAATTGCTGATATGGATACCATAAGTGTTAGTATGCCTGACACGGCTATTTCACAAGATAGCACAATTATATTATCAGATAGTATTGACTTAGCTGAATTTGATTCTTCTTCTGTTGTATCGACAGCTTTGGAGATTGATTCAATATCAACAATTTCGGATTCTGTTGTAAATTTTGATACTATTCAAAGTTTGCCGGTTGAAAATATTGCAAGTACTGAAAATATACTTAATGACACTGCAATCGTATCAATTACAGATAGCGTTACAGTTGAGGATAGTTTACAAACAACTGAACAACATTACGCACTGACAAAGACGCAAGCTCGTCACATTAAAGAATGTGATTCTGTCCTCAGTGTAGTTTGTGGCGGTGCTGCTCAACGCGACAGCTTGTATAATCAGATGGTTTCCTATATCGATGCTGGTAATGTTAAAATTCCAACAGAAATGCATTTATCTGATTTTACAGCCAGCATAGTTTATTGGTCTGTATCATCTGATCCAGCCAAACGTGATATTGGTCAAAAAGTATTGAATGGCCAAAAAATAACTGTCGAACAGCAAGTGAAAGTTGACAGTATGGAACGCTGGAATAGCGGTATTCCCATGGTAATTAAAGGATTGGGGGTAAGTGGTATTTATACAGCTCCTCTTCCTGCCAATAATGATAATACATACTTAAATGATACAACTACTACCAGTAAAGTTAGCAAAATCACCAAGAGTCGCAGATTGTCGAATAACACAAGTCTTAAAGAATATAAGCCACGCACTCAAGAGGCTCAAAATTTGTTGCAAAAACTATATAACAGTAATCGATTGTATCGTCGAGCTCGTTAATTAAAATCTGAACACTATAAGATCGCTTTCGTCAGAAGGCGATTTTTTGATTATGAATCATAATATCAGTTAATAACTGCAAAATTTACATAAAATTTTTTGACAATGGCATTATTTGGTGTTCTACTAAATACAGTTAAATATTAAATTATAAAGTATTATGTTACAGAAAGATAAAACTTCTCAAATCTTTGAAACTTGGCTGAATTCCTGTATGCACGGTCCGATAGGAGATCATGTTTTACAGGAAATGGCTTGTGCCCCGCCTGTTTCAATACCTGATGAACAGGTACAACTTAGCTGGTTTGACACCGCAAATTGGGATGCTGTCCGTGCCTATCATGGTCGTTGGTACAAAAGTGCGTCATTGCGCCTAATCAACGAAGCTCCCGAAGATGTGGTCAAATTCTATTGTTTTTACTGCACTCCGCTGGATGAAGAAAAACAAGTGGCTCTGATTAAAAGAGATATTACTTGTTGCACTCACTTGGCTGAGGAATATTTTGGTTATTATCATGCCTGCCTAGCTGCTCGTCGACTGATTCACAATCAGGCTCAAACCGGTGATGAATATTTTATTCATCTTTGGCATCGAGTCTTGATGGTTTATTATGGCTGGGAGTGGGAATTTGAGCAAAAATTTGGCACTCTTGCTAAATGGCAGCAAAAATTTAAGGCTCACCTTGATGAGCTGACGGCTTGCAGTTTTGGTGATGTCGAAAGAGTTCTGCACACGATAGAATAAACAGCATTAAAACCCCTCGTTGATTAATTTCAACCTAGGGGTTTTTTAGTTTTAAAAGATGCTATATTGAATTAATAATTAAAATGAATAAATTTACTTGCGATTTTTATAAAATTGATATATCGTGAACGCAGTTTTTTAATAAAAGGGGAAAACGATATGAAAAAAGAGATTAATAAAAATTATGTTGCAATTTGTGCTGCAGTAGTTGCTGTAATTGCTTTGGTAATGTGCTGCATGTGTTGCGGAAAGGGCAAAGTAGCCACAATCAATGCTCAGATGGTAGTTTCGCGTTCTTTAGCAATCCGCGATCTTCAACATGAGCAACAAGTTCAGTATGAAGAATTACAAAAATGGTTGCAAGAGTCGGATAGAGCTATTAAAAAGCAACCGACCGAGGCCAAGAAGAAAGAGTTAATGATGAAATTGCAAGCTGAGTTGCAACAAAAACAAATCGTTATGCAACAAGAATATGCTGCTAAGACCCAAAAAATTGAAGAAGAAATCGTAGCTGTTGTTGAAAAAGTTGCTCATAAAAAAGGTCTTAAGGTTGTAATGGATAAAAATTCGGTTATTGCCGGCGGTGTTGACATAACTGAAGAAGTTATTGCCAAATTAGAAGAAGCTGAAAATTCAGCCGCTAAAGAAGCCAAGGAAGAAGTTAAAGAAGAAGCTGCTGAAACCGAGGCCGCTGAAAATGCTGCTGAAAAACCAGCTGCTGAACCGGCTAAAGAAGAGACAAAAGCTGAGTAACTACTTTATACCTAAAAAAATCCCGCCGGATGGTGGGATTTTTTTTAGGATTTCACATTAACAAACAATAAAAAAAGCCTCTTTTTCAAGAGGCGTTTTTTATGAACTAAGGTTTAATTTTTGGCTTGTTCTTGCGCCTTACGTGCTTGATACATTCCGGCAAAGTCAATCGGATTGAGCATCAATGGCGGCAATCCGGCATTAGCCATGGTCGTACTAACAATTTGGCGAACATACGGGAAAATCATGTGTGGAATTTCCACCATCAATACCGGTTCAAAATGTTCTTGCGGAATATTTAAAGCGACAACCGCACCATAAGAAAGTTCTAAAATGAAAACCTTTTCATCTTCGATGCTACCATTAACATTAACATTGAGCAACACATTGAAAATGCCTTCTTCTTCCAACTTTCCGGCTTCTATATTGACTTCAACTCCGATTTTTGGTTGAACACCTTGCATCTTTTTGAAAATTTGCGGTGCGTGTGGAATTTCCATTGATAAGTCTTTGATATATTGGCTTAACAAAGCTATTGCCGGCTGTTGGGGTTGTTGCTGTTGTTTTTTTTCTTGAGTTTTATCATCTTTTGCCATAATTTTTTTACATCCTTTTACCTAATTTATTGATTATTTAAATAACTATATCAAAAAAAATCATAGGTCAAATAATAATAAACAGTTGATAATAATTTATGTCAAAGTTATATTGAAAGCACAATAAAAATAAGAAAGGTTTAAAAATGGCTTTAGATATATTGGTGTTACTGGTTGTAGTGGTGCTTATTTTCCAGCGCTTATGGAAAGTGTTGGGAACTGATGGTAATTCACCGCGCCGTATAAAATTAAGTAGAGAAGGTGCCGAAAAACTCTATAATCTTCTCAAGAGTGAGACAGAAAAAGAGTTTCATCAAGTTATTGAGGAAGCTGAAACTTTGGTTCCGGTTGCTGACAAACCAATGAGTGACTTGGATAAATCTTTAGCCAAAATTCCTGATTTTAATCGTGAAAGTTTTATCAAGGGCGCCAAAAAAGCCTTTGAAATGATCACAGCCGCCTTCAATCGAGGTGATATGGCAGCTTTAAAAGTTTTGGTCAGTGCTGATATATGCCAAAAAATGAGCGATATTATTAAACAACGTCAAAATGACAAGATTACTGCCGAGACTGATTTTATCGGGTTTGACAAAGCTGAAATTACTAAAGCTGATGTCGACGATAATAAGGCTTGGGTTAGTGTTGAATTTGTCAGCGAACAGGTTAATGTTTTGCGTTCGGCGGATGGCGAGGTTCTCGAAGGCGATGAAAATTATATTCAAAACATCACTGATGTGTGGACTTTTGAACGTTCATTCAAGTCAAAATCATCTAACTGGTTATTGGTTTCTACAAAAAAATGATGCGTGTACTTGTAAGTTTAGTTGTTGTTACGATGTTTCTTTTTTCTTGTTCCAAGCAGAAGGAAACGCCGGAGTTTGAGTTAGAAGCAACTTCATTTGCTCAAATTAATGCTTTGTCGGATGATGATATGTTGGGGGCTTATAATGCCTTTATCAGGAGTTGTGATAAAATAGCTTCTCGCAATGATGAATTTCTATCCTCAACTTCGGAGATAAAAATCAATCGAGCTGATTATCTTAAAGCTTGTGCGCTGGCCAAAGATATTATGCCGGTTAAATTTAAGGAATTTGTGTTGGCCAATTTTACGCCCTATTTAGTTAAATATCAAGGAAATGACCAAGGACGTTTCACCGCATATTATGAAGCCGAGATTCGCGGTTCATATCTTATGGATCAGACCTATAAATATCCGATTTATGGGCGTCCTTATGATTTGGTTGAGGTAAAACTTAATGATTTTGATGCTTCACTGCCCAACAAAAAATTGGTCGGTTATGTCGAGGAAGGCAAATTGAAACCCTATCCCACTCGTGCTGAAATCAACAAAGACGGCATTAATGCTCCGATAGTGATGTGGGCTGATGATGAGGTTGATGTTTATATTATGCAGATTCAAGGTTCAGCCGTTGCCCTGCAACCTGATGGTTCCAAGGTTCGTATCGCTTACGCCGCCAACAATGGTCATCCGTTCAAAGGCATAGGCTCGATTCTATTGAGCAAAGGGTTGCTGTCCCCGTCGCAAGTTTCAATGGGCAGTATCAAGCAGTGGCTCAAAGATAACCCCGGTTTAGCCAAAGCTAATATGGATGAAAATCCT
Source organism: uncultured Pseudomonadota bacterium (assembly GCA_902799835.1). Lineage (GTDB taxonomy): Bacteria > Pseudomonadota > Alphaproteobacteria > RF32 > CAG-239 > CAZU01. Next base: position 15,715 of record CADCCF010000005.1, read on the forward strand.
CGTTATATTTTTCACAAATTGGGCAATCCAGAAGGACCTATGGGCGCTTTAGGTGTGCCTTTAACCGCTGGTCGTTCATTGGCAGTTGATACTGATTATGTTCCGTTGGGGGCTTTGTTGTGGTTAGAAACTTCATCTTATGACCACAAACCGCTCAATCGATTGGTAGTGGCTCAAGATATCGGTGGAGCTATCAAAGGCGCTGTGCGCGGAGATTATTTTTACGGTTCGGGGGGAGATGATATTTTGGAAGCCGCCGGCAAAATGAATTCATCCGGTCGTTACTTTGTGTTAATCCCCAAGCATTATGAGGCAGAGACTAATGACTAAACGTGCAAACAAGGCTGATTTATTGATTTATAAAGCACTACAAAAGGCAATTGCCGAAGATAAGATTCATCTTTGCCTGATTACATCAAAGATAAACATTCCCGGATCTCCGATTTACAATCCGTGGGAAAATCTTTTGCCGATTTTGCTTCCGGTTTTGGTGGGGTTGATATTGATATGGGCGGCTGGAATTTTGCCCGGCATTGTTTTGATGACGGCGGGAGTGTTTTTGACTTCGAACCTGATTAAGAAAAAATTGGAGCATCGCTTGTTGACCCGTGCTCTGCAGGAGGTTAATTCCGATTATCAAAAGTTTTGTGAATTGTGGGATTTTGGCGGTTTGGTGTTTGTCAAAACCGATGACAAACAACGCGGTTGCATTTCTCCCGATGGCGATTGGAAAGAATTTGTGGTTATGTATTTTGCTGATTTAATGGTTGATAAAAATTCTGAAAAACCGGTTCAAGAAGAAAAAACTAATGAAAAAGCTGCCTAAATGTGCCGAACCGGAGGATATAGACGATTGGTCTGATGAGATTGCCGATGTCAAAAAGTTGTCTCCGGTTGATGAAATTCCCTCGGCTTCCTTGGTTATTGAGGAAATAAAACCTTCAATTAATATGAAAGGTTTGTACAATCATAATTCATTCAGTCCGTTGGCTGTTGGGGATATTGCTAACATTGATCGCAATTTAGCGGAAAAATTTACTTCCGGCAAATTAAAAATTGAGGCACGCTTAGATTTGCATGGGTTTAGTGAAAAGCGTGCTTTTGAAGCAGTAGTGGAGTTTATTCAAAAAAGCTATGCTTCCGGCAAACGTTGTGTTCTGATTATCACCGGCAAAGGCTCGTCATCTGAAGTCTGGTGGGAGAGTAAAGGGGTGATTCGTCAGTCTTTTTCTCAATGGATAAATCACATTGATATTCGTCCTTATTTGTTGAGTGTGTCACCGGCCACTCAAGCTGATGGTGGTAGTGGAGCCTTTTATTGTCTCATCAAACGCCAACGTTAGATATAACAGTTCGTTTAATTAACTTCTGAATATTCGTAGATTCGAATTTTTTTATTTTAAGTACAAAAAAAGAAGCTTCAATTTCTCAAAGCTCCTTTCTTTATCTGTTGCAATATTAATATAACAAAGACCGCTGAAGTTTGTGTGGAGATGTGATTATGGTCTTTAATCATACAATATTTTGGTGACAGATAAAATGCCCGTTTAATCACACCCCGAGTCTGTTTTGTCTAAATTCTGACACATTTAAAAAATATGTCAATACCGAAAAGCAAACTTTTTAAGTTTTATTATTTAAATCAATTGGTTAGCTTTTTCGGTGACAAATGCTCCTGTTCGCTTATAATGTCGTCTTGAAAATCGGTAATTTCTTGTTCATGCTCCAACTCTTCATGCAAAATTTTGGTCGCAATGCGGTGAGTTTCATAGTCTTTGCCAAAAGTCATTTCGCAAATTTTTTCATATCTGGCAATGGCACAACGCTCAGAAATCAAATTTTGCTTTAACAATTCCACCGTATATGGATTAGATGGTTCTTCATAACGACAAATGGCGGTTTCTCCCCACTTTTCGGGGCTTAGCACAGGGGTGCCGCCCAGTTCTATAATTCGATTCGCGACCATGTTGGCATGCTTTAGTTCTTCGTTGGCATGTTCCATAAACTCTTCAGCGATAGATGTGCGGTGCGGACCGACTGCCAACAATGATCCCAACCAATATTGATAATAAGCCAGCCATTCTTCGGCAAATGCAACGTTGAGAGTTTTTATCAATTCATCATAATCTACTTTTGCTATTTTTTGAGCCATTTCACCCATTGTTATTCTCCTATACAATTAACCTCTCAACAGATAAGCACAATAAAACATTGTTCAATGCTTGAATTTTGATTTTTAATAATTACCACAGCTTGCGATTATGAGTTGATTTAGCATTTATTTCGATTTATCATAGCACCAGACGATTATATATGGAGTAATTTAATGATTAGGGTAGCCCCGTCATTGTTGGCTGCTGATTTTAGTAATTTGGGTGAACAGGTCGCAAAATTAGAAACTTGCGGTGCTGATATGTTGCATTTGGATGTGATGGATGGACATTTTGTGCCCAACTTATCTTTTGGTGTGCCGGTAATTAAAAATTTACGCCACAAAACTCATCTGCCGTTTGATGCTCATCTGATGGTTGACGGGCCGGAGAACATGATTGAATGGTTTGCCAAAGCCGGAGCAGATTATATCACCATCCATTATGAGGCAACCGATGATTTGGCAAGTGTTGTTGACAAGATTCATTCATACAATATCAAAGCCGGTATTGCTCTTAAGCCAGGAACATCGGCTGATGTTTTGCAACAGTTTATAGATAAAATTGATTTGATTTTGGTAATGACGGTCGAGCCCGGTTTTGGCGGTCAAAAGTTTATCGAAGACATGTTGCCTAAAATAAAACAAATTAGGGCAATGATACAAAATCGTGATATTATTTTGAGTGTAGATGGCGGAATAAATGCTTCAACAGCACTGATGGCAAAAGAGGCCGGGGCTGATATGTTAGTTGCCGGAACCTATATCTTTGGTAGTGATGATTGGAGCAAAACAATATCTTCTTTACGATAAGGAGCAAGTTTATGAAACATTTGGTTATGGTTGTCGAAGACGAAGAAGCGTTAGGCTTGGTTCTCAAATATAACCTCGAAAAAGAAGGTTACGATGTAGCGGTGGTTACCAATGGTAGCAAGGCAATTGCTGAAATTGAGAGCCGAAACCCTTCAGTAATTTTGATGGACTGGATGTTGTTGGAAATTTCCGGGTTGGAATTGGTAAAACTTATCCGATCCAAACCTGATATTAAAGATATACCGATAATTATGCTCACCGCCAAAGGTGAAGAAGAAGATAAAATAAAAGGTTTATCAGCCGGTGCTGACGACTATGTTACCAAACCTTTTTCAATTCCTGAGCTTTTAGCGCGCGTTAAAGCTCAAGTTCGTCGCGCTCCTGAAAAGACTACAGCAACCGAATTGCTGTTTGAAGATATTCGCATGGATTTGGTGGAGAAAAAAGTTTTTCGCGGTGAAAACTATGTTCACTTAGGCCCAACCGAGTTTCGTTTATTGAAATTTTTAATGGAGACACCCGGTAAAGTATTTTCACGCGAATATTTGCTCAAAAATGCATGGGGCGATAATATTTATGTCGAATCGCGCACAGTAGATGTTCACATTCGCCGGCTTCGTCGAGCTCTCAATCAATATGGTGTTGATTATATTCGTACAGTTCGAGCCAATGGCTATTCTTTGGATAATTCACTGGTTGACTATGAAGAACAAGAGGAAAAATAGGTTAAATGTCACTGCAATACGAAATATTAGCCAAAGATGGTAAAGCACGTCGCGGAAAGCTCCACACCAAACACGGAATTGTTAATACTCCTGCCTTTATGCCGGTTGGAACTTGTGGCACCGTAAAAGCTATGATGCCGGAATCCGTGGCGGCTACCGGTGCTGAAATATTGCTCGGCAACACCTATCATCTGATGCTTCGTCCCGGTGCCGATTTGGTTGAAAAAATGGGTGGATTGCACAAATTTATGAATTGGAATAAGCCTATTTTAACAGATTCCGGCGGGTTTCAGGTTATGAGTTTGTCTGGTTTACGCAAATTAAGCGAAGATGGAGTGGCTTTTTCTTCGCATGTTGATGGCAAAAAGTTTTTCTTATCACCGGAAGAGTCCATTAAAATTCAGCATAAATTAGATGCCAACATCACCATGTGTATGGATGAATGCGTAAAACTTCCGGCCGAACATAAAATTGTTAAAAAATCAACCGAAATGTCAATGCGTTGGGCTGCTCGCTCATATGAAGCTTTTGTTGATCGTGACGGCTATGGTATTTTTGGGATTCAGCAAGGCGGTGATTATGAAGATTTGCGTGCTTATTCAGCCGAACAACTCAAAGCTATCGGTGGATTTTCGGGATATGCCATTGGTGGTTTGGCGGTGGGTGAAGGACAGCAAAAAATGTTTGAGGTTTTGGACTATGCTCCGGATATGCTGCCTGAAGACAAACCGCGTTATCTTATGGGGGTAGGGCGCCCTGATGATATTGTTGGGGCTGTGTTACGAGGAGTTGATATGTTCGATTGTGTTATGCCGACACGTTCCGGACGTACTTCACAAGCATTTACTGCACGTGGAACTATCAATATTCGCAACTCACGCCATCGTGAAGATTATCGTCCGTTGGAAGAAGAGTGTGATTGTCCGTTGTGTCGCAATTACAGTCGCGCCTACATTCATCATTTGCAAAAATGTAATGAGGTTTTAGCAGTAATGCTTTTAACATGGCACAATATTCGTTATTATCAAAGATTAATGCAAGGATTGCGTAATGCAATAGAACAAAGAAAATTAGCCGATTTTGTTGAAGATTTTTATGCTAAGCAAAAGCTTGGCGATATTGAGGAGCTCTAGATATGGAAGAATGTGAAGCTAAAAAAGAAAATTTGCGGGTTTGCGTTTCATGTGGTCACGCATCAGGAAATGATGAAGCTTATGAACAAGAGTCATATAACATGGGACGACTTATTGCTCAAATGGGGTTTTGTTTGGATTATGGTTTTTCCGATAGCGGCGTGATGGGAGCCGTTGCGCGTGGTGTCTTGGATGAATGGGAAAATAATCAACATCAGTTTTATGTAAATGTCAGTCCGATAGTAGGTGTTACTACTAAAGAATATTATAATCTTTATCAGAAAGATAAATTTTTAGAAAAAATTACCAATGTTGTCTTAACTGATACCATCGAAAATCGCAAGAAAAAGTTGTTTGATGCCGATATTGTGGTTTTTGCTCCCGGCGGCGTTGGCACATTGGATGAGTTGGCCTATGATTGTGTCGCTATGCAAGATGGTTTTATTAGAAACAAACCATTTATTATCTATAATATCAACGGCTTTTTCTATCATATATTGGAATATCTCAAAGAGATGGTGAATTCGGGTTTTGCTGAACCGATACCTTTTATAGTTGTTGACAACAATAAGGAATTGGAAATAGCTTTCCGTCTGCTGAAATTGCGTTACAATGGTTGCGAATCTTTCAAAGAAGCCTATTACCACGCTCGCAAATTATCTTATGAAATGCCTTATTTTATTAAAAACAAAACTGATAACGTAAGCTTGGAAAAAATGATAGCAGATATGGATCAAATTGAAATGAGAGGAAGTAAGGAAGAAAAGAAAAAATTAAATGATGAAATAGACCAAGCCTATTTGGAAAAAGAAATTGAGCGTATGTATGATCGTTTGGCTAAAGCCGGACGCGACACGGCAATGGTCAGCGAAAAATTAACCAAGCTCAAAAAATCTCGCCAAAAAACCGATAAATGAGAAAAACACCATGCTAAATCTGATCTGGGCCGGATTTTTTATTATTGCATTTATTTTAGCCATAGTGCAGAGCCTGCATGGTGATTTTACTGTATGGCAACAAATATCTTCAAGTTTGTTTGACAGTGCTGATAGCGGTTTTAGAATATCAATAGGTTTAACCGGAGTTTTGTGTTTATGGCTTGGATTGCTTAAAATAGCTGAAAAATCAGGATTAACCGAGGTGTTGGCTAAAATTTTGCGTCCGTTTTTTCATGCCATTATGCCGGATTTAAAGAAAGATTCGCCGGCTTTCGGCTCTATTGTTATGAATGTAGCTGCCAATATATTAGGACTTGATAACGCGGCAACCCCGATGGGATTAAAGGCTTTTGCCCAGATGCAAAAAGAAAATCCCCATCCTGATCGAGCCTCAAATTCGCAAATTATGTTTATGGTGCTAAATTCTTCATCGCTGACTTTGTTACCCATAACAATATTAATGTATCGTTATCAGTTCGGTTCAGCCAATCCTGCGTTGGTTTTTATTCCTATACTTTTAGCAACTTCAGTTTCAACCTTGGCTGGTTTTTTAGCCACTGCCATTTATCAAAAAATAAACATATTTAAGCCGATTGTGTTGTCCTATTTGTTGGGTGGGGTATTTTTGATTGGCGGAATAGGATTTTGTTTTTGTCGTATATCCCCTGATAGCAGAATAAACGCGGCCATGTTTATCAGCAATGCTGTATTGTTTGGCTTAGCCATATTATTCATTGCATGGGGATTGTTAAAAAAACAAAATGTCTATGAAAATTTTATTGAGGGTGCGAAAGAGGGTTTCTCCATAGCGATACAAATTATTCCATACTTGGTGGCAATGTTAGTAGCAATAGGTGTTTTTCGTGCGGCCGGAGGTTTGGAAGCTATTTGTTCGGTTTTGGAAAAAATTATGGATTATTTTGCCATTAATAATGACTTTGTTAAGGCCTTGCCGACAGCTTTTATGAAACCATTATCTGGTAGTGGTGCACGAGCCATGATGTTGGATACTTTCAAGACTTATGGTGTTGATAGTTTTGCCGGATTTGTATCATCAATTGTACAAGGCTCCACCGAAACAACTTTTTATGTTTTGGCAGTTTATTTTGGTTCAGTAAAAATAAGTAAAACCGGAGCCGCATTGCCCTTGGCTTTGTTTGCTGATTTTTGTGGCGTAATAGCAGCAATTGCTTTGGCCTATTTCTTTTATCAGGAGTAAAAAAATGGATGAGTTAAACAACAATCAAGAGATTTCTTCAGTTAGTCAAGCATCACAACCTGACCAGGTTCAGTCTTGGGATGATGAAGATAGTGATATTAATCAAAATATGGATGATATGGATGGCGAAGGGGATGACACTATACATAATATTGCTGTTGCATTGCAAGTAGGAGATTTGGCTGAAGCTCGCCAGTTGAGTGATGAGTTGTGGGGAAAAGGTGGTGACTTGTCATCAGATGACGCATTTTTTTACCTAGATTGTCTTGTAAATATGGGAGATGTTGAACGAGCCGGTCTATTGTTAAAACCTATATTGCCGGAAATGAGCCGATATATAGATGAATATTGGGACATTTTTTTGAAATACAGTTTTCTGTCAGCCAATATGTCTTTAGCAACATCAATCAGTGAATATCCTCAAGTTCGCGAGCAAGGAGTTGACATATACAATTGGTTGCAACAACAAAAACAATATGGCTTAAGTCAGTACTATGAACAAATTTTGCGTATTGCCTTTAATGCCGTGCACCAAAAATTGTGCTTATTTGATTTGATTGTAACAGAAGACGGATCGGTTTCCGTAAATTTCTATTCGGCATGCAGTGATGAAGAAAATGATCAAATCGCTCAGAAAGTAATTGTTGCGATTGATGATTATTTTGAAAGAATTGGCATTGAAATGCCGGAAGGCTTATATTTGGCATTCGACAATGTCAGCAACTATCCAAATCAATCAGCGGGGAGTGATGATTGAGTTTCCCTCCTCTAAATTTTGATTTTTTTCTAAAACGCTAGAAAGCTTTCCTATTGCAGTGGCTATTAATTTGCGTACCAAAGCTGAGGCTGTTTTTTGCGCATCATCTTTTGTTGCGAAAAGAATGAAGCGATTTTGGTGTTCGGTGTAATTTTCCGAAGTTTTGGTATCAATCAGGGTTGCCGCTACCACAACTTGCAACCGATTAGTTTCCGAATTCAGGCTGTCGACTTTGGCTTTCAGCACCTTAGTCTTAAGGATATAGTCAGGATTTTGCATCTGATCTGTAATATGCAATCCTGAAATTTGTTCCAAATCACCTTTTATATATTCAAAAAATTTTGCTGTTGAATTACCATCAAAAAATTCAGTGCGCTCAACAAAAACTTCTTTTAGATTTTTCGTCGGACTCAGCATTTTGGGCTGTGACTTAGGGGCATTGTCTTCTGATGGCTCATCTTCATTATAAGCAATTTCTTTATTGATGCTTATTTGCGGTTTGGGTGGAAGATTAATATTCAATTCGTCTTCCATAACTAATTCATGATTTTGGGGCGTGACAACTTTATTGGGGCGGTTGAATACCTTACCGATGGAATCCATGGTGATAAAACCGCTTATTTCAATGCAGAGTTCTTTGTCGGTCTGGCTGATAGTATTAATGTTCAGGCTGTTAAGGTAGTGATCGGCCAAAAGATATATTTTGTTATTAAAATCTTGCAGATCAACCTGCTCGCGATAATCATCCAGTATAGACAATTTGTGTAAGGCATTAAAAATGGCTTTATCGATAGCCCGAGCTCTTGCTGCGGAAGTGCTCTCGCCGGATGATATTTCTTCGCAAGTTGAATTATAAACTGTTATCTCATCGTTTGGTTTGGGAGCGCTTTCTTGCGCAAAAGCAAAAGGCGCCATTGATATTAAAGCGCCTATAATGCCTAGAAACAAACGCATATGATTACCACCAGCTTCCATCATCATTTTGAACTTGACGTACGGTATCTGACCAGCTGTTTAACATATTGCCGTTGCGATCCATCAAACGCATTTCATAAGAAATGACCGGAACTTCAGGAATATTTGAGTTGGTCAATGAACTTTCAAAAACATAATCAGCCGCATCGGGATTATCAACCAAATTGAACATATTGGAATTTACCAAAATGTTTTTAGCTGTCTGACCGGCAGCATAACCTCCTTCCGGCAAATAGCGATCAATTTGTACCATATCGGCAACGTATACCGGAGCTTTAGGATTATTAGCAAAAATTGCCGGAGAATCCTCTAATACCTTACCGGCAACTCTGGTTGCTAAAACGCCATAAACCTCAGGCGTAATTACATAGTTAGCAGACTCATAACGTTCACCGCGTTTAGGTAACTGGTAACCTTGATTTTCTACTTGAACATTGTTATACCCGGCAACCTCGCTTGTGGTATAGTTAACTCTTTCTTCGGTTCTGACATCGATATATTTAACATCAGGACCGGCATGACACCAACCCAATATGCTGCATAAATCGGGACTTTTCACATTGCTGCAAGCGCTAACCGCTAACAAACTTATTCCGGCAATTAAAGACTTTTTCATCATTTTAACTCCATGCATACTTTTTCTAAAAACGATTATAAAACATTATAAAAAAATTAAAATATATTTTTTTACTAATTCACTATTTGCTTTTTAACATAACTTATATTAAAATCGCGTTAATTTTATACGATACAATAAAGAAAGATAATATGATGACCGTAGCATTTACTTTTATTCTTATTGGGTTAGCTGCAATTATATTTCCTTTGCGGCGCAATCGCTTCTATTTACTCAATGCTGCTTTGGTTATCGGATTATCATATATCGCCGAACATTATTGGTTTAAAATAAGTCCCGCTAACCTTTTATCAGTCAAAACCATAATGTTGTTTGTTGTGTTTCATGTAATATGTATCAATTTTACAACTTTTATTGCTTATGGAGTAGATAAAAGGGCCGCCGTCAATCATCAATGGCGCATACCGGAAAATGACTTGCATATGTTGGAATTTTTGGGAGGTTGGATAGGCGCTTTCATTGCTCAGAGATTCTTTCGTCATAAAACTTCCAAAAAAAGTTTTCAGAACATCTATTTTCTCATGATAGTTATGGAGATTGTTGTTTTGTGGTTTTTATATAACTATTTGGGCTTAAGTCGATTTTTTTAATAATTCTTTAGTTTTGCCGATTTATATTTTAGGCAAACAACAAAATAAGGACACTAGATATGCAGAGTATTAATACTGATAAGTTGTGCGAAATATTAGGTTACAAAGGAAGTGTGCAGTCTGGGCAAATCAGTCATATTACCACGGATTCTCGCCAAGTAACAGCCGGTGATTTGTTTATTGCCTTACGTGGAGAAAAATTTGACGGGCACAATTTTGTGACACAAGTCTTAGATAATGGGGCTCAATTGGCAATCGTTGACCACTTAATCGATGGAGTTCCTGCTGATAAGCAGATTGTGGTTAAAAACACTTTGCAGGCTTATGGTAAAATCGGAGCTTATAATCGCTCGCATTTCAAGGGAACCGTTATCGGTCTGACCGGTTCATCCGGCAAAACTACCACCAAAGAAGAGCTCAAATCGGCACTTTCTCAGTATGGTAAAGTTTATGCTACACAAGGCAATTTTAATAATGGTGTTGGTGTTCCGGCAACTTTGTGTAATTTAGATATGACGGCTGACTTTGCTATTATCGAAATGGGGATGAGCTCTAAAGGTGAAATAGAGGAACTGACTGGTTATGCCAAACCGGATATTGCCATAATCACTAATGTCTATCCCATGCATATAGAATTTTTTGAAAATTTTGCCGGCATCGCCGAAGCTAAGGCCGAAATTTTTAAAGGCTTAAAAAAAGGTGGTGCGGCTATTATTAACGAGGACACCAATTTTGCCGATATTTTGGAACAGCGCGCCATTGAAAATGATGCTATTGTTTATAAATTTGGCAAAAACCATCATTCATCAGCCGAACTTCATCTTCAAGATGAAGGTGAACATAATTTTTATAATGCTTGGTGTGTTCTGAAAGTTATCGAAGTTTTGGGGTTGGATGAAAAAAAGGCGGTTACCGCTTTGAATAATTTTACGGCTCTTGCCGGTCGTGGTGCCAAACATCAACTAAAATTAGCTAAAGGTAGCTATACCCTTATTGATGATAGTTATTCCGGCCAGCCTGAAGCTATGAAATTGGCAATAGCCAATTTGAACAAAATGCCTTGTTCGGGACGCAAAATTGCCGTATTGGGCAAAATGGCAGAGTTGGGCGATTCGTCTTTGCAACGGCACATTGAAATCGGTCAAGCAGTTGCAGATTCCGATATTGATATTGTTATCGGAGTTTGTCCTGAAATGCGGGATATGTTGGCCCAGCTTCCCCCTTCAAAAGAGCAACATTATTTTGAAAACAACCATGGATTGGATGAATTTTTGCTAAATAAATGCTTGCAAAATGGCGATATTGTTCTTATAAAGGGAGCCAGATATTCGTCTCAGATGTATAAAACAGCCGAAAGTCTGATTGAAAAGGGAAAATAAAAAATGAAATGTCCGTTTTGCGGAAGTGCCGATACTCAAGTCAAAGATTCGCGCAATACCGATGATGATACAGCGGTGCGTCGCCGTCGTGAGTGTCCGGAGTGCGGACAGAGATTTACCACTTTTGAGCATGTTCAGTTGCGTGATTTGATGGTGGTGAAAAGGAACGGTGAACGAGTAATGTTTGATCGCGACAAGTTAGCTAAGTCGATTTATATTGCCGTGCGCAAACGTCCTATCAGTTCGGAACGGGTTGAAAAGATTGTTAATTCAATTCAACGTCGTCTGGAAAGTACCGGAGAAATTGAATTTACATCGACCCAAATCGGTGAGATGGTTATGGAATCTTTAGCCACGCTCGACATGGTTGCATATATTCGTTTTGCTTCTGTATATAAAGATTTTCGTGAAGCTAAAGATTTTGAGAATTTTTTGGCCGATTTAGAGCAAATGGCCAAGCCGAAAGGAGAAGATTAATCATGGCAAAATTTATTTCCGAAAAAATAAAAAAGAAATCATCAGCACGTTTGGCCGCTGTGCAAGCTACCTACATGATTGAATATGGCCAGCTTCCGGTGGATGTTGTGATTAAAGATTTTGTTAATGGTGAAATCGGTCGTTATGCCATAGAGGAAGAAAGCGACGGTTTTGAAATCATGGAACAGGCTGTCGAAATTGAGGAAATGGATGCAGAATATTTTACCGGTTTAGTTCGTGGTGTTCAAAAAAACAAAGAAGCTTTGGAGCAATCTTTAAGTTCTTATCTCAAAGAGGGGTGGCAGTTCGATCGTTTTGATGGTACTTTGCGGGCTTTATTGCTGTGTGCTGCTTATGAATTAGTTCACACAACCTATATTGATGCAACCGTGATAGTCAAAGAATATGTTGATTTAGCTTACGCCTTTTTCTCCAAAGGTGAACCTAAAATGGTCAATGCTTTGTTGGATAGTATTGCAAAATCTGTTCGGTAGGAAGTTATGACCAAGCTGAAACTTTATGAATATCCTCACCCTATCTTAAAAAAGAAAGCTCTCAAAGTTGAAAGTTTTGATGCTTCATTACGCAAGCTTCTTGATGATATGTTGGAAACTATGTATGCATGCAATGGTTGTGGTTTGGCCGCACCTCAGGTGGGAATTTCACAACGTATAGTTGTCATTGACATCGCTCATGAGGATGAAGAACCAGCGCCATTATATATGGTTAATCCGGAAATAATTTGGCGCTCGGATGAGCAAAAAATTTGCGAAGAGGGATGTTTATCGGTTCCCGGTCAACGCGCAGAAGTTGAACGTCCGGCTTCCGTTAAAGTCAAATACATTGATTATAACGGCAAACCTCAAGAGTTGTTGGCTGATGAATTTTTAGCGGTGGCTGTTCAACATGAATTAGATCATCTTGATGGTATTTTGTACATTGACCATATCAGCCGACTTAAACGTCAAATGCTGCTGAAAAAGCTTGACAAACAACGCAAAGAACAAGCCTGATAATTTATTATGTTTTATGTCGTTAAATAATAATTAAATCTTATATTATAAAATCACTGGAGTTATCGATTGAGGTGAGTAGAATGAGCGCTGTTAAAAAATTACCCCTACTAAATATCTTAAAAAAATCGTTGACTTACTGTATAAAAAATTGGCAGCTTTCTGTGGCTTTTAGCTTGATGTTTTATGCTGTCGGAGCTTTTGCTATTTGGAGCTGGCAAAGCTGGATGTTTTTGCCAAATATGATCGTTCTGTATGTCATTTGGGGAGTTTTTTTTCGGGTTTATTTTCACCGCCAACCTTATTTTAATCTGAAACCATTATTCAATTCACTAATGCCATCAACCAAAATCGTTTTGTTGACCGTAGTGATTGCCAGTCTTTTGGTGTTATTGCCTTGGGTGCCGCTGTTCATCAATATTTCGCCGGAGTTTAATCAAAGCTATGCCCAATTTTTGCAAGGGGATATTGAGCATAATGGTATGTTGATTTTGGTTGCCAACATAGTATTTTTGCTCATTTCGCCAATTATTGCTTATCGTCCGTTTTTAGCTTGGATTTCATCATTGATCGGTCGGTCAGGATCATTGCGTCAAGCTTGGGAAAAAACTCGCCATAACTATTTTGAATTTTTGGTAATTTCCATTTGGACAGATTGTATGTTGTCGGTTGCGCGTTGGGCCATTATCGAATTGGGTGGCAACGACTATATGACAATGGTTATTGTCGCACCTGTTATGGTTTATTTCAATGTGGTGTCAGCCCAAGCTTTTGAATTTTTCTTTCTCGACAAACAAGAGGAAAACTAGTTTACTTAGTCATATCTAAAAATTCATCTTCGCTCAAAATTTTGACACCTAGTTCTTGTGCAGTTTTCAGTTTTGAACCGGCATCAGCACCAACAATTACATAGTCGGTTTTGGCCGATACTGAACCTGAAACTTTGGCTCCGCAGGCAAGAGCTTTGGCTTTGGCTTCATTGCGAGTCATTTGTTGTAAAGTTCCAGTGAATACAACCGTTTTGCCCGATAGTGGCGTATCTTTCTTTGCATTGTCAACAAATTCTTCCACTTCAACATATTGCAACAGTTTTTCGATAATATTTAAGTTGTGCGGTTCTTGAAAAAATTCCACCATGTCGGTAGCCATAGCAGCTCCAATTCCATCAATCGAAACAATTCCACCGGTTTCTTTATTTTTCATATCATCCATAAAAGGTCTGAATTTACCATAATGTTGGGCAATCAGTCTCGCAGTGGCAATGCCTACCTGGCGAATGCCGAGAGCATAGATAAATCGTGGCAAAGATATCTTACGCCTTGCTTGAATTGATTTAAATAAGTTATCGACTGACTTACTGCCCCATCCTTCACGTTTTTCTAAGTGCAAACCGCTGACTGAAGAAAACAAATCATCTCCGCCGTTGCGCTTTTCCAGTGTGAATATATCGGACGGATTTTGCAAAATTCCTTCCGCAAAAAAATCTTCTATGATTTTATCGCCCAGTCCTACAATATCAAAAGCATCCCGCGACACAAAATGCACTAATCTTTCTTTGGCCTGCGCTGGACAAGAAAGTCCTCCGGTGCAACGACGCACTGCCTCATCTTCTTCTCTGATAGCATGTGCTCCGCAAATTGGACAGATCGTAGGAAATACAAATTCTTTAGCTTCGGCAGGTCTCTTTTCTTTTATCACTCCGACCAGTTGTGGAATAACATCACCGGCACGTTGAACAACAACCGTATCGCCGATGCGAAAATCCTTGCGCTTTATCTCATCTTCATTGTGCAATGTGGCGTGTGACACAATCACACCTCCGACATTAATCGGCTCTAAATCGGCAACCGGCGTCAAAGCTCCGGTACGTCCTACTTGAATACGAATATCTTTGATGGTAGTCAAAGCTTGCTCAGCTGGAAATTTGTGAGCAATGGCCCAACGTGGTGTGCGAGTTAAAAATCCCAGTCTTTCTTGCAGAGCAATTGAATTAACTTTATAAACCACTCCATCAATATCATAGGGAAGTGAAGCTCTGATATCCATCAACTTTTTAAAGCTTTGTTCTATATCAGCGAAACTTTGGCATAAAGTGTTATTCGGATTAGTAGGAAACCCCCATTTTTGCAAGTGATTAAAGAATTCGGCTTGTGACTCCCATTGTCTTTCCGATACCTCGCCCCAAGTATAGGCAAAAATACTTAAATTGCGTTGCGCCGTAATTTTGGCATCAAGTTGCCGCAATGATCCGGCTGCCGCATTGCGCGGATTGGCAAAGAGTTTTTTATGTTCTTTTTCCTGACGCGCATTCAGGGCTAAAAAATCAGCCTTTGACATATAAACTTCACCGCGCACTTCCAAAATATCAGGCGCATCAGCAGGTAATTTTAAGGGTAATTGCTGCAAGGTTTTTAAATTCTCAGTGATATCTTCGCCGATTATACCATCACCGCGTGTTGCACCTTGCACAAATTGTCTATTTTCATAACGAGCTGAAAAAGACAAGCCGTCAATTTTCGGTTCGCTCATAAAAGGTATTTCTTCTGCAGTATTAAGATAACGCTTAACACTCATTACAAAATCGGCAACTTCTTCAAAAGAAAATACATCTCCTAATGACAACATTGGAAAACGATGACTAACTTTGCTGAAAGCACTTTTAACTGTTGCTCCAACTCTTTTAGAGGGGCTGTCTTGACGTACCAACTCGGGAAATTTTTCTTCCAGTTCAGTGTTGCGATGTTTCAGGCGATCATATTCGGCATCACTCAAATAGGGATCATCATTTTGATAATAGGCATTATCTGATTTGGCAATTTCTTGAGCTAAATATGCCAACTCTGCCTTAACTTCATCAATCGACATTTCTTCAATGTTTTTCATGTTTCATCCCCATAAAAACAATCCCCGCTTATGACAAAGCGGGGATTGAAATTTACTTCGCCGCTTTTATTTTTCCGGTGCGACAACCATCATCATTTGTTTGCCTTCCAATTTCGGAGCTTGCTCCATTTTGCATATTCCTTCCAAATCTTCCAGCAGTCTGTCCAACACTTCTTTGCCCATATTGTTGGCGCTCATTTCGCGTCCTTTATAACGCATGGTAAATTTTACCTTGTTACCTTCGCTTAAAAATTTTTTGGCCTGTTTAACTTTTACCTCATAATCATGAGTATCAATCATCGGGCGCAATTTTAATTCTTTGGTTTCAACAACTTTTTGATTTTTTTTGGCTTCAGCCTTGCGCTTTTGCAATTCATATTTATATTTGCCATAATCCAAAATCTTGCAAACCGGAGGCGTTGCCTGAGGCGAAATTTCAATTAAATCAAAACCGGCGGCATCAGCCATCTCTAAAGCTTGTGATATAGAAACAATTCCGCGGTTTTCACCATTTTCATCAATTAATCTGACTTGTTTAGCCTTAATATCATCGTTAATGCGCGGTCCATCTTCTTCGCGTACTGGCGCATTGTTATTTTCTTTTACTATTGTAGCCTCCTCAAAATGTTGTAAATATAGGGTTCATCATACTAAAATAATTTGTTTTTTCAAGATAAAAATAACACTTGAGTAAACATTCTTATCTGTTTAATAAAAATTTTTGCAAAGCCTTTTCATCTTCCCAATCAATAGTTATATCCAAGACCTTAAATTTAGGCTGAAGTTTGTAAGGAATTTTTACCATGTCTTTGGCTGTGGTATAAATATCAGCTTGCAAAAATTCTGCCTCTTTAATGATTTGTTGCAACTCATCATTTGTATAAAAGTGATGATCAGGAAAAGAATAAGTTTTTACCACTTCAAGATCACATTCTTGCAATGATTGATAAAACTTATCCGGTCTTCCGATACCGGCAAAAGCAACAACTTTAGTGTCTTTTGTCTGTGGTTTAACCGGAACAACTTTGCCTTTAAATACAGGAAGTTGCGGTGCTTTAGCCGCAATTTGGTGAACATCATCACCCAACATAACTATGGCATCAACTCGTTTGATACCGACAGAAAAAAACTCTCGCATCGGTCCTGAGGGAATAGGTAATCCGTTACCTAATCCGGCAGCACCATCTACTACCACAATCGATTTATCTTTGTAGAGTAGGGGATTTTGCAAACCATCATCCATAATGATTATATCAGCACCTTCTTCAATGGCTTTGCGCGCCGCTTCATCACGTTTGTGATTTACAACCACTCCGGCCTGACGAGCCAAAAGCAAAGGCTCATCGCCTACTTCCGAAGCTGAATGAATATCTTTATTTACAATCACATCTTGCAAGGTTCCGCCATATCCGCGCGAAATAAAAAACGGATTCTTATTTTGCTCTTGCAAGATTTTAGCTATTGATATAGCTGTCGGAGTTTTACCGGATCCGCCGGCTGTAAGATTACCGATACAAATTACCGGAACACTTGCTTTATAAGGCTTATTGAGCTTCATTCGTAAACTTGTGACTGAAGCATACAGACATCCCAAAGGAAATAAGAGCCATGCTTGTAAGTTTCTTTTATTCCAAAATGTTGGAGCTTTCATCTTAAAAATAAACCTTTATCTTGTCCATTATACCGTCTAAAACTTTGGTTTCGCTTTGTGCCCAGTTATATGCCAATGAGCATTTTGCATCTAACAGCGATTCACTTTCCAGCAATGCATCAACTTCTTTTTCCAACTCATCAACTGTTTCGACTTGAATTATGGCATCAGCCTTACGTGCTCTCGACATCGCCTCGCTGAAATTATGCATATGCGGGCCGACAATCACTGCATCGCGCACTCTTGATGGTTCAATAAAATTCTGCCCGCCGTGCGGCACAAAGGATCCCCCGACAAAAACTATTTTGGCTAACTCATACCATAATCCCATCTCTCCAATGGTGTCGGCGATATAAACATCAACTTTTGAAGTAATTTTTTCCCCTTTGGAACGCAAAGCTGTATTTAGTCCCATACGCGAAATTTGTTCTGCAATATCGCTTCCGCGGTTCGGGTGACGCGGCGCAACAATCATCAGCAAATCAGAATATTTTTCTTTTAGTTTTTTGTGTGCTTTAGCAATACGAACTTCTTCATCGTCATGAGTTGAGCTTATCAGCCACAATTTGCGCTTACCGATTTGTTTTTCCAAATCAGATTTAACTTTTTCATCAACAGGTAGCGGCAGACCGGCATACTTCAAATTTCCCAAACATATCGCATCTTTTGCACCTAAAACTCTCAAACGATAAGCATCTTCCTCAGATTGTCCCAAACATAAAGTAAAACATTCTAAAAGTTCCTTGCAGATAAAATCAAATTGTTGCCAACGTTTGAATGTTTTGTTTGAAATTCTTCCGTTTATCAATATGAGAGGAATATTGCGTTTTGAAATGCTGGATAGCACTGCCGGCCAAAATTCCGACTCAAACCATAAAACGACATCCGGGTGCCAGTGCCGTACAAATCGATTAGTGAAAATGGGGTTATCAATCGGAATAAATTGGTGAAAGGCTCTTTCGGGAAGTCTTTTTTGCATAACATCGGCTGAAGTAACCGTTCCTGTTGTTACCATTACATGTGCATCTTCATATGTCTCAAGTATTTTATTAATCAGGGGTAACATTGATACAGATTCACCAACCGATGCTCCGTGCAACCAAAACAACTTTCCTTCCGGACGGGCTTTTTTAGGTTTACCGACTCGTTCATTAAAGCGTTTGATATCCTCTTTACCGCATATCTTACGCTTTTTAACATAACCTTGAATTACCAAAGGATATAAAACGGCTACTAAAAAATTGTATATTTTAATAAACATCATCTAGCCCCTTTTCTTAACTTTTTCATCAGGCGAAGCCGGCTCAACCGGATTGCGCCCCACCATAATGTCACAGGCAAAACTTATCTTGTTGACAATTTCTTCAACTTTCAAACGATATTCTTCTATCTGCTCATCTGTAAGATTTTCCGGAATATATATCGGATTGCTCAACATAAATACTCCATGTCCGAAAGGTAAAACAACCATGGTCTTATCCCAAGCTCTTTGAGCAACTCTGGCTCTTGAGGCCGAATAATTGGCAAACACAATCGGCAGACCGGTCTTAGAGGCAAAATAAATCGGCGATTTTTTCATGCGCATTCGCGGACCTATCGGACCATCCGGCGAAATACAAACACTTTGTTTCTCGTTCAATAAATGCATTATTTCAAAAGCACTTTGAGTTGCATTTTGATTTGTTGAACCCGAAACCGTATCTATACCGTAAAACTTTAGAAAGTTAGTTATCAATTGACCGTCTTGATGGGGCGAAACCAAGGCGTATAATTTTTTTTTGCTTGTAAACTTGCGCCAAAAATATGGTAACATTACCACACGGGCATGCCAGCCTATCAATATTGTTGGTTTGCTCAAAATGTCGCATATTTTTTCAGCATCTTCAATTTTCCAACGCGTCGTTTTGCCGACAAATTGTGCGTAGATAAATATAAAAAAAGATACAATCTTTATGATAAAAGGCTGTTTGAGTAATTTTTTTATTTTGGGTTTAAGAAAATTTTTTAACGACATTTCGTAGTCTCAAAAATCCTCGGCTTAAGGTTGAGTTTTGGTAACACTGATGCCGATATTGTCATCGTCGGTTACAATAACTTCACCATGTCCGATTAACACATTGTCAGCATAAATATCCACATCATCATTCACATTACGGTCAAGCTCCACCACAGCACCGCGTCCAAGCCGTAGCAACTGATAAACCCTCAAATTAGCCGAGCCCAGCGTAATTGAAACTTTTACATTGATATCACCGCTAGAATAAGCTGACAAATCTTTAACTGCCATAATATCTAAAACCTTTCAACTTCAATCTATAAATACACTATACATATAAAAAAACAATAATAAAAACCGCAAATAAATTTATTACACAGATTTTTTTTGTGGATTAAATATTTGCTTAATTGAGCAGAAACAAATAATATGCCAAAAAGTTAATATAAAAACTTGTATATGGGCAAATCAGTACCTATATAATCAGCAAAGATAATAATTATTCGGGTGTTAAAATGGTCAAAAAAAATAAATATCCTCTACTTCCGCTTCGCGATATTGTGGTTTATCCCAAAATGATTGTTCCGCTTTTTGTCGGGAGAGCTAAGTCTATTGCTGCACTTCAAATTGCCGAGGACGATGATAATCACATAGTGTTGGTAACTCAGAAGAATGCTACTATTGAGAATCCCGAATCCGATGATATCTATAATGTTGGTACCATGGGTAATATTTTACAACTTTTAAAACTTCCCGACGGAACTGTCAAAGTTTTGATTGAAGGGTTGGATCGTGTCAAAATCAATAATGTTGATGATGGTCCGGATGTTATGACAGGTGTTGTTGAGGTTATGCCGGATGGTCATGAAGAAAATCCTGAATTGGAAGCCCTTGTGCGAGCCGTGCTTTCGCAGTTTGAAGAGTATGTTAAGTTATCCAAAAAAATTCCGCCCGAAGTTATGATGTCCGTTAATCAAATTGATGATAACGCCAAATTAGCCGATACCATTGCTTCACATCTATCATTAAAAATAGCTGATAAGCAGGCTTTACTAGAGGGTAAAACGCTAAGTGAACGTTTTGAAATGTTGCTCGGGTTCATGGATGCTGAAATCACAGTGTTGGAAGTTGAAAATCGTATTCGCAACCGCGTTAGGAAGCAGATGGAAAAAAGCCAAAAGGAATACTATCTTAACGAGCAAATGAAGGCTATTCAAAAAGAGCTTGGTGATGATGAGGAAGACGAGATAAGTTCCTATTTGAGCCGCATTGAAAAAACCAAACTTTCCAAAGAAGCCAAAGATCGTGCCCTATCCGAAGTCAAAAAATTAAAGAATATGGGTAATAATTCAGCTGAGGCTTCGGTTATCCGCAATTATTTGGATTGGATGTTGGAAATTCCTTGGAAAAAGCGTTCTAAAATCAACCATGATTTGCAATATGCTTTGGATGTTCTCAACGCCGATCATTATGGTTTAGACAAGGTAAAAGAGAAAATTATTGAGTTTTTGGCCGTTCAGGCACGCTCGGATAAAGTTCGCGGCCCGATTCTATGCTTGGTTGGTCCTCCGGGGGTTGGCAAAACCTCTTTGGGCAAATCTATAGCCAAAGCTACCGGAAGGTCTTTTGTTCGCACATCTTTGGGGGGTATGCGTGATGAAGCCGAAATCAGAGGTCATCGCCGTACTTATATCGGTTCAATGCCGGGTAAGGTTATCAAAGGTATGAAAAAAGCCGGTACTACTAATCCACTGTTTTTGTTTGACGAGATTGATAAGCTGGGTAATGATTATCGCGGTGATCCTTCATCGGCCTTATTAGAAGTGTTGGATCCTGAGCAAAATTCTGCTTTTAATGATCACTACCTGGAAGTTGATTATGATTTATCGGATGTAATGTTTGTAACAACGGCCAATTCTTTGGATATGCCGCGTCCGCTGTTGGACAGAATGGAGATTATCCGCATCTCCGGCTATACCGAAGATGAAAAAATTGAAATTGCCAAACAACATCTGTTGCCCAAAATCTTTAAAGAAAATGCCGTTCGCGAGGATGAATTATCTATTGAAGATGAGGCAATTCGTAGCATTATCCGCTATTACACTCGTGAGGCCGGTGTACGCAATCTTGAGCGCGAATTAACCACCGTAGCCCGCAAAGCGGTTAAAAACATTTTGCTGTGCCAAACCAAAAAAGGTTGCAAAACCGTGGTTACCGCTCAGAATTTGAAAGACTTTTTGGGAGTGATTAAATATCGCTTTGGCGAGGCCGAGCATGCTGATCAAATCGGAGTTACTACCGGACTGGCTTGGACCGAGGTTGGTGGTGATATCTTGTTTATTGAGGCGGTTGATATGCCGGGCAAGGGTGTGGTCAAGCAAACCGGTAAGTTGGGTGATGTAATGAAAGAGTCCATCGATACCGCTTATTCGGTTGTGAGAGCTCATTCAAAGGAATTAGGTATCAAACCGGAGACTTTTGAAAAGACCGACATCCATGTCCATGTACCCGAAGGTGCCACTCCAAAAGACGGACCATCGGCCGGTATAGCTATGTTTACCACGTTGGTTTCGGTGTTGACTAAAATACCGGTGAAAAAAGATGTGGCAATGACCGGAGAAATCACTTTGCAGGGGCGCGTTTTGCCAATCGGCGGCCTCAAAGAAAAATTGCTTTCGGCTTTACGTGGGGGCATCAAAACCGTAATTATCCCTCAGGATAACGAAAAAGATTTGGAAGATATTCCCGAAAATGTTAAACAGGGATTGAAAATCATTCCGGTTTCCGAGGTAAAAGAGGTCTTAAAAATTGCCTTACGCAAAATGCCGAAGTCAACTAAAAAATAATCAGGTAAATGCCTTTGTTAAATTTCAACAAAGGCATTTTTCAATACATTAGCTATTTTGTTTTCATCAATACTGAGAGCTCTGGCAATCGCTGTGGCAAACTGTGCCGCTTGTCCCATGCCGATTGCGGTAATCAGGTTGTCGTCAACTTCAACCATTTCTCCGCTAAACTTAAAATTTTGATTATTGGCCAGTTGTTCGGTTTCCGGATAACCGGTAGTGCGTTTGCCTCTTGCAATTCCTGCATCATGCAAAACAATCGGTGCCGCGCAAATAGCGGCAATAATTTTATGTTTATCATCGCTTGATTTTATCAAATCCATAACTTTTTTGTTATCGCGCAAATTAATAGTTCCCGGTAATCCTCCCGGCAACATCAAAACATCAAAATCTGTAAAATTGATATCGTCCAGAATATAAGGGGTTTCAATTTTTATATCATGGGCTCCGCGAACAATTTTATCATTTACACCGGTCAACAATACATTCAGTCCTAATCTTTTAAAAATGTCAGCCGGATAAATTGCCTCAACTTCTTCAAATCCGTCCGCCAACAAAATGCAAACAGCTTTATTGTTCATTATCTTTTCCTTTACGATAAAGATTGGTTAAAAATTGATGTTCAATGCTTTTATAACTCTTTGACAGCCATGTCGATTTATATATAATCGCAATCATAACACCTACAAGCGCGTAGGTTATATAAAAATTCTTGGTCAACAAATGGTTGATAACCACCATGATGAATATTACAATTACCAGCAAACGCAATACTGTGCATAAAATAAGCGGCAAGCGATTGGTGACTCGCTTATTCCACAAAGTGAGATAAATACGTGCTAAATCGCTGTTAACTGTAAGTAATCCCTGTAAAAACGGTGACATCATGCCAAGTGTCAGCAAAGTTGCTACAATTTCAGCCAGTTGGGGAGGAATATATTTAATCAAAAACGGTGCTACGAAATAAAAAGCTATATTGATTATCGCCACCAATATGATTGAAGATATCCCAAGTTTGATAAAATATTGTTTAAATAATTGCAACCAAAGTTCTTCCTCTTCATTAGTGTCTTTACGCGAGGTAGTATGAGAGCTTAAATATTCTTTCCAAGAGCTTGGAAAACGTTTGTAAATAAAACTGTAAAAAGGAGATGCCGCTTTTATCATCATCGGTGTGGTAAAAGTTGTAATGACCGACACTGCCACAATAATCGGATAAACATAATCGCTCAAAACCCCGACTGCCATGCCGGCAGAAGCAATAATAAAAGCAAATTCTCCGACTTGGGCCAGCGAAAAACCACCATGTATAGCAGTTTCCAAACGATTACCTGAAAGCAAAAATCCGGTAGTGGAAAGTACTACCATTCCGAACATAACAATTATGGTGATAACTGAAATTGGTATGATGTATTCCACAAACATATTAGGGTCAACTAACATTCCCACCGATACGAAAAATACCGCACCGAACAAATCTTTAATCGGCTTTATAACTTCTTCAATTCGCTCTGCTTCATCGGATTCCGAAAGAATAGATCCCATAATAAACGCCCCTAAAGCAGCAGAAAATCCGACCGAAGTTGCCAACAAAACCATGCCCAAACAAAGCGCCATGGAAGTCAATAATAGTAATTCATTGTTTAGCAAAGATGCGATTTTTTTCAAAAATGTCGGTACCAAATAAACTCCGGTTACAAACCATAAAATTAAAAAGAAGGCTAACTTTCCGGCGCTTATCAGCATTTCAACCCCGCTGACATTTTTACCGATTGATACCGCAGGGAGCAATACCAAAAGTAAAATTCCAACCACATCTTCAACTACCAAAACGCCAAAAACTAAATCGGTAAATTTCTCACCCTTAAGGTTTAATTCATCAAAAGCTTTAATAATAATAGTAGTAGATGACATGGAGATCATACCACCTAAAAATAAACTTTCGGTTGTTGACCAGCCCAAATATAATCCGGCATTATACCCGATAATCAACATAAATAAAATATTAGTCAATGCAGTAATAATTGCCGATTTACCGACATTGACAATTTTTTTGAAACTAAATTCCAAACCCAAACTAAACAATAAGAATATCACGCCGATATCAGCCCAAATTTGAATATTTTCTTTATCAACCGCTGTCGGCGTTAAAATAATATGCGGCCCGACAATCATGCCGGCCAGTATATATCCCAGTACAACCGGTTGTTTCAATTTCTTAAAAAGTATAGTAATTATTCCGGCACAAATCAAAATCAGCGCCAAATCAGAAATCAAAGCTGGCAAGCTATGCATCGCAGAACCTCTAAAATTTTATTGTTACAATAAATTTAGTTGCAGATTATTATATTTTGTAATATATAAACAAACGTTTAATAAATAAAGGCGAAAGAACAATTTTTATGACAGCAAAAAAAGAACTTTTGGCTCCGGCCGGCGATATTGAAGCAGGTTATGCTGCCCTCTACTATGGCGCAGATGCCATCTATCTCGGTTTGAAACAGTTTTCGGCTCGCGCTACCGCCAATAATTTTAGTGCGCAAGAACTCAACGAATTTACCGGCTATGCCCATTCTTTAGGCAAAAAAGTTTTTGTTACCATCAATACGGTTTTGCAAGAAAACGAGTTGTCTGATTTAATCAAAAATTTAGATACATGCCGCGCCGCACATGTTGACGCGCTGATTGTGCAGGATTTGGGTGTCGCCGGAATTGTCAAACAATATTATCCTGAAATTGCTCTTCACGCCAGCACTCAAATGGCCGTGCACAATAAAGAAGGGGCGATTGCCTTACAAAAACTAGGTTTTGAGCGCGTAGTCTTGGCTCGTGAACTGACATTAAAGGAAATTCAAGATATCGCTACAATCAAAGGTTTGGAATTGGAATGTTTTATTCACGGAGCTTTGTGCTACTCATACAGCGGAATTTGCCAGTTTTCATCTTTTGATTGTTCACGTAGTGCAAATCGCGGCAAATGCGCCTATCCTTGTCGTGCCGAATTTGTCAAAGACGGCAAAAAGAGTCACTGTTTTTCGATGAAAGATATGGCTTTGTGTGAGGATGTCTTAAAATTACCGGTTTATTCCTTAAAAATAGAAGGACGTAAAAAGACTGCGTTATATGTAGCAGCGGTGGTTGATTATTATCGGCGTATTTTGGATGGTCAGAAAAATTTGTCCGAACAAGCCTCTCACATTAAACAAATTTTTGCGCGTCCGTGGTGCAGGTTCCATTTCGACGGCAAAGATAAAGCGGTGGTGGACAGAGAATTTGTCGGGCATCGCGGACTTGAAATCGGCAAAATCGAAGAAATTTCCGGTCGTAAAATAATCCTCACTCCATCACACCGAATAGCTCGCCATGACGGGCTGCAAATTGATATCAAAGGTGAAGAAAAACCCTTTGGATTCTCATTGCAAAATATGCAAATCGGTGGCAAAAATGTATTCGAGGCTAGAGCCGGTGAAAAGGTTGAAATACTGCTACCTAAAGCGCATTCCGGTTTGCAAAAGGGACAAAGAGTTTATTTATCTTCATCTTCCGAGGTAAAAGGTGCTTATAATTATACCAAACCAAAACCGAAAGAGTTTTGGCAGAAACCGGATGTTGATGTTACAATTGAGATAAGCCAAGATAAAATTATTGCCCGTGCCAATGGCGTAGAAAGTGAAGTTTCAGGTAGTTTTGATGTAGCACAAGATAAGGCAAAGATGACTGATGCCCTTCAGAAAGTTTTTGCCAAAACCGGAGATGTCGATTTTGCTTTGGGCAAATTAACTGTCACAAATCCTCAAGGTCGATTTGTACCGATGTCAATTCTTAATGAGTTACGCCGCAATTTGTATGCTCAGGTAAAACCTGCAAGAGATAGCATTGTGTTAAATAGGCCTGATCCACGGCCAATTCCTTCAAAGTTCAAATGGATTATCCAAATTGATCAGTCAAGCAAATGCTCACAAATTGATTTGGCCTCAATCGATGAAATAATTTATCTTATCAACGAAAAAAGTACTAAAGATGATATTGGATTGTTGCCAAAAAACAAAGTACGTATTGCCCTTCCTGTAATTTGTCGTACACCTTCAAGACTGCAACCATTGATAAATCAGCTATTAGAGTTAGGCTATAAAAAGTGGGAAATCAATAATTATTGGGGACTCAATGTATTGCCATCCAAGGGTATAGACTTGAGCTTTGGTAATATGTTGTATATGTTCAACAGCTCGGCGATTGCTTTTGCCCAAACAATCGGCGCATCACGTATAACTTTAGGTATTGAAGACACTTTTACCAATATACAAACTTTGGTGCAAAATTCATCATTGCCGGTGGTTTTCACTGTTTACCAAAATGCCCCGTTGTTCACTTCAGCAGTTTGCGTGCGAGATAATTCTTGTGCCGAATGCGATAAAAAACTCAAATGGAGCAAATTAGAAAAAAATGGTCAGCACTATTTGTTAAAAAGTGAGAATTGTCAAACGGAGGTTTATTCTGCGCAAGCTTTCAGCGCAGCGGATGAATTGTCTGATTTGACAGTTGATTATGCTAAAGCTGACTTTTGCGGGATTGACTACACGTCATGCGAAATTGCCGCTATTTGGCAAAAACTATACCAAAGGAAAAATCCTCACGGTACAAATAAAGCCAATCTAAAACAAACTATCTTTTAGCTATATGCTTTTTTACTGTTTTCTTTTTGGTTTGTTTTTTTGCTGAAACAGCAACTTTCTTAGCCGGCTTAGTGCTTGTCTGTTTTTTAGCGCTAACCTTAACGGGCTTGCCCTTTTCTTTTGCCTGTTCCTTTAAGTGGTCTTTGATAAGTTTGGTTATGCGCTTAGCTGATTTTTCATCCATTGCATATAGTGGAATCGAAAACATGCCAAATCGCGAAGAATCCGTAATTTTTTGCATTAAAGACTTTTTGTAATTAGGTAAAGAGGTCGGGATAATTTTCAAAATAGAACGATTCACCCCCAAACAATCCACATCCTGTTCCTCCAATCGCTTTATTTGCGACCATCTCAAAGGATTGTTGTGATCAATTTTAATTTGATTATCGTCCAGTACCGCTAAAGGCATTGGAAAAATAAAAACAATCAGAGTGCTAAACAGTGATATAGCGCAAGCAATCAAAGCATACAAATAAATCGGAGCATAGTCAGGAAAAATACTCCATGTGAATAAGGCTGCTAAAGCCAACAATCCGAAGTTGAGCAACAGGTACAATCCGATTTTTTTGCGAGAATAATAGAAAGTAACGGTTGATTTTGTCATAAGCCCCTCCATCAAAACTAATGTTAAGTTTAACATTAATTGGTTATAAAGACAAGTTTATAAAACAAAATAATCTCAAATATGTTAGTATCATATCATAAAACTTTTAATTAAAAATTAAGTAGTTAAAATTTATCATAAAAAAAATGGTTATATTAAACATAGGAGGTAAAAGTGGGATTATTCGGTAATTTTGGTGGTTTAAAAAAGGAAAACAAGGAGCCGCACTTAGAAGAAAATGTGGCTCCTGCAGTATCAACTAAACAAGTTGAAAGCCCTGATAAAATAGTGGATTTAACATCGACAATTGGAGAATCCAAAGATGAAAATGGAGCAGCAACTTCTCAAGTTGCATCTCCCCAGGAGAATCATGAGACTCCATCAGTGCCCCCCGTCCAATCATCATCAGTTACTGGACCTGAGGCTTCAGATGAGCAAAAAGACAAAGTTTCATCAGTAAATTCAGAAGTGCCGTCTATTGCCATCTCGCAACCTTCCACGATATCGCCCAGTTTGAATACACAAACATCTGCTATGCCACAAACACCGCCATCGCCACAACCGGTTGCAACGCCAAATTCTGCAATGAATACACCTCAATCGACAACCACCCCGCAGGCACATCCAGCTTCGATACCATTAGCAACTCCAGCGGCTGAAAAAAACGAAACTAAACAGCCCAGCGGTAATGAGGCTAACATAGAATGTCTCACTTTGGGAAAAATAAATTCGGTTACCTTTTCTGATGTGTATATTACCCCCGATAGAAAGACTTATATTTGGGGTGGCAAAACCAATGCCGGTTTAATAGAGGTATCCTTTGAAGATTTTGATGAGTTCTTGAAAGAAATTGAGAATGCTTATGAAGGTTCAAGAAGTTACTTGCTACAATATCAAGGTCGCAACTACCGTGTTGAACGTTCAATCGCCACAGGTGGTCCCCAGTTTTGTGCGCGCAAAATGCCGACGCATGTTCCTAACTTAAAGGACTTAGGCTTACCGCAAGGAATATATAATCATTTAATTTCTTTAGCCGGAGCCAGCGGGTTAATTTTGCTTGCCGGTGCTACCGGTTCAGGAAAGAGTACAACTATTGCCGCTTTGTTAAAGGAATATTTAAGCCAAAAAGGTGGCTATGCTTTTACCATTGAAGATCCGGTGGAATTGCCGCTTGATGGAGTTTATGTAACCCCTAATAAAGAACTGGGCTTATGCAAACAGACCATACCGCCTGAGGGTAAGTGGGAAGAGGGTATTAAATCAGCTTTGCGTTCCAAACCTCGTTACATTTACTTAGGTGAGATACGTTCTCCGGATATTGCTTCCGAAGCTTTGCGAGCCGCTACATCGGGACACTTAGTGTTATCTTCAATCCATGCCAACAATGTCAACGAAGCAGTAAATTCATTGGTAAAATATGCCGCTTCATCAGGCATCAGTGAAAGTATGGCTTATGAATTGGTTGCCGGCGGTCTTTTGGGTATTGTGCATCAAATTTTGACCGGAGCGCCCAAACGTGCACAAGTTACAACCATTTTTGCCAATCCGGATGTTAATGCTGCATGTCAGGTCAGAGGCATGATAAGAAGCGGTAAACTGAATATGGCAACATTGATGGAACAACAACGCATTTTGCTACAAAACAACAAACCGTTGTTTAGCCAAATTATATAGGAGTTACTATGAATAATATAAAACCGAATTTTTTGCAAAAGGGTGATGAGATTAGAATCGTCGCTCCGTCAACCGGTCTCAAAATCATAGGAGCCGATTGCCGAAAAATTGCCAAAGAACGTTTTGAAGCTATGGGTTTAAAGGTTAGCTTCGGCAAAAATACCACAGATGATAATTTTGATGAGTTTAGAACCTCAAGTTATGAAAAACGAGCCGAGGATATTATGGATGGCTTCAGGGATAAAAATGTTAAAGCGATTTTTACCATAATTGGCGGCTTTAATTCCAATCAGGTTTTGCCCTTTTTGGATTATGAAGTTATTAAGGCTAATCCTAAGATTGTTTGCGGATTTTCGGATATTACTGCACTTTTGAATGGCATCAGAGCAAAGACCGGATTGATTACTTTTTATGGTCCGCACTATAGCTCAATTGGCATGAAAAAAGGTAATGAATATACCTTAGAACACCTGCAAAAAATGTTGTTTGAGGGTAAAGATGGTTTTGCACCGTCTGCCGAATGGAGTGATGACTTGTGGTTTATTGATCAGGAAAAGCGTGATTTTATCAAAAATGAAGGTTGGTGGGTTTTGCAAAATGGCAATGCCCAAGGAATGCTGGAAGGCGGCAACATCAGCACTTTGGTTTTGCTGGGAGGCACGGATTATGCGGTTAAGTTTATCCAACCGACAATATTAGCGGTGGAAAATTGCTTTATTTCCGGCGCGGATAAGGTGGAATTTTTACGTCAGTTACAGGCCTTAGCTCAACGAGCTGATTTTACTAGTGTTAAAGCACTTTTAATCGGACGTTTCCAAAAGGATTCCAAGGTGTCAAAAGCAGATTTAGAATATATCACGCACTCGATTCCCCAACTAAAAGGATTGCCGATTATTGCCAATATGGATTTTGGTCATACCACCCCGATTGCAACTTTGCCTTTGGGTGGAAAATGCACAATTAATGATGGCAAAATAAGTATGGAATGGTAATTGATGCCGGACTTTAGTTTTGAAGATCAACACACAGGCTTGGTTGTTGGTGTTGATGAAGCGGGCAGAGGACCTTGGGCCGGACCGGTGATGGCCGGAGCGGTAGTGTTTTTATCTCGCGAAGTTGATAAGTTTTTGCTTGATAATTTAGACGATTCTAAAAAGTTGTCTGCTAAAAAGCGTGAAGCTTTATACGAAAAATTGCTTGAAGAACGAGCAAAAGGTCATATCTTGGCTGCAACCGGTGAAGCCAGTGCTCAAGAGATTGACAAACTTAACATTTTGCAAGCAACATTTTTGGCTATGAGCCGTGCTGTTAAAAAATTAGGGCAAAAAATAGATTTTGCTCTGGTCGATGGAAATCAAAAGCCAAACTGTCTGGGGTGTGATTGTCAAACAATTATCAAAGGTGATGCCAGATGTTATTCAATTGCCGCCGCTTCGATTATGGCTAAAGTAACTCGTGACCGGTTGATGTGTAAATTAGCTGAACAATATCCTTTTTATGGTTTTGAAAAAAATGCCGGCTATGGCACCAAAGCTCATATAGAAGGATTGCAACAACATGGCATAATCAAAGGAGTGCATCGCCTGAGCTACAAACCAATTCAAAAACTTATATTAGAAGATTAAATAGAATATGTTAAAAAACGACACCCCGTCCTCTTTTGTGGCAAAAGATAACGGGGCGTCAATATTTTTTATATGTCCATCTTTCTGCGTAGTCCGGGCACTGCTAAGCAAATCAGCAGCAGAGCCATTATGAGTAAAGTTGGACCACAGGCCAACCAAGTCAGCCAGTTGCCTGATAAGTGTGGCATAGACGGTAAGAGAAGCTTCATAGCTCCATACGTGTTAACTACAACACCACAGACGGCGAACCAACTGAGGCTTGCGATAAAGCCTAGTAAGATCGCATGACTATCCTTTCGGATATATGCTGCTGCTCCTGCGGTTATGGCAGCGGCAAAGATCAAAAATACCATACCGCAGAACACTCCAATTCCCGCACCAATGCTGGCTTCAGAAATTCCGTTTGCGATGGCGACAAAACCACCCAAAACGACAGAAACGACAGCGGCCGGGATGAGAAAATTCTTACCTATTTTCACTTTTTTTGACAGTTTTTTATAAGGTGCCTCCTTATTTTATAAATTAGGCATTGTCTCATAAGTTACGCTACAAAAACTTGCCAAAGGTTTTCGCGAGACAGCAATAATAAACATATGTATAACTTACAGTAGCAAAATATCATAATTTGTCTATTTCTGCAAGTGTTTTTTTATATATGCCACACCAAACTTTAATTTCGATTCGTGACTTGAAAATATAGCTTAAAGTTATAAAAAAGACCTCCGTTTTGGGCGGAGGTCTTAAAGAATGATACTTCTTTCTATTGTTTTGATAAAATATCAACAATCTTTTGTGAAGCATCAGCTGCAGAAATATTTTCCGTAATCGCATATTCATTTGACAGTCTGTCGAGTGCCTGCTCATAAATTTGGCGCTCGGAATAAGATTGATCAGCCAGATTCTCATTACGGTGCAAATCACGAATAACTTCAGCGATTGCAACCGGATTACCGGAATTAATTTTATTTTCATATTCTTGAGCGCGACGCGACCACATAACTTTTTTAATTTTAGCTTTGCCTTTCAAGGTATTCAAAGCGTCATTCATGGTCTCTACACTCGAAATCTTGCGTAAACCTGAGCCGGCAGCTTTGGCCATCGGAATGCGCAAAGTCATTTTATCTTTATCAAAATTAACAACTAACAACTCGAGTTCGCTTCCGGCAATGGTTTGCTTGGCAACATCTGCGACCTTGCCAACACCATGGGCCGGATAAACGACATATTCACCGGTTGCATAAGGATTATGTACTGTTACTTTTTTGTTCATGTTATCCACCTTATCTTGGTTATTTTTGCAAATGCAGAAGCTAACATATCACATTTTTGGGTTTAAATCTAGTCAAAAAAACACATTTTGTCGATTTTTTTTAATTTTATTTTAAATATAGTGATGTATTATACTGACAAAAGAATTAATTGGGCAGAGTTTGTTATGAGTAAATTATCGCATATAACGGCGTTCGCAATTATATTATCTTGGGCATTCGGTGCAAATGCGTCGGTGATTCCCGAATATGCTACCAATAGCTACAATGAGCACACTTTAAGTCGTGCCGAAAAAAAATGTATAGATGAAGGCTATTCGGTAACTTATGCCTCTTGCAATGAGCAAACTGCCCCTGCTGATCGCTGTCCTCATCATGATGATTATTACCGTAGTTGTTCACAGGAACAGTGGTGTCGCAACAATAACTACACATTTTTGCCCGAAGACTGCAAATTACCGACATATCCGGTAAAAAAATGCAGTAATGATTTTGAAATCTATCGCACCTGTCAAAAGGATGAACAGAAAGCCTGCAAAGATAAAGGATATACTTCTGCATCCGAATGCACTCTGTCAGATGAGCATTGTGAATTTGATGATAGTTATGGCAAATGTTGTGACAGTTGCCCTGATTTTCCGTATACCTTGAAAGATGTTCCGGAAGGGTATGTTTCTACCGGAGAGACTTGTAAGACTTGCGAAGGAGTGGTTAAGACTAAAGTTAAAGAAGCCGCTTGTGAAGATTTTGTGGATTGTCCCTATGGGCCGGTTTCTAAACAAACAGCCTATTGTCTGCAAGGTAGTAAGGTTTTGTATAATGATTGTAAAACAGCCGAAACTTTGTGCAAGGAAAAAGGTTATACCCAAAATTCTTGTGATGCCAGCGAAGATGCCGATGCCTGCCCCGAATTTACAGAGCTGAATAAGTGTCATATTAATTGCTATAAGTTGGCTTTGAAAGTATTTCCTAACAGCGACATCATAGACAGTAATGTGGTTAATCCTGAATTGAATGACGAAAAGACCGAACTACGTTCCTTGTATGGTAATATTTCGCCTGAATGTGTGGGCTCCATTGTTCCTACGATAATGTTAAATCTTAATAAAGATAATATCCATGTCTATAACAAATTGTTTAATCGTGACATTAAGAATATCAATTTCTTGCTTAATTTTGAAGAGCCCTTAACTTTGGAGGCCAATGGTAAATTGGAGAATGTTCGTATAAAAGTTGAAGGAACTCCGGACAAATGCGTTTTGCAAGGACAAAATATCAGTATCGCCGGCAAAGTTTCTTTACAAGGAGAAGGGGATGTCTGCGCTGATCTCAATATTGCTGATATGTCAAAGTTTACAACATCTCAGAATATTGTAGGTAATGTAAAGATGGGAAGTAATGCTCAATTGGGTGTTAAAGGTGATATTAACGGGTTTGTACAAACAGCCTCATATAGCGAAGTCTTGGTTAAAGGTAGAGTCAGCTACAAGAATAAACAAAATAATTCTAATGATGCTCAAGGTATAATATTCGGTTGTAATACCCGCGCCAAAATTTCCGGTGGCATAAGGGCTGATACGGCTAATATTCTGGTGCGCCAATATGCTTTAATTGATACGCCTTCAATTGATATGATATCTACCGGTACATCCGACAGTGGATCTGCAAGTATTCATATGTACAAATATGCCAAGATAACCAGTATCTTGGGAGATTCCGAGTATATGCTAAACGACAATATATCTGATATTGTCGGCTGCGATGATAAATTCATCATCCACAAAGCTTCCAGCATTGATAACAACGGTAGTGTTATGAGCCTCAACACAGCCGATTCGCTTGATGGAAAATGGCAATGTCGTGCCTTAGGAAAATTGCAAATGCGTTGCAATTAACGCCTGTGTTTTTCCGTTACTTTGGTTCAATATTAATCATCACAAATTCTGACTTGGTTCCGGTTTTAAACTTTATGGTCCAATCCGAAATTCCTGAAGTTACGAGAAAATCTGTTTGATTGCGCTTTTCATGACCATAAATGCGGTCATTGGCACCAATCCATTTACCAACTAGGTTAAGCGGAAAAAGTTGTCCGCCATGGGTATGTCCCGACAGCACTAAGTCAACTTTTGCTTCCACTTGACTGACATAATCATTAGGTTGGTGATCAATAACAATGAGATATTTATCTTTATTAAGTGGTCTGACTATATCAGCCATTTTCAATCTTCCGCCCCGATGTTCTTTGTCGGCAGAAGCGTCTTTGCGTCCGATCAGGTAAAAATTTTCATCAATCAATCTTGTTTCATCTTCTAACACGACTACATTATTTTTGCGTAGCTCGTTGACCAAGTCCAATCCGCTATATCCGCGATATTCCCTTCCGTAATATCCTTCATCATGATTACCGAAAACAAAATACACTCCATATTTGGTTTTCATCTTGCCCAAACGTTTACAGGCCGCAATCATATCTTCTTTTTTGGTATCATCATCAACAAAATCACCGGCAATGATAAGAAGGTCAGGGTTCTGCTCTTGAATAGTTGTCATATGTTTAGCAAAACCATCAGCCTTAAAAGTTGTTCCGATGTGCGAATCGGCAAACATCGCAATTTTAAGCGGTTGTTTGATTTTATCGCTATAAAAGGTGTAGTTTGTTTGCCAAACATTATGATTTAAGTACCAACCGATTGATAAAGCAACAACTGTTAAAATAATAGCCGTATAACCGACACAATATCCGTTGTATTCAATTGCAAAATATTTTTTTGCTATCGCGAAAGCCAAATCACAAATTATCCAAATAAAGGTAAGATAAAACGTACAAACAATAGCATTTACCAGATTAAGTGTTTTTGCCAATATTACAAAAATCAATAAAACCAATAAAAATCCGCGTAATAAACGGCGCCATTTGGGTAAATCATTGGCCCTTATAAAATCAAACAAACTAACCCTACCTGATAAATATATCAATGACAAAGCAGTAATCAGCAAAGCTGACATCATGATTACTAACCACATTCTCATCATCCTATCCTCAATAAAATTTATAGTGTTACTATATCCTTTAGACTACACTCTAAGTCAATACAAAAAAATAAAAGCACTAAATTACTCAATAAAAAAAAGCTTCAATCAATGGACTGAAGCTCTCATATCTGGTAGGGGTAGTCAGACTCGAACTGACACGGGCTGAGCCCACAAGATTTTGAGTCTAGCGCGTCTACCAATTCCGCCATACCCCCATAAACTGAACAGATGAATAACCTATTTATTTTTAATAGTCAACCATTTTTTTAATTTTTTTATGCTTTACCGGAAAGACCATTAGCTATTTGCATATTAATCGTTATCAATATTTCAAGCTTTTCAGGCGCCGGATGTAACAAAACCTCATTTGTTCGCTTAAAAATATAATTGGCCAAATTCAAGACATTTTGTCTGACCTCAATTGGATGTTGACATTCCTCATCTTTCATTGCCGCAGCAATAAAAGTCCATAATCTGCGATTTTTTTCCAAAGCGACCGATAATTCTTTATGTTGTTCTTCCCAATTTTCTTTGATTTGGTTTAGAGCAGATGAAGACTTAATCAAAGCCCTTATTTCCATGGTCAATTCGTCCATGCCGACTGTTTCATTTTGTGTATAACTACCCAAATTATTCATGATATAAATTATTCCTTAAAATAAAATATTTATTAACACAGTTATCATATCATAAAACAAATACCATTTCAATATACCAATTTGCAAAGGTAAGACAACCATGAAAAATCTCATGCTAACAATTTTTATTCTTTTTACAGCTATAACAATCAGTTATAAAGCTGAAAGTGCATCGACATTGCGCAATTCATTTTCTCCCATTATCATGGGGGGATATAATAATTATGCCCCATGGGGTTATTTGGATAAGAAGGGTAAATATCAGACAATTTTTCAGCCGATTTTAGATAATATGCGGCGAGAGTTTAAGAATGTTGCCGATGATAAAACATATGACGTAAAAGATGTCGAAAATATCGTAAGGGATATTCGTACAGGTGAGATTGATCTTTTTATCGGCGGTTACAACCAAACCAAAGAATTTGAAAATTTGCATTTGCTTTTTCCGGCGGTGGTACAAAACCCCATAACCTTTTTCGTTTTACCATCTAAAGTTTCATCAATCAAAAGTTTGCAGGATATATCGCAGCTCAAGGGAGCGCGTTTTTCCAACGAAATTTTCAGTGACTTTATAGAAAACAAACTGCTAGAGTTTAATTTGGAAAAAGTTGATTCCGGATATGAAATGTTTGAAAAACTGTTTACCAAAAAAATTGATTACATAATATCTAGCTACTATTTTTGTATGATTGAAGCCATAAAATTAGGCGTAAACCACCAGATATCAGCATCTAAACAGGCTTTGTGGAATATTCCGGTTTTTGTCGGTATAAGCCAAATTTCGCCACATCGCGACAAATTAGCTCGTCATATTTCGCGTTTTTTCCAAGATGATAATTTTATTGCAACAATTAAAGAGAACTTGCGCAAAGCAATGGAACAATTTGAAATCGAATACGCTGGTGTTGTTCCTCCTGCTTTTGAGCAAGCAACAGTTCCTGAGGATACGGCTGCATCAAAAGCAATTGACGTAAAAAATAATACGGCAAATTGAGAACAATCGTAACAACTTGCTTGACGCCGGCATAAAGTGAATATATATTTCTATATGCTATGGTTTTATTAATTCATCACACAACATCGCCGTATGCTCGAAAAATACGTTTGCAGATGGGCGAAAAGAAAATGCTCTTCGTGTTAAAGTCTGAAGAGCCGTGGAATTTGTCGTCCGATGTCAAACGGCTCAATCCTGCCGGAGAACTCCCAATCTATCTCAATGATGGTAGCGTTATTGTTGGTCACTATGCGATTTGTGAGTATTTGGAAGAAAACTTGCGTGATGTGCCTCTAATATTTGGGACGCCTGAACAAAAAGCAGAGATTCGCCGCATGATGGATTGGTTTGATACTAAGTTTTATCGTGAGGTTTATCGCAATATTGTTTTAGAAAAAATATATAAACGCTTTGCTTATGCTAAGGCTCCTGATTCTGTCGCACTAAAAGCCGGTATTAATAATTTGGGTTATCATTTTGAATATATCGAATGGTTGTTGGAAAAACATGCCTATCTTGCCGGTGAAGAAATAACCATGGCAGATTTGACCGCTGCTGCCCATATTTCTATCATAGATTATTTGGGTGATGTGCCATGGAATGAGTTTCCTTTAACCAAACTATGGTACTCAAAGCTAAAGTCGCGTCCTTCATTTAAGGATTTGCTCAAAGATACGATTCCAGGTATTTTACCATCCCGCAATTATACCAATTTGGATTTTTGATATGAAGAAAGTAAACTTTTTGGTTTTGTGTTGTTTGTTGTGTTCTTGCTCTTATTTTTCGGGCGGTGTAGGGCAGGTAGTTTATCACTGGGAACGTACCCGCACCGGAGTGCAGCGTTTTGTGCGCGATCACAATGAATGTCTCAAACATGCCAAAGCTATCAAGTGGATTCCTGATTTTCAGTCTTGGTTTTATACTGAGGAGACTAAACTTAATACACGTGCCGATTGGAATTCTGATCGCGGTATTTGGGCGACTTATATTCCTTATGAGGGAGCTCAACCTTTGATTGTTAACGCTCCGTTTGATGATATTGATATTGATCCGCACAAATATGTTGCTTGTATGAAGGAAAAAGGCTATTGGTTCCGCACCCATGACATTCCGGAAATAACCAATATTAATCTATATAAAGCGCGCGTACCTAACTTGTGGCATCCGTTCAGTCAACGGGATTATTACGATTAGATTGCCAATCCGCCACCCAAGGCTTTATTAAAGCTGATAATGTTTATATACCAGTTGCTTAAAGATTCTATATATTCTTGTTCAGCCTTAAGTTTGTTTTGTTCAGCGGTTAGAACATCACTGAATTCAATCAGTCCGTTTTTATACTTTACCAAACTCAGTTCTAAAATTTTGCTTTGCGCAGATTGATTCTTCTGTGCTAAAAGATTACGTTCGCATTCTTCTTCCAAATTTTTCATGGCTTGATTGATATCAGTAACTGCATTTAAAATGCTTTTTTGATAGTTTATAGTCGCTTGTTTTGTGAGTGACTTTTGCAAACGTACTTGATTTAGTTGTTTGTTCCAGTTCCACAAAGGCAAACTTAAATTAGCGGCAGAGTTATAAATTTGATAGTCTGATGCAAATATCGGGGATAAGGTATGATTTTGCCAACCTAAAAATCCGCTTAACGATAAATTTGGTAACATCGTAGCAATTTTATTACCGATAAGCGCATTTTGCGCTATCAAATTTTGTTCGGCAGCAATAACATCAGGTCGCTTTCTGATAATTTCAATCGGAATTTGATGCAAACTATCAAGCGAAATTTGCGGTTTTTTTGCCAATATATCACTATCACTCAGTTCTATCTGACCAGGCAGCTTTCCGCTTAATGTTGCCAGCGCATTTTGGTATGAATTTATACTTGTTCTCAGCGAGGGAATTTGTGCTTTTGTCATCAAAACCGCCGATTTTGCTTGTTCCAACGCCAAATCATCAGCCAATCCGGCAGAATGTTTTTTGTTTATTATATCATAAATATCCTGTTGCAATTTCAGGTTGTGTTCCGTAATTTGCATCAATTTTTCATATTGGCGATAATTGATATAATTGACCGCAGTTTCTGCTGTCAAAACTATTCGAGCGTATTTTAAGTCAGCTATTGCTCCTTCCATAACAGCATATTGACTTTCATTAAGGCGACGTGTTTGCCCCCAAATATCAATTTCCCAAGAAGCATCAAATCCGACTTGATAGAATGATTCTTTGCTTTTGTATTCCGGCGTGGCAAAAGTGTCGTTTTTATTGTAATTTCCGCTGGTTGATATCTCAGGACCGAAATCCGCTCTGGTAATGCCTAGGTTAAGACGAGCTTGTTGCAGTTTTTCTCGAGCAATTGCTAAATCAGGCGAGCTTTTAATAGTAGCGTCAATCAGATTGTCTAGTATTTCATCACCGAAAGATTTATACCATTCTTGCGTCGGAATGGCCGAATTTCCGCTTTGTAAGCTTAAACTGGAAGCTAAATTTTGGTCATCATAAATCTGCGGTCGTTTATAATTGGGTCCGACACTGCACCCGACAATCAATCCCAACCACAGAAACAACATAATTTTTTTAATCATTTTTTTGCTCCTTAGGTGATTGTTGCCAAGCCCGCTCTTTAATAGTTTCAAACAAAGCAAAAAGCGCCGGAATAAAAATTATACCTACACCGGTTGCCGCAATCATTCCATAAAACACGGTTGTCCCGATTGCATGTTGGCTGGCCGCGCCGGCCCCTTTGACTATAATCATCGGAAAAACACCCAATATAAAAGTCAAGGCTGTCATCAGCACCGCACGAAATCTTTCATCAGCTCCTTTTTGGGCTGATTCCAAAATTGAAAATCCTTTTTCACGATAATCTTTGGTGAACTCAACAATCAAAATAGCATTTTTAGCCGCCAATCCGATTAGCATAACCAATCCAAGTTGGGCGTAGATACTCAAGTCATAACCACTGATTTTTAGCCCGATAAGAGCGCCTAAAATAGCGAATACGGTTGAAAACATCACAGCCCAACTCAGCATCCAACTTTCATATAAAGCCGTCAAAAACAGATAACAGAATATAAAAGCTAAGGCGATTAAAATAAAGACCAAGCCGGAAGCCTCAACTTCTTGCAAGCTCAATCCGGTCCACGCTATTTTATAACTTTTTCCCAAATTTTCTTTGGCTGACTTTTCCACGCTTTCAATAGCAGTACCTGATGATATTCGTGGTGCTGCCTGAGCAGTAATTGATGCCGCGGTATATAAGTTGTAGCGGTATAAAATATTGGGTGAAATCAAATTATGCGTATCAGTAAAACTTTTTACGCGCACCATGTCGCCACTATCAGATTTGACATACAAATTCATCACATCTTCAAGGCTTTTGCGATAGGGAAAATCTGCTTGTACTATAACTTTGTTGACTTGTCCTTCCAAAGTGATGTTATTAACATAAGTTGAGCCGAGGTTATTGCCTAAAGCATTGAACAATGCGTTCAAAGGCACTTGATGGCTTTCCATTTTAGTTCGATCAATATCCAAATAAATATGGGGAGTATCGGCGCGATAGGTACTGAAAGCATAACCGATTTGAGGAGTTTGATTAAGAGTTTGCAAAAATTTTTGTAAGGTTTCATAAAAAGTCATAGCCGTAATATTGCCGTCAATCGCCAAAAGTTCCATTGACAAACCGTTAGATGTACCTACACCAGGAATTGAAGGTGGTGCAAAAAAATCAATTTGTGCTAAATGATTTTGCCCATATTTTTGCCGTAACAAATTGTTTATATTTTCCATCGACAATTTAGAATTTTTACGCTTGTCCCAGTTTTCCAATCCGACCACGCCTAAGGCCACATTTTCTCCGGCCCCTCCCAGCATGGAATATCCGGCCACCGAAATAAAATATTTTACGCCTTTAATGTCCATTATTTCATCAGCTAAATTTGCTAAAACATCATTGGTTTGATTGATGGTTGCGGTGTTGGACAATTGGGCATTCGCAAAAATAATTCCCTGATCTTCTTCCGGCAAAAAGGAGGTTGGGGTTAACCAAAAGCCTAAACCGATTAATCCAATTGTCAGCATGATTGTCAGAATAGTCATTTTAATTTTACTGGAAAAATAGGTAACGGCTTGCATGTAATGACTGCGGCATCTATCGATAAGATTATCAAATTTTATAAAAAAGGTTGCTTTGTTTTTTTGGGTATTGCCTGACTTTTGTCGCAAAAATATGGCGCAGAGTGCCGGCGACAGTGTTAAGGCATTGATTGCGGAAAAAGCCACTGACGTAGCTATGGTAATAGCAAATTGCTGGTATATTTTGCCGGTAATACCGGCCATCAATCCGACCGGAACAAAAATTGACAGCAATACAAAAGTTGTTGCTATGATGGCGCTGCCGATTTGTTGCATAGCTTTGATAGAAGCACTTTGGGCATCCATATTTTCTTTTTCCATCAAATATTCCACGCGTTCTACCACAATGATTGCATCATCAACTACCAAACCGATTGCTAAAATCATTGCAAACAAAGTCAAAATATTGATATCAAAACCCAAAGCGTAAATCACCGCAAAAGTAGCAATCAACGATACCGGTATGGTAATTAACGGAATCAAAGTTGTGCGCCATTTTTGCAAAAAAACATAAGTTACCAAAACAACCAAACTGAAAGTGATAGCCAATGTTTCAATAATTCCGGCAATAGATGCCCGCACAAAATCAGTTGAGTCATAAGCTGTTTGCAAGACTATATCATCAGGAAAAGTTTCACTTAAGGTTTTGATTTCTTTTTCAACATTTTTCATAATATCCAAAGAGTTGGAATTTGGAGTTTGGCTGAGACTTAAAATAACTGCCGGAGCTTTGTTGTAATGTGCATTCATATTATATGTGTCAGCACCGATTTCAACTCTTGCCACATCTTTTAATCGTACAACTCCGCCATTTTGGGCGGTGGTAAGAACAATATTTTCAAAGTCACGCACATTATTCAACATTCCTTTAGTCGTCAATGATACAACTATCGGATTTGATTGCGGACTGGGAGCGGCGCCGATTGCTCCCAAAGAGGCTTGGCGATTTTGGCTGGCAATAGCTTGCACAACATCATTACTGGATAATCCGAGTGCGGCAACTTTTTCCGGATTGAGCCAAATACGCATAGAGTGTTGCGGTCCGTAAATATCAACACTTCCCATGCCATTAATGCGTAA
Organism: uncultured Pseudomonadota bacterium; assembly: GCA_902799835.1. Lineage (GTDB taxonomy): Bacteria > Pseudomonadota > Alphaproteobacteria > RF32 > CAG-239 > CAZU01. The sequence continues at coordinate 57,619 of CADCCF010000005.1, forward strand.
CAGCGGATTTTGAATATTGTCATAAGCGAAATTTGACAGGTAAAGACTGTCATAGGTATTATTAGGTGAGCGTAAAACCAACATCGCCAACATATTTGCCAAACGCGAAGTAATATCCAAACCTTGTTTAATCACTTCTTCCGGCAGTTGAGAATTGACTTGTTGCAATCGGTTTTGCACCTTTACACGCGCCATATCTGGATCGGTTCCGACATTAAAAGTAATAGTCAGAGTGTAAGATCCGTTATCGGTTGAAGTTGATGACATATAAAGCATATCTTCAACTCCGTTAACGGCATTTTCAATCGGAATGGCTACCGTATCAACCAAAACTTGTGCCGAAGCTCCCGGATAAGTCGCTTTGACTACAATTTGTGGGGGAGTAATGTTGGGATATTGCGATATCGGTAAAACCGCAATCGCCAGCAGTCCCAACAACACCATGATTATAGAAACAACGCCGGCAAAACGAGGGTGATTTATAAAAAATTCCGAGAACATTTTTATTTTCCACCTGCTTTATTTATATTGACTTTAATTTTGGTATTTGGTGCAATCTTATCAACCTTATCAACCACCAAATACTCGTTGTTTTCAAACTTATTGCTGACGGCATAAGAATTATCGATAATTCCTTCTACTTGCAGCTTAATTTGTTTCAAATGATTATCCTTGATAACATAAGCCCAAATGCCGTCATCTTTTATTTGTGCGTAGTTTTGCCTTATAAGAGAAGCATCTTTCAATTTTTTGATAATAAAAACATCAACATAAGAATTGGCCAAAAGTTTTTTCTCAGGATTGGCAAAATCAGCATACAGACTTATCGAATTAGTTGATTTGTTGACCTGATTGTCGCTGTATTGAAAATGCCCCGGTTGCTCGTACAAACGCCCGTCGGACAAACGCAATATGATGTTTTCTTCATCCAAAGTGTTTCTGTCCAGTTGCATAAAATCTTTATCCGGCATGGCAAAAACCACCCTTATCGGGTCGAATTGTACAATGCTGAACAGTTTAGAATTCGGAGTTATATAGTTGCCTTTAGTCAAATCAATATTGCCAACAACACCGGCAATCGGTGCTTGTACAATAGTATAGTCATAGGCAATTTTGGCTTTTTGCTCCAAAGCTTTGGCTTGTTCCAATGCCGCCTGTGCTGCCAAGTATGATGCTTTGGCATTGTCAAGCTCCGAAGCTGATACTGCTTGCCGACCAGCTTTTTTCAGGCGTTTGTAATAGCTTGCGGCATTGTTATAATCAGCTTGTGCCTTAATAGATGCGGCTTTGGCAGATTCCAATTCGGCTTTGTATTCTCTTTGGTCAATCAGTACTAAATTATCGCCAACTTTGACCTCGTCACCACCTTCTACCATCACATCATCAATATATCCGGCAACATTTGCCGCCATATCGGCACTTTGAATTGGGGTTACATAACCGACATATTGTTTTTCAATTTTGACATCTTGATGAGGAATGGCGATTGCATTTATACTCTGTGTGTGAGCAATTTCCGGCAAGGCAGAGTCAGCTCTGATGCTGTTAAACAGTATATAATATACTATTATCACCGCAGCTGCAGCAAAGTAGCGATATCTGAATAAATTATTCATTTTTTTAACCTCAAAATACTTATCCATTTGGCATATAAATAAACTCTTGTCGCTTTTATCCAACCTATACCAAATGTTTTATTGGGAAGATTTTTGTGTAATTATGCTTAAAATTATTAAAAATCAATAAGATGATGAAAGGTAATATTTTACCGTTAAATAATTTATTGAAAAAACATCAAAAAAATATATTGACAAATAAAAATAATTCTCTATAACTACAACCGAGCGTTAATTTATAACATTAGAGAGAGACAAATAATGAACACTTATGCAACCAAACCCTCAGACATTGAGAGAAAATGGTATGTAGTAGATGCCGAAGGTGTTGTATTGGGCCGTCTTTCTGCCGAAATCGCCAAGATTTTGCGCGGCAAGCACAAACCGAACTTTGTTCCCAATATTGACTGCGGCGACTATGTAGTAGTTATCAATGCTGACAAAGTAAAATTGACCGGCAACAAATTGTCGGCTAAAAAGTATTTCCGTCACACCGGTTGGGCCGGCGGTATCAAAGAAACTACCGCTGAAAAATTGCTCAACGGTCGTTTTCCGGAAAGAGTTATCATCAAAGCTGTTGAGCGCATGATTTCTCGCAACCCGATGGGTCGTCAACAGATGAGCAAATTAAAAGTATATGCCGGATCAAATCATCCGCATACTGCTCAAAACCCTGTTGCTTTGGATATTGCAGCTCAAAACCCCAAGAATAAGAGGAGCAACTAATAATGGCTGAGAAATTAGAATCTTTAAAAGACCTGAAAAAAGCTGCCAAGACTGTTGAAGCTTCATCAGAAGAAACAACTGTTCGCAAAGCTAAAAAAGATAAACAAGGTCGTTCTTATGCTACCGGTCGTCGCAAGGATGCCGTTGCTCGTGTTTGGATTAAAGCTGGTAAAGGCAACATCACCATCAATGACAAGTCAATTGATCAGTACTTTGCTCGTCCGGTTTTGAAAATGATTATCAATCAACCTTTTGAAGTTGCTAATCGTGCCGGTGAATTTGATGTAATCTGCACAGTAAAAGGCGGTGGTTTGTCTGGTCAGGCCGGTGCTATCAAACACGGTATTTCACGCGCTTTGAATGCTTATGAGCCTGAATTGCGTGATTGCTTGAAGAAGGCAGGTTTCTTGACACGTGATGATCGTGCAGTTGAACGTAAGAAATATGGTAAAGCAAAAGCTCGCCGTTCTTACCAGTTCTCAAAACGTTAATCAGACGATACGAAAAATCGTTTTATTTCAATGGGTTGTGTATTTTCACAGCCCATTTTTTTGTTTCACATAATATTCACATAACCCTTGACAATTCTAATTTACTAATTTACCATTTTCACATAATCTTCACAGTTTTTATGGTAAAAATGGGTAATTTTTATAGCGAAACATACACCTATCGTGATGGGCGAATTCTGCTTTATAAGCGTCCAAACTCCAAAAACTTTCAATGCCGTTTACGTGTTGAAGGCATAAAAGGTTATATCATCCTGTCTTGCCAAACGCCAAATCTCGGCAAAGCCTTAAAATTTGCCGAAGATACTTATGATAATATGCGTTTCAAGAAAATAAATAACCTACCCCTAAAGACCAAGACCTTCCGGCAAATATACAATGAATGGTTCAGCCGAGCCGAAAAGTCAGAATATCGCAAGGATTTTTATACCAGCCGTGCCAGGCTCTACTTTTTCCCTTATTTTGGTGATTATAACATTGAAGAGATTACAGAAAGCATCATTGATGATTATTGGGTTTGGCGTAAGAATTACTACAAGAATAATCCAGAAAAATATAACCGAAATGCCGCTATGGTGCCATCAGCTCTGTCATTAAGGATGGAAAAGACCGCTATCAAAGAGATTTTGGAGTATGCCCAATGCCGTGGTTACATTCGGACTGTCCCTGCCATCAGATTTAAGCCGCGCTGCAAACCCGAACGCCGAGAAACATTTACCCCGAGCGAATATCGCCGCTTGGTTGCCGGTTTAGCGATGAGTGCTCAAAGAAACGCCAAGAAGAATGATATCTATCAGCGCAAAATGCTTTACAACTTGGTGGTTTTCTTGGCTAACACCGGAATTCGTCCCAATGAGTTTTATAAAATCAAGTGGCAAGACATTTCCGTGCATATCCAAGGCAAGATTAAGATTTTATATATTTCAATCTCCGAGGACAATAAAACCGGCAAAAGAACGGTTGTGAGCTTGCCCGAAGCCTATTCTTGCTATGAAAATGTTAAAAGCTTCTCACTTTTCACCAAGCCAACCGATTACTTCTTCACTAATTATGACGGAAGTTGGGTCAAAAATATCAGCAAAAGCTACGTAACAGCCGCCCGCATGCTAAAGTTATATATGAGCAGCGACGGCAAACCGAGACCGCTGTACTCTTTGCGCCACTATTATGCCACCCAGAGGTTAATGGATGGCGTGCAGGTGTTTGACTTGGCTAGAAATATGGGAACATCGGTCAAACAAATAGAACAGCACTACGGACACGTGCTTTCTACGCAAAAATCGGAAGAACTCATTCAAGGCGCATCAAAATCCAACTACCAGCAACGTGAAGAGCTGGAAGACTTGCTGGGCGTCAACATAACGCCGGAACACGACAGTTTTGTCTTGGGCGAACCCGAAGATCCACAGGAAGAGGAAGATCCGACCGCTAAAATCTATGAACAGCTAGATAAATTAGCCCGAACCCCCGCCGGCAAAAAGAAATTGCAAGAATTTATGCTCACCATGCTGAAAAATATAGGAAAGTAAGCAGAAGGCAAAAAAAATACTGAATTGGCAGAGAAAATACAAATTTAGCCCTCTAAAGAATAAGAGGGCTAAAAAGATGTGCATAACAAGTTTACTTTTAATATTTTTGCTTGACTTTTTTGTAAAAAACCTCTCTATTTATATTGCTTGATATTAATTTTATAAAAGAAAGGATTAACAATGACAATAAAACCAAGCGAATTTAATAAAAGTCTTGATGAACATCTCATTGAGAAAGTAGCACATATTTTATATAATGCAAGAGTAAAATGCCTAAATGGATATGAACCAGAAAATGGTGATACCCCATGGTCAAATGGTGTACGGTCAAGAGAATGGTGCAGAAAAGCTATTCGTGATGCTGTTGAAGAATATCAATTTTTAGACATTATAAAGGATAAGGGGCAAACTTTTATATTTTCAATAAATGGTGTTCCTATTAAGTTTTATAAAGATAATACTAAAAAACCCAGTTCAAAATTATTTAAATATCAAGAAATTGAGCAAAAACAGTATGATTTGTTTCCGTTTGATGGAGTGGGGAATCCTAAAGATATTTTATGGAGATTTGTTATTGAAACAGATATAACTCTTGATATTTCAAAAATTTCTTTTATAGGTTTAGGCAAGAAAAGTAAAAAAATTGAGTGTTTATATGATGTTGAAACTAGAGACAAAGATGTAAGAATTATAACACCTTTGGCAACGAGCGTTGATTCTGATGAGAAAGAGTTAGAAGAGATAGCAATTTCATATAAAACATTTGAAAATGAAAAGAAAAAGGTAAATGGCTGATTTTTATAAGGAAAAACTTGTCCAAGCGCGTCTTTTCTGGGGAATGTCCCTTCAAGATGTTGGTGAGAAACTTGGGGTAAGCAAACAATATATACAACAAATTGAGAACGGAGCAAAAGTACCAAACGAGCTGTTTATAGGAGCTTTAGCTGAAGTTTTGAATGTTTATCCCAATTTTTTTGAAACGCCCGTAACAAATGTAATGTTGGAATCCCAATGCCATTTTAGAAAGGCTAAAACAACACCTATTTCAATAAAAGAGCGTGCTTTACAACAAAGCAGTTTATTTGAAGATTTAGTTGATTTTGTAGATGACGAACTAGCTCTTCCTGCTGTTAATTTTAACGAAGCAATGCCTATTGATAATGAACATATAGAACAAGCAGCAGAAGATTGTCGCAAAAATTGGAATATAGGACTAGATTGTCCTGTACAAAATGTAGCACACTATGTAGAAAAAGCTGGTGCTGTTATTACTATGTTTAATGATATTTCAGAAAAGATTGATGCTTTTTCAGTAAACAAAAGAAGACCAATAATAATAAGAAATCAGCCTAAAAATACGGCATGTAGATTCCGTTTTGATATAGCGCACGAATGTGGACATTTGGTTTTGCATAATGGTGTTACAACAGGCGATACAGAAACCGAAACTCAAGCAAATAGATTTGCAAATGCATTTTTGCTCCCAAGAGGTGCTTTTTTGAGGGAATTCGGACCTTCATTCACAAGTTACCGTATAAATTGGCGTACTTTAGTTTCTCTGAAAAGAAAATGGAAAGTATCTTTGAGTGCAATAATTCGCAGAGCTTATGATTTAGGTATAATAGATGCTGTCAAATATAGAAGTGCGTACATTTATATGAATAATAAGGGATATATGAAAAAGGAACCCTTAGATGATGATATTCCGATGGAACAGCCATTTGTTATGAATAAAGCTCTATCTATGCTAGAAAAAAATGGACAGCTTGAATATTACTTAAGAAACAAAAAAGGAATTAAAGCGAAGTTTCTTGAAAAACTATGTGGATACAAACTGTGCTATTCTGATAATAATGTTGTTAGTATAGATAGTTATAGATTCAGATGAAAAGAAAGCTCCTGCAATCATTGATTGACTTGATAGTATCGCCAATGTTGTTAAATCTATTAAGGGTAATTAACTCACATTCTTTGCAAAAATTTTGCAAAGAACGTCAATTAATGGCTCAAAATATAGAGAAATAAGCAATTCTCTACAATCCATAGCGTTTGATAAACCTTGAGAGTGTCATATACTGAACATTCATAATTTTTGATATTTGGTTCTTGGAAACCCCTTTAGCAAGTAGGTCTTGTATGCGTTTAAGGTTCTTGGCAAGTTTCAATTTCTTGGATTCAGCTCCGATTGGTCTTCCGAGCTTTACACCTTGCTCTTTCTTGGATGCAAGCGAGCATTTTGTTCTTTGGCTGATTAAATCCCTTTCAATTTGACTGGCAAGCCCAAAAGCAAAGGCTAATACTTGCGATTGTAGGTCATTCCCTAAATGATAGTTTTCTTTGATAGTGATAACTTGGCAGTTTTTATTTAGGCAGGTCTGCAGAATAGAGAAAGTTTCAGGGACAGACCTAGAAATCCTTGAGAGTTCACTTGTTATCAAAATGTCATTTGGTTGCAGTTTCTCCAGTAATTGACCTAATTGCCTTTTTTGAAGGGGTTTTCTTGATGATATGGTCTCTTCAACCCAAACATCAATTTTCATATTGTGTTTGGCGGCATACTCGTTGATTTCATACTCCATATGCTCAAATGATTGCTTTTCGGTGCTTTTGCGGATATATCCGTAAATCATAAAATTCTCCTTTTGATATATTTATCAGGAGATTCAAAGAATTATGAGGAAAATGTTCTGCTGTTTTAACGAACAATTAAATCAACTAATTTTTTAAGTATTTTGTAGAGCTGGAATAAAGTTAATTTATGGCTACATAATTCCTTGAAATGCACAAAAAATAAAGGAGTTTCAAGGGATTTAATGGCAACAAAACTGGACACTTGCTTTATATTGGTTACAGGTTCAACAAAATTGTTCGTTTCTGTTAAGTGCGGAATTAGGCGCAACTTAACAGGATTGGATTATGGGTAAAATTTGTGCATTTTTAGGAAATGATTACGATTTCATGCATGGAAGAAGGCGTGAAAGAAGACCAAGGATTGAGTTAAGAGAAAAGGTAAAGGAACAAATAATCAATCTGATTGAAAACGAAGATGTTACAACCTTTTTCGTTGGAGAAATTGGCGGATTTGAGGAAGATGCCTATGATGCAGTATTGGAAGCAAAGGAACTGTATCCGCATATTCATATCACGCTTGTCATATCAAAAATAACAGAATTGCATCCAGTTGGCGAAGATAATCCAAATTATATCCATAAAGGAAAGCCTTGTGATGATTTTATATACCCTGACAAAAGCGCAACAGGCTATAAAAGGTTAAGCATTGTCTATCGTAACCGCTACATCATAGAGAATGCAGATTTTATCATTGCTTTTAATGAATATCACGGCAAAGCCTATGAATTTTGCAAGCAAGCCAAAGGAAAAGGTGTAGAAGTCATTGAATTAGCGGAAGAAATTTCGGAAATGTAAGATTCTCGTTTATAATGGTTCATTTTTATTGCTAAAAATATAAAGATAAATTAAAATAACGAACAATGGGGAATAATATGAACGCTTATCCAGCAATAAAAATTGAACAATATGACGAGATAAATGCAAAACCAGTATTAAAATGGGCTGGTGGTAAAGGTATGCTTTTGCCTCAAATAAGGGAACATTTGCCTAATAAATTAAAATTTGGGGCGGTAAAGCGTTATATAGAGCCTTTTGTGGGCGGAGGAGCTGTTTTCTTTGATTTAATAAAGAATTACACTTTTGAAGATGCTTACTTATTTGATGTCAATCCCGAACTTATTGTATTATACAATGTTATAAAGAATGATGTTGAAGACCTAATTAAAGAGCTATCAGCTATTTCTGAAGGGTATTTTAGAATAGATCCTAGTGAGAGAGATGCTTTCTACTATGCTTATAGAGATTTGTACAATGAAAACAGTAAAAATATTGATGCTAATCAATATAGCCGGGATTATATAGCAAGGGCAGCATTTACTATATTCTTAAATCGCACTTGTTTTAATGGACTATATCGCGTTAATTCAAAAGGATTTTTCAATGTTCCTGTCGGAAAATATAAAAATCCTCGGATTTTAGATGAAGATAATCTCAGAGAAGTATCTAAAGCACTCCAATGTGCAACAATCATACAAACAGATTTTTCAAAAGTTTTAGATTTTGTGAACGATGATACTTTTGTTTATTATGACCCACCGTACCGACCAATCAATGAAACATCTTTTAAATCCTATGCTGTCGGTGATTTTGATGATAATGAACAAAAACGTCTTAAGGATATCTTTGCTAAAGCAGATAGTTGTGGGGCTTTACAAATGTTGAGCAACTCAGACCCAACAAATTATAATCCAGAAGATATGTTCTTTGATGACTTATATGGAAATTATAATATTCATAGAATTTGGGCAAAAAGAATGATAAATTCTGATCCTAATGGTCGTAATGGTGTAAGAGAACTTTTAATAACGAATTACTGACAATGGAAGAGCTTTATCATTTATATTGTGCTGATTGTATTAAAAAATTAAAGGATTTCCCTGAGAATACTTTTGATATGATTTTTGCAGACCCTCCATATATGCTGTCAAATGGAGGGATAACCTGCCAAAATGGTAAAGCTGTATCTGTAAATAAAGGAGATTGGGATGAAAGCCAAGGTCTCAAAAAAGATTTTAAGTTCCATAAAAAATGGCTTTCTGCTTGCAAAAGAGTGCTAAAACCTAACGGAACACTATGGATTTCAGGAACATATCACAGCATATATTCTTGCGGATTCGCAATGCAGTTGCTTGGATATCATATTCTCAACGATATTTCTTGGTTTAAACCTAATGCAAGTCCAAATCTATCTTGTCGCTATTTTACGGCAAGCCACGAAACGCTTATTTGGGCAAGAAAAGATAAAAAATCAAAACATTATTTCAATTATGACTTAATGAAAGATGGGGATTTTTCTAAAGATATCATAAAGAAACCGCATGCACAAATGAGGAGCGTGTGGGCAATTGGAACACCAACACCTAAAGAAAAAACTTTTGGAAAACATCCGACACAAAAGCCTTTAGACCTTCTAGAACGTATAATATTGGCATCAACTAAAGAAAATGATTTGATTCTTGACCCCTTTATGGGAAGTGGTACGACGGGCGTAGCTGCTATGAAACTAAAAAGACAATTTATAGGTATTGAAAAGAATCCAGATTTTGTTGTCCTTGCTGATAAAAGAATGTATGATGCGTATAAAAATAGGGAGAATACCAATGAAAAATAATCCAGCATTTAAGAATATCTTAAATTGTAATACCCCTGATGAAGTTTTTAAGTATTTGATTGATACGTTGAAGGAAACAATCAAATCTTGGGATTATTTTGTAAATTGGAAAAAAGTAATTCATAATTATAGAGATGTGGAAATATCGCTAAGTTTACTGAATACATTGGTCGGTAAGAAAAATATTGAAGCTGAAGCACTAGCTTTATTAAAAGAATATCCTAAAATTATTGGTGTTGTTCCTGCTCTTTTAGCGGAAAGAGATAAGAAAATAAGTTTACTCGTTAAGCCTAACAGTTTTGATGCCAAAAGATTTGATTTTTCAAAACCCATGCCAGCCGAAGATGGCGTTTTATTCCTCAAAGAAAGTGGCTTCTTGGACCTTATATCGGATAGAAGTATTAAATCTATTCCCGACTACTTCATTGGTGTAGAGGTCGGATTGGATTCAAATGGTCGTAAGAACCGCAGCGGTACATCTATGGAAAATTTGGTGGAGTTCTTTGTAAAGGACATTTGTGAAAGAAATGGCTATGAATATATAGCTCAAGCAACGGCTGATAAGATTAAATTCAAGTGGAACAAAAATATTACAGTTACAAAATCATCTAAAAGAATTGATTTTGCAATTAACACTCCGAAAAAGCTGTATCTTATTGAAACAAACTTTTATGGTGGTGGCGGATCCAAATTGAAATCAACAGCAGGAGAATATTCTGATATATATCACCAATGGACAAGAGATGGTCATCAGTTTATTTGGGTAACAGATGGATTTGGTTGGAAGAAAACTCAACGCCCTTTAAGAGATACATTTAATAATACCGATTATATCATAAACCTTGATATGATTCAGAAGGGTATATTAGAGGAATTGTTAAAATGAAAAATTTTATTAAACGTATTCCGTTAGTTGGAATTATTGTTCAAAAAGATAGAAAATTTCATAGAGAAGCCTTCGCCATCTTTTCTATTTCTTGGATTATAATAAATATTCCATTACTATTAAATTTACTAAAAAATATTAATGACAAAAAAGAGAGTTTAATCCCTTGGACAATAACGGATATAATAGTTTATTCTATTTCCTTTTTAGCACCTTTTGTTTTCTGTTACAAAAAGCAAAAATCTGAACCCAGTGTTTTTCAAGATTCAAAAGAAGCATGTTTTGGTTTATGTATTTTAATTCTTTCTGTCTCGTTATTATCATTTTATTTTACATTTCCTGCTACAGAATTAAGACAAATTTCAAAAATAATTATAGGTGCATTGTATTTTATCTCTTTATTTTTATGGTATTTTTCAATTTTAACATCTATAAGCGACGATAGAGTGGAAGAAAATATTGAAGATGCAAATTTAACTATCAAAACTACAGAGAAAAATTTTGTAAAAGAATTTAATGAAAGTATTAAAGAGGAGCAAGCAGATGAGTAATTGCATTATACTTCCAGGTTTAAGAATTAGTCAGCCAATAGGAGATTTATATGTAGCTAAAATTAAGGCAAAAGACCTACTTAACATATCATATTCTGATGTAAGATCAATTGCAGATGAAACATATAGAAACACTTATTTAGGGATACAGAGAAAACTAGATCACAAAAGAGAACAAGAAATTGCAGAATATGTGCAAACTTTTGATGCAACTTTTCCAACATCTATAATAGTTTATATAGATGAAAATAACGTAGAAATAACAGAAAATAGTATTAGTGGGGTATCCCAAATTAAAATATTAAATGTATCAGATAAAATTGCAAAAGTTATTGATGGACAACATAGATTGGCAGGCCTTCAGGCGGCAATAGACTATTTAGAAAAAAACAATAGTGATTTATTTAATAGCCATGAAAAAGAGTTACAAAATATAAAAGATTTTGAACTCTCATTAACAATATTAATAGGCATGGATATTGCTGAACAGGCTAATATTTTCTCTAAAGTCAACTTAACGCAAACAAAAGTTAACAAAAGTTTGGTTTACGATTTAGAAGAATATAGCAAGGTAAGATCACCTTATAAATCAGCTCATAATATAGCAATAGCCCTCAATTATAATGAAACTTCTCCATTTTATAAAAAGATTAAAAGGTTAGGATATATTGATCTCGGTGGGGAAACGTTGACGCAACAAACTTTTGTGGAAAGTTTGACTAAATTATTTTTATCTTCAAATCCAGAGAAAGACAGGGATGATATGGCTAGAAAAGGTAATATATCAAACGATGATTTTGATGAAAAATTTCCTTTCCGGAAATTATTTGCGGATGATAAAGATATTATAATCGCAAAAATTTTATATAATTACTTTAACGCAGTTAAAAATAAATGGCCAGATGCTTGGGGAAATAGTTATTATCTTCTTTCAAAAAATAATGGTTTTAGAGCTTTGATGAGATATTTGAAAGATATTTATATTAAACTATATAGTGATGATAGTGTAGTAATACCTTCTACTGACGATTTTTCAAAGTATTTTACAGATTTTGAGATAAAATCTGAAGAATTTACTCCAAAAAGTTTTAAACTTGGAGAAAGTGGAATGAATGAGTTTTATAAATATTTAAAAGGCGAATTATCTTACCAGGACCTAATGTTAAATAAAAAATCCTGAGAGCAAATACGAAGAGATAGATAATACTAAACAAAAACCTAGCTATCTATTTAATAAAATTGTCAGTTTATTACCTTTTAGCATCCAAGTGGCAGAAGCCGGAGTTATGCTTCCATCCTCTGAAAGCAGTCCATATTTACGATATATTTTTGTTACCCCTGCAAGATAATTTCTTCCTTTATTTATAGAAAGCTTTTCACTAAATTCATTGTTAAAACAAACAGAAATAGATGTTTGCTCTAAGGGGATTCTATCTAAAATTATTCTTGGAATAGATAAGATCCTTGCTCGTATATCATTTGCTGTAATTTTCTTTTCTACAGTAATGACATCTACTGAAGATGAATTTTGATTATTTTCCGAAGCAAGAATAGGTTTTACAGTTATATCAGACATCAATTTATCCATAGATTGTGAACTAAATATAGGCTTATAAACAAAACCTAGTTCATTATCTATACAACTATCAACCAGAGTTCTCCCATCAATTAAGATTATTGGAGGATTTCTTAAGTTTTCAAATTCATCACGAGTTGGCTTTGAAAATTTAGCTGTTGTTATAAAAATACCTGTTGAACTAAGTTTAGCTGCATTATAAGCAAAAGCCTTAACTGTATCTATGCTGATATTACTTGATGGCTTATATCTTTTTGCTTGGACGCAGTATTTTATGTAATCTTGACCATCTAAATCACCAATGCCATTACGAATAGCTATTAAATCTATTCCCCCATCACGAGAAGGTTGAGTTACAACAACTTCTTCCAGTCCTATCTTTTCTAGATAAGTTTTTAAAAATTTTTCAAATTTATAACCATCCTCAAAATAGCTGTAAAACTGATTAATAATGGAATCATATTCGTCATCGGATAAATTAATATTATGTTTCATTGGAAGCTCACTTTTTTACTATTATAAGTAACAGGATATTATGAAATGATTATATTTCAAGCAAATTTCTAAAATAATAACCTGTTTCATTTGGTATAATTTTCTCATTTTCACCAAATAACATGCATTCTTTGCAAAATTTTTGCAAAGAATGGCAGTTAATAGCTAAAAAGTGGCAAATTAACGCATCAGAACAATTCTTATTCAAATATGTTTACTTTTCAAAATATGCTTTTTATAATCACTAAAGACTTATAAATTGGAGTGAATATATGAGTGCATTGGCTTGGCTTATCGGGACTGTATTAACGGCTGGAATTCTTTCCTCGGGTAAGAAAAAGGAGCTTGATGCTTATCAGTTGTTAAGCAAGCAAGGCGATAAGATGTTTGATGAGGCGTGGGAAAAACGCCAGAAAAGAGCTAATAAGAAAAATGCTTATGATGTATTAGGAATTGAGCCGACAGCAACATCAGAAGAAATAAAAGCAGCCTATAAGGCTATGGTGAAGCGGTATCATCCCGACCATAACGAAAGCAAAAATGCGGCATCTCAATTCAGAGCCGTTAAAAAGGCTTATGATATTTTGAAAGATGAGGAGAAAAAAGCCGAGTATGATGCTAATATACTTCCTCGGGCAAAAAAGGTTTTACTGGTAGGCTTTTCGGTTCAGCAGTTACGATTGACTTTGGCTGAACACATGAAGATTGATTCCAAAACGATTAAATTCACGCAAACCGGTGATGTTTTTATCAATGATGAATTTTCCGCCTGCTGGTGCGAATTTGGTGGTTTCTTTGTTTATTATGAACCGCAAACAGCTAAAAACATTAAGTTTGACGATACTATCCACGAGGTTATCTTTTATACTTCTTATAGTATGTATGAGTTAGAAGAAATGATAGCAATGAGTTTCGGTTGTATGTCATCAGCAATAGAGCTTAAGTATAACGGATTTGATTTGAGTAGCGGAATAGTCTTAAAATATGGCGAGTATGCACTATGTTGGCGACAAATTAATGAAGACTACTATGAATATTATATTCCGACAGTTTATTATACGCCTGAAGGAATAAACACCGAAGAAGACGATTTTGATGACTTTGACCTTTCTGACGAACCGGAAGATGTTAAGGAAATAAGTCACAGTTAAGCAGCCGCTTGTACATCCATCATCTGCCCAATCATCATATCAATCTGCTCTTTGGTGCAGCCTTGGGCAGTGAAGATGTTTTCCAGTTGCTTAACCCTTAATTCTGCTTGGAAAAGTTTGCTCTGTAGGCTTGTATTTTCTCTTTCCAGTGTCTCTATACGGATTTTAGCCAATTCAAGCTCATGGGCGGAATATTGGGCTTCTCTTTCATAGTATTCCTTATCATCTCTCAAGGATTTCTTATCAATATTATTCATATTCTCAATAATTGGTGCAAATTCTTTACCGGTATAGACCATATGGCGGCGTCCTTGCTTATCATAGCCCAATTGTAAATATTCCAGCTTAACAAGTTTAGCAATGGCTTTCCTAACGGTATCAGGCTGAACATCAACACATTTGGCGATGTTTTTATTATCTCCGAAGAATGTCGGATGTTTGGGATTTTTAGTGCGATAGATAACTAATTGTATGATTAATCTTTCTGTAACAGACAGTTCTGTTTTACTTCTACTCATATTGTTTCCTTTAATAAATTCCTATAATTATTTATCAGGGAAAATAAGGCTTTGGCATTTATATCCGCCCCCTTGGCATCTATATCCGGATTTTTGAGGTTTTTGGCACGTATATCCGGTTTTGGTGGCATTTATATCCGGTTTGGGCGGCACGTATATCCGGTTTAGGCGGCACGTATATCCGGCTTTGAAAATCCAAACACCTTGTAAAATAAGGGTTAAAGGGCAATTTTTTGCTCCTAAAATATAATATAATATAATAGAAAATATATTTTAAAATAGAGCACTTTTTGTCCGGAATTAAAATAGAAAACCAAAGTAATTTCCTGATGAATTAATAATAACAAATGAGCAAATAGATTCGCAAAAATAAAATCTGCAATTAATGACGAAAATAATATTGACGACAAATGACTCGTATAAAAATTGAGGTTCAATTTAACTGATAACAAAATCAAAGGAAAATGGAAATTCAGTGGGGCGAGGGCTTTTCGTGGAAAAAATATAGAAGTTTACGTGTAATGAAACGCTTATGGCTTGACAACAGAGACATATGATGAAAATATAGACATAGATTGATTTTAGGAATAAGCGATGTGTGAGACGATTTGTTTTATAATACAAGAAATTCAAAATTTTTGCTTAATTGGTTGGAGTTATATATTAAAACTTATAAAATGTATATTTGAGATAGAAACATTATTAGCAATATTTGGGGGATACATTGCTTGGCAACAATGGCAAACCAGTGAGAGAAAACGTAAGCAAGATTTATTTGAAAAACGTTATGACAATCTATATCTACCAATACTAAAATGTTCAGAAAGCATCATGCATATCAAGGATAGCAAAGTTTCAAAAGAGAAGAGAAAACAGCAGATAGAAAATGAAATAGCAGAATTTTGGAAGCAATATAACAAGTATAAATTTTTAATTTCTGAACAAGATGATGAAAAATTAAATAATCACTACAAATATATTTTGGAAATTGTTCAGAATAATGGGGCAAGTGATGTTGAACAATTGGGTAATCTATTTGCTCTTTTAGGTCATTTATCACAAATGGAAATGTTATTGGCACAATATTTGAGAATTGAACAAGGAAGTCTGCTTTATAAAATTAGAAAGTGTTTTCAAAAAAAATACAGCATGAAAGAAATAATAACAATGCTTGCTAATTCTTCGCAACAGCAAGATAATAATGCTAAAAAATAGAAAAATGCTATCGGTTACCCAATAGCACTTGAGATGAAATTTATATTGAAACAATACGAGCAGAAATCTGCTACACATATATTTATCTTGATTTTATCGTTATTCGCAATCAAAAAATTATCATTTTCATTTTTGTTCAAATCAAAATAGCCAAATTGCTCCTGATAAATATTTTTGTGAGGGGAACTCACGGAATTTAACTTTTAAACAATAGGAGTATGATGATGCTAAAAACTTATAATAAAGAAAATAACACCTATAGTCGTTACTTCCACGTTTCAGAAATAGAAGCTGCTTTAGAGAAAATGAAGCAAATCAGCAGTCGTGTGGAATATAGACCTTTTGACGAGCTTCCTAATAGAAATCAAATAGAAGATTACCACGTAACCATTGATGATGCTAATAGCTTGGAAAGGATGTTTGCAGATAATCCGGCTTTCAAATTGGAACACCCGATGGATATTATGAGAAGAACCATATTGTTAGTGGCTTGCGGTATGAGTGAAGACACCGAAGGAATTGAATACTTGATTAACAAAGGTGCGGAAATTAACCGAAATGATTTGATTGGCGAAAATGCTTTAATGTATATCATTCAGAACCCAAATATGCCAACAGAAGAAAAGCTGAAAGCTGTTCAATTACTGATAGACCATGGAATTGATGTTAATTGGCTTAATAGCCGTTTTGAAACACCTTTGATGATGGCATTAAATCAGATTGAAATAGAAGTTGCCGACCTTTTAATAGAAAATGGTGGAATTGTTTATAAACCTCCATTCAGACCACAAGAAGAAAATACCGAAGAAGAAAACAAAGAATAACTCCTGACATATGTTCTGCCAAGCCGCTGCAAGAAATTGTGGCGGTTTTCTTATTTTATTTTAAAGAACAAAACAAGAACGATTTTTTCTTGACAAATGGTTTTTAAGCCATAATAATGAACCTTATGAAAAAAGTGCTATTTGTTATTTTAGTCGGATTATTTGTTTGTCTTCCTTGTGCTGCAAAGGTTGATGTTAAGTTTACGCCTTCAAATGATTGTGAAGACTCCATTATTAAGTATATTAATTCTTCAGAAAAGACGATTGATATAGCAGTATATTCAATTAACAATGATAAAATTGTTGATGCTTTGAAAAATGCTTATGATAGAGGTGTTAAGTTAAGAATTTTAACTGATAAATTACAAGCTTCGGCAAAATCATCAAAAGTTATTGATTTATACAAATATGGCATTAACATAAGAGTTAATAGCAAACACAAAATAGAACATAATAAATTTGCGATTTATGATAGGCAAGTAGCATCTACAGGCTCTTTTAATTGGACTAACCCAGCAAGTGATAAGAATAGTGAAAACTGCGTGTTTTTAGTCCAAGATAAAAACGCTGTAAACAAGTATTGCCAACGTTTTGAGCAACTTTGGAGTATGAATACACAACAAAAGTCGGATAACTGGTTTAAGAACAAGGGAATTTGATAATGATTAATATAAAAAAGTTTGTTTTACTGTTGATTGGTTCATTATTAATAGCATTTAACACAATAGCTAAAGAAGATGTTATTAATACAAATGCTGATAATATTTTACAGAACTATACTAAAAACGGATTAAAATATTTTTCAAAAGGACATTCAAAAGCAGAAGGATTAAATATTGAGATTAAATTTCCTTCTGAATGGCAAGCCAAGGAAGGAAATCGTCCACACATTGTTCAGAAATTTGTTTCAAAAGATGATCCGTGTACTTGCAATTTGCTTGTAAAAAACACTCCAGAAACCTTTTCTTCAAAAGAATGGGAAGAAATGATACAAGACACTGAAGGTGTTAAAAATGTTTTATTTTCTGATATAGAAACTAAAGATATAAAGGTGACTCCTACAAAATATAGTGGTATTCCAGGCGTCCTTTCAGAGGTTGTGTATAAAGGAGAGCAGGCAGGAATCACTATATTTTTTAATGGTATTTCGCACATTTTGTTTTTTAAGGATAAAATGATTAGTCTTGATTGTGCAGTTGGGACCCCAAAACAAGAAGTATCATCTGAACTTATGAAAAAATATTATTCAGTATTCAGAAAAATGGGAAATGATATAATTTTACATAACAAATACACCGAAGAAGATGCGGAGGAATCTGTCCAAAAACCTACTAAAATAGAAAATAATAACTTAATTTCAAATGTTAGTCCTTTAATTATTCTTATTTTTGCATATGGATTAGGTTTATTGGTGCCATTAATTATTCGTTTTGCTTGTAAGAAAAGACTACCAAAATCCTTATCTTTTCTTATTGTGTTTTCTTTAATGTTAGTTCAATTTGTTATTATAGAATCATTTACCAGTGATTATGAAAACAATAAGTACTTAGGTTTATTGGTTGCTGCTTTTATCGGGTATGGTATAATTGTTGAGAAAGAAGATTCAAAGGTCATAGAGACAAGTAAAGAAGATAAAGAAAGTAAAAAAGAAGATAAAGAAAATAAAATAATAACAGAAAATACTAATGAGAAATGCGATAAATTTCCATTATCTCGTTTATTAGTGGCTTCATTTTTAGGAGCACTTTTAGCATATGTGTCTAGTGCAAACATGAAATTTATTGAACACGAGGTTTTTTATACTGTTTCATATACAAGAATGTTTATAATATCCTTGTTGATGTGTTCAGTACCAATGAGTATTGCGTATCTTAGAAAAATACAAAAAAGAGAAATAGTTTATTGGTTATCTTTTTTGGGATTGATATGTCCATTTGGACTAGTAATACTTGTAATAGCTTTAGTAATTTCAATATTTGGCAAGAAGCAATCTACAGTTGAAAACATTACTGGTAAAAAAGCAGATGAATAGAATTTAATGTATTTAATATAAAAGAGGACAGACAAATGCCTAAATCAGTTAATAAAAAGGAAAATGTAAAAACAATATCTAATCTAAAGAAATTTGTTTGGATAATTATCGTTATTGTTTTTTTTATAGTGCTTTACGCATTACCATTAGCTGTAAACAGATATAGTTATAAGAGTAAGAAAATTTCATTTCCTAATGAAAAAGAAGAAATAATGACATATCATGAGATGAAAGCAAAATTATATGAATCTTCTTCTATTAATCATTCGGAATTTGATGATGAAAATATTATAATACAGTACAATATGCTTCCTCATGGAGAAATATCTATATCAGATACATATAGATTATCAGATTGCAAACAAGACAATAATTGTTATTTGATTAATGGAACAAGGTATTATAAAAATGGTTCATTGAGAACCCAGTTAGATTGTAAAGCTTATAAAACACCGTTTTTGTTTTTACATATATTATATGATGTTTTTGTTTTTGGAGATGGTATAATTCCAATAATGACGTATGACTGTACAAGAAAAGAAATATATGAAAATGGTTCAATAAGATTAGAAGCACATTACATTGATGGTGAAGTTTTTAGTGGTAGTGTTGAAGAACGAGCTATGAGCGATATGACAGATAATAATGTAACCGTGCATAATTTGTGTAGCCATGTAATGAATTCGTGCAAAAAATATCACTCAACATTATATTATCAAGAAAAAAAATGCATAAAAGGAAGTGATGGATATTCTTCTTCAAATAATAATTGCAAAGAAGAAGAATATATTCCCAAGAAAACAGGAGGTTATTGGTATAAGTCGTATTATCCTAGTGGCATTTTAAAAAATGAACAAGAATCTCAAGATAATCACGATAATACATGGACTTCAAAAATATTTGAAGAAAATGGTAAATTAAAAGAGAAAATTATAGAAAAAGGAAATAATAGAACAGAATATTATTATCTGCACGGAGAATTGAGGACAGTTGTTAAACGAAATAAAAAAAATAAAAAATATAGCGTAGAAGCATATTCATATTCAGGAGACTTAAACTACGAAGCAGAATTTGATGGTAAAAAATTGTTAAAAGCATATGAGTACCATGGTGGAGAAAAACAAAAAATGTCTATTGCTAAAGTTCAGAAGATATTTCATGTAGATGTAGAAGAATAATGCAGATTAAAAAGTTGGAATTTTGCAATTGGTTATAATTGAATTATATTTTTCTATTATATGCATGCATAGTAATTAGAAAGATACAGTTCTATAGTAACAAAAAATTACATTACTTTTAATTTGGCAATGCAATTTTTAAACTCAGGATGTTCTTTAATTATATTCTTAGCATATGCAAAGCAATCGTGTTTTGCAACTAAATATCTATCAGAAAAACTTAGCTGAAGATAATTAAAAAAATGTCCCTCATCTTTTTGATATATACATCCTCCATTTTCCATAGCTTTATACCTATCATAAAAAAGTTTTGACTGGTTAGTTAGTATATTATATGGAGGCAATAGGGTTTTGCAGTGATATGCCAGAATTACGCGAGGAGATAGTGGCAAATAAATTTCAATACCAGGAACAAGTAGTCCAATATTACCATAAGGTTTGTAATCATTCTTGTTATCCAAAACAACTGGGCAATCAGAAATATATAAATCATCCTCTAATACATCTATCAAAAACATGTTTTTCGTTAAAAATAATATCTTTGCATCTTCAATAGCAAATTCTCCTAATTTTGTTATATTCATTAATTTAGCAAATATATCAAAATCCTTTCCAATATTATCTTCTTGCCACTTTTCATAGGATCCTGATTTCATTGCACCAGCATCATAAAATTCCTTTATTTTATTTGCCATGGTCTTTGTTATTGTTTTTATATCATTACGCTGATGCGATGTTCTTAACATTTGTAAGGACGTAAACAAACATAACATAAATTTTTCTTTATCAGTTAATACTGCTAAGCTTTTATGAGATAATACTTTTTTTACAATTTCTCCTGTCCTAGTCTCTACTTCTGTGATTGCTTTATCGCAGGATAAGATAACATCTTTAGGAATTTCTCCAATACTTGCTTGAAGTTCTTCTTTCGTTTTAGGTTGATTTTCGCATATTTTTTCCAAAGATAAGTTATAAAAATCATCTTGAGAGCAAACGCTTTTAATGTTCTTTTGTTCTACTCTTCCTGTTTTTTTATCATATCTATAAACTATTTTGTTTTTTGAAAAATTTTTTAATAAAAACCTTGGAACATAATGTTGATTAGAGCTCATTTTTTTTATTCCTATTTATATACTTGTTTTTTCTTCAAAATATGATTTTTATGTGATTACCTGCATTTTCTGATATTTTACTTTATGCTTGAGTAAAAAACAATAAAATTTCTATCTGATTCAATCTATTGAATTTAAAAGAAAATCATGCAAAAACATGGACTTAAGTGTATTTTTTACTAAAAAAGTGCTTGACATGTGGATTCGGGCATGATTCTATATACTCGTAAAGTGAATTTATAAACCAACTTGTCCCACTTTAAGCGGACTAAAAGGAGAATTAAGATGACTAACCCTCAAGACGCATTGCGTCAGCAATTAATGCACGCACTACACAATGACGATTTTTCAAGCGTAGATAATCTTTTACAACAAGGTACAAATGTAAATTTACCATACAATCACCACGGATGGACACCATTTATGTGGGTTTGTAAGGAACATTGCAATCCCGAGATAATTACCAAGTTTTTGATTCGTGGCGGTAAGGTTGATAAAGCCAACAAACACGGCAAAACACCTCTGCATATTATGGCAAGATATAGAAGCTCATTTGATTGCTTACAGATTTTGTTAGCCAACGGAGCTAATCCGAACGCTCAAGATGAAGACGGCAACACTCCATTGCATATTGCCGTATCCCACGTTCAAGCCGATATTCGTATGGATGTTATATGGAATTTGTTCCTTAAGACAGATGATACCATCCGCAACAACGAAGGCAAGACCGTTTATGACCTTGCTAAAGAAAATCCATATTTTACTGATAGAGAAGTCTTAAAGATTATGAAGGAGAGCGTTGATGCCTAATACAACAGAAATAGCTCTTCAAAACGATAACTTCCGTAAGCATTTATCTAAAGGAACTCTTGTTCTAACTCAAGGCATCCGTTCTAATACAACTGAAGACATCCAAGCAATCATAACCCAAGTCAGGACTTTTGATAAATTTGATGAGAATAATGACCCTTACAATGAACATGACTTTGGAGCCTTTGATTATAAGGGTAAGAAGGTTTTCTGGAAGATTGACAACTATGATAAGGCGTTCTTGTATCTCTCGCCAGATGTATGCAATCCAAAGCTAACCAACAAAGTGCTAACCATAATGTATGCGGAGGAATATTGAGATGACTAACTCGGAATTTGTTGATGATAAGAAGATTAAAGACATTTTGGCTTATGTCAGCACTATGAAGCACGCTGAACAAATTAGAATGATGTTCCTTTGCAGCCTAAATGGCTTGAGAAGTATTAATTTCACTTACCTTCAGGTCAAAGATTGCTATACCGAGCAATTAAAGCCAAAGGATGTGATTAACCTTGATTATGATAAGAATAAAGGCAAGCATAGCTGTTCATACTTCTTAAATACCCAGATGAAGAAGGAGTTTGCCGACTATTTGAAGTATCTGCAGAATAAATGGGGAGATGGCTTGAGCCCTGAAACATATATCTTTACATCCCAGAAGCTCAATAAACCCTATAACCGAGTAAGTATCAGCCGCTTGTTCAGTTCAATTTATAAGAAATTTGGGATTAAAGGAGCAAGCCATTTAGGGCGACATCTGTTTGTAAGCAAGTTAGTCAATGCAGGCGTTAATATCTGTTTGGTTCAAAAGCTTGCTAATCATAGAAACATTGGGACTACCCAGCATTATTTTAATTATAATGAGAAAATGTTAGCTAATGCCGTGGAGAATACGAAGATATAGTATGAAAACAGTAGATAGAGTTTGGTTTTTAAGCCATTGCGAATGGATTTACAACAATCGGCACAGGTTAGAAAGCATACCTTGTGCCGATTTTGTACTGACAGGATTTGTTATCAATTCCTTCGGATGCCCGTATTACGGCTATGCGATTGATAAAATAACTCTCGGGAACTTAATAAAACTATGGAATAATGGCTTTGTTTATAAAGATTTACCGCTAATTCATTACCGAATTTCGCACGGTGACAGTTCCACAAATATCGCTTACATTTATCGTGGAAAAGTTTTTAACCACAGATTTCCTTATTCAGATCCAGACAGATTCATTCCAACGGAAGACGTGAGGAAGATTTTAAAAGAGTTGAGAAAACAAAAGTAAATAAAACAGATTACTTAACAAACTTTGCAGCTTCTTCCAATATATCCATTTGTCTTTTTGTAAATATCTGCCAACCATTATTTACGGTATTATAGATAAAAGTTTCTCTGGTAATTTCAAAAAAACAAGCTTGTCCCTGGACCTTTTGCGGAAGGAAACAATACAAAGGAAGTCTTCTAGTATCAACTAAATCACCTTGTTTAGGCATTCCTAAAAAATCAAACACAACAGGAACAGTAGAGGAACTCCAATCATTTGTTATTATTTCTTCGGAACAATAAAATTTATATATATTGATAACACCAGGTTGATGAGATATTAAAGTTGTTCTTCCCTTAAGAAATTTACTAAAATCTCTCTTCCTTCTTGTTCCATCAACAACCCAAACCATATCTTTATAAAATTTTTCTCTAGATAACCTTTCTTGCGGTGTTATAGAGGAATGTTGAAATTCTATAGTAAGACCGTTTGGCAGATGTACATCAGCTATATGCTTTTCTTTTGTTATATCATTATTCATTACAATTTCTTGATATTCTTTGGGAAATTTATCTTTCCAAGCCAAATGCCAATTAGTCTCATTTTCCCACCACTTATCACAATCATTTAAAGACTTATGCGCCCAATGATTAATTTTTTGTGCACCGCACTTTGCAATTACAGGCGCATGACAATATGGACATAACCCTTTTAACTTCGGCTCGGCTTCACATCGTTCATTGTTTACAAGTGCAAATCGCATTGTGTTAACCTATAATTTTGTTATTATTTAAGAAAATCAGGAATTTTTCCGCATTCTTTTGTTACTTTTTTATTTAATTCATCTTTAGAAAAATCTTTAGATAATGTTTCTATATCAACAAGATATTTTACAAAGTTTGTAGCATAACAATCACAGAATTTTTCACCTTTTTCATGTTTTATTGTATTAAAATCACTTACACAAGCATTGTACATTCTTTGATATTTGTCGTATATT
This sequence comes from uncultured Pseudomonadota bacterium, assembly GCA_902799835.1. GTDB lineage: Bacteria > Pseudomonadota > Alphaproteobacteria > RF32 > CAG-239 > CAZU01. The sequence goes on from CADCCF010000005.1 coordinate 81,852, forward strand.
CTTTCCTGAATATCTTCTTCAGTTTTAGGGTTATCCTTAAATTCAAACCTGATAGAGGGTACAGTTTTAAGTGTATTTTGCTTGTTTGTATACTTATATACACCATTTTGTACTGCGCATTTATTAGATGGTATCTTGACCTCCATACCATCATAATAATCTTTATCCAAAAGATTTTCTATATAATACAATTGATTAGATGAAGAACAACCATCCCAAATTGTACATTCATAAGCCAAGGCTCCATCATTTAATGCTTGAAGAACTTCAAATTCACGTACAGCCAAACAATCTTTATTATCACTCATAATAGTTACTGTTGTGCATCCAGTTACGAGCATTGCCGCAAGTACTAATATTTTTTTCATAGCATACCCCTTATATAAAGTTATAATTGTGAAGTATTACACATAACCTATAAAATACAAGATATTTTATTGCAAAATGTTAAACTTTCCTCTCCATCCCGACAAAGTTTAACATTTTTTATTTTGCAGTATTTGAGCCGATTTCAAAGTCCTATATTTTCCGCCACTTCCGAAGAAAATGTTAAACAATATACCTTCTTTAACATTTTTAGATTTTAAGGATAAATTTTACTTTTTATGCAAAAATATGATTAGAAAATAAAGTTTTTTATATTTTTCTAAAAAACTTCTTGAAATCATAAAGTTTTTTATATATATTAAATATAAAGGAGAAAAGCTATGATAGATAGACCATTATATTTAGACAAGCTGATATCTTGGAAAGATAAAGACACAATTAAGGTTATTACAGGTATCCGCCGCTGTGGTAAATCCAAAATATTAGAAAGTTTTGCTGAAAAATTAAAAGCTCAAGGTGTAAGTGAAAAACAAATCATTCAACTGAATTTTGAAGAAATGGGCGATGAACAAATTACTGATGCTAAAACTTTGCATGACAGAATAGATGCACAGCTCAAAGCCAATAAAAATAAAATGACCTACATTATGCTTGATGAAATACAAAAGATACCGGAATGGGAAAAGGTCGTTGCATCACTTCGCTTAAGAAAAAATGCTGATTTATATCTGACCGGTTCAAATGCGTATATGCTATCATCTGAATTGGCAACATTCCTTTCAGGACGGTATGTAGAAATCAAAATGCTTCCATTGTCATTTAAGGAATTTTTGACTTTCCACAAGTTTCCCGAAAATATGTCGTTGGAACGCAGACTAGCGTTATATACCAAATTTGGCGGTATGCCATCTCTAAAAGATTTTAATTTTGATGAAGGTCAATCTTATGAAATTCTTGATGGTATATATAACACAGTATTAGTAAAGGATGTTACTTCAAGAGCAAAAACAACAAATACTGCAACATTAGAAAAAATCATACATTTTCTGGCTGATAATATCTCAAATATAAGCAGCACCAACAATATTACGAATGCGCTTTATTCGGCTAAAAGTATTGAGAGTAAAAATAATGCTTATGTTGAAGGATGTATAAGCCTTCTGGAAAAAGCCTTCATTTTTTATCCCATCCGGCGTTATGATATAAAAGGAAAAGAATATCTGCGCAGCTTAGAAAAATATTACATTGTTGATAGTGGGCTACGTTATCGTATATTAGGAAGAGTATCAGATAATGGCAGAATATTAGAAAACATAGTATATTTTGAACTTTTACGCCGAGGATACAATGTTGCTATCGGCAAATATGATGACAAAGAAATAGATTTTATTGCAACCAAACAGGATGAAAAACTATATATCCAAGTCAACGATAAAATGGATAGGACAAAAACAATAGAAAGGGAATTAGGCTCATTGCAACAAATAAGGGATAGTTTTCCCAAAATGGTGCTGACAAACGATGAACTAGCCGTCGGTAGCACAGATGATGGTATTAAAATTGTATCTCTGGTTGAGTGGCTAACTCAAGATTAGGATACAGCATTAAATTTCAGCCATTTTCAAAACTACATATTTTGTGGGTTTTCAGAAAAAAATGTTAAAGAATATATCTTCTTTAACATTTTTCACCTGTAATATAATTTGAATTAGTATAAGATAGATTATATTAATAAGAAGTGGGGACGAAATTTATCGGCAGAACAAAAACACTCAAAAATATTGGTGCTGGTTAAGGGGTTGAACAGGGAATTATAAATTGTTTATAAAATAATTTTCAAAAAAAGATATTGACACTATAAAATTTTGCTTTTACTATAGAACATAATAAGAACAAAGCAGCGATGAGATTAAAGGTGTAAATCAAAATGTATCAATTAATATACTCAAAAACTGTTAACTTAAGGAGCTCCCTATGAAAAAAATAAAATTAAATATCAAAAAAAAGCACGTTTATACGGGATTAATTGTTTTTGCTTTATGTATAAGTGTAGGAGGTTTTCTTAATGTTTTTTTGAATAAAAGTACAAAATCCTACGAGTATAATAATATTTATTGTAAAACGAATGAATATGGTATTTCTGTTTGTAAAGATAAAAATAATGGTCTTATAAACGGGATAACAAAGCTTTATTATGAAAGTGGAAAAGTAGAGTTTGAAGCAAATTGGAAAGACGGAAAACATCATGGTCCATTAAAACGCTATTCTGAAAATGGAATTTTGTTGGAGGAAATACCATTTGTTGATGGAAAACGGGAGGGAGTTGGAAAATCATATTATAATGATGGGCAATTGCAAAGAGAGACAACATATAAAAATGATAAAATAAAGGGGCAAGCCAAGGAATATTATAGAGATGGTATCTTAAAGAGTGTAGAAAATTTTGAGGATGTGCTATTAAACGGAGTAGCTGAATATTATAATCAAGATGGAATTTTGATTGTTTCAACAAATTATATTGATGCTCAACAAGATGGAGTTAGAAAGGAATATTATGATGATGGAAAGTTAAAATCTGTTGCAACATGGAAAAAAGGTAAACTTGATGGTGAAGGAAAATCATATTATCGTAATGGAATACTTGAAACAGACTATCTTTTTAAGGATGGCAAAGAAAATGGAATATGTAAGCAGTATTATGATAACGGAACATTAAAATCTGAAGTATCTTGGAAAAATGGCAAGCAAGATGGAATATATCAAGAGTTTGACCAGTACGGAAATATTGTGATAAAAGGATTTTTTGTTGATGGAATGAAAGAGGGTATAGCTAAATTTTATGATCAGCACGGCATATTGAGAAGGGAAATTCCCTATCACAAAGATAAAGCAGAGGGAATATCTAAAGATTATGCTGAAGACGGCTCGTTATTAGGCGAAACAACATGGAAAAATAATCTCCAAAATGGTATTTTGAAAGTATACTATAGGAGTGGTTCTTTATATGGTGAAGCCGAGTATAAAGATGATAAGCAAGAAGGAAGAAGCAAAACCTATTATGAAAACGGACAGTTGAAATCAGATGAAAATTGGAAGAGTGGAAAGCCGGATGGAAAGTTCGTATATTATTACGAAAATGGAAATATTGAAAGAGAAATCATATTCAGTAATGGAAAAGAAAACGGAAAATTTAAAGAATATTATGAAAAAGGTCAATTGAAGACAGAAAAAAATATGATTAATGGTCAGGAAGACGGTGAAGTTATTTTATATTATAAAAACGGAAAAAAAGAAGCAATTTTGGCTTATAAAAAAGGAAAAGAGAATGGGATAAGTAAAAGATATTATAAAAATGGTAATATAAAAAGTGAATATTCATATCATGATGGTAAAAAAGAAGGGATTGGAAAAATATATTATGAAAATGGAAAATTACAATCGGAAGAAGAATGGAAAGAAGGTAAACGTACCAAGGTGTTAAAATCTTTTGATAAAAAAGGAAAGGCTACAAAATAATATACAATTTATCGTTTTATATCAATGGGTTGTGGATTTTCACAGCCCATTTTTTTGTTTCACATAGGCTTGCATTCTGAGGTTTTGTTACCTAACTAAAGAGTATAAACTTTAGATTAGGAAAGAACCATGACCGACAAAGAAACTTTACCCCTTAAAGCGGCACGCAAGTTAAATATGCTGATTATGCATAACAATGCGTTGGCAAAAGATAAAAGCCTGCAAGAAAAAATAATCGCTTGGGGCTTAGATATGTTGGAAGAAGCCCATGCCGATTGGAGCGATATGCTAGCAACAACGTTGGATTCTGTTATAAAGATTCATCAAAGAACGAATGCTCGTATGGGAGGCATAGAAAGAGATAAGAAATATATACAATTTAGAGAAGAATTTGCAAAAATACAAAAAGAATATTTTATAAGGGCATATCAAAATAATCAAAAATTAACAGCAAATAGCTTTGTTGAATGGTTTATAACGAATAAAGCTAAAAAAATAAAGATTCCATACGTTCCTCAAAACCAAAAGAATAAATTAAGACAACTTGCACAAGCTAATAATCGTGAATTTAAAAAGCTTTTGCTTGGCAAAAGCTAAATTTTAGCAAGCTATAGGGCATAGACAAGATATTCTCTGAAACGCTAAAGTTAAAATCTAATATTAACTTAAAAAAGGAGCAAAAATATGCCAAATCCGCTTTTATGGCCAGTTGTAAGGCAACTTGCAAAACAAGCAGCGATGCCTAAAACATTAAACAAACATGAAGATCTAGTTGTCAAGGAGATGAGTAATAGGAATTCTCCAATGCACAAAGATGTATCAAAATGGACAGATAAAGACTTTAATAAAGCCCTATCTTCTCCATCATTTAAATACAATTATACTTTACAAAATAAAGCTAGGCAGTATATTAAAAGAAAATAATGTATACTTAATAAGGGATATGCAAAATGCAAAGATTATGGACAACAGCAAGACAAATAGTTATCTTTTTTACCCTATGGGTATTTGTTATATGGTTTAGTGCTGAGATAATTTTTGCATTGTTTAAGAATGACCAAAGTGTTTCAGAAGATGATTTGCAAGGTGCTGCCTGTATCTCTTTTATTTTAGTTTATGCCATTATTAAGCCCATAGCTTCTCGCTATAAATTAAAATTATGGATTAAGTATATTCTATATTTTGTAATTTATACGGCTTTATTTCTTTTGTTTTCTTTTATGTAATTAACTCTATGATAAAAAGTTAGATTAATGCATCTTTGCGAGATAATACTGATTTTATACCATTCACAGCATCTTCACATAGAATTTTTAAGGATGTAATATATTGATTTTGCTATATAAAAACCTTTAGTGCTTTATCAAAACGTTAATCAGACGATACAGAAAAACGTTTATTTTCAATTGGTTGTGGATTTTCACAGCCCATTTTTTTGTTTCACATAATATTCAAAGATTGGTTTGCTCATGCCGATAAGGCAGAATACCGCCAAGACTTTTATATTTCGTTCACTGCGGCAATCAGCTGATCGCTGACCGGTGCGCTGCCGCTCACCTTTGCCTTGTAGTCAAACCCACTTTTTCGTGGGTTCTTATCCCAACTTACCCAATAAAAAAACCTTCCACGAGGGAAGGTTTTTTTATTGGTGAGCCCGGCGGGATTCGAACCCACGACCCTTTGATTAAAAGTCAAATGCTCTACCTACTGAGCTACGAGCCCGAACTCAAAAACTAACAGCACATATAAAATAGAAAAAAACGCAAGTCAATAAAAAAATAAAAAAATTTACAAATGTAAGAAATTTGTTAATAATTAGATGATAACATGAGACAAGATTTTAGAAAAAATAGTGAGGTTGATATGGAAAACACAACTGGTAATGCTGTTGATAACGAAGGAAGCTATGAAATTTTGCAAAACGCCAACGGCGAAATCTTAATTGTCATCAAGCAACGTCATGGTGGCCCGGAGAATCCGCGATTCGTTTATGATGGTGGCGATACTGCTTTGTTGTATCGCAGTCGCGAAAGCTCGGTCTTTTTGGGAGGAATCAACGAAGAAGCTCGCAATCCCATCAAAGTTGTTGATGAGGTTATTGTAGCTGAGATTGATGGCGAAGAGGTTGCCAGAGAATATGTGGTTCCGGTGCGTTTAGTGCGCGATCTTAAAGCTGTTTTGAATTAACAGAAGTCTTAAATGGTCATTTTGAGTGTAAAATAAGGGCTTTAATGATAAGCTCTTATTTTGTATAAAGCATAAAAGCCTGCTTAAGGATGAGAGTTACATGGTCATACATTTGTTTATTGGACTTATATTAATTGCCGTCGCTTCTATGTTTATAACTCAAGGCAAGCGACGAAAGATATGGTCGCTTTTGCTGTTAGTCGCTTTAGGCTTGGTTTCGTGGTTGTTTATCTACAACATCAGCATGGATAGCAATTCAAGTTTTATGTACCAATGGTTGCCGTATTCCAAGCTTCAGGCTGATTTTAGCATATCTTCTTCAGCTCGTATGCAGGGGTTGGTAGCAACATTAATTTGGTTACTTGCCGGCGTGATAATTCTCAACATTACTGAAGTTAACGAAAGCTACTCGTTAAATGTGAGTGTTTTAAATATATTGTCTTTTGTGGCAATGATATTGTTAATCTCAAGCCGCGATATGTTTCAGCTTATGTTTGCTTCAGCTCTATTGGCGATTCTTTGTTTTTATATTCCCAATGATGCAATTTCCAAACGAAAGTTGTTTATTTATAGTTTCTTGGCCGAAATTTCCTGCTTTACAGCCTTAGCTGTGGTTTATGCTGCCCAGGGATCTATTAGTCTATCAGCTCTCAATGATTATGTTTCATCACCAATACATAAAGATTTTGTTGCAGCACTGCTTTTGTTCTCTCTAGGTATTAAAAGCGGATTATTTTTGTTAAACAATCACTATAATTCTCTATCCGCTGCTTTAATGAATCGTTTGAGTGGTATTTTTATTATGTCATTACCATTTTCCGCACTGGTTATATTAGCAAAATTGTCGCCATTGATATCTTCTTCACATTTAACGTCGATAATAGCATACTGGCTAATTATATCAGCAGTCGTCGCGGGATTAAAAGTTTTTGCTTATAGTGACTGTTCTCGCAAAATAATTAATTTGTCTCAAGTAGTATATTGCGGTTTGTTTTATGTTGTTTTTAATGATAATGCTAGTCTCTACACAACTGTTCCGCAAGGTCTCATAATATTATTATTAAGCCAGAGCCTCATTTATTACACCGGTTTGGCTGGTCTTGACAGTAAAAAGAAAAATTATGCAAAATATTATGTTGCTTTAAGTGGAATCGGTGCAATTTTATATTTGATAACAATTGTTGACGCTCCATTGATGTTGAAATACAGTTACATGTTTATTTGTGGCCTTCTGATCAAACAGCTTTTATTACTAAAAAGTGATGACATATCAAATAATGATAATTCATTATATAATATCATTTATTTCTCAGGTATTATTATAGTTTCAATAATTGCTGTTTATCTGAAGTTGAATTATACCCCACATTGGGACTGGAAAATTTTAGCCGCATTGATTTTGGCACTGTTTGTACCGACAGCACTTTTAACCAAAATAGGTCAGTTGTCTTTATGGAATAAAGAAATAACCGAAAACATATATAACAACTTGATTGTGCTTCCATTAAAATGGTTCGGGCGCATATTATGGTTAGCTTTCGATTTTGTTTTTATCGAAAGAGGTATAATAGCTACATCAGCTTCCGGAGAAGAGGTCATGACCGAATATTTGCGTTTAATCCAAAGTCCGTCATTTAAATCTTGGTTGTTGTGGTTGCTTATCGGTATAGTCGGGCTGGTTGTTTATGTAGGAGTTCGCGCCTATGAATAGTCCTTTGATGATGTTATCGCTGATAGTCATAATTCCCTTCTTGGGAATGTTATTTGTTTTAACAGCGAAAGATGATACGGAAAATAATCGCCACAACAGCTCTGATGTTGCTGTTTTTTCAATTTTAGCCAACATCATAATGATATGGCAGATTTTTGCTTTTGTTAAAAAAGCCGGCACAAAATTGCACTTAATCGAAACCATAAGCTGGCTAAAACTTCCGGAAATAAATTTTGTTCTGGCGGTTGATAATATGTCATTGTTGTTGATATTAGCTGTCCACATCATAATTCTGGCCGGAATAGTTTTTGTCAGGATGGAAGATATCAAACAAAAAGCCATGATGGCACTTTCATTGTTGTTTTTGAGCATGATTACCGGTCTGTTTATCAGTAATGATATTTTTTCATTCTTTATTTTCTTTGAGGGAATGTTGTTGCCTTTGTATATGTTGATAGGCATGCATGGAGCTTTGAAGAAACAATCGTTACTTAAAGGATTTTTTGTTTATAATTTTATCGGATGTATCATATTTTTATTTGGAATTTTATGGTTGTATAAAAGTTATGGCGCTTTCACTCCTGAACAATTCAGTTACTTAAGCTACAAAAAGAAATATGTGGTTATGATTTGGGCAATGTTTATGTCAGCTTTTATGTTTCGCATACCGATATGGCCGTTTCATTACTTTATAGCCACTATCAATACCAAAATACGTAATCCTTTGGTATTTCTTGAGGTTTCTTTATTACCGCTCAGTGGTTTATATGGTTTGTATCGCTTTTGGCCGAACTACATTCCTTTAGAAATTTCACAACATTTTGTATGGATAAATGTCATAGGTATCTTAACTATGCTGTTTATCAGTCTTATCGGCTTCAGCAATTCTGATTCTCAATATCGTATATTTGCTTATTCAACCATTTATTATATTATGTATTTGCTTGGTATATTCAGTCAAAATAAGGGTATTTATGCTAATCTGAACTACGCTTTATTCGGATTTTTGCTGGTGCTCGGTGGCTTGGAGGTTGTTAGTTCTTATATACGCCGTCAGGAACAGTTGTTCAGCAGTACATCACAAGGATTTTTATGCCGTGCTCACAGGTTATCATTGGTTTATTCTTTTTTGGTGTTTTCAGCGGTAGGTTTTCCTGTATCCTCAATGTTTACTAACAATTTTCTTATCTTATCACAGCTTTTGTCGGTAAATATTCACATGGGATCAGTGTTAGTGCTATCTTGGATGTTGGTTTCGGTATCGCTGATTATAGAAATGTTGCGACTTAAAACCGATGCTAAAGAATGTTTGTTTGGCAAGTCGGAAGATTTACCCAAAAGCTATTTCATCTTTATGCTATTTATCATTTTCATGCTTCTTATGTCTTTTATTCATCCTTTATGGTTTGTGATAAATACATAGTTGGAACAAGGAGATTGTAGTTATGTTATCGCAATGGTTTATGATTTTGCCGGAAATATTATTAGTGTCATTTGTATTGATGGCAGGTTTCATCGAAAATTATTATCAAGCCAAAACTCCGAAAACATTTTTTACAATGTCTCAAATTTTTATAGCTTTGGTTTTAGGAGCAACATTAGTTTTCTATAATAAATCAGCTTTTCCTCAATTTTGGCGCAACACTCCGCTTATTACATTATTCAAATCATGTGCCTATATGCTGACTTGGGGATGGATATATTTATCATCAAAATGGTTTTTAAATAAGAATCGTCCCTCATGTATTTTTTGCAGTTTGATTTTTATGCAGTTGTTATGGTTGGATATTTTAGCTTCATCTTCATCATTATTAACACTAGCCGTAATTATTCCGCTTATTTTTCTGGGCAATACTTTGCTGATTACGCGGCACTGGGATTTTGACAAAGTAAAATCAGTTGCTTTTAAGTATGGCTTATGTTCGATTTTATTTTCTTTGGCTTTATGGGGTGGTATCGCAATAATTTATTATTGGTCAGGAAGTTTTAGTTATAGTGAAGTATTAACATTTTTAAAATCACAACCGCACAACAATATATGGATATTGTCTTCTATTGGTATATTGATAGCAGTTTTTATGTTTTTACTTGGTTTGGTGCCATTTCATATTTGGTTGGTCAGCGTTGCCTCTTCGGGAGTTTTGCCGATTTGCGGATTTTTTATATTGATACCGCAATTGTTTTATCTTTGCGGATTTACCAATTTGGTGCGTGATTGTTTAATGCCGTTTTATTGGTTTTTTAGTCCGATTATCATGACTTGTGCCATCTTATCGGTTATAATCGGTGCATTATCAGCCAATGGCGAAAAAAATTTGCGAGTTTTTTCTGTTTATTTGAGCATTTATTGCTTAGGACTTGGAGTATTGGGATTAAATGATTTCTCGGCTTCAGCGATTATAACATCATTTGCTTTTATAATCATCGCAATTTTATCATTTGCCGGCATTTATACTGTGTTTCTTGGTCTTAAGTCACATAGTGAATACTTGAGTGACATTGATGCAATCAAAGGTTTTTCTTCTTCTCGCCCATATATGTCGGTGGCTTTGATGATTTTTATGTTTTCTTTTATGGGAATTGCACCGACCTTAGGTTTTTTGGGCTATATGTCGATTATGAATAATTTGATTATGCAAAATGACTGGTGGCGCATTGGCATATTGATTTGTGGTGTGTTGATGGTAGCCAAAGCTTGCCTTGATATAATCAAAGCAGTTTATTTTGAGCAAAAACAACACAGTTATGATCGTCCGGACAAATCCATCTATATTTGCTTGTTTTTGAATATGTCGGTTATTTTATTATCACTGTTTAATCCTAATTGGTTGATGCACAATGCAGTTATGATTTTAGGAGGGCTCAACTGATGCCGGATCAAAAAATCGGTGTTTGGCATTGGTTTGATTTTGCGAGTTTGGACTCCACTAATAACTATGCTTTGTCTCAAGCGTCAAAACTCTTAAGATCGCAAAAAAATATCTATACTGCCAAAACGCAAACATCAGGACGGGGAAGGAGAGGGCGTTCTTGGGATTCTCCTTTGGGCAATCTTTATTTCAGCCAGTTATTCTTTTCTTCTAAATCACCGACAGAAATGGTTTATATCACCGCTTTTAGCATAGTTCAAACCATCAAAAAAATCACTGCTAAGCACTCTCCGCAAATCAAATGGCCTAACGATATTTTGATTAACGACCGCAAAATTGGCGGAATTTTGATTGAAAAGAGTCAAGAGGGAGCCTATATCGTCGGTGTCGGCATTAACTTGGTTTCATCGCCAAATTTGAATGCTATTTATCCGGCGGCATCATTGCATGATTTTGAAGTTAATGTAAGCCGGGACGATTTTCTTAAATTGTATTTAGAGGCATTTGAAGATAATCTTTTGCAAAATTTTGATGTAATTAAAAATAATTTTCTCGCTAATGCTTATAAATTGAATCAAGATATTACTATCGGACTTGGCGATAAAGAAATTAGTGGCCAATTTATAGGTATTGACGAAAAAGGTTTTTTGTTGTTAAAACAAAAGGAAAACATATCAGTAATTAATACCGGAGAAATTTTGTTTTCTTGAAAATGGGATAAAAAATGATAGAAGGGTTTACGCAGAAAGGACTTTATTTTATTGCTTTGGGCGGTGCTGAAGAAGTTGGCTATAACATGTTCGCCTACATTGTTGACGGCAAAATAATTGTAGTTGATGCCGGATATGGTTTTTTGAAAGATGACTTTCCCGGTATGGAAATGGGGTTAGCCGATATCTCATTTTTGGAGGCTTATCGCGATGATATTGAAGCAATGTTTATCACCCATGGTCACGAAGATCATTATGGTGCTATCGGTCATATATGGGACAGGCTCGATTGCCCGCTCTATGCTGCTGATTTTACGCTCGGACATATTAAAAATCGGCTCAAGGAATATCATGTAAATGACTTTTCCAGCCTGCATTCTATCAATGATAATCCGCAAGTAAAACTTAATAATTTCATGGTTGAGTTTGTGCCTTTGGTTCACTCATGTCCGCAAAGTTGCGGTCTGTTAATTCATACGGAATACGGCACGGTTTTACATGCTACTGATTGGCGCTTTGATGATGATAAGACAACGATAAGCCATACCGATTATGCCAAGTTGAAAAATGCAGCTGATGAAGGAATAGATATATACGTTGGTGATTCCACCAATATGTCATCTGATTATAAAGAGCCTAGTGAATATGAGATTCGCCAAAGCTTACTTGAGTTGGTTCCGTCATTATCTAATACAGTAGTAGCAACTTGTTTTGCTTCAAATATTGTACGTCTGGAAAGTCTTATATTGGCAGCCTCTGCGGCCGGACGCACCCCGATTATATCCGGACATTCTCTCAATCAAAATTATCAAATTGCCAAAGATTGCGGCTACTTACAGGATTGTCCGTTGGCTTTTGATATTGCCAAAGCTGAAGATATCCCATCGGATAAGGCGCTTTATATTTGTGCCGGTTCGCAAGGAGATTATCGTTCGGCATTGAGCCGTATTGCCAACGGTGAAAGTAAAGATATAGTTTTGAGCAAGGGTGACAACATTATTTTTTCTTCAAAGATTATTCCCGGTAATGAGGAAAAAATTGAGCGTATGCAAGAAAAATTGCGTGATATGGGAGTAAATGTAATTTCGTCAGAAGATTATCAGGTTCATGCTTCCGGTCATGCCACTCCAAGTCAAATTATAGAAATGTACCAAATGCTCAAACCCAAAGTGGTTATTCCGGTTCATGGCGATAAACGCAACATTCGCAAACAGCGCAAATTGGCAAAAGAAAACGGGGTTGGCGAGGTTTTAGTGGTACGTAACGGAGATGTTGTTTTGTACCGTAATGGAAACGCTGAAATAGTTTCGGAAATATTTACACGCAAACTTGGGGTTGATCGTAATAAATTGGTTCCTTTGGACTCACAGTTAATCAAAAATCGTCGCCGGATTGCCTATAATTGTTCAGTATTTATCAGCGTGGTATTTGACCAGCAGTGGCATCTTAAAGATTTGCAAATAAGTTCGATTGATATTTTGGAAGAAGTTGATTTTATAACGTTGCGTGATGAGATAATTGAAGAAATTAAAAAAGATATTGCCAAAGAATTAGTCAAACTCAATTTCAAAGAAAATGCCATAAAAGAGTATCTGGCAGCTCGTATCAGAAGGCGCATATTTAAGCAAACCGATATTAAACCTGTGGTATTTATGCACTTTTATCACGAAAGTAATGCCTAAACTTTTTTGCCTCAAAACGAAATTATTTTTTTGGTAACTCTTTACTTTTCTCGAATACGGGTAAATATATTGTAAAAGTTGTACCATTATATCCGGTAGAATTGACGGTGATGTTTCCTTTGTGGCGAATTATGATATGCTTGATTATCGCCAACCCTAAACCGGTTCCTTTAATCTTGCGGTCTTTATGCTCTTGCATGCGATAAAATCTCTCGGTTAGTCTGGCAAGCTGTTCTTGCGGAATTTTGGGGCCTTTGTTGTTGATGGATATTGCAACAGCCTTACCTTCAGCGGTTTTTATGGTTTTAGAAGGGGGTATCTTTTCGGTATTGTTTAAGCGAATAGTTATTTGCGTCTGTTCTTCGCCATATTTCACGGCATTATCCAACAAATTTTGGATGACTTGCCGTATTTGTTGTTCATCGCCTTTTATGGTAGCAAGTTCTTTTTCAGCAATAACCTTAATTTCCATATTGCGAGATTTTGCTTTTATATCAAAACTTTTCTTTATGTCATTAACCAATTTCTTTATATTTATTTTATCAATCGGATCTTCGTCTTGGCTAAGTTCAATTTTTGACAACGATAACAATTTTTCGATTAAATTTGCCATGTATTCGGTCTGTTCGGCAATAATCTCCAAAAATTGTTCACGAGCCTGTTCATCGTCTTTTGCCGAAGTGCGCAAAGTTTCAACAAACCCGGAAATAACCGATAGCGGTGTTTTCAATTCATGACTGGCATTAGCCACAAAATCTGATTGCATTTTTTCTATTTTTAATGACTTGGTCAAATCATAAATAGCAATCATTGCCTGAGTTTGGTTTAATTTTTGCCATGGTAATAATTTAATGTGTGCATACAATTTGGCCGAAATGGGTTTATCTGCATAGAATACAAGATTTTCTGCCGGCGATTCTTTTTTCAGTACTTTGGTCACTGCATTAATAAAATTATGCGAATCAAAAATGCTATCAATATTTTTATGCATTATTTTTTCACCCAAAAATTGCCGTGCCGAAAGATTTGCCCCTATGACATCGCCAATATTATTGATAACAATCAACGGATCGGGCAAACTGTCGAGTACTGCAGCATCGGACAGGTTTTTAGTCTTCATAACATAATTTTTTTCTGACCAAAATTTATGCATATTATTGATAGCATTAATCAAATCTTTAGTTTCCTGTTCTGACATATCCATAATGTCGGATTCAACATTTTCTCCAGACGACAGCTTTGCAACATAGCGACGAATTTTTTGCAGTTCTACACTCAAAGGAAACAATAGAATTGTATTAAACAAAGCAACACCGGCCAAGGATGCAACAGCAATTAATGGGTCAACCTGGTGGTAAAAAGCTAAAATCATAAATACCACAACACTGGGAAAGCACAACAACAAAACCTTTATAACAAAAGAATTGTCGCGTTCAAAATCAAGATTGCTACGAAATTTATCAAACATAAAATTATTCCACCGAAATAAAAAATATGCTGGCTAACCTATTTATTATGTAATATACTCTCCTAAAAGTTTAAAAATGCTGAATAATATAAGAGATATAATATGAAAAATAGCAATAACGGCAAAAGTAGTAAAGAAACCCCTTTATTGGCACAGTACTTCCGTATCAGACAGGAGTATCCTGATTATTTGTTGTTTTTTCGTTTGGGTGATTTTTACGAACTTTTTTTTGATGACGCTAAAGTGGCTTCAGCCATTTTAGATATAGCTTTAACCCATCGCGGAACATACAAAGATGAAGAAGTTCCCATGTGCGGTGTGCCTTTTCATGCTTGCGAAAGTTATTTGGCAAAGTTGGTTCGCAACGGTAAGAAGGTGGCTATTTGTGAACAAACTGAAGACCCCAAAGAGGCCAAAAAACGCGGCTATAAGTCCGTAGTAAATCGCGAAGTTATCCGTTTGGTAACTGCCGGAACTTTAACCGAAGACCCGTTGCTCAATGCAAAGAGTAACAACTTTTTGATGGGATTTGCAAAAGATGGAGCTTTGCTTGGTGCTGCTTGGATTGATATTTCAACCGGCGAATTTTATACTCAATCATTCAATTTAAGCAAAGATCAAGAACTTTCGATTCTTGCTTCATTATTGACTAAATTTGATCCTGCTGAAATTGTAATTGCTGACAGTTATGCCCGCGATCCGCAGATTAATAGCTTATTGACTGTCGGTAATCGCCAAGTCAGTATTTGGCCGGATGATCGCTTTAACTTTATCAATGCTGAAATACGTTTGCAAAAAACATATCAGGTGAACACTCTTTCATCTTTTGGTGATTTTACAAATCCTGAAGTTTGTGCTGCCGGCGCGTTGCTTGATTATATTGAAGTTTCGCAAAAAGGCAAACTGCCGCTGTTGCAAAATATTTCGCGTTTAACTGCCGGCAGTTTTATGGAAATTGACAATGCTACTCGTCGTTCACTGGAATTAACCTCATCCTTGA
The DNA here is from genome assembly GCA_902799835.1 of uncultured Pseudomonadota bacterium. Taxonomy (GTDB): domain Bacteria; phylum Pseudomonadota; class Alphaproteobacteria; order RF32; family CAG-239; genus CAZU01. Next base: position 97,323 of record CADCCF010000005.1, read on the forward strand.
GTAGCGATTCGAAGGCGACTTTGCTCAAAGCCATTGATCGAACAAGCACAGCAGTGGGAGGGCGTTTACTAAATTTTCGTCTTAACAATCCGTTGAAAGATATATCCGCAATTAACGAACGTTTAGATATGATTGAATTCTTCGTAAAATGTTCAGCGGCGCGGCAAGAGGTAAGGGAGCTATTGCGAAATGTTTCCGATATTGAGCGAGCTTTATCACGCCTGATGTTAGGACGTGGTGGTCCTCGAGATGTTGTCAGCATTAAAGATACTTTGGCTTTGATAGCCCCGTTGCGCAACATTATCCATTTTAAATCAAACATTCCATCATTGGAAGTTACAATTCCTCCGGCGCTGAATCGTGCTATGGAAAATTTAGGTAATCACAATAATCTTATCGCTAAGTTGGATGCTGCCTTCGTCGAGAAAAATTTGCCGATACTTGCGCGCGATGGCGGTTTTATCAAGAACGGCTATTCGGCAGCATTGGATAATATGCGCGATTTCAAAGAAAATGGCCATAAAAAAATATTGTCAATGCAAGGACAATACATTCAAAATACCGGTATTGAACATCTTAAAATCAAATACAACAGTGTAATCGGCTATTTTGTGGAGGTTCCGCTCAAAAATGCCGAACAACTGATGCATAATCCTGAATTTATTTTTCGCCAATCGGTTCTTAATGCATCGCGTTATACCACGGCTGAATTAACGGCATTAGAAGATAATGTGCGTTCGGCTGACGAAAAATCATTAGCCATGGAATTAGAAATTTATGAAGAATTAATGCAATTTATCAGGGCTTCATCAGATGAAATTATAAAAACATCTCAGGCTTTTGCTGAAATTGATGTGGCAGCCGGATTGGCAACTTTGGCGACGGAATATGGTTATTGCCGTCCTGAATTGACCGCAACTAATGATTTTATTGTTAAAATGGGGCGTCATCCGGTAGTAGAACAATCTTTGCGTCGCAACGAAGGAAAAGAATTTGTTGCCAATGATTGCAATTTGAGCGAAGCCAAAGGCAATTTATGGTTGTTAACCGGTCCCAATATGGCAGGAAAATCAACTTACCTGCGGCAGAATGCCATTATTGCAATTATGGCGCAAATGGGATCTTTTGTGCCGGCACAAAGTGCCAAAATCGGTATCATCAATAAGATGTTTTCCAGAGTCGGGGCATCTGATGATTTAGCTCGCGGTCAATCAACTTTTATGGTTGAGATGGTTGAAACAGCTTCCATTTTGAACAAAGCAGATGAGAGTTCGTTTGTTATTTTGGATGAAATAGGGCGCGGAACCGCCACTTTTGACGGGCTTTCGATTGCTTGGGCAGTAGTAGAATATTTGCACTCTGTCAATCGATGCCGCACAATTTTTGCAACCCATTATCATGAGCTAACCTCGCTTTATGGTAAGTTAAGCAATTTAAGCCTGCATTGCATGCGGGTTAAGGAGTTTAATGGTGATGTTGTATTTATGCATGAGATTACCGATGGCGCTGCTGATCGTAGTTATGGTATTCATGTTGCACAACTGGCCGGATTACCTTCCAAAGTAATCAAACGCGCCGGTGTTATTTTGCACAATATTGAAAATCAAAATAAAGGTCTGTCGGCTGATGAAATAGCTGAACAACTTCCCTTATTCAATTATGCCAAAGAGCAAACCCAAGCTACCTCAGCCATAGAGGAGGCAATCAAGCAGCTTAATCCTGATGATTACAGTCCGCGCGAGGCCCTGGCTAAACTTTATGAGCTCAAAAAAATGCTTTAGATTTTTTAAGCGTCTTGTTGCTCAAAATCTTCTTTGCCAACGCCGCACAAAGGGCAAACCCAATCTTCCGGCAGTTCTTCAAAAGGAATTTTGCCGTCATATACATATCCGCAAACTTTGCAAACCCAAACTTTATTAGACATCTTTACTCTCCTTTAGTTAGTGGATATAATCAATATAATAGTTGCAATCAACAATGTAAATATCCACTTTTTGGCAATTTGCTTATAACTTTTCTTTCTACCTAAAAGTTTTTGTATATAATTAATAATCATAATCCAAATAACTGATGTATATATTATAGCTGAAGTATAAGCAGGATTCGCTGCATAATAAAGCGAAAAATTGACAGTAATCATACTTATTGCAAGTAATATTATGTATAAACCTTTGCGAATATTTTTCCATTTTATAATTTCTCGGGTTTTTACATTATGCTTTTCAGCCACATATAGATTTACCGAGCCGATAATAAGTCCGGTGACAAATACACGCCATAATGCCGCAGATAACAAATGGCCATTAGCATATTCCATTATAATTTTATTACTGGTGTCAATAACAGATGACAAAATCAACAAAGGGAGCATTTGAGTAAAGCATCTTAACCCAACCGGATGAGTCCGATATTTAAATGTAGCATAAACTATTGCCACAATCGAACCAATAATCAAAATCGAGCGTCCGGGGGTAGCAAGATAATATGCCCACATATAAGGTTTTATCACAAGCCATAGACCAAAGGTAAACAATACGGTCAAAGGTTTAATAGAGCATACTGTTTCGGCACCGAATTTTTGAAAAGCGTGAAAATACTTTAAATCCACAAAAGAAATGGCTAAACCTTGTATGATAACAAGCGCAAAAAATTGCCATTGAAAATCGTAAGTGATAAAAAATAAAGCCGGAAGCACAAATGCAGCGGTTATAAATCCGCGATATATTATATATAAGGTCGGTTTTAAACGGCTATTCTGATTACCTACATAATAAAAAGCATTGAACCAACTGACTGCCAAAGCGAAGATGAACCACATTTTTTATTTTCCTTAATAATGGGGAGGAGGGGTTTCTTCCGATAATGGCTTTACCAGATCCTTGTCTATGTTTTCCAATAGATAACGATTCATTTTTTGCAAATGTTCAATTTGCCGCCCTTGTTCAATAACTACAGTATTTAGTTCCTCAACTGTCTTTTGTAAGTCAGCGATTATCATTTCAATATTTATTAAACGATTTTCACACATAAATCCCAACCTGTTATAGTTAAAAAAGTAGCTAAAACATATCATAGCTCGCAGTTTTTGGCAATAAGCAAATTTTTATTTATTTTGCTGATTTTTAACTGTTATTTAATTTTTTTTATTTATTATAACCAAAGATATATGACTAAAGCGAGGGTTGTTTTGAGGGATTAAATAGGGTAATATGAAGGTATAAAGCAACCACAAACTTTAATAAAGGAGAGGAACAATGACAATATTTAGTAAAAAAACAGACCAGTCAGGTCGATCCATGGTAGAGATGTTGGGTGTATTGGCAATTATCGGTGTTTTAAGGCACAAGATCAGATCACCATGTTGTTGATGAACATTCGTACCGCTTATGCTACATCACCTAACTATGCCGGATTAAATTCTAAAATAGCTATTGAGTACAATTTGGCTCCGCAAGAAATGGCAGCCAGCACAGCAGACACCGGAACATTGTATGGTGCATTCGGTGGTGAAGTTAAAGTTGGTACTTTAAGTAATTCGACTAACTATTTTTACATTCAAATTAAAGCATTAGGTAAAGAAGCCTGCCGTGGATTATTGACCTCTGATTGGGGCGCAGATGGTTTGGTTAAAATTGTTGCAGCTGCTTCAGGTGTTGTTCCGGCATCTGGTTGCACCAAAGTTAACGCTGCCAAACAAACAGGAACATGGTGTACGGCAGATCTTCCGGTAGCCTTATCCGAGGCCGGAACGGTATGTAACGCAGAAACTACGGATTTAACTTGGGTTTACTACTAATATCTTAAGTATCAGACCTCTCCAATCCCTGTCTGTCTCAGACGGGGATTTTTCTTACAATCTTATAATTACAGGATTATATAAGAGCGTTGACATTTAAGTACATTTGTTATAAAACTCTCAATAGTTATCAACAAATATTTTTTTCAGCTACTTAACAATATCATTTATGTGTTTGCTTTTATAAGAGGAACAGTACATGAAAAAACTTTTAATTTGTATCAGTCTTGCTTTAACACTGTCTGCTTGCGCCAGCGATCATATTATGCGTTTCAATCTTGACCAACAACAAAGTATAAATACCACTCCCTCATATGAAGGTAAAAGTCATTTTTTCTTTTGGGGAATGTGGCAAAAGACAAATTATAAATTGATTAATTTATGCCGTGCCAGAGGTATCAATGCCATCGAAACCCATTGGACATTATATGATTCCTTAATGAATGGATTAACCTTCGGAATTTATGCGCCGGAAAGTTTTTCGATTTATTGTAATTAGTTCTTAGATATCTATTCTGCGGGCATAACAGTAAATACTGTTATGCTCTTCTTTTAGCTTGTTTGCTGTTTTTATCTTTCAATATTCTTAAGTCAGAACGGAATTCCATGATGAGTATAATTTGCCAAAACAGGAAGATGACCGTCACAATGTCATCACACATACGATTTTCGATAATATCAACCAGCGCAAAAATATACCCCTGTTCCGTCGTCACAAAAAGCATTGCCGTCTCCCATGCAAACATAGTAAATCTTTTATCTACAATCGGGATTAAATTGTTTTTCTCATCATAAACAATGTTGCGAATGCGCTTTGTTTTATATGCCAAATGTTTTACTACAAACACCAAAATACAAATAAATATTTGCAAAAGAACATTGAGCCATATCCATTTTTTATCACAAATATTATGGGGTAATCCGGAAAAATCATAATCATATTTCACCATATTGGGAATATAATCCCAATACATATAATACATAGCAATTTCTATAATAAGAACAGAAAAAGCTATGATAATTGACAATAGCGTTCTAAACTTAATACCTCGCAATGTATTGCCTGATATAAGCAGTTTCATAAATTGTATAAAAGATGACATATTTTCCCCTGTTTTTAATAAGTAATAAGAGCATATTATGGCAGAAAAATAAAAAAAACAAGGAAATGCTTATCTTATGGTAACAACCAATCTGAAAGAATACAAAAAATTTTTTTACATTATATTTGTTATTTTTTTAATTGTTCTATTTATAAAATTTTAAATTTTATTATTTATGCTAACAGATTGAAAAACATAAAACATTGCTTGAATTATATAATAATCAATCTAAAATATATTTAAAAGTTTCTTATCAGTTTAAAAAGGATATCCCTCATGCGTTATGCTCGTTCTGCCATTACCCAATTAAAACGCTGGTATAAAAAGGTTTTAATTAAATGTGCTTTTTATATTAACATAGAATATGTCTTTATGTAGTTCTGACAGAACAGGAGAAATGCAGTGAGCGAAATTGGAAAAGCACTTAAGCAACTCAAAGAAGATGCTTATCAGGAATATAAAAATGAAGACAAACCAAATAAAAGAGAATCATTGTCATATTTTGGTAGATGTATCTCGTATTCATCTGAACTTATCTTCAAAGAAAAAGAAATTATTACTTTTGCAATTTTGCAAATTGTTTGTATAGCGTTAGGATACTATCTTTGGGTGCAAATGTTAGATTGGATTCCCGAAGAAGTTTGGAAGAGTACCAAAGATTCTGATAGCGGTTCTCCTGCCGACATTGTTTTGTTATTATGGTCTTTTTTCTGTGTTGGTTTAACAACTTATCCGTTAGGTTTGTTAACTGCTTGCATGGGAGCGGCTCACTTTTTGCATAAAAATGGTGAAGAATCAACTATAGCCAAATGTTTTCGCATTGTTTTGCCTCGAGCTTGGCCAATATGGGTATTTAGTTGGCTTGACGGTTGGTGGACTGTAAACAGAATTCTGGAGCGTCTTCCTAAAAAACGCGACCGCATATCTTTATCACAAAAATTAGTCAACGAAGCAATTTATCAGGCATGGAAAATCGCTTCTTTAGGTTTTTTGTCCGCCTTGATTATCGGGCGAAGTGTAGTGGATAGTTGTAAGGATTCATTAGGTGTTTTAAAAACAAATTTTAAAACAATTTGTCAATTAAGGATCGCTTATTCTGTTATTTGTTGGATTTTTGGAATAGGTTCCTACGTTGGAGCAATTTTTATGGCTCCTTATATTTTTTCACACATGTCCGGTGATAATGATATGTATACTTTTTATAAGTTTGTTGGCTTTCCGATGTTGATTGCATTGTTCTTCATTCAGGTGTTTTTCAGACCAATATATATTATATCAGCTTGTCGTATTTATTCTGACTATGTACGCGAAAATAATATCAAAATTGAACTACCTAAAGTTTCAAAATTTTCAAGCACAATAATTGCTTTCTTTGTATTAGTTGCAATTATTGGTACAGTATTTTTGTACAGAGATGATTTGGGAATTACAGATCTCTTGTCCATTCCATATAAATAGTGGATATTAAATAAAATCCAATTTTTTGAGATGACAATTTTAGGTCTAAGAGGGAATAGTGTAGGCTATAAAGAAAAATTTATTTCCAAAGTTAGTAAGTGACATTTTCGGCTCTCTGATATTCGAACAATTGTAAGCATCACTGTGTTTATCGGCTTTAAAGTCTACCGGCGTATTATCATTCGCTTTTGCCTTGAAGTTAAACCAGTTTTCTCGCAGGTTCGAGCCCTCAGCTTTCGCTGTTCAACAAAAAAATCCCGCCACAAGTGCAGGATTTGTTTTGTTGGTCGAGCATAATAGCCTCGTTTCGTGCTGAAAATTATGATGAATATAAGCAGTTAGCCTGTAAAATAGCTGACTTCAAGCAATTAAGAAAATGCTGAATAAGGAAAGAATTTTATAAAAAAGTACTAATATTCGGAAATTATTCGGTAAGGATTTCAGAATTGCTTTTTCGAAATTTTTTGACAAAATTGACAAGATGTGATAATATGATGTTATATTATTTTTAACCTTTTTTTCTATAAAATACCTACAAGGGAGAAGATATATGGCTGTTAGAACAAGAACAAAAGGTATATCTTTGGACACATTTAAGGGTATAAAAAAAGAGAATGAAGAACAAGCCGTCCAAGATATTAAATTATTTATAGAATCTATTTCAGACGATTGGAGTCACGATAATGAATACGCTTGTGAAAAAGCGTATAGTATTTTAACAAATTTTACTATTGAACATCCCAATTTAGCAGAAAAAACTCTTCCTTTATTTAAGGAAGTTGCAATGAAAAGCGGTGGTATGGGAACTCAGTATTATTGGGGTTATCCTTTTAATAAATTGTCCGAGTTAATGGAAAAAGTTCCTGATAATATCAAACCTCTTGTCTTAAATGCGTTTAAAGAAGTAAGAGATACACCAATCGCTGAAAAAAATACAACAGCAAAAAGAGTAGCATTATCAAAACTTACAAGCATGTTTAAGGTAGATAGTCCACATAATGAGCAAATAATAGATATATTAACCCACATCAATGGAAATGACAGAACACGTGCACTATTATACGTTCCTTCTGCTATTGTTCCTCAATTTGCACAAGAGATGCTAGATATTGCAACCAAAAGTTCTCAAGCTACCTTGGCATTAACAATTGCGACTTTATGTCCGGATATGACGGATAAAGCACTGGATGTTTTTGATAATATTAACAATAATTCAGATAAAATTGGTCATTTTTATGATGAAATATCAAAAGCAATTTTAAACAAACCAGAATTAACTGAAAGATTATTAAAATCGTATAAGATTCTTTTTTCAAAACCTAATGAATACAAGATGGGGCTAGATGGATTTATATACCTTTCAAAAATAGCCGAAGAGCAACCTTTATTTCATGAAGAAATTTACGATATAATATGTACAGGATTAAAAAATCCGAGTATTGATGATGATTGTCAGAAAAAATATGCATATTCTGCTCTTGAAAAGGTTGCCTTATCAACTCCTGATTTGGCTTATAAAGTTCTAGATATATTTGCTGTAGAACTGCAATCAGATAAGATGGACGAAAAAAACTTTAAGCAAATAATAGACAGTATAATCAAAATTAGCGAACTACAACCCTCATTAAACAACAAGGTTTTCGAGCTTTCTAAATCCCTTTATGATGCAAATGAATCTTATGCATCAAGTAGACTGATGTCCAAATGTATTCAAAATAATCCTAATTTAGCAAATAGTGCTATTGAAGTTTTAGAAAAAAATAGTACAGAAACTCAAGGTTCATTAATTGCAACACATCGCGTAATTAACACAATTGCTAGTGCAAACGAAAATGTATCACTTGAAATTTTAAGGATCTTAAAAAAGACATTAAAATCTCCTTATAATGACAGTTATACTTTAGAGCCTACTTATAAAGCATTGCAGACAATATCAAAAAACAATCCCAAATTAACAAAAGATGCTCTTTCCTTATATAAAAGCAGCCTACATGGATATGTTAGTGATTCAGAGTTACGACAAGGTTATAGATTTGCCACAGATATATTGCTAAATAGCCCTGAATATACCTCTGGAGCTATAGATCTTTTTAATACAGCTTTAATGTCTACTTCTAGTCGAATATATGAAGATGATACTTTTAAATTTGCCTATAAGTGTTTAAGTCAATTAATAAAAGAAAGGCCCAATCTTCAGCAAGAATTATTTGATTCTTTTAAACTTGGACTGCAAAATAAAAGAAATAATGCAGCATCTTTAGATACAGCTTATGAACAATTAGCGTTAATACTTGATTCACAACCTCAATTAGCAAAAAAATGTGTTGAAGTAATTGATATAGGCGTTCAATCTTCTAAAAATGAATTTTATTCTTTGCAACGTGCAACAGAAATTCTAAAATATATAGCTAAAGACCATCCAGAACTGGCTAGTGATATTCTCAATACAAGTAAACATTTAACAAAAGATCATAACCTGCCACTTTATAAAGCCTGTATGAAGCATTTGCCATTAGAAGAAACAATTGCTAAGCACCCTGAAATTGAACAGGACTTGCGAGTAGCTCATAAAGCAAGATTTGCTAACGATCATGAATTTGAATATGCTTTAGGTAACTATGATAAAGAAACTTTAATTGAGACAAATATCTTTTCAGCACAACAACGTGTCATGAATATTTTATTTTCCACATCGGCACAAGAGGCCGGAATCAGTAAAGAAGACGCTTTAAACTTCCGTAAACCAGATGCTCCGAATGCTGTAACAGATTATATGGCATCAAATCAAGATTGGTTAATACCGGCAAGTTTTAAGGGGGCTGCTATTTTTAAGGAATATTTCCCAGCATATATTAAAACAATTCAAAATCATAATCAAAAAAATCCAGAGGATAAAATATCTATCCACGATGCGGTATATTGGTTACCGGAACCAATGAATAAAGAAGCAAATGCTCGTTTTTCAAAATTTATTCAGAGAAATATAGTTTATCAAAATGCAGAACACAAAAATGTGCATCGACCATTTAATGAATTAGCTATGATCTCAAGAAATTGGCAAGCCGTTGAAAAAAAACTAGCTCAGGCAGATGAAAATTCTGATATTACTAAACTTAAATATAATGATATTTTATCAATCTGTATGAGTGTCCGATATGAAGATCAACGCAATGATGCTTTTGCGGTAGAAGCAGCAAAACATGGTGTGCCTGAAGAAAATTATCATAATTGTGAAGATATTTATTTAGCTGGCTTGAAAGTGCCTGAGCCGTTCGATAGTAAAAAGGAATTTAAGGAAGGTAAGTATACAGGAAGATTTTTGCCACGAGATGATGTCCGCACTGGATTTTTCGGTGACTATACAGATTGTTGTCAGCATTTTGGTGGCGTTGGAGATGCTTGTGCCGTTTCTACAGTTAAACATCCTTTCTCTCAATTATTTGTTATTGAAGATGAAAAAGGTAAAATTGTTGCCGGCAGTTGGGCTTGGGAAAATACAGAAGGAAAATACCGAGAGGTTTGTTTTGATAATATTGAAGCAATAGGAGAATTTTCCGAACATCCGATGGTCAATAAGATTTATGGTCAAGTTGGAGATTATTTAGCAAAAGAACAAAATTGCCGTAAAGTTACAATAGGTTTAGGCTATCAAGATGCTGATGTAACTGAATATAAAGCTACAGAATCTATAAAATTACCAAAACTTTATGGTAACGATGGAACAGATGATTATTCTGACTCGTATTCACAAGTTTTATTAGCAGAAAATCCAAATGCTAAGCCATTAGATAAGACACAAGAAAGCCAGCGTTATATTCGTGATGTATGCTTTTTGGACATGTCAGCAATGGATAGAGTTTCAGAAGTGGTTTTTCCTGACGGAGATAAACAACTTCAAGCACCGGAAAATATGGCTGGATTTGTTGTTGAGGACAGAGAAAAGGGTGTCGTTGGCTACTGCTTATATGATAAAGAAAAAAAATCGATTTATGACATGGCTGTTTTACCGGAATATCGTAAAGATAAAAACGCCTCTTCACGTAAATTATTTGCAGAAATGATGCGTGTTATCAATAAAGAAGGCGGTGAGTGGAGTGCAGAAATGCGTGATGAAACAACGTTAAGGTACCTTAAGGTGATGGCGGAAAGAGGTCTTGTCAGTTATGAGGAGCATGGTGTTGACCATGTTATGAGTGATGGAACAAAAGTTGTTGCTGTTACTTTTAGTCCTGTTTCAGAAAAAGTCCGACAATTAAAACAAAGAATTGAAAAGAATAATAACGGTAATAATGAAAAAACTGAACTTGAAAGTAATGCAAGTACCAAAAGTGAAAATTCTGAAGTTAAAAGGAATAAATCTAATAATGTTTTAAGTAATGCTCAATCTAATGTTTTAGGAGCATGAATTTTTCTGAACATCTACATGAGTTCGAAACCTGATGAGAGAAACCAATTTTTGAAACTTTTAGTTTCGAACTGCATTTTAGACAACAAAAAAGCTAGGATTTCTTTGGCTAAACCATTCGATTTGCTCTTGAAAAATCCTAGCTGTCCAATGTGGTCGGATTGACTGGACTGACTTCGTTTCACTTCGTCGCCCCTGCGCTCATCGCCTTAACGGCGACCGCGATACTCTCGTCTCGCTTTCGCTTGTGGTCAAACCAGCTTCTCGCCGGTTCGAGCTCCATGCTATCGCATTCAAGACACAAAAAAAACCGCCATAAAGGCGGTCTTTGTGTCTTGGTCGGATTGACTGGACTCGAACCAGCGACCTCTTCGTCCCGAACGAAGCGTTCTACCAGGCTGAACTACAATCCGTTTGTCTTTCAACTCGCCTATTGATACCACATTTTTTTATCTTGGCAAGTAAAATTTTCAAAAAAATTATTTTTCTTGCCATTTTTTTGTTTTCATATACCAATAAGGAATCAAGAACGATATGATATTATATAACAAGTCTGAGTAATAACACCAAGCAACTTCCGCATTACTTATACCAATAACCATTCTTACTGTACCGGCATAAAAAACTATACTGCAAATCTCGATCATGAAAGCTACTTTAATTTTATCTGCTCCATACAAAGCATAGAAATATACATACTCCGGCAACATAATGGAATTAGCGATCAGCATAACATACAGTGGTTTTACAGCATCATTTATCAGCAGGCTGTCATTGGTAAAAATTCTCAAAATTTGTTCCGGAAATATTGCTAAGGTTAAAAGAATTGCAAAAAATGGCAATGCGCCTAATTTGATAATTCGTGTTAAAGTTGGTAATATTTCATTATCTTTTTTTGCTCCGATAAGATTACCGGTAATTGATATGGTAGCAATACCCAAAGCATTAGCCACTATGCAGGCAATACTGTAAAGTGATTTAACAACATTGGATATAGCCAAAGCTTCAACCCCTAGTTTTTCAACTTCAACATAAAAATAAAGCCATGATCCCCAAGAAGCTAAATTTAAAATTATGAGGTAATTTGCTTTACCGATAACTTGTTTAAATATTCCAACATTTAATAAAGTAAATTTGTTAAAACCGAATTTATGCCAATCTATTTTTAGCATAACATAGATAATCAAATATACAAAAGCTATTACCTCAGATAATACTGATGCTAAAGCTGCACCTTTTAATCCCAAGGGTTCGATTCCCCATCCTCCGAAAATAAGCCACCAATCAAAAAAGATATTGGAAACTAATAAAATTACTGAGGCAATAGCAATGCTGTGAGTAGTATTTATAGCCACTAAAAAACCTTCAAACATTGATTTTATGCCGGAGAAAAGCAAACCAAAACACCTGGGGAGTAAATAAGTTAATGTTGCAATTTGTAAAATATCACTTTGAACCATTATTCGTAAAATTGGATCGGTTGCTAAAATAACCATTACTATTGCTATAATTGAAATTAACATAACAATATTGTTAGTTGCCCAAAAAACTTGTCCGATATTTTTTAGTTTCTGTTTGCCACAACCATTATATTGTGACATTATAATTTGTGCTCCGGTGATAAATGCTTTTTCTAACATGAATATAACTAAATAAATTAATCCGCCGATAGCACAAGCACCCAATTCTACTTCGCCGACATGGCCCAAAAATATAGTATCGGTGGTGCCAATTAAAGTTTGGATCACCATGCTTAAAATTAGTGGCCAAGTGATATTTGCAATTTTGCGATAAGAATAAGTTATCATTTTTTTAAACCTTCTATGATAATTATATCCTAAACATCAATAGGTTGAATAATGTTTAATATAAGGCAAAAATTTCATAATTTCATGATAAATCATTGGCTCAAAGTTGCCAATAATTTTTATGTTTCACACAATTATGACAAAGCTATTAAACTTTATGATAAAATACTGTACCTTGATAATAAAAATTATGCTGCAAATTGCAATTTGGCAACTGCCTATTTTTTGAATAATGACTACAAAAAGGCCCAACCGTATTTTGAATATCTGCAAAAAGTGGATTCGCAAAATCCTTGGTGGCAAACTTATCTTTCTCAAATTTATCAAAAACAAAAATCCTATCGCAAGGCACTTAAGGCAGCCTGGAATTCAGTAAAAATCAGCCATGGTGCCAGTGAACATCAAGTAAATTTGGCTTATGCTTTATACGAAATTGCTGAGATTAAGGGTAAAGATTTTATCCTTGATATGGTTCAAAAGTTTTACCAAAAATATCCCGATTCCGGTGTAGCTCAGCAGTGCTATCATACTTTTTTACATCTTCAAAAAACAGCTATTTGTAATTCTGAATATATTGAAAAAATCTTTGATATTTTTGCCCCCGAATTTGAAACAACACTAAATCGTTTGCAGTATAATTCGCCGCAAATGATTGCTCATTATTTGGCCGATATTTGCCGTAATTACTCAACTTTGCATGTGCTTGATTTGGGGTGCGGCACCGGAATGTGCGGCGCAAATATTAAAAAAAATTTGCCGCAAGCCGTGCTTTGGGGAGTCGATATTTCTGCTCAAATGCTGGCTGAAGCCGATGCCAAAAAAATCTATAATCAACTGGCTAAAAATGATATTATAAGTTACTTAAAAACATCAAAGTCTCAATTTGATGTTATAGTTGCATCAGATGTTTTGACCTATTTCGGAATGTTGGATGAAGTCATTGCTTTGACATATTCCCATCTTTCCCCTAATGGAATTTTTATATTCACGGTTTCGCAAAATAATCTCAATCGCCAGAGTTATTTTTTGACCCCATCTTCACGTTTTGTGCATCAATTTTCTTATGTTAAAAAAGTGCTGGCTAAGGTTGGATTCTCTCGTATAAAAAGTCACAAAGAAGTTATCCGCAAAGAGGGAAAAAAAGATGTAATCGGCGGTATTTTTATCGCCGTAAAATAACAAAAAAATTCCCACCGAATGAGTGGGAATTTTAATGTTTAACTTCGTAAAAAATTACTTTTTCGATTTGCTGCTCAAAGATTTTTTTGTGCTGGTCGAAGAAGATTTTTTAGCAGAAGCAGAAGAAGACTTTTTATTGCAAGAAGACTTGTTGCAGCAATTTAATTGCTTCAAAGCTTCATTCCAAAAATAATTATCCTGTCCGTTAGGGCAACCGGCATTTTGCCAAAGATAATAAGCTGCTTCTCTGATAGCTTGTTCGTTATTAACCATAATCACTAACTCCAAAAAAAGTTTTAATAAACATTGTTTAATATACATACAAATTTTTATCCGTCAATAGTAAATCGTTATAATACTTCAAAAATATTGCAAAAAAAATAAACCGATACTATTTTTTAATGAGATTTTAATTAAATTGTTGCATTTAAATTGATAAGAATTTATAAGTAAAAAGTGAATGTTTGTTTCAACATCTAATGACTTATTACATAGGAAAATTATATGCAAAATTTATTATCAAAAGAGGAAATGGAAGCCGTAATTAATGGTGACCACGGTAATGTTTTCGCTGTATTGGGTATACATCGCAACAAGGGTAGTAAAGAGTCTTTCATTCGTGCATATCTGCCCATGTCATCATCTATCGAAGTACTTTCTCGTGACGGTTCAAGTCGTGGCATGATGACTAAATTGGATGATCGCGGATTCTACCAAATTGATTTGGGTGTTACTGAAGATTATGATTATAAATTTCGCATTACCAATGATAAAGGTGCTATTTATGATGCGGAGGATACCTATCGTTTTACTCCGACTTTAGGCGATATGGATATTTATCTTCTTGCTGAGGGTAATCATCTCGATATGTATAAAAAATTGGGCGCCCATGTAATGGAAAAAGAAGGTATCAAAGGTGTAGCTTTTGCGGTATGGGCACCTAATGCCAAACGTGTCAGTGTTGTCGGCGCTTTCAATAATTGGGATGGTCGAGTTGATGTTATGCGTAAACATCCGTCTTGTGGGGTATGGGATATTTTTATTCCAGGTATCGGCGAAGGCGAGATATATAAATATGAGATTAAAACAAATTCCAATAACATTTTCTTAAAAGCCGATCCGGTAGCTTTTTATTCCGAACGTCGTCCCAATACCGCATCAGTGGTTTATGATTTAAATCACTATGAATGGCATGATAATGATTGGATGAATTATCGTTCAGAGTATAATTCTCTTGATAAACCTATGTCAATTTATGAAGTGCATTTGGGGTCATGGCGTCGCAAAAACGGCAATGAATATTTGACCTATCGTGAGTTAGCTGATCACCTGATTCCCTATGTGCAAAATATGGGATTTACTCATGTCGAGTTTTTGCCTCTGGCCGAGCATCCTCTTGATGCATCTTGGGGCTATCAGATTATCGGTATGTTTGCGCCCACCTCGCGTTTTGGCACTCCCGATGATTTGCGCTATATGATTGACAAATTCCATCAGGCCGGTATCAGTGTAATTATGGATTGGGTTCCTGCACACTTCCCCAAAGATGCTCACGGGCTTAATGAATTTGATGGTACTCATTTGTATGAACACGCTGATCCCAGAAAAGGTGAGCATAATGATTGGGGTACCAAAATATATAATTACGGACGTTCGGAAGTTGCCAACTTCTTATGTTGCAGTGCATTGTTTTGGTTAAAGGAATTTCATATTGACGGACTGCGTGTTGATGCGGTTGCTTCAATGTTGTACTTGGATTATTCACGCAAGGCTGGTGAGTGGATTCCTAACCAATATGGCGGTAATGAAAATATTGAAGCTATTTCGTTTTTGCGCCGCATGAATGAATTGGCCTATTCGCAAGTCAACGGAGCTGTTACCGTTGCCGAAGAGTCAACAGCCTGGCCGATGGTTTCGCGTCCTACAAGCATGGGCGGTTTGGGCTTTGGTTATAAATGGAACATGGGTTGGATGAATGATACTTTGCGTTATATTTCACACGAACCCATTCATCGTAAATATCACCATGGAATGCTGACTTTCGGTTTGCTCTATGCTTTTAATGAGAATTTTATTTTGCCGATTTCACACGATGAAGTTGTTCATGGTAAAGGTTCAATGCTTTCTAAAATGCCGGGTGATGAGTGGCAAAAATTTGCCAACTTGCGTGCTTACTATGGCTTTATGTACACACATCCCGGTAAAAAATTGTTGTTCATGGGATGTGAATTTGGTCAGGATTACGAGTGGAATTCAGAAGAAGGTTTACGTTGGTTCTTGCTTGATCATCCGATGTATCGCGGCCTACAAAATTGTGTGCGTGATCTGAACTTAATGTACAAGGGTAATCCTTGTATGTACCAACAGGATTTCGATTATCGTGGTTTTGAATGGTTGGATCACTCCAATGCTGATGACAGTGTTATTTCCTACATTCGTCGTGGTTATAATTACAATGACTTTATGATTGTAGTTTGCAATTTTACTCCGGTTGTTCGTCACAATTATCGCATCGGTGTTCCGGAGGGCGGTGATTATCAGGAAATTTTCAACAGTGATGATGTCAACTATTGGGGCAGTGGTGTTAAGAATGATGGCGTAATCCATTCGGATAATCAAGAATGCAATTACAAGCCATTTTCTATCAACATAACGCTTCCGCCTCTATCAACTATAATTATTAAACCTTTGCGTTAGGAGATTGCAATTGGCAAAATACCAAACATCTTTCGGACAAGCTTATCCTCTTGGCTCTACTTATGATGGTAAAGGTGTTAATTTTGCCTTGTTTTCGGCTCATGCGCAAAAAGTCGAGCTTTGTCTTTTTGATGAAAGCGGTGCTGTTGAGCTTGAGCGCTATGAAATTAATGAGCAGGACAATAATATCTGGCATATTTATCTTCACAATGCAATGCCTGGTATAGTATATGGTTGGCGGGTTTATGGTTTGTATGAACCGCTTAAAGGTTATCGTTTTAATCCCAACAAACTTCTCATTGATCCCTATGGTAAACAATTGGTTGGAACTTTGATATGGAACAAGGCTATCTTTGGTTATGATTGGGATAGTCCTGATGGCGATTTGTCTTTTTCCGAGCTTGATTCGGCACCTTATGTTCCCAAGTCGGTAGTCGTTGATGAAAGTTATGATTGGAGCAAAGAGAAGCGTCCTTCATATTCAATGTCAGAAAGTATAATTTATGAAACTCACTTGCGTGGAGCCACAAGGTTAAATCCGTTTTTAGATGATGGTGCCAGAGGAACATTTGCCGCCTTTAGTGAAGCTTCGACCATAAATTATCTCAAGCATCTGGGGGTTACAGCGGTAGAGTTTCTGCCCATACATGCTTTTTTTGGTAACCGTCACAAGCGCGGATTTGTGATTGACAATTATTGGGGATATGAAAACTTCAGTTATTTCGCTCCGGAACAATCTTATATGTCAACCGGACACATCAACGAAATAAAAGACATGGTCAAGAAATTGCATAATCATGGTTTGGAGGTGATTTTAGATGTAGTCTATAATCACACCGGTGAAGGCAATCAAATGGGACCTACTTTGTGCTATCGCGGAATTGATAATCAATCATATTATGTATTGGATGAAAAAAATCCTCGTTTTTATGTTGATACTACCGGATGCGGCGCCAGCCTTAATTTGCAAAATCGTGATTGTTTGCGTATGGTGATGGATTCCATGCGTTATTGGGTGCGTGAAATGCACATAGATGGTTTCCGTTTTGACTTGGCACCAACCCTTTGTCGTCATGGCGGAGAGTTTAAACAATCAAGCGGTTTTTTATATGCAGTTACACAAGACGAAGTTTTGCAAAAAGTAAAAATGATTGCCGAACCTTGGGATGTTGGTAAAGGCGGTTATCAGTTGGGAGCATTTCCGATTAATTGGAGTGAGTGGAACGATAAATATCGTGATAATGTTCGCCGAATTTGGAAAGGTGATAATGGGCAGATAGCAGAGTTTGCTTCGCGTCTGACCGGCTCCAGTGAAATATTTAATCATTATAATCGCGGAATGTCATCAAGCATCAATTTTGTGACAGCACATGACGGATTTACGCTTTATGATTTGGTCAGCTATCAACAAAAACACAATTCAGCCAATGGTGAAAATAATCATGATGGTTCAGATAGTAATTGGAGCTGGAATTCCGGTGCTGAAGGTGAAACAACCAATCCCATTATAATGCGCAATCGCAAAGACAGAATGCGAGCCATGTTGGCAACTTTGTTTTTGTCCTTTGGCACACCAATGTTGAATTTTGGTGATGAATTGGGGCGCACCCAAATGGGCAATAACAATCCTTATTGTCAGGATAATGCCATTAGTTGGCTTAGTTGGGAAGGTCTTGCTCCATGGCAACACAAAATGGTAACTTTTATGCACAACTTGATAAAATTGCGTAAAGATTTGCAGATATTTTCAAGACGTCAGTTTTTTACCGGTAAAAAAGATGAAAGCGGTTTTGCTGATTTAGCTTGGTACACCGAAAATGGTCGAGAATTTATTTCAGCTGATTGGCAAAACGCCAATCGTCATAGCCTGTCTTATTTAGTTCATTATGACGAACGTTTCTTGTTAGCGATTTTTAATGCTTATCATCAACCTGTTGAATGGAAACTTCCCAATTTGGCCAAAAACATGAATTGGCATTTGATGTTGGATACATCCGAACGCATGGATAAAAATATCAAGTTAGGTGCTTCTGAAAAAATAACAGTTCCTTCATGGAGTGTGGTTGTAATTACAATAGACTAGGTGAGGAGATTAAAACAATGAAAGACAATTTACACCAGTTGTGCGAAGCTTTGGGTATCGCTGCTGATTTTTCTGATGCCGGTTTGCAACGCAAAGAATATTCCGTCAGTGATAAAACTTTGCGCTTTTTTGCATCTGCATTAGGTTATCCTGCCGCAACCGAAAAGCAAGCCCAAACCTCACTTGCCAAACTAAAAGAAAAGCGTTGGCGTAAAATGTTGGAGCCGATATATGTTTGTCGTCAAGACAATATTGTCATTAATGTGGTTTCTCATGATTTATCAAATATTGTAATTACGGCAATTGATGATAAGGGACAGAAAATAAATCTTGAATATTATTATCTGCACGATGTTGAAAATTTCGGTATCTTCTACAAAGAAAGTTTACACATTACCACACCGCTTAACATAGGTTATTATAATATCGAAGTCAAAGCCGGTGGACGTAAAGACTGTGCAGTCTTGGCAGTTGCCCCTTTGTCTTGTCGAACTTTGCCTGATAATCAAAAGCTTTTTGGTTTTGCTATTCAGATATATTCTCTCAAGAGCGACCACGATTGGGGAGTTGGTGATTTTAGCGACCTAAAGGATTTAATCAAAATTTGTGCTAAGGTCAAAGCTGATGTTATAGGCATAAATCCGATAAATGTTTTGTATCACAGCTTTCCCGAAAATGCCAGTCCTTATATGTCAATTTCGCGTACATTTCTAAATCCGATTTATATTGATGTGGAACAGGTTCCCGAATTCAGTGCAGCTGATAAAAAATCTTCTTCTGCCGAAGCTGAAAAATTGCGTACCATGGAAACCATTGACTACACCAAGGTCTATAATCTCAAAATAAAATATTTGGAAAAATGTTTTGCGCGTTTTCAAAAATCAAAAGATAAAAAGCGCCATCAGGAATATCTTGATTTTTGCCGTCAATATAATCCTGATTTGGATAATCTCGGTTTGTTCCAAGCCATCTACGAAACCGAATTGGCTAAAGGGATTAAATTTAATCAATGGTCAACCGATTATGTTTCACCGGATTGTGAGGAATCAGTAAAATTCCGTAAAGAACATCAAGAGCGTATTGAATTTTTCAAGTTTTTACAATTTGAAACATTTCGCCAATTTTCTTTAGTGCAAGAACAAATAAAATCGAGTGGTCTTAAAATTGGATTATATCGTGATCTGGCTGTCGGTGTCGGTCGCGATTCTGCCGAGTTTTGGAGCAATCCGGAATTGTTTATGCGAGATTGCGGCACCGGTGCTCCACCTGATGCATTTTTTCCCAATGGTCAAAAATGGGGATTAGGCACTTTTCATCCTTTGAAGCTCAAAGAACAAGCCTATCGCCCATTTATAAACATTCTTCGTTCCAATATGCAGGCCGGAGCTTTACGTATTGATCATGTTATGAGTCTGATGCGGCTTTATGTTATTCCGGATAAGGACGAGAGTGGAACTTATCTGTATTACAACTTTGATGACATGCTGAATTTGGTCGCTCTGGAAAGTAGCTTGAATAATTGCATAATTGTCGGCGAAAGTATTGGTAATGTTCCGGAAGGATTTTTGGATCGCTTGGCTGAAAAGAATATTTATTCTTTGAGCGTTTTGTGGGCTGAGCGTTGGAATATCGGTGCCGGTGATTTTAAACATCCCGAAGCTTATCCCGATAATGCCTTTACTTCCATCGGCACACACGACATGGCCCCATTGAAAATGTGGTGGTTTGGCTATGATATTGAAACCAATTTTCAAGTCGGTATAATTCCGGATGAGCAGGCCAAAGTCGCCGCCTATCACCGTCGCGAAGATGATCGTCGTCGCTTGCTTAAAGTTTTGGATGAAACCGGTGTTTGGCCGACTGATAAATATCGTCATGGTGATTATATCTATGGTGAAGGCTATCCGGAAGGGATAGAGGAGGCTTTGGAACGCTTTATGGCGCGTTCAATCTCACCAGTTTATTTAGCACAATTAGAAGATATTTTGCATGTTATCGTTATGCAAAACTTACCCGGTACTGATAGAGATAAGCACCCCAACTGGCGGCGCAAACTTCCGGTTAAATTAGAAAAATTGGCTTCCGATATTGCCTTTGTCCGTTGTATTGACGCTATTCACCAAGAACGATAAACAATTTTATTGTCAAATCTTGGCCTTTGCTTTGATGAGCAAAAGTTAGGCCATCTTTGCAGTACTTTTTCGGGATTACCAACAGCAAAGACTGTCTAAAAATAGGAGACTTTTTCATCAAAAAAAAAGCGCCCCAAAGTATTGATGAAAACTTTGGAGCGCTCGGGTATTAATTCTTGAGATACATAATTCTGTCATCTCTTAAAAAATGTGCGCAATTTCTATCGTGATTGCTTATGAAATCTCGCAAATTTTTTGCAAGATTTTCCGGAATACTGTGTTTACAAGTTTTCGAATGAATCAGTTCATAATAATCCTGCAAATTATCGATTTTTATGAACATACCCATTTTTTCCATTTCTTTTATTTGTGACGAAGCGTCATCTATTAAGGTAATGATTTCATCTTTGTTGTCACAACCCCAAGCGACAATTTCAACATCATTACCACAATCAGAGATTTTACCAAGAACGGCAAAAGTATTACCTTTGCTCAGTTCAGAGCTTGCGATAAATAATCTATTTAACATAATTTTTAATATTATAATTTGACAAGGTATATAATATGACAAAAATGACAAAAGTCAAATCATTTTTAAATATATTGATATCAGGCTTGATATTTCATAGCTATATTTTTGATATGGGCCAAAAATTATCTTGTAATCTTTGTAGAAATAAAATACCCTGATCACAAGAGGATAAAAATGCGTGCGACTTGGGGATCAAAAATAGGTTTTATTTTAGCCACTGCCGGTTCAGCCATTGGTTTGGGTAATATTTGGCGCTTTCCATATTTGGCTGCTCAAAATGGTGGCGGTGCTTTTTTGCTGATGTATTTGTTATGCGTCATTTTCTTGGGCTATTTTTTATTGACGGCCAAATTGGCCTTTGGTCATATTGCCAAAACCAATTTTATGGATGGTTTCAAGGTTGTTAAACCTGATGTTTCGAGTTTATGGGGCAAAATAGGCGGCAGTCTGACTTTGTTTAATATTTTTGCCGTAAGTTCCATATATGTGATTATCATCGGGTGGACACTTTCCTATTGTGTTGCAGCAGTAAATAATTTAGTCGGTGCCGCAAAAATAAAAATTGATGAAAATTTATTCACATCTTTAACCTCATCCTATGGGGAACAACTGTTTTGGATTTTGCTTTGTATGACCATAGCGGGATTAATCCTGATGAAAGGTGTTAAAAGCGGCATAGAAAAAGTATCTCTTTATCTTATGCCGATTTTATTCTTCTTACTTTTGTTTATGGCCGGATGGATGTTGTTTTCTCCGGGAACAAAAAACGGTTTTATTTATCTGTTTACACCGCGTTGGGAGGAGTTAGGATTTCTCAAACACCAATTTAATTGGCATCAGTTTTCTCATCTGACATTGTTAGCATTAGGGCAGGCTATCTATTCATTATCTTTGGGGCTTGGCACTTGCTTTATTTACGGTTCATACTTAAAAGAAGGCAGCGGTATTAAAAAATCAGCATTTTGGATTGTGTTATTAGACACTTGTGTGGCAATATTAGCTTCAATGATTGTTATACCGGCAGTATTTGCTTTTGATTTGCAATCCAATCAAGGTCCAGCTTTAAGTTTTATCACATTGCCTTTTGTTTTTGATAAAATGATCGGCGGATCATTTTTTATGGTTGCTTTTTTTATGCTATTGTTTTTAGGTGCGTTAACCTCGTTGATTTCCATTTATGAACCGGCCATCAATTTAGTAATGGAAAAATTGCACTTAACCCGCACCAAATCAACATTGACTGTGCTGGGGTTTAATCTTATTTTGGTCTTGATTGTTTTAGCCTCATTTACCCATCTGCTTGACTTTGGCAAAAATCTGTTTGATTTGGTTGATTATACGACCGGAACTTATACCATGGGTGCAATGATTTTGGTTTATTGTATCTTTATGGGCTGGAGAATCTCTCCGAGATTGTTGCGCAATTTGCATAATAACAAATTTATTTTTAAGGCCTACTTCCGTTTTGTCTTAAAGTGGTTGACACCAGCGGTATTGGTCATTTTATTTTTTAGTGCATAAAATCAACCATTATCCAATCTCAAAAAATTTTTGTTATTTTTTTAAGTTATTTGAGTTGGGTAAAAAGGTAGGTTTAAATTGCATATTTGGCACTGCATAATTTTTGACAAATGTTGATTGAAAAACAGATAGTAAAAATTAACGAAATATTAGATAAATTAAAGTATACACGAGGATAAAGATTTTTGTTGCGTATTAGACAAAATTATGTTAATATGTACATATAAAGTGTTCAATTTAAACCTGCCTTTTTATACAACAAGTTAACAAGGAGAAAATTGATGAGTTTAAAAGATAAGATAAATGATATAAGAAATAAAGTCGTTGTAAGTATGTCTAAAGTACAGTCCCAAGGCAACGATGGCACCAGAGAGATTATGAATGGTAAAGATAAGTATGTAGTTAGTAAGACCAGTGTTTATGATGAAGAAACCAGGTTCGGTCAAGATGATTATGGGATTATAGATAAAGTATCATTTGAAGCTAGCGATAATAGTGGAAATTCAGAAACTCTTTCTATCACAAAACAAAGGCCGAAAGGAGAATGTGATGATGTTAAAAAAAAGGTTATAGTACGTATAGGATATAAAAATAGTGCGGAGTTACCTTATGATACTGATATTGATGATATTAACAGTATTCGCTATCAATTAGGCAAAAAAGAAACAGCTAAACAGCTTGCCTATTTTATTGATAAATTTGTTATAGTTACCCCAAAAGAAAGAGAAGATTATAAAGAATATGCCAAACGGATGGATGAAAAAGAAGCTCTAAATCGACGAAATGAAAAACAAGAACGACGCGAACAAGAGAAGGCAGGAAGATTAGCAAAACAACAAGAAAAACAACAAAAAAAACAACACGCGAGAGATGAGGCCCTAAAGGCTAAAAGACAAGCGAAAATAGTAGAGAAATTTATGGGAAAATGATAAATTGTTTCATATAAAAGCTCTTAAGGAAAAAACTTAAGAGCTTTTATATTTTTTATCCTCTGCAATAAATAAAAAAACAATTGATTTTTAATTCAATTGCGTTATACATATCACGGTTAAATCATATGATTGAAAAAGAAATCCGGAGAATTTAATAATGCAAGTAATTAAGGTTAGTAAGAGAGTAATAGTTAAGAATTTTATCGTAGTTTTTTTGTGCGTGGCTTTAGGTTGGTACATAAAATCAAAGCTCACTCCGCAAGGTG
This sequence comes from uncultured Pseudomonadota bacterium, assembly GCA_902799835.1. Classification (GTDB taxonomy): domain Bacteria; phylum Pseudomonadota; class Alphaproteobacteria; order RF32; family CAG-239; genus CAZU01. Next base: position 121,235 of record CADCCF010000005.1, read on the forward strand.
CAATGCCCGGTGCCGGTGCTATGGCTGTTCCGCACGTGATTGTTGAACAGACCAAGTTAGAAGATGTTTCTCCGCAAAAGCAATATATTGCCACTATCGAGCCGATTAAGAGTGTTAATTTGGTACCGCAAGTTTCCGGCTACATTGAGCGTGTGTTATTCCAAGAAGGCTCCATTGTCAGCCAAGGCGATATTTTGTTCATAATTGAACAGGATAAATATCTTGCCAATGTTGATTTAGCCAAAGCTGCTCTTGCCAGTGCCCAAGCCAATTATGTTCGTGCTGAACGTGACTACAATCGCCAAAAAGCTTTAAGCACCAAACAATATGCCTCAAAATCAACTCTTGATACCGCTGAGAGTGCTTATTTGCAAGCTAAAGCCGCCGTTGCTCAGGCCAAAGCCAATTTAGAGTTGGCTCAGATTGACCTTATGCACACCGAAATTCGTGCGCCAATCAGTGGCAAAATCGGTAAAGCAAATGTTACCGAAGGTAACTTGGTCAGCTCCAATTCCGTTACCTTAGCACGCATTGTGCAAAATTCACCTATTCGGGTTGCTTTTTCCGTGCCGGACAAAGATCACTTTATGTTGCAAAAAGTTCAGGCTGATAAGTTACGTACCCGCTTAAAATTGCCTGACGGCAGCATTATTAATGACAATGCTACCTCATTTTTTATCAATAACGAGGTTAATGCCCAAACTGCTACTTTGTCAGTTTATTTGGAATATGACAATTCTAACAACCAATTGATTGTCGGAAACTATGTTAATGTCATAATTTCATCAGCTCAGGAAAAAAAGTTGGTAACTATCTCTCCGGCCGCAGTTATGCAAGATGCCAACGGTGCTTACGTTTTCACGGTTGATAGGACAGGTAAAGTTACCGAGCAGAGAGTCAAATTGGACGGCACTTTTGAGGGTAAACAAATCGTCTTGGAAGGTCTAAAAGGTGGCGAGCAAGTTATTGTTAACGGCCTACAAAAAGCCAAAGACGGTGCTCAAGTTCGTGCCAGTTTAGTATCCGAAGATTCCACGGAGGCTAAATAATCATGTTTTCACGCATATTTATTGAGCGTCCGCGTTTTGCGATTGTCATTTCTATTGTTATGTCAATTGCCGGACTTATTTCGGTTTTTTCACTCCCCATATCACTTTATCCTGAAATTACTCCTCCCGAGATTGTTGTATCAGCGATGTATCCCGGTGCATCAGCCGAGGTGGTTGCTCGTACTATCGGTATTCCTATTGAAGAACAGATCAATGGTGTTGAAGATATGCTTTATATGGATTCTTCCTCCCAAGATTCTTCTTATCAACTGACGGTTACTTTTAAGCCAGGTATAGATTCGGATATGGCTCAGGTAAAAGTACAGAACCGTATTCAACAAGCCACATCAAAATTGCCCACCGAAGTTCAACGCCAAGGTGTAACCGTTATGCGCCGTTCATCTAATATTTTGGGCTTTATTTCGGTATTTTCCCCCGACAACAGTTATGACACCGGCATGCTTAGTGATTATGTGCAAAACAATATGAAAAACGCACTTTCGCGTGTTAATGGCGTCGGTGAGGTTAATATTTATTCAGCACGTTTGAGTATGCGTGTATGGCTTGATACGGATAAAATCGCTGCCTTAAAATTGCCGATTGAAGCAGTTACTGCTGCCATCCAAGGACAAAATTATCAACCATCATTAGGAAAGGTTGGTGCAATGCCCGGCGACGGCAAACAGCAGATGGTTTATTCTTTGCAAACTCAAGGGCGTGTCAATGAGGTTGAAGATTTCAAAAACATTATTGTCCGTACGGCTGAAGATGGTGGTCTAGTACAACTTAAAGACATTGCTCGTGTTGAGATTGGCGAAGAAGCTTATCGTGCGACTTCACGTTATAATGGTTCGCCCAATGTGGCGATTGCGGTTAACCAGTTGACCGGTGCTAATGCTTTGGATGCTATGAAAAATTTGAAAAAAGAACTTAAGCGCCTAAAGACCACATTTCCCAAAGGTATTGACTATTTGATTGGTTATGATTCTACCGAGTACATTTCCGCTTCAATTGAAGAAGTTATTTTCACTTTAGTTTTAACCTTTTTCTTGGTTATTTTGGTTTGCTATGTTTTCTTGCAAGATTGGCGCTCAACACTTATTCCTTCGATTACTATTCCGGTGTCATTGTTGGCAACTTTTGCGGTTATGTTGGTCCTAGGTTACAGCTTAAATATGCTGACTTTGTTCGGATTAGTTCTGGCAATCGGTTTGGTGGTTGATGATGCCATCGTGGTAGTTGAACGTGTATTAACATTGATGGAAAAAGAAAATCTATCGCCTAAAGATGCTTCAATTAAAGCTATGAGTGAGGTGTCATCAGCGATTGTGGCAACAACTTTGGTGTTGTTGGCAATTTTCGTTCCGGTCGGATTTTTAGGCGGCATTACCGGTAAAATTTATCAGCAGTTTGCTGTGTCAATTTCTCTGGCCGTCTTTTTCTCCTCAATTAATGCTTTGACCTTATCACCGGCATTATGTGCAACCTTATTGCGTCCGTTAAAACCGATAGAAAAAGGACCTTTGAAGTGGTTTAATAATTTCTTGAATAAAGGTCGTGATACTTATATGGGAATTGTAGCCGTATTCGGGCGCAAAATTGCGGTTGTGGCTGTTGTTTATGGTTTAGCTATTTTAGTTATCAGTGGTATTTTATCCATCAGTCAGACCGCATTTCTTCCCAACGAAGATCAAGGTGCAATAATGGGTAATATTCAATTGCCCGAAGGTGCATCGCGCGAACGCACGCAAGAGTTTATAGATCGTATAACTCCGATAATCTTAAAAGAACCCGGTGTTAAGGCCACAATGGCGATAACCGGTATCAGTATGATTGGCGGTACCGGTGAAAATGTTGCCATGTTGATTGTCGTTTTAGAGCCTTGGAACAAGCGGTCGTCCGATCAGCTTTCAACTAAAATATTGAATCGCATTCGCGCCAAATTATCCGAATACCCTGATGCCGAAGTTCAATTTTTTGAACCACCGGCGATTATGGGTTTGGGTATGAGCGGTGGTATGGATTTCAGGTTACAATCACTGGATACCGATAATCCGCAGGCTATCGAAAGTGCTTTGATGGCAATGTTGGGTAAAATGAATGCCGCACCGGAACTTTATTATGCTTATACTACCTATACAGCCAAAACGCCTAATATTTTTGTTGATATTGATCGCGTAAAAGCCGAGAGTATGAAAGTAAATGTCGGCTCTATTTTCTCAACTTTGCAATATTATTTGGGTTCGGCTTACATCAATGATGTTAACTTCGGAACCCAAGTTAACAAAGTTATGGTTCAGGCGGATTGGAAAAATCGTAAAGATGCTGAATCTATCGGTAAACTTTATGTGCAGAATGCGCTTGGTGAAATGGTGCCTTTAAGCAGTTTGATAAAGTTAAGCAAGGTATTGTCTCCGCGCGTAGTTACTCGTTATAATCAATATCCTTCAGCTACTATTACTGCTATGCAACATCCCACCGTTAGTACCGGCGAGGCGATGGATGCAGTTGAAAAGTTGGCTAAGACTTTACCTCAAGGTTTTGGTTATGAATGGTCAAGCATCAGTTATCAGGAGAAAAACTCGCAAGGGCAAATTGGTTATTTGATTGCTTTGGCGATTTTGTTCGGTTATTTGTTCTTGGTTGCCCAGTACGAAAGTTGGGTAACTCCGATGCCGGTGTTGACCTCAGTGGCGGTTGCTATGTTGGGTGCTTTGGTAGGACTTTTTGTCACCGGATTACCGCTTAGTATTTACGCACAGTTAGGTCTGATTTTGTTGGTCGGTTTAGCGGCCAAGAATGCCATTTTGATTGTTGAATTTGCCAAAGAAGAACATGCCAAAGGTGAGACTTTGGTTAAATCAGCAGTCGTTGCAACCAGAGAACGTTTTCGTGCCGTATTGATGACGGCATTCACCTTTATTTTAGGTGTATTCCCGATGATTATAGCCACCGGTGCCGGTGCGGCCTCACGTCGTGCTATCGGTGTTCCGGTGTTCTATGGCATGTTGCTTGGAACAGCTTTAGGACTTTTGGTAATTCCGCTGTTATATGTGCTCTTTGAAAGTTTGTATGAGCGGTTTAGTAATCGCATGAAAAAAGAACATAAATAAGAAATAAAAAGCAGTTCATCGGAACTGCTTTTTTTAATGGTTACATCGAATTTAACAGTATCTGGTAACGCAGTTTTTTAATAGATGGCAAAACTTACGAAACAATCTTCCGTTTCACAGGGGAATTATGTTGAAGTTTCTAAGCTATCAAAAAAATCCCCGTCCGAGACAGACAGGGATTGGAGAGGTCTGATACTTTAAGTATTAGTAGTAAACCCAAGTAATATTACTTATTTCGTTGTTACAATCTCCTGCGGCATCAGTTAATTTTACAGGTAAATCTTTGATTTCATAAGTATGAGTAGGAGTATCTCCGGATCCACCAATCATCATTTTAACCAAACCATCAGCACCCCAGTCTGAAGTTGCCAGTGCTCGGCAAGCTTCTTTACCTAAGCCCATCAAGGTGATGTAAAAGTAGTTGCCGGCAGTATTAGCCGCAACATTAGCTATCTGATGTTTAGCAATGGTGCGAGCCGTAGGACCAATGTGAACTGCACCACCAAAAGTTCCAAACAAATTTGTACCGGAGACCATCTCATTAGGTGCAATATTATAATCTATAACAATTGCTTCACTTAATCCTGAATAGCTAGGTGATGTAGCATAAGCGGTACGAATGTTCATCAACAACATGGTGATCTGATCTTGTGCCTTGGTTAATTTGAATTTTGCCATTGCTTTCGAATAACCAGAAATACCGCCGACTGACAAAACACCGATAATTGCCAATACACCCAACATCTCTACCATGGATCGACCTGACTGGTCTGTTTTTTTACTAAATATTGTCCTTCATATTACCCTATTTAATCCCTCAAAACAACCCTCGCTTTAGTCATATATCTTAAGTTATAACAAATTAGTAAATTAATTGTAAACAATATCTATAAATATACGGTTAAGTTTGCAAAAGCATATTATTTTAGTTTTTACGGTCTTGACAATTGCAAAATTAGCAGTTTATAATCGCGCGAAATTAAATTTATTAATATTATAATTCTAAAATTAAATCTTATGAAGTACTTAAGCAGAAAAGGTGAGGGTTTTAAAAAAACTTCCACAACAAAAGGATCTCTGGGATTTTTTCCCTATCAAGCTGCTACCAAGCAAAAGAATCTGAATGGATTTATCGCTTGTAGCGAAATCGAAATGACGCCGCGTTTTCCGGAAAACGTTTTGGCTATTCTTGCGCCGCAGTCGTTTTGGAAAGAGCTTGATGTAAAATCCATCAATCAAGAGCTTCTCACCCATGGAAAACGACCATTGAGCGGGCTTTATCTTACTCAGCCCCAAGAAGGACATACAAACTGTGGCGTATGTTTGATAAAGGATAATAAAGCCGTTTGTGGCAGTATTAACGATTATCCAAGCAAGGCTTACAAATTTCGCGCAGTTGGTTGGCTGGATAACGACAAAATCATATCTATGAGTGATAAGCCGTTTACATCCTCACAGATTTTGGAACTTTACTAAAAAAATACAGTTTTTCAATTTTTATTGAAAAACTGTATTTTTTTAATTGCTGGCAATAATAGCATCCACAATCTCTTGGCTACAATTATCAGCAGCCCATGCAATCGCTTTGGTGCTGAAAGATGTTCCTCCCGAGAGGTAGGCCATCACCAGTTTGGCATCATCGCGTAGCAACAGCGTTTTTTCGTCATTAAAGGGCAGTTTCTTGCCTTTGTTGATGGATGCTGATGCATAAGCAGCAATCATCTCAGGCGAACCTTTGAGCATGAGTTTGTGTTTGGTTGCCGGTTTAAGCGGCCACGTTTGGGTATAATACTGCCACCATTTGACCCGATTCTTTTCAATCATGCGGATTTCACAACAAGCAGGAAAAGCTTGTTCTTGAGCATGGTGATTAAATTCGCAGGTGCTACCATGATTAATCACCTCTATCAGCTCACTAATTTCTTTTGAATTCATAATTTGTTGTTTTTTAATATATTAATACTTAATTTCTTTTAGTAACCTATTATAATTTATAACCAAAAGTCAATAAAAAAGGAAAGCGTTTGTTGTTTCGCTTTCCTTGGAACACTAAAAAATCAGAAATTTTTTAAACATACATTTTCCTGATAACTTACCGTCGGTTTATGAGATTTTTTTATCGCCTCGATAAGATCAGTATCGCCTCTTTTATAGATGAGAGACTTGGAAGTGATGTACAATCCGAATTGTTCAATATACCATTTAACCAGATTTTTTTCACCTTTGATAACCAATCTGTTTTCGGCATTTTCACAAAGCGTTCTTTGTATCACAACATATTTTCGCAATAACTCATCACATCTTTTATCAACTAAGGTAATTTCGGCCTTATCCCATAAGGCATATCCCCAAGTGATATATCTTCGCAAGTTTTCGATGTTACCATCACGAACCAGAGATACTTGATTTTCGAGCGAAAGTCCGCGACACCTGAGATATGTTTGAAAGATTGCTGAATCTTTATCTTCCAGTACATATTTCATAGCATCAGAAGCAAAGTCGTGATCTTTCAAAAAAATTTCTATACCTTTTTGCCATCGATTTAACACCAAGTGGGTTTGGGCAAAATCTTGCAAACCATTTCTTTTTACATACCACCAGAAAGGGAGGGACTTACGTTTGTTAATGAGTGTTATCTCATTATAAGAAAAATTTTTTTCATTTCTTCTCAACATAGTAATAAAAATTAAATCTTAATTTTAATCTAGCCACCCGGCGTCAATTAAATCTTGAGCATCAGGCTGCCAGCTATACATTTTTTCATAGGCGTAGATAAGGCGCTTATCGAGTCTTTTAATTAGCTCAACTTCCGACTTTGCCGTTAGACCGCATTCACAAGGAATTTTTATATAAGCAAGCACAAAGCCACTTCTTCCTTGTTGTATTAACAGGCTTTCCGTCTTTTGATTAAGTAAGCGTTTTTTCTTTTCAGCATAACGAATGAACAATGGTTCAAAGCGTTCATCTTGTAATGCTCGCTGAACGAACAAAAATTCATTTTCTTCGTCAAAGATATAATTTTGTTCAATGAAAAAGCCAATATTTTTTATATCACCTTTGGTGACCAATAAGGTTTCTTCATCCGACGACAAACCGAACTCAATAATGTTTTCCGAAGCATAACCCATGGCTTCTTCGATTAACGGAGCTCGCGCTTGTATGCCAAATCCGTAAAAACGCTGATATGTGCCAATACCTTCCAACCAATGCGATTTCACCAGGTACACTTGCATTTCATCGCTTAAAGGTAAAAAATTGGCAATTTGTCCCCAATCGCGTTGATCAATAAAGGACATCACTTTCTTAAGTCGTCTTTGACGCCTAATTTTTTTAAAAAAACTAAACATAATTGTATATTTTTAAAATTAATAATTCAAATAACCGAACCAAACTACAACTTCTTGTTAAAATAGTCAAATAAAAAAAGGAGGCGTTTTTTTATAACGGCTCCTTTTGATTTTTTTTTAGTTCATACCTATTTGTGGATAATATTTATCGAGCAGAATCTGGATTTCTTCTTTGATGCCACGTTTAAGCAACATCTCAACAGCTTCTTCACAAGGACAATACTTGTTAAGGTATTGCTGGATAAGTTCGCTGTCACCGCGCGCAATCAAATTTTTTTCAGCTTCAGTTCTTAAACGGGTATTACTGATATAAAGTTTGATATCGATTTTACTTCCCATCACCATCCAAGCTGCTTCCGCATGCTCATCCAGATAATATTCTGTCTTTTCCAGATAGTGCCTCATTATCTGGTAATATTCTTCGCCTTTCAGCTCAATCTGAGTAATAAGCTCAAACTCAGCATCTTCGGGCAGAGCAGAATATTCTTCCACACAGAAACTTAATATTTCTGTTGCCCCTTTTTGCACAAGAAAAACCAAAAAATCTTTTGGCAATCCTCCGCGCGCTATAAGGCAGATAAGAACCTTTTTGAGGTTGCTTTTGATAAGTTCGAACATTGCCGACAAACTTAATTCGGCATGGTTCAAATACTCAATCAGAACGTCTTCTTTTTTCTGATGGATTAGCAATTTTTCGGCTTTTTTCGACAGTTGATGCAATATTACATACTCTGTTTCTAGTTGCGACCATCCTTGATTGAAAAAAACGATTTCTGATTTTTCGCCAAAGTCATAGGTAATAATGTAGGTGTCAACCAGATCAATATTGCCGCGTTCAATCAGCTTAATACCGCTCTCATCAAAAAGCTTATAGCGTAACAGATATTCTTTGAGCAGTTTATCGCTGCCGAATTCAATGAAAATCTGTTCTGATCCGTAAGGAAATCCTGACTTTTTAATGTATGCAGATAAAGCATCCTCCATTCGGCTCAAAATAAGTGCCGTAGAACATCTTTCGCTCAAGGGAAAATTCTCAATATCTGTCTCATCAAAACCGTTGAGATAGCAAATAAGTGCTCTTTCACACTTTTTTTCTATCAGAAGAGTTATTGTATCCTCATCCAAATCATCGGCGATTTTTTCCATTGCCATGTTGACTTCTTGATAGTATCCGCGTTGCAATAGTGCCTTAATGGTTGAATTGAAACAATATTGCAACTTTGCGAATTGTGATATTTCCTTGCGGCCGCAGGTTGCAATCAACTCTAACCCTGCTTTTTCGTACAGCCCCTCACTGTCAAGCAACAACATGATTTCCTCAGGATCGTGCCGGCTGATTATAGCCAATTGCTGTTCCAAATCAAAGGATGGAGAATCGAGATTGTGCTTGCTTAAAAAAGCCATCATCTCGCGATGAGAAGCTTTTGCCAGATCAAACACATTCAAAAAACATCCTTCTTTTAATCCTTTGTATGACTGAATCTCCTCGCGTAAGAGCTCAACCACATTTTCCGGTAATGTTTCCATAATTATAAATATTGGTTAATAATTTAATTTTGAGGTAATTTTATACAAGTTCTAGACAAAAAGTCAAATAAAAATCTGTGTAAGGAAACAAAAAGCTGTTTAAATAGTTAAATCGGTTTGTTAAAAAGGACAGAGAGCTTAATTTTATTTATGAGGTGAACTATGAAATATAAATGTTTGGTATGTGGTCAAGTTTTTGAAGTTGCCGATGGAGCAGAGGCTGTTTGTCCAGTTTGCAAGGCCAAGGGTGAAAAACTTGTTCCTTATAAGGAAGAGGAAATGTCGTGGGCAGCCGAGCATGTTATTGGCATTGCCAAAGGGGTTGATGCCGAAATTTTAGATGGATTGCGTAATCATTTTAACGGTGAGTGTTCTGAAGTTGGTATGTATTTAGCCATGGCTCGCCAAGCAATGCGCGAAGGTTTGCCCGAGGTTGCAGTTGTCTTGGAACAAATTGCCCATGAAGAAGCTGAACATGCTTCTCGTTTCTGTGAGATGCTAGGAGAGTTGGTTTCTACTTCAACCAAAGTCAATATTGAAAAAATGTTAACCGGTGAAAATGGCGCTTGCCATGGCAAAATGGCCATTGCTAAAAAGGCTAAAGAGCTCAATTTAGACGCTATTCATGATTCCGTTCATGAGATGGCCCGTGATGAAGCCCGTCACGGCAAAGCACTGGAAGGATTGTTAAAGCGCTATTTTTAACTCTAATCTCAAGCAAAAAGTGATAAAAGCCTGATCTTTTTAAGGTCGGGCTTTTGATATTTTAAAATAGATAAATCTTTTTTTGGCACGATATTTGCATATAAACCCTCAAATGTAGTTTTACAGTTTTGGGGAAAAGTTATGAATTTGGCAAACACATTGAAAAATATCGCAATTTTAGCTGTTTTGGCCGGTAATTTGCTTTTGGTTCAGCCGGCAGGGGCGGTATCGCGTATTAAAGATATTGCTGATTTTGAAGGTGTGCGTGATAACCAACTTATTGGTTATGGCTTGATCGTTGGTTTGAACGGTACAGGCGATAATATCAAATCGGTTGATTTTGCCAAAGAAAGCCTTATTTCAATGCTTGATATGATTGGCATCAATGCTCGTGATGGTCAAATTAAGGCTAAAAATGTTGCTGCAGTTATGGTAACCGCCAATCTTCCGGCTTTTGCCCGTCAGGGATCGCGTATTGATGTAACCGTTTCTGCCCTTGGTGATGCCAAAAATTTGTTGGGTGGAACTTTGATTGCTACTCCCTTAAAAGGTGCTGATGGTGAGGTTTACGCTCTTGCACAAGGAACTGTTGCAACCGGTGCAGTTTCTGCCGGTTCTCAGGCCGCCGGTTCTACATCAGTCTTAAAAGGGGTTCCTACCTCTGGGCGCATTGCCAGCGGTGCAATTGTTGAGCGCGAAATTCCTTTTGAATTGGAAAGTTTGAGCAATATCAATATTGCTTTACGCAATCCTGATTTTACCACTTCGCGTCGTATTGCCGATGCTATCAATGCCATGTTGGGAACTCCCAATGCAAAGGCAATTGATCCGGGAACAGTAACTTTGAATGTTCCGGTTAAATACAGCAAAAATATTGTTGATTTGATGACCAAAGTTGAGCAATTGCAAATCCAACCTGATGCTCAGGCCAAAGTTGTAATTGATGAAGCTTCCGGTATAGTTGTTATCGGTAAAGATGTTAAAATAAATCGCTTGGCCATAGCTCAGGGTAATTTAACTATTCGCATTTCTGATGTTCCTTTGGTTGCTCAGCCGGAGCCGTTTACTCTTGGCGAGACCATTATTGTCAACACTCAGTTGGTTGAAGTTGATGAAAAACGCGAAGCTCAAATGAAAGTTCTTGATGGCGGTATTAATTTACAGGAATTGGTCGACGGACTAAATGCTTTGGGCGTGACTCCGCGTGATTTGATCAGTATTTTGCAAGCCATCAAAGCCAGCGGCGCTTTACAAGCTGAGATTGAGGTTATTTAGGAGGATTGAACTATGAGTGAAATGATAAACATTTTTGATGACAGTTTAATTTCTCCGCTTGCTGATTTAAAGCAAAAAGCTTTGCATCAAAAAGCAGAAGCTGCGGCAGAGAATTTTGAAGCATTTTTCATTACTCGTATGATGGAAAGTATGTTTGAAGGTGTTTCAACCGATGGTTTGTTTGGCGGTGGTCATGCTGAGAAAATTTATCGTTCACTGTTGTTGGACGAATATGGCAAAGAAATGGCTAAAACCGGCAATATCGGAGTTAAGGATTATGTTATGCAGGCTATTTTGCAAATGCAGGAAGAAAATTCGGCAGCAATATAGGGGAGAAAGATCATGGAAAATATAGATGAAAAAGAAATCGCAGCCAAAATTGAAATGATGCTTTCAATTGTGAATTCATTTATTAAAGTTGTGTCTGATGAGAATACAGCCCTGAAAGCTAACGATATCAAGTTAATCAAAGCTTTGTATGAGCAAAAAATTAAAACAGTGGCAGCCTATCGTTCGCTTTGCGGATTTTTTATCAAAAACAAAGATGTTGTCTCCGCATACCAATCTTCCGAAAAGGAAGATTTGAAAAAAGCCTCGGTTGAACTTGATGCCCAGCTCAAACAAAATGAAATGTTGCTCAAAACCCGCATGGATGCCGGCAAAGCTGTAATGAATACCTTTATTAACATTGCCAAAAAAACCAATGCGGCTCAAGCCACTTCTTATGGTGCCAAGGGAGCTTATACTCCTTTGGATAATTCACGCAATGCTTTGGCATTTAATCGTACAATGTAACAAGGAGAACGATCATGGCATTACTAAGCAGTATATCAAGTTCGCTCACCGGCATGAAAGTTGCTCAATCTCAGTTAGAGATTGTCAGCAATAACATTGCCAATGTCGATACTCAGGGTTACACACGCAAAACAGCCGCTCAATCAGCGATTGTAGTTGCCGGCCAAACCATGGGTGTTACCATGGAAAACGCTCGCCGTACGGTTGATGAGGGATTGCTCAAAAATTTCCTTTCCTCCAATTCTTCCACATCTTCGCTTTCTTCACAGTACGAATATCTAAGCCGTATGGACAATCTGATGGGCACAACTGCCGATGGTAATTCTTTAGCCTATAATGTCGGAAACCTTCAAAGTGCCTTAGAAACTTTTTCAACCCAAGTATCATCGGCAGCATCTCGCTACAGTTTGTTGACTTCAGCTAATGAGTTGACCGCTAAGTTGAACTACCTTTCTTCCAATATTCAAACTTTGCGTGGCGATGCTGACCGCGAAATATCTGATGCTACCACTCGAATTAATTCATTATTACACAGTATTGATAACTTAAATACCGATATTGTTAAGTATACAGTTCTCAACCGTGACGGCTTAGCTAATTTGCAAGATCAACGTGATAATGCCTTGCGCGAGTTGAGTGGTTATATTGATATTAATTATTACACTCGTGATACCGGAGCTGTTGTCATCCACACCACGGGTGGAACTGCTTTGTTGGATACGCGAGTTTACGAATTATCACATATTTCATTGGCTCAAGTTGGGCCTGACAACAGTTATGACAGCGGTAATATTCAGGGTATTTTTGTTGATGGCGAAGATATCACCTCTTCGATTTCCGGAGGTTCTATCGGCGGTTTAATTGAAATTCGCGACAACACACTTATATCACTGCAAACTCAGCTTGATGAAGTAAGCTATGTTTTGTACAACGAAATGAATGCCGCCCATAACCAAGGTACAGCTTATCCCAATATGCCTTCCAAGTTGACCGGAAGCACAACTTTTATTGCTGATATTCCCAATAATAATAGCGACTATAACCAAAAGATTAAGTTGGAAAACGGTGATGTCAGGTTTGTTATTTTTGATGAAGAAGGTAATCAAAGAGCTACTACCACTTTGCTGAGCGGAATGAATTTTCCTTCCACCGGTGATACTTTGGATAACATGGCAGCCCAAATTGAAAATTGGTTAAGCAGTGTCAACGGAGCTAATCTCCCTTATGCCAGATGCTATATTGACAGTAACTCACATTTGGTAATTGATACCGGTGACAGCAATTATGGTTTGGCGGTTATTGATGAAGCATCAACAACTGCCGGTTCAGAACAAACTCCGGTAACATTAAGTTTTGATGCTGATGCTGATGGTACCTATGACCAAACTTTTAAAGGTTTTTCTGATTTCTTTGGTCTTAACGACTTTTTTGCCAATGGTATCAATGATTATATTTGGGATTCAAAAGTTTTGAGTAATCGTGCAGCAGTCGGATTAAATGCCACCGTAAAATGGTCATTTTCTGACTCGGTTAACGGTTATGATTATGGCACAATTGATATCAGTCGCACAATGACCATTCAGGATATCGCTGCTCAAATCAACAACAATGATGTTCTCAACACTCACATTAAGGCATCTTTAATACAAAACGGCGATGGTTATATGTTAAGGGTTGAAAGCTTAGAAGGTGCACAATTAGAAATATCCGAAACCAATACTGCCGGCATCCAAGATAAGGTGTTGAATAAATTGGGTATGGCGGTTTCTTCTTGCAATTATGCCGCTAATATTGCCGTACGCAGTGATATTCAGGAAAATGCCAATTTGATAGTTTGCGGTTCACCCAAGTTTGACAACAATAGAGGGGCCTACTCAATCAATGGGGCAACCAACAATATTGCCAACAAATTGGCTGATACTTTGACTTCAAATCATGTTTTCAAACAAGCCGGCAATATGGCCAAGACCGATACTTCACTGAACAATTATGTTTCAACTTTTGTCGGTAATGTGGCCAGTCTTGCTCATGTTGCGGAAAGTTCATATGAATATCAAAGCTCTTTGACACAAGCTATTTCCGACAAAGAAGCTCAAACTTCGGGAATTGATTTGGATGAAGAGTTGGCTCAAATGATTATCTATCAACAGTCCTATGCCGCTTGTGCGCAGGTATTTACTGCCTCAAGAGAAATTTTGGATGTTTTGATTAATATGGTATAGGCTAAAAGAGGGAGGATTGAACAATGGTAAGAGTTCCTACTTATGCAAGTTATATGAGCTTGGTAAATCAGACCATGAAAACCAAGGCTACGGCCAACATGTACAGCTACCAAACCTCTACCGGTATCAAATATGCCAACTATGCCGGATATGGTATGAAAGCTTCCAATATTGTCAACATGGAAGCCTCGCTTAATGTAACGCAAAACTTTTTGGATAATAACAATCTCTTAAATACTTCCATCAAGACCATGAGCACTGTCATGGAAAATGTTGAAGATGCTGTTTCATCATTCAAAAGCCAGCTCAATAATGCCATGTCGGCTTTTTCATCTCTAACGGATGGCGAGCCGATTTCAACCGAGGTATCAGCTTCGTTGAATGAATTGCAGACAGTTGCTTTTTCTGCTATGTCATTAATATCAGATGCTCTAAATCAGTCAGTCGGCGGCAAGTATATTTTCGGAGCCGGATCTTCTTCAGCTCCAACACAGTTTTCTTATAGCACTTTGAGCGATTTTCAAAAAATGTATGACGGGATTAATATAAAATATCCCGATACTACCAGCGCAGTCTTAGCCAATCGTAGCTTTAACTATGCTTCATCCGGCGATTTAACAATTTCTAACGGTGGAGCTGATAACGAATTTGTATTATCTGCGAGTAACGGATTTTTATCCACCTCAGTAATTGGGGGCACAAACACCACCGGTAACTTAACTTTTTCAGCCAGTGATGATACTTTGCACGCCGATCGTTATGGTGCTTTTAACACAATTCATGCCGGTGACACATTGATATTTGATAATGATGGAACCAAAAAGAAATATATAGTCGAGAGTGTATCAGCTGATGGAAAAACTATTAAATTTGCTGACGATATAAGTGATGATGGTCCTGTCGCCGATATTACTAAAGTGACAATAAGCACATCCTTTGCCGTAGGATCAGTTTTGAATTTGGACACCAGTTCGGACGCCACTCTACACTTCCAGGTTATAAATATTGATGATAGCGGAAACTTAGTGGTTCGTGCTGATCAGGCTCAAGTTACCCCGCAGGTTTATGGCGCAGCCAGCCATTGGAACTTGAGTGCTGATAGTTATTATCAAGGCGGTTCGGCTCAAGAAACTTTTCGTGTTTCAGACAATCAAAGTATAACTTTTGACATCAATGCCAATGATCCGGTATTCACCAAATTGTTCCGCGCTTTTGGTATGATTGCCCAAGGCAATTTAATTCAAACAGACGCTGGTGGTAATGTCGAGACCGGACAGGCACAAGCTTTTCACGATTTGATAGACGAGGCTATGGGATTTTTGCAATCGGCAATTGACAACAATGGTAAGGCAACCTCCGGCAAAAATGAAACCATATCTATGTGTGTAGCTAAAATTTCTGCCAATTATGTTACCCTGAATAATGTCAATAACACATTGAACAATCTCAAAAACAATTTGGAAGACAATGTTTATGATATCAAAAATGTCGATCAAACAGAGGCTGCTGCCAAATTGTTATTTACGCAAAATTCATTGGAAGCATCTTATCAGGTATTGAGCAGCACCTTGAATTTGTCATTGTTAGACTACTTGAAATAAGGGGTTTAGATGATATACAAAGAATACAATGTCAGTCAATCTGCCGGTGTAATTTTGGGCAGCACTTTCAGTCTTGGTGAAAAGGTTTACCCTAAAGGTCACGAGATAACTTCTGAAGATATACTGACATTCAAGATGTATGGTTTGCATTTTATCTATGGTGCCGAGTATCAGGATGGTGATGTTGAATATAAAACCGCCTATACGCAAATTGCCGCGGCAGTTTGCGGTAAAGGATTGGGTTATGTGGTCGAAGGTGAAAACTGTCTGATAACCGCACTTGAAGACGGCATTTTTTTGAGTGATAAAAGTCGGATTGACAAATTTAACTCTTACAACGAAAACATTATCATCAACACCATAGCTCCTTTGAGCGTTGTCAAAAAAGGTGATACGGTTGCCGAGTTAAACATATTACCTCCTCTTTTGACGCAACAAGAAATTGATGATATGCTGTTTCGGCTTTCCGGTAATTTTGCTTTGCTATCTTTGAGTGCTAATCGTCAGTATCGCGCCGCTTTTATCTATCCTCATATTTTGGGTAATGAAGATGAACGTCGCCACTCTACCGCGATAACAATGCGTTTATTGCAAGGCCTAGCCGATTTGCATTTTGACTTTACGCGGGAAATTGAGTGTAGTTTTAATCTCGAAAACTTAGCCAATGCTTTTTATCAGGGCAACAATTTTGGTGCAGATGTTCTGTTTATATCTTCACCGCTCAAAGGTTATGGTGCCAATGATTTGCTCTTTCAGGCTTTAAAATCAATAACCGATGATATATATATTCGCACGGTTCCTTATGTGGGTGCCGCAGATTTGATGATAGCCGAGAAGAGTGGACGACGTATCATTGTTTTGCCCTATGATTATGATAAAACCAGTGATAATTTTATCGATGATTTGATAAAACAAGCAATCTTTAGCGAACATTTAAGCGAAGCTGTTTTTGCTCACAAACAGACACCTATCATATCCAAAATCAAACCGACCCAACATTTTGACAAAGTTATTGCCCCTCAAAGCAAAGGTAGTGCCAACAAAGCTAAAATCGGCGCAGTCATTTTGGCTGCCGGGCAGGGTAGAAGAGCCGGACTTAACAAATTGTTGGTTGAAGGACAAGACGGCTTGCCGATGTTTATGCATAGTGTCAATGCTGCGCTGGCATCTCAAGCCAAGCCGATTTTTGTTATTACCGGATATCGCCACGAAGAATTGGAAGAGTGGTTAGAAAAATTAGATGTTAATGTAATTTATAATCCGGCTTTTGCCAGCGGTGTCAAAACTTCTATTCGTTTAGGGCTCAAAGCGATGCCCTCGTCCTGCGACGGAGCACTTTTAATTCCGGCCGATATGCCCAATCTCGGCGCTGCTGAAATCAATAAATTGATAGCTAAATTTGATACTGCCAAAGATAAGCAACTGGTCTTTTTCACTCATAAAGGGGTTAAACAAAATCCCCTTATCTGGAGCAAATCGCTTTACGACAAGGCTGATTTGGTGCCGGAAAATTCTGAGTTTAGAGTAGTATTTGTCGAGCATGCCGATTATTCAAAAGCGGTTGAGCTCAAAGACGAGAGCAAATTGCTCGATATCAACTTTCCCAATGATGTCAAAGAATACGCCAAGAAATAGTTTTAGAAAAAACTTGACAAAATTACCTTGCCATATATAATTGCCAGCAACAAAAAATCATTATGTTTAATTAAAAAATTTATCATTATGGATCAGAATCAAGCAAAAATTCAGCAAGGGATTTTGGACTTTGTCCGTCCCGCCGAAAAAGCCAAAGAATTCATCGAAAGAGGTGAACCGCTTTTTCCTTGGGTGTGGCAAGGGATGATAGAACGCAACAGCGTTTCTTTCCCTCAGGTGATTGAGCTCGCCGAGTTGGCAGTCGAAAAAGATGTATGGCTGCCGGACGAAGTTCTGGTGTACATCATGGAGCATCAAGAGGAAATCAAAGATCGCGGATTGCTCCGTATCTTCACCAAGAAAAAATCCACCGATTCCGTGTTGGCGTTCTTTGACCGCTATCACGAAAAGCACCCTGAGGTGCCTTGGTCGGATGCCTTTGTCTTGACCGCCCTCAAAAGAGCTGACTTCAAGGAACTTTTCCTGCATTTTAAGTTTGGTCTTTCGGCAGACGCCGAAGTTGAGCTGGTCAAACGCGATGACTTTATCGCCATTATTGACGAATGGCCATGGGAAAGATTTTACCTGAAGCCTAAAGCGCAAAAAGAGCTGGTTAACCAACCTTTTGCCAAGCTGTTGGCTTACACCCAAAAAGCCCTAGGTTTGGAAGTGGTTGGCGAATTTGTCGCCAGCGATGGCTTTACGGTTGGAAAGGCAATACAACTCTTGCAAGCCATGAAAGATTTGTCACGATATCTTTCAAAAGATGATAGGCATCAGTTGCTGGCCCAAAAACATTCGCAACTCACTGAATTGGTTGTTAAGGCACTGCCTTGGGATTCGGTTTTTGAGTTAGAAGACCAACAGCTGATATTGGCGACACCGCAACCATCAGCGGCTATATCGGCTTATGCCGAGCCGGCTAATGGTTCAGTCAAGGCCAGGGTGTTTGATGTCAGTCTGCAGGCCGAAGTTTTGCAAATCCTGCAAGAGCAAGCACCAGCAGAACTGTCCAAGTATGTTAACTGCCTGCTCACATCCGATGCCGAGCATCTTAATGCCGACTTTGTGACCTGGTTGTCTCGGCAGCCCAATGACTTCATCAGTCAATTGAACTGGAAGCAGGAATTGGGCACCGGTGTTGATTTTTGGCTCAACACTCTTGAAACCACCAAAACGGCATTGTTCATGAAGGCATACAAGAGCGCCACCTTGAACAAACATGAAGGGAGGAGGCATGACCCCGACCGTAATGTCATCATCAAAATGCTCGATTGTCCCAATGCTCCTGAATTGGTGGCAATTTGGGACCGCCAAGCAGGGGAACATAAACATATTCCCTTTGGTGAATGTCGCCCCAGCTATAGCTATGATGACAATCATTATTGGTGGGCAGGAGAGGTGCTGGAAGCAATGGCTAAACTGCCGCAAGACGAGTTTATGGCAATATATAACATTGCCGGATCGTCGCTGAAAAGTGGTCTTGACAACTACCGCCAATAAACAAAAGCTCACCTGTGAAGGTGAGCTTTTTTGGTGCTTAATCCTGACATCGTAATTCCTAATAACGACCAATCCTGCTAATTCTATTTTTTTAAGTTATAAAAAAAGAGCTTTAGAAGCTAGGTTATATTATTGACTTTTTATTTGTGCGAATTATGCTTATATTTGTAGTGAGGTTGGTTATGAAAAAAATATTGTTGTTTTTAGGTTCATTGATTTGCACATTTGATGTAACTGCTAAAGACGATATAACATATATTAATAAAATATCTGATGAAGTAAAAAATTGCTCACAACAATTTGAAATTAAGGAACAAGAATGCCCTGAATCTTGGAGTATGAAATGTTATAATCATTTAATGAAAACCAATCAAGATACTCAAATTTGTTATAAGCGAATCGCTGTAAAAATTTTTGAAAAATTTTACAATTTACCAAATGATGCGGCTAATAAAAAGATTGATGAATACAAAAATTTTATATATGATCAATATTCATTTATGTATTGGGAAACAAATTTTTGCAAAAAAAATAATTGTGGCATATCCCCAGATTTATATAGTGAATACGCCACAACACAAGAATTGCAATTTTATCTTAACAAGATGATAGGCTCTATATCATCTCGCCTTTAATATTGATTAAATCTATTTCGATGTCCTTGCTCGAATACTTTTTGAGATGGATCTTTTTGCAGATATTTATCTTCAACGCTATGAACATTCCTAATAAAATTAGCTTTGATTGTATCATAGTTTTTATTTTGAAAAGCATTTAATGTCTGTGACCCAATCAAACCATCAGGTTTAACACCTAAAGCTTTTTGTAAATTTATGATGGCTGTTGGTTGTCCTTGCACAACACCATCATCAAAAACTATATCGGCAAACTCATCCGGTAACTGATTTATGTTTGGTTTAAGCCAGTAATCCCTGTACAATATTGCTTGAGCTCTTTGTGGCGTTATGTTTATAATATCTTCCTTGGGATAATATTTTGAGCTAATACCATAGTTGGTAATTCCGCCTCTATCGTTAGGATGATTAGCAAACCCTCCTTCGTTAAATTTGGTGCGTTGCATAGCATGCTGAAAACGAGTATCACCAAGCATATTATCAATAAACTCTTTAGAGAAATCATTGCCATAAAGAGAATAATCAATCATTTTGCTTGTTTGATTCACATCACTTGCCATTGAGGATAAATTATTTTGTGCATACTGCACACCCTTATTCAGATTGTTACTCATAGGATTAAGCACATTGGTAATATTATTTTCAATATTAGAATTGCCAAAACCATAATTATTAGCAGAATTACCCCAAAAGTTAGTACCATATTGCGGATAGTTGGAAGTAATACCTTGAGAATTATATTGCTTTATCAAATCTTGTTCACGCTTTGAGCGAGCCATTTGATAAGCAATCTCATCTTGATTAGTAAATCCGTTATGATTAACACCATAACTATCAATGCCGCCAACACCGGTTTGGTAGCCTAACGGCGAAATGTTTTTAGGATAGATATCCATGTTTTATTCCTTTCCATAAAAAAGAGCCTTGTTAAAAAAAACAAAGCTCTTGGTTGATATAAAAATATGGCGAGAAAGTAGGCATAAAAAAATCCTGCCATTTTTTATGACAGGATTTTTACCCACTTCTTCACCATACTGATTTTTATATCACCAGCCGACGGCTTAAGTCAAGCATAGTAGATAAATTTTCTATTTTTTGTGGATATTTTACTAAATTTAGCCTTTTGCAATTTTTTTAGCAATTTCCATATAAGCATTAGCTTGTGGTGAATCCGGTTTGTCTTCTACAATCGGTTTTCCCTCATCAGCATGAGTGCGAATGTCAATATGAAGGGGTATTTCGCCCAAAAATCTCACTCCCATCCTTTCGGCGGTTTCTTTGGCACCGGCATGTCCGAAAATCTCTTCTTTGTGACCACAGTTGGGGCAAATATAATAACTCATATTTTCAACTATACCTAAAATCGGAATGCCGACTTTTTGAAACATATTAACGCCTTTGACCGCATCAATCAGAGCAATATCCTGCGGGGTTGATACAATCACGGCGCCGTCGATTTTAAGCTTTTGCGCCAAAGTTATTTGAATATCACCGGTTCCCGGCGGCATATCAATCACCATAATGTCAATATCGCCCCACTCAACTTGAGTAAGCAGTTGCTCCAAGGCTCCGCCGGCCTTGGCTCCGCGCCAAACCAGCGGTGCATCACGATCAATCAAAGTGCCGATTGACATCGATTTTATCCCATGTACCTCAAAAGCATTAAAAGTTTTGCCGTCATAAGAAACAACCGGCTGATTCTCATAGCCCAACATGGTGGGAATTGACGGACCGTAAATATCAGCGTCAAACAAAGCTGTTTTTTTGCCTAATTTGCTTAAAGCTAGGGCTAAATTGACCGCGGTGGTCGATTTACCGACCCCGCCTTTACCCGAAGCCACGGCAATGATTTTTTTCACTCCGCTGACCTTCCACATTTCCGGCTCTTTGCCCAAAGTCGGGGCTGATCGTTCGGAAGTATATATGATATTGACTTTTTTAATTCCGTTAAGAGCGGCAATTTCTTTTTCTAAATTGGCGGTAACATCTTTATTTTCGGTGATGTTTTGCAAAGTTACGATTGCTCTTTCGTCCTTTACAATCAAAGCGGCGATATTGACCTGATTGAAATATTTTTCAACCAATTTTCTGATTTGTTCTTCCAAATTACTCAAAGTGTAATCCCCTGTTGATAGATGATTGATTATTGTTTTATTGGCGCATTTATATTATATAATCACACATGTTTCAACTAAAATAACGGAGAAAATAACATTATGGCTAAAATACCCAATCCTTGGGACGATGATGATAATGATTCCCAAACCAGTCCGTGGGACGACAAGCCTGTCGTCAAAAACAAACCGAAAATAAAGGTGTTTAAAAATCCGCAACCTACTGAAATAAATTTTCAGTGGTGGTGGGTTGCCTTGGGCATAGTTGTTCTATGGATGTTGTCAGGTTTTTATTCAGTTCAGCCCAACGAAGAAGGTATTGAACTTCGCTTTGGTGCCTATACCGAATCAACTACTCCCGGTTTGCATTATCATTTGCCTTATCCGATTGAGATGGTTCGCAAGGTTAACATAACTCAGGAGCGCAGCATCAATCTTGGTGTTTCCGATCCACAACGTGGACCGGCCAATCTGTTCACCGAAAGCCATATGTTGACCGGTGATGAAAATATTGTTGATGTCAATCTGACCATTGTTTGGCGTATTGAAAATGCCAAGAACTATTTGTTCAACATGCAATCTCCTGATGAAACGGTTAATGTAGCCGCCCAGTCAGTGTTGCGTGAAATCGTCGGTCAGTCGCAAATGTTGCCGATTATTTCCGGTGATCGCGGCAAAGTTGAGGACGAAACCAAAGAAGAATTGCAAAAAGTTCTTGATGAATTTGGTGCCGGTATCAAAATTGTGCGTGTAAAATTGCAAAAGGCGGATCCTCCTAAGCAGGTAGTTGATGCTTTCAACGAGGTTCAACGTGCCAAAGCCGATATGGAACGTTTCAAAAATGAGGCTGAAGCCTATCGCAATGAAATTGTGCCAAAGTCGCGCGGTGAAGCTGCACAGCGTTTGCAAAATGCTCAAGCCTATAAACAAGCTATTGTTGCCAAAGCCCAAGGTGAGGCCGGAAGGTTTAATTCGGTTTATAAAGCCTATAAAAAAGGTGAAGAGGTTACGGTCAAACGTATGTATTTAGAAACAATGGAAGATGTTTTGCAAAAGTCTAATAAAGTTATCTTAGGCACAGACAAGAATTCCGGAGTTGTTCCTTATTTGCCGCTTGATCAGCTTAATCGTCCGCGTCCGGTTATCAATTTGCAGGCCGCCCCCATCAAAACAGAAGGAGAAAAATAATGACAAGTAAAATACAGGCTGTTATTGTTGGTATAGTGGTTTTGTTGGTGTTTTTGGGCTCTGAATCGCTGTTCGTGATTAATCAAACCGAACAAGCCATAGTGTTGCAATTCGGTGAGCCGATGCGTGAAATCAAAACTCCCGGTCTAAAGTGGAAAGTTCCCTTTATTCAAAGAGTAGTTATTTATGAAAATCGTTTGCTGAATCTTGATCCTCCGGCTCAGGAAGTCGTGCTCAATGATAAAAAGCGTTTGGATGTTGACAGTTTTACTCGTTATCGTATTGTTGATCCGCTCAAATTTTATCAAACAGTCCGTACCGAGGTTCAGGCTCAATCAAAATTGGAAGAAATTGTCAATTCTTCGGTTCGTAAAGTCTTAGGGCGCATAACTTTGCAGGAGTTATTGTCACAAAAACGTACCCAGATTATGGCTGATATTTCCAAGGCTGTTAAAGCAGATGCTGGGCAAATTGGCGTTAATGTAGCAGATGTGCGCATCCGCCGTGCTGATTTGCCTTTGGAAGTTTTGCAGGCCATCAATGCCCGTATGAAAACTGAGCGTGAACGCGATGCTAAAGAATTCAGAGCTACCGGTCAACAAGAAGCACAAAAAATTCGTGCGGCTGCTGAAAAAGAACAAGCCGTGATTATTGCTGATGCTGAAAAACAAGCTCAAATCATTCGCGGTGAGGGTGACAGTCAAGCCATTGAAATTTGGAATCAGGCTGCCGGACAAGATGCAGGATTTTTTGCCTTTTATCGTTCACTTGAGGCTTATAAAAAGTCATTGGGATCCGATAAAAGCGACACATTTATGGTAATCTCGCCTAACAGTGAGTTTTTTGAATATTTTCAAGGAAAACACTAAATGAAAAAAAATATTTTACTTTTGACTTCATTGATATTAGCCGCTTCGCCGTTATATGCTCAGGAGCAGCCATCTCTACAGACAGATGCGCCTCGAATGGATTTTTCACGTCAGTCTTATGCTCCCCTGATTGATCAGGTTCAAGCAACCGTGGTTAGTATTATAGCAGCTCAACCTGCAACCAAGGAGACTTTTAGTCCGAGTTCTCTAACTTCGGACAATCCGGCTTTACGTGATTATTTTATCACGGATGATGATGAAAAAGCATCATACGGTTCCGGTTTTATTATTGATGCAAAAGGAAATATTATAACCAACTATCACGTTATCAAAGGTTCTGATAAAATTACCGTAACCTTGAGTAATGGTGAGACTTATAATGCTAAGGTAATAGGCGGTGACGAGCCGACCGATTTGGCGGTGTTAAAAATAAATGCTCCTTATCCGTTGCATTTTGCTGAAATAGGCGATTCCGATAAGTTGAAAGTCGGTGATGTAATTTTAACAGCCGGCAATGCTTTTGGTTTGGGAACCAGTTTCTCCTCAGGCATTGTCAGTGCAAAATCTCGTGACATTGACATGGGAGTGTATGACAATTTTATTCAAACGGATGCCGCAATCAATCAAGGTTCATCCGGTGGTCCGATGTTCGGATTGGATGGAAAAGTTGTGGGAATTAACACTGCACTTTATTCTGCAACCGGTGACAGCGTTGGTGTCGGTTTTGCCACTCCGATTAATTTAAGCAAATTTGTGATTGCTCGCTTGTTGGAAAAGGGTAGGGTTGATCGTTCGTGGATTGGTGTCTATGCCGCCAAGCAGGACAAAAAAATATCCATCAGTGACAAACAAAGTTTCTCCGGTGGCGTATCGGTGTTCTCGGTTAATCCGTCATCTCCGGCACAGCAGGCCGGAATTGAAGCCGGTGACATAATCATGGCTATTAATGGAGTTGACGTCAAAGATATTAAAGATTTTTCGCGCCGCATTGCCGAAATGCCGGTCGGGCGCGATATAATATTGCGACTGTGGCGTTCCAACCAGATTAAAGATGTTACATTGCGCACATCCTTACGTCCTCTTAATGACAAACCCAAACCACCGGTAAGTAAAGAGCTTTCCGAGGATAGTTTTATCCCCGGATTGGGTATGGCCTTTGGTATGAGTGGTGACACGGTGATTGTGCGTGAAGTGTTGAGTAACTCTCAGGCTTATGAACGTGGACTAAAAGCCGGTGATGTTGTAAACAAAATTAATTCATATCCGGTAACCTCAATTTCTGATGCCCTGTCATACATCAGTTATGCAACCTCCGGCGATGGTATTTTGCACATGGTCATCACCAGCAATGGTGAGGAACATAAAATTAATTTGGAGAGCAAATCGCATGAGTCGGATTGATTTTTATCATCTGCAAACTACGGATTTGGAACACACTTTACCTATTTTATTGGACAAAGCCTATGCTTTGCAAAAAAAAATCTTGATAAAAATCGGCACATCGGAGCGAGTTGATTATATCAACACTTTGCTTTGGACTTATGATGAAGAAAGCTTTTTGCCACATGGTGCCAAGTCTGATGGCAATGCCGAGTTGCAACCGATATGGTTGACCTCCGGCGATGATAATCCTAATGGTGCAGTAATGCTTTTTTTGATTGATGGGGCAATTTATAATACCGCCGAGTTGACTAAATTTGAGCGCGTTTTTTATATCTTTGATGGCAATGATGCTGATATGTTGGCCAAAGCACGTGAGTTTTGGAAGTCGGTCAAAGAAGCGGGGTTGGAAAGTTTTTATTGGCAACAAAACGACCAAGGTAAATGGCAGCAGAAATAGCTGCTTTTTTTTATTGCATTTTTTTCTTGGTTTGATAGCATGCCATCCAATAAGTCTAATTTTAAAATTATTGTATATGAAAGAAAAATTTTTTAAAGCAGCTTCTCTTTTGCCCCGCACATGGCCGCAAGATGTAGAGGAGGTTTTTGCCACACATGGTCTGAACGGAGTAAGAAATATGATCTTACACGTCAATTCGTATGACAAAAAAGTTCCTTTGTTGCCTAAAGCAACTCGCATTTTTATTCTGCATAATGCACCGCAAAAATACAATTTTTTGCAATATATGGCAGATAACGGCGAGGAGATTTACCGCGAATATCCTCAAGGGTATAAAATGCTTTGTGAAATCGCCATGTTTTGCTGCAAAAGGGCACTGTTGTGTTCTTTGTGGCAAAAATATCCCCTAAAGTATTCGTCGAGCATGTTTGGCCAAGCCGAGTGGAATTTCTATAAGGCTAATGCTATAAAGTGTCTTGATATTGAAGATACTCTATATATCGCTCGCAAGGTGCATGAAAATTCCACTCTTGCAGGTGAGCCGAAAAACGGTCTTTGTTGGAAGCGTCGTCTCGATGCTCCGCCTTCATTGCTTGAGGTGAGAGAATTTTGCATGGGAATACTGCAACACTAAAACAAAAGGCAAATCATCGTGATTTGCCTTTTAACATTTTAAACTTGCAATGGACAAAAAATAGTGTTAAAAAGCAGGTAATAAATTAATTATTAATCTAAAATTCCATAATTATGAATCACAAAGACAAAGAATTCGTTCATGCAATTTGTCAGACAATTGCCGGATCCAATGCCGACACTTTCCAACAAAAAGACACTGAAAGTTGGATTGCTGCAGCCTATCAAAGCGGCAAAATGCCCAAATTGGTAAGAGATGTTTTGCTTCCCAATTTGTTGGTTATTTCGGGAAAAAAATCCGGATATGTAAGATACAACTTCAGTCCAGATTTTATGGATTTGATGGTTGAGTGGGGTGGCTATATAAAATCAAAGGACTTGGTGAGTTTCCAAATTTTGGCACATCTTGCTTTGTATCGTATCCAAGGATTTTTCGGCGGGATGTACTACACTCCTGCCAAAGGGATTCCTTGGCCCAGCTTGTACTATCTTAAGCAGTATAGAGCATATTTCTTGGAAGTTCGCCCCGCATCGGTCAATAAGTTTTTGGAATCCAGTGTCGAGCTCATCTCGTATAGCGAGGTTTTGCGTGAACATTTTGCGGCAACACTATTCGCTATATGTGAATCAAAAGATGCGCTGCTGGAGGAAAAAGGAATGGCCATGCATTTACTGGAAACAGCATGGTTGGGACAAAAAGCTTTTACCCACCTGACAAAGGACAACTGGCAAGCATACAAACTATGGTTGCTCAGATATGGCAGGCGTTATGGCGGCATGAAAGCCTTGTACAAGCAAATCGGTTGCGATGGCCTGTTTGACTGGCGCGAGCGCAGGCAGGTGAAGAAAATTCTGTTAGCCTGAATCAAAAAGCGGATTTTGCAAAATCCGCTTTTTTATTTTTTATCAAAAAACATTTGCAGTGGACAAAATTTTGTGTTATATTCTTCTTCTATAGAAAATTAGGAATTAATTATTAAAAAAATATATAACATGAAAACAAGTGAAATGACAAAGCTCTTCGCCCGCCACAGCTGTTTTACTGCGGATAAGGTGCAGAGTAAGTTGGATGAGGGCGGTATCAATGTCGTTATCAATGACATGATTATCCCGCTGATTTTGCCCCAAGGGGAGGAGCACATCAGTGATGAGTTTATGCGGGTAATGTCCTCGGAAAGCGGCGCTCTTATCAATGATTTGGCTCCGCAGCAGTACGAGATTTTGGCAAAAATTGCCCTTACTCGTCTGGCAAACGGCGCTGTCGAGATGAAAGAAGCTTTTGAGCTGGAACTGCCGCGTGAATACAAACTCATGTTAGCAAAATGTCGACCAGCACCGATGTCGCAGCGATGCTATGATTTCTTCATCAGCAATCTGCAGATGATGTTGGAAAATCCCAACCTCAGTCCTTTGGCGGCACAAATTGCATTCTCTCTTGTGGAATGCACCAGTCCGTTCTACAAAGGGGAGTATCAATGGGACATCGTTACCCCCAAGGATATGGCATTTAATATGCTGCAGGGTGTCCTTGCTAAGGTATGGGAAAGTCAGACTTTCAGTCATCTCAACGCTGATAACTGGTTGCATTACAGCCAGTTTATCCGAGGAATGCAAAATCTCAGTTGGCAACAGCTCTACCACCAGCTCAACATCCACCGCTGGTGGCAAAAGCCTTTCCAACGAATGGTAAAAAGTGCAATTCTTTACTAACCTACGAGAAAAGATGAAAAAAGGGAGCAAACATGTTGTGCTCCCTTTTTTTCATGTCAAAGCGACTACTTACGCTTTAGTGCCGAAACCGGTTTAGGCTTTTTATCGCCGGATTTATCAATTGCATCGGCAATCGGCGTATAAATTCGCACAGCCTTCGGTTTGGCGGTATAAGGGCGCTGACCGCATATATCCAAACCAACAGCTTTCAAAGCAGTCTCAATCGGAATAAACAAATCAGGCAGATTGTCATCTTTTTTGGTCTTGTGAGCAATACCGATAATATTGCCCTTCTGATCAATCAAAGCACCGCCCAAAGTAACTGTTTGCACGAATGTATCAACAATGATTTCCGCATCCTTGTCTTCGCTAAAGCGATAGCCGACTACACGCCCTTCATTATCGATATAATTTTCGCCGTTTTCATCCAAATTAAGCATACCTAAAGTCAGTAAGATATCTTTATTAACTTCAGGCAATTTTAATTTCATCGGCAAAGGAGTATATTCAGTCGGCTTATCCAAAATCAACACTGCCACATTCTTATTGGGATTAACTCTGAATGCCGAAGCACTAAATTCTTTGCCGTTAATAGTCTTAAGATTATAAATATTATTCTCTTTGACAATCAAATCGGCCGAGGTCAAAACCAAATTATCAGCGATAATCAATCCGGCACCCTTATCACCGCGCGCATTGTTCACTGATACAATGGATGAGCGTAAACGATAAAGATTTTGCGGCCGTAGATTCTCAAACGGCGGGTTGTTAACAATGCAGAACTTGTTGCTGACATTAGCAAAAGACTTCTCACTTACGGTTTCAATCAAAGTTTGACCGCGTCCTTCGGTTCCTCCGGTCTCTTGAACTTCAATTTCTAAAGGAATATCAACGAAGAAATCGTCACTTACACTGACATTTTCTTCTGCCTGCAACATCGGTTCTTCATCCATAACCATGCCGCGACAATCTCCGCGCATCGCAAAATTGCGATCACGTACTTGAGCTTTCATTTCAGCTTCTTGCCAACAAGCTTGAGTTTTGCAACCGCTCTTTGACTCAACTCCGCTGAATTCCAAATTAACCACATCAATTTTATCATGATCAACCATGGTTAAATCTACCATATCAGGGCTGTTAATCATTTTTTGTTTTTCAACATAGCTTACCGGAATATAACTTACCGGAATCGACGATTGTGCATAATTTCTTTGGCTTTCTTCCATTTGCATATCGCAATTTTGCATCATTTCGACACCGCGCAATTCCGGAGCATATTGGCGGGCGAAACAAGCATCGCATCGCTGATCATAGATGATGGAACGCAATTGCATTTCAATATCTTCCGGACGAATGCGTTGAGCCAAAGTAGTGTTAACACAGCTTATCTCCGGCAATTTTACCAAAGCATCTTCAAAAGAACGTTCAATCAACAGATTTTCACCATTCGGCTCACCTTCCATAACCTGACCATAACCGGTAGTAGTTCCGCGACAATAAACCGTATCTTTGCGCAAGTTCATAATACGCCAAACAACGGTCATCTCCGAGGTTCCGCTACGCAAGCGTTTGTTTTTGGAAGCTTCCCAGTCAAATTCGTCACAGATATTCATGAAATAATCAGTGATTTCCGCAGTTATCACATACTCAGGATAAGGCAATTTATCCGAATCCGGATAATAAACATTAGAACGATCAACCACAACCGGATAAAAATCGTTTAAAGTCTCATAGAATACATCAAAAAAGTGCATATCCTTTTGAATAGTACGCCCTTCATTCAAATATGCGTTTTTCGATTCTCTGCGGCAACCGAACAATCTGAATTTATAATCGCCTAATTTGGTGTTCAGATCATCATATTTGCGACCTTTTTTGATGCGAAAATCAACATTTTCCAATTTTACCGGAGCATAATAACTACGGCCTTTGTGCAACATATTATAAGCCGCATATTGATCCTCATTAATAATCAAGCTTTGATAGCGAACTTTTTGCTTGTCTTGAACATACGAAATACGACGCACCGGTTTTTTCTTGGATTTTTCACACATACAATCAAACAATCCGGGCGATTCTGTCAAATAATCATCAGCATTACACATGCAAGGTATCAATTCGGGACTTTCCTTGCTGCAACCAACCAATGCCAATGCAGATAACACAATGGTAAGGCTCAATCTGTTACGCATACTTAAACTGCTCCGTTATAACATTAGAAATACAAACTTTGCCGATATGACAAAGCTTCAGCTACATGCAGTTTAAGTATTTTTGATTCGTTTTGCAAGTCTGCAATTGTTCTTGCTAACCGCAAAGTGCGATGATAGGCTCTCGCCGATAGTTTATACTTGTCAGCAAAGGCAATCAGCAATTGTTGAGCCTCATTATCGGTTGTGCAAATCTCTTCCAAAAGCTTACCTTTTAAACCGGCGTTGTTGTTAATTGAGTTTTCACCAAGCTCACGTAATCGGTTTATTTGGATTTCGCGCGCTTTTATAACTCGCTTTTGAATTTCAGCCGAGCTTTCACCTTGTGCTGCTTTACTCAAATCCCAAGGGCTGACCGCCGGAACATCTATCTTAATATCAATGCGATCCAAAAACGGACCGGATAATTTGGCCATATACTCTTGTGCACAAATCGGTGCACGTTTACATTCTTTATCTGGTGTCCCCAAATATCCGCACTTGCAGGGATTCATCGCCGCAATAAGTTGAAAATTTGCCGGATATGTAACATGAGCATTAACTCTGGATATTTCAATGCTTTTATTTTCTAATGGTTGACGCAGAGCTTCCAAGGTTGGACGATTAAACTCCGGCAATTCATCCAAAAACAAAATTCCGTTATGAGCCAGCGAAATCTCCCCCGGTGTACCTTTACGACCGCCGCCTACCAAAGCCGGTGTCGAAGCCGAATGATGTGGAGCTCGAAACGGACGCTCAAAACTCAATCCCGACTCCGGCAAATTGCCGGCAATTGACATAATCATAGAAGTTTCCAAAGCTTCCTCAGTGGTCATGGGTGGCAAAATTCCCAAAATTCTTTGTGCCAACATTGATTTTCCGGCACCCGGAGGTCCGACCATCAACATATTATGTCCGCCGGCTGCTGCAACTTCCAATGCCCTTTTAGCGGTTTCTTGTCCTTTAACATCACTCATATCGGGATAATGTACCTGATTTTGGTTTATTTGCTTTTGCGGAGTCGGTAAAATTTCACTTCCTTTAAGATGGTTAATCAAATTTACCAAATAGGGGGCAGCTAATATTTCAGGTACCTCCGCCCAAGCAGCTTCTTGTGCACAACGGGCAGGGCAAACAAAACTCATATCGTGATGTTTGGCGTGAATAGCTGCCGGTAATACCCCGTTAATCGGTAAGATTTCACCATCAAGTCCCAGTTCGCCGATTACCAAATGTCCTTTCAGTTGTTCGCTTTTAATTACCCCCATAAGTCCCAACAATGCCATGGCAATTGGTAAATCAAAATGCGAACCCTCTTTAACCATGTCGGCCGGAGCCAAATTGATTAAAATTCTTTTGGCCGGAATTTGCAAGCCTAGAGATTGTAAAGCAGCTCTTACGCGTTCTTTGCTTTCGGCAATAGCTTTATCCGGCAAACCAACAATTATAAAATTGGGTAAACCTGAAGACATTTGCGCTTGGACATCAACATCCAAAACATCCAACCCACTAAAAGTAATTGTGCTGACATGGGTTAACATTAAATAATCTCCTACCAACGCGGAGTGAGTTCATTTTGCCGCCATCTGCGTGTCGGATAGGTTTCAACCGTCAGAAAATCAAATTTTGCTGTTTTGTAAGGAATATACTTCATGCGAATAAAGCCTTGGCTTTCAAAATATTGGGCGCACTCATCGGCACTCGAATGAGAATTATTGTAACAATAAGCTACCTCGCGAGTTTTAATATTTTGCAACCCGATTGGTTCTTCATATTGAGCCTTTGCCGACATTGAACCGAGCAACATAATGCTTAAGCACACTAAAAAATACTTGTTTAACATTATAGCCAAACTCCTTACAACCACATTTTATAATGCAATTATAGATAATAATTATTAAATCTTCTTTAATTGTGGTAGATTTAATCGGATTTTATTTTGTTTTGTGCAAAAAAACTCTTGCATTTATTACATTTTTTTGTTATACCACACCTCGTCCTTGCCATAGTCATTGTGCTATGGCTATACAAGAACCGCGTGGCAACACGCATTGTTGAGAAATCCATAAGGAGAATAATAAATATGAATAAATATGAGAGTGTGCTGATTGCACGCCAAGATTTGGGCGCCTCGCAAGTAAACTCGCTGATTGATTCTTTGAAAGAAGTTGTCAGCAAACAGGGCGGTGAGGTTGTTCGCGTTGATAATTGGGGATTGAAAAATCTCGCTTATCGCATTAAGAAAAACCGCAAAGGTCACTATGTTTTGCTTAACATTTCTGCTCCGGCCACTGCAGTTGCCGAGTATGAGCGTGTTATGCGTGTTAACGAAGATATTATTCGTTATATGACCATCAAGGTTGACGAGTTCTCGGAAAACACTTCGGGTTCTTCTGACGAAGTTTCGGCAACATCAGTTGAAGAGCAAGGAGAATAATCATGGCTACTAAACAAGTATTTTTTAGAAGAAAAAAGAGCTGTCCGTTTTCTGGTGAAGACGCTTTGAAGATTGACTACAAAGATGTTAAACTTTTGTCGCGTTATATCTCGGAAAAAGGCAAGATTATTCCCAGCCGCATTACTTCGGTATCTGCCAAAAAGCAAAGAGAACTTGCTCGCGCTATTAAAAGAGCACGTTATTTGGCTCTGTTGCCTTATGTTGCAATGTAGTTTTGAGGGAGAAAGAACATGGAAGTTATCTTACTTGAACACATTGAAAAATTAGGCAAAATGGGTGACAAAGTTACCGTAAAAAATGGTTATGCTCGTAACTATTTGTTGCCATTGAAAAAAGCTTTGCGTGCTACCGAGGCAAACTTAGCTGTTTATGAAAAGCAAAAAGCTGAGTTGGAAGCTCACAACAAAAAATTGTTTGATGAAGCTACAAAATTGGCAAATGCCTTGAACGGATATTCAACAGTTTTGATTCGTCAAGCTGCCGAAACCGGTCAATTGTATGGTTCGGTTACCATTCGTGACATTGCTGCCGCGATTAAGGAAGCCGGTCATTCAGTTGAACGTCGTCAAATCTTCTTGGATAAAACCATCAAAGATTTGGGTATCTACAAGGTTAAATTGAATCTTCACCCTGAAGTAACTCAAACCATTTTGGTTAATGTTGCTCGTAGTGAAGACGAAGCCAAAAAACAGGCTAAAGCCTTTGAAAATGCTTAAATTTTAAGTTTTAGATTGAGAAGCTCCCGTAACCTGTTGTTGCGGGAGTTTTTATCTGCGTACAGTATCAGTTTTAGATTTGCCGATTAAACTAGTATTGAGTTGCTTCTGTGAAACCAGCTCTTTTATAGGTTCTGGAATCAAAGATTTTATAGCTGTCTTACGGGCCGCCTTGGGAGAACAAGCTTCATTACCCGGAGCGCATAATAAAGAGCAATCAATATCTTTGTTAATTTTTACTATCCAATAATCTTTTCCTTTTATATTAATTTTCCTTTCTCCTTTATGCTCATTATCATGTAAATCTTTATCTATAATCAATTCTAAATTAAAATATTTATTTAGGAGTTTTTTATTTATCCATGACTTCAATAACACATGATATTTGCGATCAATTTTGTGGTGCACTGTTATATGACTACTTTCAATACGACGTTTTTCTTTTTCGGATAATCTGTCATATATTGCCTGTTCTTTAGGGTTTAAGAAAGCAAGGGCTTTAAAACCTGTATTTCCTTTCATCAATTGTGATATCCACGGAGATATACAGTTTTCTATATATTTTTCTTTCGTAACATGGTCATCCTTAAAATATTTTTGTTTATGATACCAACACCCATCAACGGCTGTCCGATAACTTTTTTTGGCAACGGTTGCAATTTCTTCATTAGTTAATTCCGGATTTTCCAAATCTTTACGTATATTGTCATACAAATAGCTGGGTAATTCTTTATTACTGTTGGTTAATTCTTGTCCCATCCAAAGCATATTACCCATAAATGTCAAAAATTTTCCACGTTCGCTATCATCAAATATATCATACAAATCATGGTTTACACTAACATCCTCTTCAGCCAACACTACAAAAAACGGCAAATCGGCAATTTGTTTATTAACTTTTGGTTCAATTACTTGTAGCAATTCGTTATCGGGATCTTCTAATTTGGCAATAGCGAAGTCCTCCGCTAACATTTCTTTTATTTTGTTAATTTGAGTATCATTATTTAATGTTTTTAAATCATCTAAATTATTCACCCCTTGGGGGAGAAGAGCCTCGGCATATTTCAATAAACTAATCTGCGAGTTATCATTGGTTTTTGTCTTGCCTAAATCACTAATTACACTCTCTGCTTCATATTCTTTTAATTTATCAAGCAAAAGCTCATCTGATTTTATTTGATAATTACTATCCAATACGCCCCATTTATTCAACATTTCAATAGTATCAATATCAACATCCAAGAGTTTTTGCTCATATTCTTTTTTGTATTGTTGAAAAGTTTTCGAATCAAGAGTCATATTACAAGATTCGTAAATTTGTATAATTTTACTGGCACAATAAACTCTTGTTGTTAATGGTATTTTATCTGGATTAATTTTCTTTATTGCAGGTGCTTTTGCCATATTGTAATCCTTTTATCAAACTAATTATAGATATTTTAACTCTGATAAGCAATTTTGTCAATAAATTTAAATGTTGACAAAATTTACGAATCGTGTTAGTTTATGCCCACGAAAAAAATTATTAAAGTATGGATATAAAGCAGATTAAAAAAGTTCACGGTTTGCAAGGCAAATGCGTGAGCTACGGTGTCCTTGAGGTAAAAACTCATGGTGGGAAAGAAAAGCTGAAACCGGCCTTATGGATACGGGGGAGTCGTCAATATTTCGACTTTGAAGCTTTCAAGTTCTATACCCAAGTTGAGTTGTCGGAAATATCCCGCAAGGTGTATTCGGCAAAACTCGAAAGAAAGGACGGAAAAATCCGGCTCGTCGCCGAAGGTGACCGGGTGGTAGAACTTCCCCGTGACTATTTCGATAAGCTCTATGAGCGGCTTATCTACAAAAAGGATACCATTATCCTCTAAAGCTCATAAAAAATGCCCCTTCATCCGTGATGAAGCGGCATTTTTTTTGGTTTAACTTACTTTTATTTTAGCCAATAATTTGCATTAAAATTAGCATAAATTTTTAATGTTCCGCTTTGTATCGGGGTTGCGGCTTCCGGTATAGCGGCATCCATTGTTGCATTAGCCATCAACATTCCCTTGGCCATCATGCGATAAGGAACCGGTCTGGGAGAATTTTCTGAGCAGTTGGCATTGATTGACTGCACACCGATAATTTTGGTTCGGGATGCGGCTGCTGCAACTTCGGCTCTTTTGTATGCTTTTACTGCAGCTTCATCAATCAATTCGCGGCATTTTGCTTCATATTCCGACACCGCAAAATTAAGGTCATTAATATCGGTTGCCCCGAGACTTATGGCTTTATCAATTATATCACCGAGTTGCGCGATATTTTGGGTATGTATCACAATTTGGTTAGAAACCTCATATTTATCCATCACTTGGCGTTTCAGTTCGTGATTATAAACATAAATTGGTCTGGCATCATAGTTGGCAGTTTTGATATAATCGCCTTTTTGTTGATCAATCATGTTTTGCAACATAGTGTAGATTTTATCCGATTTATCTTTGTTTTCTTTAGCAGCTTTTTGTAAAGAATTTTTATCTGAGGTTTTGATTGCTACTGTAATTTCTACTACATCAGGTGCAATCTCAGCCTCAGAAGAAGTGTTGATTGATATGGTTCCTCTGGTATCCTCGCTGTTTTTAGCCATACCGAAACCTATAATTCCGGCAATCAGTATAATTATGGCAAATCCCCAATTTTTCATGCTGTTACTCCATTTTATCTGTTAACAAAAACTCTGACAAAGTTCGATACAACCCTCTCTAAAATAATCATATTAGCACAATACGCAAGTTTTTTCTGACTATTAATAATATATTTATGAATTTTTTGTTACGCTATTGTAATAGTGTTGTTATTTATATCAATTTGTGCTAAAATTTAAGTAATATTTGAAAACTGTATGGAGATATGGTCATGACTGATGAAAACAATTCCAATCAAACATCCAATCCTGATTCTAATTCAACAACAGCCGATTTGACTCAGGCTTTTTCTAATACCGGTTTAACCAGTAAAAGTGAAGAAAAAAGCGGAAAGAGGTCTTTGCTTTCGCGTGTTTTTGGTCGTAGAAAAGATAAAAAGGACAACCCGAAGAAGAAAAAATCTCGCATGAAAAAAATGATGGGCAAGATGTTGATCGTCTTAGGTAAAGTTGTCAAAGTCGGCGGTAAAATGCTAAAAGGCATGGGTAAAGCCTTAAAAGCAGTAGCAAAAGCACTTAAGGCAGCAGCAAAAGCTCTTAAAGCAGCAGCTAATGCGGTAAGATCAATTCCATATGTCGGACCTGCTTTAGCAATTCCTTTGGATGTTGCAGCAATGACGCTTGATATTACAGCTAAAGGGCTTGAAGCCGCAGGAAAAGCATTGGAAAAAGTTGGTAATTTGCTTGAAAAGCTTGGTGATAAAATGGTTAAAAAAGGTCAGCAGATGGTTCGATCGGCTGATGGTAATGCTAATGCCGGTAATGCAATGGAACAAGCCAATTCTGCTTCCCAAGAAGCAACCAACAGTAATAATGGTCGCGAGGGCGGCGAGGGAAATGACAACGGCGGTAAGGACAACCAAGAACAAAAAGATGGTAAAAAGGGCTCAATTTTGGAAACCTTAATGAATATGTATATGGTTAGTCAAATGGTAAAATCATTCGGCGGTAAAAGCCGTAAAGATGACCAAAATAACAATAATAATCAGCAACAAGGCAATTCTAACCAGCAACAGCCTCAATCTATGGAGGCAGCATTTGGCGGTCAAAGTCGTAAAGATGCTCCG
Organism: uncultured Pseudomonadota bacterium; assembly: GCA_902799835.1. Lineage (GTDB taxonomy): Bacteria > Pseudomonadota > Alphaproteobacteria > RF32 > CAG-239 > CAZU01. Next base: position 158,106 of record CADCCF010000005.1, read on the forward strand.
CAACAATCCTCCACTCCGCAGATACAACCAAGTCAGCAACCTCAGGTTAATCCGGCGATGGTGAAAGGTGGCAGTAGAGAATAAAGGTTAAACAACTAAAAAGCGTTGCAATTGATTGTTGCAACGCTTTTTTATTGAAAACATGATGATTTTGTAGTATAATACTTAACAAGTAGAGTAATGGGAGAATCGAAATGGCTATCGGTGAGCGTAAACGTGAAGGACCTAATGACAAGGGACGCCCTTTCAGTAAAGAAGAGCTGGCATTAAATAGTGACTTATTTGGTTCCAATGACGACAAGCCAAATGATAATACCAAGCCAGAAGAATTATATAATCAGCTACAAAAATCAAAAGAATTAATGAGAGACCATAAAAAATCATATCAAAATATGAAAGCTGAAACCAATCCCGAAAAATATGAACAGCAACAGGAAACTAAAAAGCGTATAGAAGAATATGCCAAATTGATTGCTGAATTACGTGGCCGGTTAAAAACTGAAAAGCATCGCGAAGATGCAAAACGGCAAAATCGTCGCAACAAACAACGTAACCCTAACCAAGATCGCGGTTATTCCAGAGATTTAGCCAATAGCGGACGTTAATTGCCAACTGTGTGATAGAACAGATTTTCTCTTAACAGCGCCAAATCTTCTTCTGAGCCTCCATGTTGTAATATGGTTTTTATTCCGATATTTATGAAATCAATTTCTTGCAGTCTTTTAACAGTTGTAGCATAATATATATCATTGGTCCATGAGAGTAATGACGCAAAACCGTCAGAGGCTGTTTTAATATTGCTATAATTTACGGTAAGTTTATTCAATAAATCTTGTTTTATGGGTTCAGACAATACTCCATCCGGATCTTTACCCAATCGATCAATTCCATAATAGACAAAGCATTTAATGTTTTCCAGTTTATCGGCATCGCGTAGCAATTTTGCCATGATGGCAGCCTGCTGCTTTTCTTTATCAGGCAACGCCATATAAAGAGGATTTTCGTAGTTAATTTCCTTGCGGTTATGTTCATAAATGGCAAACAATAACCTTTTATCGCCAAAATATGGCATATCTTGCAACATTTTAACTGCTTCAGCCCCATGATCAAAAACTTTGTTTGATAGATGTTTGCCATCTTTGTGCTGATAAAATCGTCCCAAATCATGCAGAATTCCGGCAATTTCAACCAAACGACGCTCCTGTGGCGTAAACAGCTCATAAATTGTTTTTTCGTTTTGAAAAATATCCATAATATCATGCGCCACGCCAAAGGTGTGCTTCAATTTGTGAATCAACCATACTCTAACCTCCGGTGAGGCATTACCGATAAATTTACCATATGCTTCACCAATAAGTTCAGTTGCCCGATATATATTTTCCATCAAAAAATCTCCTATAACAGCGAAAAATTATAGGAGATAAGAGTTAAAAATAGTTTAAGCGAGATTATAAATCAAACATATTGACATAACCCAGTGATACACCGACTAACACATTGTCACCATATTTTTCGGCACCTCTGGCTTTGGCGCGGAAATATTGTACAAACGGCGACAATTTGAAATTGTTTTTCAACTCAACATCCATTCTGGCCATACCACTCAACTCATCCTTAAAATCGGTAGGATTATAACGACTAAAAGCAAAATAACGGCGATAGTAACCCTCCAGCTTAAAGTCCACTCCGTCACGCAAGTTGTATTTCCATCTGCCGCCGACCTCAGCCGCGGTTTTTTGGATATCTTCATCATAGGTCATATCCCAATCCTGTACCAGAGCTGCATACATATCATCGAAATACGTTCCATTAAGGGCTTTGATACCGGCTTTGCCACGGATTACTTTAGTGCGAGGGGCATCATCATTTTTGGTAAATTCGGTTTGATAACCGATGTTGGCAAAAGGTCCGACATCAGCTTCATCCCATTTCCACATTTTTTCGGTATAATCCGTGGAAATTAAAACTTTATCGGCATTTTCGGTTTTGCTTTTTTCACCATCAACCGGTTTTAAGGTTGTTTTACCATATTCGGCATAGATTCCGTTATCCCAACGCGAACTGGCAGTTTCATGTTCCAAAACAAAATCTAACACCCCCTTAATAACCTCTTCACCATCTGCACTCAATTTAGAATTGGGAGAATCTTTATATTCTTCAGCATTGCCGACACTGGTCGATGAAACATCTAAAGCCACTCTGCGAAAATTGGCACGCCATTCTGATTTTTGCACATCATTGCTTTCTTGGCCATAAGCCGGCAAAGCTGCCAATAAAGCCACACTCAAAAATAGATTAAATTTACGTAATTTCATGATAGTAACCTTTAATATTAGTTCTGTTAATATTATTTTTTTATTCTTAAAGCCGCTTTTTGGCAACATAATAAAAAAACTGTTGTGTATAGTAACCTAATTTTAAGGAAACCGGATTTAAGCTCTGCTCATGACATACTTGATTGTTGGCAATATTTTATCGTTTATCGGGGTGGTGTTCTTAGCCTTGAGTTCGATAGTTTTGGATAAAAAACGGACAGTTTTTTATCAGATTTTTGATTGCCTTTTTTGCACACTTTCTAACATTGCATTAGGGGGATTTTCCGGCGCGGTAGTAACTTTAGCCTCTATGCTGCGTAATGCTCTGGTTTATTTTGATAAAAATACGCACAAAATAACGATTATTATTGCTTTGGTTATGACAATCGTTGGGGTTTTAGTTAATCGGCATGGAATTATCGGTTGGTTGCCGATTATTGCCAGTATTCAATATACTTTATGGTTAGGTTGGGGGTTTACCAGTAATAAAAGCGTCAAATTAGCTCTTGCTATCAATTTAGCTATTTGGGCGGTTTATGATGCAGTGATTATGGCTTTTCCGGCTTTGATTGCAGATTTGATAATTTTTGTGTTGAGTGTCTTTGGCTATTATCGCTCCTGTAGGATAGAAAAATAAATTCGGTTGACTTTTGAGCTTATCATCCTTACAACAAGAATAGATAAGGAGATTTAATCAATGCACGAACACCATCATCATGAAGTATCAGCCAAAACGGTCAGCATGCTGCTGATATCGTTTATTATCAATATGTTTTTGAGTTTGGTAGAGTTTGTCGGTGGTATAATCTCCGGCAGTATTGCTTTAATCGGTGATGCTTTGCACAATACTTCTGATGCCTTATCAATTCTGGTGGCGGTAATCGCTTTTAAGATTGGTGCCAAAAAAGCTGATGCCAAATATACGTATGGGTTTAAGCGCGCTGAAGTTATCGGCGGATTTATTAATTTGATTTTGTTATTCATATCCGGTTGCTATTTAGCCATTGAAGGAATTGAACGATTGATTACCCCTGAACAAATTGATGGCAAAATGATTATCATTATCTCGATTTTGGCTTTGATTATTGATGTAGCCACTGCTAAAATTTCCCACCATGGTGCACACCACAGCCATAATATGAAAATGGTATTTGTACATAATTTGGCTGATGCATTCGGCTCAATCGGTGTTATATTATCAGGAATTTGCGTTATGCTGTGGGGAATTTATCGCGTTGATGGAGTGATAGCTTTAATTATCGCTACTTATATGATATGGCAAGCAGTTGTGTCTTTCAAGCCGATTGTCAATGTATTGATGAATGCGGCACCCGAATCAATAGATTTGGAAGAAGTAAAAAAAACAATTGCTAAGATTAAAGGGGTAAAAGATGTACATCACTTGCATTTATGGTGCATTGATGAGCATGAAACAGCCTTGGAGTGTCATGTTGTATCTGAGGACATGGTGGTTGCCCAAAAAATTGCTAAAAAACTGGATGAAAAATTTGCTATTGAGCATTGCAATGTTCAGGTAGAAACTAAGGAAAAATGTTGTAAATGCTCTTGCTGTGATGATTAAATGTAAAAAACTCACAAAAAATAAAATTTTTGCTTGCCAAGAGATTTTTTTTGTTTTATAAGGGCGAAGTCAACTGGAAAATGCTCAGGTAGCTCAGTTGGTAGAGCAGAGGACTGAAAATCCTCGTGTCGGCGGTTCGATCCCGTCCCTGAGCACCATTAAAAATCCCGCCTATCAAGGCGGGTTTTTTATAGGGTAATATGGAAATGTGTGGTATTCGTCGCAAAATTTGCTGTTATTTCATCTTAATTGCTGATTTAGCACAAACATGCGAGCAAAGCGAACAACCAACGCATAAATCTTTGTTTACGGTAATATGCCCGTCAACCAATGATAAAGCACTATGTTCCGATTCATCACAAATAGTAACACATTTGCCGCATTTAACGCATATGTTGTCGTCAACCCAAGGATAAACTAGCTTTTGTTTGTTGAGTTTTTCGTGAGTTGAAAGATTGGCAATAGCGCGGTTTTTCAAATCTTCCGGACTGTTTAATCCTTTGCTTTCCAAATAGTTGAGCAAACCTTTTTTCATAGCACCGATAATGCCATATCCGTTAATCATAACCTCGGTGCAAACCTGAACCACATCAGCTCCGACGCACATAAATTCGGCAGCATCACGCCAGTTTGAAATTCCGCCTGTTCCCAAAATAGGCAAATTGCTGTTCTGCCTGATTTGAGCAACACAACGCAATCCGATAGGTTTTACCGCCATACCGGAATATCCGCCATAAGTTGTTTTGCCATTGACATTAGGCATCGGCTCAAATGTATCCAAGTCAACACCCATCAGCGATTGTACGGTATTAATCGCCGCTAGGCCATCAGCACCGGCATCTTCAACCGCTTTGGCAATTTCTGCAATATTGGTTACATTAGGTGACAACTTAACAAAAACAGGCTTTTTAGCAACTTCCATCACCCATTTAGTTATCTTAGCTGAAATTTCAGGACAGGTTCCGATCGCCATACCGACACCTTTTTCCGGCATTCCGTGCGGACAAGAAAAATTAAGCTCAAAAGCATCTATTTTTGAAGCATTAAAGGTTTTTACCAAATTTTGCCATTCATCTTTAACAACTGGTGCCATTATGCTGGCAATTTGTACTTTGGTGGGGTGTTTTTTTCGCAGATATTCACTGCCATCAAGCCACTGTTGAACAGTTAAATGGCTTAACAACTCAATATTTTCAAATCCGCAAACTTTGCCACCGACCTTCCATATGGCATAGCGCTGTGATGCTTCAATCATTTCCAAATCACCCGGCGTAATAGTCTTAAAAACAGCGCCGCCCCATCCCAAAGTAAAAGCTTTATCAATGCTTTCGATTTTTGCACTCGGTGGTGCCGATGCTAAAATAAAAGGGTTTTCAAAATCTATGCCTAAGACTTTAGTTGCCAAAGTTGCCATTTCCCGTTCCTTTTGTCGAGTTTATAACCACATGCAATGTAAACTAATATATTTTTTTTATAAAAGCGATATTTTTTTTCACCACATAATTATTTTTTTCTAGCAAATTTATTGTGCAAAAAAACAAGCCTTGCTTGTGCTTTTAGGAGTAATAATTTAGACTATAACCCAGTTGATTTGATTAGGAATACTGATGAAAAGACGGTTAATTGCTTTTTTGTTAGGCATTTTGTTGTTGCCCATGCCGGACAGCTATGCGGTACAGTATGGCGATTTGAGCTCTATGCGTTGGTGTCCTTGCAATCCAGATGAACAATTTGACTTAAAAGGTTCGGTAGTAATGGGACGTACGGTTATGTGTCCTTGCGATTCCATGTATGACGGCTATGGTCGAACTTTTGAAAAAGATGTCCGTAAAGTTCAGGAAAAAGTTGAGCATGCCTATGAAAATGCCCTCACATACAAGTATTACATCGGATTTGAATACAACAAATCACAGGTAGAAACCAACAACAAGAAGAAAAATTTTAATGATGTTATTTTTTCATCGGTTCACGGCATTGAGGTCCCATCCGGCGAAATGATTGAACACCAAGATAATATCGGTGTTGTTTTAGGTTTCAGACCACACAAGAATTTCGGTATGGAAGTTTTCTACAATCGCACCTACAGTGATAGTGAAACCAGTAAATATGACGGGACTTCCATCAGTGATCCCAGCTATCACATGATGCACACTTATACCACTAAATACCAAGCCTTTGGTATTGATTTGGTCGGTTATTTGCCGATTACGCAGTATTTTGATATTGTGGCGTTTATCGGTTTGGGAAAATACAAGTTTGACAACACCGCAAAATTTGAAGCCTTTTATGGTGAAGATTTGGTTTATACTAAGTCAATCAGTTTTGATGAGGATGAACTGGCTTATCGTGCCGGCGGTGGTGTGCAGTTCAATATAGCTGACGGCGTTGCCTTGCGCTTGATGTACAAATACATCAATGTTGGTAGTGACACTATTCACTATCTGCAGGAGTATTCTGCCAGTTTACGGTTTTTATTCTGATAGGTTGAATAGAAATGAAAAAGAGATTGGGAACATTGAGTTTTGTGATTGGGATGGCGCTGATAGCAAGCGCTCAGGCTCAGTATTACAACAATGCTCCACAGTATAATTATAGCCAGCCGAATACTTATGGTAACCAAGGTAATAGTCAATATTCAACTTATTATACCACTCCGCGTCCGGCTTATGTTCCGCCACAATATCGGGTTTCTGATTACAAATACGTAGCTCCGCAAAAAACCTTGCAAAATTCTATTTATGACAATCGTTTTACGGTAGGTCTTGACTACCAAATGGGATTTGCTTCGTATAAGGACACTTCTTTTGAAGTTGAAACTCCTCTTCCCGGCGGACAGAACTACAATTCCAGTACTCGCAATTTTGATCGCCAAATTCAAGCATTGCAGCTCAATTTAGGCTGGCGTATATCCCGAAATTGGGGACTGGAAGCTTTTTATACCCATTCTTTGGATAATAAAAAGGTAAAATTTACCGATAGCTATACCGGTTATCCGCTGTTTGCCCAAGGTTCATACACCATGTATTACCGAGCCTATGGTTTGGATTTGTTAGGCTATTATCCGATTAACAGCTTTATGGAGTTCATAGCTTCAGTCGGCGTTGCAAAATATGACGCCGAAGCTAAAGTTAAAGTTTCGGTTTATGAAGATAATACTCATACTTCTATCTTGTCAAACAGCCAAGAATTTAGCGATTCGATGATTGGCTACCGAATTGGCGGTGGTTTGCAATTTTGGGTAAGTCGCCATGTCGCCTTTCGTTTGATGGGACGCTGGACACAGTTAGGCGGTGATTTTATGAGATATATTACCGAGGTCAATGCCGGTATAAGATACTATTTCTAGTTTAATCATAAAAAAGCCGCTTTCACAGCGGCTTTTTTGCTATTGGTTTAGTAAATCGGGAAGCGTTTACACAAATCAACGACTTTTTGCGCAACTTCCGTAATAACCTGTTGTTCATTATCTTTGCCGATAGCTTCAATTACATCAGCAATCAAGTTACCGATAAGTTCAAACTCAGCTTCTTTGAAACCGCGAGTTGTACCGGCCGGAGTGCCTAGTCTGATACCTGATGTAATCTTAGGAGGTTGCGGATCAAAAGGAATAGCGTTTTTGTTGGCAGTGATATGAGCTTTATCAAGAGCATCAGCCGTAATATCACCGGTAACATTTTTCTTGCGTAGATCAACCAGCAGCAAATGCGTATCGGTACCGCCGGAAACCAAATCCAAACCGCGTTTTTTCAAAGTTTCGCCTAAAGCTTTAGCATTTTTGACCACTTGAGCGGCATAAACCTTGAATCCGTCGCTCAAATCTTCCTTGAAACAAACTGCCTTGGCGGCAATCACATGCTCCAACGGTCCTCCCTGAATTCCGGGAAAAACAGCCGAGTTAATCTTTTTGGCCAAGTCTTCGCGATTGGTCAAAATCATTCCTCCGCGTGGTCCGCGCAAGGTTTTGTGGGTAGTTGTAGTAACCACATCAGCAAATTTTAACGGGTTGGGATGAACTCCACCGGCAACCAGCCCGGCAAAATGCGCCATATCCACCATAAGATAGGCGCCAATTTTATCGGCAATCGCTCTAAACCGAGCAAAATCAATAATCCGCGGATAAGCCGAACCGCCGGCAATAATCAATTTCGGCTTGAATTCCAAAGCCAAATTCTCAACTTGTTCATAGTCAATTAAACCGGTAGCTTGTTTAACCCCGTAACAAACCGAATTGAGCCACTTACCGGAAAACGAAACTTTCGCACCATGGGTGAGGTGACCGCCGGCATCAAGACTCATGCCTAAAATAGTATCATTTGGTTGCAGAAGAGCAACATAAACCGCCATGTTAGCCTGACTGCCTGAGTGAGGTTGGACATTGACAAATTGGGCATCAAATAATTTTTTGGCGCGTTCAATAGCCAAAGTTTCGATTCCGTCAACAAATTCACAACCATGATAATAACGTTTTGAAGGATAACCCTCGGCATACTTATTGGTCAAAATTGACCCTTGCGCTTGCAATACGGCTTTTGACACTATATTTTCCGAGGCAATCAGTTCAATTTGATTTTGTTGGCGTTTCAGTTCTTTATCAATCAAATCAGCAACTTCGGCATCTTCAATATTCAAATTTTGTGTAAAATCCATCATATGTACTCCTTTAATACTATCCCATTTGGGCGATTCGGCGCAGGTGGCGTTCACCGTTAGAAAATTCGGTATTTAAGAAAATATCCAAATATTTCATCACTTCTTCTTTTGATTGGGTGCGTCCGCCAAATACAGCCACATTGGCATTGTTGTGTTCCTTAGCCAAGGCTGCTACTTGTTCATTGTAGAGCAGGGCGGCACGGATTCCTTTGTGGCGATTAGCGGCAATTGAAATTCCGATTCCGCTACCGCAAACCAAAATACCCAAATCAGCTTTTTTATTCACAATATAATCAGCCATTTTGTCGGCAATCAGCGGATAGTCACAAGACTCCTCACTGTGAGTTCCAAGGTCGGTAAATTGATGTTCAGAATTAGCATATTGTTTGATAATATAAGACTTTAACTCATATCCGCCATGATCAGAAGCGATTGCAATTTTCATTGGTTTAACATCTCCTTTTTATCAATATTGGTGCTATCATATAATAAATTTTGCAATAAAAAACAATTTTTTTAAAAAAATCTATTGACTGCGGAAAAAATTAATGTATATATGTGATTACCGATTGAGAGAACGGTAACCGAATGGCCGGTTGGCAGAGTGGCTCATGCAGAGGACTGCAAATCCTTGTACATCGGTTCAATTCCGGTACCGGCCTCCAAAATTTTACCGTATTCCGGCTTAGCTCAGCGGTAGAGCAATCGGCTGTTAACCGATTGGTCGCCTGTTCGAATCAGGCAGCCGGAGCCATAAAAAAAATACTCACCCTTGTGGTGAGTATTTTTTTTATGTACCGTTTGCCTAGAGAGAACAGGCGAGCCTGTTCGGAGCGGGAAGTTGGCGAGCGCTTTTGAAAAAAAAGCGCGAGGCTTACGACGCGAGGAGGACCCGCTTGCGGGAGTACCCAATCAGGCAGCCGTCCTTAATTTACTCACCCTTGTGGTGAGTATTTTTTTATGTTTTCGCTATCTGATGCGGACAGGCGAGCAAAGGGAGCCTGTTTGACCGGAGTTCGGCTTTTGCAATTGTAAAATCCGGACAAACAGCGGCGCTAGCCAATCAGGCAGCCGTCCTTAAATATGTTTAGCTATAAAATTTTTCCATTCTTTTAATTTGTCTTTTGAGCTCATACGAGCATTAGCCGAGCTGGTTGATGGTAAAATATTATTCCCTTGATTGGTTAAATCCAACAACCATGATTTTAAGTTATCATTAGTTTCTTGTTTAAGATATTTATCAAATAACTTCTTTGCATTTTTACTGTTAAAAACTATACATCGCAAATTAGGGCATTTTTGTTTTAATATAGAAAAATTATTATATTTAGGCTTATTGATATCTTTATCACTACTACCTTTAATGTTGCATTTTTCTACCACATCCCATAAACCAACACCGTTATTTAATAAGCACGCATAGCGCAGATTATAAAGTATGGATTTTTCAATATCTTTACTTGCAATATCACTTTCATGAAAAATCTCAGCCATAATCTTCCAAAATTGATTTTGCGGATTGTTATAATAACATTCATTGCGCGATTTTTCACTTGGAAAAGTCCCTAAAATAACTATTTTTGTAGTTTCATTGAAAATATAATTTAACCCTTTTTCCATATTACCTTCCATAATTTGTGCAAAAAAAACATCGTATACAGCGCAAACTATCAAAAACATGGTTGCTTGTCAATTTTATTAACCACAAAAAAAGCAACCACTTTTGTTTAAGTGATTGCTTTTTTCATCAGTCCTCATCAAAATAGATATGCTCGGCAACAAACTTTGGATCGTGTACTCCGGGCAGCCATTTGCCGTTTTTGTCAAAGTAAAATTTGAACGCAAGGAGATATTATAATAACCGAGTGAACAGCGACCTTAAGCAATCAGGCATCTGGAGCCATAAACTAAACAACAATTTGACTCTTTTAAACTATAATTATATAATTTATTTATCATGAATTTACTTGGAATTTTAGTTGCTTTTATCAGTCCTATGGTGCACGCGGTATCAAATATTTTTGATTCCTATGTATTCGGTGCTGTTTTTAAACGTATTCCCACAACAATTTTTTATGTAAATTTAACCAACATCCTAGGAATTTTATGCCTGTTGTTATTTGGTCCGATCCATTCTTTATCATTACAAGCGTGGCTACTGGTAATTTTGCTTTCAGTTATAAATGTTGGCTATCAATTTCCCTATTTTGCCGCATTAAGTAAAATCGATACATCAATTGCTGCGGCATTATTTCAATTGGAAAAAGTCTTTATCCCGGTATGGGCTTTTTTAATTGTCGGAGAAGTTTTATATCCTGTCCAATATGTCGGATTTGGTTTGATAATATTATTTTCTTTGCTCTTAAATATAAATCCTAAGGCGCATATAAAAATAAATTCCGGTTTTTGGTTAATGTGTTTGGTTACAATTTTGTTGTCATTTGAAGGAACATTATATAAGGCATTGTTAAATCATATCGACTGGGTGTCAGCGGCATTTTGGGTAGCTTCAGTATCCTTCATTATTCAATTTACAATGATATTTTATCGTCCTGTTCGCCAAGATATTATTAAAAGTTTTGGAATATATCGTAAAAAAATCGGCATGTTTTTGTTCATGGAATTCTTTGACCAATTGGGGGCATTCAGCCCTATTTTTGCACTGTCTTTAATACCAGTATTGGTAAATTCCGGCATCGAATCAGTTCAACCGATTTTTGTAGCATTTTATGGAGCGATGCTTGCACATTTTTGGGGTAAACGTTTTCGCGAAGATGTATCGCACCGAGCAATGATAAAAAAAATACTATGCTTTGTTATGATTGGCATCGGTGTGATGATGACCTTAATTATATAAATAAAAAAAGCAACCACTTTTGTTTAAGTGATTGCTTTTTTCATCAGTCCTCATCAAAATAGACATGTTCGGCAACAAATTTTGGATCATGTACTCCGGGCTGCCATTTACCGTTTTTATCAAGATAAAAGGTAAGAACTTTGAGCCGCCCCTCATCATCAAGATACTTCTTGTGCAACGGTTTGTACCTGAAATATCCTGTCATATACACAAACGCAGCGATAAAGCACATTACAGCTAACATTATAAAAGGAACCAAATTTCCTTTGATAAGTTGCAAAAATCCGGGGATTATGCCAAAAGCGGCAACAAGCATTACAATTAAGGCACTTTGCCACACCTTGTGTAAATAGCCTTGTTCTTTGATATAAGCTTGTGCAGCTTCCTCATCTTTGGCAAAAATTGCCTGTTTTTGTTTGGTAATCAAGCCAAAATTTGCCACCATCAGATTGTTAAGTCCAATTTCCTCAGGAGCAACAAAATAAAGGTCGCAAAAGGCCTGTCTCACCTCATTTTTTAATTTTTCTTCATTCATAATGATAAGGTATTAGTTATACATTAATTATAATTATTATGGTCCATAACTATAATTAATTATTGAAAAAAAGCAAGCAAAAATAACTGTACAGACAGTTATTAGATAATCTGCGCCCTTTTAAAAAACAATATTTTTTTTACTTTGATTCTAGACAAAAAACTTGCGATAAACAAAATTTTATGTTACAATTCTATCATAGTTAAACAACCTGCAAGAGACGATCAATGGTTAAAATTAAACAAGAATATCCGCTTCAAGAATATGTTGCTGCTAAAAAATCTCCGATATATATCGAATTGCATGGAAACCGATTTGTAGTTCCGGTCTCATATAATGGAGATAAACAAAAGTTCGTCGACGACTTGTTTAGCAGAGATGAGGTTATAAAAACCTATCCTAAGGGAGAGCGTAAATATGCTTATGTCGAAATAGATGGATATAAGGTTATTGCTCCTCATCGTTGGGCGAGCGGCAAACTTGATTTCCAAATCATTAACCGTATGATGGATATGGCGATATTGAAGTACAATAATGCCGTAAGAATCGCTAAAATGCATCGCAAGACCACCTCTCAATTTTCTTCTGAAAGCTTAATTTCTCTTGATAACAGCTTAACCGATAAACAAGTCAATGGAATTGCCGGATTTCTCGGAAAAAGAACTCGTAATGCACTTCATAAAATTAATGAATTTGAGTTAAAAGTTGGTGAAAAAGGTGTTCGCCACACCATAAATTACGGTGCTCGATTATTGAGTGGGGTTTTGGCCGCACCGGTCGTGTTGGCGGCAGCGGTTTCGCAAAAAAATGAAAAGAGATCACAAAATCTCATTAAAATAGCAAAATTAATTCTCAAACCATGGCAAAAAGATTTGCTTGATAAAGATCAAAGCCAAGAAACAGCCGAGAAGCTAAATGAGCTTGCAGATAAAATCTGTGACAGAATTACTTTGTTGATTGAAAGATTTTCTTCTCGATTTGCTAATTGGTCGCGCAAAAATTCACCGCAAGCTGTTGCAGTAGCTAAAAATGATTTATCTGAAAACAAAAAGAAAGCTGCATTATATACGGCAATCACCACATCGTTTATCGGTGGCGGGGCTGCTTTGTCGGGTAATAACGGAAACAAATCTAACTCTTCAGAAAATCAAATTACTGTTACAGATACAAATCAAACTCCTTTACCCAATACCAAACAGACCTATACTCCGGTAAAATATACCATAACCGATCGGCAAAGTTTTGAAGATGCCTTTAATGCATCATTACCGCTTATACATCGCGCTTTGTTAGCAACTGAGTGGTTTAGTAGTGATGGCTATTCTGATAACAAAAACCCGGCTAAGAATACTATAGGTAAGGGACTTTATTGGTTTCCTAATACCGATAAGTTTAGGGCTGACGGGTCTATTGATATTGATAATATAAATTGGAAAACCGTAGAATGGATAAAAACCAAAGAATATCTCAAAAAACATCCCAATTTTAAAATCAATTACAAAGATGCTAAGTTTGTGACCGAGCAATGGTATAAAACGCGTGAGGGGGGCAGAATAATTACCAAAATGTCCAGTCTGCTTAAAGGTTGTGAATTAGCTCCTCATGAGTTAGCTGCAATTGCTTCAGTTTATTATAATGATGAAAGTTGCGGACGGAAATTATGCTCATTTGTACATGACAACTATCAAAACAAGTTTGCTTGTGCCGAATATATCTCAAAACTTCAACCTAAAGATTCATCTTTTGATGAAGGTATTCAAAAAAGACATTGTCATGAAGCATTATACTATTTAAATTACAATAATTATTGCGCCAGAGTTTTAGATTTTAATGTTAACAGCGGTGTCAATTCCAAAGGCCGTTTTGTAGTAAATACGGCACCTACTTCACTAGAAATCAGAGAATATCAGGGATTTTTATCAGAATTGCACAATCATAAGCTGGGTGTTCAAACCGACAGGTTGGTAGAAAAAATGTGCAAATTCGCTCCGGAATCCGGCATTAACTTCACCACTGTATCATTACGGGAGTTTATTAATACCAATGCAACGGATGCTAAAAATATGACTCAAGTTGCTTGTTATGATAGCCCCAAAACAGTTGATATTCTTAATGTTGTGAAAAGTGCACAACGAAGAGCCTGATTTTTTCGAAAAACAATCTTGACAAAAGCTTGGGAAGTGTTATGTTGCCCAAGCTTTTTTTATTTTTTACAAACTTTTAATTCTAAGTATTATGTCAAAACAAACTAAAAAAACAAACGAGGCAACAGCTTCCAAAGTAAAGAAAACTTCAGCTTATCAGCAAGAGAGAACTCAGGCGCAACAAAACAAAAAGCGCAAACGCTAGTTTCTGATGCCGATAAAAAACAGCTTAACGCTCCCGTTAAATCCAGAGCCTTAAGCTGTTTTTTGTTTATGTTTTATAGATTACTTCAAATACCATTCCACTGTTTTAACAATTCCAGTGAAACTGGACTATATCAATATTTTGTTGATTACAAACATAATTATACCTTTATATACAATCTGTCATGCTTTAAATTTTGGCTTCACCACCTATATAAATACTATTATCAACGAGGGAAAAATTATGCCGTTGTTCAAACATAATAACACCGATTTGAAAAAAACAATTACCGCATTATGGAACTTTTTAACCAGCAAAACTTGTGCATTTTTGCTGGCTGTTTCGGCTATTGTTATCGGCTGGTATCAATTTTATATATCTCGCCCGATACTCAAATATGAAACTGAAACTGTGTCTTTTATTTCTTCAAAGAATGATAATCAATTTGAGGTCAGGGTAAAAGGGCGTAAATATGATGATTTATACATGACTAACATTATTTTGCAGAACAAAGGTGCCGGAGCATTGTCCGGAGCTGATGTTTCACAAATCGGCCACAATCCGATAAGAGTGGTTATGCCGCGTGATACACCTATAGTACACTATGTTTTGGATAAAACTATGACCACTTCTGATTTGACCGCTCATATAACTCCCAACAACGGTGATTTGGTTATTAGTTTTGATTTCTTAAATCCTGATTATCAAATTGGTGTTTCAATTCTTCACCAAGATCCTCAAGCTGAATTTTCAATTGCCGGAAGTGCACTGAATGTCAGTCAAATTACTCGTGAATGGAGTGACAAAGAAGTCAAGTATTGGGCTTTTTGGTTTATGGGAATATTATATTTTATTTTGATTGCCGCATATCTGTATAATCATTGGCAGAAGCGCAAATCGTTCAAAGATAATACTTCTCATAAAAATCCTTAACTGCCGAGGCAATCAATAAGTGACCTTTGGCGTTGGGATGCACTCCGTCATCACAAAGAAAATCTTTATAGTCAATACGACTTAAAAAGAAGGTTGTAATATCAATAATCGGTACATTGGTTTCATTAGCAATCTTAAAAATTTCCATGTTATACATGCTGTGCCATTGATAGATTGTATTGATATTACCGCGCATAAATTTCAAAATATTGGCAGCATTGCGATAGCGGGTATTGGTTGCAAAAAACATCTCCGGATGTACTGGTGGTAAAGAGAACAGAATAGGGGTTTTGCCTTTGTTTTGCACACGTCTGATTAAATTGACATATTTCTGATGAAAAACATCCAAAGGTGTATAGGGTACATGCGGAGCGTTTGGATTGCTGGCAATGGCATCCCAGTCAAAGTTGCAATCATTTCCTCCGAAAGAAAAGAAAATATAATCGCTGTCATTAACGCTGTTAAGGTGTTTTAGGAAATCTTTTTCTCCGTCGCTGATGAGTGAGCCGTGGCGAGCATAATTTTTCCATGCCACATTAAGTCGTTTGCCTGATATAGCAATAAAATTTTCTTTTAACAGCTGATATTTGTTGTTTTGGGCATCATGTACCACACCTTGCAAGATTGAATCACCAAAGGCACAAACCGTCAGTTGATGTTGTTTTTGCAAATCAAGCGGATTGCGGTTTTTAATGATAATATTAACTTCATATCCGGAAGCATAATCATTTCTAACCATCAAAAAATTTTCTTTGTTTTCAATGTAAAGCTGTCTGATATAAGTTCGCAAATTGGTTTCTTCAATTTTTTGCACATTAGCTTTCGGCTGCAATTCAAATGATAGTTCATGCGGAACTTCATCAATCCAACGTGCAATACTGGTTGGTGTTACTCCCAATATTTTAGCAGCCTGATTTTGAGATACTCCCAAAGAACAAAGAGCTATAGCCGCACCTTTATCCTTGCGCTCTTTACCATGAGGCGCTTGTTTGGTAAATTGAAAACCGCAATTCTTGCACTTATAGCGTTGTAATCCAAACACAAAACCATTCTTTTTACTGATATTGCCGCACTTAGGGCATAAAGTATCATCCATTTTTTTCTCCTATCTTATTAGCAATTATATCGTAATAATATTTTTTGACAACAATTATTTAATGCTTTTAATATTTTAACAGTATTAAACAATAAAAATCAATAAATTAGTCAGCATTAAAAAAGTTAAATGTCATATTGACCGTAATAATATAATTTGCTAAACGAACTAATTATATGAGGAGTTTTAAATGCAGGATTTTGTCCGTTTAATATTGCGTGGTTGCTTCAAATTGTTGAAAGTGCATGTTGATATGCAAATTTCGGTTGATAAGTTACCCAAAAAAGCTATCTATATTTCCAATCATATTTCCTGGCTTGATCCGGTTATTTTATTCGCATTTTTGCCTAAGAATCCGATATTTTTGCTTCATGCTAAACTTTATCGCAACAAGTGGCTGCGTTTCTTTATGACGTTTGCTCGCAAGATGGAGTATACTTATATTGATGCTGCCGATGCTAAAAAAGTTATGGAAGGATTGCATGACGGACAATATTATGTAATGTTTCCCGAAGGCATGATGAGCGATTCCGGCGATATTATGAAGATTTACGAAATTCCCGCCATTATTGCCGATAAAACCAATTCTCCTTTGATTCCGATTTGGATCAGCGGAGCACAATATAGTGTATTTTCCGAAACCGAAGGTAATGTTCCGCATCGTCCGATGCCCAAAATTTTTGTAAAAGTTGGCAAGCCTGAGGTTATTAAAATTGATGCCGAGTTGCGCAAAAACCGTGATTACTTAAAAGATTTGACCTATCGCATAATGAATAACATGCGTTTTGAAGCGCTTTATAAGAGTGATTTGACAATATTTCATGCTTTGTTGCGTACTTCACGCATTTATGGCAAAACCGGTATTTTTAGTCGTCGCAAAATTATTGAGGATATCAATCGTCAACCCCAAACCTATATGGACATACTTATAAAGAGTTATGTTTTGGGGCATAAATTTAAGGAATTCACCAAAAATAAAGAGCACGTTGGTATCATCCTACCCAATACTATTGCTAATGTGGTTTCATTATTCGGCTTGTCGGCATATGCCAGAGTTCCGGTAATGCTCAACTTTACCCAAGGCGAGAGTGTGGTTGCCTCAATGTGTAAAACTTCTCTTGTAAAACACGTTATATCATCCAAAGCTTTTATTGAGAAGGCCAAGTTAGAAAATGTCATTGCTAAACTGCAAGAAAACAAAATCAAGATTCACTATTTGGAAGATATTGCCAAAGAAATCAGCCTAAAAGATAAATTGCGTGGTGTATGGTATTACAAGGTTAAGAAAATTCCGGCCAAACAAAAAAGCACAGATACCGCGGTAATATTGTTTACTTCCGGATCAGAGGGTATGCCTAAAGCTGTTTTGCTTTCTCACCAAAATATTGTTTCTAATGTAGCGCAGACTTGTTGTTTCTTACATACTACAATTAAAGATTTGATGTTTAACTCTTTGCCGATGTTCCATTCATTCGGACTTACGGTTGGCACAATTTTCCCACTGCTCAGCGGGGCTAAGGTGTTTGAGTTTCCTTCACCATTGCTATATCGTACCATTACTGAGTTGCTTTATGAATTGCGTGCAAGTATTCTCGTTGCCACCGATACTTTCTTCAAGGCTTATGCTAAAATTTCGCACCCCTATGATTTCAGACATATTCGCTATTGCTATGCCGGTGCTGAAGCTGTCAAAGAAGACACTCGTAAGATGTTAGCCGAAAATTTGGGTGTTCGTTTGCTTGAGGGATATGGCACGACCGAATGTTCGCCCATTGTTTGCGTTAATACTTTGTTGTTTAACAAATTTGGTACAATAGGGCGTTTGGCTCCGGCTATGGAATGCAAAATTGAAAAAGTTCCCGGTATTACCAAAGGAGGGGAACTGGTGGTCAAAGGTCCCAATGTTATGCAAGGATATATGTTTGCTGACAAACCTGGTGTTTTGGTGCCGGTCAAAGATGGTTGGTATCATACCGGTGATGTGGTTGAAATTGATGAGCTCGGATTTATCAAAATTGTTGACCGTGTCAAACGTTTTGCCAAGATTGCCGGTGAGATGGTTTCATTGCTGGCAGTAGAAAATGTTGCTCGTGAAACTTGGAAAGATGAAGAATTCCATTGCGGAGTGGTTGCTATTCCTCATCCTACCAAGGGCGAGCAGGTAATCTTTGTTTCCAACTCTCACGAAGTAACCCGTGAAAAGTTTGCTTCAGCCGTCCAGGCCAAAGGATTATCGGAATTATATATTCCTACCCAGTTTATGTTTAAAGAAGAAATACCTCTCTTTGCCACCGGCAAAGCTGATAATGTGACTTTGAAAAAATGGGTTTTGGAACAGTTGGAAAAATAGCCTGTTAAAACATAAAGACCAGTTCTCCATGAGAGCTGGTTTTTATTTTCGTTTATGTTTTACAATCACTACGTACTTTGATATTTTCTTTGCTTGACATTAAAGCTTGCTCTAACTATAATCATTTCGAATTTAAAAACTATCAAAGGAGTTGCAATTATGGCTTATTCTATTGGGCAAGTTGCCAAAATTACCGGGCTTACCACTCATACCTTGCGTTATTATGACAAGTTAGGTCTTTTGCCGACAGTTGGTAAAAATTCAGCCGGGCTTCGCCGTTTTACCGAGGATGATTTGCGTTGGCTTAATGTTTTGGAATGTCTCAAATCAACCGGCCTGCAACTCAAAGATATCAAACATTATATCGACCTTTCCAAGCAAGGTGACAATTCTTTGCAGGAACGTTATCAAATTTTCTTAAAACAAAAACAACGCGTTGAAGAAGAAATGCTCAAGCTTAAATCTAATATGGAAAAGCTTGATTTTAAAATCAAATACTATGAAATAGCTCTCAAATATGGTGAAAAACAAGTTTATAATCGTAATCCTTATTTATGCGACGCCAGAGATAAATTATTCAAAAAATGGCAGTGAGTAAAAGTCACTTAAAGCAGTTGCTTTAATTTTGCCTTCGGGTTACACTCCAGACAAATAATTTTTTTAGGATTTGATACTATGTATAAAAAATTTTCCTTTATGTTAGCTAGCTTTTTCGGAGCAGGTTACTTTCCGGTTGCTCCGGGAACTTTCGGTTCTTTAGCAACTTTACCGTTTGCCTTTATTGCAGCTTATTACTACGGATTTTACGGTGTTGCAGCTTTGGCTCTTGTTTCATTTATCCTCGGCTGGGCAGTTTCAGTTGAAGTTTTGAAATATACCAAGCATGATCCTTCATTGATTGTGATTGATGAGGTTTGCGGACAAAGCATTACTCTTTTACCCTTAGCGGCGATGATGCAAGGCAACACCAATGTAATATTGGTTTTATTGGTTGGTTTTGCGTTGTTTCGGTTGTTTGATATAACCAAGCCTTTTCCCGCCGGTTGGGCAGATAAAAAGATTCGCAATGCTTTGGGCGTCATGCTTGATGATGTTTTTGCCGGAGTTTATGGTGCAATTTGCCTATGGCTGATTAATCGCTATTTTAATTTGTTTATAGGATTCTAACGGGATGGAGAAATATCGCATTATCGGTAACATGACCGGCAATTCTATGGACGCATTGGACTTTGTTTTGACGGAGTTTGATGGCGACAAGATGACCGATATTTGCACTTTTTCCACTCCCTATGATGCCGCAATGCAAAACAAAATTGAAAAGTTGCGTCGTCAAGTTTACAATAAAACATCACTAGAAATTGAAAATTTACCCTTGTTCCACGAGATTCATGATGAATATATTCGTGGAGTAGCTGATGCTGTCAATACAATGTGTGAGACATATAATCTGGATAAAAAACAAATTGACGCTATTGGATTTCACGGCAAGACTCTTGATCACAACCCCCCTTCCAAAGCTCATCGCAATGGTGACATGCCCTATACTTTACAGATGGGTTCGGGACAAATGTTGGCTGATTTAACAGGATTACGGGTGGTATATGATTTTCGCTCAGCTTTGGTTATGAACGGTTTTGAAGGGGCTCCTTTGATACCGCCGCACAATGCCCATATTGCTATGAGCGAAGGTGATGGAATATACTATAACGGCGGTAATACTTCCAATTTTGCTCTGGTGCGTAATCATGTCGCTTTAATCGGTTCGGATTCCGGCCCATTCAACGAATATATTGACAATTTTGTGCGAGTTAATACCAATCAGTCTTATGATGTTGATGGCAAGCTCGGAGAAAAAGGCAAAATTAATAAAAAACTTTTGCAACGAATCTTTGCTTTAGGTGAGGGATTTTATAGTTCTCCATTACCTAAATCGGGGGATCCGGCCTATTATCACAAGCAGGAGATTTTTGACTATGTCAAAGAGCAGGGAATTAGTTTTGCTGATGCCTTGCGGAGTTTTGAATATTCGGCAGCATATGTTGCGGCATACACTTTGTCTCAAATTCCCGAAACTATTACAATTCCTGAGAGGATTATTTTGTTTGGCGGCGGGTGGAAAAATCCGCTAATTTTAAAAGATTTTACTCAGCTGCTCACCGGTGAAGGATTAGTCTTGCCAGAGCATAAAAAGTTGTTTTCCGATTTGTTACAGCGTCTCAAAAAAATACCAAGCGTTCGCTATTCGTCTTTCGGCGAATATATGGAAGCAAGACTTTTTGCCGACATGGCACGTTATCGTTTGCAAAATAAAGTGTGGGAGCTGGCCGAAGTTATCAGTACCGGCAAAGATATAATTTGCGGACAGATTGCTGAGCCGGTAAAGGGTAGGCAGCACTATCTTGATAAAGTAAATTTGGCCGCCAAAGGTTGGCAATATCGATAAGGAAAAAACATGACTAAAAAGGTAGTTAAAAATATTTTTTGGGATGTTGATGGGGTTTTGGCAAATCTTAATTATGCCTATTTTAATTTTTTGACCAATCACCCCAAATATAAACCCATATTCGGCAATATTAAATGGGATGATTTGCCAAAAGTTTTGCCGATTGTGCCTAAATACGGCGCATTAGAGCTTAAAACCCATCCTCAAATGGGAGTAGAGATGGATAAAGACTTTTGTTCATCTTGGGAGTTTTTTTCCCATCGCCCGCTTTATCCTCATGTGGTGGAAGTACTGAAGGAACTGCATGATAAAGGCTATCATCAATATACCATGTCGGCAACATTTGATGTAGAAACCAAAAAGCGGCTACTCAACCAAATGCTCTCGGAAGTAACCGATTTTTTGACTATAGAATGTGTGCAACATGGCACTTTTATGCATGATTCAGCAAAAGAAGATATGTTGAAATTTTGTCTTAACAAATATGGCCTAAAAGCTGAGGAAACTATTTTGGTTGATGATAGAATTTACAATATTGAAGCAGCCTTAAAAGTCGGCGTCCAACCGGTCAGAATGCGTTGTGAATTTACTTCTCCGTTACCTGAAGAATTGAAAGATGTTCCGGAAGTTCACGATGTTGTTGAACTGAAATCTTGGTTAGAAGAAAATACAATTTTAAATTAAGGAAAGGAAAATAAAATGTCACGAGTTATAACTTTAATGCCTGTAAGATTAGCATCAACCCGTCTGCCCAACAAACCACTGTTGGATATCAATGGTAAAACAGCGGTACAACGCGTTTATGAAAATGTTAAAAAGTATCTTCCGGATTGTGACATAGCCATTGCCGCCGGTGATCAGGAGATTATTGATGAATGTGCTAAGTTTGGAGCCAAAGCAATTTTGACCGATCCCAAGCTTCCCTCCGGTACGGACCGTATTGCTGCGGCATTAAAGGTTTTGGACCCTAATGGTGATAAATATGATATTGTGGTCGATTTTCAGGGCGATAATATCAATGTTAATCCTCAAGTAAATCTGCCGTTGATTGAAATGGTTGAGCGCACCGGATGTGATATTGCAACAGCCGCTTTTGTAATTAAAAATGAAGCTGATAAGACCAATCCGGCGGTGGTTAAGGCGATTATGGGTATAAAAGATGGTGAAAAAGAGGCTCGTTGTTTGTACTTTACCCGAGCCACTGCTCCGTTTACCCGTAATCCGGAAAAATGTCCTAATCAGGATTTGTATCAGCACATCGGTATCTATGTTTTCAAAGCATCATCATTGCAAAAAATGGTATCTTTGCCGGTCGGTGTTTTGGAGGCAAGAGAGTCTTTGGAGCAGTTGCGTGCTCTTGAAAACGGTATGGAAATTCGCGCCATGCTGGTTGATGATATTCGCATTGATAAAAGAGTTCCCGCCGATATCAACACTCCGGAAGACTACGAGATAGCCAAGAAATTTATTAAAGACTAGAATTTAGATAATATAAAATAAAATACCCCTTAAATTAAAATTTGGGGTATTTTTTTATTTTGCAAAAATACTTGCATTTTATCATCATTTGTCTTAGCATAATTTCCGCAACGACGCGTTGTCGTTGCGGAGTGTCGAAACTCCTTCACAGTAAAAATCTCTCCGATAAGGGGAGCCGACCTAATATATTGAATAAGTCGGACTGTTTACTGTGACAGTTTCGAACTCCCCACCTTGCAGAGTTTTCTCAAGGTGGTTGTTTTTTATTTAACAGGAGTATAATACAGATGAAAACAACAACCTCGGACTATTCTCATTGTAAAAAAGCCAGAGGCCGTCAACCCAATGGTGAGCCTAATCCGATAGATATTCATATCGGCAAACGTTTAAAATTGCGCCGCCAAATTTTGCAGCTTTCGCAACAACAACTGGGTGAAATGTTGGGGCTTACCTTTCAACAAGTGCAAAAATATGAACATGGAATCAATCGTATATCCGGCAGTCGTTTGTGGGATTTTGCTTGTATTTTGGGTGTTGATGTTAATTTCTTTTATGCCGATATGGATAAAGAAATTTTTTCACAAAGTCCGCGTTGTTTGAACAATATCAAAGATGATAATTCGGTTTGTTTGCCGAAGAATTTGCTCCAATCCGAGTACGCTCTTAAAGTTATCAAGGCTTTTTTACAAATCAAAAATCCTAAAATCGCCGATAATCTTTATAATTTGATAATTAGCCTCGGCACCAGTCAATACCTTTTGAATAAGGCAAAAAACGCTTGAATATTTCACCTTGATTTTTTTTAAATCCCGCATTATGGTAATAGGCAAAATTACTTTTAAGGGGAAATAAAATGTTACGTGATGATTTGCAAAACGCATTAAAAACAGCTATGCTGAACAAAGATACCTTAACCACCAGTGCTGTCCGTATGATTATTGCCGGTCAAAAGGAAAAAGATGTTGAGGCTCGAGGCAAAGGTCAGGAAAAAGCAACTGATGCCGAGTTGCTTTCTATGATGCAAGGCATGATTAAACAACGCAATGATTCAATCAAAATGTTTATGGATGGCAATCGTCCGGAATTGGCCGAAAAAGAAAAGGCCGAAATTGCTATTATCGAACGCTTTTTGCCTAAACAAATGAGCGATGCTGAAGTCTCTCAAGTTATCCAAAACTTGATTAAACAAACCGGTGCAACCTCAATGAAAGATATGGGCAAAATTATGGGTGCCTTAAAATCACAATATGCCGGCCAGTTGGATATGGGTAAAGCCAACGGAATTATCAAAAGTTTGTTAAGTTAAAATGACCAATACTGATATGCAACGCTTTTGCGACGAGTTGCGTGCCAAAATATCGATTGTCGATGTGGTTGGTGCCAAAATAAAACTCGTGCGCAAAGGGCGCGAATATCAGGCTTGTTGCCCATTTCATAACGAAAAAACGCCGTCTTTTACCGTCAATGAAGCCAAAGGATTCTATCATTGTTTCGGTTGCGGCGCACATGGCGATATCATTAAATTTGAGATGGAAGCTAACGGCTTAAGTTTTATTGATGCAGTGGAAAAGCTGGCGCATAAAGTTGGTCTTCAGGTTCCGCGTCTTACCCAAGAAAGTAAAGAACAGGCTGAAAGGCGAGCTTCTGCTTATGACATTATGGACATGGCCGCCAAGTATTTTGCCAAGATTTTGCATTTGCCTGAGGGTAGGGAAGGCCTTAATTATCTATACGGACGCGGTTTTGATGACCAAATTATTGAGCGGTTTCGTTTGGGGTTTGCTCCCGGTAATAATGGTTTGAAAGCTTTGCTCAAATCGCGTGGCGTGGAAGAAAAAGAAATGGCAGAACTGGGTTTAATAGCCATTCCGGAAGACGGGCGAACCAGTCATGACTTTTTCCGTAATCGTGTAATGATACCGATTATTGACAAACGCGGCAAGGTAATTGCTTTTGGTGGGCGTGTTATGGATAAGAGCCAACCTAAATACTTAAATTCACCGGAAACTCCCATATTTAACAAGCGGCGAATTTTATATAATTATAATTATGCTCGCGATTTGGGTTACGAAGCCAAAAGATTGATTATCTGTGAAGGCTATATGGATGTAATCGCCATGGACAAATACGGTGTCGGTTATGCGGTAGCTCCTTTGGGCACAGCTTTGACTGAGGAACAAATTCAAGAGGCTTGGAAGGTGGTATCGGAGCCGATTTGTTGTTTTGATGGAGATGCAGCCGGAATTAGAGCAGCAATACGTTCGGTTGATCGAGTTTTACCATTGTTAAAACCGGGATATTCTCTGCAATACGCCTTTTTACCTGATAAAATGGATCCTGATGAATTTCTCAAAGCTAAGGGTAAAGATGAATTTATTAAAACTGTTACTTCAATTGTTCCGCTTAAAGAGTTGTTGTGGCGCAAAACATTAGAGGGCAAATCAACCGATACACCTGAGCAAAAAGCTTTAATCGAAAAAGAAATCAAAGCTGAGGTTGCTTTAATAAAAGACGAAACCGTCAAAGCCTATTATTTGCGCGAGATGAGGAGTAAAGTATACACCGAGTTGGCTGGTCAGGTCATTGAAAGCGCCGGTGAATATCGCAAAACAAAAACTACAAAACGCTTTAAATCTTCAACCAAAACTGATTTAGATGATTTGGTGGCCAAATATGTGGTTTCAGCTTTTGTTTGTTATCCTCGTTTAATTGAAGAGTGGGAAGAAAAAATGCTTTCTTTCACCATCAAGGACGAGAAATTGCGCAACTTTTATAACTTTTTACTGCAAACGGCGCGCGCCAACCCGGATATAACCGATGAAAAACAAATTGAGCAGGCTTTAGATGCTTCTTCAATCAGTGATTGGCGTAAGATGATAGATACATATATCTTGAAAAAACAATGTCCCGATGTTGCAACAATGCGCACAATGCTCAACGAACGTACTTTAGAAGTTCAACTTAAACAGCTTGAGAACGATATACGCGAAGCTAAAGCTAAGTTAGAAAGTGGTAATTTCGATGAAGAAGATTTTAATCGCTATGAGGCTTTAAAAAAAGAGCGGGATGCCTTGCTGGGTAATGAATAAAACCTTACTTTGATTAGGCTTGAATTAATTAGAGCGAATCGGAAAAAATAATCTTGACAAATAAAGCAAATTTTATTAAAAGGATAGCAGTTTAAACTTTAGAAAAAATCGATTTTTTAGGAAATTTGATGTCAGATATAGATAATCCTGATGTTTTTGACGGCGCCGCTGGTAGCGATGCGCCATTAATTGATTCTTTGGGGAGCGCAGTTAAAAGACTGCTGGACAAAGGAAAATCTCGTGGTTTTATCACCATGGAAGAGCTTAATCGAGCTTTGCCTTCCGAACGCGAGAGTTCTGAATATATCGAAGATATCATGACTGAGATTTCAGACATGGGTATCAGCATTATATCAGAATCCGATGCCGAAAATGTTGATGGCGAATCCTACAATGATGGTGACTACGAAGAAAGCGAAGATGAAAGCGGCAATTTTGATGAAAAAGAGCTTGGTCGTAGTGATGATCCGGTAAGAATGTACTTACGCGAGATGGGCTCAGTCGAGTTATTATCACGCGAAGGTGAAATTGCCATTGCTAAACGTATTGAAGCCGGTAAAACCGTTATGATTGATGGCCTTTGCGAAAGCCCGATGACTATTAATGCTATTGCCGGATGGCGCGATGAATTGATGGAAGGTGCGATGCAGCTTCGCGATATCGTCGATTTGGAAATGATGTATGGTGATGATGTCGGCGCCATGGAGATGGTTGACGATGAAGCCGAAACCGAAGAGGATTTGGATAAGGTCGCCCAAGAGCTGGATGAAAAAGAAAATCTTGATGAAATGGACGACGACCTGAATGATGATATCGAACTTGATGATGCTGTTGATGAGCCGGAAGAGGAAGATGATGTCTCCGATGATATCTCTGAGAGTGAAGACGGTGAAAATAGCGAAGAAGACGATGAAGAAGGAACCGGCGGACATACTTCAGCTTCAATCACTGCTATGGAAGAAGCCTTAAAGGAACCGGTTCTGGAAATTCTCAATCGCATATCCAGCTATTATGATGATTTGAAAAAGATTCAAAATCAAAGATTGAGTGCCTTGATAAGCGGTAAAAAAGTTTCAGCTTCTGTTGATAAAAAATATTTTGAGGTTAAGAAAGATTTGGTTGAGTTGATGAGCTCAATCCATCTTAATACCGCACGTGTTCAACAGTTAGTAGAACAGCTTAATTCATTAAATAAACGCTTGATGGGTTTTGAGGGTAAGTTGTTGCGTTATGCTATGAACTGCAAGATTAAACGTGATGACTTCTTAAAAATTTATCAAGCAGCTGAGCTTGATCCTAATTGGTTGGAACAAATTTCAAAAATTAAAGACAAGCATTGGCAGGAATTTACCAGTAAATATGGCGCTGAGATAGTTGAACTTCGTGACAATATTGCTGAGATGGCTAAGGAATGTGGTCTTCCTATCAGTGAATATCGCCGCATGGTTGATACCATTAAAAAAGGTGAGCGTGAAGCCGAGCGTGCCAAAAAAGAGATGATTGAAGCCAACTTGCGCTTGGTTATTTCCATAGCTAAAAAATATACCAATCGCGGTTTACAATTTTTGGATTTGATTCAAGAAGGTAACATTGGTTTGATGAAGGCGGTTGATAAATTTGAGTATCGCCGCGGCTATAAGTTTTCAACTTATGCTACATGGTGGATTCGTCAGGCTATCACTCGTTCAATCGCTGACCAGGCACGTACTATTCGTATTCCGGTTCACATGATTGAAACTATTAATAAGTTGGTCCGCACTTCTCGTCAAATGTTGGCTGAGATGGGACGTGAGCCGGTGCCTGAGGAATTAGCCAAACGTTTATCTATGCCTTTAGATAAAGTTCGTAAGGTTATGAAAATAGCCAAAGAGCCGGTATCTTTGGAATCTCCGGTCGGTGATGAGGATGATTCATCTTTGGGCGATTTTATTGCGGATGAGAGTGCCCTACAACCTTTAGATTCAGCCATCCATACCAATTTGAAAAAGACTTGCACTCGCATTTTATCAAGCCTTACTCCTCGAGAGGAGCGCGTTTTGCGGATGCGCTTCGGTATTGGTATGAATACGGATCATACTTTGGAAGAAGTTGGTCAACAATTTAATGTTACTCGTGAACGTATTCGTCAAATTGAAGCTAAGGCTTTGCGCAAATTGAAGCATCCGTCTCGTTCGCGCAAATTGCGCAGTTTCCTTGATCAATAGCAGGTTGCTTAAAAACTTAAAGCTCTGCATTAATATCATAATGCAGAGCTTTTTTTTACATATTAATTAAACTATTAAATTCATATTTATCAAGAATTTCCGGTAACACAATTCCATCATTGAATTTTTGCGAAAACAGAACATAAAAGGGCAAACCTTGACGTCCGAATTTTTGCATAAATTGCAACACTTGTTCGTTGTAGTTTGTCCAGTCAATATCCATCACAATAACATTGTTGCTTTTTATGCTGTCTTGAATGAATTCTGTGTTCAGAACTAGCATATCATTATATTTGCAGGTTAAACACCAATTAGCCCCGATTTTTACCAGAACTTTATATCCGTTATTTACATACTCATTGATGGTATTCATAGTCATAGCCCAAACAGTTGTCTGTGAGGTTGCTGTATTGCGTTTCGATATCTGCCATCTGACATCAACCAAGCTTATTACAATTAAAATCGAGGTTAATAACAATTTCCATCTGGCATATTTTTTTTGCAAAATTATTTTGACATCACCTTTAGCCAATTTATCGACTTCCATTTGCAAAAAGTGAAAATATGTCCACATTATTAAAGCCACCACAATGTATAAAGACCAATGCCAAAGTTGGCTTCCTCCTATTTGTGATGATAGCAAGCTTACCAACCACAACATTGTAATAATCAGCATTAAAATCATTGCTGAATTAATTATCTTTAGCCATTTTCCCGGATGCGGCATATAAAAAGCAATCTGTGGAAATGCAGCAATAATGATATAAGGTAAAGCCAGGCCAAAACCGACAGCAGTAACTGTGATAGCTATTTGCCAAGGGGATCCGGCTAGGGCTATCCCTAATGCCGTTCCCAAGTATGGGGCGGTGCAAGGAGTTGAGAGGATAACCATGAAAACACCGCTCATAAATTCAAATATTAACTTGTTTCTAGGTGTAGTTTGCGTCGCTTTTCTTATCAGTTTTTGCTCAGCTAAATCGACTATTCCCATGATATATGCCATAAAATAAGTTATAATCCATATCATCACCGCTAAAAAAGTAATACTCTGAAATTGCATTCCCCACCCCATGGATATACCAAGCATTTTGAGAGAGCTTAGCAGTAATGCCATCACAAGAAAAGCAGCTAATATTCCTAAACTATTGCATATAAAGTTGCTTCGGATATTAGATTTTTTCAAGCCTCCGAATTTTGTAAAAGCCAACAACTTCAGCGACAATACCGGAAAAACACAAGGCATAAAGTTCAACAACAACCCACCAATAATTGCAAAAAATAAAACACCTATCGTATATGATGAATTATCTTGATCAAAGATAGACGGGATTTCAACTCTTTCAGTTGCCAAATATTGTCTTCCGCTTTTATCTATCAACCAAAAAGTAAAGTTTTGTCCTTCAAAATTAAAATCATTTTTTAGTAATTTGAACCAAGCTTCAATTTTACCATTTTTCAGGCTGATTTGCGGTGCGGCAAAATAATCAGAGTTTGGGCCAATTAGTAATATTTTTGCATAAGCTCCGTTATCAGCTGAAAAATCTAATCTCATACCTTTTTGTTTGTTTTGTCTGGTTTCGCTGAACAATCCGTCTATTTTAAAGGCTTCTTTGCTAGAGTTGTGAGGGGTGTTCATCTTGGCAATATTAACATAATAATCATATTTCGTATTTTTAGGATTTTCTTTATGTGTAAGTTTGGTCTCAACAAAATTATGGTGTCTTTCGCAACTATCATTCTGGCAAGCGGTTGCATAACCATTCAATCTTAAAATAGCTTCTTTATTTATATCTTGAATTGTTCCTTGAAAATAGACTGCAAATTCTCCACCATAAAAAAGAACTTGATGCTCATCTTTAGTTTTTGTATCTTGCGGCGGCATAAAATGAACCGAGATATCTTTGATATTTTCTGATTTATCAAAATCAATTTGCAATCCGATAAAGTCTTTATAGTTTTTGAGTAGAATAATTTGATCAGTCGGTGATATAATATTTACAACACCTTCAAATTTGCCGTCATCACCAAAGCCATTTTTTTTCATAATTATGGAATAGCTTGGTCTTAAGCGTTCAGTTATTTGTTTTTTATCGTCTTCGTTTTCTTCATCTTTGCTGTCATTTTCATCAATTGAATCAACATTATGCCATATTTTATGCCAAATTTTTTTCCAGTTTCCTTGAACAATGTTTTCGCGATACCATGTAATTAATTGTGACGGTCGCGTCATGTTGTGTTCTTTAGCATATTTTTCTTGTATGGCTAGCTGATCTTTATCTGAACTTGAATAGGCAACTACTTTTTTAAAATTCGTGCGTACAATCGGTGTATCGCTTTCAATGTATTCTTCTTTTTCCCCCATTTCATACTGATTATCATCAGCTGTTATCGGAAGTTGGTAGTCTAAAATCCATTGTTTAACCTGTTTTTTTATATTATCAAAAAAACGTACAGTTTTTACACCTTTTCTTACATAGTTTTGCCAAATGCCAGCACCTTCCTTGGTATAAGACGGATATTTAGCAGTTATATCATCAGTAAAATCTTTCTCAATGTTGTCGCCATCAAGTTGCTCGTTATACTGCTTAACATCGTTGATATAATTATATCCGGCGCGCATCGCATTGGGCCAAAATTGGCTGTCATCATAATTGTATTCGTTATCGTCTTTCAAATCGAGAATAATTTTTCCGCTGCTATCTTGAGCATAACCCAGCGAATACCAGTTTAAAAAAGCAAACAATATATATAAAATCAGGCTTATTTTTCGCATTTTTTTTCAAAACCAAATTGATTTTTAATTTTTATATTCCTATATTATAAAAGTGTTATGCATAATATAAAATGAAAATGGTTTAACTGCAATGGATAAAATCAATATACATAATCTTAGTGGAAAATGTTTGGCAGCCATGCCTAGCACGGAAGGGAGCTTTGCTAAAGCTTTGGTTTATGTATGCTCGCACAGCGAAGAAGGAGCGATGGGATTCATTGTTAATAAACCATATACCAATGTCAGTCTTAAT
Source organism: uncultured Pseudomonadota bacterium (assembly GCA_902799835.1). GTDB lineage: Bacteria > Pseudomonadota > Alphaproteobacteria > RF32 > CAG-239 > CAZU01. The sequence continues at coordinate 189,014 of CADCCF010000005.1, forward strand.
GAACTATCTTTTGATCTTTTATTTGGTAAAAGTTCTAATCAAATTATTCCGGTATTTCAAGGTGGTCCTTTAGAGCGCGAAAAAGGATTTATAATCCATGATGACAGCTATAAGGATTCATCATGTCTAAGCATGAGTGATGGTATCAGAATTTCATCATCGCCGAATATTTTGCAACATATTGCAACAGGAATGGGGCCGGAACGCTTTTTAATTGTTTTAGGTTATGCCGGATGGGCCCCGGGGCAGCTAGAGGCAGAAATATCACAAAATATGTGGATGGTCACTCCGGCATCGCAGGAAATAATTTTTCATAATCAGGCTGAAGATAAATGGTCAATGGCTCTATCATCTTTGGGTATCAACGAAACTAATTTAACCATTCCCTTAGGCCATTCCTAAAACCTTTGATTATACCAAAATTGTGATCATAAAATTCCAGATTTAGCATATTGTTATTACATTTTTTACAGCTTAAATTAAGTATGTTTTCTTAATAGTTGTAAGAGGATATGAATATGCAAAAACAAACAAAAGAGAATATGATGTTGTACGATGTCGTTAGTGACAATGTTGCCTTGATGAGTAAAATATATCAAAGCTTTGAAGCGTTGGAACAGACTCTTGGAGCTTTGCAAATGGAAGAACCTCTTTTTATGACTTATGCAGCAAAAAAATCATTTGCGGATGCAATGATGAAGCATAATAAAGGTAATAGTTATAAAAATTGATTTCGTGTTATTATCTTAGTAAATTAGCTGGAAAGTTGAGTAATATTTCTCTATAATAAAGACATTATTGTTGTGGGGAGATAGAATTATGATTTTTTTGCGCCTTATGGCTATATTGTCTTTGCTGATTGCACCATCTATGGTTTTTGCTCAAGAATCTGTCACATTGAGTGAGGATATTGATAATGATATTTCTCCAACATCCACGCCGAGCAATGATAATACCTCAGCTAAAGCTCAAAATGATGATACAGCAAAAGGTGAAATTCTTGAAGGAATTTCCGTAGCAATAGGCGAATTTGCTCAAAAAAACATAATGAATGCCGAACAGGTTTTTTGTTATCAAATAGCTACACCACCGGAGAACTATACCGGATATACTCTTGATGGAATGGCAATTGTCGGCTTTTGTGGTGTCGCTAACGACAGACTGCGAGAGATAATAATAAGAGAATTGTTCAGCAATCCTGATCACATATTATTTGATGAAGTTGAAGATTGTGTTGTTAAGCCGCAAATTATGTTACGTTTTATGCGTGGGGTTGATGCAACAGATGTTCTTTTGTCATCACCATGTCATGCTGTGGCCATATTCTATGGTGGCAAACTTTCTGCCTTTAATGCCAAGCCTGCTTCAACGGTAATTGATAATTTGATTCGTCCTCTTGTCAAAAATAAGATCGATTTTGTTTCCCCGACATTGTTCAGACAGTTATTGCCGATAGGGGTGGTAAAAACCGAGGAGCAAAAGGCTTTGTTAAAAAAGAAAAATGAGCCATTCAGACGCTGGGAACAAAATAAGCAGGAAAAGGCTGAGAAATCTGCCGGATGGAATAAACTTAAAAGTCAGCACTAATATTTGTGAACGCACTATGGTTCAAGCTATAGTGCGTTTTTATATCATCAATGTTTTCATATTTTTATTGAGCCATAGATTGATTCCTTGTTGCGCTTTTTGCTTAATTAAATCAATATCCAAAAAGATGTCTTCGGTTATAAAAGGTAAAATATCTTCTTCTTTTAGTGTTTCGACATAATCGGCAAAAGCGAATATCAAATTTACTTTATATGGCCAAACTCCATTATTAATAAACTTGTTTTGTTCAAAATCCCAAAACAGAGCATTTAAAATAGAATTTATTTGTTGTTGTGTCACATTTACCTCTTTATTGTTTTTATACAATAATATTTACAATAAAAAAGTAATTACCCACAATAAAAAAATGTTAATTGTGGATAAGTTATTATAAAATTACATTTTATGGGTTACCATAAGCACCTTTCCGCAGATGTTCAAAGGTTCATTCGCTGTTATTGTGAATGATTTATAAGATTTGTTATCAGCGCTCAAATCTAAAGAGTTATCAAAAGGATTTATTTGGATTCGCCGTAACAATACGTTTTGATTGGTGCTTATTAGATAAATTCCGTCAGATGTCGGTTTTTTATAGGAGGTGTCCAACCATAATAAATCATCACTGTTTATAGTTGGCGTCATAGCATCTCCTGCGTTTTTAATAATTTTTATGTCGTTAATATTGGTAAAACCATAGTGTTTTATCATTTCCTGTGACAAACCCTGATAACCTATAACATTATTCGTGATTTCACTAAAATCGCCTTTTTTTATGCCATTCATATCCAAAACATCAATTTCAATCATATCAGATTTATTTTTTCCGATTCCAAGTAGTCCGGAAAGAGTGCTTAGTTTATCTTGTATAAGACCACCGGCAATAGGATAATCGCATAACTTTTGTTCAGAAACTTCCAAAATTTGTGCTAATTTTTTTCTCGATTGTTCATCAAGACGGCGCGGAGAGTGTCTTTTTATAAAGTGAAACAAATAGGTTGGGTTTTTACCTAATTGCAGTGACAAAGAGTTTAGGCTGAAACCTCTCTCTCTTACAGTCCTGTCCAAAAAATCACGAACATCTTGTTGCCTATCGGTCATTAGTTCCTCCATATAAATTTTTAGTAATTGTATTGGTATTTTACAATTTTGTAAACAGATTTTCATATTTGAAAAATTATTTATTGACGGTTTTGTTTATTGTGTTGTAATAATACAATATATTTACAATATAAGGACGGTATCAATGTCAAAACAACAAAAAAATAGCAATAATAAAAAATCAAAATCTAATGTTCAAATTAGCCCGCGCAAAACATTGATTGAGCAACTTTATGAAAAGGGTTGGCTGGAATATCGACAATCTCGTTTCGATAGTAAATCCCGTTTACATATTGCCTTAAAGCTAATGTATAACTATCAAATTATCAAACGAGCAAATCTACATTCCGGTTATATTTTTAACAACAAAATTGACAATTCAATTTCATTAGCATCGCAAATGTACAGTGATGCCGTCAATTATTATCGCCAGTGTTTGCGCGCGATTCCGTCAGAGTTTTGGGGAATCGTTCGCTGTATTTGTTTGGAAGAAAAGTTGCCAATTATCTCGCAAGATTTGAGTGAACGTCAGCAAGCTTATCTTAACTATCTTTATCGAATCGATTTATGTCGCGGTCTTGATAGATTATTACAACTAAAAATTGATAATAAATAAAAAATAGTAAATAATACTTTACAAATAGATTTTTTTATAATATATAACTTTTTAATTGCAATAAGAAAGGACTAACCAATGGATTTTATTCAATTTTATGTTTTACTTTTTCTATTTTTAAACATGATAAACATGATTCGATGCGGATATTTATCCACACATATAATTTTTAGCCTAGCCCTTGAAATTCCTATTGTTGGTAGAATTTTTATGTGGTGGTAAAATATTTTTTTTAATTTGCACCTATTGACTTTGCCGTCGGCTGGTGTAATAAATATCGGTATGGTGAGAAAGTGGGTCAAGAAAAAAACTTCCTCACCTTTTTTATCTTTACTCTTCATTTTTTAAAGCAAAGGAAATTCACCGATGGGCTTAGCTTCTCCGGTTACTTATTCGTGCGTATCTGATATGGAACGCAAAATTGAGCAATATTTCAATGAACGAGCTAATTACAAGACTGAAGTATTCAGTACAAAAAAAGGTGAGATTGTGGAAGTTGCTGAACAAGCACCGCTCCATCTTACCGGTCTTTGTGATTATTTGGGTATATCCCAGGATGATTTGGAAGCCTACCAACAACGTCCAGAGTTTGCTGAACTCATCCGACGCGCCAAGAAAAAATGCGAGGCTTATCTGGTTGATCAGTGTGTGCGTTTGCACAAAGCCGATTTTATATTAAAGAATAATTTTCCGGCGCAGTGGCAAGAAAGTTCTGATGCTTTATTGAATGATGAGTTGAAAAAAATTTTAGTTGAGTTTGTTGCCAAATAAGGAAAATCTAAAATGAAGAATGATACCATAACTGCAAGTATTGCCGAGGTTTTTGCTCCGTTGTTGACATCAAATTATCGTATAAAATTTTATTATGGCGGACGCGGCGGCGGCAAATCTTATGCCTTTGCTGACAGTTTGTTGATAAAAGGACGTATGCAAAAGTTGCTTATAGCATGTCTGCGTGAGGTCCAAGACAGTATAAAAGATTCGGTATATCGTCTGCTTTGCGAACGCATAGCATTTTATCATCTCAAAGATTATGCAATTAAAGAAAACAAAATCATCAACCGCATTACCGGCACTGAGTTTATTTTTAAAGGTTTACGAGATTCGGATATTCAAAAAATAAAATCTTTGGAGGGAGTTGATATTGCATGGATTGAAGAAGGTCAAAGTATTTCTAAAAAATCATGGGATATTTTGGCGCCGACCATTCGTAAAGACGGTTCGGAAATTTGGATCTCAATGAATCGCGAAGAAGAAAATGATCCTCTTTGGCAGCTATTGGCGGCTCATCCGGATGAGCGAACTTTGGTGGTAAAAGTCAATTATTATGATAACCCGTTTTGCCCGCAAGAATTGAAATTACAAGCTGAACAATGTCAAAAACAAAACTATGATGACTATTTACACATTTGGTTGGGGCAACCGATTAAGTCCAGCAATAACAAATTGATCTCACCGGCGGTAGTGCGTGCGGCTTTTGAACCTAAAAACATTATTTCGCATTCACCCTTGATAGTCGGTCTTGATATTGCCCGTTTTGGTGATGACCGCACGGTATTTTGTTTGCGTCAGGGGCGTTGTTGTCATAAATTTATCAGTTTAGAGCATTACGATGTCGTAAGCGTTGCCGATTATTGTCAAAACATTATCCGCGATTATCAGCCGGTCAAAATTTTTCTTGATGCCGGAGGAGTTGGTGCCGGAGTATATGACATTTTGGTATCACGAGGATATCGCCGCTTGATAAGAGCAATCAATTTCGGATCACGAGCAATTGCAGATGATCGTTATTATAATCGTCGTGCCGAAATGTGGGATAATGCTCGAGATTGGTTGTCATCAGATTTGGCGGTACAATTGCCTAACGATGAAAAACTATTAGATGAATTATGTTCAGTCAACAAATCTTATGACAGCAAAGGTCGTCTGTTGTTAGAAAGCAAAGATGAAGTGAAAAAGCGTTTGGGCAGATCCCCTGATTTGGCCGATGCTTTTGTACTGACCTTTGCCGAACCTGTCGTTGAGCAATCTCCGCCACGTCCTCCGGATAGTATTGAATCTTTGTTTTCCGATAACAGTAACGGGAAATGGTAAAACCTAAAGCGCTTCTTAGTTCTTAAAGATGCGCTTTTTTCATATCTGTAAAAGAAAGGATACAATCATGATTAAAGCTATTGCCGACCGTATTTTTGTTCGGCTTGAGCCACAAGAAAAAACATCTCATCTGATTATTGACAGTTTGCAAAATCCTCGGGTCATCGGTCGGGTTGAAAGCGTCGGTGAAAGGGTAAATTCAGTAAAACCGGGTGACAAAATTTTGTTCCATCTTTTTGATGAGTTACCTTCTCACCAAAAAGATGTGGTCGTTTTAAGAGAAAATTCAATTTTAGGAGTATTTGAAAATGAGTGATAATTTAGAATATAAAGAAGAAAATGAGGTTAAAAATTGGCTGGCCAAAATTGCTAAAGCCGAACAACATTATCATGACTACCATGAGACAATTAAAAAAATCCGTCAGTATTATCGCGGAGATATCAAGAATGATAAACAAAATATTTTTTGGTCTTCAATTGAAACCTTAAAACCGTTTTTATATTTCAAACAACCTAAACCCTACATTGCTCGTAAAGAAAAATCATCTGACAAATCACAAAATTATGCCTGTATGATATTAGAACGTGCACTACTTTGGGATTTGGAACAGTTTGATTTTGACAGTGTAATAAAATATGCCCGCAATGACTTTTTGCTTGCCGGTTCCGGTATGGTAATCGAGCGTTATCGTCCGCGTTTCGGTTTGGTTAATAACCAATCGCAAGAACCGGTTGAAATTAAAATCGACGAACAAGTCAGAACGGAATATCTTGATCCGCTTAATTTTATTGCTGATTCGGAAAAGGTCGGTATTTGGGAAGATTGCACTTGGTTTGCCATCAGGCAATATATGACCTTTGCATCGGCTATTGCAGCTTTTGGTGAAAATATCGCCAAAGGATATTTTGCCGACGACAAGTCTTCTTCCAAAACAATTGAAGTATATGAGGTATGGGATAAGTCATCGAAACGCGTCTTGTTTTTGAGCCGTCACTTTCCCAATCATTTTTTAAAAGTTGTAGAAGGGGGATTGTCGTTGGATAATTTTTATCCGATACCGAAACCGATATTTGCTACCACAACTAACGACAGTATTATTCCGGTTCCTGATTATATTCAGATAAAACCGCTTCTTGATGAGCTTGATGGCGTTACATCGCGCATGGAAAAAACTATGAAAGCAATCAAAGTATCCGGTTGTTATGATAATGCATTTCCTGAGTTAGCTTCAATCTTAAATAAAGAAGTAACTTTGGTCAGCGTTTCTGATTTTGACCGTCTCAAATCGGCCGGCGGAATCAAAAATATTGTCGATTTTATGCCGATAGAACAATACATAAATGCTCTGCAAGCGCTGGCCTTAAGACGGCAAGATCTGGTTAATGCCATTTATGAAGTAACCGGAGTTTCTGATATTATGCGCGGATCTTCCAATTCTGGTGAGACAGCAACTGCAGTTGTTAAAAAGACCAATTTCGGCACATTGCGCAACCAGGATCGCCAAAATGATATGCAGCGATTTATTGCGGAGATTTTTAAAATCAAAGCAGAAATTATTTGTGAACATTTTTCTAAAGACAAATTACTGTCATTTTTGCCGGTTGATGAACGCACCGCTTCTGAGGCGATTGCCGCGGTAGAAATTTTGAAACAAGATCGTTTGCGCGGTATGATTTTGGGTGTTGATAGTGAGACTGCCGGCTCCGAAGAGCAAACTTTGCAAAACAATAATTTGGCAATTAATTCGATTCATACTTTGATAAGTCAGGCATTTGATGTGGTCAGCAAACAGCCGCTTTTGTTGGATTTGTATCGCCAAATGATTTCATCTTTGGTGGCAATTCTTCCCAATGCTCGTCAATATGACAGTGTGTTGGAACATTGCTTTGATAAAATTGCTGAGGAGTTTAATCAACCTGATGCTCCGCAGTCCGAATTTAATTTGCAACAGCAATTAGTGCAGTCGCAAAAACAAAAAGACTTAGCCGAAATATCACTGAAAAAAGAGCAAAACGATATCAAACGAATGGAGTTGTTGCTCAAATATCAAAATAAAAACACCAAGTCGAGTAACAACCAATGACCTATTTTTCAAAAAATTTTTCGGAGGAAGTAATCCTTCCGGATGGAAGCGTTGCCTCATCTGTTGCGGATATTGATCGCTTCCTGAAGGCCAATGATTTGGCCGCAGCATCTGACTATTCTGCTGGTTATTTGCAGAATATTCGAATGCTTCAAGAAAAACATCAGCGTGAAGAAATTTTCGCTGACTTACTTCAACAATACAAAAAAAGGATATGGAATGACTAAAGATACTTTAGAACCAGAAAATCAATCCCCGATGTCTGACGACAAAGGGGATTTTTTAGTACCTCCTTCGGGGTATGACAAAGAGATTGCCGAAACCTTTGCCGAATTGCCGCTGAATTGGCGTCGCTATCTTTGCGCACGTGAAGCAGAAATTGACAAAGGATTTGGTAACTTGCGCTCTCAAATCGCCATGTACAAATGGTTGGAGAATACTTATGCCGCCATTGAAGCTGAGTTGCGCAAATATGGTGTTGCTTCACAGGAAGATTGGTTGCACAAGTTGGTTGATGTTGAAAAACAGCTGCGCACCTCTCCGCAAGCCGCCATTAAGATGTTAGCCGAAAGTTATGGTGTCGGGATGCCGACTGCCGCAGCAAATAACTTAGGTCAACCATCTTACAATATTTGGTCAACCAAAATTATCGAAAAGCAGATTCAAGATTTTGCTGATAGCTGCGATGATGCCGGCCAGCTTAAACATCCGTTTTATCAAGATGTTATTCAGGATATGTATCAGCTTCTTGCAAATCGATCAGCAACCAGTCTAGAAGAAGCCTATGATATGGCGGTTTGGCTAAACAAAAATACTCGAGCCAAAATGATTGCTCGCAATATTGATTCCAGCCTGCAGAATAAAACTAAAGAAGCTCAAAAAGCCAAAGATGCGTCTTTTGCCGTTTCCGACAAAGCCGAACCTGACTACAAAAATATGAGCCTGCGTGAAGAATTGGAACATCGTTTTGCCGAGTTTGGTTTTATTGATGATTAATTTTATTGTTTTAAATTTTTTTGAAAGGAAAAATAAATATGCCTAATGCAAATTATAATGATGTGTTTACCATGACATTGGAATCCCGTACTGCCAAAATGGCCGACAATATGTCGAAAAACAATGCCCTTTTGCGCAAGTTGCAGGAAAAAAACAATGTTCGTCCGATTTTGGGCGGTTCCAAAATTTTGGAAGAATTGGAATATGGTGAAGGTGATGTTGTTTGGTATTCCGGTTATGATACCATCAATTACACTCCCAAACAATTGTTCACTGCTGCCGAATACGCCATCAAGTTGGCCGCTGTTCCGGTAGCTATTTCCGGTGAAGATTTGTTGAAAAACTCAAGTCATGCTCAGGTAATGGACTTGTTATTAAAACGCATTAACAACGCTGAAAAAAGCATGGCTAACCAGTTGGCTTATGCCATGTATGGCGATGGTACAGCTTCCAGCGGCAAGTCAATCGGCGGATTGAGATTATTGGTGGCTGATGATCCGACTACCGGCACAGTCGGTAACATTAACCGTGCAACTTCAGGCAACGAATTTTGGCGCAACCAGTCTTTGAGTGTTAATGCTGTTTCCAAAGATAACATTTTGGAAAAAATGAACAACCTCTACATGGCTTGCTCGCGTGGTCATGACAAACCTGATTTGATTGTTGCCGACAACACATTTTATTCAACCTTTGAAGCTGCTTTGCAGGATGGTCAGCGTTTCTTGAATCCTAATTTAGCTGATTCCGGATTTAGCAACTTGCGCTTTAAGGGTGCTGATGTGGTGTTTGATGGTGGACAGGGTGGTTATTGCCCGGAAAATCATATGTATTTCTTAAACACTGATTACCTCTTTTTGCGTCCTCACAAAGATCGCAATATGAAAGTTATTGATGGCAGTCGTGTTGCCGTAAACCAAGATGCAATGTACCGCATTATCGGTTGGGCCGGCAATATGACTATGTCAAATGCTGCTTTGCAAGGCGTTTTGATAAATGTTCCGGCAGCCTCATCTGAGAGTTCAGCTTCAAATGATAATGATTCTTCGACTGAAGGCGATACAACCGATAACGGCTAATTATTGCAATATTTAACAGACAAAGGGCTGCTTTATTAAAAAGCAGTCCTTTGTCATAATGGGAGAATTAATATGGATTTTGATACTTATCAAAAATTGATAGAGCAAAATAAAAATCATCTTGATGAAGGTGTATCAGCCAGATTTTATGATCGAGCGGTCAAAACAGGACAACTCGATAACAATGGTATTCCTAAATTCAAGGATGTTTGTTATTGCGAAATCAGAATCAAGGATAACACCACAGAGGTCTTTGATCAGCCGGCCACTCCTGAAAAAATCGAGCGGTTTCCGGTTGAATATGCCCGTTATCAGCTATCCAAAAAACAAGCAAAGGCAGGAACGCCATTAGAGAATTTTGCTTTTCTTTCTTTAAGCGAAATTGAAAGTTGTAAATATCATGGAATTTTCACTCTTGAAGCTTTGGCTTCATTATCGGAAGACCGTGTTCGCAATCTCAATTTGACCAAAGAGCAAAAAACCGCGCAGTGTTTTTTGGAAAACAATCGTCAGGTCAAAAGTACCGAAGAAATTGCTCAACTAAAAGATGGCTATGAACAAAAGATAGCTTCGCTTAAAGCTGAACTTGATGATTTGAAAAACAAAATTACAACTTCTGTCAGGAGAAAGAAAAAATGAAATCAATTTTAAGCATATGTCAGGAAGTTGCCGATATGGCGGCAGTAAAACGTCCTGAAAGTTTGTTCGCCACCAATTCAATGTCCGACAATATATTTTTGAGTGTTGCCAAATCAACGCTCGATAGCCTATTGCGTTATGGTGATTGGCCTGAATTGATTAAGGAAGCAGTTTTACAAACTGATCCGGGACGCAAAAATTATTCTGTTGAAGAAATCTGTTATGATTTTTATTCTATGTTGCCGAATACCATTTATATCAAAGATATTCATGAAAAAGTCATCGGATCGATAGATCCGCAAACTTGGATGAAGTCAAAATATTTTTGCGATGACGGCGATTTGCTGAAATTTAAGTTGCAAAATAATCAGCTTAAATTTCTCAATTTGCCCGATTATCCGGTTAAAATAGTTTTTCAATATCGTAGCAATTCAATATGCCTGCGTGCCAAAACAATGGAAGAAAGATCATCTATTCAATCAGATGACGACATTCCGATTTTTGATGAGTATTTGGTAAAGCTCGGAATTTTGTGGCGTTGGTTGAAACGTTCAGGGCTTGATTATGCGGAGGAATATGCTGAATACGAAGCTGAATTAAAAAAGAAATTTTCAGCTCAGTCAATATCTCAGGATATTCCGCTTGATTGTTATTGCCTTGAACCATTGGACAAAGGAGTGCGGATAAATGTTAAAGTCATACATTAATCGCACCGGAAAATCTTTAAGCTATACCATTGCTGCTCCGATTGGCGGACTAAATTGTCGTGATGCATATAATGTAATGCCACCTGAAGATGCTATTGTTATGGACAATTATATTCCGCTTGATAACAAAATAGCTTTGCGTAAAGGCTATATTGATTATTATAAGAATAATCATCGTTTCTTGACTTTGGCAACCTACAAAAAGGATGATAAACAAAGGCTTATCGGCATATCCTCAGGTAAGGCTTATAATTTGTCATCAGCATCCAATGTCAGTGTGTATGACAATCTGACTTTCAACAGTGATCGCTGTCAAACTGTTCAATACAAAGATTATCTTTATTTTATGAATGGTATTGATGTTCCCAAAGTTTATCATCTTGATGATGAAAACAATGAAACTTTTAGCGATTGGGGGTTTCGCAATGATAATTTAACACCATCCAAGATTATTGCCGGAGGTGTTTCTAAACAATTTTTTTGGGCTTTGGAAAAAAACACTCTGCGTGTATGGTATTCGGCTCAAGCCGGCAATATATCAGGAGATCTTAATTGTTTCGATCTAAGCAGTATCGCGCGGTTTGGCGGCCATCTTATGGCTGTATGTAATTGGACTGTTGATGGTGGTCAAGGAATAGATGATTTAACTGTGTTTATCACTTCAGAAGGCGAAGTTTTGGTTTATGATGGAACCAATCCTAATTCAGCTGACAGTTGGTCGTTGAAAGGCAGTTATAAAATTTCACCACCGATCGGCTATCGATGCACCTTGCAATATCAAGGTGATATTATCATTATCACTGAGGATGGTTATTTGCCATTATCCAAAGTTTTACCTTTGAACGAAGCCGGTGTTTCAACTTATGCCTTTTCCGATAAGATTCGCGGACTGGTTTTGGAACGTTCGTCATCAGGTAAAAACAAAGACGGTTGGCAGGGAGTTATTTATACTCGTGGTGGTTATGCTTTGTTTAATGTGCCGTTAAGCCAGGGTTATGAACAACATGTTGCTAATCTCAATACCGGAGCGTGGTGTCGTTTCATCGGCATTAAGGCACATTGTTGGTGTTTATTTCATGATAAATTATATTTTGGTTCTGATTATGGCGTTTGCCAGTTTGACCAGGGTTATTCCGATAATGGTATCTCAATTATCGGTGAGGTTCGTCAAGCTTATACCAATTTAGGAACTGATGTTTTGAAAAAAATTCAGTTGCTTAATCCTCGCACTGCTTCAAGCGGCAGATATGCCTTGGTTATATATACTGATGTTGATTATATTCACAGTTTGCAAAACACTTCGGAAACTTTGGGTTTTGGCGGAGTTACCAAATGGAACAAAGCACAATGGTCAAATTCTATCACCCAAGGACAAACCAAATGGCAAACATCTCGTAGCATAATTCGTTCCAATTGGATTGCCAATTCTGCCACTGGTTACAAGATTAGCGTTGTGTTTAAAACGCGCACAAGTGGTAACTTGATTGAGTGGTATGATACGGGGGTGCGCTATGAACAAGCCTCAGGAATCATGTAGAATTATTTATGATTATGGACACAACATAGCTCGTTGGGTTTGTCTCAAATTGGGCTATGATGCCGATGCCATATCCGATGGACAAGCGTTAGGTTTTGCTATCGGATCGCAATTAATCGGCGGTTTAATCTACCACAATATTCGTGAAGGGCGCGACTTGTGGTGGACAATTTATACCATGGATAAGCGTTGGTGTTGTAAAAGAATTCTTCAAGCAATCTTCGGGCTAGCCTTTGATGTTTATAAGGTTCATCGCATCAGTATATTGGTACGATGCGATAATGTCCCATGTCTAAAATTGGTTGAACGACTGGGATTTAAACGCGAAGGAACATTGAGAGCTTATGATGATTCCGGCACTGACAGTTATATCTATGGAATGTTACAATCTGAAAATTTATGGAAAGGAAAAACAAATGAGTAAAGCAATAGGAAAAGCTTTGGGAGCAGGCGGAGCTTCCACCAGTGTTTATGGTTCGGAGAGCAATATCTTAAATTATCTCAAAAATTATAACACAACCAACTATGATAATACGTTGAACAATTTGACATCTTATGCCGCCAATGCTTCACAAAATTTACCCAACATGGGAAATTATAATTTTAGTGTTGCAGCCTCAGATGGTGCCAGACAAAGAGCAGAGCAGGCAACATACAATTCTTATGCCAATTTGATGCAGCCGACTTTTGCCAACCAAACTGATGATTTGCAAGCGCGCCTTGCCAATCAAGGATTAGCGGTTGGATCCGAAGCTTATCAAAGAGCAATGAATGACTTACAAAACAATCAAAACAACGCCTTGAATCAGGCGGTATATCAGTCGGTGCTCAACGGACAAAACGCTTATTCACAGAGTTTGCAAGATCAAATTAATGCAGCTTCTTTTGGCAACGCCGCACAAAGTAATTATATCAATCAGCTTCTGGCAGCCTTACAAAATTCAATTTCCGGCTATACTAATGCGATGAACCAATATGATATTCAACATCAGGCAGACAATCGCATTGCTCAAAATCGAGCTTATAATTCGGCTGCTCAACATCAGGCCGGTAATGATTTCTTAAATTCAGCAGCCAGTGCGGCTGCCAGTGCGTTTTTAGCTTCGGATGCGCGGTTGAAAGAAAATCTTACACCAGTCGGAAAGTTAGATAACGGATTAACGGTTTATTGTTTCAATTTCAAAGGTAGTAAAGTGTTTCAAATCGGACTATTGGCCCAAGAAGTTCAAGCAGTAATGCCGGAAGCTGTTTTTGAAGGAGAAGACGGTTTCTTAAAAGTGAATTATCAATTAGCTTGCAAAATAAAGGAGAAATAAAATGCCTTTTGACAGTGAAGGAGTATTTTCCCGTTTGCACAACTGGGAAGATGATCGCATTAATGATATTGACATTATGTCAGATCGTCATGATGAAGAAGATGACAATTTTGCCGATGGACTGAGCCAGTGTTTGTTGCGCAATGGTCAGATTGCCATGAGTGGAAATTTGCACATGGGAGGTTTTCAAATTAAAAGTTTAGCTGAAGGTCAAGCCAACAACGATGCAGTGAACAAAGGACAACTTAACACTGTGCAAACTACTTTGCAAAATGCCATAAATAGTGCAACAACATCAGCAAGTGTGTTTGTCGGCGATATTAAAACTTCATTACAAACTGCCAATCATGGCAACTGGCTTTTATGTAATGGACAGGCCGTGAGTCGCACAACATATGCTGACTTATTTGCTTTGTTAGGTGAAAATTTCGGTGCCGGTGACGGCTCAACAACTTTTAATCTACCGGATTATCGCGGTAAGTTCTTGCGTGGTTTGGGTGGTGATTCCGAAACCGATATGTATACTACCCAAGCTGAGGGATTGCCTGAAATTAACATCGGATATACTGGAACGCAAGGCAATGGTGACCCTGATAGTCCTTGGGATTCTGGTGGGGCTATGTATCCTAGAGCTTCTGAGAACATCTATCGTAGAGCATCACAAAGTTCTGCAATATATGGAGCTTCGGAACACGTAACACCAATAAACCAAGCGATTAATTACTTTATTAGAGCAAAGGTATAAAATCATGAGCGGAAGAGTTATCAATAATTTAATCGAAATCAGACAAGGCGACAGCTTTGCCGTGAATTTTCAAATCAAAAACAAGTGCCAACCGGCTGACTTGACCGGAGCGGTCATGACAATGCAGGTAAGAGATGAGAATAACAACCTGATGTTTACTCTTACCGGAACTGATGTTGATGTTAAAAACGGCAAAATGGCTTTGTTGTTTACTCCAACCCAAACGAGTATTCCGGTTGGCGATTATAACACCGATATTCAAATCACCACGGCAGACGGTTCGGTTAACACTATTTTTCCGGCTGATGTTAATCAAATCGGCACTTTTAGGATAACCGAGCAGGTAACCACGGGGGCATAAAATGCAGGAAAGCAATTTTAACGTAATAATCGACACCGAAAACTATAATGCGGTGATCGGTGAAGTGGCTAAAATCGATGTCGGTCAGGCGATTAACTATATCAAATCCGGCGAGGCTGAGATTGAAAAAGCCGTTGATGACGGGATTGCTGAGTTTGATGCTAATGCAACAGCCAAAACCAACGCTTTTAATCAAAATGCCAACGACAAAACAACGGCGTTTAATAATAATGCCAGCGCAAAAACGCAGGATTATAACGACAATGCGGTCGCCAAGACAACCACGTTTAATGACAATGCTACCGCAAAAACTTCAAGTTTTGATACTAATGTCACTAATAAGACCAACGCATTTAATCAAAACGCTACTGACAAAACTCTCGCTTTTAATACCAATGCGGCGGAAAAACAAGCGGCTGTTGATGCCAGCGCAGTTTTGGCGGAAAGTTTTGCCAATCAATCCAAGCAATATGCCATCGGTGATCCAACCGAGCCTTTGGGCAACTCTGCCAAATATTGGGCAGAACAAGCATCATCTTCGCTCAGCGGATTAGCGACACGTGTCAACACAATCGAGGGCAAAATCCCCTCTACGGCAACTGCTAATAATCAGCTGACTGACAAATCTTATGTTGACAACGCCGATAGTAGCTTGCAACAACAAATTGATGCTATAACCGCGGCAAGCGATGTCACCGATATTGTCGGGACTTATGCCGAGCTTCAGGCTTATGACACTTCAACTTTGCAAAACAACAATATTATTAAAGTTTTGCAAGATGAAACGCATAATAACGAAACCACTTATTATCGTTGGGTTATAACCGGCGGAGTGGGAGCTTGGGTGCTGATTGGTGAAGAGGGGCCGTATTATACGATTGCCGCCGCTGATGCCACTTTCCAAGAAAAATTGGTTTCCGGCACAAATATTAAAACTGTAAACGGCAATTCATTAGTCGGCTCAGGTAATGTCGATATTGATGCTTTGCCAAGTCAGACGGGGCAAGCAGGTAAGTTTTTGACCACCAACGGAAAAACCGCCAGTTGGGCAGAAGCCAGTGTCACCCCTGACAACAAGTCCATTAGCAAAAACACCTCAAACGCTTTGCAAGCAATCGGTGTCATCGACCAAAACAATCCGGCAAACGCACTGGGAGTATGGCACGGAACGCAAGCAGAATATGATGCTCTTGCCACACACGATGCCAACACGAGATATGATGTAGATGGTTATGGTGTCTTTATCGGCGATGTTCAAATCGCTGCAGGAAGTTCTCAGCTTAACAATCCATTTTCTCTGCTCGATTACAAATATTCAGAGTATGAGTTAAGTAACGCAAGCTGGCTGTTAAGTAATGGTCAATTTAATTCTGGCACAGTTTATCAATCGGTTTATAATCTTTTGTTGCAAATCTATAACGGGACTGTAACTAAGGCAGGCGTAAGCGTTAAGCTATCGACCGAAACTTATGCTGATACCGATTTTGTACTCAATACATCTGATACCACTTTCAGATTGCCGTTAAAAGTTGCTCTCGCCAGCGGTAAGGCGGTTGCAGGTAATGGTAAAATACTTGGACTAACAGACGGAAACACAGAATTTGGTCTGACACACGTTCCAAATTCCTTTTTAGGAACATCATCAAGCATTGGAACGGATTTGGGAACATCTGCTCCTACTACGTCTCCTAACCCACCAACAAATGTTGCTTATGGCATAACCACAGACGAAACCAAATCCGGTATCGAAACCTCTGCCAATGGTCTATATCTTTACTTCTATGTCGGTGAGGTTGTTCAAGATGCCAATATCATTGCCGCCGCTGGTGTGTTGACAGATATAGTAAATTTGAAAGCTCACAGTATAGTTGAAACTTATGTCAATGGCGATTCATGGTATAGGCTTTACTCTGATGATTGGTGTGAACAAGGAGGGACTATAACCACGCATGGTTCTTCAACACAGTTTAATCAGGCATTTTTGAAAAATTTTGCAAACATTCCAAATGTTCAGATAACCTTGGAAACAACATATATGCAATCCTACTATGCAGCACATATGGGCGTCAACTCTGTTACAGTTTCTGGCTTCAACTATTACAGCGGTATGATTGGTTTATCTAAGACATTTTGGCAAGCTTGCGGATATATAAGTTAAGGAGAAAACCAATGGAAATTAAAGTCAAATTAAACAAACCTTATACATTCAAGCAACGAGCTGATTTTATTGTCGAGAATAATCACAACAAAGGCTATGAAATTAAAGAGGTTGCTGATGGGTTAGAGGCTTGGGGTTTAACGAATGAGGAACAAGAACAAGCTGATTTGGAGAATAAGCAAAAATCTATTCGAGCTACTCGCAATAGTTATTTGCAAGCAACTGATATTTATATGCTGGTTGACTTTCCCGTCACCGATGTTGAGCGTGAAGAATATAAAGCCTATCGGCAATATTTAAGAGATTATACTTTAGGCGAGGATTGGTGGGAGCAAGAGCCCAAGAGTTTCTCAGAATGGAAGGAGGTGATTATCAATGATGAATAGTGAAATTATCCAGGATACCAAAGTTGTCGGTTCGGCCGCTTTTGCTTGTGCTCTTGATTATGCGCAAATTTGCAATCAAATGATAACACTTGCCATCAGCATATGTACTTTTGTTTATGTTGCCGCCAGGGCATATCAAACAATAAAAGCTTTACGTAAACCTTTCAAAAAGAGGAGACGTAAATGATAGATTTATATACTGTTTCTCAAAGATTAAAACTTCACGAAGGGCTGCGTTTGCAGCCCTATCGTTGTATAAAGGGCAAACTTACCATCGGGGTGGGGCGTAATTTGGATGATAATCCTTTAACTCCGGAAGAAGAAAAAATTGTGGGTGATTGGCGTCATGGTATAACCAAAGAAGCTGCAATATATTTGTTGCGCAATGATATCAAATCGGTTTATCGTGATTTAAAAAAATATCTTCCCTTTTTTAAGGAGTTAGATGAAGAACGACAATATGCATTGATTGATATGGCATTTAATTTAGGTATTGTCGGTCTCCTGAAATTTCAAAAAATGTTAGCTCATATTGCTTGTGGCAATTATGAACAAGCCGCTGATGAATGCTTAAACAGTCGTTATGCCAAAATTACCGGACGTCGTGCTGAGCGTATAGCTGAAGTCATACGCCACGGAGTATTCAAGTTATGAGATGTCTTAAAATCGTTGTCTGGATTTTGGCAGTTATTGCGGTGGGTGTCATGTTGTGGCGCTCACCGCAATACGCTTATTCAGCGGCACAATCTTTCGTTCTTTTATTGGAGCAAAATATATGAAAGTCAGAGTATTCGTTTATGCCGGTTGTCTGCTGTTTGCCTATTATCTGGGTTATGCGCAGGCCAAAGTGCAAATAGTGGAAAAACAAGTTGAGGTAATTAAATATGTTCAAACTAAACAAAACCAAATTTTATCTGCCCCTCCTGCTTCTAAGCTTGAGTTGCTTGAGCTCATGCGTCGCGGGAAACTATAATTATTGTCCGACTTATCCAAATGCTGGCGAAAAAGTTGCGCAAAGTATTGAACAAATCAATGCGCCGGAATTCTGGGAGTGGTTGGCGCGCATCAACAAACTGCGTCAACAATTAGAACTATGTCAGAAATAATTTTTTTTATAGAAAGGAGAAAACAATGGACATCCATCCTAAAAACATCTCACCGCTGGGCTACCAAACCGGTGTTGGCGGCATTGATAGTTATGGTGTTAATCATAACGGATTTACCAATCAAGATGAGATTGCCTATCAAATGGCTCGCTCAAAACGTGAACAAGATTTGATAAAGCAATATAACGCTCAAGGTATTACTTCCAACTATCCTTAAATCATACCACCAAATTTTTGGGGCAATTCCGCCAATAACTATGGTTTTGGAAATTCTAATATTTCTGCGAATATTGAGAATATGCAAAATAACACAACCCCGATACCGGTGGCGACAGCAACGCCGCAACAACAAGCTCAACAGCAACCAAAATCAAATGCTTGGAATATTGTTAAACAGCTTGGAAATAACTTTGCCGATGCAACTGAGGCCGGAGTTGTAGGTTATGCCACCGGAGCAAGTTTAGGTAATTTTGATGAGGCTATGGGCGGAGCAGCAACGGCATTTGGAGTTGATTATAAAGGAGCAAGAGATGCCGTCCGTCAGCTTCAAAATAATTTAAGTCAGCAACATCCGTATGTTTATGGTGCAGGTGAATTTGCCGGTGCAATGACCACTCCGATGCATTTGGTAAAAGATAACACCTTCGCCAATAAAGCTTTAAATGCGGCAACAGATACCTTAAATGCTTCCACAGGCTATGCTGAAAATTGGAATGATTTTGCTACCAATTTATTGGTAAACGGAATTGCTAATATTGCAGGATTACCAATAGATAAAATTCCATATACACGTGGAGGTAGTGTCGTTGGGCGCAAATTTATCAAACAAGGGATTAATTCTGTTGCAGATAAGCTAAAAAACATATATTATGTTGATGAAAATGAAAGATAATATATAAAAAAGGAACAAAATATGGAAAAAAAGGCCACAAATGGAATCATAAAGACTCTTTTTTATAAAGGAATTGATTTTGTACTTAGTGTGTTAGTTGCATTTGGAATTGTTGCGCTGGTAGAAATACATTTTATGGCACCTTTTTTTCCTATTTTGTTCCTTTTGGATTTGTGTCTTATAGCTGGATATCCGTTGTTTTTACGATATGTATTAAAAAAGAAATGGTTTGAATGTTGCAAAGATAAATTGTTACAGATAAAATATATATTATTACCTATATTGTTTTTAGAAATATTAGTATTGTTTGTGATTATAATATGTTATCCAAATGAAATATTGCAAGCTTCATAGATAAAAAACACAACAAAAAAACAGAATATGGAAAAAGAGACTATAATAAAAAGAATAAAAAAGATAGCATCAGAAGCAATAACTGATGTTATTTGTGTATTGGTTTTATGTGGCTTGATGATTATTTTGGTATTTCATAAATTTGGCCCCCTTTTTCCTGTTCTGTTCTTGTTTGATTTTTGTTTTATGGTCGGACACCCGTTGTTTTTGCGATACGTTCTCAAACGAAAATGGTTTGAATGCACGAAAGATAATTTTTTAAGGATAAAATACATCTTGCTTCCATGGTTGATTATGGAACTTTTAGTTTTGTTATATTATCATAAGGTAACATTTTTTATCATCAAAACTGTTATGGAAAATAGTAATTAACAAACTGAAAAAATATCAGTATTGATAAAATATAACGAAAGAACAAAACAATGGATATCTATCCTCAAAATATCTCGCCGTTAGGTTACCAAACCGGACAAAACGGTATCGACAGTTATGGTGTCAACCATAGCGGATTTTCTCTTAGCATCGTAATAAATATAAATAATCCAATGAGTTTCAGAAATAAAAAAAGCATTACTGATTTAACTCTCAGTAATGCTTTTTTTATATTTAGCAAATTTATTTTGACAATTTCTATATTTTAGAATAGCCTGAACTTGCATTGGTTGATTACCGATGTGAGGTTTGAAACCCTCTTTTCAGGTTATCTGTTAAATCAGATGTAAAAAACTACCTTTTTGCTTTTACGGCAGGAAGGTAGTTAATAAGATGTATTTTTATATCAAATAAACTACACTATTTCCTGAAAATAGGTTTCAACTTCCTGCCACCTCTCATCAAGGTGGTTTTGTTTTTTAATAAAAGAGGGAAATAGGACTATGAAAAAAATTTGTTTTACAATTATCGTTTTGATGGCATTATCAGGATGTGCTTCTGTGCAAGGTTGGAAATATACTGCAGAACCAAAGATATATAAAAAGCAAGATTTAAATTTAACAATAGCTGTACCTTCACTAAGAGATGAACGCATTAATGAAAATAATGCATTTAAAGCATCAGGTTGGCTAGCATTAATACCATTGGTTCCATATAGTACGCAATCCGAGTTTAATGTTCCAGAGGCATCACCATTCTTGAATTTTAAACCGACAGAAGATTTTTCAAAAGCAATTACAGAGGAATTGCAAAATTCTTCAATTTTTAAAGAAGTTTACTATTCAGATCGAACAAAAGATGCTGATTTAATTTTATCTGGAACATTAAAAGAATCTCACATAAAGAAATCATGGACATTTTATGGATTATCATTACCAGGAGATTTGTTGTGGTTGTTTGGTGCACCGACAGGCTGGGCAAATAATAATATAGTTATTGAATATAAATTAATGGATCAAAATTACAAAATATACTTCGAAAAAACTTATACGGCAAATGTTGAGTTTTACAACAGGTATTGGACTAATCCGCACGAAATATTTCGCTTTGAATCAACTCTCAAAAAAATATCTTTAGAATTAGTTGATGATATAAAAGCTATAATTCAACAATTACCAAAGAATTTGTAATTACAGCAAATATCCATAATCTATTCACAACTCAAAATTGTAACAACATTATAAAAGGGAACTTATATTTCTTATTTATATTCAACCCAAGAGCTTTGTTTTTTAACAAGGCTCTTTTTTTTATAACTAACTGAAAGGAGAAAAAATGAGTAAAGCAATCGGTAAAGCATTAGGTGCGGGAATAGTTGCACCTTCCGTTTATGGTACGGAAACTAATATACAAAATTACTTAAATCAATTTAATCAACCGCAAATTGACAATAATTTATGATTACAAGCATTGCAAAATCAGATGTTGCAACAGCAATCCGCGGGCGTTAATCCTTGGCAACAACAATATAATGCTTTGTTGTTACAAACTTTGCAAAATCAAATACAATTAAAGCAACAGCCAGTCGATTATTCATTATATGGAACTGATTTTAGTAAAGAATTTATCGATCAAATGCTAGGTGATAATGATTATCAACGCGCATTACAAGAATATGCAATTCCTAATGAAAAAGGTTATGTAAATAATATAAATGATCCGGGCGGAGAAACCAATATGGGAATATCTAAACGTTATCACCCTAATGAAGATATTAAAAATTTAACCAGAGAAAGAGCTAATGCTTTGTTATATAATGAAGTGTGGAATTGGAATGGTATCAACAAACTTCCTCGTGAAATAAGAGGATTTGTATTTGATCATGGTATCAGAACAAGTCCTCAAAATGCTATTGAAACGACGCATCGAGCATTAGGAATTAATCCGGTTGGTGATATTATTGGTGATATAACATTAAATCTTCTGCAAAATACGAATTATGAGGATTTTTTACAAAAATACCAAAATCTTGTGAGAGAACAAGATAAGAATAATGCCAACTATAATTACTTTGGCAATGGTTGGAATAACAGAACAAACGGTTACCATATCTCTTATTAAAGTTGAAAAGGAGCTTTTATAAGCTCCTTGTTTTTTTAATCTTTATAGTCTTGCAAAAATTCGTAGCTAATTAAAGTTTTTTCTACTGATTGAAGTAAATCTTTATCATATTGTTCAATAATTTCCCAAGTTTTCCCCATTGTTTCTTGATTACATATTGTTCCAGAAGGGATTTTATATTTATTTAAACAGTAAATAATACCATAAGCTGAAGTAGTAGATTTGACATAATTATGATAATCATTTATATTTTGCACAAAATTATAATTATAAAAACTTTTTATAATATCTTCTGTTAATGCATTCATACATGTTAATCTTTCTGTCTCTTTAGAACACAAAGATAATTTTTTCTGATATTGTAACAATAAATTATAATCATTTATAATCTCTTTGATTTTTTTCTTATTGCTCCAATCATTTGAATTATAGACTCTATCAATATCAATGCCGTGATAAACTTCAGCCTCTGCATTTAAGCTCAAAGTTAAAAATATTCCTAAAATAAAAACAATTTTTTTCATATTATACCTCATCATAAATATAAGCATAATAACCTAAAGCTTAAAGTCAAGGTGAAATTATCACACCAAAAAATTGCAACAATTATATAAATAGGAACTAAAAATTCATTATCAAAAACTATCCGCAGTATAGCATTAACTTTAGGAGTAATTTTACTAATGAGAAGGTTAGGTATTTTTTGTTCGGTAAACAATTCTTACATGCCGAATACTTAAACAAAAAAAATCCTCGATTATGTCGAGGATTTACTTTCAGTCGAGGAGTTATCTATCCCGTATTTCTTTAAGATCTCCGGTGCAAATATAAAATTCCCCATACCCATAAACGCCCTTATCGCTCGTGCTGGTGGACAACCAAACGTTACAAGCAAAGTTTGTTTGCTTGGGGAATATCCGACATGATTACCATTCACAATATAAGTTTGAGCATCAGGATAACATGTGATGGAACGAACTCCGCCCCCGGGTACGGTACAAATGTAGGGCACCATTTTTAATACCTTCACACCATAACAACCTTTCGACACAATCATTATTTCTAATTTTTTCATAATGTAATATATATAGGTTCAACATAATAATTTCAATTGCATCGCATTATAGTAAAATATACAAAGAAATGCAATCTTTTTTTGTCTCAAAAAATATTGACAAAATTTATCCTAAAGGATAAGCTGTCGGCAAAATCAATTATTTTACAAACAATTTAAAACCAAATTTTATGAACACACAAACCAAAATTTTGCTGATTACTGCACATCACAACAGTGATGCTTGTCAGGTGAACAACATTTTGACTATGGTTATATTCAAGATGTTGCCGGTGAACATCTCTGATGTCATGTACGCTTACATGATAGCCGAAGATTGGATTAAGTGGTGCAAAGATCCCAATTCCTCCGACGATAGTCCATTGCGAGGTAAATCTGCCGAAGATGTTGCCCCGCTTCTTAAGCTGTTTCAGCGTCAAGCTTATGATTTGGCAACGAAGTTGACATTATGCAAAAACGATGTTGAGGAGATTTTTGAAAACCTCAATCCTTGCCTGATTAACAACTGGCGCAGTCGCGATAATTTGGCCAGAGAAATAACCAAAATGTATCATCGCTCTTTGCGATTTACGGCCAATCTTTTCGCCGAGGAGGGTGATGAATCCTTTAATAAAATTTTGAAGGAAAAACAGGTTCCTCTTATCAGCTGAACTTCAAACAAAAAAGCATTACTGATTTAACTCTCAGTAATGCTTTTTTTTAGATTTCATCATTTTTGGGAGGATTCAGTTATTCCATACCTCTCCAAAATCTCTTGTGAGAATTCAAACCAACCGCTTGCCACCAATCCTTCTATTGCTTTTTTTGCATCACTACTATATGGTACAAGCAAGGTTCGTTCTCTCAAGGAATACCCGACTCTCTGTCCCCTTGCAAAAAAAGTACGAGCATCCGGGTAACATTTTATAGCACGGAGCCCACCAGCCGGTACTACACAAATGTATGGTACCTTTTTGACTTTTTCTACAAACTCGACTTTTTTTGGCTTACTTTTTTCTTCAGTTTCCATAAAATATATATTAATAGGTTAAACATAATAATCTCAACTACATTGCATTATATAAAAGATATAAGAAAATGCAATCATTTTTTATTTTGCCTCTTTTATGGTGCTTTCTTCTTTTCCTGTTTAATCCGCTCTTTTAAGTCATCAATTTTGATTTTTAACTGCGGAGCAGGGGAGAGCTTTTCGGCTTCTTTTAATTTACGTTCTGCCGCTTCCCAGTTGCCGATAATCGCCAAACTTTCCGCTGCCGCCCAGTTGGCTCGCGCCATATCACCTTTAGCTCCATAGGCTTTTGCCAACATCGTCCAAGCTTGAAAATTGTTCTTTTCCTTTAAGGTTATTGTATTTAAGAGTTCAATGGCTTTTTGAGCGGTTGGGGTATCAGGATTGTCTTCCAACAAAGCAAAAGCATAACCGAATTTTATGTCACTGACTTGCGGTGCCAAACCATAAGCTTGAGCGTAAGAGTTTTTAGCTTTTTTAACTTGTCCGTTTTCCATTTCCATTTGCCCTTTAATTTCATAAAAATAAGGGTTATTCGGTTCTTGCCCCACTAACTTATCAGCCAAAGCAAAAGCATGTCTAAATTGCAAATCTCTAAAATAAGCAATAGCTAAGCCATATTGACAATCGGTTTTGTCCGCACATTTTTTTAACTCGTTAATCATTGCTTTGGGGTCATTTAAATAAGCTTTCAACTTTATTTGTGCGCGCTTGAAATCCCCATCATATTTTGAGGTCGTCGGTAATTTATTATTCTCAGAAGCTTTTTCAAAAAAGGCAATGCGCTCCGGTGTCAGCGGGTGAGTGCGGAAATATGGCGTTTCTTCTCTACCGCTCATCTGATTTTGTTTGGCAATTTTTTTCATAAAATTCCGAATTCCTTTCGGTGATTGTCCGGTTGCTTTAAGCAGTTTGACCGCTGTTTCATCAGCCGCGCGCTCCTCATTGGCACGATAATGCACAAATTTGTTCAAAGCCGAGCTTTGCCCGCCCAACATAATGGCAAAAGCCGCATCGGCTCTGCCGCTCAAAATTCCGGCGGCACCGGCTAGGGCGGCAGACAATAATGATAAGTTGTTCAACTCGCGGATTTCTAGTTTTTGCCGCAAGATGTGTCCGCCCTTGATATGCCCGATTTCATGGGCAATCACTCCGGCTAATTCATTCACATTATCTGCTTGTATTAAGGTTCCGGTGTGAATAAACAAATGGTTGCCATCAGCCACAAAAGCATTCAGGCTGTCATCATTAACAATGTGAATATGGCTGCGGTAATAGGGTTGTCCGGCTTTTTGCATCAAGGGTTTGATAATTTTTTCCAATAAAACTTCAGTTTCTTCATCTGTTATCAGATTTAACCCTTCTGCTTGAACGCTATTGCTAAAAAAGAACGGCAGCAGCAAAAATGCCGCCGCCAGTCCTTTTGATAAAAATCTGTAAAGATGTAACATATTTATCCTTTAATCAGTTTTTTCCACCAATTAGATTTTTCTTTCTTTTCCTCAACCGGAGCCTCCGGAGTTTCTTGCACTTTAGGTGCACTATCGTGGCTGTCATACAAAATCACCGGCTCTTGGGTTGTTTTCGGTTTTTCATTTTTTTCTTCATTATTGGCGAAATTATTGCGTCTTCTGCCGCCTCTGCGTTCAAATCTTCCGCGTCTGCCGCGTCTTTCACGACGTTCAGAGTGCTCAGACTGCTCAGGGCGCTCCTTATTTTCAACCTTTTCTTCTTTTACTTCATCTTTTACTTCAGTAACAACCTCGTTTTCAGAAACCGGTGTTTCGTTTGAAGCAACTGATTTTTCCTCAATTTCTTCGGCAATTGTCGGCGGAAGGTTGACTACAGATTTTTCTTCTTTTGCACAAGCTTTAGTGCGCTCAATCTTGTAGTCGGTAACGCATTTGACACTGTCATCGGCACAAACCACAATATCCATTTTGTATTTTGTTTCAATTTCACACAAAGCTTTGCGTTTATGGTTCAACAAATAAACTGCCACATCCGAAGGAACGGAAAGGCTGATCTTACTGGAACGATTTTTGCAACCTTCTTCTTCAGCCATGCGCAAAATATAAACTGCCGCTGATTCCAAAGTGCGTGTAATTCCGCGTCCGTGGCAATAAGGACAAACCTGATAATTGCTTTCCCAAAATGCCGAATGAACGCGTTGACGCGACAATTCCAACAGTCCAAACATGCTCATCTTGCCGACTTGAATGCGTGAGCGATCTTTTTTCAAGGCTTCTTTCATGCGTTTTTCAACAGCATGGTTGTTTGCCGGTTCGTCCATATCAATAAAGTCAATAACCACTAAACCGGCCAAATTGCGCA
Source organism: uncultured Pseudomonadota bacterium (assembly GCA_902799835.1). Lineage (GTDB taxonomy): Bacteria > Pseudomonadota > Alphaproteobacteria > RF32 > CAG-239 > CAZU01. The sequence continues at coordinate 215,677 of CADCCF010000005.1, forward strand.
ACTTTAATTGTCTGGCAATTTCATCGCAAGCCTCCAAGTTGGTCTTCAGGGCTGTTTCTTCCAAATCTTTTTCTTTGGTAGCACGACCGGAGTTAACATCAATTGAAACAAGTGCTTCGGTCGGATTAATTACCAAATATCCGCCGGATTCCAATTGTGCATTGGCATCATGCAACTTGTCCAATTGTCCTTCAACCTGAAACTTTTGGAACAAAGGAGCTTCATTATTGCCGTAATGTTTAATTTTTTTCAAATTGGACGGCGATAAAATTTTCAAGAAATTGCGAGCCTGTTTGTATGCCTCATCACCGGCTACCAAAATCTCAGAAATGTCTTTAGTGTATATATCACGCAAAGCGCGTTTAATCAGACTGCCTTCTTCATGAATCAACATCGGAGCTTTATTCTTAATTGCATCAAGTCTGATTTGATTCCATGCTCTGATTAAGAAGTTATAGTCGCGTACAATTTCGGCCTTGGTTTTTTCTTCACCGGCAGTGCGAACAATAATCGACATATCGGCGCCCAAAGGTAAATCTTTGACAATTCCTTTTAAGCGTTGCCGATCAGCCGCATTGGTAATTTTGCGCGAAACTCCGCCGCTCTTGATGCGATTAGGCATCAAAACGCAATATCTTCCCGCCAATGATAAATAAGTAGTCATGGCAGCGCCTTTGTTACCGCGCTCTTCTTTAACAACTTGAACTAAAACTGTCTGACCTTCTTTAATCACATCTTGAATCTTGTGACGATGATAAAGCTTGCGTGCGCGAATCAGCTTGCGTTGTAGTTCAAAATCCAAATTGTCATCAATATCATCATTGTCAAAAGCTTCATTAGCGTTTTCGTCGTCTTCATCGTCGTTATCAGTTCTGACATATTCAGTAGGTTCATCTTCACAAACTTCACTGCTGATTTGAGCATCAGGTTCATCAATATCCTCAGCCAAAGTTTTTTCTTCTTCGCTGACCTCATCTTCTGTCGAGTTGGAAATTTGCTTGCGGAATCTTTTCTTTAACAAACGTTTTTTGGTTCGTTTTTTACCCTGTTCTTCTTCTTTGGCCTCTTCTTCGGCAATAAATTGTTCTTCAATGATTTTCAGCTCTTCGGCGGTAGGACCTTCTTTTTCTTCAGGTTTTGATGCTTCTTCATTTGCACTTATGGCAACATTTTCTTCAGCTTTTGCCTGCTCGGCAGATGTTGCAACATCGATAATATTATTTTCCTGTTGTTCTTGCAAAGCGGCTTGCTCTTCTCGTTCCCTTAAAGCTGCCTCGCGCGCTAAAGCCTTTTCTTTAGCACGCTGTTCGCGTTGTGCTTCAATTTCACGAGCAATACGCTTTTTATTTTCGATAATCTCATCAACTTCTTTATCAACTTCGGCCAAAACCTCATCGGTGACGTTATAATAATCAGGATGAATTTCGCCAAAAGCCATAAACCCGTGGCGGTTTCCGCCATAATCAATAAAACAGGCCTGCAAAGAGGGTTCAACCCTCATAATTTTACCTAAATAGATATTGCCTTTAATCTGTTTGCGAGTGGTGCTTTCAAATTCAACATCTTCCAGTTTGTTACCATTAACCACCACAACTCTGGTTTCTTCCGGTTGCGTATCATCAATCAGCATACGTTTTGTCATAAAAAATCTCCTTACCCGTCCGGCGATTATGCCGAACTTTTATATTAATCCGAGCTGAATGAAAGAGACTTCAAGATAAACAAACACAAATTCTTGGGCTCACAGCCCCAAAATTATAAACTTTGACACTCAGCGACTTACGTCATCAATTTTGCGCTTTGCATCCACCATAACCAAGGGTTTTTCCATAAAATTATTTTAGTTCGTTAGCGGTACCAAACCTTGGTTAATAAAATCTCGTCAATCTTTCGGCTCATCATCAGCCATTCAAAATGTCAACCCTTTTGCGATTCGAACCTTGTCCGTACTGGATCTGTCATCGAACAAACACCCAAAAAGCAGCAACATTTATTGATTATTGATTAGTTAGCGCCACTGGTTTCGGTCGTTTTGCAAAAGTTTCGTCAACCGAATATAGCATATACATTTTATTTTAAAACACAACTGATTTTTTTCATTTACAATTTTTTTAACCGATTATAAACAAGTTTTGAGTTATCATAATAAAAAAGTAGGGGTTGTAATATGGCTAAAGCATTGCGTTTTGTATTTGCTGTTTTTGCCGTCATCACTGTCATGGTGACGACATGGCCGTGTTATGCCGGACAAATTAACGGATTGCGCATTGGTCAAAATGCCAGTGGTGCGCGAGTGGTTTTTGATGCCGATGCCAAATTTGACTACAAAGTTTTTACTCTCGGCAATCCTAATCGTTTGGTTATAGATACGCAAAATATTGATGTTGCCTCAACCGTCATTAAAAGTATGCGCGAAAATGCTTTTGTCAGCAATATTCGTACCGGATCAACCGGTGTGTCGGGGGTTCGTATTGTTTTTGACTTGTTGCGTCCTGCTGTGGTAAAAAAAGCCTTTATGCTGGCCCCGCAAAGCAATTTTAAGTGGCGTTTGGCAATTGACTTGGAAACTTCCAGTGAACGTGATTTTATGGCTAAAATAGGAAGCTCTAATTCTCACAACAGCAATGATTACAACCGCAACAATACATCTTCTGTGGCTAACAGCTCTTCCTCCGAAGCAGTCAAAAACACCAAGCGCAAGCGTATTATTATGATTGATGCCGGTCATGGCGGTGTTGATCCCGGAGCAATCGGTTACAGCGGAACCTATGAAAAAAATATCACCTTGTCTATGGCTAAAGAGTTGAAAGAAGCTTTGGATAAAAATTCACATTATCAGGTATATTTGACCCGTTCGCGCGATATTTTTATTCCTTTGCGAGAAAGAGTTAATATTTCACGCAAACATAATTCTGACCTGTTTATTTCGATCCATGCCGACAGTGCACGCAATTCCAAAGCCACCGGCCTTTCGGTTTATACGCTTTCGGAAGACGCTTCCGATAAAGAAGCAGCCGCTTTGGCCGAAAAAGAAAATAAGGCCGATATTGTTGCCGGAATCAATTTTGCCGAACATTCCAAAGATGTTAACGATATATTGCTTAACATGGCGCAACGTGAAACCAATAACTATTCGGCCGAATTTGCCACCTTACTCAGTCGCCAAATGGCCAATATCGTCAAAACTGTCAGCAACACGCACCGATTTGCCGGATTTGCCGTGTTGAAAGCCCCTGATGTGCCGTCAGTGTTGTTGGAGCTTGGCTATTTATCAAATCCGGTTGAGGAACGCCAATTAAAGCAAAAAGCTTATCGACAAAAGCTTGTTGCTGCGGCTGTTCGTGCTATTGATAAATATTTTGAAAATAACAAGCATTAATATTTGACAGCCATATTTTTTTTGAGTATTTTAAGCGCAGATATCATGAATTAATTTTCACCGCGGTTTAATTTATTATGCTGAAAACTTTATCTTCTTTTTTAAGCACCTGCTTTTTCTTTGCAGTTATTGCTTTTGTTTTGATTATTACATCGGTATGGCAAATTTCTCAAGAATTGCCGGATTATCGACAGTTGGAGGATTATGCTCCGCCGATTACCACCAGACTATATGCCGGTGATGGTCAGGTCTTGATGGAATACGCCGCTGAGAAGCGATTTTTTGTACCGGAAGATAAGATTCCTCCTTTGGTCAAAAATGCCTTTATTGCTGCCGAAGATAAAAATTTTTATCACCACTTTGGAGTCGATTTTACCGGAATTATTCGTGCCGTTTTAACCAACTTAAAGCACGTCGGCAGTAATCGTCGCCCAACCGGAGCATCAACCATTACTCAGCAGGTAGCTAAAAACTTTTTATTATCGTCTGAATTGTCATACAAACGCAAGATTAAAGAGGCTTTGTTGGCAGTTCGTATTGAACAGGCTTTTACCAAAGAACATATTTTGGAACTTTATCTCAATGAAATTTATTTAGGCAATCGTTCTTATGGTGTTGCTGCGGCGGCCTTGAATTATTTCGGTAAAGCTTTGGATGAATTGGAATTGCATGAGGTGGCTTATTTGGCGGCTTTGCCCAAAGGTCCTAACAACTATCACCCGATAAACAAATATGATGCAGCTATTGCTCGACGCAACTGGGTTATTGACCGTATGGTTGAAGATGGTCATGTTACTGAAAAAGAAGGTGAAGTTGCCAAAGCAAAACCATTGGAGGTTGTTGATAATAACACTGAGCTTATGCGTAATGCCCAATATTTCAGCGAGGACATTCGCCGTCAGGTTAAAAATAAGTTTGGTGAAGATGCTTTGTATGAAGGCGGATTGTTAATCAGAACCACACTTGATCCCAGATTGCAAAAAATAGCCACTGAAGCCGTGCGTAAAGAATTCAACAATTACGATATTCGTCATGGTTGGCGCGGTGCTTTAAAGAACATTTCCTTAGATGGAGATTGGCGCGAAGATTTTGCTAAAGAAGCCAGACCGTTTGGTGCAAATCGCGGTTGGGAATTAGCGGTTGTAACCGATGTTAAAAATGATGTTGCTAAGATTGAAAAACAAGACAAAGCGGTTGGTGAAGTTCCTTTGGCTGTTTTGGGCTGGGCTCGTAAAACCCTCAAAGATCAACAAGTTGGCGGTCAACCGACCAAAGTTGGTGATGTGTTGAAGGTCGGCGATGTTATATTGGTTGAAAAAGTCAGTGAAAATGAAGCTAAAAAGCATAATGTCAGCAACAACAGCTATTATCTGCGGCAAATTCCCAACGTTGAGGGCGGATTGATTGCGGTTGATCCCCACACCGGAAAGATATTAGCTTTGGTTGGTGGCTATCATTTTTACAAATCACAGTTTAATCGTGCAACGCAAGCCATGCGTCAAACCGGTTCTGCTTTCAAACCGATAGTTTATCTGACTGCTTTGGAAAATGGCTACGAGCCTAATGATTTGATTTTGGATGCTCCTTTTGTTTTGGATCAAGGTAAGGGGCTTCCGGTTTGGAAACCGGTAAACTATTCCAAAAAATTCTATGGTTTGATGACATTACGTCAGGGAATTGAAAAATCACGTAACCTAATGACCGTACGTTTGGCTCAGGATGTTGGTATGGATAAGGTATCGGCTGAGGCTGCCAAAATGGGTGTAAATCCCAATTTACCGCATTTATTATCAATGTCGCTTGGTGCTGGTGAGACCAAACTGATAAATATGGCCTCAGCATATAGTATCATTGTTAATGGCGGTAAAAAAATTACCCCTTACATGATTGAACGTATTCAAGATCGCGAAGGTCGCACGATTTATCGTAATGATGCTCGCAGTTGTCCGGAATGTTCGGTTGATAAATGGGATAATCAAAATGTTCCGCACTTGTCTGATGAACGTGAGCAGATAGTTGATCCGCTGAGTGCTTACCAAATGACCAGCATTTTGGAAGGTGTTGTCCAATATGGTACCGGAGCTCGTTTGCGCTCATTAGGCCGTCATTTGGCCGGCAAAACCGGAACCAGTAACCGCAACCAGGATGCTTGGTTTGTGGGATTTTCTCCCAATTTAGTAGTGGCTGTTTATGTTGGATTTGATGTTCCGCGCACTTTGGGTAAATATGAAACCGGTGCTGCCGCCGCTCTTCCGGTATTTCAATCGTTTATGCAAGATGCTTTGAAAAATCAGCCTGATGAGCCGTTCCGTATTCCCAGTGGCATCAAATTGGTTCGTATTAATCATACAACCGGTAAACCGGCATCTCCGACCGATGAAGCTGTAATTTGGGAAGCACTGAAGCCGGAAGCTGCTTTGCGTGCCGCTAAACAACGCGTTATCAGCGAGCAAAACGGCAATAGCAGTGATGAAAACGACACCAATTCCGAAGCTCTACCGACAGCTTATGAAAACAGTTCTGCTGATGACATTCAACTCGGAGCTGAGTACTAGAGGAGATATAGTATTGCGTGCTGATATATATGAAATTTCTATGCAGATTGAGCAGTCTTTAGCACTGCTGAGGAGGTCTCTTTGACTTGGATGTTGCCAAAGATCGTTTGTCGGAATTAGAGGCATTGACCGCTGACTCAGCACTATGGAATGATCCGGAAAAAGCTCTTAAGTTAACTGGTGAGAAAAATCGCCTGTCTGTTGCCCTAAATGAATTTGACAATATGAATAACAGTTTTTCTGATTTAACTGAATTGGCTAACATGGCAGAAACGGATAATGATGAAAATTCATTAAATGAGATATTTGCTCAGTTGATGGCTCTGCAATCTCAGGTAAAGCATGCTGAGTTGGAAGCCTTGTTGTGTGGTGAAGCAGATAGCATGGATGCTTTTTTAGAAGTACATTCAGGTTCCGGTGGAACCGAAGCTCAGGACTGGGCCGAGATGTTGCTTCGAATGTACACACGTTGGGCAGAAGCTCACAAATATAAAGTTGAATATTTGGAAGAGACAGCAGGTGAGGTGGCCGGACTAAAATCCGCAACCATTAAAATTATCGGGCATAATGCCTATGGTTGGCTCAAATCCGAAAGCGGAGTTCATCGCTTAGTACGTATATCGCCATTTGACAGCAATGCTCGCCGTCATACCAGTTTTGCTTCTATCGGAGTTTATCCGGTTATTGATGACAGTATCAATATTGAGATTAATGAAGCTGATTGTCGGGTTGATACTTATCGTGCATCTGGAGCTGGCGGACAACACATTAACAAAACCGATTCAGCTGTACGCATTACTCACTTACCTACTGGTATTGTGGTACAATGCCAAAATGATCGTTCACAGTTTAAAAACCGTGATAGTGCTTGGAAAATGCTGAAAGCAAGATTATATGAATTAGAAATCAAAAAGCGCGAGCAAAAAGCCCAAGATATTCGTGATAATCAAGGTGATAACGGCTGGGGCTACCAAATTCGTTCTTATGTAATGCAGCCCTATAAAATGGTAAAAGATTTACGGACATCGGCTGAAACCTCAGATGTTAAAGGCGTTTTAGATGGTGACATCGATTTGTTTTTGTCGGCAGCTTTGGCTGATAAATTGAGTTTGGATAATCCGCAGTAACAGGTTTGAAAATAATGAAAAAACTAGACACGAAAGATTATCTGGCATACAAATTAACAAATTTTATCAGTGTTATTTTACTGGTAGGAGCATTGATTTTTATCTGGCAATTATATCGAGGTGCCATTCAACTGCCTTTCCTAAAACCATATATCATTCGTGCGCTCAACCATGATGATGCCGATTATCAAGTTGATTTGGACAGTGTCAGCTTGGAATTGGTGCGTTCAATTCAACCATTGCGCATCATTGCCAATAATGTCAGTTATAAAAAAGAAAATACTATCAGCATCAATGCACCAAAGGTTTCCATATCATTCAGCATCAAAGCTCTAATGCGAGGTGTAATTGCTCCGAGTTCTATAGATGTAGAACAACCTAACATCTATGTATATAGTCGCTATAATATTGATGACACCAAAGACAACGAAGAAATTAAAAGCAAAAAAATACGTTATTATATTGAGCAGGCCGAGGAGTTTTGGGATCATTTCAACTCAGCTGATGACACTTATCCTGAAAGCTATATCAATTCAATAAGTGTAAACAAAGCTGAAGTTGAATTACTCGAAATTGATTTAGGCAAAAGATGGCATTTTAGCGATGTGAATTACCAATTTGAGCGAGGATTTAGTTCCATTACTACCGAAATTAATGCGCTTATGCCATTTGCTGATAGCACTTCGCATTTGGGATTGGCGGCAGACTATGCTTATTCCGGTGATAAAATAGGCTTAAAATTTTATTTTTCAGATTTGATTCCTTCCGAATTGCTTAAATTGTTAATTACTGATGACAAGGTTGCCGGATTATATAACATTCGCATTCCTCTGCATGGTAATATCAGTACTGATATCAATTTGCAAGATATTGGCAAATATAAGGATGATTTGTTGGCCAATACCGATAAATTGATTGAAAAAATTGATTTTGATTTTGCCGGAGAGAAGGGAGTTGCAAAATTCGGCGACGATGATAAATACGATTATCATTTATCAGGGCTGTTATTAAAAGGTTCGCTAAGCGGTAATTTTGAGCAAATCACCATCAAAGATGCAAAGTTAAATTTGGATGGTCAAGAAGCCGAGCTTGGTCTTGAAGTTGACGGACTTAAGCCATATTTGCTTTCCTCAATACCAGACAAACTGAAAGTTAGAATTTTAGCCAAAGTCAAACAACTGGAAACTTCCAAACTTACAGATTATTGGCCGCGCTATTTTAGTGATGCGGCATGGAGTTGGTGTCAGGAAAGTTTGTATGATGGTTATATTCGTAATGGCGATTTCCGTTTTGACTTTGGCTATGATAAGAAGAAAAAATCGTTTGAATTTGAAGGACTATCGGGTGAAGCCGATATTGACGGCAGCACTATTTTTTATCTGCAGGGTATGCCGGTTATCTCTGATGCCAAAGGTAAGGCCAAATTTACAAATTCCAGCATTTATATAGACATATCGCAAGGCAAATCTGACGGAGTAATGTTAAATGGCGGATTTGTTGATTTGTATGACCTTAATAAAGAAGATAACTTTATAAAACTTGATTTGAAAGCTGTCGGTTCAATCAGTGATATTCTCAAATTGATTGATCATGAACCTTTGAAATATCCTTCTTCGGCCGGCTTGAATCCTGACAGAATAAAAGGAGGAAGCGAGGTTGATCTGAAGTTGGCATTTGAGTTGCGTAGTGATTTAGCCCCCAATGATGTTAATTTTGATATCACGGCAGTTCTTCATGATGTTGAAATTAATGATGTAATTGCCGGACATGCAATTGATGCTAAAAATTTGGATCTCACACTCAATAATGATGGTATGAATATTACCGGCGTTGCCAATATTGAAGGATTGCCGATAAATTTGACATGGGATGAACAATTTGGCGATAACAAACTTTATCAACGTCGTTATCAATTGAGTTTTAATTTTGATCAAAACTTTATGGCTAAGACCGGAATTGATATTTCAGCACTTAAACCTCCGTTTATCAAAGGATCTATTCCCTCAAAAGCTATCATTACCGAGACTAATGATGGAGCTATGCTCATTGATGTACATGGTAATTTACGTGAAACTGTTATCGATTATGATTTCTTAGGTTTTGCCAAAGTCGCTGGTGAAAATGGTGAAATATCTGCCAACCTAAAACTTAAAGACGGCAAGTTGCATGATATAACCTCATTTGGATTATCCAAGCCTGAATTTAAGGTTACCGGCAAGGCAGCGGTCAATAATAAAGGTCAAGTAACCCAAGTGGATATTTCCTCAATCAAAGGTCCGCATACCAATGCGTCATCCCTTATTGAAATAGGTTATGAACCGGAACAAAATGTTAAGGTTACCGTTTCAGGTTCAGCCTATGATTTATCACCGTTCTTTGCCGATTCAAATGATGAAGAAACTGTGGATGATAGTTCTTCGGATGATACCAAGGATGATGATTTTTGGGATAGTGTTCCCAATGCTGAAATTAATATTGCAGTGGACAAGCTTTGGACATCACCGGATATTTATACATCTTCTTTTGCCGGTACTGCTCGCATTCTTAACAAAATTGGAGTTGATGAAATGCATTTAGTCGGCAATTTCAAAGCAAATACTGCCAAATCTAATCCGCAAAATCGTCCTTACCTTAAATTAGACTACATTCCGCGCGGATCTAAAGAATATCTCTTGCAAGTTGACAGTAATGACGCCGGCTCAGCGCTAAAATTCTTGCGAGTTTATGATTATTTCAAAGGCGGTACTTTGAAGATAGATGCCAAACGCGGTGCTGATAAAATTATAATCGGGCATGCCAAAGCTCGTAATATCAATTTAACCAAAACCGGCGTGTTTGTAAAATTGCTGACTTTAGCATCGTTCACCGGCATAGTCGATATGCTCTCCGGTGATGGTATAACTTTTTCACATTTTGATGCTCCGTTTGAATATGATGGTTCCAAATTAAAACTTTCACAGGCGAAGGCTTTTGGTAATGTTTTGGGGATATCCGGCAGCGGCAGCTATGATGAAGATAAAAAGTTACTCGATTTTAAGGGAATGATTGCTCCGGCTTATGGTTTGAATTCTTTGCTTGGCAAAATTCCGGTAGTCGGGCAACTGTTGAGCGGGCGTGATGGTACTATATTTGCTGTTAATTATCAAATAAGCGGTTCTTTGTCTGATCCTGATATTAACATAAATCCGCTTTCGGCATTAAGTCCCAATTCGGTTAAAGATTTATGGAATGATAATTTCGGAGATGAATAGTGATTTCAACCAAACTTAAAATAGGTTTGGACTATCACGGTGTAATCGACAGCAATCCCGATTATTTTAAAGAATTTTGCTGTTATGCAAAATCTAAAGGACATCTTATTTATATTATATCCGGTGCTTCAAAAGTATTCATATCTGATGTATTAGAGCAACTTAGATTGCCATATGACTATATTTTCAGTATATTGGACTACTGTTTGGCTTTGGGATATATTGAACAACATGACAATGGACTCATCATAAATAATTTGGCATGGAATAAAGCTAAGTCAGATTTTTGTCGTCGTTGTAATATTGACTTGCATATTGATGATAGTGATATTTACCTTCAGCATTTTTTGCAGCCGTATTGTCTTTATGATAATATTAAAAAAGTTTGCCAAATCCAAAATGGGCAAATAATCAACTTTAATCAACATCCCTCAGTTGCAATTGACAGTTTAGTCGCCGTAATAAAAAAACCGTCTTGTTAGACGGCTTTTTTATGTTGAACTTTAGGTTGTTCTTTTGTTTTTATAAAACTTGGTTTCTTCCCTTCAGTAACAACCTTATCGTTAATGACAATTTCTGCCACATCATGTTTATCAGGAATTTCATACATTAATTCCAGCAAACATTCTTCCATAATAGCACGCAAACCGCGAGCACCGGTTTTGCGCTCAATAGCTTTTTTAGCAATCGCTGACAAAGCATTTTTGGTAAAGGTAAGTTCGACATTTTCCATACCAAACATAGCCTTATACTGCTTAACCAGAGCATTTTTCGGCTCAGTCAAAACTTTGATTAATGCGGCTTCATCCAAATCTTCTAAGGTGGCAATTACCGGTAATCTTCCGACAAACTCCGGAATCATACCATATTTCAGCAAATCCTCCGGTTGCACATCTTTAATAATTTCACCAATATTGCGGTCTTCTTTAGTGGCAACTTTGGCACCGAAACCGATTGAAGTGTCTTTACCTCTGCGACCGACAATTTTTTCCAATCCGGCAAAAGCACCACCACAGATAAACAAAATATTGGTTGTGTCAACATGCAAGAATTCTTGTTGCGGATGTTTTCTGCCCCCTTGTGGCGGAACATTGGCAACAGTTCCCTCAATAATTTTTAACAAAGCTTGTTGTACGCCTTCACCCGATACATCGCGTGTAATTGAAGCACTGTCAGACTTGCGGGTAATTTTATCAATTTCATCAATATAAACAATGCCGCGTTGAGCTTTTTCAATGTCATAATTAGCATTCTGCACCAATTTCAAAATAATGTTCTCAACATCTTCACCGACATACCCAGCCTCGGTCAAAGTGGTAGCATCAGCAATGGCAAACGGTACATCCAAAATCTTGGCTAAAGTCTGTGCCAACAAAGTTTTACCTGATCCGGTTGAACCAATCAGTACAACATTTGATTTGGCAATATCAACATCAGGGTGTTGACTGGAGTTTAGCCGTTTGTAGTGGTTGTAAACAGCAACAGCAAGAACCTTTTTAGCATGTTCTTGTCCGATAACATATTGATCCAAAAATTCTTTAATTTTTACCGGTGTCGGCAAACCTTCGAAATCAATACCTTTTTCCTTTTTTTCAATTTCTTTTATTTCATCGGAAACAATATTGATACACACCTCAATACATTCATCGCAAATATAAACTCCGCGACCGGCAACCAATTTTTTCACTTCATCTTGGCTCTTGCCGCAAAAAGAACAATGTAATTTTTCTTCACTCATATCCTTAATCCCTTATTTAATATCTTCGCGCGAGGTAACGACATGGTCAATCAAACCGAACTTCAAAGCTTCGTTGGGATTCATAAAGTTATCACGTTCCATTGCCGCTTCAATTGTTGCAAGTTTTTTACCGGTATGATGAGCATAAATTTGATTCAATCTTTTTTTCATGTCTAAAATTTCTTTAGCGTGAATCTCAATATCAGTTGCCTGACCGCGAAATCCGCCGGATGGTTGATGGATCATTATGCGAGCATTAGGCAGGGCAAAGCGTTTGCCTTTAGCACCGCCGGCCAGCAACAGCGAACCCATGGAGCATGCCTGACCGATACACAAAGTATTCACATCACAAGAAATATATTGCATGGTATCATACATGGCCATCCCCGAAGTAACCACTCCTCCGGGAGAATTAATGTAAAGGAAAATATCTTTTTTAGGGTCTTCCGCCTCCAAAAACAGTAATTGGGCACAAACCAGCGCTGAAACTTCATCATTAACTTCGCCGGTCAAAAATATGATTCTTTCTTTCAAAAGCCGTGAAAAAATATCATATGAACGTTCGCCGCGTGAAGTCTGTTCAATAACCATAGGTATCAGATTGTCTTTAATTTCTAAGCTCATATTACTTTCCTCAAAATACACAAAACATTAATACTATAACTCATACTACAATATAATCAACAAATTATTAATTTTTCATAAAAACAAATAAGTTGTTTTTTTTTAACCTAAATTAAATAAATAAGTGATATATAATCATACTAAGTTTATTTATGAATGCGGAATATTGCAATGTTAAGACAGTATGAATTAGTTGATTTGGTAAAATCTTACGATCCTGATGCTGATGAGGATGCGCTGAACCGTGCTTATGTTTATGCAATGAAAAAACACGGTGCGCAGTTGCGTACTTCAGGCGATCCTTATTATTCTCACCCCATAGAAGTAGCCGGTATTTTGACCAAGTTTAAGCTTGATTCAACATCAATTATTGCCGGACTTCTTCATGATACGGTTGAAGATACTGATGCTACAATCGAAGAGATTAGAGATTTATTCGGCGAACAAGTCGCACAGATTGTTGATGGGCTGACTAAATTAGCCATGATTGAACTAAAATCCAAAGATACCAAACAAGCTGAAAACTTTCGTAAGCTGTTGTTGGCAATGTCGGAAGATATTCGTGTTCTTTTGATAAAATTGGCTGATCGACTGCACAATATGCGTACTATTCAATATTGTCCCGAAGAAAAACGTATGCGTATTTCAAGAGAGACTTTGGATATATATGCTCCTTTGGCTGAAAGAATCGGTATGCAGGAAATCAAAACCGAATTGGAGCAAATTGCTTTTCGCGAGTTACATAAAGAGGCCTACGAATCCATCACTGCTCGTCTAAACTTCTTGCGTGAACAAGGTAGTGACTTGGTGCCAGCTATTATTAAACAGTTGGAAAAAGATATGGAAGAGGGAGGAGTTCGCGCTTCGGTGTCAGGTCGCGAAAAATCGCCTTATTCCATTTGGTGTAAGATGCAAAAGAAAAATGCTTCATTTGAGCAACTTTCCGATATCATGGCTTTTCGTATTATTGTTGATGATGTTGCAGCTTGCTATCAGGCTTTGGGTATTGTCCACAGTAAATATCATATGGTGCCGCGCCGTTTCAAAGACTATATTTCCACGCCCAAACCTAATGGTTATAAATCGTTGCACACCGGTGTAATCGGGCCGGAAAATACCCGAATTGAAATTCAAATCCGCACTCAGGAAATGCATGAAGTAAACGAAAAAGGTGTAGCTGCACACTGGGCTTATAAACAAGGTGAAAAAACTGCCGGTAAAAATTTCCGCTGGATTCAAGAGTTGTTGGAAATTTTGGAAGAGTCTTCTTCACCGGAAGAGTTTTTGGATAATACCAAGCTCGAGATGTATAACGATCAGGTATTTTGTTTTACCCCCAAAGGTGATTTAATTGGTTTGCCGGTCAATTCAACTCCGGTTGATTTTGCCTATGCCGTCCATTCCAAGGTTGGCAACACTTGTGTCGGAGCCAAGATTAATGGCGAAATAAAACCGTTGCGTACTATTTTGAAAAATGGTGATCAGGTTGAGGTGTTGACATCTAAAGCTCAACATCCTTCTCCGGAGTGGGACAGATTTGTGGTTACCGGCAAAGCCAAAGCCGCTATTCGCCGCTATATCAGAGCCAATAAACGCGAACAATTCGTATCATTGGGTGAACAGATTTTGGAGCGCACTTTTAAGGGGGAAAATTTAGAGTTTGGCGAGAAAGGTTTAATTGGTGTATTACCCAATTTTGAGGCTGAATCAGTTGAGGATATCTATGCTAAAGTTGGTGAGGGTTTAGTAACGGCATGGGATGTTCTGCGTGCGGTTTATCCCAGCTATAAGCAATCGAAAATCGGCAAGGTGGTCAAGTCTTTCAAAGTGCATGGCTTTGGTAAGTCTGCTAAAAAGAGTAAAGCTGATCCGGTTCAAATCAAAGGACTTATTCCCGGTATGGCAGTTCATTTTGCCGGATGTTGCCATCCGTTGCCGGGCGACAGAATTGTTGGTATTGTCACAACCGGAAAAGGAGTTGCCGTTCATGCCATAGATTGTAAGGCATTGGAAAAATATGCATCCGAGCCTGAGCGTTGGTTAGATATATCATGGGGCGACGCCGCAACCAGCGAGGTACACTTGGGGCGTTTGAAGATAATTTTAGCCAATGAACCGGGGGCATTGGGTGATTTATCTAATGTTATTGCCCGCGCTGATGGTAATATTGCCAACCTTAATATTACTAATCGCACCATGAGTTATTTTGAATTAATTGTTGATGTTGAAGTGCGTGATGTTAAACAGCTTAATGATATAATTGCAGCGGTTAAGGCTGTTAAGGTTGTATCATATGTAGCTCGCTCTAGTTAAAGGAAAAATAAAATGATTGTCGGATTGGGAACAGATATTGTAAGTATTGAAAGAATTGCTAAATTGCTTTCGCGCAATGAGACTACTTTTATTGAAAAAATTTGCTCAGCCAATGAAAAAAAATATTTACAATCCTGTGCTGATATAACACCTAAATTAGCCAAACTATGGGCAGTCAAAGAAGCTGCGGTAAAAGCTTTGGGAACCGGTTTTGTTGAAGGTATAACTTTCAAAGATATTGAGCTTAAACATAACAAGTTGGGACGTCCTGAAGTCGAGCTGAAAGGAAAAGCCTTACAGATAATGGAACAATTAATCGGTAATGGTAGAGCTAATATTCTGGTTTCGCTCAGTGATGACAAACCATGGGCTCAAGCGATTGTTATTATTGAAAAAATATAGTTGTTATTTATAAAAAAATAGTTTATGGAAAGAGAATAAAAATAAAGGTCAAGACTATGGAAAAAGAAGAAGAGAGCTTTGTTGATACAATAAAAACAGTAATCTATGCCATTCTTATAGCTGTGGTTATCAGAAGTTTGTGGTTTGAACCGTTTAAGATTCCTTCCGGATCAATGTATCCTACGCTTTATGTCGGTGATTATTTGTTTGTCTCAAAATATACCTATGGTTATTCTCGCCATTCTTTGCCGTTTAGTTTGCCTTTGTTCAAAGGTCGTATCTGGAGTGATAATCCTCAACGCGGTGATGTTATCGTTTTCAAAAATCCTCAAGATAATTCTACCGATTTTATCAAACGCGTCATCGGTTTGCCAAAAGATAAAATAAAATTGGAAAAAGGTCGCCTGTTTATCAATGGCAAAAAATTGGAGCGCAAGAACAAAGATGACTTTATAATCCGCAACCATTATGGAGCCAGTGAGCACTACAATCGTTATATTGAGGTTTTACCGGAGGGCAAAGAGCACTACATCTTAGAAGTTTCCGATAATGAGCCCAATGACAATTTTATGGAAGTTGAAGTTCCTGAAGGACATTATTTTATGATGGGTGACAATCGTGATCGCTCAGATGACAGCCGTGTTAATGTCGGATTTGTGCCATTGGAAAACATGGTTGGCAAAGCTAGATTTTTATTCTATTCTCATAATGACGAAGGTGCATGGTATCTGCCTTGGACTTGGCCCAAGAAAATTCGTTGGTCACGTTTATTCAACATAATTAACTGATAAAAATGACAAGAAAACTGCAAGAAATATTACAATATCAATTTAAAAATGAAGAATTGCTCAAAAAAGCGATTACTCACAGCAGTATCAACTCGCATGTTGATGGCAATTATGAGCGTTTGGAGTTTTTGGGTGATCGAGTTTTAGGGGTTGCAACCGCATCATTGTTATATCGTATCTTTCCGCAAGAGCCGGAAGGTAGTCTTTCACAACGTTTTGTCCGTTTGGTTTGCAAAGAAACAGTTGCTGAAATGGCGCTCAGTTTAAAGCTCAATCACTTTATGAAAGTTTTATCTGATGACTTGCGTCACAATGATAATGTTTTATGTGATGTGATGGAAGCAGTAATCGGAGCTATTTATATTGATGGTGGTATTGATGCCGCAGTTGACTTTGTCAGCAATCATTGGCGGGAATTGATTGATAAAAATACCACTCCGCCCAAAGATGCCAAAACCGCTTTACAGGAATGGGCTCAACATTATGGTTTGCCTATGCCGGAATATCGGGTTATGCACCGTGAGGGAAGCGAACATGAGCCCATATTTGTGATTGAAGTAGCAATTGGTCAAAAAAAAGCCTCAGGTCAGGGACATAACAAAAAACAAGCAGAATTTGCGGCTGCCAAAGCGCTGTTAGAATTGGTGCAGAAATGAGTAATGAAAATACCAAATGCGGTTTTGTTGCTTTAATCGGTGCTCCTAATGCCGGAAAATCGACCATAACTAACCACTTTACCGGTTCAAAAGTTTCGATAGTATCACCCAAAGTACAAACGACACGCACCACGGTTAAAGGAATTGGAATTTGGAAAAATTCTCAAATCATATTTCTTGATACTCCCGGAATCTTCAAACCTAAACGTCGCTTGGATCGCGCTATGGTCGCTAATGCATGGGATGGTGCCGGCGATGCTGATTTGATAGTTATGGTGGTCGATGCCAAAGCCGGACTTGATGGTGAGAGTAAAAATATTATTGCAGGACTTCGTCAAAAAAAACAGAAAGCAATTTTACTTATAAATAAGGTCGATTTGGTCAAAAAAGACAGCCTGTTGGAGCTGAGTATAAAGCTCAACAATGAATATCCTTTTGCGGAAACTTTTTTTGTTTCGGCATCAACCGGTAAAAATATGGAAATTTTTTATGATTGGCTGGCCGACAATCTGCCGGATAGTCCTTGGTATTATCCTGAGGATCAGATGTCGGATATGCCGCTCAAGTTGCTGTGTTCGGAAATCGTACGCGAAAAGTTGTTTTTGTATCTGCAACAAGAAATTCCTTATGAATTGACGGTTGAACCTGAGTTGTGGGAACGTCGTGATGATGGTTCAATCAGAGCCGAAATAACCATCTATGTCAAAAAAGCCAATCAAAAGATTATTATTTTAGGCAAGGGCGGTCAAATGATTAAAAAAATCGGTATGGCCGCTCGCAAAGAAATGGAATATCTTCTGGAAGATAAAGTGCATTTATTTTTGTTTGTTAAAGTGCGTGAAAATTGGCAGGAAGATGCTGGAAGATATGCTGTTTGGGGTTTAGACTTTAAGGCTTAAATCTGTTGATGCCCAAAATAAAAATGAAATAGATATTTTCAGGGTTTGGGATTGCGAGCCAAATATTTGCTTTTCAGGTTCGGGCATTATGAGGGCAAGTGAAAAGTTTTGGTGTTTTGAGCCAGCCGCTAAAAGCTTATTCCGCCGCATGTTCGAGTGGGCGTAAAGCGCCTGCGAGTTCGGCGGAGGCTGCCGAAAAATATCAAAACCGCTTGACCGAATAGCCCGACGCTTTTTGCGCTACTTTTGTGCGTACAAAAGTAGCTAAAGATATGTTGCCCAAAAGTAACAAGAATTAGCCGAGATCACCGCGTCGGACTAAAACCCTCATCATGATGACATTAACATATTATTGTTACCATAAAGCGACTGTAAGGAGTGAATTAAATATCTCCTAATTAGAATTTTAGCACTCAAAAGAAAAGGCTTGGATTGCTCCAAGCCTTTTTATGTTGCTCTTCTGCCCTAGTCTTTGTTAAACCAAGAGCACCAACTGTCTGCCAAGCAACCGGTAGTTGGAATGTAGTTGGCGCTGACATTACATCCAACCGGAGTTCCGCAGACCAAAGTACCGGCACCTTTGACAATTTTCTTCAGGCTGTAGGCATACTGTGTATCGCCATTGCTAAAGCCTGACATGTTGCCGGGGATGGTTGCATTAGCGTCATTCGGGCAGAAATTACCACAAGATGAGCTGCTTCCCTTATAGGCCTCAACATAGCCTGCACCGGAATTACAACTGATCAAACAA
Organism: uncultured Pseudomonadota bacterium; assembly: GCA_902799835.1. GTDB lineage: Bacteria > Pseudomonadota > Alphaproteobacteria > RF32 > CAG-239 > CAZU01. Next base: position 234,160 of record CADCCF010000005.1, read on the forward strand.
GCATCACCCAAAGAGAACGCATTATCATTTGTTGTTCCATATAAGTTTCCGTTAGTGTAAGCATCATTGGCTGATGTACAATCACACTTTTTGTAGCAATATGCCTGTTCGAAAATCTGTTTGTCAGTCTTAAATCCTTTGAAGCCGATACCTGAAATTTGGCAAGGAGTAAAGTGTGTTCCGGCATTTGCATATACTGAAAAATCATCTAAGCAAGCATAAGTATGGTAGAAAGCGGCATACACTCCCTCGGCAGGATTTGAAGCGCAGTTACCTGGTCGCAAAATACCTTCATTAAGAAGGAGACACATGGCCATAAAATTACCATAAGTACCATCCGATTTTATGACCTCTGCACTGGTTGGCATATTTTCACTACTCATCAAACTCTTAACCTGAAACTTTTCACGATTAAAGCAGGTAAAAGTCTTGTCTTTATCCAAAGTAACGCTTTCTGAAAAAGCGAAAACAGGCTTTGGAGCTGTATCAGTAGTTATTTCAACCATCTTTCCGCTAAGAGAAACACTCGAAGGAGATTGGAAAGACTTGCCGTTAATAGTAAAAGTTGAACCGGATTTTTTCAGCAGTGTGTAATTTCCATCTTTACAGGCGATAGATGACTCTTTTACACACAATTTTCCATTGGATAATTTGATTTTTTCATAACTAAAAGACTTTTCCGCACCGGAATTTAAAGCTATCTCAATAGTACCTGATGGACAATTACATTCTTTATAATATTCATGCGCTGTGGCTTTACCATTGGCACAATCATATAAAGTTTTGTGGTCTCCGCTCAAAACACCAAGTACCCCATTATCCCCTACACAAGTAGCTTGATCAAAAGGATAGGCACTATCGGATTCATTGCCGTTTTTGTATTTGTAACAAGTGACATTACTAATCTTCGTGCCATTAGGATTGGTAAAACATCTTTTATCAACATCACTGGCAGGACCGGAGGTTGTATCATAACCTGAATATTGGCAATAAATAGAACCACATTGTTGCGGATGGTTTTTAGCATAAACAGTATCACAACAGGGACCCGTACAACCATTACCATTTTGCATCTCATTTGTAAATGCGTTCTGTACATAGTTTGTAAATGCATTCTGTTTATATTCATTAATTTTTCTGACTTTAGCGTCGGACATCAGTGGATATAAACACAGCACCGAAGCCAACAATATTATCTTATGACTTGTTTTCATAATTTTTACCTCCTTTTACGTGAGTGCCGCAACCATATACACCGTGCTCTGGCCCCCAGTTTTCCTCCATATCTTCTATTGTAACACCACTCTGCGAAAAAAACAACACTTTTCAACATTTAAGAGCGATTCTAGTGAATAAAACTTAAAAAGGCGTTAAAACACATCAAATATGGTATATCAATCGTTTTTTTCATTCGATTCAGTAGCTGAGTTATCATTACGCGAGTCAATAACTATGTCTGCCTCAAAATTTTCCTCACCTTCAGAAGCAAAATCATCATCTGACAGGGCATTTCCTTCACTGCTGGGGTTATTATCAGCCTCAATGGTCGGTAAATCTTCATCTTTTGTTTCAATGTTATTCATATCACTGATTTCGCCGATACTAACCTTAACTTTTTCTTGTCTGACCATCGGTAACTCATCACGCAGAGCCAACTGCTCTTCATTCAGCAATATGTTGGCATTTTGCTTGGTGTTGTTGTAGCATTTCAACAACCAAACATCATAAATAGGATGTTCAACCGCGCTCAAAGCCGGTGTTGAAGAAAACATCCAACCTTTGAAAATATTTACCGGATTGTCCGATTCGTAATTATCAACAACATCAATAAATGCGGTGTCTTCAGGCGTCTCTTCCGGAGAATGGGTAACACATTTGCGTGCCAAAATCGAAAAACTGCCGAAATTGGCGATTCCATTCACCGGAACATCAATTTCCGTAACATGTCCGGTTATCTTGTCCATTGCCTGCATTCGAGCTGTGTTCATGGCAATATCATCACCATACGCCACCGACAGTACCGCCAGTTCGCTCAAGGTTGATATTGCCAAAAACAATCCGATTTTATTCATCGCCGGTAACCATAAATACAACTTCGCTGACCAAATCTTCAATAGTCTTAAAATCTTTGGTGTTTTGCAATTGATCGCCGTCTTTTAAGACTTCTTCGGCATGACCGGGATCAATTTTTATAAATTTGTCGCCCATCAGACCATCCGAAACAATTGCTGCCACACTGTCAGTGGGCAATTTAATGTTCGATGCGATACTCATTGTTACCTTAGCGGTATAATCTTCTTCATCGAGTCTTTGACTGACAACCGTGCCAATCTTAATGCCGTTAATACGAACGTCAGATCCCACATTCAAGCCGCCGACTTTTAAGAAAGTGGCATTGATATTGTATCCTTTAACTACCTGTAAATCCGATACCGAATAGGCAAAATAGCAAAATACCGCAACCAAAAGCAAAACTGCAATTCCCATAATGGTTTCAACCGGTCTCTTAAAAGCAAAAATATCAATTTTACTCATCGTTCTTCTTCTCCTCAATTTTCTCTTTTTTACCTTGGCGTTTGGCTTTGCCAATGCCTATAATGCGCTCAATCAACTCTTCCAATACCATAGCATCTTGCGTATAGGAAAATTCATCACCCGGAGCCAGCATATCTTCCGAGCCGCCCGGTTCAATTTCAATGTATTTTTTGCCCATGATGCTGAAACTGACAATAGCGGCAGAACTGTCATCAGGAAGTTGAATTTCTTCCTTGATTTCCATTTTTAAGATAGCTTTAAAATTGTCATCTAAAACTGTATCAGTTACACGTCCGACATCAATTCCCGAAAGTCTTACAATATCACCGACTTGCAAACCGTCCGTGCGATTAAAACGTGCATACAACTGATAATACTTTCCGTCTTCTTTCGGCGCAATCTCGCTACGCGAAAAGAATATTGCCAAAAAAATCAGCAAAATCACACCCAAAACCGATAACCCGACTTTAAGATTGCGAGTTTCTTCTTTGGTATATAACTCTATTATTTTCATCTGCAGACTATCCCAATCCATATTTTAAGATTATATCTTGTATAAAACAAAATATTTGTTTTGTCATCAAAGATTTTGAAAAATAAAAATAGTTGTTAAAATTTAAAATAATTATGTTATCATAACCGCGATTTATAAAAACAAAAACAAGGATGAATTATGCTTGAGGTCAAGGGGATTCGCAAATATTTAGGGGATAGAGAAATTCTCCGCGATATCAGTTTTAGTCTTTCAGACAACGGAATAACGGCATTGTTGGGGCCGAACGGAGCCGGCAAAACCACATTGATGCGCCTGCTTATCGGCTTTTATGAGCCGGATTTTGGGGATATTATCATCAACGGATATTCTTTAGATGCGAATCGCATAAAAGCCGTCAGTCATGTGGCTTATGTTCCTGAAAGCGGGGGTATTTATCCGGAAATGACCGTTTTTGAGTATCTCAAGTTTATGGCGGATATAAAGCATGTTACTCAAGCTGATTTTGCTGCCAATTTAGCCGATTTAGCTTCATCTTTGGAACTGCACCAGGTTATGGAACAAAAATGTGAAACTTTGTCAAAAGGTTTTTCAAGAAGAGTGGCTATTGCCGGTGCCCTTATTTCTAACCCAAAGTTTTTGATTTTGGACGAGCCTTGTGAGGGCTTGGATGTTAAGCAAAAAGTCAATTTGCGTGCTTTTTTGAAAAAGCGTAGTCGTTCTTGTGCAATTTTGATTTCGACTCATATTATGGAAGATGTTGAAGCTATGGCCGATCGCATTTTGCTATTATCATCAGGTCAGCTTATCTGCGATGCCGAACCGCAAGAACTCAAAAGTAAGGCCAATAAATTAAGTATTGAAGCTTCTTTTTTCTCTTTGGTACAAGGATAAAATTTCATTATGATGTATGATGCTTTAACCTGTTTCTATAAAGATTTTAAGTTTTATTTTGCCAGTCGCATTATCTATTTGCTGTTGGCACTTTATATATTGATATCAGTAGGCCTGACTTTTTGGGGAACGGACTTTTACAACGATTCTACCATTAATTTACAACAATTTTTTGCCAATCAACCTTTGGTTTTTGCTATCATAATTCCAGCTTTAACCATGCGTTCAATTGCTGACGAATATCGTGACCATACTCTTGAAATTATTATGGCACAACCGATTAGCCGCCTAGCTTTTGTTTTGGGTAAATTTATGGCAGCTTGGGCAATATGCGGCGTTATGCTGATAGCCTCAATGTCATTTTGGTTTTTATTGTCATTTTGGCTTGCTTTGGACAATTTTTGGATTTTGTGGTGTTATGTGGCGGCTTGGATTGCCAGCGGTACCTTATGCGCTTTATCTCTGTTGGCGGCATCTTTCTTTGCTCATATGCTGAGCGCCTTTGCTTTAAGCTTGGCTGTGTGTTTTTTACTTACTAACCTTAATTTAGGTTGGATTGGCGGATTGTTTACCCAACATAGTTTGTTGGCGCTAAAAATTGCCGGATCATTCAGTTTTGCCGCGCAATATGATAATATGATATCCGGTCAAATAAGTCTTTCCTCTTTAATGTACTTTGCCTCCACAACAGCCGCATTTGTCTGGTTGACCGGTGCGGTTTTGGATTATAAAAGGAGATAGTATCTTGTTTTTCAAACAAAAAATCAATTCAGATGGCAAATTGGCGCTGTTGTTTGGCGGAGTTTTGTTGTTGCTCATTATTTTTAATGTATTAAGCGGATTACTTTTTGGTTATGTCGCAGCAGATGTTACTGCCGACAAGCGTTATGAGTTGAGCCAGCCGACAATTAATCTTTTGCAAGAAAATAAGGCTCCGATAATAATCCGTTTGTATATATCACGCGACCTAAAACAAGCCAGTCCGCGCTATGGTGCTTATGCTGACTATGTAAACCGTATGCTTAATCAGTATGTTGAGTATGGCCACAGTCGTATCAAGTTGGAATTAGTCGAGATAACTCCATATTCCAGTGCAGAAATAGCTGCGGAAAAAGTCGGATTGCATCCTCTTGCTATTACCGATTCCAGTCATGATGTTTATTTGGGTGCTAATATTATTCACGCTTCCGGTGCTGCTTTGAGTATTCCGGTGTTTGATATCAAACGCAAAAGTATGCTTGAAGACGATATCAGTCGTTCAATTTCGCGCTTAAATGCCCCCAAAGCTCCGCTTATCGGTATAATCTCACCTTATTTTAATGTGGCATCATCCGGCAAGGTTATTGCTTTTAATGATGATTGGCCGTTTATCAAACAACTCAAGGCTTTCGGTTTTCGCATTAAACCTTTAGGCTCATCAATGGCATTTATTCCCGAGGATATTGATGCGGTTTTACTTTATTACCCGTTAGCATTAAAGCCCCTGAACTTATACGCAATTGATCAGTATTTGTTGCGTGGCGGCAATGTTATGGTTATGTTAGACGCCTTTTCCGAATTGAAATTTACCGAAAATAACACTTATGATTTGTACGACAGCGGTATGCAGGCTTTTTTGCAAAATTTAGGAGTGGAATATTATAACGATATGCTTATCGGCGATTTGCAAAATAATCAAAATGTTATCATTGATGGCAAAAACAGTAGTTATCCGCTCTATCTCAAGGTTTATTCCTCGCAAATGGCAGCTCATCCGATTACAGCGCGCCTGCATGATTTAAAACTCAATTACAGCTCATTGTTCAATTTTGATGTTTCAAAATCAAAATTGCGCAGCACGGTTTTATACTCCAGCGGCAAACAAAGCGGTATATTACCGGCGGCATGGGCTTCACAACAGAGTTTCGCCACTCTAAAACAAAAAATAAAGTCTGAAGATATGCAATTTCCTCTCGCTTTGTTATTGGAGGGAAATTTTCCGCCTTTTTACCGCGAACCTTTGATTAATAGATCTGAATTGGTGCTCAAAATGCCGTTGTTTGCTGATCGAGCTCAAAAAGAGGGAAAATTGTTACTGACCGGCGATAGTGATATGGCGGCATGGTCTTTGTGGCGTGGTGGATCCAGTGACGGTAATGCGCAATTTTTCTCTTCGGATAATATGCTGTTTATACGTAGCGCATTGGATTACTTATCATCCAGTGATTATTCCAATGTCGGTCAGAAATTTCTAACTCAAAGCAAATACAACCTGAAAGACATAATCAGAATGGCAGCAGAAGATCAAAACACTGACCAGAGAAATATCATTTTGCAACAACTGCAAGATACGCGGCGCCAAATTAATCAAATTTTTGAGGCATCCTATACCACAGAGTTTGATTTTTCGGTTGGGCGTCAGCAAAAAATAGCTGATTTGCAAAATAATGAACTAACTTTGGAACAAAGCTTAAAACAGATTGACTATAAAATCCAAGAAGATTATCATCGCTATCGAAAGTATTTTATAGCGGCTATGCTCATATTACCTACTTTATTGGCAGTTTTGGTGGTTTGGTGTGCATATTGTTGTTATCGTCGCTTTTACCGGTTACAAAAGAGGAAAAAGTTTTATGAAAAAAACAGCTAAAATTGTTATTTTAAGCATCGTTATCGTTTCAATGCTGGTAGCGGCATTTTTGGGTTTTATGGCTTGGAAGCAGGGGACACTACTGCAGGGAAAGTTGGTCTTTGCTAAATCGTTTGATGCCGGAAGCAAGGTTAATCATATCATCATAACCAACAAAGATGGAGTAATTGAGCTTAAACAAGTTGAAGGTTATTGGCGTCTGCCCAAGTACAATGATTATTATGCTGATTTTGGCGTAATCAAAAACTTTTTTGATAACTTGAACAGTAGTGCTTATTTGGTAAAAGTTCCTGACGGTGATAAAAAATTGGCCGATTTTCTTTTGCTTAATCCGGTTGAAAACCTAGAAAATTCTGGTGCCGGTACCTTAATTCAAATTTATACCGATGATGTCTTGTTGGATTCGGTAATCGTTGGTATGCGTGATACTGAAAAAGGCTATTTTTTAGCTCGGCATGCGGATTCTGATAATGTATGGTTGGTTGGCGGAAGTTATGATTTTCCCTCAGAGGTAAAGATGTGGCTGCCGTCACCGATATTGGAAATTCCTTTATCAGCCGTGGAAATGCTAGGGGTTGATGGAAATTTAATATCACGGCGCATGAGCATAGAAGATTTTCATGATCGTTTAGGTTTGAGCGTAAATGTAAGCTGGCTGTTCCATAATTTATCATCATTGGATGTTTATGGGGTAATGCCTGAGGATGAGTTTGTAGCTAAATATTCTGATGCCAAATTGGCTAAAATATATGATATATCGACTTTTTACGGACTTCGTTTTGAGCTTGACTTATACAAAACTGAAGACAATCAAGCGTGGCTTAATATAAAATTATCGACTGACAGTATTGCCCTTTCGGCAGTTAGTGACTATATCAAAGACAACCTCTTTTTGTATGAAGGTTGGTATTTCCAAATATCACCGCGTCAAAGAGATTATCTGATGAGTTATACTTTGTTATAGTTTTTTAGGAATTAATGTTAAAACCGGAATTAAGTGCGACGAACTTTATCGCTGATTTGTTCGATGGCGTCGTTATTGCTTTCAGCAAGAACGGTCAGGTGGTGTTTTATAATCATATGGCCGAGTATTTGTTTGATGGTTTGTCTGTATATAAAACTTTGGATGATCTGCTCAGTGGTGATGAGTTATCGGTTTTGCGTCACAATCTAAATATAGCTTTTTTTCAGCAACAACCAATGGACTTTTATTGGATGCATAAAGAAAGGCTTTATTTGGTTGCGGCAAGGCAGTTTGTAGCTGATGTTTTTCTTTGTTTGCGTGACATAACTGAAATAAGGGCACAAAGCGATTTACTCAGGACTTGTTCGCGCCGCTTTAATCAAATTGAGCAGCTTTCTCAAATCGGTTATTGGGAGTTGAATATCACCCATAAGACTTTTTATTGGTCTGATGGTATGTACAATTTGTTTAATCTAAGCAAGCAAAATAAAAATTATCATCATAATATTATTCGCCATTTTATCCACCCAGATGATATAGATTTTTATCGCCAAAGTTTGCGTAAACTTTTAATTCATAATCAAGCCATATCCGGCAATATCAGAATTTTTACCGATAACAATGTTATGAAAATCTGCCATTTTTCCGCCGCCAAAATTATGATTGACGGCGAAGAAAGTGCCTGTGGCATAATGCAGAACATAACCGATTATTGCCGCACTGATGAACTGAAATCACTCACCGAGCTTGCTCATTCCGTCAAACAACAAATCCAGGCCATAAAGTTGTTTAGCGATTCGCTTCCTTTCGATACCGGTAGCCAAATACGAAATCATATAGATATAACAGCCGATTTGCTCGATCAAGCAGTTAAAAAATCGCGTGAAGACAATTCTGAACAATATATTGATGTCGAGGTATTTTTGCCTGAAATATGCCGTGAATTTGGTGCCATTGCCCAAGTAAAAGGGCTAAAGTTGATTTGTCGTATCAGTCCCATGCTTATTAGGGGAGATAAAAGACTATTAGAGCTCATTTTGCGTAATTTGCTTGATAATGCCGGCAAATTTTCCAAAAGTAAAATCATTGTGGCCAACAGTTCGAACAGTATTTGGGTGGCTGACGATGGTTGCGGTATTCCAGCTTCGGAACAATCTAAAATTTTTTCTTGTTATTATCATGGTAAAAATAGCTGTGGTTGGGGAGTCGGACTTGCCATGGTTTGTAATGCTGCCAAACAACTTGGTGCTGAAATTGCACTTAAATCAAGGCCTAATCATTACAGCATTTTTCGCTTAATTTTTTCAAAAAAATGAATCCTTGCCAAATTAAAAAATAAATGTTAAAACACAACTGATATTAAATATAAAACAAATAATTATGAAGAATTTAAAAAAATATGCAGTCTTTGCCGTAGTTTTTTGGCTGATTGTCACTTTCTGCCTTATCATAGCTTGTCACCACGGTTTGGAAATAAGTATCGCGATTTTCATATCCTTGTGTATTATCTGGGTGGGCTTAGCCGCCTTTTTGGTTTGGATTTTCGCCACCGATGGACGGTCAGCTTGGTACAATCGCACCACTCCCATAGGAAAAATCACCATAAGGATATTGTTGGCGTTCTATGCCGTGATAGCGATTGCTTTGTTGGCAGCAGGATTAAGGGAAATGATAGTTTTCCTTTTGTAAAATTTAAAGAGCTTATGTCATAAAAGACAAAGCTCTTTTTTTGACAAAAATTATAAAAAAGACTTGCCAAAATGTTTTTTTAGTGGTTATATATAAAGCACAGAATTATAATTGTTAAATTAAATACATTAATATTATGAAGAAAAATGAAAATCCCATGGTCGTATTGACCAATTGTGTGGTTTTGGTGTGGCAGAACGTAGCCAATCCCGAAGTAAAGATTGCTCACAAGTGGTGGTTCAAGTCGCCGGCATGGGAGCTGTATTCCATCCGTTACGGGGGAATGGAGTTTTTGGTGAAGCCGGAGCTCAATTACGTGTGGAAGGAAAAACCTGAAACTCCGCGGGCTATCGAGCTTGAAAAGGCTTTGTCCGATGAGAATGCACGCAAAGAGATGGACACGGTTCTGGCATATAGCGGCTATCCTACTATTCACGGGTGCGTTATGCCGGTGAAGAACGAAGGTCAGCTCTTGCCGGAGTGGACCGATGAGGCCTACTTCGCCAGTATCACCGTTTGGCCGCAGTACCGCTTCAATCTTGGATGCGGTAGTGGTTACATCAAAGAGAACTGTCGTATTGTCAATCGTTGTTGACATCAAAGGTCGGGTGTAAACTCGACCTTTTTCCGTTTTAAAATGCACATTTGTCATTAAAAATATTTGCAAATTGTTCCAATCTATTATACCATACCGCCGTTGTATTAACAGTAAACGGATTATAAATGTTTAAATCTCTTATCAAAAAATTCAAAAAAACTGATCTTGTTATTAATTATTCCAAAATGTGGAAATATGTTAAGCCATACTGGGGCAGGGCTCTGATTGCTATGACCATTACTATTCCGATTGGAGCTATGGATGCGGTTATCGCCTGGGCCTTAAAACCTTATATGGATGTGGTAATGGTGGAAAAAGGTTCCAGCTATACAGCATATATTCCTCTGCTGATTATTGTTTTTACTCTTTTACAAAGTGCCTTCAACTATATTGCCACTTATCTCAATACTTGGGTAGGGCAAAAAGTTTCCATCGGCCTAAAGCTTGATTTGTATAAAAAACTGTTGCGTTATAATGCGGCTTTTTTTGATCAACGGCATTCCGGCGATATTTTGATGCGTTTTAATGGTGATGTTGATGCCAGTTGTGGTGGCTTATTGGCCAACTTAAAATTGTTTACCACCCGTTTATTCTCATCTATATCATTGATTTGTGTTTTGTTTTACAATTCATGGCAGTTAGCTGTTGTTGCCGTAATAGTTTTGGGCGCAGCACTTTATCCGTTAACTACTGTCAAACGCAAAATAAAATCAATCACCACACAGAGTGTGTTCAGTGGTGCCGCCATCAATACCCAATATAATGAGACCTACCAAGGTAATCGTATCATAAGTTCTTATAACTTGTACGATTATCAAGCCAAAAAATTCAGCGATAATTTGCATACTTGTTTCAAATTAGGAATCAAGATGATACAACGTACCGGTTTGCTTTCACCGATGATGCATTTTATCGTTTCGGTCGGTATCGCCGCCGTGATTTGGTTTGGTAGTCACTTAATTGTTACTCAGGTTATAACTCCGGGTAACTTTGTATCATTTATTGCCGCGTTGATTATGCTTTATACTCCGATTAAGGCTATCGGTAATAATTTCAATTCCGTACAAATGGCTTTATTGGCGATGGAACGTGTTTTTGAGTTGATGGATGCTCAGCCGGCTATTACCAGTAAAAAAGGTGCTCCGAAACTGGAAAAAATCAAAAAAACGATTGAGTACAAGGATGTTTGTTTTGAATATATCAAAGGCAAACAGGTTCTTGATCATGTCAATCTCACCATCAAAAAAGGCGAAACAATAGCTTTTGTCGGTAATTCCGGTGGTGGTAAAACCACAATGGTAAACTTGCTTCCGCGCTTTTATGATGTGACATCTGGTGCAGTGATGATTGATGGAGTTGATATTCGCGATTACAATCTTGATTCTCTGCGTGATAACATCTCGGTTGTGTTCCAAGACAACTTTTTGTTCTCCGGTACCATTCGCGACAATATTCTCTTGGGTAAAGAAAATGCCACCCAAGAAGAAATTGATAGGGCTGTCAAAAATGCCTGTTTGGAAGAATTTATATCTTCACTGGAAAAAGGTTTGGATACTGATATCGGCGAACGCGGAACTTTGCTTTCCGGTGGTCAAAAACAACGTATAGCCATTGCCCGAGCCTTTATCAAAAATGCCCCGATTGTTATATTGGATGAAGCAACTTCGGCATTAGATAATAAGTCTGAAGCTGTTGTTCAACAGGCTGTCGATAATTTGATGAAAGATCGCACGGTGTTTATAATTGCCCATCGTCTATCCACTGTACGCAATGCCGATAAAATTGTGGTCGTAAACTATGGTAAAATTGCCGAGATGGGTACTCATGAAGAATTATTAAAGAAGCCGGATTCAGTTTATGCTTCTTTATACAAAACACAGTTGAAATAGGAGAAAAAATGAAAAAACAAGCAGAACCATCCGATCCTTTGGATAGCTTGATTAAACGCGTTAAAGCAGCGCAACAGATATATAAAAACTTTTCACAAAGTCAGGTTGATGCCATTTTTAAGGCAGCAGCCGCGGCTGCTGCTGCTCAGCGCATACCTTTAGCCCAAATGGCAGTTGGTGAAACCCGTATGGGCTTAGTTGAAGACAAGGTTATCAAAAATCATTTTGCTTCAGAATATATTTATAACAAGTATAAAGATGCCAAGACTTGCGGTATTATCAAGACGGATAAAACCAACGGAATTAAAATTTTGGCTGAACCTTTAGGGGTTATCGCCGGTATTGTTCCAACCACCAATCCGACCTCAACTGCCATATTTAAGTCATTGCTTTGCCTGAAAACCCGCAACGGCATTATCTTCTCACCGCATCCGCGCGCCAAAGACAGTACTATTGCTGCCGCTAAAATTGTCTATGATGCGGCAGTTAAGGCCGGTGCTCCTGAAGATATTATCGCTTGGATTGATGAGCCGACCTTAGAGGCAACCCATTTTTTGATAACTCACCCTGATGTTGATTGTATTTTGGCAACCGGTGGCTCCAGTATGGTTAAGGCTGCTTATTCGTCAGGCAAACCGGCTTTAGGTGTTGGTGCCGGCAATGTTCCGGTAGTGATTGATGAAACAGCCGATATTGATATGGCGGTTTCCTATATCTTAATGTCCAAAACCTTTGATAATGGTGTGATTTGTGCTTCGGAACAGTCTGTTGTGGCTGTTGGCAAAATATATGACAAAGTCAAAAAGCAATTTGCTGCCCAAGGTGCTTATATCCTAAAACCATCTGAGGTTAAAAAATTGTCTAAAATAATGTTGGGTACCAAAGGGGTAAATCCTTTGATAGTAGGTCAACCGGCTGGCAGAATTGCTGATATGGCCGGGTTGAAAGTTCCTGAAGGTACTAAAATTTTGCTGGTTGAGCAAGATGTCATATCCAAGGACAATCCTTATGCTTTGGAAAAACTATCTCCTGTGTTGACGATATATCGTGCTAAAAATTTTGAAGTAGCGGTTGATAAAGCACTTGCCTTGGTTGCATTAGGTGGGCTTGGTCATACTGCTGTGCTCTATACTGACACGCGCAGTCAGGATAGGGTGGATTATTTTGCCCACAAACTTCCGACCGGACGCATTTTGGTCAATTCGCCTTCATCACAGGGTGGAATAGGGGATTTATTTAACTTTAGACTTGAGCCTTCATTGACTTTGGGTTGCGGTTCCTGGGGTGGCAACTCAGTCAGTGAAAATGTTGGTATCAAACATTTATTGAATTATAAAACCGTTGCCGAGAGGAGAGAGAATATGTTGTGGTTTAGAGTTCCGCCCAAAATTTATTTCAAACGAGGGGCGGTTGATACGGCTTTACGAGAACTCAAAGATAAAAAACGCGCTTTTATCGTAACTGATAAATTTTTGTTTGATTCCGGTGCTGTTAATACTGTTTCTAATCTTCTAGAAGAAATGGATATTGAATACCAGATTTTCTTTGACGTTAAATCTGATCCGTGTATTTCTACCATTGAAGATGCACTCAAAGCTATTAAAGTATTTAAGCCTGATGTATTTATCGCTTTTGGCGGTGGTTCACCGATGGATGCTGCCAAAATTATGCAGCTCAAATATGAACACCCTGAAGTATCTTTTGAGGATGTAGCTTTGCGTTTTATGGATATCAGAAAGCGGATTTGTTCCATTCCTGCTTATTCCAAATCCATGATGGTCGCCATTCCCACAACTTCGGGTACCGGATCGGAGGTAACTCCTTTTGCAGTTATTACCGATGACAAGAGCGGTATAAAATATGCTCTGGCTGATTATGCCTTAACTCCTGATATGGCGATTGTTGATGCTGATTTTGTTGATAATATGCCCAAAGGTCTGACCGCAGCCGGTGGTATTGATGCCCTTGTGCACTCAATTGAGGCCTATGTTTCGGTTATGGCAACCAACTTTACCAATTCAACAGCTTTGGAAGCGGCTAAACAAATATTCCGTTATTTGCCTCGTGCTTATAAAGAAGGAGTTAATGATCCGATTGCTCGAGAAAAAATGCATCATGCCGCCACCATAGCCGGTATGGCTTTTGCCAACTCATTTTTAGGATTGTGCCACTCCATGGCGCATAAATTGGGTGCAACTTTTGATATTCCGCACGGAATTGCCAATGCCTTGCTCATTTCACAGGTTATCAAATACAATGCCGATGAAACCAAGCATAAGCAAACTATCTTCCCGCAATATCGTGTACCCGAAGCAAAAAAGCGTTATGCCCAAATTGCTGAAAATTTGGGTCTGAAAGGTCGTAATGATGATGCCAAAGTCAAAGCTTTGATTGCGGCAATCGAGAAATTGAAAAAAGACATTGAAATACCGTCATCAATCAAGGCATGGGGTATATCCAAAAAGGATTTTGCCTATAAACTTGATTGGTTGGTTGAGAATGCCTTTGACGACCAGTGCACCGGTGCCAATCCGAGCTATCCTCTGATGGAAGACATTCGTCAGATTTACTTAGATGCCTTTGAGGGTAAGATCTAATAAAAAAAGGTTCTTCAAGTTTCAACTTAAAGAACCTTTTTTAGTTAGGGTTTGATAAAACGGCGAATTTTTGCTTTCAATTCACCACGTTCAAACGAGGCTTCGACATTTCCAGCCATTTGGCACATTTTGATGGTGTAGTAGGGATAGCATCTCCGTACTCCCGAATAATCCATCAATGTGTGATACAAACCTGACAGTGGTATTCCGCCAACATGCTCAATTAACTTGTTCAGCGGAGAAATAATAGAGCCTAATCTCCTGAAGTCGTCCAAGGAAGGAACTTCATCTTTGGCACTTTCTTTCATAACCACCACATCAGTTTCACCCAATTCAAGATATCTTTCGTCATCTTTGAACGGGAATACGCCAACCACATCAAGCTTGGTATTAGCATCGTTAACCGGAAGTCGACACACCTTATCTTTAACGCGTACCGCCAGATCAAACTTTTCATCAGGCGGTATTTTTCTCAGTGCTTCGGCAATATCTTTCAGTGATATGCCGTTATAGCACATTACCCTTGCTACCGAGTAGCAAATTGATGAGTTATTCATAACGATATTTTTTTATTGGTTATTATTCACGTTTGATAATGCCACCATAGCGGACCAAGGCCGGAGCCTTGTTGCCGGTTACTCGTGCGTTATAGGCAACATCTTTTGTCATCTCCACCACCATGGGTATGGCAAAGCCTTCTACCGGATGAACATGGTATATGCCCTCGATTTTGGGCATATTAAGCTTGGCTAAGGCGTTGTTGAGATCCTGGCGCACCTCGCTGATCCGTTGCATAAACTCAATCTTGGGCAGACGATCAATGTCACATTGATCATTGCGCTGATAGGTTTCTTGCGTCGCGATGTAACAATCGCTATCCTTAAACGGGCAGATGCCGATAAGCTCCACTCCGGTAATATCCGTACTAAACGGTACTCTCATCAGCGTATCGTCTTGGTCTTTAACAACCAAATCAAACTGCACTGATGCCGGCATGGCCTCGAAATGTTTCATAACGTCGGGAATCGACAAACCGTTTTCGCACAAGGATTTGACAATTGCATCTATGCCGTCATACTTACCTTGCATTAATTTATACTTTTCCATAATTATAAAAATTAAAAATTAAAAACTGAAAAGATAATATATCTTTATAAAATTTTGTCAAATAAAAAAGGTTCTTTAAGCGAGCTTAAAGAACCTTTGGGGTCATTGATGTTTCAAATGAATGGAGGTAATATACTCTAATTTACCATCGATAAATTGGTATTTCTTTTTTCCCAAATCCCAGTAATACCTGACATTTTTGGGGAAATTTTCAGCATCTTCGGGGGCAATGTCTTTTGTGGTTGCCTCTCCAAAGAAATGATGACAGATATCATTTCGAAAAACGAAGTATCGCCCTCGCAACGGATGCGCCTCGATTTTTTCTAAGGCCGAGTTTAGTAAAGATAGCACCTCATTAAAACGATCCATGTCGCTTCTTTCCATCGAATCAGCAATGCCATCGGTGGTGCCGTATAAATACTCGTTTACATCCAAAGCTTTGTCCTCATCTTTGAAAGGATAAAGACCAATGATGCGATCCTTAGCAAAGCTCTCGCGCTTGGCAAAGGGTACTCTGGCTAATTCACCGTTTTCCTTCACCATCAACAAATCAAGCGTTGCCTCAAATGGCGTAACCAGTCCCATACCGTGTTTGATATCATACAGCGCTATCCCATATTCCACCATCAGATTGACAATTTCAGAGAGAGCATCTTCTTTTTTGATATCAAAAGGTTGCACCTCAATGGTTTTGCCCTGATAGGGGGAAAGATAGTTTTGCGGTTTCATATACCGACGAACCATCGGGGAATGCCAATCAAGGTAATACATGTCAGTGCGCCAATTAAATGTAGCTATTGCCCTATAGCTTCCGATGCCGCGAACAACATACAGATCATTGTAAGGCTTAGCTGCAATATTTTTGAGTGCGACATTCAAAGGGGTAAGGACTTGATTAATCCGCTTAAATGCATGCTCATCAGGAATGTCTTGATTACCTTTTCCGCCCCATATGTCAGTCCATGGAAAAATGTTATAAACTGAATGATGTTTTTCTTCCAGTTCCAGAAAACATTCATCTTCTTTGAACGGGTAGATACCGATCACATCATTGCGATTAACACTCGCAACCTTGAGTGTTGGCACTCTTCTGACATACCCATTTTGATCTTTGACTGCCAGGTCAAACAGCCTTTCAGCCGGCATAGTTGACAACTGTTTTTCAATCTCCGGTACCGAAATACTGCTACTACACATCAACTCAATGACTCTTTTAAAAGCATTTTGTGTTTCCATAATTGTAATATTAAAAATTAAATAATTGAGCGTATAATATAACTTTATAAAATTTTGTCAAATAAAAAAGCTCCGCTGTTTTATGCGGAGCTTAATAAAAGCAAATTTAGCTTAAAATTGCTCTTGCAATTCAAAGAAATATGCTTGCGGGTGATCGCAAACCGGACATTTTTCAGGAGCTAAAGGCGATTCAACTCTTGCTCCGCAATTAGCACATTCCCAAATAACTTTAGTTGGACGTTTGAAAATATTGCCCTCAACCAATGATTTTAACAAGGCTTGATAACGTTCTTCATGGCCTTTTTCAATTTTGCCAACCATTTCAAACAATTCGGCAATGCGATCAAAGCCTTCTTCTTTGGCTTCTTTAGCCATACGAGCATACATGTTGGTCCATTCAAAATTTTCACCGCCGGCAGCATCTTTAAGGTTGTCGATAGTGGAGGGAACTGCGCCGTCATGTAACAGCTTAAACCAAATTTTAGCATGTTCTTTTTCGTTATTGGCTGTTTCTTCAAATTTGGCGGCAATAATATTGTAGCCCTCTTTTTTGGCTTTGGAGGCATAATAAGTATATTTGTTGCGCGCTTGCGACTCTCCGGCAAAAGCTTCCATTAAGTTTTTTTCGGTTTTTGATCCTTTTAATTCCATGGTATTTCTCTTTCATTTAAGTAGTTAACAATCTGTATATTTGTAAATTTTTACAATTTTGTCAATAATTTTGTTTTAAAACTTGACTTTTGTTGATTAATTGATATTATGCGCGTCATACCACTAACAAAAGAAAGGTTTAAGGTTATGGAACAGAAAAACGGCAATGTTACAGCTTTTCCTTTTACGCAAAAGGTTATATCCATTGATGCTGTAAAGATTGGCAATACACTTCCTTTTTCTTTGCTTTGCGGACCTTGCCAAATTGAGAGCCAGCAACACGCAATTGATATTTGCGGTGCAATGGTCGAAATCACTAAAGACTTGGGTATTCCTTATGTCTTCAAGGCCTCATTTGACAAAGCCAATCGCTCTTCCATTAAGGGAGCTCGCGGTGTCGGATTGGAAAAGGGGATGGAAACCTTTGATGAAATCAAAAAACTTTATCCCAATTTGCCGATTGTCACCGATGTGCACGAAACTTGGCAGTGTGCAGAGGTAGCACAACATGTTGATATGTTGCAGATTCCGGCATTTTTGTGCCGGCAAACCGATTTGTTAGTGGCCGCTGCCAAAACCGGCAAAATAATCAATATCAAAAAAGGACAATTCCTGGCTCCGGAAGATATGAAAAATGCTGTTCAAAAATGTGTTGATTCCGGCAATAGTCAAGTTTGTTTGACTGAACGCGGAACTTCTTTTGGCTATCATACCTTGATTGTCGATATGACCGGATTTGCCACTATGGCCAAAACCACCGGTTGTCCGGTAATATTTGATGCCACTCACTCGGTGCAAAAGCCGGGTGGTTTGGGTACTGCTACTGGAGGTAATCGCGAAATGGCTCCGATTTTGGCTCGTGCCGCTATTGCCGCCGGTGTGGGTGGGTTGTTCATGGAAACTCATGAAAATCCCGATAAGGCCTTATCAGATGGTCCTAATACCATTGCATTATCTAACATGAAGTCAATTTTGGCATACTTAAAAGAATATGATATGTTGACCAAATCCAAAATTAATGATTATTACCAAGAATGCGGTTTATTGACGAAGGCTATATAATCGGTATTCGCCGTCATGGCGAAAACTCAGGTATTATCACAATTTTGTGCAAAGAACAAGGTAAGGTTTGCGGCTACGTTAAATCTTGCTTTAGCAAAAGGAATTTAGCAGCTTTTCAGATTGGTAATTTGGTAAAAGTTGATGCGTGGTCGCGCGTTGACGATAATATGCTTAGCCTTAAAATTGAACTTATTTCGCCTTATGCGGTCAATTTTTTGGCGCATCCGCAAAAATTACAAACTTTGAGCAGTTTTTGCGGTTTGTGCAATGAGTGTTTACCGGAATTACAATCGGTTGATAAATTATATGAATTTGCTTCAAATTTTATTAAATTTATTGATGAAGAAAATTGGCTAATACATTATTGTTTCTTTGAATTTTATCTTTTAGAGTTTCTCGGCATCGGGCTTGATTTGAGTAAATGTGTAGTAACCGGTCGGCAGGATGACTTGGCTTATGTTTCGCCTAAAAGTGCTTGTGCAGTTTCTTATGATGTTGGTTTAAATTATAAAGATAAATTATTTGATTTTCCGAAATTTATTGTTGAGAAAAATTATAACCCTACCCTCCAAGAACAGCTTGAATTATTGCGGATGACCGAGTTTTTCCTCAAGAAAAATTTTTTTGCAATTCATAACTTGAAATTTCCGATTTCTCGTGCTAATTTGGGCGCGAATTTGTAAAACCACAGGAAACAACCGTAATGGCGGAAACGCAAGAAAAAATCAAAGAAGTCTATCTCAAAGAGGAACTTAGTTCTCGCTATCTTTCATATGCGATGTCGACAATTGTGTCGCGTTCTCTGCCAGATGTCAGAGATGGCTTAAAGCCGGTACACCGTCGCTTGTTGTATGCCATGCGTCAATTACATCTTGATCCCAAATCCGGTTTTAAAAAATGTGCTCGTGTGGTTGGTGATGTTATCGGTAAATATCACCCGCACGGAGATTCATCGGTTTATGGTGCCATGTGCCGTTTGGCGCAGGATTTTTCGGTGCGTTATCCTTTGGTTGATGGACAAGGTAACTTTGGTAATATCGATGGGGATTCACCGGCTGCCATGCGTTATACCGAAGCGCGTATGACCGAATTTGCTGTTAGCTTGATGGACGGATTGAGCGAAAATGCCGTTGATTTTATTGATACTTATGATGGTGAAGAACAAGAACCGGTTGTGATGCCGGCAGCGGTACCCAACTTGTTGTGCAATGGTTCCAATGGTATTGCAGTTGGTATGGCTACCAACATTCCTCCGCATAATTTGGCTGAAGTTTGTGACGCTTTGTTATTGATGATAGATAAGCCGGAAGCCACGGTCGAAGCTTTGGTACGCAAACTCAAAGGTCCGGATTTCCCTACCGGAGGAGTGATTATTGATAAATTTTCTTCCATTGTTGATATTTATACTTCCGGCAAAGGTAATTTCAGAGTTCGCTCTAAGTGGCATAAGGAAGATTTAGGACAGGGACAATACCAAATCGTAGTTACCGAAATACCCTATCAAGTCGTCAAGTCTAAACTTATTGAACGTATTGCTCAGTTAGTTTTAGATAAAAAAATTCCTCTGCTCAGTGATGTCAGAGATGAATCGGCTCAAGATATTCGTATAGTTTTAGAGCCCAAGAGCCGCAATGTCGATGCCAATATTTTGATGGAAATATTGTTCAAAGAAACTGAATTGGAATCCAAGTTTAACATGAACATGAATGTGCTTGATTCCGAAGGGGTTCCAAGGGTTATGAGTATTGCTGATGTTTGTCGGGAATATCTCAATCATCGTGTCAAAGTTTTGGAGCGTCGTTCCAATTATCGTCTGCAAAAAATTATTGCTCGTTTGGAGATTTTGTCGGGTTATCTCGTTGCTTATCTCAATTTGGATGAGATTATCCACATTATCCGCGAAGAGGATGATCCCAAAGTAAAACTGATAAAAAAATTCAAACTCAGTGATATTCAGGCAGAATCAATCCTCAATATGAAGTTGCGTAATCTTCGCAAATTGGATGAAGCTGAAATTAAAAGTGAGTTTGAAGATTTAACAGCAGAAAAAGCTTCATTGGAAGAGCTGTTAGCCAGTGATGAATTGCGTTGGCGCAAGATTGCCGAAGAAATTAAAGCTGTCAAAGATAAATTTGGCAAAAAGACGGCTTTAGGCGCTCGTCGCACTGAGTTTGCCGAAGTTAATTTGGAAGATATTGACATTTCAATTGAAGCCCGTATTGAGAAAGAACCTCTGACCATTATATTATCGCAAAAAGGATGGATCAGAGCCATGAAGGGCTATCAGCCTTTGGATGATGACTTCAAGTTTAAGGATGATGATAATCTGTTGTTGGCAATTCATGCCCAAACTACCGACAAAATAGTTCTGTTTGATACATCAGGCAAGTTCTTCAATATTAATGCCTGTGATATTCCGACCGGTCGCGGTTTTGGTCAACCGTTGCGCCTGATGATTGATGTCGGGGTAAATGATCAAATTGTTGATATGTTTGTTTATACTGCCAAAACGAATTATTTGATAGCATCCAATTCCGGTTATGGTTTTATTATTGATGATAATCACTTGTTGGCGCAAACCAGACAAGGCCGTCGCATTATGAATGTTGCAGAAAATGAACGTGCGGCTTTTTGTTGTCCGGTCAATGGGGACATGGTTGCCTTTATCGGGGACAATCGTAAGATTTTGGTTTGCCGCTTGGAAGAGGTTCCGACAATTGCGCGTGGACGGGGAGTTTGCCTGCAAAAATACAAAGACGGTGGTTTATGCGATATACAAATTTTCAATGAAAAAGATGGTTTCTGTTTTAATCGTTCCGGCGGTAAAGCTGTTGAAACCAATCTGATAAATTGGTTGGGACATCGTGCCGGTCAGGGAAAACTTGCCCCCTTTGGGTTTCCCAAATCAGGTAAATTCTTGAAATAATGTCAGAAGTTTTGTTCGAATATATCAGTCTTGGCAATGCTGTAAAGATCACGGCAATTGACGCTGACAGCAAAGTCGAAGCCGTAGTGGTTGCGCCCTTGGGACTCAGCGAAGCACAAATGCAAAAGCTTGCTTTGGATAAGCTTAATTACATTATCAACAATACAACAACAAAGATTGTGGATAAGTCATAATATGTTCCGCAATATGTTTCCAATTTAAAAAATAAGTTTTATAATAACGCCGCAATGGTTTGTTGTATAAGCGATTGCGTTTGGGGAATATTAGGTTATGGGGAAATATAATGTCGCAAGATTCGGCTGAGTCTAACAATAAAGTAACTGTTTTACCGCAATTCATGAATGATGAGCACGCTCATATTGATATTGCCGAGGAAGAAAATTCTTCTTGGTTGAGCAACAATTTGCACAAATTGATCTTAGGGGTTAGTGCCGTATGGATTGCTTTGGTGATTATTTACATTACGCAATTTTTTGGTTGGTCCAATTTGTTTTTAATGATGCCGGATGAGTTTGGCGGATTTATGGCTGGCATAACTTTGCCGTTAGTTATATTTTGGGTAGCTATGGCTTATATTGACCGCGGAACATCTTTCAAAAAAGAGGCCAGATTTTTGCGCGCTTATATGAATCAGTTGGTTTATCCTGAAGAAGAGGCCCCCCAGACCGCCAAAGCTTTTGCTGATGCTATTCGTTCTCAAGTTGTCGAATTGCAGCAAGTTACCAAACTTGCTCATGAGCAAACTTCAAAAATCAAAGATGGTATTAAGGAAAATGTTGATGATTTTGCTAAATTAGTCAGCAAACTTGATGGTTATTCATCACATACCATCGTCGAACTGAGCGAAGGTGTAAAATTTTTGATGGCTAATTTTGAAAATATTGTGGCCCAAGCCCAAAATTCAAGTAATAATTTGGCTTCCATAAATCAAAAATTTGTTGAAGACAGCAATATGATAGGTAATTCACTATCGGAACTACTGGATAAAATTATGCCTTCATTGCAGGAAATTAAAAACACGGTACAGGAGCTCAAACAAACTGCCAATGGCGCAATGGTTGAAATTAATCGCTCTGGTGATGAATTGAAAAATTTTAATCAAATGGCTATAAAAAATTTTTCCGATACACAAAACATATTGAATGCTCAAATTGATGTGATGGGACAAGTGTCTGAAAAAGCCTTTGAGAATTGTGATGCGTTGAAAGATAAAGTTGCCAGTGAATTGTCTGATATGCAAGATGTTTTACAAAAGCATCTCGTGAAAATTGATGAAGCGATTAGCGCGGTTAGCCAAGAAACCAAAGACAAAAGTGAAGAAATGGCCAAAATAGCCATGAATAATGTTGAGACAATCAACAATGGTGTCAGACAGAGTTTTAAGGCCGTCGGTGAAATGTTTGATTCCCAAATTGATAAATTTGATGATGCCGTTAATCAATACAGCCACCAAATATCTGGTTTGGTAAAAACTATTGATGAGCGAGCCGATGTTGTCACCCAAAAATTCTCTTCACACAGTGAATTGGTTAATCAGGAATTGGATAAGCTTATGGTCAGGAGCGCCAATTTGGAAGAAGGCGTTGCTATGCGAGTTGCCAATTTGAACAGTGTAGCTGATAAAGCTATTGCAGCCATGCAAGATGTTGAAAGCTCACTAACTAAAAATACTATCACATTTGGTGAAAAAGTTGCAGCAGCCAATGATGATTTGACATCATATATCGATACGATAAATGACAAAGTAATTAATATTCAAGATTTTAGTGAAAAGCTCAACGATATGAACGACCATATCAATGAAAGTTATAAAGGCTTACAAAAAGTTATGAGCACGGGTCTTGAACAGTTACAAGATGTTAATAAAGATATCAATTCATCAACCGAAAATCTTTTGGTGCAGACTGCCCAATCATCGGAAAGTCTCAATCAAATAGCTTCTGTTTTGCAAAAACACACCTCTGGATTGGCCGATGCATCCAATGTTGTTGTAACCCAAAGTCAAATCAGCGAAGCATCCTTAGTTCAACAACAAAAATATCTCGCAGATACAGCATCTAAGGTTGATTTCATTAAAGATGAGTTGCGTCGTCAAATTGATGAATTATCCTTGAGTTCTGACAGTTTGGAAAAGAGTGCTAAGGAAACAGCCGACTTGTTAAAAGAAAGTGTTCAAAAAATGTTGGCGTCCTGTAATGAAGCAATTTCCAAAGGCCATCAGATTAACGATAATTTAGCCGAACAGTCAAATCAGTTTGACACCTCAGTAAATAAAACCATAACCAAAGTTACCCAGTTTGAAAATGTTTTGACTAAACAATTGCAAAACATTGATGGTGTAAGCAAAAAGATTGATGATCGTTCAGAAAATATCAATAAAACTTTGACCGCTTGCACTCAGAAATTAGATGATATTTCAACATCAAGTGCCAAGACTATCGGTGAGGCAGTAGCTGAATTTAATATCACGGCAGAAAATATTAACACCGTTTCCAAAAACGCAGTTGAATATATTGATAATGTTGCCAAAACAATTGATGATAAAGTTACTGATCTTAATGTTTCTTTCCGTCAACAAGAAGCTGATTTTTACTCGTACAGCAATAAGATGTCTGATAATACGTCTAAGATGATTGATGCTATGAAAAAGCAAATGAACGAAATAAGTTCAGATACAGATAAAATCTATGCTAAAATGGTTATGGTTGAAGAAAATACAACCAGCAAAGCAGATGCAGTTACAGCCAATTTACAAAAATCAGTGCAAAAGATTTCCGAAATCGGTAAGTCTTTGGATGAGCAACAAAGAAAAGCTGTTCAAAACATTGATGAATCAATGACTAAATTAGTGGAAGTAAATGATGCCGTGCAGTCGCACATCAGTGGATTTTCTTCTAAAGTTAAGGAATTTGATGGCGATATCAAAGAATCTTTTGAAAATTTCAGTATAACATCTGCCAAGCTCAAAGCTTTGCAACAGGACATGATCAAGGAAGGCGGTCAAACATGGCAAAAATTGAATGAACAAGCCAAGTTTATTGAAACAACCAATGCCAAGATTATATCACAAAATACTTCTATCAGCGAATTATTTGAACAGCAGAAAAATGATATATCAGAGGTAGTAAATTCGGTTATAACTCAAGCTCGTTTGGGTGAGGCCGCTATGGCTCAGCAGTATAAATACTTAACAGACACAACTGTTGAGGTTGCTACCAAAATGCAGGATATCAATAATGATTTCAAAAATCATACCGGTGATATATTTGATACAACCAACAAGTTATCCTATGAGTTTGAAGTATTGGGCGACAGATTGTTAAAAGCTTGTGAAGCTATCAATAAAGCATCTAAAGATTCAATAAAGAGTGTTGACCAAGTTAACATTCGCTTGTCGCAGTGTGGAGAGGATTTGGATGTTGCAATTCATCAATCTGTAAAGAATATCGGTGGTGTATTCAACGAATATGAAAAATACATTTCCGGATTTAATACGGTTACTGCCGAAACCTCAACCGGGGTTATTGAAATCAACAATCTTATCTCGGCGCAAAGCGATAAGATGGTGAAAATTTCCGATGATACTAAAAAGTTGGTTGATTGTTTCAATACTATTCTGAATGACACCTCAACTCAACTGGCAACCAGAGCTAATGATGCTTATGATAAAGTGAAAGACTTAGGTGTAAAACTAAAACAATTGAGTAATGAGATGGACGAGGCTACCAGATTAAGTGCTACTCACTTTGAAAAATCCGGTGATAAACTTCGTGCTTCAGTAAACGAAATTGCTAGCAATGCCGAACGCATATCCAACAACATACTTGCTTCCGGCGAGGTATTTATTAAACAGTCACAAGCTCTTTCGACTTTAGCTTCATCTACCGCTGACAAAGTAAATTCTAGTCTGAATAATTTGGTGGCAGCCAGTAAGGAATTTGAGGAACGCGGACAGAATATTATCAAAGACAGTGATGCTTTCAATGACAATATTAATAATCAGATTAAAATTTTGTCAGATAACACCACCAAGGCCGAAAAGGCCATGAAAGGTCTATCTTTAGCCTATCGTGATGTAAAGGTTGATACCTTTATCAAAGATTCTACCAAGATTATGAAAATTTTGGAGAATGTTTCGGTTGATATCAATCGCTTGCTCAATCCCAAAGGCGAAGAAGATTTATGGAAAAAGTTTTATAATGGCGATACTCAAATATTTATTCGAACTTTGGCTAAGAACATATCAAACAGCCAAATTGCGGCAATGCGTAAAGAGTTTGAAAAGAACAGCGAGTTGCGCTCATTAGTCATAAAATATATGAATGAGTTCGAAGCTCTGGTTGAAAAATCCAAAGACCATGAATATGCTGCATCACTGATGGCGGTTATTTCCGGTTCTGATTTGGGACGCTTATACTATATTCTGAGCAAAGCCCTCAATAAAATAAATTAGGATAATATGAGCGAGTACCGATTTGACAGCAAAGTTTTTTTAAGCCCGATGGCCGGTATAACCGATCGCCCGTTGCGTCAACTCACTCATTCTTTCGGCCCCGGCAACATAATTTCAGAGATGGTTGCCGTTAACGCTATTTCGCGCAAAAATGCTAAAACTTATCGTATCGCCGATGTCAGAGATGAAAATTATCCGGTTACGGTTCAGTTAGTCGGAGGAGAACCGGAGCTTTTTGCTGATGCCATAAAACTTATTGAAGAGCTAGGCGCCGCAGGCATTGATATCAATATGGGATGTCCGGTCAAAAAGATTGTCAACAACAATTCAGGTTCTTATCTTATGAAAGATATTTCAAGAGCTGCCGCCATCATCACTCAAGCACGCAAATCAACCAGTCTACCCTTAAGTGTAAAGTTTCGCAAAGGCTGGGATAATAATCATGTTAACGCGGTTGAGTTTGCTAAAATGTGTGAAGATTGCGGGGCTGATTGGATAACCGTGCACGGGCGCACGCGATCGGATATGTATTCCGGATGTGCTGATTGGGATATTATCGCTTCGGTAAAACAAGCCGTGCATATTCCGGTTGTTGGTAATGGCGATATTGATTCGCCGCAAAAAGCTTTGGCTATGATGCATAATACAAATGTTGACGGGGTGATGGTGGGACGTGCCGCCTTAGGACGTCCTTGGCTTATTACCCAGATTCACAATTTTTTGGAGCAGGGAGTTTTGCCTTCTTCGCCAACTAATGACTTTATCAAAGAAGTTATGTTAAAGCATTTAGCCGGTCTCAAAGAATATTATGGCGAACATACGGCCGTATCTTTGGCGCGCAAATATGTTTGCTGGTATTGCAAAGGATTGCGCAACGCTTGTCGCTTTAGAGAAAAGTTTGTGTTGATTAATGATATCAAACAAGCATATAATTCTATTGAAGAATTTTTTAGCACTCTTGAGGAAGAGGAGAAAGAATAATGAAAATTATCGTATGCGGTGCCGGTTCAGTCGGCAAGAGTATTGTCAGTTATCTTACCAAAGGATCCAATGATGTGATTGTGATAGATGACAATCAGCGGCGTTTGGATGAGTTAGCACAAGAGTTTGATGTGTTGCCGATTGTAGGCAAGCCGTCGCATCCTGATGTTTTGGAGCGAGCCGGAGCCAAAGATTGTGACATTATCTTGGCCGTAACCGAGAGTGATGAGGTCAATATGATAATCTGTCAATTAGCCTATAGTCTGTTTAACATAGGTAAAAAAATTGCCGGAGTAAAAAGCGAGACCTTTATGGATCCTTTGTGGGGAATGTTGTATAACGATAATCATTTGCCGATAGATTTGCTGATATCTCCGGATATTGATATTGCCGAACATATTTTAAAAATTTTGCAATATCCAGGGAGTTCCGGAATTCTTCCGGTATGGAACAAAAAGTATTGCATCCTAACCTTAAACATTAATGAGCATAATCCTTTTGTTGAAATGCCACTTAATCAAATAGCCAAACAGTTTGAAGGGGGCGTTGGTTTTATCAACATCATACGCAATAATGTCAGCTTTTTACCCAGTATGTACGATACAATTCAGTCAGGCGATGAAATCAACCTGTTGGTTAAGTACAATAACATATATAATGTCATTAGCGCATTTGGTTTGGAAAAAAATACTAATGAACGATTAGTTATCTTCGGCGGTGGTGCCGTTGCCCAGTATATATGCTCGCATATTGAAAATGATGATGTAATAACTTCGGCTCGTTTGATTGAAGAAGATATTGATCAAGCTCGCGAATTGGCAAGGCAGTTCAATCGCGTAGTTGTTATCAATGGCGAAATGATGAGTGATGTTATTTTGTTTGAGGCTGATATAACTAAAGCTGATGCTGCAATTGCCGTAACCGATAATGATAAAGACAATTTGCTTGCTTCAATGATTGCTTCCAAAGATGGTGTCGGTACAACCATTTCTCTGATTAATACTCCGTCTTATAACAATTTGATGTTTAACATTGCCGATAATACAATTGTTGATCGCAGTGCCATAGCCATTTCACATTTGCTCAAAGAAATTCGTCGTTCATCTATTGCTAATGCTTATTCCATTTCGCGCGGTCAAGGTGAAATATGGGAAATCGCAGTCGATGATAACAATTCCTGTGTGGCAAAGAAAAATGGTGAGTTAGGCTTGCCCAAGACTTGCCGTATTATTGCAGTGTTGCGAGGTGATGAATTACTATATCCTGATTTAAACTTCAAGTTGAATACCGGTGATCAGTTGTTGGTATATGTTGATTCTACCCAAGTCAAACAAGCAGAAGATATTTTTTGCTAAAAGTCTTTGACTTTATAAAAAAAATATTATTAGAATAGTTCAAACAATAATAAATAATAGGAGTAAATCCATGAGTACAGAACAAACTGTTGAAAATGACTTTTTAGGTAAATTAAAAGAAGGTGAAGTTGCCGTAACCGTATTTTTGGTAAACGGGGTAAAATTGCAAGGTATTATCACTTGGTTTGATGACAAATCATTGCTGTTGCGCCGTGACGGACACACTCAGTTGGTTTATAAACATGCAGTCTCGACGATTATGCCGGGCGATGCCGTAGAGTTATAATTTCCGATTTTGGCAAATTTTGAGTTTAATCATCCATCATCTATAAAAGCTGCCGTAATATTTCCCGATATATACGGAGTAGATGTTTCGTTGCCGCCACAAGCCAGGTTGGAAGAAGCTTGTGGTTTGGCGCGAGCTATTAATCTTGAGATAGCTTGGCAAAATGTCATCAAAATCAAAAATCCCAAAGCCGGAACTTTAGTCGGGCAGGGGGTTATAGACGAACTGAAAAACATTATTGCCGAAAAGATGATTGAGTTGATTATCTTTGATACTTCGTTGACGCCGATACAGCAACGCAACTTGGAAGAAAAATTCAATGTCAAAGTTATTGATCGCACAGCGTTGATTTTGGAGATATTCGGCGAAAGAGCCCAAACCAAAGAGGGTAAATTACAGGTTGAATTGGCGCATTTGACCTATCAACGCAGTCGTTTGGTTCGTAGTTGGACACACCTTGAGCGTCAGCGCGGCGGCGGTGGTTTTTTGGGCGGACCTGGCGAAAAGCAAATAGAGCTTGATCGTCGTATCATTGATAACAAAATTCTCAAACTGAAAAAAGAACTGGAAAAAGTAAAACTGACGCGTTCCATTCAACGGCAGGCGCGCAGCCGAGTACCTTATCCGATTGTCACCTTTGTCGGCTACACCAATGCCGGAAAATCAACATTGTTCAATTTGTTGACTTCCGGTTCGGTTTTGGCCAAAGACATGTTGTTTGCCACACTCGATACCGCCATGGGTAAAATCAAATTGCCGTCGGGAAGGGAAATTATCCTATCTGACACGGTTGGCTTTATCTCGGATTTGCCCCATGAATTGATAATGGCTTTTCGCGCCACCTTAGAAGAAGTGTTGCAAGCTGATTTGATTGTCCATGTTCGCGATGCCGCTTTTGAAAACTCAGCTCAACAAAAACAGGACGTGCTCAAAGTTTTGGACAGCATTGGTATGAACAATATTACTGAATCCGAAAAATATATTGAGGTCTTAAACAAAACTGATTTGCTGAATAACGAACAAAAAGACAAATTGCACTCGCGGTGCAATTCCTCACAAGTGTGTTTATCAGCCATAACCGGCACAGGACAAGACGATTTACTCAATTTAATAGATTTCAGATTGAATCGTCAACATCAGGTATTATCAATTGTTTTGCCGTTATCTGACGGCAAAATCATAGCTTGGGTACATTCCCATGCCGAAATTTTGGACAGTCAAACCCAAGGTGAAAGTTTGCGTCTGACCATCAATGTTTCACCTGAGGTTGCCAGCAAATTGGAATATCAGCTCAATCGACAATGTTGATAACAGTTTTTTGTTTTTTGTGCCGAGTTGCAACTATTTGTTCCAACAAGGCAGCAATAATATAACAACCAATCAAAAAAAATCCCTTTACCATTTGGCAAAGGGATTAAAAATGTTCAAGTATAAAAACTATTCGGCAGCCTTTTCAGCAGCTTCCAACAGCTTTAAATTACCGGCAACAGTTTTTTCGCGCTCGGTCTTCAGCTCATAGCTAACCTTTTCATTTTCGCGCAAAGTATACATTCCGGCTTCTTTAACAGCAGTAATGTGAACAAACACATCATTTCCGCCTTCATCCGGAGTAATAAAACCATAACCTTTTTTCTTATTAAACCATTTTACAGTTCCTGTTGCCATCTCTAGTATCCTTATTAAAAAACAGGTTGATATCGGGGCTGTCTTTTTTTTCAAATAGTGCCTCGTGACTTTCATCACAATTGTTATGCTATTACAAAAATTTATTTTATTCAAGAGGTTTTTTGTTTTTTTGGTGGTAATATAAGATGGCAAATTAAATATTGACAAAAAAGATAAAATATTTAATGGTTAAAAGGTAATGAATAGTCGAGGTATAAGAATGATTGATTTACATTCGCATTCCACATTTTCTGATGGCGAGAAAACTCCGAGTGAGTTAGTTGCGATGGCGCATAGTATCGGTTTGACCGCTTTGGCTTTGACCGATCATGATACCGTTAGGGGTTGTAACGAGTTACAGCAAGCGGCGCAAAAATATCCCGATTTGTTGGCAATCAACGGGGTGGAATTTAAGGTTGATCATCCGGCGGATATCGAAATTATTGCGCTGAATATTACTGATTTGGCACCCTATTTGGCAAGAGAGAAAATGTTGTTGAAAAATCGCGAAGAAACCAGCTATCAGCGCGTGGAAAAACTTCAAAAACTCGGTTATCATATCTCATGGAAAGATGTTGCGTATGATAAAAACGGCAACCAAAGAAATGCAGTTGTTAAGCCGCATATTGTTAATTTCTTGTTTGAAACCCAACAAATTGATGACAGAGAGTTTGCTTATCGCAAGTTGTTGGACGAGGGCTGTCCGGCCTATGTCAAAGCTAAAGCTCCCACACCGGAGGAAACAATAGATTTTATTCATTCAACCGGTGCTATATCGATTTTGGCGCATCCTTGCCTTATTCACCTGAAAGGCCAAGAGTTGTTTAATGAAATTGCACGGCTGAAAAAATGCGGACTGCAGGGAATAGAAGTTGAACATTCGGATATGTCAACTGATGAGGTGCGTGAATATAATCAAATCGCCGATACTCTAGGCTTGCTCAAAAGCGGCGGCTCGGATTATCATGGGCAAAATGCTCACCCCGGTGTTGAGCTAGGCTTTGGCAAAGGCAACCTAAATATTCCCCATGACTATATTGCCAAAATTATAGCGGCGACAAATTCTAAACAGATAATCAACAGCAAGAAGATACTTAATTCTGCAGTGAGGTAAAAAAAAAACGGCTTTTCGGCCGTTTTTTATATATTATTAACTGTTCCGTGCTTTTGCTCGTTCTTGCACGATCTTCTGATGTTCTGGAGTGAGTTGTTTTATTCGTTTGCTTTTCTCTTCATTTATAGATTTTTTATCGTGCTTTTGCGGATTCAAAGCATCCTGTTTTTGCTCGGCAAGTTTATCTCGAACTCCTTGTAATGTCTTTTTTAAGTCTTTTTCCACTTCCTTATATAAAGGATACGAAAAATACATATCACTATTCATAAATTCTATTAAAGCACTGCCGTCGTCGACTGTATATTTTATATCTTTGTCATAACCAGACGAAGTTTCCGGTATGTCAATTTCCTTAGGATAAACCAGCTCACATTGATTACCGCTAACTTCATCTTGCATAGTTATATAAGTTTGGCCATTTTTATAACTGACATCGGCTATTTTTCCTTTTTTATAATTATCATATTTTTGAGGATCACCTATATCTGCAGTAAAATTAAGTTCACCGTCAGCATAAACATTATCACCGACAATCTTAACTTTTGTTTCATCTGTAATATTTTTATTGCTTTTACCTTTTTTTAAAGAATGCATTGGAAATTCAATATATTTATCATCTTCGGTTTTCATAACCCAGTATAGAGTAGGGGAGTTGCCATATTCATTTTTTTGATAATTATAAACTATTTTTCCTTCAAATTCTTCCGGATTTTGTTTGGAAAATTCTAACTTTTTCAGTTTCGGCATAATCTTTCTCTTTGTTTAGTTGAAAACTAAATTTATTATACTATACAGCGGCTTAAAAAGCAATAAATTTTCTAAAAAACTTTACAATCAAAATTATCGTGTTATAGTGCGCAGAAGTTGCTTGTCCTCAATGGGGAGGGCGGGCTTTTCATTACGTTATGAAAGAAAGGAATAAACTATAATGACTATCAAAACTATCCGTAAAGACAATTATCCCGAATGGTATCAAGCAGTTGTGGCCGCCGCTGATATGGCCGAAAACTCAGCCTCTCCCGGCTGCATGGTTATCAAACCTTGGGGATACGGAATTTGGGAGCGCATCAGAGATGAATTTGATGCCCAAATTAAAGCCCTTGATCATGAAAACTGCTATTTTCCGATGTTTATTCCTTTGTCATTCTTTCAAAAAGAGGCTGACCATGTTGAAGGTTTTGCCAAAGAAATGGCTGTGGTTACCCATTCGCGCTTAGAAACCAAAGATGGACACTTAACTCCGGCCTCGCCTTTGGAAGAGCCTTTAATCGTGCGTCCGACCTCTGAGACTATTATTGCCGATTCATTTTCCAAATGGGTTAAATCTTATCGTGACTTACCGGTTTTGATTAACCAGTGGGCCAATGTGGTGCGTTGGGAAATGCGTCCGCGTCTGTTCTTGCGCACACGCGAGTTCTTATGGCAAGAAGGACATACTGCTCATTCATCTCATGAGGAAGCAGAATTAGAGACCAAAACCATGTTGGAAGAATATCGCAAGTTGTGCGAAGATACTCTTGCTATGCCGGTGATTTGCGGACGCAAACCGGAATATGACAAATTCCCCGGTGCGGTTGATACCTATTGCGTTGAGGCAATGATGCAGGACGGCAAAGCCTTGCAAGCCGGAACCTCGCACTATTTGGGGCAAAATTTTGCCAAGTCGGCTAACATTACTTTTATCAATAAAAACAATCAGCCGGAATTTGCCTATACTACTTCTTGGGGTGTTTCAACCCGTCTTATCGGTGGCTTAATTATGACTCATGCCGATGATGAGGGAATGGTTACTCCGCCCAAGATTGCGCCTTATCAGATTGTTATTGTGCCGGTAATCAAGAATGAAGCTGATACCGATGAAGTTATGACCTATATCAATGAGTTGCGTGGCGAACTAAACAAAGCTATGCCGTTTGGTGAAAGAATCAGGATTAAACTGGACAAGCGCGACAAGTCAAGCGTTGATAAATTTTGGGAATGGACCAGAAAAGGCGCACCGATTATCTTAGAGATTGGCAAACGCGATGTGGAAGCAAACAATGTGATGATGAAGCGCCGTATTTATATCAACACCCCACAAGGCAAACAAGTGGTTTCAAAAGACGATATCATCACCAATGCCGCACAATATTTGGCAGATATCCAAGCCGAGATGTTTGCTCGTGCTCAATCTCGTCTGCAAGCCAATATCCGCACCGACATCAAAACACCGGAAGAGTTTAGAGCTTATTTTGCCAATATGAATGAGTGGATTGAAGACGGTAAATGTGGCAAGGTAGCTTTTGTGCGCGGAAAATGGTCGGGTGATGAAAACAGTGATGCGCTCTTAAAAGAGCTCAAAATTACCATTCGCTGTCTGCCGTTTGATCAAACGGGCACGCAAGGGGTATGCCTTTTGACCGGAAAGCCGGCAACCACAGACGTAATTTATGCCAAATGCTACTAAAATGCATAGAAGATAAAAAAAGACCGCATAAGCTGCATAGCTTAGCGGTCTTTTTTTTATCTTTCCACGTTGATTATGACTGTTTTTTCAGTCCCCCACAGAGTTATTTTGTACGGAGCGCCAAATGATTTTCCTCCTTTTTTGTATTCATTTTCATCAAAAGGCGAGGAAAATTCCACCTGCAGGCTGTCATATCCTGTGGCAAAAAGAACTTCATACTCTCGGCCGGTCTGTGTGTAGGCGTATGATTGTTTTAACAACCTGATATTGTTATTTTCAATCAGAGCCGAACTTATGTTGTTAAATTTATAAATAACAACATCTCCTTCGACAATTTTATTGTTATAAATAGTCGATACTGCAATCTTTGCATTATCAGCAGTCGGATTGTAGAGTTTAAGCTCCTTTTCTTCTTTATCTGTGCAGCTTGCCATCATGATAGCAATAACTGCTAAATAAAATAATTTTTTCATTGATAATAATTTAAAGTTCAGAATTATCGTATAGCAAACTTTTCTTGTGTAGTCAATATGTTTTGACAAAAATTTTACAAAATTATTTACCTTTGAGCCAGTCTAAAATATCTTTATAGTTAGCTAAATCGAATAATTTAGAATGTTCGCCCTCATCATAAACAATCATTTCTTTAGGCTCATTGGCTGAGTTGAATAAATTGACCGCCCGCTCAATCGGCACGACTTTGTCTTTTGAGCTGCCCATAATTAACAGCGGAATATCAATCGCCTGGATATTTGCTGTATTATCATACTTGTCTTTGACAATAAGCTCAAAAGGAAATAGCGGCCATATTCGTTGTTTTACCACATTGAGCAAGCTGTCAAAAGGCACCTCCAAAATCAATCCGGCAAATTTACCTCCTTTAGCATTGGCAGCCACATAAGATGAAGTATGGCTTCCCAAAGACATGCCATAAAGCACGATTTGGCGATTGTGATAACCGATGGAATGCAAATATTCAATAGCCGCCAAAGCATCTTGTTCCAATCCGGTTTGAGTTATATCTCCATTTATACCGCCAAAGCCGCGATACTCCGGCATAAAAACACCATAGCCCGCTTGCGCGATTGGTTTCAGTTTGTGATAGAATTTTTCTATATTATACGAATTGCCGTGGTAATAAACTATCATCTTTTTGCCCTTTTGCGGGGCTTTAATCCAACCGTATAATTGCGTGCCGTCAGAAGATTGATAAGTAACCTCACTCACTTTCAAACCATTATCTAATGGAGTGGCAATATCAGCTTTTATATTTGTGGGGGCATAGAAAAAATATTGCGGCAAATAATAAACTGCTAAACAAAAAACAATATAGGCGGTCATCGCTAAACCGACCGCCCAACCAACAATCTTTTTACTCATTTTTCAATTTTTCCAATATTTGCGGATAATGGTCTAATACCAACTTCATTTGTTTATCATTGCCGCCTTGCGCAATGTTTATTTGAGTTAAGGTTTGTTCGGCATTCTCACGCATTTCACGTTCGGCATTTATCAGTTTAATCTTGCGCATTCTACCCCAAAAACTTTTAACTTTAGTTCCTGCCAAAACTTCCATTGCCCAAAACCAAATATCATCGGCATAAGGAGCAAGTTGCTTAAATAACTCGACATTAGTAACATCTTTATACATAACATGCGGGGGGTATAATACTCCGCCGATACCGGTTGCAAAATTGCGGTATGAAGGTTTAATGCTGGTAACATTATGCGGCCATTTGGAGTATGGTGCAACATCACCATGTTTGTCAAAACTAAAACGATGACAACGATGACAAATTATATTGTGCGGATATTTAAGATGTTGTTGATAAAGTTTTTTCAACCAGTTTGACGGATAATAAACATCATCATCTGCCGTAACTATTACATCATCTGGGTATTCCAACAAACTCCGTACAAGTTTCTTATAAGAGCGTAAATCTTCACACCATCTGATAGTTAATCCGTTTTTCTGTAAATCTAGCACTTTTTGCGGCACATCCGCTTCTCGATTGGGAAATTGACTGTCAGCCAGCCACAAGATAACCTCATCAGGTTTAATGCTTTGGTTCAACAAAGAATACAAAGTATAATGAATGTCGTCCATCCTTGGCGGAAAAGAAGTCAAAGACACAATTAATTTAGTGCTTCTTTTATCGGCATTAATTCCGATTTCATCAAAGGTCGTCATTTTTTTGTCAATGATACTGCGGTCAATTTGCCGAGGTATTCTTGTTTTTTTATGATAGGTAAAAGTTTTACCTAAAACAGTTATTTTGCGTAAGTTGCCTTTTTTTTCTTTGTCAAACAATTTCATAATCATAATGCCTTTTGTTTTTATATGTTATTTTGAGCTTAAAATTAATTGACTTTTCGGTCAAGACTAATATCTTAGTTGTAAAGGTATATTTTATAAAAGAGCGACACAATCATGAAAAAAGTAAATGTTCCGTCATCAATTATAAATTCCATGAAAAATATCATGGCTAAGACTAAACGTCGTTTTTTTGGTGCTTCGGCTCGCACCCTCAAAGATGAAAAGGTGACTTTTGAAGAAGCTGTTGATATTCAAAAAGAAGCATACAGCAAAAGTATCAAGCGTTCATCTAAACAAAATTGTACTCCGCCTTATATGGAGTTATCTGCCCAACTTTTAGCTGAAGAAACTCAAATTTTTCAAGCCGCAACCAATCATTTGGCAGCTATTGCCGCCGCACGACCCAAGTATGCTCCTGCCATAAAATCAATTTTTGCCGAGGTAATTGCCAATCGTCGCTTAAATGACGAAAAACTTGAATATATTAAGCGTAAATTAGACAATATTTAACAATATTCTACTTTTCCAAAGATTATCTTGTTTTGGTTGTAACTATTTCAGGCTTGGTAATTCTGGATATTTTCATCTTTGCCAAATAAATAGAGTAGGGTGCGCAAAGCTTGTCCGCGGCTTGCTTGCAGAAATTTATCTTTATTGATAATCAGTTGAGTATCTTTGTGGGCAATTAGCAACAAGTTGCGATGATACTCCATATCGGCCAACCTAAAGTCTTCCAATCCGCTTTGTCTGGTTCCCAAAATTTCTCCACCACCGCGCAACTCCAAATCCTTTTCGGCAATCACAAATCCGTCCTCGGTTTGCTTCATGATATTTAAACGTTCACAAGTTATATCGCTCAAATGTCCGCCATACATCAACAGACAAACAGCTTGACGATTGCCGCGTTTTACTCTGCCACGCAATTGATGCAATTGTGCCAGTCCGAAACGCTCGGCATGTTCAATAATCATTAAAGTGGCTTGCGGAACATTAACCCCAACTTCAATAACGGTCGTTGCCACTAACAGGCGGATATCGCCATTCTTAAACTTTTCCATTACGGCGTTTTTTTCTGCCTCTTTCATTTTTCCGTGCACCAATCCGACTTGATTACCGAATATTTGTTTCATATCGGCAAAGCGTGCTTCCGCAGCGGCCAAATCTGATTTTTCACTTTCTTCCACCAACGGACAAACCCAATAAGCCATAATTCCTTCATCTATTTGATGCTTCAGTCTGTTTATAACTTCGGGTAATTTACTCAGTGGCATAACTCTGGTATCAACCGGTTTGCGTTCCGCTGGCAATTGATCGATTATTGAGCAATCCATATCCCCGTAGGTGCTTAAAACCAAAGTGCGTGGAATAGGCGTTGCCGTCATCACCAAAACATCACTGTTTTGCCCCTTTTGTGATAACTTCAATCTCTGTTGCACACCAAAACGGTGTTGTTCATCAACAATTGCCAATCCCAAATCATGATAAACAACATCATCTTGAAACAAAGCATGAGTTCCAATAATGATATCTATGGCACCATTATTTAAATTCTCTAAAATTTGTTTGCGCTCTTTTACCTTGGTTTTACCTGTAAGCAGGGCAGTTTTAATCCCAACCATCTCAGTTAAGGGAGCAATTGTTTCAAAATGCTGTTGTGCTAAAATTTCAGTGGGTGCCATCAAAGCGCCCTGTAAACCGACCTCAACCGCATTCAACATAGCAAGTAAAGCCACAATGGTTTTGCCGGATCCTACATCGCCCTGCAACAGACGCATCATTTTATATTCCGAAGCCTGATCGGCATAAATTTCACACAATACTTTTTCTTGAGCCTTGGTTAGTTTGAATGGCAAATTAGTAATGATCTTATCACGTAATGCCCCGTTGCCTTGGATTGATTTGCCTTTAATTTTTTTGCGTTGTTCACGTACCAACCCCAATGCTAATTGATTAGCCAATAATTCATCATAAGCCAATCTTGCCCGTTCTTTGGCAAAAGGTTGCAAATCGTTTAAGTTTTGCGGATGATGAGCTCTCAGCAAAGCTGTCTTAAAATCAGGCCAGTCTCTTTCCTGTAAGAATTCGCTATCCAACCATTCCGGCAATGAAGGGATTTTATTCATAGCCTGAGCCATAAATTTACTGATCATTTTGTTGGTAATTCCGGCAGTCAAGGGATATATCGGTTCAAAATCCGGCAGTTCTTTTGCTTCACTTTCATTTAATATAAAATCAGGATGTGCCATTTGCAGTTGATTGTTAAATTTTTCCAACCTTCCGCTGACAATTTTAGTTGTCCCGATCGGCAAATTTTTGGCAATTGAATCAGCATATACCTTAAAAAATATCAAAGTGAGTTGCTCAGTATCATCTTCCACCACCACACGATAAGGATGTTGTTTTGTCTTGGGCGGAATATGTTCAACCACTTTTACTTTGATGGTACAGATTTTTCCGACTATGGCATTTTTCAGCTTCGGCCGATAGCTACGGTCAATAATATTGCTGGGCAGATGAAATAACAAATCGATAATGCGTCTGCCGCCCAAAAGATTCTCCATATATTTTAAGCTTTTGGGACCCATGCCTTTCAGTGAAGATATATCAGCAAACAACGGATATAAAATTTCCGGACGCATTAATCAAAACCTTTCATTTTTTGCAAAATAAACTTGCAAACCTTAAAGCTATTCTATATAGTTTTTTTGTTTAAGTAAATAACAAGAAAACAGTAATGCAGTATAATATTGACAAATATCTCGGTCAAACATTATCTTCGCTTCCCAAAGGTGCTGATACTTTTCTTTTGGGTGCTTTGGCGCACGGAAATGATAATGATATAATTTATATTGTCAGTAATGGTATTGAATTGTCAAACACTGCCGACATACTGGAATATATCTATCCCGATTTGGATGTATTACGTTTTCCGGCGTGGGACATCACCCCTTATGATCGTTCATCTCCCAATAATGAAATTATTGCCCAACGTGTGGCAACTTTATCGGAATTAGCCTTGCGTCCCAGTAGTAAAAAGGGACGAATTATTGTGACATCAGTCGGCGCAATTGTGCAAAAATTACCGCCTAAGAAAATTTTTATCAATGCCTTGCGCGAAATCAAAGTTGGTGGCAAATTAGAATTTAATGAATTTTTACATTATGCCGCAATGAATGGATATTCCAAAGTTGAACAGGTTTTTGAAACCGGTGAATATGCTCTGCGCGGCGATATTATTGATATTTTTCCGGTCGGCACACGTGAGCCTTTGCGTATTGACTTGTTTGATGATGAGGTTGAGCGCATCCGTACTTTTGATGTTATGAGCCAACGTACCACCGGAGAATTGGACAGTTATGTCTTTCGGGTTATGAATGAAGTCATTTTGGATGATAATACGGTTGCATCATTTCGCTCACATTATCGCGAAGCTTTTGGTGTTGGTAGCAGTGATGATGAAATTTATGCCGCCATATCCGCCAAGAGCAAATATATCGGTATGGAAAACTGGTTGCCGTTTTTCTATGACAATCAACTGATCAGTCTGTTTGACTATTTGCCAGCTGCTAAGATTATTTTGGCTGATGAAGTAGGGGATGCCATAGCTGTCAAAGAAAAAAATATTGCCGATTATTATCAGGCTCGCCTGGAAGCTTTATCAATCAAAATAAATGACGGTTCGGAAATTTATCGTCCGGTTGCTCCGGAATTACTCTATTTACAGCCATCTAAACTGGAACAAATATTCTCGCATAGCCAGGCAATTCGTTTCAATTCGCTGAATTTACCGTCGGCTAACAGTGTCGTTGATATGGAAACTGTGCCAATGCGATCTTTTGTTGGTTTACAAAACTCAGCGCAAAACTATATTGAATTGCAAGACTTTTTACAAAGTAATCGTAATTTAGCAAGGATTATAGCTTGTTATTCCCAAGGCAGTCGCGAGCGTATTTTTAACCTTTTGAAAGAACATGATTTTACCGGAATAGTGTTAGCTGACACTTGGGATGATACCATTAGCAAAGCGCAAAAAAACATTGTTCTCACAGTTATGCCGTTGCCGCATGGTTTCAAAGGTTTTGGTTTGTGCTTGATTGCCGAGGCTGATATTTTGGGCGAAAAGTTGACCCATCGCAAACCCAAAAAGGCCTCATCCAAAGATTTTATTGCCGATATCTCTTCAATGTCGGTAGGTGAGTTGGTTGTACACATTGACCATGGTATTGGTCGTTTTTTGGGACTTGAAACTCTAACGGTTGATAATGCTCCGCATGATTGCCTCAAAATTGAGTATGCCGGCAATTCCAAATTGTTTGTTCCGGTTGAAAATTTGGAAGTATTATCACGATATGGCAGTGATGATGCTAATGTTGAACTTGATACTTTGGGCGGTTCGGCTTGGGCGGCTAAAAAAGCCAGAGTAAAAAACAAAATTCGTGATATTGCCGAGAAATTGATTAAGATAGCCGCCGAGCGTAAATTGAAAAAAGCTGATGTATTCATTCCTCCGGTCGGAGTTTATGATGATTTTTGTGCCCGCTTTCCCTATCAGGAGACCGATGATCAACAAAATGCCATTGATGATGTTATTGGTGATTTGTCAGCCGGAATGCCGATGGATAGACTGGTCTGTGGCGATGTCGGTTTTGGTAAAACCGAAGTTGCCATGCGAGCGGCTTTTATAGTGGCCTCATCAGGTGCTCAGGTTGCAATTATCGTACCGACTACATTGTTGGCTCGTCAACATTACATGAATTTTAAACAACGTTTTGAAGGTTTACCGATAAAGATAAAAATGTTGTCGCGACTGGTTTCGGCAAAAGAGGCAAGCGACACAATT
This sequence comes from uncultured Pseudomonadota bacterium, assembly GCA_902799835.1. Lineage (GTDB taxonomy): Bacteria > Pseudomonadota > Alphaproteobacteria > RF32 > CAG-239 > CAZU01. Next base: position 274,908 of record CADCCF010000005.1, read on the forward strand.
CAAGGGCTTAAAGATGGTGCAGTTGAAATCGTAATCGGTACACATGCTTTGTTGGCGCAAAGAGTTGAGTTTTGCAATTTAGGCCTGTTGATTGTTGATGAGGAACAGCATTTCGGGGTTGCCCACAAAGAAAAAATCAAACAACTTAAATCGGGTGTTCATGTTTTAACCCTAACTGCAACGCCGATACCGCGAACTTTACAACTATCATTAACCGGAGTAAAAAATTTAAGTGTTATTGCCACTCCTCCGGTTGATCGCTTGGCGGCGCGTTCTTTTGTAATGCCTTTTGACAATGTCATGATAAAAGAAGCCATTTTGCGTGAAAAAAATCGTGGCGGTCAGACTTTCTTTGTTTGCCCGAAAATAGCTGATATTCCGCAGGCTCAACAAATTCTTTCCGATATAGTTCCGCAAGCCAAAGTTCTGATTGCGCACGGACAAATGCCGGTCAAACAATTAGAAGATGTGATGAATGAATTTGCCCAAGGTCAGGGGGATATTCTTTTATCAACCACCATTATTGAATCCGGCATTGATATGCCGCAAGTCAACACCATGATTATTTGGCGTGCCGATATGTTTGGATTGGCTCAACTGTACCAATTAAAGGGGCGTATCGGTCGTTCCAAGGTGAGGGGATATGCCTATTTTACAACTCAACCCAAACGCAAATTATCTGAGATTGCGACAAGGCGTTTAACGGTATTACAGTCATTAGATTCATTGGGAGCGGGATTTTCTTTGGCCAGTTATGATATGGATTTGCGTGGTTCCGGTAATGTGTTGGGAGAGGAACAATCCGGTCACATCAAAGATGTCGGTATATCACTTTATGAGCATTTGCTTGAGGAAGAAATCAATCGCTTGCGTGCTTCGGCAACCGAGACCAAACAAGTCCAATTGCGCGAGTGGACCCCGCAAATATCAATCGGAATTCCGATAATGATTCCTGATGATTATGTACCTGATTTGGGTTTGCGCTTGGGATTGTATAAACGTATCGGTGATATTGAGCAACGCGAAGAAATTGCCGATATGCGTGAAGAGTTGATCGATCGTTTTGGTAACTTACCCAAAGAAGTTGACAATCTGCTTAGTGTGGTTGAGATGAAAATATTATGTTTGGCTTGTGGCATTGACAGGATAAATGCCGGAGCCAAGGGCGCATTAATCGGTTTTCATAACAATGTTTTTGCCGCTCCGGAAAAATTGATGAATATGGTGCTTACTTCATTTGGCGAGCTCAAAATTCGTCCGGATCAGCGCATTTTCATCGAAAAAGATTTGTCAAGTTATGAAACACGAGTTAAAGTTATAAAACAGGCTATTACCAAAATAGCCGCTTTACTGGATTAAAGGAAAAAAATAATGCCTGCTACTACCGATAAATTCTATAATCTGAAAATTGACATTATATCCAACGGTCGTGTTTGTGTAGAAACCGCCGCAGTGCGTAGCATTATTGATAAAGATGACAGTCAGTATTTTGATATTTATATCTACCGTCTGAAAAAGGCCTTTATTTTTGAAAAAAATTTCATTCGTCGTATTTATGATCTGAGCCGCGATAAAGCTTATACTGATATGGATAAGTTTATTGCGGACTTTAATTGTGAGCTGTCTCAAAGTGATGAAAATGTTAACGGTGCAGCAGCCTTAGCAAAAAAGATGCAACGCAGTGAGGAAATATTACAGCCGTTATTAAGTGACATAATTTTGATGCTTTTTATTGCTCGTATAGATATTGATAATGAGCAGTTGAAAGAAAAAGTTATTTTTGAATATATCACATCCAAGCTGCCTAAAACCCAAATTTTAAGTCTGTTGTATGTGCAAAAATATCTCAATTCTATTACGGTTGAACGTGAGGATTTTTATCGTCATTTGCCCGAGATGCGTAGTAAGAATAAAGACGAAGCCAATGATTTTTATCAAACTGTTCTTAAAATATGCCTTTCTGATGGACGAATGCACTATGCCGAAAGATTGTACTTGGCAGAAATTGTACAGTTTTTCCGTCTGCATGATATTGATTTAGTCTGAATTATACCATATCTGTATTGTTTTTTATCAGTTATCCTCAGTTTTTCTTGAGCTAATATATTGATACAGCTCAAGAAATTATGATAATATAAAATATTTTTTATTGTATATTTACAATATAAATACAATAATATATAGTTTGGGCTAATAACAATTTTTTTAAGAAAGGAAAAAAGAATGAGCAAAGCCATAGGAAGAGCATTGGGAGCAGGATTAGCCACTCCATCAGTCAACGGTACGGAAAATAACATATTAACCTATCTCCAAAGATATAACATTCCGCAGCCTGACAACACTATGTTGTTAGCAGGTTTAAGGACACAAAATCCCATAACCTTGGCCATAATGGATCAGCAAAAACAACTTAACAACCTTCAACAACAAACTTCTCTCAATCCTGTTTTGCAGCAACAATATAACAACTTATTATTGCAAAGCTTGCAAAATCAGATTCAATCTCAACAGGTAAATTCACTGCAACCTAATACCGCACCACAATCTCAACTGGTGTCTAACGGTTTAATAAATGATTTAGATAGTATAATCTATGGAGCCTCGCGCGCCTTAAACGGTATAACTTATGGCGGGTTTGACTATTTGGGGAATAAATTAGGGATTGATACACAGATGAATAACTATTTGCAAAATCAAGCCGCGGCAGGAATGGGCAATATAGCACAAACAGTCGGCAATATGGCAGAGCTGGGCGGCAATATTTTGCCATGGTTGGTCGGTGGAACAGTTGTTTCCGGACCGATAAATGCAGCATATAACGGTTATAAAATCGGCAAAGCTTATGACAGATTGCAACAAAATCCATATCAGGGGCAAGGTAGTGATGTGATTGCGCGTATGAGGAACCATGCCGGTGAACCGGTAGTATTGCAGCGTGGTGAAGCCATTCCCGATAATATGGGTAATGTATTAACTAGTGGAAAAAAACTATGGCATACAACTGGAACGGAACGTAATTATGGCTTAAATAAAATAATGTATAAGCATGAAATGCCGAAAAATGAAGTAACCCAAATTCCAAAGTACATCAGAAATAATACACCTATTGAAATAACATCAAGAGGACAAAAAATTTATGCAGTATTAGAACCAGATGGAGAAATTAGAATAGTTACCACTCCACGAGCTATAGGAGAGACAATATCTTCTATGTATTTTAAAACAAAATAAATTTTATATTACAAGAAAGCCCTCTTAATGAGGGCTTTCCCTTTTTACTCCTGCTCCCCGCTTCCCCGCCAGAGAGAGATACACAATAGGCGATTTCGGTTTCATTCCCATTGGCAAAAAGTACCTTAAGGTAATTTTAAGATAATACTTAATTCAAATAAAGTCAATATAAGATAGAAATATTAAAAAAAATCAACCATGAATTATCAGCTTATAATGTTTTAGTCAGGCGGTGAACCGATGGTATTGCAGCGTGGTGAAGCCATTCCCGATAATATGGGTAATCCTATTGTGCATGGTAAAGCATTAGGTAGAGAAACCGGAACTGTTCAAAATTATGGATTAGATAAAGCCATTTATCGCCATGATATATCAAGACAAGATGCGCAAAAAATACCTAAAATCATTAAAAAACAACCTGTTGAAACAAATCAGTTTGGTCAAAAAGTGTATGTTGTAAAAGATAATGATGGCACAATCAGACTCATAACCTCACCAACACCAAACGGAACAACTATTTCGTCCATATATCGTCCTTAATAACCAAATGAAGCCCATCAATGTTGATGGGCTTCGTTCTTAATCCTTTATGTGATGAGTCTGACCACATAAAGATACACAATAGGCGATTATCCTATTTCGTTCCTATTGGTAAGAACACTTTTAGAAGTGTATCCTAAAGGCACTTTTAATATAATCTAAATACCCTAAAAGTCAATCTTTATTATGGCTTAAATAAAATAATGTATAAGCATGAAATGCCAAAAGATGAAGCAACCCAAATTCCTAAATATCTTAAAAACAATAATCCTATAGAAGTTAGTCCAAGGGGGCAAAATGTTTATATAATAAAAACACCGACAGGAGAATTAAAACTCATAACCTCGCCAACCTCTAATGGAACAACAATCTCTTCTATGTATTATCCCAAATAAACAAGCAAAGCCCTCTTGATGAGGGCTTTCCCTCTTTATCCTTTGCTTGAAATTGCAATCCAAACAAAGATACACAATAGGCGATTAAAATCTTTCGTTCCTATCGGAAAGAGTACCTTAAGGTAATTTTAAGGTAATACTTAATTCAAATAAAGTCAATATAAGATAGAAATATTAAAAAAAATCAACTATGAATTATCAATTTCTTCTATGTATTATCTCAAATAATACAAAAGCCCTCTAATCAAGAGGGCTTTCGCCTCTCTATCCTTTAACCGACAGTCTAGCACGATTAAAGATACACAATAGGCGATTAAAATCTTTCGTTCCTATCGGAGAAAAGTACCTTAAGGTAATTTTAAGGTAATACTTAATTCAAATAAAGTCAATATAAAATAGAAATGTTAAAAAAAATCAACCATGAATTATCATTTATAATGCTTTAATGGACCGATAGTGTTGCAGAGTGGTGAAGCCATTCCCGATAATATGGGTAATCCTATTGTGCAGAGTAGAGATTTAAAACGCGCAACCGGAATTGAGGTGGAAAATTTATGAGAAAACTTATGTGATTTATATAATTATTTAAAACGGAAAAAGGTCTGTTTCTCAACAGACCTTTATGTTTTTTAGTATAACGCATCCAAGATTTCGACCAGTGGCGCGCGATAGCGAGGGAGCTGGTTATAAGGCACTGGCTGCATCAGCAGCGCAAATGCCTGAGATAGGCTCAAGAAACCAGCTTCTCCGACACCGCCACAGTTGAGAACTGTGGTTATGTCGTCGAAAGCCACCAGGATTTCCATCCTTTTGGCTTCCTTGATCTTCGCGGTCATTGCGAAGTCGAGCAAGAAAGGAACTTCCTTAGCTCTAATTCTTCGAGTGCGACGGCAAAGGCTGCCTATCTTTCTCAGATCTTTATCGCGCTCCTCAAGCGGGAGGTCTTCTATTACCAGTCTCATTTTGCTGCCTCCTTTCCGAAGCTATCCATGGTCAGTCCATAGACTTCCATGGCAGTTTCTAAGAACGCTGGATAGCACAACTTGATGTCGTGCGGATCCATGGCAGAGGTCGCCAGTTTGAGCCTTTCGGCCAAGGTTAGACAACAGTGATATCCTCTGTTACCGCGTGTTGAAAACACGGCGGGTATCACCATCATATGCACCCTTTTTCGTTCACACTTGAGCCCGTAAGCATCGTCCCAAGCCTCAACCACCTCATCATAAGTGTAAGGCTTTTTAGTTTCAGGATTGATACGATGCTTGGCGGCTTTGATGAAGCGGCTGAGACCGACAATTTGGTCTTTCTCATAGAAGTTTCCGTTGAGGGTTGCTCCTTCTTTTATTGCGATGCTACGCATAATTTTTTTGTGCCGGTTTTTTATCGAGGTTGGCCCATCCTCTTCTAAATAATAAAAATAATGCTTAAAATGTAGAAATAAATTACCATTTTTTGTCCAAATCGTCAACCTTAAAAATAAAAAAACGCTTCTGTTTTTTTACAGAAGCGTTAAAAATCAAAGAGTTATCTCTTATTGCATATTAACCAATACAATCTCGACTCGGCGATTTAGCTCACGACCGGCCGCTGTTTTGTTATCGGCAATCGGATTAGATGAACCTAAACCGGTTGCTTTAAGGCGAGTCGCCGCCACACCCTTAACTCGCAAAAAGTCAGCCACGGCATTGGCTCTTTTTTGTGATAACGGATTGTTGATGGCATCAGTTCCGGTGTTGTCGGTATAGCCGTTAACATAAACCAAAGTCTTGTCATATTCCGTCAACACTTTGGCAATAGAGGTGACCACCGGTTGAAATGATGATTTGATAAAGGCCTCATTGGTATCAAAAGTAATGTTGCCCGGCATAACTAAATAAATTTGCCCGTTTTCTTCTCTAACTTGTACACCGGTACCAACCAATTCCTGACGCAATTTGGCAGCTTGATAATCCATATAACCACCGGTTCCGGCTCCGGCCAAAGCGCCAATTCCGGCGCCGATTAAAGCTCCTTTTTTACCTCCGGCCAAAGCGCCGATACCGGCACCGACCGCCGTACCGATACCCGTACCCCAAGTTGTTTTGGCAACTTTTGATTCTCCGGTATAAGGATCGGTGGCACAAGCACTCAATAACGATATTGCAACCGCCATACAGATAATTTTTTTCATATTTTATAACTCCTCTTGGTTTTTGATAATCTCACTTGCGGTTTTAATCTCGACTTCCGGTCTGATTTTTTTTACCAATCCGGCCAAAATATTACTAAAACCGACTTCCACAAAACTTTCCGCATTATTTTCAGCAATATAATTAATGCTTTCTTGCCACTTAACTGTATGCGTAATTTGTTCTTTTAGCAACTCTTTTATTTCATTTATGCTGTCATAAGGTTGGGCGGTCATGTTGCTGATAACTTTTACCTCGGGCAGGGTGATTTTTGCTTCTTGCAAAGCTTGTTCCATTTTGTCGGCCGCGCTTTGCATCAACGGCGAGTGAAAAGCTCCGGATACCGTCAAAGTTATGGCACGTTTGGCACCACGTTGCAAAGCTTCTGCATTTGCCGCCGCCACTTCTTTTTCACCACCAGATATAACAATTTGTGTCGGGGCATTAGAATTGCCGACATAACAATTATTCAGAGCGGCAATTTGGTTGACTTGTGCAAAGTCCAACCCGATTATTGCCGACATTACACCCTTTTGCTCCAGGCAAGCTTGCATCATATATTCACCGCGTAATTTCAGTAACTTGGCAGTATCTTCCAAACTTAAAGCTCCGGCCGCGCACAATGCCGAATATTCTCCCAAAGAATGACCGGCCATAAATTTAACATTTGCTAAATCAATCAATCCGATTTGTTTCATAACCTCAAAATAGGCCATCGCCACGCACATAATAGCCGGCTGTGCATGGTTGGTCAGACTCAAATCATCTTCATTTCCGAAAAATATCAAATCCGACAACTTATAATGCAAAGTCTCATCAACCCGCTCAAAAACATCTTTAGCGACCGCAAAATTATTGTATAAATCCTTGCCCATGCCAACTTTTTGTGATCCTTGACCGGAAAACAGCAAAGCCAATGATTTTATTTTCATATTCGTTCCTTAGGGCTTAAAGTTTCTTCAAAATCAGCGAGGCATTAGTTCCGCCAAATCCGAATGAATTGGACATAGCAACTTTTACTTCACATTTCTGTGCCTGATTGGCCACCAAATTCATTCCCTTGGCTTCTTCAATCGGATCTTCCAAATTTAAGGTTGGCGGAACAATACCTTGTTCAATCGCTTTAGCACAGAAAATTGCCTCAACCGCTCCGGCCGCACCCAACATGTGTCCGATAGCTGATTTGGTTGATGACATTCTTAAATTATCACATCCGACAAACAATTCACTTACAGCTTTGGCTTCCATAGCATCACCAATCATGGTTGATGTACCGTGAGCATTGATATAGTCAATATCTTGCGGCTTAAGTCTGGCCTTTTGTAATGCCTGTTGCATTGCGCGCTTCGCTCCGTTGCCATCCGGCGCCGGGGAGGTGATGTGATAGGCATCACCCGAGCAGCCATAACCGACAATCTCAGCATAAATTTTGGCACCGCGTTTAATCGCGTGTTCATATTCTTCCAAAACTACAACTCCGGCTCCTTCACTGATAACAAATCCGTCATGTCCCTTATCCCATGGACGAGAAGCTTTTTGCGGAGTGTCATTATAGCTGTGGGACAGAGCTCTGGCTTGAGCAAAACCACCGACTGATAACGGATAAATTGCCGATTCTGCGCCACCGGCTACAATCACATCAGCATCATCAAGTACAATGCTTTGATATGCATTAATAATAGCATGGGCACCGGTTGCACAAGCCGTAACTGTTGCCATGTTGGGGCCTTTGAAACCATAACGCATCGAAACATGTCCTGAGGCCATATTGATAATACTGGAGGGAATAAAAAACGGACTGATGCGGCGAGGTCCGGCTTCAGCTAAAGATTGTGAAGTGCTGTAAATAGTCTTTAGACCACCGATACCTGAGCCGATAATAACACCGGTGCGATTTTTTTCTTCCTCGCTTTCCGGTTTCCAATTGGCGTCATTAACAGCTTCTTGGGAAGCGGCCAAAGCAAATAACACAAAATCATCCACACGACGTTGCTCTTTAGGTTCCATTACCAAATCTGGATTAAACTGTCCTTTTTCTTCTCCGAAAATGACTTGTCCGGCAATTTGTGACACATATTCCGAAGCATCAAATTTTTCGATTTTGCTGATGGCTGATTTGCCTTCCAACAATGAATTCCATGCTAAATCAACTCCCATTCCGAAAGGAGTTAATGAACCCAAACCGGTAATAACAACTCTTCTCATAATTTCTGTCCGTAATTTATATAGTTAAAAAATCAAGCGTAAAGTAGCGGTAATCAAAATCAAAGTCAACCGCTCAAACTCAATATTACGGCTTTTTAACATTATGTGATTATTTGATATATTCTTGCAAAATTTGCGGCGTTAAAATGGGTGGAAGCAATACAAAATCATCGGATTTTCCATCATAATATACATATAACGGAACTCCGGCACGATGATATTTTTTTAAGCCTTTAGCAACCATGGGATTAGCTGTTGTCATGTCTGCTTTTAGCAGCAAAATGTTTTTGTTTTGGCTCAAATTATTCATGGTTTGTGAATAAAGCGATGTCTTTTTATTAACCAGACAAGTTATGCACCAGTCAGCAGTAAAATCAATAAATACCGGCTGTTTGTTGGTTAAGGCTTGTTCAACTTTATCTTCGGAATATTCTTGCCAATCCATGTGCGAATAATTTATTTTTATCCCCAATTGTGAAAATAACAACCATCCCAGCCAAAAGCAGGTGAACAACAGCGGTATCCCTAAAATCATTTTTAAAGTACGCATCCATTTGCCGGGGTGCGGCAAGACTTTTTGCATGAATTTAGGGAATATGGTTAACAAGGCAAAAGGTAAAGCATAGCCAATCCCAAGGCTGAAAAACACTGGAAAATAAACATAACCAGGTGCTGCTATGGCATAACCTATTGCCGCCCCCATAAAAGGAGCAGTGCAGGGACTGGCTATCAAAACCGCCAACAATCCTGAAGCAAAAGCATCGGTCTGGCAGTTCTTGAATCGCAAAACTGAAAGCTTGTTCAGCCACCCCGCTCGTAAATTAACTATCTCAAAAGCCAATAAAGTCAGTATAATAAACAAAATCAGCATGCCGCCGATAAACCAAGGACTTTGCATTTGAAAACCCCAACCTAAATGCGGATTCATTACTCTTAGCCATCGCAACAAGGCAGCCAGTCCCAACATTGACAATACCACCCCCAAGGTGTAGAAAAAGGCTTCGTTGATGCGATGTTTGGGTTCAGCTTTCAGACATGATAAAATTTTTATCCCCAGCACCGGCAAAACACAAGGCATCAAATTTAAGATTAAACCGGCCAAAAAAGCCATTATGACAGCTTTCCATAAGTTCAAATTATCAGATTGGGTTCCGGCAAATGAATTTTCGGCTTCTTTAATCTTTTTAGCAAATTCAGGGGATTTTTGTGGTAAAATCAATAAGTTAGTTTTTTGAGGTAGACATTCATCATCAGTACAAACCTGCCAGCTTAAATCAATATTCATATTCTGCCAAATGCCGTCATTTTTTATAGTGGTTTTGTAAAAAGCTTTATTTTCATAACCATCATAAATAAAACCGCTCATATCAAAGCGCTTAGGGCGGCTGTAACTGGTCTCTAAAATCTCAGCATTATCAGGCAGATGCCAATCAATTATCAAGGGTTGCCCGAATTCCTGCTCATAAGGTGCAAAAATATGCCAACCGCTTTGAATATCAAATTCCAGCAGAATCTCTCGCCATCCTTGATCAGTATAATTATTCCAAGCCTTAACAACAACTTGCGCTTTAGCGGTTATTGCTAAGGCGCAGAAAATAATACTTGCCGCAATCAGCTTGATTTTTCGCATTATTTTTTACTTTTGCGAGCGATATTCAGTTTGTAATAGGCTCTGGATATAATAATCAAAGCCTTAACCAAACACCAACATCCCAGTAAAATTGCAATCGGCATAAAGGCAAAAGGCATAATGCACAAAATTACAAAAGCGGTCAATGTTTCGCAACCTTGAGCTAATCCGCCAAGATAGAAAGGCGATGCTTTGGTGTCGGCTGATTTTTGGTCAATAATTCCATAGGTCAGCATGGTTGTTGCCGAGGCCATAAAGGCAAATAGCAAAAAGCAAGCAGCTTGCGCATTACTTTCATCAGCCAAAGCAAATCCGAAAATCACACCGCCGTAAAAAATAAAATCGAGTGCCGTATCAATAAATTTACCGAATTCGGTAATGCCCTGATTGCGAGCGACAGCTCCATCCAAAACATCACAAAAACGATTGATTAAAATACAAATCAGAGCTTCAAAATACATATTCATGGCCAAAAAGTTGATTGCCATCATTCCCACAATAAATCCGAAAATGCTTAAACTTGTTGCACTAATATTCTTTTTGGCCACATATTTACCCCAAACATTGACCTTTTTTTGCCATTTTTCTTGTATACAAGCTGAGTTTTTACAAAATTCCGATTCTTTTATTTTGGTTAATAACTCATTGAATTTTTTGCTCATTTCCTTAGGCATGGTATATTTTTTCCTTAATTTGTTGACATTAAATCTAGATATAATATAAAACAATTTTTATAATTTGTAAAAATCAACTTAACATTTATGCAAGGTTAATATGCGAATTTTTCACTACATTTCAATATTGCTTTTTATGCTGGCTGTCGGAATTTTTATCTATCAATATTCTCCGCATTACCAAATTATCAAAGGAGATATTTTCGGTACATATTATAACATCAAGATAAAAACAGACAACAAAAACAGTGAGTTAAAAGATAAAATTAAATCAAAACTTCAAGAAATAAACTCCATAATGTCAGTATTCGAGCCGACCAGTGAAGTATCAAAGATAAACCAAACTGAAGCTCATCAAAAAATAGAATTATCGCCATCTATGCGTGAAGTTATTAAGGCATCAGATAAGGTTTATTGGCAGTCACAGGGTTATTTTGATCCGACTTTAGGTCAACTTATTGATTTATGGGGATTTGGCGCTACAAATTCGGTTAATCCGTCAGCTGACGAAGTTAAACAAGCCTTGCGTTCGGCAGGTTTTAACAAATTAAAGTTTTCTAAAGATTTTCAATATGTTACCAAGACAAGTTCACAAACTAAACTCAATTTGTCAGCTATTGCCAAAGGCTGGGCAACTGATGAAATAGCAAAATTATTGGATAACGAAGGCTATAACAACTATATGGTTGAAATCGGCGGTGAGATAAAAACTAAAGGCTATCGCGAGCAGGAAGAGCCATGGAGTATCGGTATCAATCGTCCTTTATCCGGTGCAACCGACAATATAATGGTCATTTCTTTGAGTAATATGGCGGTTGCCACTTCGGGTAATTATCGCAACTTTTACTCTGCTGATGGCAAAATTTTGGGGCATACCATTTCTTTTATGACCGGTGAACCGGTGGAAACGGATGTGGCTTCGGTCAGCGTTTTTCATTCTTCATGCATGATGGCTGATGCTTATGCTACTGCAATTGTTGCCATGGGCGTTACAAAAGGTTTAGAGTTTGCTAATCACCAAAAGCTGAAGGTGATTATTTTTGATAATGAATTTAATCAACATTTATCTCAATCAGCTCAAAAAATGTTTCGGTAGGGATAAATGAGTGAAATTGTAAAAAACGGTTTAGTCAAGGCAATTAAGAGCAACTGCATCGATGTAGAGATTATCTCTTGTTCGGCCTGTTCCGGTTGTACAATCAGCTCATCTTGCAGTATGAGTGAAACTAAAAGACGTATTGTAACAATTCAAGGCAACTACGCAGAGCAATATCAAATCGGCGATAAAGTCGAAGTTGTCATGAGTGATCGTCTTGGTCTGCAAGCTGTTGTTTATGCCTTTGTAATTCCGCTGGTACTTTTGTTAATTGCGGTTGCTTGCTGTCATGGTTATGGTTTTGATGATATTATCAGTGGCATATCTGGAATAATTGTCTTGATTCCGTATTATTTTGTTTTATTCTTAAACCGAAATCGTTTAGAGAACAAATTTTGTTGCAGATTAAAAAATAGTTCAAGGGATTAAATAATGGATAACCTGATATGGTTGAATACCTTAGTTTTAGGGGGAGTTGCTTTTGTTGCAGCTCTGGTGTTGTACTTTGTTTCACGTCGTTTTTATGTGGCACCGGATGAAACAGCCGAAAAAATAGCTGCTGAACTGCCGCAAGCCAATTGCGGCGGATGCGGTTATGCCGGTTGTTCAGACTTTGCTTCGGCTTGTTCCAAAGCCGATGAGAACGGATTTGCCAATTTGTATTGTCCGGTCGGCGGAGCGAAAGTTATGAGTAAGGTTGCCAAGATAAAAGGATTTAGTGCTGCCAAGAAGAAACCTTCGGTAGCCGTTTTGCATTGCCAGGGAACTTGTTCACAGGCTCCGGCCAAAGTTATTTATGATGCGGTGTCATCATGTCGTATTGCCAATCAAATCTCAGTCGGAAAGAGTGGCTGTCCTCAAGGGTGTTTGCATCTTGGCGATTGCGTCAAAGTATGCAAGTTCGGAGCTCTCTCATTTGATGAAGAAACCCAGATGCCTGTGGTTGATCGTAAAAAATGCACATCTTGCGGCGCTTGTGTAAAGGCTTGCCCGCGCGGGCTTTTTGAGATTAGAGAGCTCAGTGCCAAAGGTGCATTGTTATATGTTGCTTGCCGTAACACACAAAAAGGTGCTGCTGCTCGTAAAAACTGTTTGTCGGCTTGTATCGGTTGCCAAAAATGTTCCAAACTAAATTCCGAAATTAAAGTTGAAAACAATTTATCAACCATTCCGATGAGTGTTGATGCTGATGAGTGGGGGCAGCAATTGGCTGAAGCTTGCCCGACCAAAGCCATAGTTTATAAGGAGAAAGCCCATGCCTAAGACTTATACTTTTCCTATGGGTGGTATTCATGTCAACAAGTACAAAAACACTTCTGATATTTCGATTGAGTTTGCCGGTCTGCCGGAATTTGTTACCATACCGGTAAAACAACACATCGGAGCTCCCTCCAAAATTATTGTTAACAAGGGCGATAAGGTTAAGGTTGGTACTTTATTGGCCGATTTTGACGGGGTTGTTTCTTCAGATGTCCATTCTTCAGTTTCCGGCGAAATCGTTAAAATGGAAGCTCTGCCCAATGCTAACGGTTACGAGGAAACCATGATTACCATCAAAGTTGAGGGTGATGAATGGGAGCCGTCAATTGATCGCTCGCCGGATGTGGTCAAAGAAATTAATTTCACTCCGGAAGAAATTGTGCAAAAAATTCGTGAAAGCGGTATTGTCGGCATGGGTGGTGCCGGATTTCCCACTCCGATAAAAACCTCGATACCGGAAGGGAAAAAAGCTGAAATATTGATAATCAACGGCATTGAATGTGAACCTTTTTTAACTGCTGATGATCGTTTAATGCAGGAATATGCCGAACGTATTATAATGGGTGCTCGAGTTTTAAATCGTGCTCTAGGTATTCAAAATGCCGTTATTGCAATTGATGAGAACAAACCTAAGGCAATTGACGAGTTACAACGCTTGAGTAAGTTGTATATCGGGGTTAATGTCCGCGTATGCAAAACCAAATATCCTCAAGGCGGTGAAAAGCAGTTGATTAAAGCCATCACCGGCAAAGAAATTCCGTCCGGAAAATTGCCGATTGATGTTGGTTGTGTGGTACAAAATGTCGGTACGACCTTTGCGGTATATGAAGCAGTGTTGAAAAATAAGCCATTATTTGAACGCATTATAACTGTTTCAGGTAATGCTTGCGCCAATCCGGCCAATTATCGGGTAAGGGTGGGAACACCGGTTTCATTTTTGATTGAAAAAACTAAAACATCAATGGACGATGTTGAAAAGGTTATCTTAGGCGGTCCTATGATGGGAACTACCATCACCAATATCAATGCTCCGACCACCAAACTAACTTCCGGAGTTTTGTTATTCAAAGGTGCCGAGTTTAATAAACATCATCAAACCAACTGTATCCGTTGCGGTAAATGTGCAGGTGCTTGTCCGATAGGATTGCGACCTTTTGCTATTAAAGATGCATTTTTGCATAACAGCGGGGTTGTTGAGCTGAAAGAACTGCACGCTCTTGATTGCATAGAATGCGGTTGTTGTGCTTATAGTTGTCCGGCTCATTTGCCATTGTTGGATTATTGTAAGTTGAGCAAACAAGAACTACGAAAGAAATAAGATCATGTTAAAAGTTTCTACTAATCCTCATATGCAGACCACACGTGACACCAAGTCATTGATGTTTGATGTGGTTATCGCACTGATGCCGGCGGCCATTGCCGCGCTGCTGTTTTTTGGCGTTGATGCCTTAAGAGTTATCTTAACTTCGGTTGCAGCTTGCGTGATGTTTGAATATTTGGCCTGTCGTTATTGGCTGAAAAACGGTAATACCACCACAGATTATTCCGCTGTCATAACCGGCTTGTTGTTGGCTTATAATTTACCGTCAACCATGCCTTGTTGGATGATTTTAATCGGAGCATTTGTTGCGATTATTTTGGCTAAAATATGTTTTGGCGGCTTGGGGTGCAATATCTTCAATCCGGCTTTGGTCGGTAGAGTGTTTTTATTCATCTCATTTCCGGTGCAAATGACGGTTTGGCCTAAACCTTATTTATTCAGAATGTTTTCACCTGATGGTGAAACCGGAGCCACGACGTTGCGCATGATAAAAAGCATTAGCCAAACAGCTGATTCATCTCAGGCTATGTATGCTTTTGAAGATTTGCCCGAATATTGGGAAATGTTTGTTGGCAATACGGGAGGATGTATCGGTGAAGTTTCAGCTTTGGCTCTGTTGCTCGGTTTTGGCTACATGCTATGGCGCCGAGTTATTTCGTGGCACATTCCGGTCGTTTTTATCGGTACAGTTTTATTGTTAACATCAGTTTTGTATTGGACAACCGGCAACGCCAAATTTTTGCCTTTAGCGCATATATTTTCCGGCGGTCTGATGTTGGGTGCTATATTTATGGCAACTGACTATACAACTTCACCGATGACAATTAAAGGGCAGGTAATATATGCTGTTATGGGAGGAATTTTAACCGTTATTATCCGTGCTTTCAGTGCATATCCGGAAGGAATTTCTTTTGCTATTTTAATTATGAACGCTTTTGTACCTTTGATTGATAAATTTGCCGTTCAGCGTTATTTCGGGGAGAAAAAATAATGAATAAAGATTTGTTCAAACCGGTTATCACTTTAACTTGCATTGCTGTGATTATGGCATTTATCTTAGGATTTGTCCATCGCCTAACGGCTGAACCGATTGCTTTAGCTAAAAATCAACAGGAACTGGATGCCATAAAATTGGTGACAGGTGAGTTTGATAATGATCCTTTTGCTGAAAAAATGACCATCACTACCCCGAATAAAAAGCAAAAATTTATTATGTATCCGGCTCGTGTTAATGGTAAATTAAGTGCTGTTGCGGTCAAAAGTTATACCAATACTGGATTTGGCGGAAGAATTGATGTTATGACCGGATTTAATGTTGATGGTTCAATCAATATATTTAAGATTATATCTTCTAATGAAACTCCCGGTTTGGGCTCCAAGACAGATGAGCACCGTTTCAAGAAGCAGTTAAAAGATTTTCACCCGGCCAAACAGATTTTAAAAGTTAAACAAGACGGTGGAGATGTTGATGCTGTTACAGCAGCAACCATCAGTTCACGTGCAGTTTTAAGAGCCATTGAACGTGCTTATTCCGCTTTACAAAATTTTAATACGAGGGACAGCAATGAGTAATACCAGTTTAAATAATTTAACGCGAGGGATTGTTAAAGAAAATCCGGTTTTGGTAATGCTTTTGGGAATGTGCCCGACTTTAGGCGTTACTACTTCGGCGATTAATGGGCTTGGTATGGGTTTGGCAACGATGTTTGTTTTGATGATGTCAAACATAGCAATATCTTGCGTGAAAAAAGTCATACCTAACATTGTACGCATACCATCTTTCATCGTTATTATAGCATCATTTGTTACAGTATTAGAAATGTTAATGCAGGCCTATACTCCAGGTTTATATGCAGCTTTGGGAATTTATATTCCGTTGATTGTTGTTAATTGTATAATTTTGGGGCGCGCTGAAGCTTTCGCTTCTAAAAACACGGTTTTCCAGTCGTTGCTTGACGCTATTGGTATGGGTATTGGTTTTACCTTGGCATTGGTGTTGTTGGGTGGTATTCGCGAGTTGCTGGGTAATGGCTCAATATTCGGATTTTCTTTTGTTTCGGAAAACGCAACACCTTTATTGATATTTATCATGCCTCCGGGAGCCTTTTTGGCTTTGGGTGGAATTATTGCAGTTGTTAACAAATTGAGAGGGGTAAACTAAGATGACTTACTTAATGATATTTATCACCGGCATTTTTGTTAACAACATCATTTTGTCGCAGTTTTTGGGAATATGCCCGTTTTTGGGTGTATCAAAAAAGATTTCTACCGCTTTTGGTATGGGCATGGCCGTGACTTTTGTGATGACCTTAGCGACAATTGTAACTTATCTTTTATATTACACATTCTTGCGCCCCTATGGTTTAGAGTTTATGACCACGGTAGCTTTTATTTTGGTAATTGCTTCTTTGGTGCAAATGGTTGAGATAATCTTGAAGAAAAGTTCGCCGGCCTTATATCGTGCTTTAGGAATTTTCTTGCCGCTTATTACTACTAATTGTGCAGTATTGGGTATTGCAATTTTGACCATTCAAAAGAATTTTACCCTTATTGCCGGAATCTGCTATTGTTTAGCAGCCGCTTTAGGCTTTACCTTAGCTATAATTGTTTTTGCCGGTATTCGTGAACGCTTAGAGCATACCGATATTCCGCCATTAATGCGTGGCACTCCGATAGTTTTAATAACTGCGGCTTTGTTGTCTATGGCATTTATGGGCTTTGCCGGAATATCTTACTAAAGCAACGCTTTGATTTTTTTGATGACATCCTCAAACATTTTTTGCGTTAGTACCCCGGTATTTACGTTATAGCGTGAGGTATGGTAGGAATTTATCATAATTAAATTATGCTTTTCCAATTTATGAACAATTCCATGAGCAAATTTAAAGGACGATTTTTTGTAACCCAACACTCCCAGTACGGCGTTATGTGCCACGCTTCCTAAAGTCAGGATTATTTTTAAATTTTTCATGGCTGCAATTTCTTCAATTAAAAACTTGCCACAAGTTTTAACTTCATCGGTTGTTACTTTGTTTTGCGGAGGAACACAGCGCACCGAATTAGTAATACGCACATCAATCAGCTCAAAACCATCATCAGCTGTTTTACCATAATTTCCCTGCGCCAATCCGAATTTTTTTAAGGCCGGATAAAGAATATCACCGGCATAATCATTGGTAAACGGACGACCGGTTTTATTGGCGCCGTTCAGTCCGGGAGCCAGTCCCACCACCAAAATTTCAGCATCCAAATTACCAAATGCCGGAACCGGAGCATTATAATATGACGGAAACTTTTTGACGTTTTCTTTGCGAAATTCAATCAGGCGAGGGCATAAACAGCAATTTTTTTGAGGAGAACAACACATTGTATTTCCTAAAATTTATATTTAATTTAATGCAATATTAGAAAATTAATGTAAAAAAATATTTAATCCCCCCTTTAAAATTTTTTTATGCAAATTATCTAAATTTTGCAAACCGAATAAATTCGGTTGAAATAGGACTAAAGTGAAAACAAAAACCTATTTATAAATGGAGTTTTAAATAAAATGAAAAAGACATTATTACTTGCAGGCGTTGCCTGTGTTATGATGACTGCTCAGGCTCAAGCCGGCGATTGGTACAACAATATGATGCATAACACAAAAATTTATGTCGGAGCTGATTATGCCTTTGACAGTGTTGATTTCAAAGGTGCATTAAATGAAGCCAAAGAAGATTACAATTCCGGCATTTTCAACGTTGGTGCCAGAATGGGGTATATGGGCGTTGAATTATTTGGGCAATGGGCATTTGGTGATAGTAAAGATACACCGGATGGTAAATTAAAAACCAATATCAATGCTTATGGTATGGATTTGTACGGATATTTACCTTTGGGTTGTGAGGGTAAGTATGATATAATCGGTACTTTAGGTGTTGCCGATTATTACTACAAAGGATTTTTGGAAGAAAAGAACGACACCAACAATCACATCGGTTGGCGTGTCGGTGGCGGTGCCATGTATAACTTTAACGAGCACGTATCCGCTCGTTTGATTGGTCGTTATGCTTATATCGGAGCTTCGGATTTGAACCACGTTGCTGAAGTTACCGCCGGTATGCGTTATAACTTCTAAATAAAACCTTAAGTTTAATAACATAAAAAAATCCTTGCATCTATATAGTTGCAAGGATTTTTTTGAGTTGCTTTCCACTCACGCTACCAGAAATTGACAATCGATTTCTATGGTGTCGTTGCTGTGGCTTTTGGGTTCTACTTGGGTTTTAGGATTTCTCAATATCCCCGCATTAATTTCTTTGGATGACAATTGACGCACAATCTCATTTGTGTTTTCTACATTCAATATCGTTTTGAATTCTCTTTCGGTAAAACACATGGCATCTGCCAAATAGAAGATTCTGCGTTTTTCCAAGGTGCCGCCCAATTTTGAGTTAATATCAGCCTTTATTCTGCTAGGCGCTATTTCAGCTAGATGTTTCGGCAGTCTGACCGATGACTGCAAGAAAACCACATTTCGTTGCGTCAAAGCAAAATCAAGCTGTTCCTGGTATATTTTTTCTGCCAGTTCATGAACATTAAGCGCAAAACTGTTTTGCCCCAGAGGCTTAAAGAATTGGGTTCTCTGCAACATCCAAACTCTTCTTTTGGTGCGCACAATAATCTGCAGACCTGCTATTCTTTCACCATCTTTCAATTTGGAAAAACCCCGCATAAAAGAGGTAAGAACATCATAAATTGCTTCTTTTGTTAACATAATATAAGATTTTTAAATTAATAATTCATAAGTGTATCTTTGCTTTTATCTTATTTTGTATAATTTGTCAATAAAAAATCCCTGATACCGCGAAAGGTATCAGGGATATAGTTAAGTTAAAGGTTCTTGTCCTTTACTACAACTTGCAACTCCAAGACGACAGAACCATTCATCACCTTGCGGGGGCGCTTGAGAGCTTGCCACGCAGTGTGGTAGTGATCTAAAGTCTCATCAAGAGCATTCAAGCGTTTGTTTCCGATATTGCGCAGATCGGCAATTTCCTCACGGCCGAAACAAACTAGATCACCGATGGTGTGAATATTGCGCTGGCTCAAGCAATTGATGATGGCGTTGATGTCGTTAGTGCGGCAAGCTTGGTTTGGCGTGAGTTCCAAAGCTTTTTGCAAGCTGGTACCCAAAATAGTCCGACCTTCGCGGGAGCATTGAGCTACGCCGCAATCAAGATAAACCTTGTCGATACCTTGCGCCTCGAAACGCTGTTGCTCAGTATATGCCTTGATGGCTATGGCTCCGGAATCAAGCAACACTTCGTGCTTGTCATCGCTGAGTTTATACACCATTTTTTCAAGACCGCAAACATACGCGCTTTTTGATATTGCTGCATCATTGTGCTTTCGGATAATCAGCTGCCATCCGTAAATGGTTTTGTCTCCAACCTCATCTTTGAGGAATTTGGTAATTTTCTTTTCGCGCAACGCAATAATTTCTTGCGGCGCCATAAATTTTCTATCCATAATTGATTAATTTGTAGTGATACTAATAAATTTAATGGCGACACAAGAACACATTTGTTCTGCTCTGTCAACAAAAATATATTTTTTTTGTAAATATATTGTATTTTTACAATAAATCACCTATATAAAAAATGATAGCGTTATCATTGTGTTAATATATTTTAAGAAAAGGATTGAATTATGCCAAAAAAACTTTCAAAATATGATACAAGATGTACTCCGGCCAGTATTGTTAGAAATTATGCAACAATACGTAAAGATACTCCTGTGTCAAGACAAATAACTACTGGCTCAAAACTCGGAGATATGGCTTTATATCAGATACCAAGGATTGGAAAATTGATAAAAGCATATAATCGTATGGATGCAATAGGAACAAATGCTTTGCGTTTACAACAAGCTAAAGAAAATAGTTGTCAAAGCAAGAAGTAACTGCTTTTAAATAATATAAAAGGGGAGTGTCAACTTATGAAACTGTATTCTCAAGAAGCCTTGATATTAGGTGGTATATATGGAGTTTTAGATACTCCCTTTGCTTATATGAAATTTGAATACATAACAGATTTTTTGTTTATTGCATTTGTTGTGTTTATTTTTATGTTGTTATTTAATCGTGTACCCAAGTTTGTTTCTTATATACAAAGCAATTATCCCATAGCATCATATTATTTGGCAGCTATTGGTTGGGTACCGTACTTTTTAATATTGATTTTTTTTATAATAATCTTGATGTCTTTTGTCAGTGAATATATAGCTGAAAATATTGCCACAATTATGTTTTCGCTACAAGGAGTTGATTTAATTTTGATGGGTTTGTCTTTATTGGCGGCATTTGGCAGAAAAAAATTGAGATAAAATCCGTACTTACTCATCACCAATTCTCAAGGCCTCGATAAAGGCGGATTGTGGGACTTCAACTTTACCAAATTGACGCATACGTTGTTTACCTTTCTTTTGTTTATCTAGCAATTTGCGTTTGCGAGTAACGTCGCCACCATAACATTTGGCTGTAACATCTTTGCGCAAAGCCGATATGGTTTCACGCGCCACTACGCGTCCTCCGATACAGGCTTGCAACGGAATTTTGAATAAATGCCTCGGGATAAGATCTTTTAATCTTTCACAGATTTGGCGTCCGCGTGCTTCAGCCTCGGTTTTGTGGCAGAGAAAAGCCAAAGCATCAACCGGTTCCTCGTTAATCAGAATCTGCACTTTGACCAAATCGGAAGTTTGATAATCAATTAGCTCATAATCAAAGCTGGCATAACCGGAGGTAATTGATTTTAAGCGATCATAAAAATCAAATACAATTTCATTCAGCGGAATCTTGTAAACCACCATGGCACGCGAGCCGACATAGGTCAGTTCGACTTGCTCACCGCGCCGTTCGGTGCAAAGCTTTATTACCGAACCCAAATATTCATCCGGTGTCATAATCGTTGCTTTAACCATAGGTTCTTCGATTGAGGCAATCTTGGTAGGATCAGGCATATCGGCCGGATTATGCAGAGTAATAACATCACCATTGGTCATATGGATTTTATAAGCCACTGAAGGAGCAGTTGTAATAAGATCAAGGTCAAATTCGCGTCCTAAACGTTCTTGAATAATCTCCATATGGAGTAAACCTAAAAATCCGCAACGAAAACCCAAACCCAAAGCGGCGGAATTTTCATTTTGATAGTCAACACTGGCATCATTGAGCTTGAGTTTAGCTAAAGCATCTTTCAAAGCTCCATATTGGCTGGAATCTACCGGAAAGATTGAACAGAACACCACCGGTACTGAGGGTTTAAAGCCTTTCAACGGCGCATCACAAGGCAATTTATCGTTGGTAATGGTATCGCCGACACTGCAATCACCGACACTTTTGATGCTGGCGGTTATAAAACCAACCTCACCGGGATAGAGTGCATCAACATCAGTCATCTTCGGCGAAAATACTCCAACTCTATCAACCAAATAGGTGGCATTGTTAGACATCATGCGAATAGGCGTTTTTTTGCGTAACACACCATCATAAATTCGCACCAAAATCACCACACCGAGATAGCTGTCATACCAGCTGTCAATTAAAAGAGCTTTGAGTGGTTTGTTTTCATCACCTTGCGGGGCAGGGAGTTTGGTGACAATTTCTTCTAACAAATTATCTATTCCCAATCCGGTTTTGCCCGACGTTTCAACTGCGGCAGAAGTATCAAGTCCGATAACATCTTCAATCTGTTGCTTAACTTTTTCCACATCAGCTGATGGCAAATCAACTTTGTTCAAGGCCGGAATAATCTCATGATTATTGTCAATTGCCAAATAAACATTAGCCAAAGTCTGAGCTTCGACCCCTTGAGTGGCATCAACCACCAAAATTGAACCCTCACAAGAAGACAGTGAGCGCGACACTTCATAAGAAAAATCCACATGCCCCGGAGTGTCAATCAAATTGAGTTGATAGGTTTTACCATCTTTGGCTTTATAATTTAGACGCACGGTTTGCGCTTTGATGGTAATGCCGCGCTCGCGCTCAATATCCATATTATCCAAAACCTGTTCGGTCATCTCGCGTTTATCCAAACCGCCGCAACTTTCAATCAAACGATCGGCAATGGTCGATTTGCCATGGTCAATATGGGCAATAATTGCAAAATTACGAATTAAATTTATATCGTGATTACTCAATTTTTTCTAACTCCAATTCAAAAACTTAACCCCACCATAACCGAAATAAAAAATTTCGCAAGTATTTTTAGTTTGACTAACCGTAATAAAAAGCGCATAATAAATTATTATCACAGCTATTATTGGGAAGGGAGGACAAACAAATGAAAAAAATGATAGATATTGATTTCGGCTCGCATCGTTATGACGAATTAGTCGAATTGCGTTATAAAGTTTTGTTGGAACCTCTCGGCCTGAAATTTCTCGATTCTCACCGTGAACAAGAAGCCGGTTATTTGCATATCGGCTGTATTGAAAATTTGGACGACAGATTAGTCGGCGGTTTGATGATGATTCCGCTTGATGACAAAACCATTCGCCTGATGCAGGTCGCGGTTGACGGACGCTATCAAGGCGAGGGGGTGGGCAAAAAAATGATTGAATATGCCATCTCAAGAGCTAAAGAAGCAGGCTTTTCCGTTATGATAATGCATGCCATGCTCAATGTAGTTGGTTTTTATGAAAAACTCGGTTTCAAACAACAGGGCGATATTTTTGAAGAAAACGGCGTAACTTTCGCCAAAATGACCAAGAAAATTTAAACTGGACAAAATTAAAAAATCATGTACCATAAGCATAGTTTACCTATGTTTAATTTAATAATTATGTCTTATGGAAAAAATTTCAATTGATGGCTGCCGTCGCCCCATGCGTTTTGCAGTCTTTTCCGATGGATTCAAAGTGTTCAAAGTAACACGAGAACAAGCAGTCCGCTTTGTCAAAAGTGAGCTTCCTGCGTTGATGGGCAATCCTCTTCATGAAAGAGAATGGTACCACGGGTACATCATCATGGACCTTGGTGATGGTCGTGTCGAGGTCGGTTATCTTCATGGCGACTTATCCAAAGCCACCAAAGGTGACCACATCCCTCCTAAGTACTCTAATAAAGGATGTGCTTATGTCGCATCAAGGGAGTTTTACATCGTGCAGACTTTTGCCGATTGCGATTTCAAGATTCCCTATGGAGGAAGCGACAAACAATGGTTCGTTGACAACCTCAAGGGAAAGCTGGTCAATATGCAGCTCAATCCTGAGTTGAAGAAAGTCCTCACCGGATTTGAGGAAGAAGTTCTCGATAATTACTTTGGCAAAGGTAATTGGGAGAAGTTCTTCTGTCGTGTATGGTCGTGAAGATCATCAGCTCTGAAAATACCAGCAATGGTAATCATCTACAATCCCCTTGAGTTTAGATTCAAGGGGATTTTTAAATTAAGAATTATCGTCTAAAACAGTTAAAAAAAAGTAAATATTTTGTTGCAATTACTGATAATGATTATATTATAAACAGCGGATTGTTTCGATAAATTGGAAATAACTGTCTGATGCTGAAAAAGACTTTGTTTTTTTTGTTGTCTTTTTTGCTGAGCCAAAGCATTGCTTGGGCCAGTATTGTCAGTATTAACAACACCAAATATACAGCCACTCGGAGTTATGATTTTAATAACACTGATGGTGGCGAAGAGACAACCATCCCCGGAGTTTTAGAAAACTCGGGTAATCAAACAGATAGTGGTTCCGGCGGCGAATATGCTAATGGCGGTGAAACGCCAGAGCCTGATGATCCGGAACCGGAAAACGATACTTATGGTTCATGTTATTTCAATTGTTTAGATATCGGAGCTGTTGATTGCGTATATAGTGATATAGGTTCAATAGCCCCCGATACTACTGCATATTGCACCTGTCCCGATACCGGCGCCAATGTTTTGCTCTGCGATGATAGTGTTTTTAACTCTTCCAATGCCGTTAATTATGCCTCTTATGCTCGCGGATACGGTATGAGTAAAGATCCTAACTTATCTTTAGATTCAAGCACCGGGCAATATCATCAATATTTTTACTATCTGCCAAACTTTGATACCGGAGAATTTTGTCCGTTTAAAGCTCAAAACAATATCTCGGTTGTGATATCCGCACTTTCGGCAGGCTACTACAATAACACCAAGTCAATCAGTTGCTCCAATCCTTTATTTGGTCTATCATTAATTGGTGATTCATCTTATGGAATTCAAAGTTGTCTTCCGCCCCAAGCTGTCAACAACAATCAAAATGTTTCAATTTGTGTTTATGAGCCGACCAGTGCTGATATCGAAGATTATCGCAATAATATTGATTATACCAGAACTGGTAATGATACCGGACTTGAAAATTGCGCTTCAAAAATTAACAAGCTGACCTCTTCCAATAATCGCTCGGTATATGCCATGAGCAGCAATAGTGATATTCCGAACAATGCTGAAGATTACTATTATTTATATCAGCCTGACAGTGCACATAGTATGGTGAATGATTATTATGCCACGGAGTGTTTTATTGATTGCGGTACCTCAACCGCGCCTATTATTGGGCAGAGTTATGATATTTCACCTTATTGCCAAGGATATTATTACCTGCAGGATTGTAATAACTTTAAGAGTGCTGAGGGCAACAGTTATTATCTCTCCAATTCTTATAAAGAATATATGAATGCTGTTGCCGAGCACGCTTTTTCCGGAAAGACTGAAATTTGTTACGATAATGTTGACAATATCAAAATGTCTTTTGTGCGTTGTGGTTTAAAACACAGTGTTGATGCAACTAATGGTGTTTACAATGAAACCGAATGTAATCTGGGTAACGGAACTTGCACCGGAGGTACCGGAACATATACTTGTGATGGCAATAAATATTGTTCCCAATGTACATGTAACAGCAATTTAGTTACTTTGGCGCAATGGTGTGCAGCATCAGGAATTACAACAAATTGCAACACAAACAACTATGTTCACTATGGCAATGCCTGCAATTATGATGGTGAGCTAAAAGCCGAAAGATGGGTTTTGCAATCTTGTTCCAACGAAAATCAATATTTAGCCATAGCTGATACTGGATCAACCTATGCTCAGCTAAAGACCGGTTATGGAACCGGAATCCAAGCGGAATACTGTTATGATGGCGAAGCTCTTAAATGGCAAGTTACTTGTGATAGTGATTACAGCATGTTGTGCTATCCGACAGCAACTTCAACAGAAGATTGGTGCATCCACGGACATAATGATGAAACAACCATGCGTAGCGAGGCTCAATCAGCCAATCCTAACAAATATTGTCAAGTTAGTGTTGTTAATCAAGGTGTTTGTGGTTATAGCGTAGTTTTGAATGATGGTACAGTGATAATCGCATCTGATGACGTTAAGATATACAAAGTATCGTCGGCCAACGAATGTTATGCTAAATTCGGTAAAGCCGCTACGGCTCAGGTATGCAGTAATAGTGCCAGTAGCAGTGATATAGATGGATATAATTGCTATTATGACTTGCGCGCTTTCAAATATTCAACCAATACAGCCAACGGAGCCAAGTTGTGTGAAGTGCGTCATGATTTACGCGGTGACTATGTGTTATATAATGGACAAAAGCGTTGGGCAGAATGCAACTGTGTCGATTTGTATAAATACTCAATTTATAACTGCAGCGGCAGTACCGGTTCGGCTGTTTTAAGCGGTAATGCCTGCAAACAGGATTTATCTAATGTCAACTATTCAGCCTCATTGATTGAAAAATGGCGCAAAGCAGGGCTGCCTTATGATGCTGAACATAATCAAATTACTATCAGTTCAGTCAATTTGCATCCTTATTGCAAATGCAAACCCGGTATAGACTATACTTGTGATACTAATCCCGGTCGAATTGAAGGTGACCCTAGTGGTGATACTTGCACAATTGATGGCAAGACTTATTATTCATCATGTATCTGTCATCCTGACGATTTGCCGGATAACTGGGCTGATAGCTATTTCAGTTGTCCATCAGGTTCTAAACCAACCGGAGTTTGGAAAGATAATGGTTGTGGACAAAAGATTTATCAGTGTTCCAGCACAGTTACCTGTACAGATGAATATACCAAAACTTGCGATGGTGTCGGTGAGGTTGGTGACGGACAAGGCTGCCAAGATAATGAAGGAAATTACATACGTTGGAAAGCTTGCAAATGCAGCAGTGAGCATAGCTATGAATGTACAGAAAACAATGAAGGTGTCGGCGAAGCTTGTACGGCCGATGGTGGTGAAAAATACACAGCCTGCAGTTGTCCTTCCAATTACCAAGCTTGTGTCGCCCCGGCAGTTGTCGCCTCAGGAGCTACTGTCTGCATGATGATAAATATGAGCGGTCAAGCTCGAACTGAGTATTATTCAGCCTGTACATGTCCATCATCATACACCAGTTGCAGTACGGACGGACAAGAAGGTGATCCGTCTTATCCCACTTGTGTTTCCGGTGGCGTAACCTTGTATGAAAAATGCAAATGTCCCGATAGTTATGACAACTGCAATGATCCTACCAAATATCCTTTGGTTACCGTAATTCCAAACGCCTATACCGGCGTAACGACATCCGGTTACGGGTCTTGTAAAGTGCCTAATGTCGCATGGACGGAATATCGTTATCAAGCCTGTAAATGTAATGAAGAAAAATTTGTAGTATGTGAAGGAATCGGAGCTACAGCTATAGGTGTATCTTGTAAAACTGATTTTGATGCCACAACCATGTGGACCGGCTGTCAATGTGGTAGCGGTTATACCGATCAATGCTTGGCAAGTGAAGGCAAAATTGTTGATCCAAATCTCACCTATGACTATTGTCAGATTGGCAGTGGTGCCAAGTATTATAAGGAATCAAGTTGCTTATGCGAAGCCGATGGCTGGATTGCCTGCACCGGTAATGGACAAAGTGGTCTAAACAGTCCATGTCATATAACTGGCAGCAGTGAGCCCAATAAATATAAGGGTTGTGGCTGTGAAAGTGCCTATTCACACAAATGTGATGGTGCCGGCGAAGTGCCACCGACTGATGCCAGCAAAATATGCATCACATCATCAGGTACCACTTTCTATTCAGAATGTGACCACGCAGATTAAAAATTAAATAACTTGCAGTTAATACAAAGCCCTTGGTTTAACAAAACTTGGCATTTGCGATGTTTCATTATTGATTGATGATGCAGATGAAACATCGATATTGTTGTTTCTTTCAACCGTCAGACCGGTTGCAATATATATATCTTTGGTGTTTTCTACCGGTTTATAAAATTTTTCTATCGCCGAGATTTTCTCACCTTTACCCAAAATCAAATATCCTCCTTGTGGTTGGTGAGCACATATGCGTTCCAAAATCATGCTTTGATGTTCATCATCAAAGTACCTTAAAACATTACGACACATTACAACTTCAAATTTGGTTGAACCGGCAATATCATCAAGCATATTATAGCGACGAAAATCAATCATCTTACGCAAAAATTCTTTAGCTTGCCATTGTTCATTGTTTTTATCAAAATATTGTAAAATATCACGTGCATTAAGTCCGGTCTGAATTTCAAATCCGTTATAACTTCCTCTTTGCGCTTTGTTAATGGCAACGCTTGACATGTCAGAGCCTGTAATATTAATTTTCCATCCGGAAAAATCTTTTTTACATTTATCAAAGATAATAGCAATACTGTAAGTTTCTTGTCCGCTTGAACAACCTAAGCTCCATATATCAATTTCTTTTTTCGCGCGACATTTATCTTTTAACTGAGGTAGAACAACATTCTTGAAATTGGCAAAAACTTCAGCATCACGAAAGAACATAGTATCAGAAAAGGTCAAAGCCTCAACAACTTGATTAATCAAATTGCGATTGCCAAACTTAAGTTCATTTACCAAATCTTCAACTGAATTGTAGTTTTTGCTACGAATGAAACCAGATATTTTCTTTTCAATAATAAAATATTGTTCTTCATTAAACTGCCATCCGGCATTTTCTTTCAGTAATTCCAATAAAAACTCAAAATCCTTTTTCAGCATCAGATTAGTCCTTTTGCAATTAGTATAGCCATTTTCAATTTCGAAGCGATAATATCTTCGTCAAACGGACGCATTATAAAATCATCCGCACCACTGTTTAAAGCCAAACTGATAATATTGTCATCTTTTGCATAAGCACAAAACATGAATATCGGTTGTTTAACTTTTTTATCGTGTCTGATGCTGTACAGTACATCAATCCCGTCAATTAAAGGCAATTCCCAATCACTGATAATCAGATCAGGCTGGATACTCATGTAATTTTTTAGCAATTCGTCGCCGTTTTCAGCTTCAGTTACATTATACCCGAAGTTACTCATAATTTTGGAGAGTAACATTCGCATAATTTTTGAGTCATCGGCTATTATACAATCCATGTCATTTAATCCTGTACTAGTGTAAGACGATAATATTCACCGTCTGATGTTAATTTTATTTTTTCCAGTCCGTATCGTTCAACCAATAAAGCCAAGTGGGCAGTATTGGCATCAACACAGTCAATATTTCCTTGTAACAAACCTTGCAGTTTTTGCCACTTGTCATTTGAGATACGATGAGTTGTGCTTATTTGAGCAATAATGTTGCTATTATCTGTAATACTAATACTTCCGCCTCTAATTAATAAATCGGCCATAATCATTGTAACAACCATGGCTGTCTTATGATTTTTACTGTTATTGACGGCAAAATCTAGAGTTATGGGATAATCGCTGTTTCCCAAACTGGTCAGATAATTCTCAGTTGTTTGCATCACCAATTCTCTGCTATCAAGGTTGTTGTTATCAACGCCGAAAGCCATGCGAAAAAATTTCATACGAGATGTCAAATTAAAAGAACTTGTTTTTAATATGCTTTTAATATCATCCAAGAAATCCATATCGCCTTCTTCCAAAAGTTCGGAAGCGTTGGCAACAGCACCGATATTACCGATAATATCATGACTGATACGAGTGCATATTAATTCCGAAATCAAATTTTTCATTTTTTCATCTCTTTGTTTTAAAAGTTATAAAAATCACTGTTTATAAATCTCTTATCCTCTTGAGACATACGGGTATAATCCATCTCAACAAACATCGGATCTTCCAGTTTTAACCAACCGGTGTTAGCCTTAAGATATGGTTTGCTACCACCTAAACCCCAAGTAACCATGTTTTTATCATCAGGTACTCCGTATTTGCGATTAATTCGCCGCCAAAAATCATAAACTTTCAAATTACGAATATAAACAGCTTTGGGGGAATTACCATTAATACTGGCAATAAGAGAGCGATATTCTATTTTGTATATTTTATTGCCGGTAAAGTTACTGGTTAAATAAAATTCGAGCTCTTCTTTGGTTTCAAACTTGGCAAACTTCATATATTGCACATATTCAAATCCATCTTTTTTAGCTTTTTGAATAACGCAGGCTTGTGTGCGCTCATAACCGACGATTCCTGAATTGCGACATTTTTCTTCATTGCGCCATTTGATGAAGTTGGGAATTTGGAATTTGGCATTTATTTTTTTGAATCCGCGATTGGTAAGAATATCTTCAGCTTGTTGCGGATTCATACGCAACATCACACCGGCTATATCAAAAACCGAAGCATTAGATTTACCATTTTTAGTTTTTTGACGATAGTTGCGCATCATTCCTTCAATATCGCTGTCCGCATCATCATAATTGTCATCTTGGTTGTTTGTGTTTTCTTCATTATTATTAATTTTTTCATTGTCGTCACTTCCTAATAATTTACTGGGAGAAAGTTCAGTAAGTTTTTCAATCCATGTTCCTTCAATAATACTTTCTCTTTTTTTCGGATCAGTTTTTTTCAATTCCTCGGTCAAAGAGCTATCTGTTTTATCTTCTTCTGGTGACGTTATCGGATTTTGGGTTTGAATATTAGGTTTAGGCGGCAAAAAAATCTGTTCTTTTTTAGGTTCAACAGCTTGTTGCGTTGATTCTGGTTTGTCGGATGTATTGTTATTATTTTTGTTCGTTTCTTTAGAGAATTCTTTTGCTTGGTCTGGAGTCATAACATCATCAGCCAAAAAGCCTTCAGGTGGCAAAACATCTTCTTCAGCTTCTTCGGGGGAAGGCATCCAAACAGCATCATTTGGATTATCAAAACTAAAGTCAATTGATTCGTCATAAGCCTCACCATCCTCGCTGGCAAAAGCCGGGAAGATAAGCAATATACAGGCGAAAAATATTCTAAACAACTTCAAATCAAACAACCTCATTTGCAGTAATTTTATAAGCTTTTATTGTATTTGGCAAACATAATAGCAGACTTATGAACGAAGTTTTTATTTACATTTAAAACTAAAAAAGTTATAACGTATCGCATAAGTTAAAGGTTTAATAATAAGGCATGATATGGCATCAGACAAAGAAGTTTATGTTATCGGGGCAGGATTGAGCGGAGCAGAGGCTGCTTGGTTTTTGGCTCAGCGGGGAATTAAAGTTATAATAAAAGAGATGCGTCCACTTCAGACTTCACCGGCTCACAAAACCGATAAAGCTGCCGAGTTGGTGTGTTCTAATTCCTTGCGCAGTGACGATGCAAGTTGTAGCGCAATCGGACTTTTACATCAAGAAATGCGTCAAATTGGCTCATTAACAATGCAAGCTGCCGATGCAACAAAAGTTCCTGCCGGCGGTGCACTGGCTGTTGACAGAGAAGGTTTTTCAGCTTTTATAGATGATAAATTGCGCCATCATCCTCTTATTACATTTACAGCAGAAGAAATAACCGCTTTGCCGCCTGCCGATCAATCTGCGATTGTAGCAAGCGGACCTTTAACTTCTCCGGCGCTAATTCAAGCTATTATAGCAGAAACCGGAGGTGAATGCCTGAATTTTTTTGATGCGATTGCTCCGGTTGTTTATAAAGATAGTATTGATTTTTCGCAATGTTGGTACCAATCGCGCTATGACAAAGGCGACAAATTTGATTATATCAATTGTCCTTTAACGGAAAAGGAATATTATGATTTTGTTGATGCTTTGTTAAACGCTGAAAAAACAGAATTTCACGATTTTGAAAAAGCTTCATATTTTGACGGTTGTTTGCCGATTGAGGTTATGGCTGAGCGCGGTAAAGATACTTTGTTGTTCGGCCCGATGAAACCGGTAGGTTTGACCAATCCGCATAATCCTGATGTTAAGCCTTATGCGATTGTGCAGTTGCGGCAAGATAATAAAAACGACACTCTGCGTAACATGGTCGGTTTTCAAACCAAAATGAAATATGGTGAACAGGAAAGAGTTTTCCGTATGATACCGGCATTGCGCAATGCTGAATTTGCTCGTCTTGGTGGTATCCATAAAAATACTTTTATCAAAAGCCCGATAGTCCTTGATGACTTATTAAGATTAAAATCTAAACCACATATAACTTTTGCCGGACAAATTACCGGTTGCGAAGGCTATTGTGAAAGCGCATCCGTAGGAATATTAACCGGAATTTTTAAATTTTGTGAATTAACTGGTCGCAGTGCTCCCATGCCGCCGGCAAGCACGGCATTCGGTGCAGTTTATCAACATTTGCGTGATGCTACTAATATCAACGATTATCAGCCGATGAATGTTAATTTTGGATTGTTTGCTCCGCTTGAGCCACAAATATCTGCTAAAGGAAAACTCATCCATCTCAAAGGTTCACAGCGTAAAAATGCCTATTGCCAAAGAGCTTCAAACGATATTCTTCCGTGGTTGGATAAAATATCAACTTTGTTATAATTTCATTAATAAATGAATGATATAATATATAATAATATCATACAAAGGATAATATAGGTCTATGGACGAATTAATAAAAAAGTTGTTTAAGAATTCAGAAGAAATGCTTTCCGGATGTTTGTACATGATGTCAGCTAAAAAACGTCATGCCATATATGGTATTTGTGCCTTTGCTGAAATTATTGATGATATTTTGAATAGCAAACAAACAACTTCAAAAAAAATAGAGTTACTTGATGCCTGGCAACAAGAAATTGAAAAGTTCTATAACCATGCTAAACTGCGTTCTTTAGCTGGACGTGCTTTGTTCAAAAATTTTGCCGGATTGAATTTGGTTAAGGAAGATTTCTTAGTATTTATTGATAACGGACGTCAAGAATTGTTAAATCCGCCACAAGTGCTTTCAGCCAACAAGTATAATCAAAGTTGTGATAGTAAGTCAGGGGCATTTATTCGGCAGCTGTTACGAGTTTTGGGTTGTCATAATGAAGAAAAGATTGCAAAGTTGAGCGATTGTCTCGGCAAAGCATTGCAAACTACGGTATATCTGCGAGATGTGAAAGAAGATGCCGCTGATGGCAAAATATATATGCCCAAAGATTGTTTGCAAAAAGCCGGTATTTCATCGACAAAACCATCAGAAATCATAGTTGATAACAACTTAAAGTTAGCACGTAGCGAGCTTGGCAAATTTGCTAGTTTTAATTACACAGAAGCGTTTACTGAAATCAATTCTTTTGATAAAAAAACTTCACAACGATTAAAGGCATTTTTTTATCCTTACAAATATTGCTTTGATGTTATGGAAAAAAGAGGTTGGGAAATTATAACTCCCAAACCTCGAATTACTGCTTTTACTAAAGTTTGGTTGTTAATCAAGGCTTATACGGAGAAATAAGTTGAGTGATATTCCGATTTGTCATATTATCGGTGGCGGATTAAGCGGAGTTGCTTGTGCTTATTTTTTAAAAAAATATTATCCCGATTTTCATTCGACCATATATGAAGCCAAAGAATATATCGGAGGGAGATCATGTAGCTATTTTGATGACGAGTGGAATATGCATATTAATAATGCCGCTCACATGGTTTTGAGTTCTGATAAATTTATGAAAAATTTTGTTCATGAAGAAGAATGGTGCGATAAAGTGCTGTTCTTTGATATGGAAACTCTAGGCGGTAATATTACGTTAAATGACAATATGGATATTATTTGCCGCAAGATATGTAATACAGCTTATGATGATATCAGTTTCAAAGTCAAATCTCGTGTCTTAAGAAATTTCAAATCTAACCACTTTATGCATCCCAAATTTTATGCTTTTAATTGTGATTTAACTCAAAGAGTGATCAATGTATTGGCCTCTTATGCTGATGAGATTCATTGTAGTTGTAAATTGACCAAAGTTATGTCGAGAAAAGGTCATGCTCATACTTTATGTTTTGGCAACCGCAGTGTTAGGGTGCGTCCTTGTGATAGGGTTATTTTTGCTTTGGATAATGTGAGTGCTGTACCTTTTTTAAAAATTCCCTCATTGGAATATAACAATTCAGTCAACATATCTTATTATACTTCCCAGACCATATTTCTGCCGCATGGGGCATCTTTTGTCGGTGTAAAAGGCGGAGTTGTTGATTGGATATCAATATCGCCTAACGTGGTTTCAGCACAGATATGCAACTATGAAAATAATTTTACCACATTTGATAAATTGGCTTTATATGTATGGAGTGAAATATCCCGTATACGCGGAGTTAATTCGGCTTTTATGCCATCGTATCGTATAGAGGTTAACCGTTATGCTTCGGTAAAAATGGACGGCATCAACAATTCTCTTCGCCCTAATAATGCCAAAACAATCTACGATAATATTTTTATGTGTGGTGACTGGACAATGAAAAATTATCCGTGTACACTCGAGGCAGCCGCACTGTCGGGTGAACGGGCTGTTAGGACAATGCTCAAATTTCTCAAATAAGGATCATTAAAATGAATACAAAAATTTCCACTTTGAATAATGGATTACGAATTATCACTCAGGAAAGACCAAATTTGGAAACAGTTTCAATCGGTATTTGGGTAAAAACCGGCTCAGCCTGCGAAAATGAACGTAATAATGGTATATCTCATTTTTTGGAGCATATGTCTTTTAAGGGAACCAATTCGCGTACAGCTTTACAAATAACCGAAGAAATTGAAGATGTCGGAGGACAGTCCAATGCCTATACCTCGCGTGAATGCACGGCTTATTATGCCAAAATGATGAAAGAAGACGCTGAAATTGCAACCGATGTTTTGATTGATTCGGTAAAAAATTCAATTTTCCCGCAAGAGGAATTAGTCAAAGAACGCGATGTCGTTGTGCAAGAAATTAAACAAACCATAGATACTCCTGATGATATAGTGTTTGATTATTTTCAAGAAACTGCTTTTCCCAAGCAAGCCTTGGGGCGTTCTATTCTTGGTCCGATTGAAAAAGTCAAAAATTTCAGTCGTGAAGATTTATTAAGTTATATCAGCACCAACTATGCCGCGGAAAATATGGCTGTTTGTGCTGTTGGTAATATCAAGCATGATGATTTTGTAAATATGGTCGCTGCGCGTATGTCTGATTACAAAGCAAAAGTAGAATTTGTTAAAGATAAACAACAATATCAAGGTGGTTTTTGCGCTCAAAAGCGTGATATTGAACAAAGCCATGTTTTAGTCGGATTTAAGAGCTGTTCTTACAAGGATCCGCATCATTGTGCCACGGTTCTTCTGTCAGCAATTTTGGGTGGAGGAATGTCGTCACGTCTGTTTCAGGAAATTCGCGAAAAGAGAGGATTGGTTTATTCGGTTTACAGCTTTAATTCAATGTTTAGCGAGAGCGGATTATTCGGTATTTATGCCGGCACTGAAGCTAAAGATGTTCCGGCACTTATGCCGGTAGTGGCTGACGAAATCAAAAAAATTTGCAATGATTTGGTCTCAGAAAAAGAATTTATTCGCGCCAAAACTCAAATCAAAGCCGGTTTAAAAATGGGATTGGAAAGCTCATCGTCAACGGCCGAAGTCTTGGCAAGACAGTTGTTAATGTATGATCGTACTTACACAATTGCCGAGTTAGTTGAAAAATATGAGGCTGTAACTTTGGAAGATATTCGAATGGTTGCATCCGAGATATTCTCAACGACACCGACCTATACATTGCTCGGAGCTTATGATAAGTACATGGAATATGATGAATTGCAAAAGGCGTTAGCATAAATTTAAATATTAAGCGCTACCATAATCAAAAATTGTGGAGGACCAAATGTCACGAGCAGAAGATATTTTTCAAAAATTGATATATTTCGGTGAAGATGCCATAGATGAGTTCATTGTTAATCGTCAAAGTGAAGAATTGTTTTTGGATTTTAAACAAGCTGCTTCTGATGGCAAAAATTATAATACTCTACACAAAGATGATCGACGCAACTTAGCCAAAGCCATTTCAGGATTTGGTAATTCCGAAGGCGGCGTGGTGATATGGGGAGTAGAGTGCTCTCGTGATGTTGAAATAGGCGATGTTGCCAAAGCCAAAGTTAAGGTCAGAAATGTTCATCGTTTTATGAGCTGGTTGGAAAATGCTATTTCCGGCTGCACCATTCCCAGTCACAACCATGTTCGCAATCATATTATCAGTGTGGACGAGGAGGGCGATGGTTATGTTGCGACCTATATTCCCAAAAGTGATGTTGCCCCATTGATGACGGCCAGTAACTCAGCAATATATATTCGTTCCGGCTCTAACAATGTTCCGGCACCTTATGCTGTGATTGCCGGCATGTTCGGACGTTACCCGCAACCCAATATTGAAATTAAGATTACCGATCGCAAAATTGAAGCATTAGCCAATCAGGATGAAGATATTTTGTACCCCAACAGTATTGATAATCCTCCCGAACAATACGTTAAAGTATCTTTTGAACTGCAAGGTGAGAATCGTTCCAATGTCATTGCTCGCGAGATGTTTTTGTCAGCCAGTGTTGTTAATGAGGGTGGGGAATATAACAAAGTTCGCTTTTCCAATTATAACCAAATGGAAGTTATTTCCGGTATAGAAGGCCAATTAAATATTATTACTCGTCCGGAATTGCGTTTGCCGCCGCGAGGAACAATTCGCTTTTGTTCTTGTGAAATTATTTTATCGCCCTATGCCGAAGATGATTTTCAGCTTGAGGGAGTTATTGGTGCCAATATGGCAATGCCGCGTGATTTTCGCCTCTATATTCCCAAAAACAGGCTACGTTCATTTGTTGCCAAAGTTATTCGCGGTGAAGAAGATTATGCCATGCTGATGAATGAGTTTTTCCAAGACTTTTTCCGAGGAGATTTCTAGAATGCCGGAAGTTGAAATTTTCACTGATGGAGCCTGTTTGGGAAATCCCGGAGCCGGCGGTTGGGGAGCAATTTTGCGTTGCAAAGGTGTAGAAAAAGAAATCAGCGGAGCAGCCTGCGATACTACCAATAATCGTATGGAGCTAACAGCAGTTATTGAAGCTTTAAAAGCTTTAAAAACTTCATGTAATGTTGCTATCTGTACTGATAGTCGTTATGTTATGGATGGTGTTACTAAGTGGTTACCTAATTGGTTACAAAATGGTTGGCGCACTGCCAATAAAAAAACTCCTGTAAAAAATGTCGATTTATGGCAAGAACTCGAGTCGCTCTTAGAAAAACATAAAATAGAATGGATTTGGGTTAAAGGTCATAATGGACATCCTGAAAATGAGCGCGTTGACGAATTGGCGCGGAATCAAGCAAAATCAATGGTTAAAGATTCGTAAACAAATTTTACTTGATTTAGACAAAAAAATATGTTATGGTTTAAGCAGTTCTGAACAACTGTTTAATAACGGATGTGAATTGAATGGAAAAACGACGAATACAACCCGCAATTTCGGGAACAGCCAGTAAAAATGAGATCAAGCGATCTCATAGTAGTACTGACACCTTTGAAACTAAAGAGGAATTTATTGCTCACTTGATTAAAATCGGTGAGATTAAGAAAAGCGCCCGCTCTGATAGCACAGACGGGCTTATTTATTTACAAGGGTGTTTAAAAATAGATAAAAGAGTAAAAAAATTTCTTTCGTGGAATGATGTAGTGACAACTTCAGCAGTAGTTGAACCGGGAATGATCAGTCGCTATCAATATTTACCGAAAACATATAAAGGGGTAACTACCACTTTAATCGCTCCTGACTTAAAGTCATATATGGAACATAATAACTATGGAGCAGAATACAAAGATAATAAGTGGTATGTAAGCACATTGCGAATTCCCGAATCGGCCACTCACCTTGATTTTTCAAGTGTTAGCACTGATTTGACATTGTTTTACGGACATCAAATTTCTTTGTCGAGTTTACCTTATTCTAAAAGCATATTGGGATTATCACCATATAGCCTGGGTATAGACTGTCCCAATGCACGTAGGATAGCTCAACAAAAAGGCTGCGGTAAAGAAATACTGAAAACATTGCCACCATCTAATATGTTTACGGACATCATAGGTAGTTTTAGCGGTTTCTTTAGCACTCCTCGCAGATAGAAAAATTTATTGTCAATTTTTGCTTAAAAAACATTGCGCCAAATTGCAAAAAATGATATAAAACGATTTGAAAAGAAATTATTAATTAACACTAAGCATTATGGATGATGATGGAATATCACCAAAAGGCTATCTCCCGGCCTATCTGCAAAACATCCTCAATACTTCTATGGAAATCCATAGAAAAGAGGATAAAAGAATAGATAAAAGGGAGTATAATCGGCGTCGACAGTGTCGCAAATGGCTCTCCGAAAGAGGCACGGTTATGTGTTGTTTTTTGGAGGATGTCAAATGTGAACGCACTGAAGGATGCCCGGTTATATGGGAGGAGTGTAACCGCAAAGGTTCCACGGTTGTCGTTGATAACCATGGGAACAAAAAATGCGCTTTCGTTCTTCCTAAAAACAGAGATGACGGAAAGCTTGCGCTGATCCCGCTCGAAGTCGGTGACTATGTCTTTCGCGCTCAAAGAACTTTTCTCTATGGCCGTCCGAAACGCATTCGGTTGTGCTATCAGGTCGTTGCCATTGGCGGTGACTTGGGCGAGGGAAAAGTTCTGCTTCGTCTCGAGAATATCGGGATGGAGAATGAGTGGAAGGAAGTTATCGATGAGTCGTTGTCTAAAGCTGCCAGTGCAGTTTATGAGCGACTGAGCGGAGTGGCTACAATGCCATTCGTCGTTTAAAAGTGATTAACCTCATAAAGCGCCCCACTTAGGTGTGGGGCGTTCCCATTTTAAAAACTTGACACCATATGGTCCATATGGTACTATCAGGATATAAAAAAATTACTATCTCTAAGAATTTTAAAATCTATCAATATGAAAAAAATTAAAAAGGGGTACACATTAGCACTGCTGATATGTGTTTTGATTGCCTGCTTTGTGGCAATAGTTTTTTTGGCAAAAGCCGAAAGTGGTTGGACTCTTTTGGCATATCTGCTAGGAATTATTGCAGCAGTTGCCGTTGCGTTTATAATTATACTGCAACATGAAAAAAAGTGAAGTTGACAAGGTTCTCTTTTTTAAGTGGCGTGGGTTAGTTGCTTGATACCTTTCAAACTCAAGTGAAATAGAGGCACAGGTTACCACCTTAAGCCTCTTTTTTTTATTTAAAAAGAATCGGTAGCCTGAAGTTCCGATTCGCCGTAAAAATGTCGTAAATTCGTTGAATAAGTCGTTAAAAATTCCTAAAAACCCCTAAAAATAAGCAAAAATTACAAAAAAATGTGTGTTAATCCATATTTTATTTGACTTTTATATATCATATGTCTCAAAATTCTACTCAGAGGTTGGGTAATACGAGCCTCAGCTTAAAATAACCATGAAAGGAAAATTGAAATGAATAAAACAGAATATGTAGATGCAGTTGCTAAAGCCGCTGGTGTTTCCAAAGCTGAAGCTGCTAAAGTTTTGGCTGCTGAAATTGCTACCATTACTAAAGCTTTGAAAAAAGGTGAAACCGTTCAAATTACCGGTTTCGGTTCTTATTCAGTTGCTAAGCGTGCTGCTCGCAACGGCCGCAACCCTGCTACCGGCAAAACTATTAAAATTGCCGCTTGCAAGGCTCCTAAGTTCAAAGCTGGTGCTTTGTTGAAAAAGGCTGTAAAGTAATTTCTGTTTAAGTGTTATTTTACTGAAAAACCCCATCGATTATTCAATCGGTGGGGTTATCTGTTTTTTTATTTAGCTGACTATCTTAAGATAGCTGGCCATAATTTTTTTAATGCCGCCATTTTCAAAACATACCTGCACGGCGTTGCCGTCTTGTGCTACAATTGTGCCATTACCGAAAGTCTCATGACGCACTTTTTTGCCTAAATTATTATTTTGATATTTGGGGCGAGTGTAGGTGTACCGATTGCTACCGTCTGAATAACTTTCTTCATAATCATCATTGTTATAATTACGACGATTATAATTGGGATTAAAACTTGAGCGATTAGCACTGAAATAAGAACATTTGTTAATCAACTCAATATGTTCACTCGGCAGTTCATCAATAAACCTTGAGGGGAGATTATTTTTCCATTCGGCATACATTTTGCGATTAAAGGCCATGGAAATAAACAAACGGTGTTTGGCACGTGTTATAGCAACATAAGCTAAACGCCTTTCTTCTTCCAAGGATTCCGCTCCTTCATCTAAAGCACGTTGATGCGGAAACAATCCTTCTTCCCAGCCGGGAAGAAAGACCACCTCAAACTCCAAACCTTTGGCAGAATGAAGTGTGATAATCCTAACTTTGTTACCGGTGGAATCTTCATCATTATCCATAACCAGGCTGACATGTTCCATAAAAGCTGCCAAGTTGGGGTATTGCTCATGATCACTCATCACATTAACCAGTTCGCGCAAGTTGTCCATTCGTCCCGGTGCCTCGGCCGAACTATCATCTTTTAGGCTTTGCCAATATCCCGAATCTTGAATAATTGCTTCGGCTACATCATTAGGTGCTTCATTTTCAACCCTTTCGCGCCAATTATTAAAATTATTCCATAATTCACTGATTGAATTTTTGGTCTTACCGCTCAAACTACCGTTTTCCAACATCTCGCTGATGGCTTGATACATTGAAATATGTTTTAGTTTTGCATATTCTTGAAATTTTTCTACTGTTTTGGCTCCGATGCCGCGCGTCGGTTTGTTGATAATCCGTTCCAAGGCTAAGTCGTCAGAAGGCTGTAACACAACCCTTAAGTAAGCAATAATGTCACGAATTTCGGCACGTTCATAGAATTTTTGTCCGCCGATAACTTGATAAGGAATAGCTTCAGAGATAAATTTCTCTTCCAATATGCGGGTTTGCGCTGCCGTACGCACCAAAACCGCCATTTGCGCATAGTCATATCCGTCATGACGCGCATTTTCAATTTCTTGTGCAATAAAACCGGCTTCTTCTTCACCATTGTATGTGCTTACCACCTTAATCTTGGTATTATCAACATGCAAAGCCGGTGAATTTTCTGCCACTTTCAAAGTTTTGCCCAAACGACCTTCATTATTGGCAATTAAATGCGAGGCCGCCGCTAAAATATGTGCTGTCGAGCGATAGTTTCTTTCCAAACGAATAGTTTGTGCATCAGCAAAATCATGATTAAAACGCAAGATGTTTTCGATTTCAGCTCCGCGCCACGAATAAATCGATTGGTCATCATCACCGACACAGCACAAATTGCGATGTTTTTGGCATAGCAGGCGAATCAACAGATATTGACTTACATTGGTGTCTTGATACTCATCCACCATAATGTATTTGAAGCGGTTTTGATAGTGTTCCAACACATCTTTGTGTTGTTGTAAAATTTGCAATGCATATAATATAATATCTCCGAAATCGACACAGTTTAGCTCGCGCAAACGTTGTTGATACAATGTATAAACCTTAACCAACACATTTTCTTTATGTTCTAAGCACAAGCGTTCCGGAGTTAATCCTTTATCTTTCCACAAAGATATTTTTTCAAGCAAGCTGGCCGGCGGATATTTTTTATCATCAATAGCATTATCTTGGCATATTTTTTTGATTAAACGCTTTTGGTCATCTTCCCCCAAAATGGTAAAATTGGGTTTTAAGTCAACTAATTCGGCATGAGCTCGCAGAATTTTAACACAAATACTATGAAATGTTCCTAACCAAACCGAAGTTGCCGCATCGCCGATCATGCTAAAAACTCGCTCTTTCATTTCACCTGCCGCACGGTTGGTAAAAGTAACCACCAAACATTCCCAAGGATTAGCCATGCGATTAGCCAAAATATAAGCCAAGCGTGTAGTCAATACTTTAGTTTTGCCGGTTCCGGCTCCTGACAGTACCAACAACGGACCTTGAGTAGTTTCAACCGCACGCCGTTGCTCGGGATTCAAAATATCAAGCCAGTCAAAGCGTGGCATCAGTTTTGCCGAGTTGTTGGTCGGTGTAACAGAAGTCTGAATATCAGCATCATCTAAAGAAAATATATCATCCATTATCATTCTTCTTGTTTTTTTAACTTTTAATCAATATATATAAAGTATGTAGAGTTTAAAATAAAGAACAAAATTAGAATTTTTAGCAAAAAAGGCAGGTAAATATGTCGGATGTAAGAGAAAAAATTGTTGAGTTGCAAAATTTGTTGAACTCAAAAATAATTGGGCAACGTGATTTAATCAACAAATTGATTATAACCCTGTTAGCCGATGGCAATGTTTTGGTTGAGGGTGCTCCGGGTTTGGCTAAGACTAAAGCAATCAAAACGTTAGCTTCTTTGATAAAGGCCGATTATAACCGAATCCAATTTACTCCTGATTTGCTCCCTTCA
This sequence comes from uncultured Pseudomonadota bacterium, assembly GCA_902799835.1. GTDB lineage: Bacteria > Pseudomonadota > Alphaproteobacteria > RF32 > CAG-239 > CAZU01. The sequence goes on from CADCCF010000005.1 coordinate 317,090, forward strand.
GATATTACCGGTAGTGATATTTATCTCAACAGCACAGGTACATTTGAATTTCGTAAAGGTCCGATTTTTGCCAATTTGGTTTTGGCTGATGAAATAAACCGTGCTCCGGCCAAAGTTCAGTCGGCTTTGTTGGAAGCAATGGCTGAACGACAAATCAGTGTCGGCGGCAAAAGATATCAATTACCCGAATTGTTTATGGTCATGGCAACCCAAAACCCGATTGAACACGAAGGAACCTACAATTTGCCGGAAGCTCAATTGGACCGCTTTTTGATGTATGTCAAAATTGATCAGCCCGATGCAGTTGCAGAAAAAGAGATTTTGCATTTAGTACGCGGTGAGGCCTTGCAAGAAACCGCACCGGAAAAATTTTCGCTTAGTGTTGAGGATATACTATCAGCCCGTCGTCAAGCTCTCGAAATTCATATGAGTGAGGCTTTGGAAGAGTATATTGTCCAACTGATTATGGCAACACGTAATATCGAAAAATATAATGCCAAATTCAAGAACTATATCAGTTTTGGCGCATCTCCGCGTGCCACAATTGCACTTGATCGTTGTGCCCGCATTAACGCATGGCTTAATGGCAAAAAATTTGTTACTCCGGAAGATGTTCACACTGTTGTTAAAGATGTTTTGCGTCATCGAATAATATTGAGTTTTGAGGCTCAAGCTGAAGGTGTCAGCTCCGATGATATTATTGATAACATTTTACAAAAGGTAGCTTTGCCTTGATAAAATTGGATAAAATCAAAAATTTTTTTCAAAAAGATGAATCACAGCACGGCAATGGTCTGAGTGCTGATTTGTCAGAATTGATGGGAATGCGTCGCTATGTTTCCATTATTCGCAACACCAAAGACAAAGCCGCATCTTCGGTTGATAGCGGTAACATCAAATCGGCATTTCGCGGTCGTGGAATTGAAATGGAAGAAATTCGTCAGTATCAATTCGGTGATGATATCCGAGATATTGATTGGCGCGTTACAGCTCGCATGAATGAGCCTTATACCAAAGTTTATGCTCAAGAGCGTAATCGCGAAATTTATGTTTGGTTGGATTTATCTCCGATTATGTTATTTGGCTCCAAAACCGAACTCAAATCGGTTACCGCAGCCAAAATAGCCGCTTTGTTAGGTTGGATTGCACTTGATAATAAAGACAGGTTCGGTTGTGTGGTCTTTGATGGTCAACAATCTTGGCTGTTCAAGCCACGCAATGATCGATCATATATCGCTGCCATATGCAAAAAAATTGCCGAGATTTCGCAAAAAGCGCTTAACAATTCGCGCAATGACACCGACGCTAAACTCAAATCATTGAAAATGCTGAGCCGTCAGGTCAAAAAAGATGGTAGTGTGTTTATTATCAGCTCTATGATGTTTTGGGAAGAAATATATAACAGTGATTTGGCTTATTTAGCTAAAAACAATCGCCTGTTTTTGTTCAATATTTATGATGAGTTGGAGCGCAAGGCACCGCGTTCCGGTCAATATATGGCTCAATTTGGTGAGGATAGATTAACTATTGATTCATCAAATAAGGAATATAATAAAAATTACCGCGACTATTTTGCAAAAAAATATCAGGAGCGTCATGATTGGTGTAAACATTTCGGATGTCAATTGGTTGATTTTTCGCAAAATTCCAGCGTGATAAGAAACTTAAAAATATTTTAGAAGGAAACTTGACAAAAAAATGATATTGTGGTAGATTATTTATCGTAAAATTATTTTGAACATTATAAAGAGAGAAGAAAATGGTTAAATCAAACGACAATGCAGCATATAAAAGAGGACAAGAGCTTCTGGACCAAGGACAGTATGAGGAAGCTATTGAACATTTTAACAAGGCGATAGAAGAACAACCGGATTCATGGAAATCGCTTAATTCAAAAGGGTTTGCCTACCAAAAGCTTAGCCGTTATACTGAAGCGGTTGAGTGTTTTGATCGAGCTTTGGCAATCAATCCCAAGTCAGTCGAGGTTCTTAATAATAAGGGCGTTACTTTGAGTATGCGCGGGCTTTATAAAGACGCTATTAAGTGTTTTGATGAAGCTATTGCTGATGATGGAACTTCTCTGGAAGCATTGAATGGCAAGGCAATTGCATTACAACATATGTTTTCATACAAAGAGGCTTTGGATGTTTTGGAAGAAGCTATGAAAATTGATAACAAACATTCACAGACCTTGCTCAGTGTCGCAGTTACATTACAAAAATTAAAACAATACGAAAGAGCAATTTCGTTTTTCAAAAAGGTTTTGGCCGCAGATAAAAATAACATTAAAGCATGGAACGGTGTCGGCGTAACCTATCAGTTGATGGGAGATAATAATTCGGCCATTAAATGTTTTACCAAAATTTTGAATATTGACAGTCATGAAATTCAAGCTTGGATTTCTATCGGTTTCGTATATCAAAAAATGTTGAAATTTAATGATGCTTTGAAGTGTTATAAAAAAGCACAAAGCATAATCGGTAATCGTTATCATCACAAACTATATGACGGATTAGCCTCATGTTTAACCAAGTTATCTGAATTTGATCAGGCCAGTGAGGTTTATCAGCAGATATTCCAGCGTGAAGAAGGTAAAAAGAAATGGGATGCTCAACGTTCATTAAAGTTTGTTAACAAGTTAAAACGCAAAAAAGCAATGGGCGTGTTACCGTCATTAGTTCCTGATGAGACAGGTGAGGGAACACCCAAGCCGAACGCTCCGCAAGAGTAGTTGATTTTATAAAAAATGGCGCTGTAAAACGCCATTTTTTTTAATTTTTTTTCAAGAACTTAACCAGATTGTCCAACACCTTATTTGCAAATTGTTCTTTCATCTTAATTCTGGGGGTATCGGATGGCAGATTAATCTCAAAACTAAGCTGTTTTCCAAGACCGCAAATAGTTGAAAACATCACTCCGGCCGGTTTGCCGTCAGCACCGCTCGGTCCGGCTGTTCCGGTGGTGGAAACACAAATATCGGCTTGAGTTATATTTTGTAATCCTTGTGCCATTTCAATTGAGCATTCTTGGCTGACCGCACCGAATTTGCGCAAAGTCTGATTCGAAACTCCTAAAATATTGTGTTTAGCTTCATTGCAATAGGTTACAAAATTCAGTTTAACATAATTGGAACTGCCGCTGACATCGGTAAGTTTTGAGCTGAGCAACCCTCCGGTGCAAGATTCGGTCGTTGCTATGGTTAAATGCCTTTCATTGAGCAGTTGTCCTATTTTTTCTTCCTTTTTCATTTATTTTACTCCTGATGATCCGAAACCGTTTTCTCCACGTACAGTTTCACTCAATTCTTCCACCTCAACCACTTGTGGCTTGAAAATCGGGCAAACCACCATTTGAGCGATTCTATCCAGTGGCTGAATAGTGACCTCATGATTGTTGAAGTTGAAGACATTTATTTTTATTTCACCGCGATATGAAACATCAACTGTCCCCAGTTGCGCTACAATTCCTTTCGCCGTCAGGCCGGAACGTGGACGAATTTGTATTTCAACCGAATTATTATCGCTTGTGTTATAATCAGTTAATTCTACACAAATACCAGCCGGAATTGTAGCAATTCCAAATGCCACTATAGTCAATGGTTCTACAATATCAGCGCGCAAATCATAACCGGAATCACCATCTTTTGAGCTTATTTTAGGTAGGTTAGGATTGAGGTATTTTATATTAAGTTTCATATTATTTCCCTTATAATTTATCATAAACCAACAATAACAAACCTGTTAATTAAGGCAAGAACATTTATGTAATTTTACTTGCTTTTATTACTGCAAAAGCTATGATGAATCAAAATTGAGGTAGTAAATGAAAACCAATAAAACCTTTATTGTATTTTTGCTTTGTCATTTGTTGATTTGGTCGGTTTTGCCGATATTATTGCGTGCCAATTTACCAATGGATTCGGCAGAAGCTTTAATCTGGGGAATGGTTGGCGAATGGGGCACCAATAAACATCCGCCATTATCCGGTTGGTTGGCTGATTGGATTTGGCTATTGAGCGGAAAAAATCCTTATTCGCTTTATGTTTTGAGCCAAATTTTGGTCTGTGGCGGATTGGTTTACATTTATAAGTTGGCTCAATGTTTTTTAAGTGCTGAAAAATCTCTTGTAACCGCCCTTTTGATGGAAGGGGTTGCTTATTACAGTATATTAACTCCTGAGTATAATTGTAATATCGTGGCATTGTTGTTGTGGCCGGCTTGCAGTTATTATTTTTATCAGGGAATTAAGCTCAATCGTTGGTCTGACTGGTTGTTGTTTGGAGTTTTTGCCGGACTTAATATTCTCAATAAATATGTTTCCGGTGCTCTGTTATTGAGTTTAGGTCTTTATTTGTTACTCACTCCGCAGGGTAGGATTCGATTAAAGTCTGGGAAGCTTTATTTTAGTGCGGCAGTTGCCTTTGTCCTGATAATTCCACATTTTATTTGGTTATATAATCGTGATTTTTTTGTGCTTGATTATTTCTTAGGTCGTGCTTCGGGACATAGTTTAGCTTATGGATTGGGACACATCGTTTATCCGCTCAAATTTTTGGCAGCTCAAATACTAACATCTGTTGCTGTATGGATAGTTATATTGACGGCTCGTCATTATGCTAGACATCAGGAAATATCAGTCATTAAAAATGAGCGCCGTTTTGTGTTATTTGCCGGGGTGTTGCCCTTGCTGATAATGACTTTTGTGCCATTGCTGACCGGAGTAAAACTCAAGAGTATGTGGGGGTCTCCCGCACTCTATATGCTTACAATTATTATATTGATTTATTTACCGTTTGATGTAGCAAAAATCAAAAAGCAGTTGCTAAAAACAGCTTACGGTTTAATGATTTTATTCGGTTTGGCTTTTTCAATACAGTGTCAGATGACACTAAGTCCCAAATTTAATTTGAATGCCTCCGATTTTACCAACAAAGTTGCTGGTAGTGATGTAAAATATGTGGGGGGTAATGTGTGGCTGGCCTCAATTATAGGTGTTTATAATGCGCACAATCCGGCAGTGATTTTTGAAATGAATCCCCACAACAATCCGTGGATTGATATGAATGATGCATCAGCTAAAGGAGTTTTGGTGGTTGAGGAAAATTTATCAGCCTATAATGCCCATCAATCTGCCTATCCCGCTTTATCACCGGCTGAAACATATAGTTTTACGGCAGACAATATATTGGGACAACAAAAAGAATACAAGTTTTATTATGGACAAGTGACAGGAGAAAAATAGATGAAAGATTCCGTCAGTATAGTAATTTCAGCATATAATGAAGAAGGCAGTGTTGATGCTTTGTATAAAGAATTGACCAAAGTATGTTCGCAACTTCCGCTCAAAACCTATGAGTTGATATTTGTTGATGATGGCTCCAAAGATAAAACCTATGACAAGTGTCAAAAGTTGCTAAGTAAAGATAGTCATGTCAAAATTGTCCATCTGATGCGCAACTTCGGACACGAAATAGCCATGACTGCCGGTATGGATTATGCCAAAGGTGAGGCGGTTATCTTTATGGATGCTGATTTACAACATCCTCCGGTCTATATCAAAGAAATGGTCAAAGAATGGCAGAATGGTATGGATATTGTTTTGACCAAACGAGTTGAAAATCGTGCTACATCAAAATTATATGATTTTTGTGCATGGGCTTTTTATAAGGTTTTGAATTTTCTTTCCGATACAACCATTCCGGCCAAAACTCCGGATTTTCGCCTGATTGATCGCAAATTTGTTGATTTCTTAAAACAGTTTAATGAACATGATAGATTGTTCCGTGGGCTTTTGAGTTGGGCAATGCCTAATGATAAGGTTAAAGTGATTGATTTTGTAGCACCGGAACGCTTTGCCGGTGAGTCCAAATATAATTTTCGTAAATCTTTGGCTTTGGCACTCAATAGTATTGTGCAATTTTCAATCAAACCGTTGCGCCTATCAATTTATTTGGGACTTTTAACTGCTTTTATTTCCGGTGTTTTGGGATTATGGGTTATTGTCGAACATTTTATTATGAAACAACCAACCCCCGGTTATGCCACTATTATGACTACCGTAATTTTTATCGGCTCGGTTCAACTTATAGTTCTTGGTATCATTGGAGAATATATCGGTAAAATTCATATGGAAGTAAAAGGGCGCCCGCTGTATATTGCTGAGTACAAGGAAAAGAAACAACATGATAAATAAAGTAATTTTTAATGCTGACGATTTTGGTATATCACCCGGAGTTAATCAGGCTATTGCCACAGCTCACAAACAAGGAGCGCTCAATTCAACCAGTATTATGATAACCTTAAAATGGGCTGAACAAGCCGTTGATATGGCCAAATCTATGCCCAATCTTAATATCGGACTACATGGTAATTTAACCAATCAGCAGGCTGTCCTAACTCATCGGGAGATTCCGCTTTTAACTGATGAATATGGACGTTTTAAGAACGGATTTGTTAAGTTGGCATTGCTTAATTTGTTGCACCCCATAAAATTGAAACGCCAGGCTAAAGCTGAGATTGAAGCGCAAATTAAAAAAGCTGTTGCTTGCGGTATAAAGTTAAGCCATCTTGATTCACACCGTCATGTGCATATGATTCCGGCAATATTTAAAGCATTTCGTGAGTTAAAAATTCAGTATAACATCCCGCGAATGCGTTTTATCAATGAAAATCCTTTGCGTACAATTGCCCAGACCTCATCAAAAGAATGGTTGCAAGACGGAGCTTGGTTGAAAAGCCTTATCTTATGCGGTTGTGCTGTTTTGGATAAATTGTTATACGGATACAAGGCTGATACTTATTTTTATTCCATCATAAATACCTGCAAGGTTTCGCGTGACAAATTGCATAAAATCAAGATTCCTGATCAATACACTCAGGTTGAAGTTATGCTTCACCCCGGAATTCCTGAGGTCGATAAGCAACATATGGAAGATGTTTTTGACGATAATATTCTTAAAGATTGGCGCTCAAAAGAATATGCTTGCTTGATGGATAAGTCGATTGAAAATGAATTTATATAAAAAAACTCCGCTGTTTATTTATCGCAGCGGAGTTTTTTCTGCTAAACCTGCACCAATCCTCTGGCCAATGCATAGATTGCAACCACAGCGATCAGCATCAGTCCGCAAACCAAACATTTTTCTGAACGATGAAAAATCTCTTCTTGCGGTGTATTTTGCTTACGTGCTCTGATATAAACCGGAATTCCCGCAGCAATAATAATCACTGCCAACAACAGATATTTCAATCCGGCCGCATAAATCAGCCACAAAGCATAAATCGAGCCAAATATTGCCGTAAACAAAGCAGTTGATCTTGTATAAATCAGCCCCTTGGGATATTCGCCGTCTTCACAAAGTTTCCAAAGATAAGCACAAGACGCCAAATAAGCCGGCAATACCATTACCGAGGTTATTGATAACATGGTGTTCCAGGCATTGTTGGAAAAATATACCAACAACAAAAACAACTGCATGGCGCCGGAAGTAATAACCAGAGATACACAAGGTGCTCCCCTTTTGTTTTCTTTGGCAAAGCACTTGGGAAAAGTTCCGTCAATGGCTGCTGATTGAGGAATTTGCGCTGTTATCATGGTCCAGGCCAGCCAGCTGGTCAAAACTGAAATAACCAGACCGATATTCATAACCCAAGCTCCCCATTTGCCGACTACTTGTTCTAAGATGCCGGCTGTTGACGGATTAGCTACTTTAGCCAATTCAGCTTGATTCATATAACCGAATGGTAATAATGACAGCATGATATAAATAGCCAAACAACCTAAAAATCCCAACACGGTTGCCGGACCGATTATGGCTTGTGATTTGGCTTTTGATGACATTACTACAGCGCCTTCAATTCCAATAAACGACCAAAGAGTAACCAACATGGTGCTTTTTATCTGAGTACTCAAATCTCCAAGCTGTGCTTTGACTTTGACAGCTTCACCCCAAAAATCCAACTCAAATTTGTCTAAGTGAAACACAAACAACATCACCAAAATAAATAATACTAACGGCACAATTTTGATAATTGTTCCGATGGTGTTGACTACACTGGCTTGCTTCACACCGCGTAAAACCAAAAAATTGAATCCCCAAATAATTAGGGAACCTCCGATAATTGAAGCAAGATTGTTACCGCCGGCAAAATATCCGGGATAAAAATAGTTTAAAGCATCCATGGTGATAACGGCATAACCGACATTACCGCACACTTGGCACAACCAATATGACCAACCGATAATAAATCCGATATAAGGACCAAAGCCGGCGCGGCTATATGAATAAATACCGGTGGTAAGTTCCGGTTTTGCCATTGCCAAAATTGAAAATGTTCGAGCAATAAAATAAATGCCCAATCCGGTTATAACCCAAGCCAAAAGTACGGCACCGGCTGATGCACCGGCTGCCATGTTCTGGGGTAGGGAATAGATGCCGCCGCCAATCATTGAGCTGACAACAATAGCAGCTAAAGCAAAAAGTCCGAGCTTTCCTGATGTGGCAGCGGCCTCATGTGCTGATTTTTTATTTGTCATTATTTTTCTTCCCTTATTGCCTGTTTTAATATTGAACCGGCTCAGCATACTCAAAGTTTAAGAAACCCATTGCGGTCAAGCTGTAACCAAATTGTTGGGTAATGTTGATATAATTATGCCACATTTGAAATTCCGAGTGTTTTTCTACACCTCTGATTTCCAATTCATGTTTGAGTGATTTATTCAACCACATTTCAGCATGACCTTTGGCAATTTCATCATCAATTTGGGTATCAAAATATTCTACATACTCAGCCGCCCAACCGCCGATAAGCTCGCCTTTTTTGTCTTTGCCCCAACAAATACCAATACCGGTGGCAATAGCCTTGTGATCATCACGAGAAGCTCCGTTTCCGGCAATAATGGTTTCCAAAACAGCACCATGTTTAAAATTTTTAATGATTTTATCATCCAACGGCATGATTCTGCCAAATAATTCTTTGGGCAAAACTGATGTGTATGGAACAATATTGAAATTTTCGATTTTAGCTTTCATCAAAGCTGAATCATAACAAAAAGTTTCAAACGGCTGCGGCGGAATACCGTCATCTGCTTGTCCGCCACCGGAAGTAATAAATGCAAAGGTAGGGTATCTAACACCAGTTGTCATAACTTATCTCCTTAAAATTGTTAAAAAATAGCAGCTTTCTTGTGATAAAAGCTGCTAATATAAGTAATGACGAACTTAAAGCTTTCAAGCAAACAAAACCCTATCCGATAGGATAGGGTTGAAAGTATGTTTTTATTTAAGATTAAATATTGCCGACATAAATACCCAAAGTTTTAGCTGTGGTAACATATTTTCCTTTGGGATTAACAAAAGTAGTTCCGGCCTTAACCACATCAGCTAAAGGAACAGAAGAGATTTTTCCGTCTTTCCAAATCACCATGCGGCGATCTTCTCCTTTGTCTAACAATTCAACGGCATGAGCACCGAACAGGTAAGCCAACAATCTGTCACGCGCCGAGGGAACACCGGAACGTTGCAAGTGTCCTAAAGTAACTGATCTGAATTGCATACCATGATAACGTTTGGTCAATTCGGCATTGAGATATTCGCTGATACCGCCATAAACCTTTTCCCCAACCATATTAGAATGTTGTGAAATAGTATAGCCATCCTCGGTTTTGCATCCTTCTGACACAACAATAACCGCATGATTTCGACCACGAGCTTTAATTTCTTTCAATTTTTCAATGATTCCGTCAAGCGAATATGAAATCTCAGGTATCAGGCATACATCAGCTTGACCGGCAACAGCCGAGTGAATAGCCAAGTGTCCGGCATCACGCCCCATAACCTCAATAATCATAGCGCGATTGTGGGAACGTGCAGTCAGTTCCAAGCTATCAATTGAAGCTGTGCAATACTCAACTGCAGTCTGAAAACCTACGGACGATTCGGTAATCGGTGTATCATTATCAATAGTTTTAGGAATTCCAATCATTCTGACTTTAGAATTTTTGCTCATGTTTGAAACAATGTTCATACTGCCATCACCACCAACCAAAACGATTGCATCCAAGCCCAATTCTTTAACACCATTAGCAAATTTTTTGGATACTTCTTCCAACGATTCTATGCGTAACCCTTTGTTTAATGAGCCTAAATAAGAACCGGACAAGCGAGGCCAAGGCGAATCGCAAAAATCTTTTAGTGTAAGCACTTCATAGCTGTGCGGTGTCTCGGTTATACCTTCGGTACCATTATGAATTCCGTATACTTCCCAACCTTTCTTTTCTGCAGCAGCAACGACTGAACTTATTACTGCGTTTAATCCGGCACAGTCTCCTCCGGAAGTTAAAATTCCTATCCTTTTGATTTTTTTCATCTTTTCTGTCCTCATTTTACTATTGCAATGTCATCATTTTTGGTGTATAATATGACACATATTAGGGCGTTTTCCAGCAAAAAATGCCATTTAGTAAGAGTTTTTATCTGAAAGGTTTATAATATATGTTCAATCAAAACGCTTCCGCCAAACTGTTGCAGCAGTTGTGCGAATTAAAATTGGAAGAGCGCCGTGTTTCTTCCGATATTCGTCATTTGGTAAGAAATAATCGTACTATCGACTTTTTTCAAGCCAAACAACTGAGTAACTTGCGTACCGGTGTAAAAACCAAAATCAAATCAGTCGAGTCAAAAATAACTCCCAATATCATCGCCTGATTGTTCAGTGCTATAAAAAGTAAAGCCGCTTGATAGCGGCTTTACTTTTAACATAACCATTTGTTATTCTTCTAATCCCATCAGTTTATATTTTATGCGTACATCCATATCCTTGGCATACATATTTATAAGTTCCTCAGCCAAATTTTGCTCAATTTCTTTGTTCATTTTTTCTTTAGTTTCTTTTATTTGCTGAGCGCTGTCTTGCACTTCAGGATTAATAACTTTAATCGGCTTAACAATGGTGGTAATACCGGATGAACTTAAAGATTTATAACTGCCTAAAGCCGTCTGATAAGCATCACTGGATAAAGCTGAATTCAATCCGGCAAAGTTGTCATCACGTTTCACCGGTTGAGTTGTTTTCATCTGCAGTTTAAATCTTGAAGCAATTTCAGCCAATGAATCGCCGTTTTCCATATCGGCTGTAACATCATTAACAACTTCTTGAGCAATTGCCGATTTTTCATTCTCAGTCCAAATCTTGACAATTTCGTTGCGAACCTCAGCCAAATCTTTTATGTGAGCATCATGGATTTTTTTAACTTCGATAAATACAAAGCCATCTTCAGTCTCAATAGTTTGGCTGACTTCATTCTCATTGTATGAAAATGCGGTTTCAACAAAATCCGATTCTTTCAAGATGGATTCAGCAGATTTAATAGAGGCGCTATTGTAAGAGCCATCTTCTTTTAAGCCTTTTACGGATTGAACCCTAGTGTCATACTGTTTGGCAATATCTTCCAAATTATTGCCTTTACCGATTTCGTCCTCAATCATAGCTATAACGTTTTGAGCCTGATCATAAGCTTGTTCATTGCGAATATCAGAAGTAATTTGACTCTTAACATTATCCAGCGGAGTTTCCACTTTATTGATAATGTTGGTTACTTTAAGAATGTGCCAACCGAATTCGGTTTGTAAAGGTCCGACCGATTCGCCGACCTTAGCCTTAAATACTTCATCAGCAATTTCCGGCAACAGTGAATCTTCAGTCACATCACCCAAAAAGGTTGTTTCTTTGTCTTGATGAGCTTTTTCAGATGCGACTCGATAAAAATCTTCACCTTTTTTCAATTCGGCAAACGCCGCATTAGCCGAACTTTCATCATCAAACACCATTTGCAAAACTCTGCGTTTTTCCGGTACAACATAGTCTTGAATATTGTTTTGATAATAAGTCTTAATATCATCATCAGAAACCGTAATGCTTTTAGCTAACTGTGCGGTTTTCAGCTCTATAAAAGCGACATCTCTGGATTCCGGTGTTTCAAATTGCGGGGCAAAATCTTGATAATATTGTTCAACTTCTTCATCGGTAATCTCGCGATCAATCTTCATATCAGCAGGATTAATCGTAACATATTCAAAAACTTTCTGTTGATTGGCAATTTTAACGATATATTTATTCATAAACTCCGGAAATATAACGCGTTCAACCGGTGAATAAACGATATGTCTCCCCAAAACATTTTGTTTCAAGTCAGAGATATATTCATTTTCGGTCATATCAAAATAAGCTAGTTGGCGGTGTAACAATGATGGACTGAAATGTCCCGAAGCATCCATAAATTCCGGCTGTGAAGAGATAATTTTTTCAATCAATTCATCCGAAATGTCGGCTCCAACTTTTTGAGCTTCGCGTTCAATAATCATGTTTTGAGAATTTTGTTTGACCAGCCCGAATAAAATATTTTTGCGGATTTCATCAGTAATTTCAACATTTCCACCAAACATATTTTGAGCCTTGCGGATACTGTTCTGCAGTTTGTTGTTCATTTCATCTTGCAAAATTACCAAATCATCAACTTTTATTACCGCCCGATTCTTTCCGGCACGATTAACATAACCCGAGATACCAAACAAAGACATAAAACTCAATGCGGTTAAAGCCAATATAGCCTTGGTCAGCCATGAATCTTGATACTTTCTTATTTTACTAATCATTTTGCCTCACCTTATAAAAAACAGCAAATATACCTATAATTAAAGCGGATTATAATACAATTATTATTTTGTACAACACTTCAAATATTGATGTTGAAAAGTTTTTTCTTGTGTGTTAAAAAATGCATAATTTAGTGTTAATTTGATAAGAGAATATACAAGATGAGCAGAAAAATGATGATTGCCGGCAACTGGAAAATGAACGGATTGACGGCTGACGGTGTAAATTTGGCTAAGGAAATTACTGTTGCCGTAAAAGCCAAAAAAAGAAATTGCGAATTTGTAGTTTGTCCGCCGTTTACTTTGTTGAGTTTGGTAAAAAAAGCTTTGCGCGGAGGCAAGATAGCTTTGGGCGCTCAGGATTGTCATGCGGCTGAAAAAGGTGCTCACACCGGCGATATCAGTCCGGTTATGTTGAAAGATTTAGGATGTTCTTATGTTATTTTGGGCCACTCGGAGCGTCGTGCCGATCATCATGAAACCAGTGCCTATGTTTGCCAAAAGGTTTTGGCTGCTCATCAAGCCGGACTTAAGACCATTGTTTGTATTGGTGAAACTTTGGAACAAAGAGAAGCCGGCAAAACCATTGATGTATGTTCGCGTCAAGTTAAGGAATCTTTGCCTGACGGTGCCAAAGCTGCCGATGTTGTTATTGCTTATGAACCGGTTTGGGCAATCGGTACCGGTAAAACTCCGACTCCGCAAGAGGTTGAAGATGTACATGCAGCCGTCCGTCATGTTTTGGCTAAAAAGATTGGTAAGGTTGAGGCCGGCAAAATGCGCATATTATACGGTGGTTCCGTAAAGCCTTCAAACGCAGCAGAAATGCTGAGTTTGCCTGATGTCGACGGGGCTTTAATCGGTGGCGCCAGTCTGAAATCGGCTGATTTTATCGCAATTGCTGATAATGCAGGTTGTTAATTTATATATTTTATTGAGAAAGGTAAAAAAATGGGATCAGTTTTATTAGTTATTCATTTGATGGTTTGTATTTTTTTGGTTGCCTGCATCTTGATGCAACGCTCAACCGGAGGAGCTTTGGATGGATTAGGTGGCGGTTCGGGTGCTTCAAGTTTTCTTTCGGCTCGCGGAACCGGTAATTTATTGACCAGAACTACTGCAGTATTGGCAACTTTATTGTTTGTAACCAGCATTTCATTGGCTTTATATTATCGCGGTCAGGCCAAACCGAGAGAATCTTTGGTAGAAAAAGCAGCTGCCGAGCAACAAGTTCCGGTTTCAAATGAAGCTCCGGTCGTACCAACAGCGGAAAAATAATCAATGATAAATTCAACGATAAGGGCATCTTCTCAAAATCAAAAAAAGAGAAGGTGCCTTTATCACTTTAAAAAATTAAAGTTTTAGATAGAGAAGGGAATCTAAATGTCCGAAAAAACTAAATTTATATTTATCACCGGCGGCGTCGTTTCATCATTGGGTAAAGGCTTGGCATCGGCCTCTTTGGCCAGTATATTGCAGGCCAAAGGATTTAAGGTGCGCAATCGCAAACTTGATCCTTATCTTAATGTTGATCCCGGAACTATGAGTCCTTACCAGCATGGCGAAGTGTTTGTAACCGATGATGGCGCTGAAACCGATTTGGATCTCGGACATTATGAGCGTTTTACTGGTGTTCCCTGCCACAAGACCGATAGTATTACTACCGGAAAAATTTATCAGCGGGTTATTGATAAAGAGCGTCATGGCGATTACCTAGGCGCGACAATCCAAGTTATTCCGCATGTTACCAACGAAATTAAAGATTTTATCTTATCTGATATCAGTGATGAGGATTTTGTTTTGTGTGAAATCGGCGGCACGGTTGGTGATATTGAAGGACAACCTTATCTGGAAGCGATTCGTCAGATAGCCTATGAGTTGGGTAGGGAACGTGTTATGTTTCTTCATGTTACCTTGTTGCCTTATATTCCGACCGCCGGTGAGTTAAAAACAAAACCAACTCAACACTCGGTTAAAAAATTGCAAGAATACGGAATTCAACCTGATATGTTGCTATGCCGCTCCCAAATGCCGATTCCGCAAAATGAAAAACGCAAGATTGCATTGTTCTGTAATATCAGAGAAGAAAATGTTTTGGCAGCTTTGGATGTTGCCAGCATTTATCAAGTTCCGATTGCTTATGCCAATGAAGGAATGGGACGCCAAGTCTGCAAGCATTTTGGTATTGATTGCAGCGATGAAATTGACTTAAGCAAATGGGAGAATATTCTTGATAATATCCGTCATCCCGAGGGCGAAGTTCGCATTGCAGTTGTCGGTAAATATACGCAGCTGTTGGAAGCTTACAAATCACTTAACGAAGCATTGACACACGGTGGCATAGCCAACCGTTACAAGGTTAAAATTAAATGGGTCAATGCTGAAGAACTGGAAAGCAAATCGGTTGATGAAGAGCTTAACGATGTTAGCGCTGTTTTGGTACCTGGGGGCTTTGGTCAACGTGGAACGGAAGGTAAGATTTCCGCCATTCGTTATGCTCGCGAACACAAAATTCCTTTCTTGGGTATTTGTTTAGGTATGCAAATGGCTGTTATTGAGACTATGCGTAATGTTGCCGGTATTAAAAATGCCGGCACCACCGAGTTTGATCCCAATTGTGAGCCGGTAGTCGGTTTGATGACGGAATGGGACAAAGAAGGAGCAAAGCAGATTCGTCATAAAGATGGCGATTTAGGTGGAACCATGCGCTTAGGTGCTTATGATTGCGTGCTTAATCCCGATTCTTTGGTGGCTAAGATTTATGGTACGACTAAGATATCTGAGCGTCATCGTCATCGCTATGAAGTTAATATGAAGTATGCTGATGTGCTTAAACGTTCCGGTATGGAGATAGTCGGAAAATCACCGGACGGGCTGTTGCCGGAAATTATTGAAATCAAAGAGCACCCTTGGTTCGTGGCGGTTCAGTTCCATCCGGAATTAAAATCTCGTCCCTTTGCTCCGGCACCGTTATTTGTTTCATTTGTAAAAGCAGCTATTGACAAAAGCCGATTAATATAACACTATAACCAAAGATATATGACTAAAGCGAGGGTTGTTTTAGGGGGTTAAATAGGATAATATGAAGGTATAAAGCAACCACAAACTTTAAGATAAAGGAGAGGAACAATGACAATATTTAGTAAAAAAACAGACCAGTCAGGTCGATCCATGGTAGAGATGTTGGGTGTATTGGCAATTATCGGTGTATTGTCAGTCGGCGGTATTTCGGGATATTCTAAAGCGATGGCAAAATTCAAATTGACCAAGGCACAAGATCAGATCACCATGTTGTTGATGAACATTCGTACTGCTTATGCTACATCACCTAGCTATGCCGGCTTGAGCGAGTCTACGGCAGCAGACTATAATTTAGCGCCTAACGAAATGGTTGGAACCAGCGGAAGTGATACAGTTCTTTATGGTACTTTCGGTGGACGAGTTGAAGTTGGCGAAGCTACAAGCAGTACTTATTTTTACATTAGAATGCATTCGCTT
>CADCCF010000006.1 GCA_902799835.1 uncultured Pseudomonadota bacterium
TCCCGCAAGTCTTCCCAGACTTGCTCGTCTTTCCTTGTTTATGTTTGTTTATTTGCCCCTCGAGGCTCCCTCCTGCCTCAAGGGGCTTGTTGTTTTAAATTGGTCAATATAAGAAAATTTCAGGTAATATAATTTCTTTAAAAAATATTTTTGCAAATATTGCATTTTCAACTATTAGTTAGTTGCAAATATAAATATTAGCTTATTATAATGCATAAAAAAATTAACTTTAGGGGAATTTGATTATGCAAAATGAAGAAATTATGCCTTATATTGCCGAACGATTAAAATTGTTGCGCGGTTTGAGAAAGCTAAGTTTGGAAAAAATTGCCAATCAGATGGGGCTTAGTCGCAAACAAATTCAAAATTATGAAAATTGTAACTGCGCCATTCCGGTCGTAAGATTGTGGCAATTGGCAAACATAATGAAAGTTAATATGGATTTTTTTTGGGAGGGGATGAATGAAAATAATGCAAATAGTAATGATGATTTGCAATTGATTAAGATGTTTCACAAAATTAAAGATAAAGACGTCAGGCAAAATATTGTTAAGATTATTAAGACGCTGGCAGAGAATTAGAGTTGTAATTTTCCTCACAAGTTCGAGCTGTTTATATTAACCAACAAAAAAACCGGCACAAGACCGGTATTTTTATTGGTGGGTGTGACAAGACTACTGCGCTAAAGCTTCGTTCACTGCGGCAATCGCTCTTTGTGCGACCGTCATACTTGCGTAAGACTTTGCCTTGTAGTCGAACTTGTTTCCTCACAAGTTCGAGCTGTTTATATTAACCAACAAAAAAAACCGGCACAAGACCGGTATTTTTATTGGTGGGTGTGACAAGACTCGAACTTGTGACCTCTACGATGTCAACGTAACGCTCTAACCACCTGAGCTACACACCCGTAAATCACTATCTTGATAATCTATATTAGATTTAATTGCAAGAGTTTTTTGTGTTAGTGAATATTTAATTATTAAAGATTATTATAGTGGCAATTGGTTTTAAGGAGCTTAGGCTTATGAATAAAAATATATTGGATTTTAAGGTCGATTATAGTGTGTTAAATATTTATGATGAGTTTAATACACGCAATCCTAAATTTCCGATAGTTTTATCTTCGCCACATTCCGGTGATGTTTTTCCGCAAGAATTTTTAGCGCACAGCGCTTTGACGGAAAAAGAATTGAGAGCATCAGAAGATTGTTATGTAACTGATTTGGTTAAAGAAGCTTCAAACAGCGGTATTCCGCTTTTAAGTATGAATATTTCACGCACTTTTGTTGATGTAAACCGCGACAAAATAGAGTTGGACGATGGTATGTTCTACAATGCTCCAGTGCGTAATGATATTAATTCACGCCGATGCAGAGTAGGGCTCGGAGTGTTGCACCGAGTAGTTTATCCTTCAAAAAATATTTATAATGGGCTGCTGAATTATAATGAAGCGCAAGAGCGAATCAAAAAAGTATATGATGTTTATCACAAAAGGTTGACCAGATTAGTGGAACAATGTGTTAAACAATTCGGGTATTGCTATATTGTTGACTGTCACTCAATGCCGTCAATGATTTGTAATATTATGAATGAGAGTAGGCAACTGGACTTTTGTATTTGTAATTTGTTTGATGAAAGTTGTCCGGTGGAGGTTTCAGCCTATTTGAAAAAAATGCTGGAACAAAATGGCGAGTACAGGGTAGAATGTAATCGACCATATTCCGGTGCCTATATCACATTTAATTATTGTCAGCCGCGGCGTAAAATTTATACCTTGCAGCTGGAAGTTAATCGTAAGCTTTATATGAATGAAAAAACTTACCATAAAACTGTGCAATTTCAAAATATTAGCGACAATTTAAGCAGTGCTATAATCAAATTAGGAAATTTTTTGCTGGATTTTAATAAATAAATATGGTATATTCCCCTTGTTTTTTAACGACTCGTTAATAATTAGGTTTTAACGAGTGTGGTTTTTGCCCACAAATTGAGGCAGAAACATTGGTTAACTTAACCTCAAATCGGACTAAAGTCCTTTTGATGTCTTAAGCAAACGGAAATTGGCATATTTGTTGCATAAGGGATGTTTGTGACAGGTTTGGGGGAACAGAGGGATGCGACTTTTCGTATCAAATTTTTTGATGTTTTTGTTGTTATTGCTGATGTTTAGTCAGCCGGTGGAAGCTTCGGATTCTATGAGATATGTTAATGATCGTGAAGTTTGTTCGGTTGCCGCTCAGCGTTATGAAGACAAATTCCAAATTAAGAAGCATTTACTGAAAACCATTACAATGGTTGAGACGGGACGTTGGGATGAGGTGTCGAAGAAAAAGACATCTTGGCCGTGGACTGTTAATGCCGAAGGAAAAGGATATTTCTTTGATAGTAAACGCGAAGCTATTGCCGCGGTTAAGAAATTTCAGGCCGAGGGTATCAGAAGTATCGATGTCGGATGCATGCAGGTAAATTTGATGTATCATCCGGATGCTTTCAAAAATTTGGAAGAGGCATTTAACCCCTATAAAAATATGGAATATGGGGCTAAATTTGTAAAAAAACTTTATGTGCAAAAAGGGCATGATTGGAATAAAGCGGCAGCTGCTTATCATTCCAGCTTGCCGGAAAGAGCAAATGTATATGCTCAGAAATTATCAGAAGTTTATCGGGGAATATTGCAAGTTGGCATGACACCCAAAACTGTTGATAAAAGTGTAAGAAGCACAAAAAAACTTGAAAAAACCATTCGTTTTGCTAAGAATAAAAACAAGCTTAAATCTAAGTTGACTGTTTCAGCAAATGTTTGGCGTGAAGCGAAACTGGCTGAATATCATTTGAGGAAGGCTGAAAAACTTTAGTTTTGTTTTTTTGCGAATGGGACAACTCTATGCAAGATACGGGTTTGTACTGGCGTCCTTTGGGCGGGAATAATATTGATCAAATAAGCGGTCATTGTTATCAGTACACCTGTGTCGAGCAAGAGGGAAATAAAAAGACTTCCATAATAATTGATTTAGGAAAATTTGATAATTATCAAGCTGTCGGAGTGGATAATGCTATTGCGGCAGTGCCTGATGTTGTTAATTTGTTGACCGATAAAAGCTTTAATTTAAAGGCAATTTTTTTAACTCATTCTCATCCTGATCATTTGAACGGATTGTTTCATTATTTACGGGCAGGTTATAAATTACCGACTCTTTATGGCGGAAAATATACCAAAATAGTTTTGGATGATATGTATGACTATTTTGCAATTCCCATGAAAAATCGCCCGAAGTTTGTGGTTATTAAAGATGGTGATGTTAGGCGCTTTGGCAGGCTGAAAATAGAAGTTTTAAGTTCATCACATACTTGTTTTGATGCTTATGGTTTTTTGATAAGTTTTAACAAAGTTACGGTTTATCATAGCGGTGATATGAAGGTAGATAATTCAACATTTTTTAAGAAGCCTACCAATATCAAAAGATTGAAACAGGTCGGCAAAAAAGTAAATTATGTTGTAGGGGATTTTTGTGAGATAGATCATGATGGAATAGCTTATCGCGAATGCGATGTGTATAAAAAGATTGTTGATTATGTAAAGCATTTGCGTAAAAAGAAGATTTATATGACCGTTTATCCGACTCATGTTGAGATGTATATTGTAGCTTTTTTGGCGGCGTTGAAATTGAAATTAAGTGTGGCTTTTCATGGCGATGATGATTTTTATACTTATATGCGCTATTTGAAAAAATACGGCATGGATTTTGCTAAATTAGCAGGGAATCGTATAAAAGTTTTTGAAAAAATACCGGATAATTTAAATGAATTGGGCAATCGGTGGGCAATTATAGGGTCATATCGCAAGTTGGAAGAACAATATTGGGTAAATCCCAAGGAGGCTTTGCTGTTTGTGACAGCTCGTTCCCGTTTTATGCAACTTAAAAAACAGGCTGATGCTAAAGGTGTAAAAGCCATATCGGTAAGTGATGAACCGATGCTTCGAGGTGCCGGGCACGCTTTTATCGGCGATTGGCAAATATTACAACAATATATAAAAAAGGCAGTTTATATTCCAACACATTGTCCTAATTTTGTGTTGGATAGTTTTTGTGAGTTAGGACGTTTGGCCGGTTTTAATTTGATAAATCCTTTACCACATAATAATATGCTTTATTTTTTTGGAGTAGGTGGTTATAAGTTATTAGAGGAAGATAAGGCCTTTTGGCAAGTCTTGACTAAAGATGGGAAGATGGTAAAAGTGTTGCAATGTCCGACGGCAGGTCATGGAACTATTCGCAACACTTATAGTCGTCGTCGCACAATGCAGCAATTTAAGATTATTGAGCATAAAATGGAGAAGAAGTATGGCAATTGCTAAACTGGAAAAGCAGTATTTGATTCGGTCTTATGAGGGTGATCAGAATAATAATTTGCGGTTGGTTACCTGTATGAATATATTGCAAGATGCTGCAACAACTGATGCCGATAGGCGTGGTTTCGGTATGGAATTTTGTCAGAAACATAACATGACTTGGGTGGGCAATGATTATGTTATAGAAATTACACGTTTGCCAAAAGTCGGCGAAAACATAAAAGTTGTTACTTGGCCGTCATTGTCAGGCAAATTGGCCGCGCGACGTGATTTCGCTATTTATGATGAGAAAGGTGAGTTGATTATAAAATCAGCCAGTCGGTGGTTGTTAATCAGTTTGGATAAAAAAAGGCCATTGGCTATTTCTGAAATTTTGCAAGATTATGAACCGGTTGAGGAGTATATTTTGGAAACAAATTTCGATAAGGTTGCCGAGCCGGAAGAGCAAGCAAAAATGTATCAATATAGAGTGCGTTATGATGATATTGATATAAATCACCATATAAATAATGCGGTTTATGTGCTGTGGGCCGGTGAAGCGGTTGATGAAGAGTGGCATAAAACTCATATCCCGCTGCATATCGAAGTAAATTTTAAAAAAGAAGGTTTTATCGGTGAAGAAATAGAGGTTGCAACAGCTATTGATGGAGTGAAAACCGTGCATAGCATAAGGGCAAAAGGTGATAATGCTCGAGAGCTGGCTCGTGCAGCCATAATTTGGAAAAAATATGAGTGAAATAAAATTTGATTATCTTTTGAATAACACTGTAAAGATTTATCAGCCGGAAGGTTTGTATCATGCTTCGACTGATGCGGTTTGGTTGGCGGCGGCAATTCATAAGATTAGGCAAAATGATAAGATATTAGATGTTGGATCAGGTACCGGTGCGGTGTCGTTGTGTTTGGCTGCGAGATTTAAGGATAAAGATTTACAAATAACTGGTGTTGATATTCAAAAAGATTTGGTGGAGGCGGCTAATTTAAGCGCCAAAGCTAATGAGTTTGATAATGTAAGTTTTGAGGAGGTTGATATTTTATGCTATAAGTATCGTCCTTGCTCGTTTAACCATGTAATAAGTAATCCGCCTTATGCTGATGCCGATATGCCTTCACCAAATATAAGCAAAGCAACAGCGCATAATTTTGAAAGTCAGGGATTGCAAAAATGGATTGATTTTTGTATAAAAGCGTTAAAACCGCAAGGGCATTTTTATATGATTAATCGCGCGGAAGCTTTGGATAGTATAATCGCTTTTTTGCATGGAAGATTAGGGGGAATCGAGGTTTTTTCATTATTTTCAAAACCCGGTGATAACAAGGCAAAAAGAGTCATTGTGCGGGCGCAAAAAGATGTAAATACACCTTTGATTATACACGCGCCGATTTATGTTCACAAAGAGGATTGCACGCACAGCGATATGGCAGAAAAAGTTTTGCGTCAAGGGGGCGCTTTGGAATGATTTTAGGATAGTAGATGCAGAAATTTTCTTTACATACTCATACTTTAGGATTTGACGGACAACAAACCGAGCTTGAGATGTTAAAACAGGCTGAAAAACTTGGGTGGTCGCATATAGGCATTTCCAATCATTTTATTGTGCATCCGAATATCAAAAAGTCTCCGATGTATTATTATGCCGAAAAAGGAAATTATGCCGCAATTTATTCAGAATCTTTTGATGAGGCTGTTAACAAGTTTGCACTGCATTATCAGAAAATTGATGAGATTAATCAAACAGCAAAAATTAAAATTTTAAAAGGTATGGAAGTTGATTATTTTGATAATGACAATTGGCGAGATGGTTTTGTTAAAGCGTTAGATTATCTTAAACCTGATTATATCATAGGTTCTGCTCATTTTGTTGAAAAACAAAACATTCTTTATAATTCACACGACGTTAAGGTTGCACCGCAAATAGAGCAAAATTGGATGTTACACCGCTACTGGCAAAATGTTCGTGCGGCAGTCAGCAGTAATTTGTTTAATTTTATGGCACATTTAGATTTATTGAAAAAAGTCAACGTAGGGTGTGGTACTGAATGGTTCGATGATGAACGAAAGACTATTGAGGTTATTAAAGAATCGGGTGTAGCAATAGAACTAAATTCCAGTGCATTTAAGTTTTGTGATGAACCATATCCAAGCAAGCGTATAATGCAAATGGCAGGAGAAGCTGATATTCCAGTAATTATTAGTGATGATGCGCATAAGAGTGCACAATTAGGTAACTGTTTTGAGCGAACAGAAGAAATGGCAAAAAATTGCGGAATTAAAAAATTTTTGACGCCACACGATATTGTAAACCGCAAATTAGATGCAAAATTGTTGATTAATTCTCGCAGCCGATTTTAGATTCAACAATATAAAGAGGGCGCTTTTTTACCTCAATAAAAACTTTGGCCAGATATTCGCCGATTATTCCTAAAGATATGAGCTGAATTCCGCTGAATATAGTAATGATTGTCACGGTAGAAGCCCAACCGACAATAGTGCCTTTGGCTGACCAATTATATACAACATAACACAAGAAAATAAAACTCAAAAAACAGACGAAAAATCCGCTAAATGTGACGAATCGTAAGGGAATGATAGAAAAATTGGAAATTCCGTTCCATGCCAAAGCCACCATTTTGGGAAGTGGATATTTGGTTTCACCGGCTTGGCGTTTGGTGCGATCGTAATAGACTTTGGCATACTTAAAACCGATTAAAGGAACAATCGCGCGCAGAAAAAGATTACGTTCGGGAAATTGTTTTAAGGTTTCGACAGCACGTTTGGTCATCATGCGAAAATCAGCATGGTTGTAGACAATGTTCACCCCCAACAATTTTAGCAGACGATAATAACAGGTTGCGGTTGTGCGTTTGAACCAACTGTCGGTTGTGCGAGATTTTCTAACACCATAAACAATGTCACAGCCTTCATCGATTTTTTCCAACATTTCGCAAATGCATTCGGGATTGTCCTGTAAGTCGGCATCAATGGTTACATAAAGATCAGCGGCCAGTTCATTCATGCCGGCAAGAATAGCACCTTGATGTCCGAAATTTCGCGATAAATTTATGCAACAAAAAAGCTTATCCTGTAAGCAAGTTTTGCGGATAATTTCCAAGGTTTTATCTTTGGATCCGTCATTTACAAAGCAGATTTTGCTGGATGGGGATACTTTTTTTGATTTTATAAGATTAGTCAGCAATTTTTTGATTGTCGTAATAGTTTTGGGTAAAATATCTTCTTCATTGTAGCAAGGAAGTATTATGGCTAATTTTTGCATGAAATATCTCCTATTTTTTAAATTGCTCGATACAGTCGATTAATTTAGGCATTTTTAGCATTATAACTCTTTTGATTATTGATATCAGATTGGGTTTTAGCACTTTTTTTGACAAGGTATTAAGTGTGTCTGAATTTTCTTTAACAGAGGTTTTTTGATGAGCACACAACATAATGTATTGCATAATATGGGAGTGTTTATCTTTTAGTATGAAGTCCGCTATGTCAGGAGGAAGCTCACTGATTTTGTGAGGTTGCCATCCATCAGCAGGCATATTAACGGATGAAACTTTTATGATTTTCAAATCACACAGCGATAAGAGTTGGGCGATGTTTTTGTAGGTGTAAAAGTGCAAATGAGTTTTATCCAATATTCCCATTTTCGTATAGGTGAAATCGTTTAATAATAGGTTAGTTTTAATGCTGGCATGAGCGACGTTAGGTAAAGAAATAATCATTTTTCCATCTTCTTGCAACAAATGCTTCAGTTTTTTTAAAATTTCTTCCGGCTGCAACAAATGTTCTAAAACATCAGCACATACTATGTAGTCAAAAAAGTTTATATATTTGGGAAAATCGTTGACATTAAAATTATTCATATCGTACTGAATAATTTCGGCAAAAAATCCCGATTTTTGGCATATAGCAACGCTTTGAGGATTAAATTCCAATCCGACAACATGACATTTTTTGTTTTGGTTTAAAGCTGAGGCTAAACTGCCGGTGGCGCAACCTATATCAAGCACTTTTGCACGCGCTGGTATGAGCCCATATATTTGCGATAGGCTGTCATTTTTATTATGTAAATTAATTTGTTTGCAATATAACAATGTTGCTCTGATAAGATGTTTTTTGTGGTGGACAATAAATGTACTGAGAATTATTATATAGTAAATTTATGTGATTACAAAAGTTTTTATAACATGTTAACAAAAAGCAAACCTAAAGTTTCTGTGTTGATTCCGATTTTTAATGCGGAAGAGTTTATTACTGATACAATATCTGCTGTTTTGGCACAGACTTATTCTGACTTTGAGCTGATTTTGCTTGATGACGCATCTACTGATAAAACGGAAGAAATTGTGAAGTCTTTTACAGATGAACGCATAGTTTATGCTCGCAATACCGAAAACTTAGGAATATCTGCTAATCGCAACAAATTAATTGGTATGGCGCAGGGTGAATATATTGCCGTGTTGGATCATGATGATATATGTTTGCCTAACCGATTGGAAATGCAGGTTAATTTTTTAGATAAGCATCAAGATATTGCAATGATTGGTAGTTGGTTTGAATTGAGATGCCCTAAAACATCTCCTTTGTGGCGCAGAATTATAACCAATTTGGGATGGGTTTGGTGCCATCCGCTTTATCCGAGTTGGGATGATTTGTGGAAAGGAAATGTGATGATGCACCCGACCATTATGTATCGTCGCAAGATTTTTACGGATTTGGGTATAACTTATCGCGCTGAATATTCTCCGGCAGAAGACTATGATTTGGTAAGACAGGCAATGGAGCATAATTTGCGAATTGCTAACCTGCCGCAAATTTTGCTCAAATACAATCTGCATGGCAATAATTGGTCATTAGTCAAAAAGGAAGCTATGGAAAAAGCTGATCACAAAATAAAAAGGGAGATAGCAAAAAAGTTTGGTAAAAATAGAGATTGGTTTTATCCGTATTGTTTGGTTATGGCGGAGAAACTCAGGTTAAAATTTATGGTTAGAGAGGATTATGATGTTTGAAAGACCATTATTACAGGATAATATTTGGGATAATTTATTACATTTTAACTATACATATTTTACGACCAGAGCGTGGCCGATGTGTTTAGGGATGGTGCTGGCTGTTTTAGTTGTTTGTCTGTTTTTTTTGCGCAATTGTTTGAGGAATAAACAACTTTATGCAGGTGCATTTGCCAGTGATGCTTTTGTGTTTAATAAAAAAAGTTTAGGCAATTGGTTGGGGCTTTTGGCAGTTACTACTGTTATAATTTTTACTGAAGTATATATGTATATCGGCGAGAACTCGCTGTTTGAGAATTATGATTTGATGGCAATTAACACCACTAGAAGTATGCGTTTTGGATTGGTGGCAAGCTTTGACTATATAAGGGTTATTCCTTTGGCTTCATGGTATCTATCGACACTGTACGCTATAACACAAAATATTTTGGCAATTAAATTTTTTGTAGTTTTGCAGATAATATTTATGGCATGGAGTTTATATGCTTTCTTCAACTATATTCCGGTGACAAAGCGATTGGTTATGATTGCGATTTTGTTGTTTATGCCAACAGTTTTGCAAACTTCAAATATTATTTTTCCGGAACGCGATATGGTTATTGTTTTAATGCTCGGTTTGATATGTGCACGTAAATATTGTGTTTCACATAAACTAAGCTGGGCCGCGCTGTTTGTTTTTTTTGTTAATGTCGCTTTTTATACCAAAGAAACTTGTATAACATTTTATTTTGGAATTTTGCTAACCTCTATTTTTTATAATATAATAAAGGGGCGTATAGTTGTGGCCAGTTTTATGCGTCCATGGCTGATTATAAAAGAAATGCCGTTGGAATTTTTAATTGGTGTAAGTTTACTATGTTACACAACTATTTATGAACTTTTGCAAGGTGAAGAAAATTTTTATATATCGGCTAATAATCAAAGTCTATGGCAACAATTGGTTAACTATCGTATGGAGCTGGTTCTGTTGGTTATGGCGTTGGGAATCGCAATCTATCGAATGATTAAAAATTTTAATATGGCGGCCAATCCTTTGTTTAGATCAGGACTGTTGATAGGGGCATTGAGTTCGGCAATATTGATTGTCGTGATATTAAAATTATCCCCTTCAACACCGCATTTGGCCGGAAAAAGTTATTATATGTTGGTTTCAACAATTTTTGCTTTGGCGTATTTGTTTGAATGTCTGTCCTATCGATGGGCATTGGGTGGCTTGAGTGTTCTGTTGGTAGTCTATTCTGCTTATATGAATGTGATGTATTATCGACAGTCTAAAGGAGAATATTATCGTCAAGTAGCGGAGTTTATGGCAGAACATACGATTAAAAATAAGCCTAATGCGTTGTTTGTATTGGAAGGACCATATGCAACAAAATCTTTGTGGCAGTGGATTGTGGAAACATGGTCAACGGCTTATCGATATTATTTTAACGATAGATTGTTTATTATAAAGTCTGATATTCATTATCTTGATAAAACCGTTGCAAATAAAATAAATTTGTACAATCGCATACCGGAAATATATTTTCCGATGATACCGGCACCTTTACCGATTAAAGGTGATTGGTTGGTTATAAATAAAAATAATAAAACAACCAAAGCTGCAAATTTACGCAAGGATTATAAAGATAATTTGGTTTATGAAAATGCATTATTTGAGGTATATGCTCCCAAATGATAGGTTTATACAGCAAAATTGAAAAATGGTGGTTCGCCAAATTTCCAGAGCAAATAAGATTTGTTTTGGTCGGCGGTTTTAATACCATGGCCGCTTATGTTTTGTTTGTGTGTTTGAATTTTGTTTTTTCTTATCATGTTACACTAATTATAACTTATTTTTTAGCTGTTAATTTATCCATATTTACTATGCGTTATTATGTTTTTAGGAGCAAAGGCAATTTGCTTGGGCAGTATAGTAAAGCTGGTTTGACATATTTATCTATGTTAGCTTTGAACTATGTCTTTTTGTATATAACAATTGATGGTTGGGGGCAGGAGAGCTGGTTGGCACAAGCTGAATATACAATATTATCAACAATAGTGTTATATTTAATGCATAAAAAAGTGAATTTTACCAACTAATTTATTTCGTAACCGGAGTTGCTTTCCGCGGCGGAGTTAGCTAAAGCAAAATCATTGGAGTTGGTTGAGTGGATAATGTACAGAGGTTCACCGGTTTCTACTGTATCACCAACTTTTTTGAGTAAATCAAGTCCGGCACCGGCATATTGGTTGGCTCCGGCTAAAATACCGAGTTGGTTTATGCGTTGGTTGTTAATAGCAGATATGGTGCCGGATTGGTGTGCAGTGATTTCGCGGGTGAGATTACCAAGACGAGCTTGCTGGGCCTTACCCTGATTGTATATGATGCGATTTATGGCTTCCAATGCACGACCGGATGACAAAATTTCTTTAGCAACATGGTAACCTTGGCCACCACGCAATTTGGGATCAAATTCTAAAATACGTCCGGCTAAGAATAAAGATTTTTCTTTTAAATCTTGAGGTGCATCTTCGCGATTGCGTAAAACTTTCATTACGTCGCGAGCCTCTAAAACGGCCCCTACACCGTTGCCAATCGGTTCGCTACCATCGGTAATTACAACATCAACTTTTAGAGACAGCATATCGCCAATATATTCAATAAGTTTGCGAATCTGGACAGCTTCACTGGCCGATTTGATACGAGATGTCGGACCTACCGGTATATCAAGCAACAGATTAGTTACACCGGCAGCCAGTTTTATGGCTAAAATTTCTGAAACGATGTTGTGTTGCTGCGATATTCCAATAGTACGCTCAATCGCTGAGATAATTTTACAAGCAGTGACCAAAGGTAATTCATTGTAGTCAACAATGACGCCACGAGCATCATTGAGAAATTGTCCTATTTTATTTTCATCAAGGTTAACGTTAGCAAGAACGGAAAAAGTGTCAGCAACACCGGCGCAAGCAGTGATAGATCTTGAAGCTGTTTTCAAGATTGGCAGACCATAGGCGGCGACAATGGCAGTAATAATGATATCGGTTTTGTTGCCAGGGATTCCTCCCAAACAATGGTGGTCAACAATGATGTTTTCATTGTCCCAGGTAAAGACCTTTTCACCGACCAGTGCTTGGGTAAGATATAATGTTTCCTGAGCAGTCATAAATGACCCAGCGGCAATTAAAAACGCCGATATATCCATGTTGGAATAGCGGTGAGCAGCTATATCATTGATAATAGATTTGTACTCACTTTCCGATAAAATATTACCAAGCATTTTGCGAGTGATAAAAGATAGTGATGGAGGTTTGGGAGCAATAGTCAAACTAACATTGGCGCCTTCCGGCAAATTGATTAAAGTAAAGGCTTCATCATTAAGTCCCAATTCGTCGGGAGAAACAATGTTTTCATTGTCGGTTATTTCCAAAAAACCATAAATCGGATTTGCACCACCATGTACTTCAACTTTGGTCATACTATTAATTTCATCAACTTTATAAGCTTCACAATCTTTATGTAAATAGATGATGTTTTCGTTGAAAGAATTAATGGGGACGCGTTTTAACGATAACATGGTACCTTAGGTCCTTGTCGATTGATTGGTTAGTAATTTTAGCAAGCGAGCCAATTTGTCACGAAGTTCGAGTCGATTAACAACTAAATCAATCATGCCATGTTCGCGCAGATATTCAGCTTTTTGAAATTGTTCAGGCAGAGTTTCACGAATGGTTTGTTCAATTACCCTAGCTCCGGCAAAACCGATAATGCTTCCTTGTTCAGCAATATTGATGTCACCCAACATAGCAAACGATGCCGAAACGCCGCCAGTTGTAGGATCAGTTAAAACTGAAATGTATGGCAGATGTCTTTCCTTAAGATTGTTGATAGCAGCGGTGGTGCGAGCCATTTGAATCAGTGAGAGCATGCCTTCTTGCATACGAGCACCACCGGATGCTGAAATAAGGACTAGAGGCGTAGATGCTTTTATGGCCATGTCGCAAGCCTTGATAATTCCTTCACCGACGGCAATTCCCATAGAGCCACCCATAAAACCAAAATCAAGAGCTCCAATTGTAGTTTTTATACCGTTTATGGTGCCGACGGCAACCGATAAAGCGTCATCATTATGAGTGTTTCGACGGTAGGTCCTTAAGCGATCAATATAGCGTTTGGTATCTTTAAAATTCAGTGGGTCATCTTGAGCTTTTGGCAAAGTTATGGAGCGATAATTGCCATTATCAAAAAGCATTTTAAACCGAGTTTCAACCGGTAAACGTAAATGATGTCCGCAAAAAGAACAGATAAAATAATCTTTTTCCAGTTCTTTGTTAAACAACATTTGTCCGCATTCAGGACACTTGGTCCACAAATTGTCGGCAACTTCTTTGGTGGAAGTTTTCTTTATTTTGGGACGGACAAACTCGGATATCCAATTCATTTATTTGCTTTCAGGTATGGATTTATCTGATTTAAATATTCTTTTCAAGCGTTGAACAAAAGTCAAAGGTGCTTCAGTTGTGGTTGATGCTTTGAGCTCATCAATATTGTCGCGCAAACCTTCAACTTCTTTGGTGAGCTTTTCTTGTTCTTTGCTCATTTTACGATTTTGCTTTTTTTGATTGCGTAGAGCACGGCGAATTGGTGAATAAGAAAGCCAGGTAAAGAACCACCCTGCAATATAGCCGAGGGCGTATAGAAGTATTATGATAACACTTTGCGAAACAGTTACTTCAATATCGGTCGGCCACAGGCTGAATGTTGCCATATCGTTGTTTACAAAAGCAAATACCAATAATATGGTGATTAACGGTAATCCAATTAATATTTTGAAAAACAACATAAATTCCTCCTTGTAATTAGGATGGTTCTTAGAAGCTTTTTTCTATTTTTTGTTAAGCAAGTCAAAAAGATTCTTGCCACACTTAAAGTGAGGAATGCGACGTTCCTCAACCTTAACTTGAGCGCCGGTGCGAGGATTTTTAGCAACACGAGCGCTGCGAGTTCTGACTGAAAAAGTGCCAAAACCTCTAAATTCGATGCGGTCACCTTTAGTTAATGATGTAGAAATAGTGTTAAAAATTACATTAACAACCCTTTCGACATCTTTTTGGGTAAGATGAGGATTTTGGGCAGTAATGCGTTCAATTAATTCTGATTTAGTCAATTTTTTTTCCTCTATTAAAAGTTATTGCAACGTTATAATATATCAATTTTGCAAAAATCCAACAGTTATTTGTTATTTGCGCAAGTTATTTAATCATTGGCAACGATTTGTTTCAAGTCACTTGATGCACCTTGTTCCAATTCAACAGCTTCAATTTTTTGAATTTTACGGCTGACCTTTCCTGATGAAATTTTGATTTGTTCAACATCATCACAGGCTTGGCGGAAATGGCGTTCGAGGCTGGCGACTCTCTCATCTAAACGGCTGATGTCGTCAATTAGAGCACCAACTTCTTTTTGGATAACTCCGGCTTGTTCACGCATATGGGCATCTTTGAGAATCGCTCTGATCGTGTTGAGTGTAGCCATCAGAGTTGTGGGAGAAACGATCCAAACCTTAGCGCGATACGAAGTTTCGACCACATCAACAAAATTAGCGTGCAGTTCAGCATATATTGCTTCAGAAGGTAAAAACATTAAGGCAGATTCTGCAGTTTCGCCATTGAGGATGTATTTTTCGGAAATATCTTTGATATGCTTTATAACAGAGGCTCTAAAAAAACGTTCAGCATCAATTTTTTCTTTGTCATTGGAGGCATTGCGCAAAGCGTAATAACTTTCCAAAGGAAATTTAGCATCAATGGCAATAGCACCGGGAGGGTTGGGAAGTTTTAACAGGCAATCGGCTTTTTTACCATTGCTGAGCAGAGCCTGAAAAGTATAGACACTGGGTGGAAGAATCGATGTAACCAAGTCATTAAGCTGTATTTCACCAAAAGCTCCGCGAGCTTGCTTGTTAGATAGGACTTCTTGTAGTGACACAACCTGTTCGGATAGGGAAGATATTTTTTGTTGAGCGACATCAATTTTAACCAATCGTTCTTTTAAGGCGGTCAAAGCTTCATTGGTTTTAGTACTGTTTTGTAACAGACCTTCACCAACATTTTTGGTTAACATTAACAATTTTTCATCTATGATTTTTAACACGGCACTGCGTTGTTCGTTTAGAGCGGCAAAAAGCTGACTTTGCGAATGCATATTTACTTCACCCAAAGCCGCTAATCTTCCGGCCAAATCGCCCTGTGATTGTAACAGAAGTTCCCGCATTTTGCCGGTTTTACGAAAAAGCAAAATAATAAGCGCTGAAATTATTAAAAATATAGAACCGCTTATAATTATAATGGCTAAATTTTCGATTATAAAATTATTCAGATTTTGCAAATTTCCGCCCCATTTTCATAAATTTTTCATTGCGTTTCTTTTTCAATTCATCACTGTTGATAGCTGATAATTCTTTGAGATGACGTGCAATAACGTCACCGGTGCGTTCGATTATCTCCGTGTGATTGCGATGTGCACCGCCAAGAGGCTCGGCGATTATTTCATCAATAATACCGAATTTACGCAGATCTTGTGCTGTTAAACACAGAGCTTCAGAGGCTTCTTTTACTTTGTCGGGAGAACGCCACAGAATCGAGGCACAACCTTCCGGCGAGATGACGGAATATACAGCGTGTTCAAGCATCAGAATGCGGTTTGCGGTAGCGATGGCAATAGCGCCTCCGGATCCGCCTTCGCCGATGATTGTTGATATGAAAGGCACTTTCAGGTTTATGCATCGTTCTATACAAGAGGCGATGGCTTGGGCTTGGCCGCGTTCCTCAGCGTCAACTCCGGGAAAGGCACCGGAGGTATCAACAAAGGCCAAAACCGGAAGATTAAACTTATCGGCAAGATCCATTAAGCGCTGAGCTTTGCGATATCCTTCAGGTTTAGCCATGCCAAAATTGTGTTTCATTCTGGTTTCTAAGTCATGGCCTTTTTCTTGCCCCATAACAACAACAGATTGTCCTCTGAAATTACCAATTCCACCGATAATGGCTTCATCATCAGCAAAAGTACGATCACCGCTTAAAAGCTCAAAATCGCCAATTAACCCACGAATATAGTCAATGGTGTGCGGGCGATTGGCGTGGCGAGCCACCTGAGTTTTTTGCCAAGGCGTTAATTTGGTATAGGTAGCCTTAAGCAGGCGGTCTAATTTTGCTTGCAAGCGAGTAATTTCGTTGTCAAACTTTAATCCGTCACTGACTTCAAGTTGTTGTAAGTTTTTTATTCTTTCTTCAACTTCCGTAATACTTTTTTCAAAATCCAATGTTGCCGTGATAGAATCGCTCATTTTTCTCTCTTTAATCCTATTTTTATTTTAGGCTATGCATAGCATATTTTTTTGCAAAATACCACAGTATTTTTCTTTTTGTGTAAGAAGATAGAAAATTTGTTGGCAAAAAAAATTTTTTTCTAATCGTAGTATGCGCCTCAAAAATAAAAATGTGACAATTATTGTCAAAAATCCTTGACTTTTGTCTACCGGGGGGGGGTATAATAAATTTATGGTAAGTGTTTTGTTTAACCTTTTGCAATAAGGAGAAAAGCCATGCCTAAGCAGTTATCGCTAATTTCTGATGAAGATAAAAAATATACGCAAGAACGTTTTAATGTTATTGCTGATCTTGTTAAACGCTATGGTGAAGAGAATGAGAAAGGATTTTTTAGCCTTGATTTTTATGGTGAATCTGTTCAAACACAAAGTAGTGGGGAGTGGATGGAAATATATGGTGTCTTGCTTAATCCGGAAACAAACACCATAGACTTTAAAAGTGATTTCGATGGCAGCACCAGAAACCTTGCAACTCGTGCGGGAAAGAAGTCTGACAGCGAATATGGTCGAGAAATGTATATGAGATGGAGAAAAAGCAAAGCTTCTTTTAATGAGAATTTTTATGAAGGATACTCCATAGGCCTAAGAGCTTTTCTAGCGAACGATAGTGATCCCAAATACACAATAGAGAAAATTTTACTCGCTGCAGTTAACTCAACAATATCCAACGGTAAAAACTGTCAAGCAGGTCCATGTTACCAGAGAGAAAGGGATGAAACTGTTGCTCTAATAAAAAAATATTGCTCACATGTAATCGACAATAAACATAGCAGCCAAAAAAGTGATATCCGTAAATGGGAAAATGCTTGGAAAGAATGTTCAGGTAGCAACAATCCTAGGGACAGTATTTTTGATAAGATATGCGAATCCATTACTGATCGTATTAAAAATGAATATGGCGGAAGATTGGATTTACCGGAGACTATTCCTCTCAACGGATCTGATCGTGCTATGGCAGCAACCAACTGGTCATGGATGGCGGCTTTTAATTCTATTGATGCCCATGGCGACGTTTGTATAAACGGTGAAAGTGATGGTCTTAATGCGACTTGTGGCGGATACGGCATCGATTTTTTAATCAAACTTAATAACTTGGTCGGAGGATCCAGATTTGAAATGGAAGAAGGAATTATTAAACGAGATATTGATATGGATATTGACTGGGACGGCCTTGAAAATTGCACAATAGATGTGTCGCCTGAGAAACTTTTTGATAAATTTTTTGAAGCCCAAAGCAAAAACGGAGAAATGCCTTATACTGGACTGTTACGTGGCATGTCAGGGTATGTGTGCAATAAAATTGGTAGAAAAGAAGATGGCGGTTACTATGCAGAATATCACATCTATCCGCCAAGCGGTATGCATGATCCTAAATTGCACGAACCCCTTTCCATGAGTGATCTTGATAAAATGTTTGGTGGATGTGCAGTGGTAGCAGCTATAAACTACCATAAAAAATTTGCAAATAGTGGTTCAACTGCTTTTAATGAGGCTTTCTTTGATTTGATGCCGCATTTATATGAACAAATGGTTATCAAAGATGGAATAATACCGGAGAATCTTCATGAAGTTTTGGAATATGCTGACACCAAAAATAAAATCCAAACAAAATTATCCGAGCTAAAAGGGAAAACATCAACCGATAATGTCCTTGATGATCCTAAAACCAAGTGGGCAGTTTTACGCGAGGTTGCCAAAGGTAATGTTTCCGAAGAAAAAGGTGTTACAAATCGCAAACGCGATGATAACAGCATTACCAAACAAGCCACAAAAGCTATGCTTGGCAAAAAAGAATCTATTCAGAGATAATTCTGTTTAATAACCAACCCTCGAAAGACATTGCAAGTAAATGCAATGTCTTTCTTTTTGTGTAAGAAGATAGAAAATTTGTTGGCAAAAAAATATTATTGGCTATCATACAAAGTATATTTTATAGAATAAGAAGGAAAATAATAAAATGATGACAGCGGTTTTATCAGTGTTGATTTTTGTATCAATAGTGTGGGTTGTCGGGGCTTGGCATTTTATTGAAATGTCCTTGAGCGGAATATCTTTTTTTGATGCAGGGATTTTGAATATAATACTATATGGCTTGTTTATTTGCATCCCGCTGTTTTTAATTTGGTGGATATTCAGTTCGGCTTGTCAAAGCCTTTATAACCGCAGAACATTTGTGCAAATGAAGACATTGTTCGCACAAATGAAAAAAAATCAAGAGTATTCGGATTTGTTGGCTCGAATAATGTTGGGTAGCGAACAGGATAATCGCAACGCTTTTGAAATGAGCAGATTTGATTTATTGCTGTCGGATCTTAACGAACTGTTGAGCGATTTTATTTCACGGCAGCGCATGGCCTCAGAAGACCAAATTGAATATTTGTGGACAAAGGTGCAAAATGGCGGAAAATGGTCATTTGGCAAAGTAATCATAGAAAATTATAATCGCCAACCTAATTTTAGGCAGAAAGTTTTGGTTAATGTTTTAGCTGATAATGTCTTGGCGGGTACGGTTTTGGAATTTTGCGCGCGCTATCAAAAAATCATCGGATTGCTGGAAAAATATGACAAAGAAAAGGTGTTTTTAGATATGTTGGAAACCGGTGTGATGGGTAAAGTATTTGCAATAATGGCGCCGATTTCAAGTGAAATACAACGTGCGCGTGATGGTAGTTACGGGCAATCACAAACCATACAGCCACAGCCTCAGCCACAAACGCAACCTCAGCACGATTTGCGCCAACCTGAACATGATAGTCCGAAAGCAAGATTTGATGAAAAAGTAAATACTGCGGATGAAGAGACTAAGAAAGATAGTTTTTCTTTGGCGTTGGAGAGGAGTTTTGGCAGTGAACCTTCTTTGGAAACGGTAGAAAGCAAAAAGGTAGATGATGTTCCGAGTTTTTTAAACCACCCCGAGAATCTTTCAGAAACCCAAAAAACTCTTGATGCATTAAAAAAAGAGTGGCAAGCAGCAGGTGCGACTGCCGCGCAAAAAGATAAAGTTGATGATTTAACATACCCCTTTGGCGGTTGGGCCGATGTCCAAAATTATAAAAAGTAGTTTATGGACAATTGCAGTTTGTTGGTTGTGGATTGTTGAGGTTCAGGCTGCTTGGGTCGATGCGCTTTCAATGTACGGGCAACCTAAATATCACCACGGATTTAGTAATTTTTCCTTTGTTAATCCCAAGGCGCCGAAATTCGGTAAAATTGTCTTACCGGCATATGGCAGTTTTGATAATTTTAATCCATATATATTTCGCGGTATAGCATTTAGTGATAGTGCCGATTTGATATTGGAGAGTTTGGGGTATTCTCCGGTAGATGATCAAGCAACGGCTTATCCTTTGTTGGCGGAAAAATTCGAGATAAGCTCGGACAAAAATTTTATTGGGTTTCTGATTAATAAAAAGGCTAAGTTCAGCGACGGATCCGCGGTGTTGGCCGATGATGTTATCTTTAGTTTTAAGACGTTGCTGGAAAAAGGTTCGCCTTTTTATAAAATATATTATGCTGATGTTGATAGAGTGGAAAAAATCAGTGATTATCATGTGCGTTTTTATTTTAAGAAAGGCACAAAAAATCGCGAATTGCCGCTTATTTTAACACAGTTTAAAATATTTTCAGCCAAAGATTTTACAAATAAAGATTTTGCAACCCCTACATTGGTTCCGCCTTTGGGAACAGGAGCCTATATTATTGCGAAATTTGAGCCGAATAAATTTGTTGAATTGCGGCGTCGTGATGATTATTGGGCTAAGGATTTGCCGACCAGACGCGGATTTTTTAATTTTGATGTTGTTCGTTTTGACTTTTATCAGGATACAACAGTTACTTTGCAAGCCCTGTTTGCCGGAAGTATTGATGCCAGAGAAGAGTATATTGCCAAGATTTGGGCGAGCGGTTACAATCACAAAAAAATTGCTGATGGTACAATAATTAAAGAAGAAATTGCTCATAATAATCCGGCGGTTTTGCAATTTTTCGGATTTAATACAAGATTGCCTAAATTACAAGATCGCAGAGTGCGCGAAGCTATAAGTTTGGCCTTTAATTTTGACTGGGCTAATAAAAAGTTATTCTATAACCAATATAAGCGCATATACAGTGTGTTCAGTAATACAGATATGGCAGCAGTGGCAAAGCCGCAGGGTAAAGAAAAAAGAATTTTGGAAAAATATAAGGAATATTTGCCCAAAGGGATATTTGATCAACCTTTTAGGTTGCCGGATAATTCTACGGCGGAAAAACAAAGAGAAAATTTGAAAAAAGCGGTTAGTTTGTTACGTGAAGCCGGTTATGATTTTGTAGATGGTAAAATGACTAACTTACAAACCGGAGAGGCTTTGGAAATTGAGGTATTGAGCAATGCGGCAAACGGTTCGACTTTTACAAGGGTGATGTTGCCTTTTATCAGTAACCTAGCCAAAATCGGTGTGAAGATGACATTTCGCAATTTGGAAGTTAATGTGTTTAAGAATCGCTTGGATAAATTTGACTTTGAGATGGCAATTTTATCCTATCGCATAAGTAATATGCCGGGAAATGAGCAAAAAGAAATATGGGGTTCGGCTGCGGCTGATATAGTAGGTTCCTATAATTTTTTAGGAGTTAAAAACAAAGCGGTTGATGAAATTGTCAATGGGTTGGTTGAAGCGCAAGAACTTGATGATTTTAAGGCTTATGCCATGGCTTTGGATCGGGTGATTATGAATGAATATTATTTTATTCCGCATTGGTATTCACCTCATGAAAGAATTGCTTATAACAAAAAATTAAAGCGTCCGCACAGTGAGATAAAGACCGGTATAGATCTTTATACTTGGTGGATTGAGGAGTGATTTATGCGTAATTATATTATCAAAAGGCTGTTATTGATACCGGTTACATTGCTGGGAATATTGGCGCTCAATTTTATAATTGTGCAATTTGCTCCCGGAGGACCGGTCGAATATGTTTTGGCGCAATATCAAGGTATGAATACGGACGCAACCTCGGCTATTTCGAGCAAAAATTCAACCTTGGCAACTACAAAAAATTCAAGCCAATATCAAGGCGCTTCAGGGGTGCCGGATGAGCTGATAAAAGAATTGGAACGACAATTCGGTTTTGATAAACCGGCCTGGTTGCGCTTCGGATTGATGATAAAAAACTATGCGATGTTTGATTTTGGCAAAAGTTTTTATCAAGACAAAACAGTGTGGCAGTTGATTAAAGAAAAGATGCCGGTGTCAATATCTTTGGGATTGTGGTCAACTTTGATTATTTATCTGATAGCAATTCCTTTGGGTATTAAAAAAGCGGTGGCGGATGGATCACGATTTGATTTGATTACATCATTTTTGGTGGTGGTAGGCTCGGCAATACCAGTGTTTTTATTTGCGGTAGCTTTGATAGTGATATTTGCCGGTGGAAATTATTTAAGTTGGTTTCCATTACATGGTCTAACCTCGGATAACTGGGAAGAATTGTCGACTTTTGCTAAAATAAAGGATTATTTTTGGCACATAACTTTACCGGTGATGGTTATGGTAATCGGCGGGTTTGCGTCGCTTACCATGCTGACGAAAAATTCTTTTCTTGATGAGATTAATAAACCTTATGTTTTGACGGCGCGAGCCAAAGGATTGAGCGAGACAAAAGTTTTGTATGGTCATGTGTTTCGTAATGCCATGTTGGTTGTTATATCAGGTTTCCCATCATTGTTGGTGAAAATGCTGTTTACCGGTTCACTTTTGATTGAAGTTATTTTCTCACTGAATGGGTTAGGGCTCTTGGGATATCAGTCAATTATGACGCGAGATTATCCGGTAGTTTTCGGAACAATGTATATTTTTGCATTGATAGGATTGGTGCTGAAATTGATTTCTGATATAACCTATTGTTTGATTGATCCCAGAATTAATTTTGATGCTAAATAGAAAAAATCCCCTGAAACATTTTGTCTCAGGGGATTAAAGTATGCATATTTTTAGCGGCGATCACCTAAAAAGCGCAGCAAATATAAGAATAAATTGATAAAATCAAGATAGAGCTGTAAGGCACCGCTGATGGCTTTTTTGCCGGAGATTTCAGCGTTGTCGGCCGGGTGATACATTACTTTGAGGTTTTGGGTATCATAGGCTGTTAAGCCACTGAAGATAACGACACCAATGATCGATAGAGCCCAGTCAAAGCCGCTGCTTTTTACAAACATGTTGACAATCAAAGCGATAATCAATCCGAAAAGCCCCATGCGTAAGAAAGCGCCCATGCCGGTTAAATCACGTTTGGTGGTGTAGCCCCACAGACTCAGTCCGCCAAAAGCTCCGGCTGAGATTAAAAATACTCTGGTCAGACTTGCGCCGGTGTACAACAATAATACCGGAGTGAGGCTAATACCCATTACGGCAGAATAGCTCCAAAACAGCATTTGAACCTGAGCCAAAGTTCCTCTTGAAAGAACCCAACCAAAAGCAAAAACCATAATTAATGGCGCAAGAAAAGCTATCCAACCAAAACCGGAAAGTGTTGCACCTTCAGGAGTTATGTTGAAAAACACGCTTAGGAGGGAAGTGTTGGCGACCATCCAAGCGGCCAATGCCGTAAGACAAAGCCCACCGGCCATGTAGTTGTATATTTTTTGCATATAGCTACGCAAACCGGCATCAACCAGTACGGTATTTGTTTGTGATAAAGTTTCGTGTTCCATGACGATTATCCTTATAATTTAATTTCTACTCACTACTAATATAGGGAATGTTTGGTTAAAAATCAATAAAAGCAGACTTTTTTTAGACTATTTCCATCATTTGGGCGGTATTGGTCCACAAGATGTAAGTTGCAATTTCTTTATCGGGATAAATTTGAGCGGCCAATTTTTTATAGGCGCACAGTTGTTTGAGGTAGCCGGCGGGAACCTGATCCAAGCTTTTAGCCGCCGGACGATTGGTTTTGTAATCGACAATCATAACTTTGTTTGGAGTTATGACCAAGCGGTCAATTTGTCCGGATATAATGCGCCCGTCAACTTCTCCCATCAGCGCAACTTCAGCAAGAGAATCGGGGCCAAATAGAGGAGAAAATTGGGGAGAACCGATCAAATTGAGTACTTCGTTTAAAATTTTGTTTTGCTCCGCTGGTGAAAAATCTTCGGCTTGTGATGACAGATAAATACGAGCTATCTCTGCACGATTATCTACATTTTGGGAAGGCAAAAATTGTAAGAGTTTATGGATAAGATTGCCACGAGCATAAAGGCGTGAATTGTTTTCTTGCAACAGAGGAGACAAAACTGATGACGGCATCTCGTCTATGTGCGATGGGGTTAAGGGGCGTGCCAGATTGCTTTCCAAAGGAGCGTCTTGATTAATCCATTGCGGTAAAGTAACGGAAGAAGTCAAAGTTGGAGTAGCAGATGTTTTTGATACTGGGATTTCTGATGAGTGGTGATAGATGATGTTGCCGTTATGATCAGGCGAGGCCAGTTTGTTCAAACTTTGTTTACATAGTTCGTACCACGAATTTTCATTGGGTTTATTTTTGTTACTGTAACCGCAAATGTATAATTGTTCACCGGCTCGGGTCAGAGCAACATAGAGCAAACGGTTATATTCTTCGATTGTTTTTGTCTGAGCAATGGTTTGCAGTTCAATGCATTTATCATTATAAAAATCTTTTCCCAAAGGATAAAATAATAAGTTGCCGTTTTGCATCCAGCCGGTTTCTTGTTTAATGGTTTTGAAGCGAATCGTGTCGGGAAGAATTACCACAGGTGCTTGCAGTCCTTTGGATCCGTGCACGGTCATAAGACGAACGGCATTTAAGTCGTTTTGCTCAAGATTGCGTTTTACTTCAATATCGTCGTTTTGCATCCATTCAACAAAATTTTGCAAGCTGGGAATAGCCTCTTGTTCAAAAGATAAAGTCAGATTGATGAATTCATCCAAAGCATCTTCACATTCGATTCCCAGACGAGCGATAAATTTACGGCGTCCTTGTAAATTGTTCAATATATAACTGAAAAATTCAAAAGGACGGATAGAAGGAGCAAAATTATAGAGGTTTTGTAGTGTAGAATATGTATTTAGATATTGCGGATTTTGCTTGATTTGTTGCCAAACTGAATTTTCGTTGCGTTTGGCGCATAGAGTTAATAAATCATCATCATTAAGTCCGAATATGGGGGATTTGAGCAGACAACATAGGTTGAGATCATCTGTTGGCAGAACGGCAAATTTTGCGGCGGCCATCAGATCAAGAATGGCAATTTGTTCATTGAGATTTATTTTATCAATTCCGGCAATAGCAACATTGGCATTTTTGCAGGCGCGCACCATTTCTTCGGCAAAAGAGTTGCGTCGCTGAATCAAAATTAAAAAGTCACTGTACTGCAGAGGCGAGCCATCAGCTTTTAGTTCGTGCGAGGTTACTTTATGTTTGATTAGTTCAGCTATTTTTTGCGCCAGCAGAGATGAAGCGGATTGAGCATTAATGCGCTCAATGGGGGGAAGCCAAATGTCATCACTGGTTTTGTCAGAAATAGGGTAAGTGATATCCCATAATTCAACATGTCCGCTTTCGCCAATGCGTGATGGAATATGGTGAATGGTTTGATTTGGCGAAACCACGCCATGGGCTGCAGCTGATGTGGTGAATACTGAATTGACCATATCAAGAATGGCTGAGGTAGAACGGAAAGAAACCTCCATATTTATGGTTTGAAAATCAGGTGAGGCTTGTGTAAAATAGTCGTGAATTTTGCTAAATTCGGTGATATCGGCTCCCTGAAAAGAGTAGATTGACTGTTTGCGGTCGCCTACCACAAAGATGCTGGCTTGAGGTTTGTTGCCTAATCCAGCAAAAAATTCACGGGAAAGAGCCTGTACAATTGTCCATTGCTCGGGCGAAGTGTCCTGTGCTTCATCAATTAATATGTGGTCAATGCCACCATCCAATTTATACAGCACCCAATCAGCGACTTGCGGTGAACTTAACAAAGTTTTGGTTTTGGAAATTAAGTCATTATAGTCCATTTTAGCACGGGCAAATTTATGTTGCTGATAGCGCGAAAGTATTTCACGTGCCAGAGTCAATACCGCAACTGTTGAATCGCGCAGATTAATGCTATGCAGTTTATTAATGCATAGTTGCAATCTTTGGCATTCTGTTTCGAATAATTGTGGGCTTTGCGGAAAAAGTTCCTGAGATTTTTTTACCAAAAGTTTTTGTTTTGGGGTATCGTCTTTGGTTAAAAGGGTAGCACGATAGGTTGCAAAATCTTTGGTATTGATGGCATTAGACAATTGTAAGGCAGCTTCTTTGGTGTTGTCAGTTCCGGCGTCAAGGGCTTGGATTATCGTTTTTAGGGCATCATGAGGCAAGCTATTCCAAAACTGTTCTTGAACAGAATGTGAAGAAAGTTCTTTGGTTAACCCAAGCGAATGTGATACATTATCAATTGCATCATCAAAATTATTAAAAGAACTGAAGTAATTTTCCAACATGTTGCAGTTATCAGTAATTGAGGACATGATTTTGGGAAAAGTATATTCACTGCAAGATGATGTCAGGTAGCTTAGGGCTTGGGCGACAGAAGGTGGGATATTGTTGAGAATGTCCAGTTTGATTTGGTTGAGCGTTTCTGTGGTTTCACGTTCATCCATAACTTCAAAATAAGGTGAAACTTTGGCTTCAAGCGGGAAACGTTTAAGAATTTCTTGGCAAAAACTGTGAATGGTTTGAATTTTGATGCCGCCGGGTGTGTCCAATAAAAGCGCAAACAAGCGGCGAGCTTGAGCAACTAATTGAGGATTTGATGGAAGATTTTGCAATTCTTGAATTAATTTTTGCTCATCCATAACGGCCCATTTTGATAATCGGTCAATAATGCGATTATTCATTTCTGAGGCGGCAGCTTTGGTGTAGGTCAGGCAGAGTATGCGTGAGGGATTAGCTCCTTCAAGCAAAAGGCGCAAAACGCGATCGGAAAGCACCTTGGTTTTGCCAGTGCCGGCAGAAGCTTCTACCCATACCGATTGGCTGGGGTTAGAAGCTTTTTTCTGTTGGGATGAAGCCAAATCGATACGCATTTGTTTTTGTTGTTTGATATCAGTCAATTATCGTCTCCTTCATCTTTAACCGACCATTCTTTCACACGTGCTAGGTGCTCGTAATCGGAATATTCGGGGACATGTTTAGGGTTGGGACGACTTAGATAAGTGCTATCCGGTTTGGCAAAATGTTTAATTATTTCAACCAAATGTTGTTGAGTATGATTAAGAATTTGGCTTATTTCATCATTTATGGAGATAACTTTGTCGCCTAATTTCCAATACATAAGCTGGTTTATTTCAGCTGCGGGAAGATTTGTAAAACCGCCATTACAGGCAATCAAGGCTTCAATAGGTAATTGAGGCGCATATCCGGTTTTGACCTCCTTGGCTGTGCGGGCACGTCCGGTTTTATAATCAATAATGTTATATTTACCATCCATTGTTTGGTCGATGCGGTCAGCTTTGGCGTATATTTCAAAGCGTCCGAATTCGGGGTTTTCTAAAAACAAACTACCCCAAATTTCGCTGTGTATGCGGGATATTTCTTTGCGATATGATTGTTCTTGGGCAATTATCCAGTCGATAATTTGTTGGAATTTGGGTAACCAGAAAGCTAATTTGTCGGCTGAAAAATCAGCTTGGGCAAAAGCTTTTTCTCCCAAGGAAAGCAATATGTCGCGAGCATTTTCGGGAAATTTATTCGGATAAGCGCGAGCAAAATCTTCTAAAACTTTATGCACCAAATTGCCAAAGTCGGACTGATCAACAACTGTTTCGAGTTCATCAAGCGGTTTAAGGTGTAAAATGTATTCGGCAAACACACTATACGGATCGCGCAAAAGCTTTTCAAATGCGCTGGCGGACAGTTTTTTCGGACGAACATCCAAAGGCGGACAAG
Source organism: uncultured Pseudomonadota bacterium (assembly GCA_902799835.1). Taxonomy (GTDB): domain Bacteria; phylum Pseudomonadota; class Alphaproteobacteria; order RF32; family CAG-239; genus CAZU01. The sequence goes on from CADCCF010000006.1 coordinate 27,676, forward strand.
GCGCCGGAGGAGTGAGATGTTTAATCTCAGGGGCAGATGGCTGGTCTATCTTTTTTCCCAAAGAAGGAAAATATAGGTCAATTAAATGGTCGATAGAAATATTCAGAGCTTGCAGAACCGTGGTTAATCGCATCCACCAACGAGATTTAATGGTTTGGGCTCCATCATTCATTTGACTGCGAGTGAGATAAACGTTTTTTGCGCCTAAAAGATTGGCAAAATCAAGGGCGGTTACACCAATTTGTTGCTCCGGTTGATTGAGACCGAAATCATGTTTCATCGGGCGTGACATCCATGGATCGACTGAAGGTGTTTGCGGCCAAGTTCCTTCGTTGCAACCTCCGATAATTATGGTATCATAATGATTCAAACGGGCTTCTAGTGGTCCCAATATTTTGATGCGGGGATGAGTTTTTGCAGTGTTGCGCACCATGATATTACTCATTAATTTTTCTAAAATATCAGGATAATCGGCAGGATTAATTTCACCGATTATATCGGATTTTTCCAATAGTTCAGCTACAAAGGAAGCTCCAGCGTTACCATCATCGCCGCTCCATAACGGTAAATCGGGGGCGTCTGTTTGTGATGAACTTAAATATTCTGCCAATTTAAGGTGTTGTTGTAACAAATCACTGAAGGCAGCAGTCGGTTGATTGATAAGTTTATTTAGCGGCTGGAATGCCACAAAAACTTTTTCTAATAATTGTTCGGCCTCGTCGTCAACAATTTTGAGACGCCAAAGGTTTTTATCAATACGTTCAGCCAGATGACGAATGTCGGGGATTGATTGAAAATTAGCAAACAGAGAACTCTTCAGGGCTGATAAAATTTGGTGTTTGGAAGAACAGTTGCCGGCAAAAGCAATAGTCGAACGAACAAAAATTCCCCAAGGTGTCTGGTTGAGAGGAATACCGGCGGAATCATCTGTAGTAATATTCCAACGATTTAATTCCCCGCAAACACGGCGAGCCAAGTTGCGGTCAGGGGTTACTAATGCAATGTTTTTTTCGGATTCTTCAAGAGTACTGCGGATAATTAATGCAATGTTTAAGGCTTCTTCGCGAGCGTTGGCAGTTTCTATTAAGTGTAAACCATTAATGGAATCGGCGGTAATGGAAGATGATAAATCAAGCCATTTGTCGGAGCAAATTGCCGGACGCATAATTTCACTGATAAGTTGTTCGCGAGGGAGATTGTCTGGATCAATTAAATTTGCAACATTATTGCGCGGCATTTGTAAGTAATCTAATAATTGCTTGAGTTCATATTGCGGATGGGTTTCATCGATGTTATCCCAAGCGTCATCATCCATGAGTTTATCCAAACCGGCTAAATAAACTTCACCATTACTTAGTTTAAGAACTGTTTTAACCATTTCTTTCATCGCCGGAGAAACAGCTGTGGTGCCGGCAATAATAATTCTTTGTTGCGGTGGGTTGGTTTGCCATATTTCACATTGTTTTTGCAAAAGTTGTTCGCGGCGATCTACCGCATTAATCAAGCCACGCTCAGCCAAAATATCCGGCCAATAGCTGGTTATAATACGTAAAAATTTGAGAGTTTCTTGCCAGTGTGCGGCATAATTCTCGGGAACGATATTTTGCAGGTTGTGCCAATCGAGGTTGCGCATAGATGCGTTGTCAAAAAGATTGCCAAGCTCTTGAGCCAGACTGCAAGCCTGTGCCAATGAAACACTTTCGATACCAAATTCTTGGTGACGTACCGAGATGAGTTTGGTTAGAAGTAAAGTACGTTCCATCGGGCTGATGGCTGAAGGCACAGATAGAAAATCATTGGCATTTAGTTTATCATTGAATAATATTTCATCCTCGTCAACGTCACCGATGGCTCGCATTTGCGGCAATAAAGTAGGTTTCATGCCATGAAGTTTGACAAAAGCTTCAGCCAGAGAGCGACAGGCGCGACGATTAGGCAGAAGGATCAAAACTTTAGCTAAATCGAGTTCGGAATTCGCATAATCATTTAACAATTTATGCGCCAGTGTTTCAACAAAACAACAAGATGAAGAGATGTTGTATATTTTAGACATTAAATTCCTTGTTTAAGAAAAGTTTTACTGCGCGTCCACGGTGGGAAATATCAGCTTTTTCTTTAGCTTCCATTTCGGCAAAAGTCTTATTAAATCCTTGAGGAATAAAAATTGGATCATAACCAAAGCCGTTGTTGCCACGGCGATTTGGAGTTATGTTACCGTCAACCCGCCCTTCATAAAAACGGGTAGGTTGATGAGGAATTTTAAGAGCCAAGACACAGGAAAAATGTGCACTCCAATCAGAGGAACCACTAGATTTAAGTTCATCAATTAATTTAGTCATGGCTAAATCAAAATTACGGTTGGGAGCATAACGAGCCGAATAAACACCGGGAGCATTGTTAAGTGTATGCACGCATAAGCCGGAATCATCAGCCAAACAAGGCTTTTGGGTTAAGGAAGAAAGGGTTTCTGCTTTAATTTGAGCATTCTCAGCAAAAGTAGTGCCGGTTTCTTCAACATCAGGAAGGTTTAATTCAGCAGCTGAATAAACAGTGACACCTAAGGGAGAAAGCATGTTTTTGAATTCGGCGATTTTGCCTTGGTTATGTGATGCTATGACAAGTTCGGTCAGCATTGAAGAGCCTCTTTTTGTTTGGAAATAATTTGTTTAATTCCGGATTTTCCCAATTCCAGTAATTGAGCGAATTCATCTTCAGTGAAAGGTTCGCCTTCAGCAGTTCCTTGAATTTCAACAATTTTTCCGCTTTCGGTGAGGATAAAATTCATATCAACTTGAGAGGTTGAATCTTCGGAATAATCAACATCCAACACCGGATGCCCGTTACAGATATCACAAGAAACAGCAGCGACAAATTCGCGTATAGGGTTTTGAGAAATTATTTTATCTTTGAGTAATTTTTGAATTGCTAAATAAAGGGCGACAAATCCGCCGGATATAGAAGCAACTCGTGTTCCTCCGTCAGCTTGAAGCACATCACAGTCGATATAAATGCATACGCCTTTTATTTTTTCCAAATCAACTACGGCACGCAAAGAGCGACCGATCAGCCTTTGAATTTCTTGAGTGCGGCCAGATGGTTTTTTGCATTCACGCTGAGTGCGGGTTTGGGTAGCACGAGGTAACATGGCATATTCGGCGGTTATCCAGCCTTTTTCTTCTTCTTTGAGCCAAGACGGAACATGTTCGTCGACACTGGCTGTACAAATGACATGAGTGTTGCCATATTTAACCAAGCAGGAACCTTCGGCATAAGGGTTGAAAGATGGAATAAATTCAATATTGCGCAGTTGATTGTTTGCGCGGTTATTGTTACGCATTTTTTTCTCCAAAATTTACAAGTGTCCGGTTTTCAACAGATTGTAATATTTCTCTAGGGAGCCTTCTTTAACATCCCAGCTGAAATCTTTGTTCATGGCATTGCGTTGCATCTCTGATATGAGATTGGGAAGTTCATAAAAAGTCAGTAGAGCATTTTCCAAAGTTTCGTTATAAGCATTAATGTTGTTCTTTAATCTGCGAGCATTAATATTGGAGCCATAGACATGACGTCCTTCACTGAAAAATACTTCGGTGCGGAATCCGTCGACATGGTCTTCAATAGTATCGACCAACCCACCGGTTGACATTGCGATCGGCAAAGCACCTTTAGCCATAGCCTCCATTTGAGTCAATCCGCAAGGTTCAAAACGACAAGGCATCATATAAAAGTCTGAAGCTAGTTGAACTGCATAGGCAAACTGGTCTTTATAACCATGAAATACAAAAATGCGATCGGCAATTTTTTTGCTGATTTTGCTGATTTTATCTTTAAGGTCGGTGAGCATTTTAAATAGTTCGACATTACCAGCGCCACCCAGTACAAATATCGGCATCTCGAAATTATCGTCAACATATTTTTTAGTCCATGACAGAATTGCTTGGGCGGCAACATCATAGCCTTTTTGCTCAACCAGGCGCGAAGTTGCACAAACAACCGGAACTTTTGAAGCATCTTTGACGGATGATGATATATCAGCAAATTTGTATGTATTAATTAAAGGGATAACTTTATTTTTGTAATCTCTGTCTTTGGCTATGCGCGAAATCAATTTGATAAATTCTTGCTTATTTTTAAGTTTGTTATTCAGCGAAGTCGAATCAAATACTTGAAATTTGGTATCACCAAAGTATTCATTTATGCAATGAATTTTGTCGGCGTTCGGAGAAATGAGTTGTTTGTTATAGCCGTTGACAATACCGAAAAATGTGCGGTGGTCTTTACGAATTTTTAAGATGTCACGAAAATCATAGCCGAATCCCAATTCTTTAGATACTTCTTCAGAATAGTTTTTTGAAACTGTTATTACTCGATCGGCCAAATGGAAGTTACATGATGCTTGGTTATAGCAGTCGTGAACAATCAAGGTATTGGTAGCACGGCGATTAGAGTTCTTGATGGCTTTGGCATTTTTAAAGACAAAAGCCGTGTGTTCGCCATAAAGAGAATTTAGAATGCGTGCAGTATTTTCGTAGTCCCAACCTTGATAGCCAAGGTGATGAGCGATATGAATAATTGGAATTGAACGTATCAAATCAGATTTTTGCTCATCAATAATACCTTTTTCAGCCAAAGCTACGGGCAGGTATTTAGTCAATCCGGAAATAGCTCCGCTGTGCCAATCGTTTGCAATGATGATGTTCGGGCAATCCTTTTGACCGATAAGGTTAAAAATCATGGTGTAAACAGCCTTAGAAAAGAAGGCAAAGCGCTCTACTTCGTTAACGCCGTTTTTGTTTAGGATATAGCAACCATCTTGAGCTGGAGGATTTTTCTTGTGCGGGTCAATGCTGAAAAATTGATCGCACTTTAAGAAAATGTAGTCAGTATTGTCATGATGTCCAGTATAAATATCAACATGGTAATCGGTAAATTTTTCAGAATCTGATTGGCTGATGAAAGGAACAATAATGGTTTTATCTTTTTTTACGGTAATCTCGCAGTGCTCAGATCCATGATAAACAGAGCCATCTAAATGGGCACTTTTTTTACCGGTATCACCGATGTACATGGGAGTAACAACTTTAAGGTTTTCCTTGTTTATGCCATATTTCAAATTAAAAATATCAGGCAATTCGGAAGCTATCATACCAAGCCCGCCGGCTTTCATAAAGGTTGCCGTTTCAGCAGACAACATCCAACCGTTAATTTTATCAAGGTTAGGCCAATCAGATTTGCCGAGGCATTGGTTTTTTCCGAGATTTTGTAATTCCAGAGCGTAAGGTGTTGAGGGGACTTGATAAGTTAGATAAAACTTCTTCTTGTTAAATGTTTCCGGCAGAAATGTTGTGCAAGTTAAAATGTCGGAACGCACAGGAGATTTTGGCATGAGCTTTGGTCTTTCGTTAAACCGAAATCAAGAACGCATCTTGCTCTTGACTTGAGGTAATTTAGTTACTAAATATTTAGTTATAAATATATATAAATGGTTTCTGAAATAATTTAAAGAGAAAAAGTGATGAACAACGATAAAAAAATGTCAAATGAAGAAAATGTAGAAGATATCGAGGAAAACGAAGAGCAATTGGAAGATGCTGAAACCGAAAACGAGGAGTGTGATGAGGCGCCTGTAATCGATATCGAAAAAGTTATGGAAGAAAATAAAAAACTTAGGGATGATTTTCTGAGAGCTTATGCTGATGCAGAAAATGTCAAGAAGCGTTGTCAGCAAGAGATGGAAAAAAGTGTTAAGTTTGCGGTGGCCGATTTTGCTAAAAATCTGTTGCCGGTGGCAGATAACTTGCAACGAGCATTGGATGCCTCTGATAAAGACGAAAATGGTGAAGAAGTCAATGCCTTGCGTAAAGGAATCGAGTTGACGCAAAGTGAGTTGGTAAAAGTTTTCGATAAATTCGGCGTACATAAGATGGATATTATGGGAAAAGTGTTTGATCCTAACTTTCATCAAGTTGTACAAGAAGTGCCAACCGAAGGTAAGGAAAGTGGTACGGTAATTGCGGAAATTCAAACAGGATATATGATTCACGACAGAATTTTGCGCGAAGCTATGGTGGTTGTGGCAAAGTAAGAATAAAGGAACTTTATGCATCGAATTGCAGATAAGATAGTCGATTTTTTTAAATGGCCGATAGCGATATTTATGTTATTATCGTTACCGGCTTTGATTAAATCGCTGGATTATTTTAATTTTACAAATGTAAAATATTGGGCGTTGTTTGCCGGATTTTTATTCTTTTTTGTAGCTCGCACAATGATGGATTCCTCAGTGCGCGCTTCTATGGAAGTTTTGGCTCATGAATTAACGCATGCATTTTTTGCGTTGCTGACTTTTCATAAAGTCAATGGGTTAAAAATTAATAGTGATGACAGCGGCGGCAATATGTCTTTTGAGGGCGAGGGTAATTGGCTGATTATTATTGCTCCTTATTTTTTTCCGCTGTTTGGGTTGATAGCTATGATAACCATAAGCGTTTATCAATGGTTTGCACCGATGAATATTTTTATCTGCGCAGCATTTGGTTATATCATAGGGTACCATGTAGATACCGTATGTTCACAGATTCATGAAAAGCAAACGGATTTGCCCAAAGTTGGGTACCCGTTTTGTGCCATATTTTTGCCGCCGGCTAATTTGTGGATGGTCGGTTGGATGATGGCATTCAATTCTCGCGGATGGGGTGGTATATCTACATTTAACCGACTAATCTGGCATTTAGATAAGCAATATTTCAACTATGTAATCAATCTACTCGGCTTTTGATTGCAACTCTTTTAAGATACGGCAACTGAGGTCAAATAATGAGTTATCATGGGCGCCCATGATAATTATCTTGTCGCCAGTGGTTGCGTGCTTTTTGATATAATCAAGTGTGTCATCGTATGATTTTGAGTAAAAAGCATTTGAGTGCCCGTTTTGACGGATAAGGTTGATAATATTTTGCGATGAAACATCAGTATCTTGCGGTGCTATTTCATAAATTTCTTGCATCAGCATAATATCGTCTGGGGCAAGCGTGCGAGCAATAACGGCGGCAGTTTCTTCACCGGTATTACGTGCTGAAAACGAGGTATGTGGTTGATACATGGCAATAATGCGACCGCCACCGGATTTTAAAGCTAAAAGGGATGCTTCGATTTTGCTGGGGTTATGAGCAAAATCATTATAAACAGTAATACCATTGGTGGTGCCGACTTTTTCCAAACGGGTTTTTACCCCATAAAATCCTTCTAAGACTTTAGCCGAATCGTGAGCTGGTATATCAAGTTTTGAGCATACAGCGATAGCTGCTAAAGCATTGGCGACATTAAATTTGCCAATCAATGGCAAGGTGAAATTTTTGCCTTGCAGACGATAGCTGATTGAGTCATTATTCAATACAATCTCATCTGCAAAAAAATCGGCTTGAGGGTTGATAAGAGAAAAAGTTGTTAAATGAGGATGGGTAATTTTAGCATGATTGGGAAAATCCAAGCTGATAACCAAGTTTTGGGAATGCTCGGCAAAGGTACTAAAATAAGAAAACAACTTTTCCAGAGAGGTATGATCATGCGAAATATTAGTAATTAATCCGACATAGGGATGATATTTTTGGATTGAACCATCACTTTCATCAGCTTCGATAACGCAAATTTCGCCATCATTGTATATGTAATTGGGAATACCGGGGCGCTCGGCATAATTGCACAAGGCACCGCCATTAATCATGCAAGGCTTTTTACCTAGGACATCTAAAATATAGCCTATCATGGCGGTTACGGTAGTTTTGCCGGCAGTGCCGCCTACAGCCACACCATAACGATAAGACGAGAGAATTTCTAACAATAAATCGGAGCGAAATTTGATAGGAATACCAAGTTTCTGTGCAGCTAAAACATCAGGATTATCTTGATTGATGGCAGCCGAAACGCACAAATATTCAGTATCGGGAGTAATCATAGAACCATCTTGAGGAATAATTTGGATGCCGACACTTTTCAGTGCTCGTAAGCGAGAGGAATCTTTGCCGAGATCAAAGCTCTTATCTGAGCCATAAACCTGATAGCCTAAGTGAAGCATGATTTGTTCAAGAGGACTTATGCCGTTGCCGGATGCCCCGCTAAAAGCGATTTTTTTCATTATATCGTCCAGTTCTTACAGTGCGTCGATTGTTGAATTTTCCTGTTGTTTAATAACTTGCAGATTGCGATAATCTATGACTATATAGCTTTTTTTGTCACCGTCAACACTAATACTCAAAGTTACTTCAATTTTATCGTTATGATAGGTTGAAAACAAGACAGCAGTTCCATTTTCAAGTTGTGTCAAAAATTCAGGATTACCGATAGGGGCGTCTTCTTCGGTGATAATTTCCTTGCCATGGGCATCTTTATTTTTTTTGGCGACTTTTGCCGGAATAAATTCTTGTTTCATGTTGCCATATTTTTTATTCAGATATTCAGAGTATGTTTTGTAATAACTCAGGATTTTGTTCGCCGAGGCATCATCGTCTACGAGTTGAGAATATGCCAGTATACGATAAAGCTCATCAGTATCACCAAAGGATAAATATATGCGGTCAAAAAAGTCGACCATCTTGGGCAGGCGAGAAGCCTGGTAAGAATTAGGGTGGTCTTTCATTTCAACAAAATCCAGCAGGACGCCTTGGTTGCGGGTTGTTGCAATCGAGGCATTCCATAATAGTCCGAAAGGAGCGGGAAAAGTTTGAGCTGAATTGGTTTGGGGTAAAGTTTTTTGGATTGATTTAAAAGCCGGAATTTCTTCACTGATTAGTTTGCGAGGAGTTTGGTTTAACAAGGCTTTAGCTGAATTTACGGCTTGTTCTTCCGATTGTTTGTTTGCATCCTGAGATTGAGAAGCTGTAGTTTCGGCTCTTACTATTATATCGGAATCGTCAAACAATAAATTAGGAGAAGTATAATCATCTTCAGCAGCAGCATTGGAGATTAAAAACACACCAATTACAGCCATTATAATTTTTTTCATTGTTAAATATCCTTGTGTTATGTTGCAAAATTAAATTGAACCTGTTACTAATATATTTAATATAAGCATAAGTTTGTAATATTTGCAATTTTTTTATTTGAAAAGTTTGGATTGATTTTATGTTTGAGACCAAAGATGAAAGATTGAAGAATTTTGTACACAACAGAATCAAAAAGACCTTGTTGGCAGTGGGACGCAAAATGGTGGCTGAAGGCGGCATAAGAGCTTTGAGTGCTCGTAAGTTGGCACTGAAATCCAATTCTTCGGTCGGTATGATTTACAGTATTTTCGGCACGATGGATAATTACATCGCCATTCAAAATGCCATGACTTTGGAAGAACTATATGCACAGATGAAAAAAGTCAGTATGAGTAAAAATGCATTCAATAATCTTAATCGCTATGCTGATGTTTTGGCTGCTTATATTATAGCGAATCCGAATTTGTGGAGTTTGTTATATAATCGTCATCTGTCAACGGGTGCGAGTAAAAGTACAATGGCGGAAGCGCGAATCATCAAAAAAATTGATATGCTGATTTGTTTGCAAGCGGTGCAACTGATTGGTGACATAAGTGCCAAAGAAAAGCGTATGATGATAAAAGTTTTGGAAATGAGCTTGTTTGCTTTAAGCGGCTATTTGTTAGGATGTAAATTACGCGAAAAATCAGGTCTTAATCGGCGCAATTTGTGTAAGTTACTGATGAATACTTATGTTGCGGGACTTTATAGTCTGAGGTGATATGGAAAACATTTGGCAAGAGTTTGTTGCAAAAGTTTTACAATGGTGGAATGGGGTGAATTCACCAGACTTTTTGGCTGAGTTTTTCAATAATCGTTTCTATATTATATTGTTGGTAATCTTTTTGGTGCATCTAAAACAATACAGTTATCGTTCGATATGGAGCGCGGCACTGATTAATATTCCGGGAACCCTGTTACATGAATTGATGCATTTTTTGGTGGGGTTGGTGTTGTATGCTCGCCCATGCAATTTTACGATTTGGCCAAAGCGCAACTTGGAGGGTTATGTGATGGGGAGTGTCGGATTTCGCAATGCAACTTTTTATAATGCGGTGCCGGCAGCATTGGCGCCATTGTTGCTGTTACCAATCGGGTTTTATATCAATCGTTATTTGTTGCCGGAGATGAAACCGACTTTGGTAAATTGTATACTTTATATATTGTTGCAGACGGTAATTATTGAAAATGCCCTGCCGTCGAAAGCGGATTTTAAGGTGGCGGGAATGTATAAAAGCGGAGTGATTTTTTATGGCATAATAGCAATCGCTTTAATTTCTATGATATAATTTTAAAGCAACAACCCCTCTCGAGTTTTACAACAAGAGAGGGGTAAAGATTTTTTAATAGCGGGAACTTTGGATTTTTTTGAAAGGCCAGCGCAGGGTACGCCATATAGCCAGAAAGACACACCCGATCAGTACCAAAATATAGCCCCAAATGAAAAATAGGCTGATAAAATTCATTACAACCACAAAGTGGTTGCAAATGATTTTGGCACCAAAGTTTTTACGAGGATAGTCAATAATGTCCTCTTGGCAGACGATGAAACGCCAAAAATCCGGGTAGTTGGCTAACTCGTAGCCGTCATCGGCAATGGGACCAGCTATCAATAATAGTCCCCAAAACAACGTTGGTAACATCGCAATAACGATGAGAATCTGCCACCAATAATTGGTGATGAAATTTAAAATACTTTCCATAATTGAAAAAATTTTGGGTTAATAAATGCGAATAATTTTTGTTGAATGAACGATAAAGCGTTTGGTTTGTTTTTGCAAGAATTTTTTTAGCAAATTTGCTTTTTTCTAAAAAATAACCGCATAAAATTTAATTGATTTTTTAGACTCTTCTGAGTATGATTTTGGTCATAATATAGCGAATCGATAAACCGTGTTTTAAAGGTGCTTCGTGCTATGTTTGTATTTGTGTTTAAACTATTAAGGAATCTAAAATGATAAACTTAAAAAAAGTAAGTGCATGGGTTGGTGCCATTCTCTTGGCAACGGCTAATGCTGCATTTGCTTCCGAGATGGATTTGAAAGTTCCATCTTTGGATGTAGCTTATAACATTTTCGGTTACTCGGTTACCGGGTCACAGATTTTGTTGTATGGCTTGGGACTTTGCGCATTCGGAATGTTGTTCGGATTGTGCGAATTTTTTGGAATTAAAAGATTGCCTGCACACGAGGCTATGTTAAAAGTTTCAAATACTATTTATGAAACTTGCAAGACTTATATGCGTCAACAAGCCAAATTGTTGGTTTTGTTGGAAGTATTTATTGCAGCTTGTATCTTTTATTACTTCTACTATTTGAATCACACACCGTTACCTAAAGTTTTGACTGTTTTAGGGTGGTCATTATTAGGTATTTTGGGGTCGTTCTCAGTTGCTTGGTTTGGTATGAGAATCAATACTTATGCAAACTCTCGCACTGCATTTATGTCACTTAAAGGTAAGCCTTATCCGGTTATGAACCTGCCTTTGCGTTCTGGTATGTCAATCGGCGTTTTGTTGGTTTGCGTTGAACTCATTATGATGATTTCAATTTTGCTCTTTGTTGATAAAGAAAATGCCGGCGCTTGCTTTATCGGATTTGCTATCGGCGAATCATTGGGCGCTTCCGCTTTGCGTATTTGCGGCGGTATTTTCACCAAGATTGCCGATATTGGCGCTGACTTGATGAAAATCATTTTCAAAATTGATGAAGACGATGCTCGTAACCCGGGTGTAATTGCTGACTGTACCGGTGACAACGCCGGCGACTCAGTCGGACCTACCGCTGATGGTTTTGAAACATATGGTGTTACCGGTGTGGCTTTGGTTAGCTTTATCGTTTTAGGTGCCGGCATGATGTATGCCAACAACGGCGATTTGGTATTGATGGCAAATGGCGTTGATATTCAAGCTCGCTTGATTGTTTGGATTTTCACCATGCGTTTGTTGATGATTTTGACTTCAATTGTTGCCTATTGGTTGAACGGCATGGGATCAAAGCTCGTTTACGGCAACAAAAAGTCATTCGATTTTGAGAAACCTTTGACCAGCTTGATTTGGTTGACTTCCTTGATTTCAATCGCTGTAACTTTCGGTGTTTCTTACATCATGATTGGTGAATTGGATGCAGATCTGTGGTGGAAGCTTTCGGTTATCATTTCTTGCGGTACTTTGGCCGCAGCTTTGATTCCGGAATTTACCAAAATCTTTACATCTTCCAAGTCAAAGCATGTTGAAGAAGTTGTTAATGCTTCACGCGAGGCCGGTGCTTCGTTGAACATCATTTCCGGTATTGTCGCCGGTAACTTCTCAGCCTTCTGGCAAGGTTTGGTTATGGTTGGTTTGATGGCTGTAGCCTACTTTACCGCACGTTCCGGTTTGGATGGCTTTATGGTTTATCCGACAGTATTTGCTTTTGGTTTGGTTGCTTTTGGTATGCTCGGTATGGGTCCGGTTACTATTGCAGTTGACAGTTATGGTCCGGTTACCGACAATGCTCAATCTGTATTTGAATTATCACAGATCGAGAATATCAAAGGTATTGAGAAAGAAATCAAGAGTGAATATGGTTTCAAACCTGATTTTGAAAAAGGTAAACATCACTTAGAAGCCAATGACTCTGCCGGTAACACCTTTAAGGCTACAGCAAAACCGGTTTTGATTGGTACTGCGGTTATCGGTGCGACAACCATGATTTTCTCAATCATTTTGTTGTTGAACCTGAAACTCAACTTGTTGGATCCGGAAGTTTTGTTCGGTATCATCTTAGGTGGTGCAGTTATCTTCTGGTTCTCGGGTGCTTCAATGCAAGCGGTTTCGACTGGTGCATATCGTGCAGTTAACTATATTAAGAAACACATTAAACTTAATACAGCTAAAGCTGCTTCGATTGAAGATTCTAAGAAAGTTGTTCAAATTTGCACATTGTATGCACAAAAAGGTATGTTTAATATCTTTATCGTAATCTTCTCGTTTACGATTGCATTTGCTTGCTTTGATGCAAATTTGTTTGCCAGCTATTTGATTTCAATCGCGGTATTTGGTTTGTTCCAAGCCTTGTATATGGCTAATGCCGGTGGTGCGTGGGATAATGCCAAGAAGGTAGTTGAAGTTGACTTAAATGAAAAAGGCACTCCATTGCATGATGCATCAGTTGTTGGTGACACCGTTGGTGATCCTTACAAAGATACTTCATCAGTGGCCTTGAACCCAATCATTAAATTTACCACTTTGTTCGGTTTGTTGGCGGTTGAAATGGCCGTATCCGCTCCGAAGTGCGTATCTATGGGCTTGGGTATTGCCTTCTTTGTTTTGGGCTTGATCTTTGTATGGAGATCGTTCTATTGCATGCGCATAGAGCCTAAAGTCAAAGACTAAAATAAAACCTCGCTTAGAGGTCATCTAATACAGAAAAATCTCCTTTTGTTCGGTTACGTACGCTTTTAGTACGCGCCCTTCACAAAAGGAGGTTTTTCTTGATTTACTGACTCACTAATCAAGGTTTTAGATATTAAGTCATGTACGCTTTTAGTACGTGCCTGTCGCAATTTACGAGGGCTCTTATTATTTACCACATTCTTCGGAACTTTTGCTTACTTTTTTAATAATATTTTTGTCAAAAAACTTGACTTTTGTCTCATAAAAAAGTACAATGGACTTAGCTACAATGATTATATGAGGAGGACGGAAAATGAAGAATAAGGATGGGGTATGGGAAGATGCACAAGCTCGTAAATTTTACAGAGAGCATGCTGATATTGAGATGAGGATAGCAAGTTGGATAACAAAATGCGGAGTTCCTGGCTGTAATGCTTTAAGAGAGGAAGAGGTGGGTCTTTTTTGCGATTATATAAGAGAATGTGGTAAAGAATCAGAGTGTTTAGTTCTGGCTGAGAAGCTGATTGATAAGATGATTGATTGTGATTATCCTGATCGCAAAGCTGTTTTGTTGGGGCTGGGAGAGTATGGATCTTTTCCTTGTGACGACAGAGAATTACTCAATAAAATTGAAAATGTTGTGAAAAGATGCGATAAAATGGATGAAGGGGCTATTTGCGCGGGAGTGAGCGCACTGAATAATATAGCTAGAAATACTACTTCATCAGCAACAAAAAAGATGGTCGCTGAGGTGTTTAAAAGGAATTTTCGTGATGGTGCCGCTGTTGGCGATAATGATCCCAGATATGATATAAGTTTTTTGAATGGGAGTGAAGAAGGAAGAAAATTATTACAAAGTATGAAAAGTCTTTGTGAAGGTGGAAAAGCTACAGAATCAAATAGTAATAAATCAACTCGACCCGTACTACCAGAATCACATCAGCCACCTTTATTGAAACGTATTTTTGGGGGGAGGGATAAAGGAAGTAGTAAAAATGGTTTGAGTTTATAGAGTTTAAGGTTTTTTGTACACCGCGCTAAAGAGGAAGCGAGAGTATTAGGCTTATTAAAACTTGAATTGTAAAAACTGCGTATAACAGCTCATCTAGAGCCAAAATCGCGAGGGGGGTAAAATTTATGTAGGTCTGTCTACGTAGAAATTTTATCCCCTCTTATTTTAACTCTATCTGAACCATTCTCCGCAGTTTTGGGATACAGCGCTAAAGAGGAATAGAGAATGTTGTTATTTAACTTTGGTTAGTAAGTGGGCTAAATGGACTTCGTTTTGAGCTTGGTTGATAATCGACATCGTTTTTTGCGGACTTTGGTTGCTCAAAGCTGAAATAGCGGTAACATACTCACCTTGTTGTCCCTTAGCGGCTTCAATTTTCAATTCACCATAGTTATAAAGTGCGAATCTGCGGGTTGCCACAGCTTTTTTGATTTTTTGTAATTCGGCATGTTTAGTTGCAGGTTTTTCCATATCAATATAAACACCTTCGCGACTATATTGCCACATTCCTCCGGTTGCTACATCGGTCAACCAACTGGGCCAGAAGGTCAAATTAAGAATTGATGCGGTGCTTAAAGATGATTTTAAGATTTGCTGTTGGTCTTCATAACCATCTTTTTTGGCAACGGCAACAACAGTTGACGATGAGCGGTCAATCGGATAAACGCAAGGAGTTTTACAGGCTTTTACACCATTGATGTAGATAGTTACACCTTTAACATTGGAATCAAAACTCATATCTTGGCTGGTTCCGTTAAAAATTGTTCCGCATGCGGTCAAAGCCAAAATCGAAACTAAAGCAATTTTTTTATTCATTTTTCAAACTTCCTTTTTTCTAAATATTAAAAAAAGTCGCCTGATGAAGGCGACTGGAAGTTGACAACTATTAGTATGATATAGTGCGGTATATTGACCGCAAAGGCTTATTTTACCGCCTTCCAGTCATTTGTTTAAATAACCGTTAGGCGTGTAAAATTTAACGTCTTACACTATTTTGACGCATACTAAGAGGTTGTCACACCCCAGAACAATCATCGGTTGTTCTACTTTTCAGGCTAACGTGAAACTCTTAAAAACTCAAGTGAAAAAAATAAAAATTTAGACATTGGTCATAGTTTTAAAGATATGTTTACATAAATAGTAAAATAATGTATTATGTTGCAATAGGCCGGAAGGAATTTGCAAATGAATAATGCGGAAAGAAAAGTTTTGGATGATTTTATGGGGCAAGCTGTCAATTGTGAGATTGTCAGCAATCTTGAATTGAATAATGAAGAAAAAAGATTGCTGAATCAGCTTAATCAATTTGCGGTTATGCAGGTGGAAGATGATGCGGAGGTTTTGCGTGATCCGCGGAAGATTTTTTATAAATCAGGCGAAGAGTTAAAAAAAGGGCTGGTCGGATTGTCATTGGCAGTTGCTTTGACCAAAAATTTTTCGCGTAAAGTATATACCAAGGAGTTTTTTGAAGATAATATAAAAATAGAACGCAACAAAAGCGGTAACATAATAATAAATTTCGGAGCTATGGGCAGAGAAGTACTAGATGGTGTTTTAAGCGAAAATTTGGTGTTTGAATGGATGTTGTACAGCGACAACAAAGGACGTGGTCTTATGGGACTTGCCGATTACAAGGGTATTTATTTGGATGATGATATTAATTTCAGGCGTGGTGGTTCCCAAGTTTATGAGTTTGCCAGATTTCAACGTAAATGTTACCGATATTTTCGTGAAAAGACGCAGCATCAAAAAGATGATATGCAAGATGCATTTCGCAGAGTATTTGCTGAGGCAGCCGCCAAGCAGTTGACAGAGCAAATTAATCCGGTTGAATTTACAGCCAAATTGTTTAGTAGCGATGATCCGGCAAAGGAAATTGAAAATATGTTAAAATCAATAGGGAATAGGATTGATTATCCAGAGATAGAATACAAAAATAATAAAAAAGGCTCAGATTAATGAGCCTTTTTTAATAATTTTATGCCGTTAACTTGTAAGTATCTTCGGCAATAACCAATTCTTCATCAGTCGGGATCACCCAAACTTTAACCTTGCTGTCAGGGGTAGAAATTTCTCTGGTTTGCCCTTTCATATCATTGGCTTTTGAATCTAATTTGAGTCCCAAATATTCCAACTTTTCGCATACTTTTTGACGCAAAAGCGGCGAGTTTTCACCAATGCCTGCCGTAAATACAATAGCATCAACACCGCCCAAAACCGCAACATAAGCACCAATATATTTGATAATACTGTGAATATATACATCATAAGCCGTAATGGCTTGGGGATCACCGGCCAAGTAGCGATCCTCAACATCACGGCTGTCAGAATAACCTCCAGATAAAGCATACAGACCACACTCTTTGTTGAGCATGAGGTGGACTTCATCGGCGGTTTTGTTTTGGGACTGCATAATATAAAGCGGAACAAAACCATCAATATCACCGCATCTTGTTCCCATAGTTACTCCCGATGTGCCGGTAAATCCAAGCGATGTGTCAATGCTTTTGCCGTCTTTGATCGCGGTGATGGAACCACCGGAGCCGAGGTGGCAAGTAATAATTTTATGCGCCGATGGCATCAACTTTTGCAGTTCGCGGGACACATAATAATGTGATGTGCCATGAAAACCATAACGGCGAATCTTGTGTTTGGTGTATTGTTCTTGAGGTAAGGCGTAAAGATAAGCTTCTTTGGGCATGGTTTGATGAAATGCCGTGTCAAAAGTGGCAACTTGCGGGATATTGGGCAACAATTTTTGCATGGCATCAATACCGAGCATAAAGGCTTTGCCATGTAAGGGCAACAGCTCTTGAGCTTCACGAATTTGCGCAATATTTTCATCAGTAATCAAAGTCGATTGTTTGAAAGTTTCGCCCCCATGACCTAAACGGTGACCGACAGCGGAAAGTTCATCAAGCGAATTCAGAACACTTCCCAAAAGCAATTTGAAAATTTCTTGTAAAGCTACTTCATGATTGGGAAGGTCTATGGAAAACTTTTGTTTATCTTGACCGCTAACCTGAAAAGTTAGGGTAGAATCACCAATACCAATACGTTCGGCCAAACCCTTAGCCAACAAATTTGATTGATTGTTATCAAAGGCAAACAAACGATATTTTAAAGATGATGAACCGGAATTGAGAACAAGAATTTTCTTCATTGTATTATCTTTCAAAAAGGTTGATTTTGCGAGGATACTAGCACAAGAGAATCTATTATTCAAGAAAAAGTAAAGAATAAAAAAATACTGTGTCGGTCACTTCGTGCCAATAAAAAAACCCACACAAGGTGGAGTGGCGGGACTACTTCGCTAAAGCTTCGTTGACGGCGCTCGTTCGCTCAAGGCTCACCGGCACACTTCCGTGTGCCTCTTGCTTGTACTCGAACCCACTTTCCGTGGCTTTGAGCCCTCCACAAGGAACCAATAAAAAACCCCACACGAGGTGGAGTTTTTTATTGGCGCCAGCGGCGGGACTCGAACCCACTACCCACAGTTTAGGAAACTGTTGCTCTATCCTGATGAGCTACGCCGGCTTGATGCGCCTATTTTATAGCCGCATTATTTTTTATTGCAAGCAAGATTTTGCAAAAACTGAATTTGAATTTCAGCCAATTTTTCAACTGAGGCGATATCAACATATTCGCCTGAGGCATGCATGCCTTCACCGGAGCCGGAGTGCATGATTACGGTTGAGCCGCGCACCGCAAATTCTCTAGCATCGGTAGCACCGCCTTCGTATTCAAATTTAAGTTTTTTACCCAAAATATTTTCCGCCAGTTTTTTATAAGCAACGATATGAGGATTTTTCTCATCCATTACTACCGGAGTGCTGGAAGATACAATTTCATATTCCGCACCCTTAATCATGGCTTTATCCAAGTTTTTCTTTAAATCGGATAGTTTAGATGTTTCAACCAAGCGCACATCGCACAATGCCTCGCAATAATCCGAAATAATGTTGGCAACTTTACCACCCTCAATTTTAGCAACATGCAAAGTATCAATCCATTTGTTGCGCGGCTTCTTGCCATTCAAATCATAAGCCGGATAAAATTTACGAACATTATCCAATGTCTTAAACATCAGTTCATTAGCATCTACGCCATCCCAAGGCAGTGAACCATGAGCTTCTTTGCCGTGAGTTTTGATTTTTACAAATACGGGGTTTTTGCATTTAACAATCAATTTGGTTATATCGCCACCGACATCATTGTCTAAGACAACATTAGCTTTGATTTTAGCATATTTTTCCAAGAATGCTTTGGTGCCTTTAGAACCTTTTTCTTCATCGGATGAAAGGATTACGCCGAATTTTAAGGGTAATTTGTGCTCAATAACATATTGCATGGAGTTTAGGGCAACTGCGGCAAAAGATTTCATGTCTAATGAGCCACGACCATAAAGTTTACCCCCTTTTACAATCGGCTTAAACATTTTATCTTCAGCCGGAACTACATCAATATGACCTAAGATGAGAGCATCCAAGTCAAGAGAGTTTTTGTTGCGAATAAAAATAACCGGAGCAGTATCTTTTTTGGTAAAAATATCAACCTTGGCACCAATCAATGTCATCATGTTTTTGATATAATTCATCGCCGCATTAATTTCTGTTGCATTACCGGTTTCGGTGCGAAACTTCATCAGCTCTTGGGCTATTTCAATTATTTTCATTTTTTTGACTCCTTTTTTACCATTTATTCACATTATATTGAGATAATAAGACTTAAAGATAAAAAAAGATATAAGAAAAAGAGGCATGTGCAATGAAAAGAATTTTGCTCATTTTGATTATGTTAGTTGCTGCCGGAGTGTTGGTGGCAACCGCGAGTGAAAACAAATCAAAAAAATCGGATAGTAATTCTTTGCCGCGATTTGTATCATTGCGTTCGGATAAAGTTTATGCGCGTTTCGGTCCCGGAGTTAAATATCCGATAGAGTGGGTATATTCGCAAAAATCAGCTCCGGTCGAGGTGATTTCGGAGTATGAAGATTGGCGCCGCATCAGGGATTGGCAAGGCTCCGAAAGTTGGATTAAAGCGCAAATGTTAAATAATAAAAGGTTTGTAAAAGTGATAGCGGCCGGAGAGAATAACCTCTATGCCAAGGATAGTTATAAGTCGAAAATTATAGCTCGAGTTGAAGATGAGGTTATTGGTGAAATTAAGAAATGTCCGGCGGAAAATGGTTTTTGTTTGGTGCAATTTGCACAGTATCAGGGGTGGATGCCAAGACAAAGCCTTTTTGGTGTGTATCCTGATGAAATTATAGATTAAGCCTAGTGAGCCAATTCAAATAAATTTAGCGGTAGGTCGTTAGTGAGGATTAGCGCGATAATCAGCCAGATGAGGGCATAAGTTTGCAGAGCGTTGCTGATAATTTTGTTTTGTAATGGTTTGATGTTTTTTTGTGCGCCATATTTGAATAAACGATTTAGTCCGAATAACAAAAATATTAAAATTAAAAATTGAAAACCTAAACCAGTTTGAGATAAGATGTTACGTAAGGGTTGCAACATTTTATATGATAAGGTAAAAAAGGCCAGATAAACTATGAGTATTCCGCCGAAAACCAAACGCATTTTACTGTTTTGTTGGCGCATAATTTCTTTTTGTTTTTGGACTTCTTCGGTTTTCATTTGTTTAATTTCAATACCGCGCAGAGTTTCCGGTTCTTGTTTTTGTTTTTTCAACTCATCAATATTGTGGCGAAATTTGTTTTCAATCATACACAGACCGCAGCCTTTGGAAGTAAAATAAGCATGGTCGGGATTGTTGTGGCATTTTTTTAAGGAATGCATTATCTTCCAAAGATGTTCCTGCCATTCGAAAGCAGTAGGGCGTTGGCAATCTTTGCAAAAAGCGCGTTCGAATAATTCCAAGGTTTCTTTATTAAAATATTGGTGAATGCTATAGGGATGCGGATACTGATACTCATCGGGCCAAAGACCATAGGCATAATGGTACTTGGTAATGCGTTCTTGGATGGTGAGCATGGGTGCATTTGGATTCTTCGGTGTGCCGGAAAAAGGGTGGATGCCATTGTTGAGTAAACGAAAGATTACTACAGCCAGAGCAAACAAATCTTGTTGTTCGCCCATTTCGGCACAGCTCAAATTCATACCTTCGGGATAAATGTACTCTTCCGAGACAAATTCGGCCGGATATTTGGTGTTGTTTCCGGAAATTGAGAAACCATCACAATCAACGATTGCTACCAACATATTTTCTTTATATACGTAAATATTGGAAGGTTTTAAATCAACGACGTAGTGTCCGCATTTGTGAAGAGCATTAATCATCAAGGCAACATTGTAAGCCGCAAAGACACGATAAGCATAATTCTCGGATAAACCCAAACGATGCCGTACAGCTTTTTGCATAAGATGGTCGAGTGAGACAGCTTTGTTCATATCAATAAGCGGCATGATATAGCCAGCACAAAATCCGCGCTCATCATCAAGCAAGGCTTCCGGCCAAGCAATTTGAATAAAATCTTGATCATTGACTTTGGTTGACAAGAAGTCGGGTTTGTTTAATAACATAGCCTGAAGTTTTTGGCGGTTGGTTGAAGATTTTTTGGTATCGTGAAATATTTTGGCGACGTAACCCGGTTTGTTTTCTATCAGATAAATTTTGCCGGAAGCTCCTCCTTTATTTATTATTTTTCCTAAGGTTATCTTGTCATAGGAGCCATCGGCATAAACTGCATTAAAGGTTTGTTTTTCTTCCATCTCAGGCCACCTTTATCCACACAAGAGTTTTGTCATCAGGATTGAGTTTTTGAGCGCGCGGAGTGTTGAGAGTGTTGCTTAGGGCGCGAGTTGCTTTAAGACGATTGGGTTCAGATAGTAAAAATTCGTTAATCGGAGTGATAAATTTGGTTTCAATGTTTTGAAAATCCGGTTGAAAAGCAAAAGGAGTGACACCATCAGACATTAAGAACATTACCTCGGGTTGTAAAAAACGGGTGAAACGCAAGTTGGCTTTCCAATAAGATTGTGTGAAGAAAAAAGTTTCACAAGAAAAATTGCCATTCTCGGGACGGGAAAGACGAAACTCGTTGTTAGAGTGGAGTGACAAAGCGGCGCCGTCACCAATATGAAAGAATATACCTTTGCCTTGATGATAAACAACTCCAACCAAAGTTGCAGCAAAATCGTCAAGACCATTTTCGTTTTTGGTGAAGTTGAAGCGGTGGATTACTAACTGTTGACGTGCGGCAGATATGGCGTTTTTTATCTCGGATTCAATATGATCGAAAGCTACATTTTTAAGTATATCGCAGAGGGTTGAACATAATATTCGGGCGCCAATTTTGCCGTATTTGGCAGATCCGGCACCGTCCGACAGTACGGCAATCAAATTTTTGCCATAGGCATATTGATAGTAATCTTGACAAGGCAAGCCACAACTGCGGTGGGCGGCGCCAACAACTTTAGCGGCAATAATTTTGTAAGCACTTTTGTTATTCATCATCCCAATCGCCGGTATTGTCAAACAGTTCGGGGGCATTGGGCGCGGCGCGAGAAATGCAAGAAACGCTACGACTAAGCCATAAGAAAAATTCGGTAAAACGAAGGCCACTTAAGCGTTTTGGCGAATTGGTTGAAAACAGCGCCAGTTTGTCAAGGTTGGCTCCCTGAGTTCCAACGGCATGGATTACAACCTTTTTCTTGTTTTGGGCATCACGGCATTTGGCAGCAATAATTTCCCAATCATAATCAGTCGGTTCACCATCACTGATAAGGAATATCCATGGACGTTTTGAAGTTATGCCACAGCTGTCATAAAGACATTTTTGGGCTTCAATTTTGGCTAAAGCCATATCCATAGCTTTGCCTAAAGGTGTTAGACCGCCGGCTTCCATGGTGGGAGCTTCAAAATTCATCGCATCAGTCCAATCGGTTGAAACGACGGCCTCGTCCTTACCAAAAGCTTTGATAATCAGCAGTTGAACACGTGATGAGGCATCGATATCCTCTTTGAGCTCTTGCTCCAAAGCTTTTAAGCCGGCATTAAGCTGTTTGATGGGTTCCCCACGCATGGAGCCGGAGCAATCCAGAACTAAAACGCAGGGAGTTCGCTCGTTGGCATTGTCAGCGAACTCAACATAAGGTATCATTTCATTATCAGTGATATTTTCAACCATGATTAATCTCGCTAAAATTATTTTTCATAAGGGTATGTGTGAGGGTAGCCGCTGTCGGGATAAGGCGACGGGCGTGCCGACTTGCCACAGGCCGATGTCAGCAGTGACAAAGACAAACAAACTAAAATAAATATTTTTTTCATATACAATTCCTTTACTTATTTCATATATACTACAATTATAAAAAATAAAAGTTGATGTTAATTTTAAGTTATGCAAAAGAAAATGATGAAAAAGTTTTTAGGCGGTTTGGCTTTGGTTTTTGTTTTTATGAGCATGGCTCAAGCCAGTATCAATATTTTTGCTTATTCGCGCGAAGCTCCGGTTACGAAAATTTATGATTCATACGGGAGATCGGCCAGTTTGCAAGATTTTGGTGATGATTTTATAATTGCGGTTTTTTGGTCAAAGACCTGTATTCCTTGTTTGCGGGAAATGCGAGATTTGAATGCTTTTTCCAATAAAGTTAAAGATAATGGGGTTAAGGTTATTATAATTTCGTCGGAAAAAGATTGGTATAGTCGCGAAGAGCAAGTTGAGTTGTTGCGTAAATACGGCGGCGAAGATTTGGATTTTTATGTGGATAGAAATTCGGCTTTAGCCAACGAATTCGGTATTTTTACATCGCCACATGCAGTTTTGATTGATACTCATAATATGGAAATCGGGCGAATCCGCGGCGCGGTTGATTGGGATGACAGCGATGTGGAAGAATATATATACAAGCTAAAAGCGCAAAATTAATTTTTTGATAAATGGAACGATTGTTGTGGTTAATGCAAAAAAGGTAAAAAAGAAGACAACAAAACGCAGAACTAAACGCACGAAAAAGCATTTCAGTTTGTGGAAGGTGTTTTTGTTGGGGGGACTGGTAGCGTTTTTGCTGGTGAGCGCTTATGTTGCTTGGTGCGCTTATACAATGCCGGATATCAACCAAGCAATCAATCGTACTCGCCAACCTTCGACAACCCTGATTGCAGAAAATGGTAATGAAATCCACTCTTTCGGGGCAGTCTATTCCGAAATTGTAAAGGCGCGCGATTTGCCCAAACATGTCACAGATGCGGTTGTATATACGGAAGATAGGCGATTTTATCAGCATCATGGGTTTGATGTTATATCTTTTGCCAGAGCGATGCTGGCTAATTTGTTTGCCGGAAGATATGCTCAAGGAGGTTCGACCATAACTCAACAAGTGGCAAAGAATCTGTTTTTAACGAATCAAAAAACGGTGTCACGCAAAGTGCAAGAGTTGTTGTTGGCATTTTGGTTGGAGTATAAATTTACCAAAGAGCAAATTTTATCATTGTATCTGAACAGAGTTTATTTTGGTAACGGAGCTTATGGAATCGAGGCAGCCGCGAATCGTTATTTTCAAAAAAATTCAGGCGATTTGAACGTGTTGGAAGGAGCTATATTGGCCGGAATGTTAAAAGCCCCGTCCCGCTACAATCCGATTGCCTCCAAAGAAAGAGCCATGGAAAGAGCTAAAGTAGTTTTGGGAATTCTGCGCGATAACGGCAAACTTAATGATAAAGGTTATAATCAGGCACTCAGGTTGCCGGTCGGTCGGGAAAAACCGCCCAAGGTTAAGAACGGATTGTATTTTGCCGATGCGGCTTATGCGGAAGTTTTGGAAATTTTGGGAGAGCCGCAAAGCGATATTTATGCAATGACAACTTTAGATCAGGAATTGCAAGAAAAAGCTTCAAGTATTTTGCAGAAGAATATTGCTGAAGCGAAAAAAAATAACGTCAATCAGGGTGCTGTTGTTATTATGGATAAAGATGGTGCAATTAAGGCGATGGTTGGAGGAGTTTCGTATAGCAAAAGCCAGTTTAACAGAGCAATTCAGGCATTACGTCAGCCGGGGTCGTCTTTTAAGACCATTGTTTATTTGACAGCGGCTGAGAATGGGATGACCGCTAAAGATATGGTTGAGGATAAGCCTATAAATATTAAAGGGTGGAAGCCGGAGAATCATGATAAAAAATATTATGGTGAAGTTACAACACGTTTTGCTTTTGCTCATTCACTGAATTTGGCGACACTTGATTTAGCGCAAAAAACCGGAGTGGGCAAAATCAGAAAAATGGCCAAAAAGTTGGGCATAACTACGCCTATAAGCAAAGATTTGTCGATAGCTTTAGGCAGTTCGGCAGTTAAGGTGATTGATATGGCGTCAGCTTATGCGGTTATTGCCAATGGTGGCTATGCGGTTTGGCCGCACATGGTTGAAGAAATTTATTCTAATGAAGGATATCAACTTTATCAGAGAGAACCGGTCGAAAAACAGCGAATCGTCGGTGAAGAAGCAGTGATTGTCATGAAAAAGCTAATGCGAGAGGTATTTAAAACCGGCACGGGAAGATTTGCCAGAATCGATCGGGAAGCTTTTGGTAAGACCGGTACTTCACAGGATAATCGCGATGCTTGGTTTATTGGTTTTGATGATGAGTTGATTACGGCGGTTTGGGTAGGAAATGACGATAATTCTCCGATGAAGGGAGTTTATGGTTCGGGACTGCCGGCTAAGATATGGCAGCAAATTATGCGCAAATAAGTAAAATAGTGCTTTTTGTTTGTGAAATATTATATATAATAAGCTCAATTTTTGAAATTTAATGTAAAGAGGAAAAAATGAAACAAAAACCTGTAATGTTATTGATATTGGACGGGTGGGGTTATCGTGAAAAAATCACACTGGATAATGCAATTGAAAATGGTAATACACCAAACTGGCATAAATTACTAGAAACTTATCCGCACGGATTTGTTGAAACATCAGGTTTAGCAGTAGGTTTGCCGGAAGGACAAATGGGTAATTCCGAAGTTGGACACACCAATTTAGGTGCCGGAAGAGTGGTTATGCAAGATTTGCCAAAGATAGATGCCAGTATAAAAGATGGGAGTTTGGCTAAAAGAGAGGTGTTGCAAAACTTGATCGCTAAACTAAAAGCTAATGGCGGAGTTTGTCATTTGATGGGCTTGATGTCACCGGGCGGGGTGCACTCGGAGCAAAGTCATATGGTGGCATTAGCAAAAATTTTGGCGGCGTCCGGGGTGAAGGTTGCGGTTCATGCTTTTACTGACGGGCGCGATACACCGCCGGCTTCGGGAGCAGAATTCGTGGCCGAATTCGAAAAAGATGTTGCCGGATTAAAAGAGGTTAAAATCGCAACGGTTTGTGGCCGATATTATGCCATGGATCGTGATAAGCGCTGGGATAGAGTTGAAAAGGCCTACAATGCAATAGCTTTGGCGCAAGGTGAAAAATATGCCAATGCAACAGCAGCAATAAAAGCATCTTATGCGCAAGGAGTTACGGACGAATTTATAGTTCCTTGTGTGATTGGTGACTATAAAGGAATTGAAGATGGTGATGCTGTGTTGATGGCTAACTTCAGAGCTGATCGGGCACGGGAAATTTTGTATGCTTTAGGGGATAAAGATTTTAACTGTTTTGCCAGACAAAAGGTTTTGAAATTGTCATCTTGTGTCGGAATGACGGAATATTCGGTTGATCATCAGAGATTTATGCAAACAATCTTCCCGCCTGAGCAACTGACAAATATTTTGGGCGAAGTTGTATCGCAAAACGGCTTGACCCAACTCAGAATTGCCGAAACAGAAAAATACGCCCATGTGACTTTCTTTTTCAATGGCGGTGAAGAACGTAAATTTGATGGAGAGGAGCGTATTTTGATTCCTTCACCGAAAGTTGCAACTTATGATTTGAAGCCGGAAATGAGCGTCTATGAAATTACAGAACAGTTGGTAGCAGCAATCGAAAATCAAAGATTTGATATGATAATTTGCAATTTTGCAAATGGCGATATGGTAGGACATACCGGTATTATGGAGGCAGCTTTGAAGGCAGTTGCCGCAGTTGATGATTGTTTGGGTAAAGTTGTAGCGGCAATCAAAAAAGTTGGCGGTGTTTTGTTGGTTACGGCTGACCATGGTAATGTTGAAAAAATGGTTGATGAAAAAACCGGCCAACCCTATACAGCTCACACTGTCGGAAAAGTACAGTTGGTGCTGGTTAATGACATGAGCGGTGTTAAAAAATTACATGATGGTTGCTTGGCCGATGTAGCACCTACGATGTTGGAATTGATGGGGCTGCAACAGCCCAAAGAAATGACGGGAAAATCTTTGTTGGAAAAGTGACTTATGAACTGTAAATCGGCAATTAAGACAATAGTCATGGTAATGTGCGGTGTTGTATGGTTAAGCAATACCGCTAATGCTGAGACTGTTTCAAAAGCTGATTTGCGAAAAGTTGAAGAACAGGCCAAGCAACAAAGTATAGAACACCAAAAGCTTCAGGAACAGGCCGAAATTATCGGTCAAGAACTTAACAAAGTTAATAAGGAGATGATATCGGCAGCCCGCGCTATTCAAAATAGCGAAGAAAAATTATCAAAAATGGAAAAGCAATTAGAATTATTGCAGGAAGATTTGGATGACACTGAAGCCAAATTTAACAGAGAGGACGCTAATTTAATCAAAACCTTGTCGGCAGTGCAGAACTTGGCAATGCGCCCGACAGAATCGCTGTTGGTTCAACCGCTATCGCCGGTTGATATTATTCGTAGTGCAATTGTTTTGCGTGAGGCCGTTCCTTATTTGGAAGATAATGCACAAACTATCAGGAAACACTTTGTTGAAGTTAGTGAGAAAAAAAAGAAAATCGAAAAACAGTTGTTTGAAATTGAAAAACAAAAAAACACTATGCAAAAAGAGCATAATCGGATGAAGAAATTGGCTAACGCCAAGGCCGCTTTGAAAAGCAGGGTGGAAGTAAAAAGTGAACAAACTCGCAAAAATATAGACAAGTTGGTTAATCAGGCAAAAGATATTAAAGATTTGTTGCAAAAGATAGAAAATCAACGAGCAAAAAGAAAATTAGAGGAAAAACAATCTGCTGACTTGATTAAATCGCCACATGATTCTATAAATAATATAGCTAGCGGTTTTGCCAAAGCAAAGGGAAGTTTACCGCTTCCGGTGCGTGGTAACATCATTTCGCAATATGGCGACCAACAAAACAAAGGTGTTTCCAGTAAGGGATTGACGGTAGCAACTCGTTTGGGAGCTCAGGTTATTTCACCTTTTGATGGAACGGTTGTTTTTGCCGGACCTTTTCGGAGCTATGGTGATATGATTATTGTCGAACATGACGGTGGATATTTATCGTTGTTGGCCGGATTGGGTAGTATAGATGTTGAAGTCGGACAAATGCTGTTGGCCGGTGAACCGATAGGAAGGATGCCTGAAAGTTCTAAGGCTGAATTATATGTGGAAATTCGCAAAAATAATCAGCCGATTAATCCGGCTGCATGGTTTAAAATTTAAGGTATGAGGATTTTAAAATGTTGAAAAAATTTTGGTTGATTGGTGTGGTGTTTTCGATGATGTTGGTACAGAACGGAATGGCGAAAACTGAGACAAAAGAAAAGCCGGCCAATACCTATGAATTGCTGAATCTGTTTGGCGAGGTGATGGAGCGTACTAAGGCAACCTATGTCGAAGAAGTGTCTGATCAGAAATTAATAGAGGCGGCAATTAACGGGATGCTTACTTCACTTGATCCTCATTCCAGCTATTTAGATGCTAAAGATTTTAAATATATGAATGAACAAACATCAGGAAAGTTTGGCGGGTTAGGTATAGAAATAACCATGGAACAAGGTGTGGTTAAAATTGTTTCGCCGATTGATGACACGCCGGCATATCGTGCCGGTTTGAAACCGGGGGATTATATTACCAATATTGACGGTGAAACTATTATAGGTATGACCTTGAACGAGGCTGTTGATAAGATGCGTGGCAAACCGGGAACAAAAGTTAAATTAACTATTCGCCGAGTTAACGAAAAACCATTTGATGTTACTTTAAAGCGGGAAGAGATAAAAACTCAATCCGTTAAAAGTGAGCTGAAGGATGAAAATGTTTTGTATGTGCGTTTAGGATCGTTTTCAGAAGATGTAGATAAAGATATTGAAAAAGCCTATAACAAAGCGATGAAGGAAACTAAAAATGAATTAAAAGGTCTGGTTTTGGATGTTCGCAATAACCCCGGGGGACTGTTGGATCAGGCAGTGGCTGTATCAAGTTTGTTTTTGGATAAAGGTGAAGTTGTTTCGACAAGAGCTCGCAATGAGGAAGATACACTGCGTTATTCGGCCAAAGGCAAGGATATAACTAACGGTTTGCCGATTGTCGTCTTGATTAATAACGGTTCAGCTTCGGCATCGGAAATTGTAGCGGGGGCGTTGCAGGATCATAAGCGTGCGGTGGTTTTAGGCGAAAAATCTTTTGGTAAAGGAAGTGTGCAAACAGTAGTGCCTTTGGGAGATTATGGTGCTATGAGAGTTACCACGGCAAGATATTATACTCCGTCCGGAAGATCTATTCAGGCTACCGGTATTGAGCCTGATGTGGTAGTTCATCCGGCAAAATTGGAAGAATTTTCTGATGAGTATGGGTTTAGCGAAGCTGAGTATACCAACGCATTGAAAAATGAGACCATACAAGACGAAAAAAAGAAAAATGATAAAAAAGATGACAATGAAGATGATAATAATTCTTGGCGTAGAGATTATCAGCTGTTGAGAGCGGTTGATTTGGTAAAAGCACTTAATGTTTACAAAGCTGCTAAATAAGGTTGGAACATGGCGAAGAATTTAGAAAGATATGATAAGCTGGTTATTGTCGGATGCCTGATTGCGGTATTGGTTTTGGGTGTTGGTTATTGGTTTGCGCAAGAAAAAAGCGAACCGGTATATCTTTCAAAAATTGACCGTTTGATGTTTGATAAGAATAATAAGTCTCCGGCTTATATTTTAACTTTACCTGACAAAATAGAAATATCTTCGCAAACGCAAGATACGGCAGATGGCACTTCTGATAAGCAGAATATTGTGAAAAATGAAGTTTCTGAAAGTGAAGGTTTTTCATTGGAAAGCTTAATAGGAAATGTTCCTAATATAGGAAAATTACCTAATAAAAGCGGATTTGTGCCGATGAAAAATGTCGGAATTTTGCCTGAGTTGGTTGAGATTAGAGAAGATGGCACTAGTTTGCCCAAAAAAGGGAATGAGGGGCGTAGGGCTTGGATTGAATATGGTAATAATATCAATACATTGCCAAACTTTAAAAAAATTGCCGTAGTAATAGGTAACTTAGGCTTTGATAGCATGGTGGTTAATAAGGTAGCTTCGGCTTTTTCTTCGGGTTTATCAATGAGCTTTCATCCTTATATGACGCATGGCGTTGATAACATTTCGAGCGCCAGACAAAAAGGGCATGAAACATATATGGATGTATTGCTGGCATCAAAAGATTTTTTAAGGGAAGATACCGGCCCGTTGGCGCTGAATTTTGATTTGAATAAAGAAGAATTGTTGACAAGATTACACAAGATTTTGTTTAAACAAGCGCCTATCGGTGGGATTATTATTCGAGATGGCGCAATATCATCAGATAAGCAAGAATTGGTCAAATCGCTTTTAGAAGAGGTTAGAGATAGGGGGTTGTTGATGATAGACGCAACATCGTCGGATGTTATAAATACCATAAAGATCGACTCTTTACCAAGACGACGCGCTGATATCGTTATTAATAAAGATATGACGTCTGAAAGGATTGATGATGAGATAAAAAAGGCAGAAAATATTGCCTTTGATAAAGGTCAGGTTTTGATTGTTGCTGATGATAAGCCTTTAATAATTGTGAAATTGGCACAATGGATAGATACTTTTTCTCCGCAGTTGTCATATGAAGAAGCAAAAACTGTCGATATAACAAAGCCGTTTGCTTTAGTGCCGGTCTCTAATTTGGTGGTTGAGTAATGGCAAAATTTTACCGTGAAAATGTCGGAATAGTTGTCTTTAACAAGGTCGGTAAGGTTTTGTTATGTGCCAGAAGCGATCAAGAAAAAGATTGTTGGCAATTTCCTCAAGGTGGTGTTGAGAATGGCGAGGATTATAAGATGGCAGCTTTGCGTGAGCTTTATGAAGAAACCGGCATAAAATCCGTAGAATTAATTGCAAAAATTTCAGAGCCGTTGCGTTATGATTTTCCAAGCAATTTTAAGTTGCCGTTCAAGGGACAGGAACAATATTGGTTTTTGTTTTATTTTAAGGGTGATGATGCGGAAATAAATTTTGAAATTAATCCTCGGGAAATAGAATTTAGGGATTATAAATGGGATGATATATCGGAAGCTCCAAAATTGATTGTGCAATTTAAAAAAGAAGTGTATAATAAAGTTGTTGATTATTTCGAGCCTAAGATTTGTGATTTTTTAGAAGGAAAAGCAAATGGCATATAATTTTGAAAAAGAGCGTAATGAAGTCTTACAGGCCGCTAAGGATGGTATCAGAGGAAATCTTAAACTCAATGGAAAGCAAAAAAAATATGTAAAAAATTTATTGTTGTTTGCCTTGATGCGCGCTTCGGCTAATGGTACAGTTACTCCTAAAAATTTTTTGAAATTGGTCAATAAATTATTTAAGGAATCTCTGTTGAAGATTATTGCAGAAGGCGATGATGACGATGAAGATTGGGATGAAGCATTAAATGTCGAATTGAATAACATTATTGCCAGTGATGAAATGCTAAAGCAAATTGATTTTGATCAAATGCTAACACCGGAAAATATTTCAATGTTTCTAAAAGGTGCCACCAATGGTGTTTCACAAACTAATTTGGTTAAAAAGTTGTTAGCTATGCGCGATGCAAAAGCTAATTATCGTGAAACTCCAGATGAACGCAAAGAACGTATTCGTCGCCAGAAACAAAATGAAATGTTGCAGCAGCAAATTAGAGGTATGATGATGGAGCGCGGTGGTAGAGGCAGTCACGAAAGAGGCTAAATCACGCCAGTAAATCAGAAGTTTTGGCTATGTGGTTGGTTACTCGTTTAGAATTTTCATCTAAGTCCATGTTCTCAAATATGTAAAGTGCATCGTGAAAATATTCCAAGCTTTCTTCCAATAGGCTGTCATCTCGTAAGGTTTTTCCTAAACGATAATATATATTGCCAATGTTTTCTTGGATAGTGGCCCATTGGAAAGGATCACGTTTTTCCGTAATGATTTTTTGTTGGTTTTTATAGGCAGTTATTGCCATTTCGGCAATTGCATTGTTGTTTATTTGCGAACTTAAAACGCTCATTCTTTGACCAAGCAATCCTTCGATTTCAGCCCAAAAATCCGGAAATACGGCATAAGTAAATATCTTTTCAGCTTCGTGCAAATTGAAAACGGAATCTCTAAGGACTTGAATGTCATTAATCTGCCGCCAATAATCATAGAGCAGGTTGGATAGTTGATATGATATGAATCCGTAGTTATAAGGATAAGTATATTTTCCGATGTATTTCTGCGCCAATTGATAGTTTGCAATGGCGGCCTTGTAGTGTTTGGTAATATGATTGGAATTGGTCTTGGATGCCAAAGTGTGTAATTGTCCGAAATGACTATATATGCAACCCAAATGCATGGTATTTTTTATAAGATCTTGATGACTAATAGCTGTATTAAGAAGCTTGTTGACTATCTTAAAGTCTTTTTCCTCAGATGAATTGCGGCAATAAGTCATATAAATTAGAGCCAAAAAGTTCATTATGTAAGGTAAGTATTCTACCGGCATGATTTTGGCTGAATTGTCGTGAGAAAGGCGGTCGATTATACGTTTTAACAAAAATTTCTGTTGAATTAATTGTTGCTTGGTATGAGCCGGAGATGCCATTATAATAATGCCGGTTATCAACTCGATAATGGAATTGGGAAAGTTGGCGGTGTTATCAAAAATATCGGCCGGAAGGTACAGACTGTCAAGCAAGCTTAAAAATGATGAATTGTTTTGTTCATATTGCTCAGATGTTTGGAAATTTAATCTAATTTGGTGACCTTCGCGACATCCCCAAATCAGAATATCAGAATTGGTTTTATCAAGAATCGCTTGACCTTTATCTATAAAATCAAAAAATGTACGACCTTCTAAAGATAGAAAATTTTTGTTAAAAGGCTCATTAAAATAATTTACTTCCAAATTTTTTTGAGTGCGTAACAAGGCCGTTAATATTTCTCCGGATGAACTATCTAATGTTTCAGCGAATTCAATAACTAAACAGCGATATTTTATATTGAAAGCGTCTTCATTTTCGCCGGATATTACCTCGTCGGTATCGGTGGGGGATAAAAAGGCGTTTTTGAGAAAGCTTAAAATAGACATTATTTATCATCCTTGGGTTGATTATCATCATTCTTTTGGAACACCGAAGCGAAAGTCGCCTTTATAGAATTGATAACTTCTTGATTGGTTTCTTTTAGTGTTTGTTTTGGGGTCCTCCAGTGAATGGTGCGATATTGTTGCCATGCGCAAAACATATATGCAAAAACAGGAAGCGAGAAGGCATTATCGCCATTAACTTGGATAACACCTAATACTATCAGCAATAAATTTGTCAGCCATATTACACTGGAAATATTTTGTTGAGGGGCTCCGTCAATATATGCTTGATACAATGTTGTATTGTAGGGAATGTTTTGATATTTTTCTAGAGGCATAATTTTGCGGAACAGAGCAACGGATGCTTCGGCCATGTAATACATCATAAATATTACGAAACAGGGCAAAAGGTATTCACCGCATGATATTAAACCAAACCAGCCTATTATATATCCTAAAATGATGGCACAATCTTGATTAATCGGCTGTGAAAAGCTGCGAACATAGGCAACAATTAACACACCGAGCAATGCTGCAGCTGAAATTCCTAATGCTAAAGGAGCCATTCCTATGAAAGTCAATATTATGATGCCCAATGCCGGCGTAATTCCCTGGGACTGAGGAAAAGGGGATAAACCGGAAATACAGTAAAACCCACCGGAAAACAGCCAAAGGCAAACAGCCGTGATAAACATGTTAAGCCATGCCGGAAGTTCATTACTGAAATTGATTGCTATACCGGTGTAATACACACTGAATAAACAAGCAATAGCAGTTGAGATTAATAAATATGGTACACTACCTAACAGGACTCCTAATAAAATTAAAAGAGAAGCTCCTAAAGGTAACAGATATTGAGTTATTGATAAATCATATACAAAATCATCAGGATTCCAAAAAAATATAGTGGTTGCTGATATGCTGATTACTGTGGAAAGGGTTATAGCGATAATTGATGATAAAAAATATTCTTCCCAATTTTTTTGTTTGGCAAAATAAAAATGGAAGCCGATTGATAAAATCATGCCGATTGCGAAAGCGATTACTGTGTCAATGACAATGGCGCTCATAATGTATAACACCTCGTGGAAACATAACTTAACCATCAATATAAACGAGATGTTGTTGCACTTCAAGCTTCATTAAGCGGTTATGCTAAACTATTTTAGCGAGATGACTGCAAACAAGCTATGAAAAATCCGTCAGCATTGCCAAATGATAATAAGTAATGAGGTAATATGCGAATAAAGCCATGGGAATCGGCTAAATTTTTGAGCTCGTCGGGAAGTTTGGGCGCGAGGTTGACAATGTTAAAGGTCGGATTATCTGCAAGAAAACTGAGAATTTGGTCTTCCCCTTCTTCACGACACAAAGAACAAGTGCAATAAATCAAGTAGCCATGCGGTTTTAGAACGTTGGGAATAAGTTTAAGGATTTGTGATTGCAAGAGGCTTTGATTGATAACATCTTGAGAAGTTTTGATCTGAGCAATTTCAGGGTGGCGGCGAATGGTACCGGTGGCTGAACATGGAGCATCAAGCAAAATAATATCGTATTTTTCTTTGGTTGAATTCAGGTAATCAACAGCATCGGCGCAGATGATGTCATGAGGCGAAAGTTTAAGACGTTGCAAATTTTGTTGCAAGATCTTAAGACGAGATGCTGAAATGTCAACAGCAGTAACGATGGCTCCAGACGATAACAATTGTGCGGTTTTTCCACCGGGGGCTGCACATAAATCCAGTACATTTTTACCTTTGAGATTATCTAATAACTTTACCGGCAAAGAAGACGAAAAATCTTGTACCCACCAAACACCTTTGTCATAATCAGGGAGTTCATTTATTTTTCCTTTTGTTTTGAGGCGCAATGTTCCTAGCGGCAACAATTGTCCGAGCTCGTTAATCGGGGAGGAAGAATCCATTATGGTTATGTCCAAAAGCGGTTCGGTTATGGATGATTTCTCAATTAAGTCTATGGTGTTTTTATCATAACTTGTTTGTAATAATTTTTTGAAGGCTTGATTAAAAAATTGGCCTCGGTCGGCTTGTTGTAATTGAGTTTTTTGGCGGCCTATATTGCGCAGAACAGCGTTGATAAAACCTGAGGCAAAACGATTGAGTTGCTTTTTAGCAATGTTTACATAAGAATTGATAACCGCATAATCAGGGGATTGCATATATAATAATTCGCAAGCACCTAAGGTAAGGATGTTTTTTACCAAAGCTGATTTTGATTTTTTTTGCGATGACAGGCGATTGATTACTTGTTCAATGTATGGCAAATGGCGTAGTGATGTCATGACCAGCATTCTTACAAAGGCCACATCATTACCAGCAATATCGGATGGTATTTGAAAAGGTTGTTTTTGGCTCATTACATTGTCAAAAATTTGCAGAGCTAAAGCGCGCGAATCGTTCATATTTATACCTCATCAAAATTTAACTGTGATGATATAGAAACACGAACATAATTACAAGTTTTAAAAATCTCTCTTGTAAAATATAATAAACTGAGATATTTTGTTAGCCGATTAATAATTTTTTTATAAGATGGTTGACGAAGATGAGCAAAAAATACAACGGAAAAAACACTTTTGAAGAATGGCAACAAAGTTGGAAAATAGAGGATAGATATAATTTTAAATCTATTGAGAAAAAGTGGCAAGAAATTTGGGAAGACGAAAAAGTTTATCATGTTGAAATTGATAAAAATAAAGAAAAGTTCTATGCTTTAGTTGAGTTTCCATATCCTTCAGGAGCCGGATTGCATGTGGGACATCCTCGTTCATATACAGCATTGGATGTTATTTCGCGCAAAAAGCGCATGCAAGGTTTTAATGTGTTATATCCGATAGGATTTGACGCTTTTGGTTTACCGGCTGAGAATTATGCTATTAAGACCGGTATTCATCCGGCAATATCCACCAAAGAAAATATCGCTAATTTTACCCGTCAACTTAAGATGATCGGTATGTCTTTTGATTGGGACAGATGCATTTCAACCTGTGATCCAGAATATTATAAATGGACGCAGTGGATGTTTATTCAACTGTATAAAAAAGGCTTAGCCTATAAAGGAAAAATGGCTATTAACTGGTGTCCATCCTGCAAGGTAGGACTTGCCAATGAAGAGGTAGTTAACGGCTGCTGTGAAAGATGCGGATCTCCGGTAGTTCGCAAAGAAAAAGAGCAGTGGATTGTGGCAATCACCAAATATGCAGACAGACTAATTGATGATTTAGAAGGGCTGAATTTTGTTGATAGGGTTAAGTCGCAACAGACTAATTGGATCGGGCGTTCAGAAGGCGCTGAATTGGATTTTGCTTTTGGTGATGATAAGTTAAAAGTATTTACAACTCGTCCGGATACGGCCTTTGGTGTAACTTATATGGTTTTGGCTCCGGAACATCCGTTTGTTGCAAAATACATGAACAAATTTGAAAATCAAAATGAAATTAAGGCTTATATTGAAGAAACAGCAAAGAAATCAGAGTTGCAGCGTTCTATCGGTGAGGAAAAGACCGGCGTTGAGTTAAAGGGTATTAAGGCTCAGAACCCATTTAACGGAGAGATGATACCGGTATTTATTTCCGATTATGTTTTAACCGGATACGGTACTGGGGCAATTATGGCGGTTCCGGCGCATGATCAACGCGACTATGACTTTGCCAAAACTTTCAATTTGCCGATTGTTCAGGTTTTGGCCGGTGGCGATATATCAGAAAAGGCTTGGGAAGAAGACGGCGAGCATATAAACTCAGGTTTCTTGAACGGGTTAAATAAAGAAGATGCGATGCGCAAAGCCATTGATTATGCTGTAGAAAAAGGTTTCGGTAATTCCAAAATCAACTTTAAATTGCGTGATTGGATTTTCTCACGTCAACGCTATTGGGGCGAGCCGATACCGATGGTGTATTGTGAGCATTGCGGATGGCAACCTTTAGATGAAAAAGATTTGCCGCTTACTTTGCCTGAAGTTAAAGATTATTTGCCTAATGACGAGGGAGATTCTCCATTGGCTAAGGCCGAAGATTGGGTTAATACCACTTGTCCGAAATGTGGCGGACATGCCAGACGCGAGACCGATGTAATGCCGAACTGGGCCGGATCGTCTTGGTATTTTCTGCGTTATTGTGATCCGCATAATTCAAAAGAATTTGCCTCTAAGGAAGCGCTTGATTATTGGATGAATGTTGACTGGTATAACGGAGGAATGGAACATACCACCTTGCACTTACTGTATTCGCGGTTTTGGCACAAGTTTTTGTATGACTGTGGTTATGTCCCGACTAAAGAACCATATAATAAGCGTACTTCGCATGGTATGATTTTGGCCGCAAATGGCGAAAAAATGTCAAAGTCACGCGGCAATGTAGTTAACCCCGATGAAATTGTGGAGAATTATGGGGCGGACAGTTTCAGACTTTATGAAATGTTTATCGGACCTTTTGAGCAGACTGCAATGTGGTCGGAAGAAAGTCTGATGGGAGTTTATCGTTTTGTCGGTAAAATTTACAACCTATTCAAAAAAGTTTGTAAAGATGATGAAGCTCCTTTGAATGGTGATGATTTGCGCGCCATGCACAGCTGTATTTTAGAAGTGACCGAACGTATAGATCAAATGAAGTTTAATACGGCTGTTTCTTCATTGATGAGTTATGTTAATTATCTTTCTAACAAGGAAAAGATTAGCTGCACTTTATATGAAAACTTATTAAAATTGCTTGCTCCGTTTACTCCGCATTTGGCTGAAGAAATGTGGGCAAGGTTGGGACATGATAGTTTGATTGTTACGGAAAGTTGGCCTAAGGGCGATGCGAAATTAGCTGAAAACAGTGTGGTGACATATGCTGTGCAAATTTGTGGCAAAATGCGCGGAACCATCGATTTGCCCAAAGATATGCCCAAAGATGAGGTAGAAAAATCCGCCTTGAATTTGGATAATATAAAGCGCAATGTTGATGGTAAAGAGATTAAAAAGATAATTGTTGTTCCTAATAAGATTGTTAATATTGTGGTTTAGGAGAGGCGAAAATGAATTTGCTTAAAATATTGGCGGTGGTATTATTGGTTAGTTCATGCGGGTTTCAGCCGTTGTATGTACAGCGCGATAATTCTTCAAATTGGTATTTTGGCGATAAATTTGATACTTCAATTGTCGAAGAATTGGCTAAGATAAAAGTTGTCGCTATAAAAGATCGTTTTGGGCAACAATTGCGCAACCATTTATTGGATTTGTTGACACCCAAAGGAGTTCCGAATGACCCGCAATATCGTTTGGTGGTTGAGGTATTATCAAAAAGTGTAACCCAACAAGCCATGCGTGATGACGTTACCGCGACTAACGAACGTATTAAATATGTGGTAGGTTATAAGCTATATGAAGATTCTGAGTTGTTAGTTGAAGGTGATTCAATAGCATTTGTCAGCTATGATATTTTGTCTGATCCTTATTCTACAACCATGTCACAAAAGAAGGCAGAAGCTGACGCGGCAAAAATTGTGGCGGATGATATTACGTTGCGATTGGGTGCATATTTTCATACTCAGTTTGGCGACAATAAATGATATTTAAATCAGCCCAAATCGAAGCCTATTGTAAAAAGCCGGATATGAATATCAAGGCCGTGTTGGTTTATGGGACAAATGAAGGTTTGGTTTCGGAGTATGTTCGCCGTTTTGCCAAGACGGTTGCAAATGATTTACAGGATCCTTTTGCCGTGGTTAATCTTGATTGGGGGGAAGTTAAACGTGACAGCGGACAGTTGATCGCTGAGTATAATGCGCAATCTTTAATGGCTGGTAGAAGAGTTATTTGTCTGCGAGATGGGGATAATGATTTAACTAAAGTTTTGCAGGAATTTATTGAAGATAGTAAATCGAATAACTTGCTTATTGTTTCAGGCGTTAGCAGTTTGAATACGCGCAGTTCATTAGTTAATTATTTTAATAATGAAAAATTTTTAATCTGTGTTGCTTGTTATGAAGATCGTGAAGCTGATATAGCTACCTCAATTAAGAAAAAGTTAGCAGAGCAACAGATTACTTATACCAAAGATGCTTTTGAGATTTTGTGTTCACGCATGTCAAACGATCGTATGGCAAACTTAAATGAAATTGAAAAGTTGATAACTTATGTTGGAGTGAGCCGCCATTTTGAAGTTGATGACGTGCGTAAGGTAGTTTTTGATGCGTCGGTATCTATGTCGGATGATTTATGTTTTTATGTCTTTTCCGGACAGAAATACAAAGCTTTGCGGGCATTGAAGAACATGCTTAATGAGGGTGTTGAAGAAATTCAGATTATTCGCAGTTTAGCCAAACATGTAAACGCATTGTTAGAAGGAAAATCTTTGACCGAAGGTGGTCTTTCAGCAAGCGAGGCGATAAAAAAAGTGTTATCTAAACGATTGTTTTATTGTTATGATGCCGGAGCGATACAAATAAGCTGTTGGTCGAAAGACAGACTTTTTGATGTTATGGATTTGTTATATAAGGCAGAAAAAGATTGCAAAACTACTAACTTTCCCACTACAGACATATTAAACTATCTTATTTTGACTTTGGTGGCTGCTGCTGCAAAGTTGGTTAAGTTGCCACGATTTTAGTAGTGTTGATTTTGCAATAGGTTAGCAATAAGTTCAGGTATATTTTGTTGTTGATTGCTTTCTATAATTTTTAAGGCGTCAATTTCTTGCTCGGTGAAGCTATTATTGATATTTAGAGAATCGTAATATTGCTTAGCTATATTGTGCATTTTAGTGGCTTGTAATGTGTTGCCTTGTGCATACAGATAATTAGACATATTTTGGCTGGCATTAGCAAGTTCGCTGGCATTTATTTCAGAATCGGCAAAGGAATAGGCGTTTTGGTAGGCCCAAATTGCTTTGGATTCAGAATTAGCTTGACGATAAACATCGCCCAATCTGCTCCAGGCAGTTGCATTACTGGAATTAAGTTCAATTGCCATCTCATAGACCGAAGTTGCCAACATAAGATCACTGTTTTCAGCCAGTGTACCGAGACAGCAAGCATAATCGGATACTTGAGAGAAAATTTGTTGGCGCTTGTTTTCAGAAGCATTATTGCTTTTATCAATGCTTTTATCCATTAAATTTTCCAGTAGTACCAAAGCTAGAGATACATCATTGTTGATTAGATGATAAAGCGCTTGTTCCACATCGGGAAGTTCTTGATAATTCTCCAATTTATAAAATTTATCAGATTGGCACAAACTTATAAAGTATTTTACAGCACTGATAAGCTTTAGTATGTCGTTTTCATCGCTCAAACCCTGAGTCTTATAATTGAGAGTTTGAGCGATTTTAAGGTCATCGACACCACGGCCGAACATATTAATGAGTAGTCCAATCAGGCTGTATAATTTGGAAACCTCTTGTTTGTAAGAAAGATTTGATGCATCTATGTTATCAATTGTATTCGCCGCTTCATTTGGCGTTTGCTGTTTTTTCCAATCAAAACTTATTTCGGAATCTATTTTGTTCTTAAAAGAGTTGAGACGTTGATAATCATTTTCCTCTTCCTGCTTTTTTTTACGTGCATTTTCTTCTTTTTCTTGATTTTGCAATAATAAATTTTGTTGTTCTTGCTCTTTTTTTTGTTCTAATTCAGCTCGTTGAGCCAAAGCTAGATCAAGTTCTTTTTGCAATTCTAATTCCAATTCCTGTTGCTCTTCTTCGCTAAAAACGGAATCGGATTCGTAACTTGATGATTTATTAGATTGTCGGGATGATGTCTTGCGAAATAAGTTGATAATGTTGCAGAATATGACAACGACAATTAATAACAGGAAAATTATCAGCGCCGATATAATTAGAGCCAAAGCAGTAATTTTTATGTTGTCAAGCTCAGATATGTTAATATTTAACCGGTTAAGCGCAAACGAAAACTGTTCAAAAGCTTTGTTGACAAACTCTGAAGATAAAAGTTTTTCCAACATTATTCCTAACCCATTTACAAAACTATTTTTTATTCTATACTGATTATAGAATCTGATTTAAATTAATGCAAACAAATTAATAATGGGTTACTTAAGTCAAAAAAAATATAAAGAAAGAGAAAATGTTTTTTTTGTGGTCGTTTCGATTGTAATGGCTGCTATTGCTTTTTTGTTGTTGTTAAATCCTGAATTTACTTTCTTTAATCTTAATCTGTTTCATTTTTATTGTATTGGTTTTATAGCTTTTCTTGCTGCGGTTGTTGCCAAAAAACTTGTGCCTATTTTGGTGTTAGGTTTGTCGTTGGTAGTTATTTATGTTTTGTTGGCTATCTCAGGAAATATATTCTTTTCGGATCGAGTTAATGGCGGAGATGAAGTGGAGGTAACATTTAATAATGATTTGGAGATGCCGGCCGCTCTGTCAAAAGGGGTATTAGTTTCTGATGATAAAGTATTGGCTTCTTATGCGGTGGTTAATGAGGAAGCTCCGTTGATGGTAATAATGGTTGATTTTAGGGGGTTTGCCAAAGATAAATATAAAACGTTGCTTAAAAATCTTCGAAAATTTGTTATAAAACAAGATGTTGAAGTGGTGCTTTTGGGTAATTTCGGTATGCCAGCATGGTCAAAGCACTTTCGCAAATTTACCGAAGCTTCGGGGTTGATGGTTAAAAACAGGTTTATTTTTGATGGATTTTTTAGTGTTCCGCAGTTTTATGTGTTGGGGTATAAGGAAGTCGGGGTGAAAAGCATTACTCGAAAGGGAAATAATTGGATTGTGAAAGTTTCCTATAATCTTTGATTTTTATAGGTTTGTTGTTGCTTTTTCGATAATTTCATTCATTACTGAATTTGAGTGCGAATCGTTGAGCGATGAATATATTTTTTTTGCTTGTTTAGCGTGATGAGTGGCTTTGCGCCATTGTTTGAGCCCCAAATAGGCTCGGGCAAGAATGTCATGATGAAAAGCGGTAAGTTTATCATCACATTTTTTGGTATTAAGGGACATAATTTGTTTTATGGCGTTGTGATGATTGTGCATGGTTACATCAAGCAAAGCCATATAGCAGACGGCTAAATAATGTAACTGATGATTATTCAAATGGTTAGTGTGATTAATTGAAATATCAAGAAAATGGCGAGCATCGTCCCACCTTTCTTGCGCAGCAGTCAACAGTCCCAGCTGACAAGCAGCTTTGGCCGCACCAAGGTCACATTTTAAGTGATTAAATATATTTAATGAATTGCGAAGCATTAGTTCGGATGAATCGTAAAATTTTCCGGTTTGATAAATTTGTCCGAGCAGGAAATAAGTGTCAGCTTCTTCGAATGAAAAATCTTGTTTTTTGAAGAGGCTGATTGCTTGTATGCACCAAGCTGAAGCATTGAGTAAATCACCATCATGATAGGCTAATTGTGAGTCCAAATACAATTTTAAGGCGGCAGCTATCCGAGAGCGCGGCTTTTCGTTTATTTTTTGGAGTAGCCGACGAGGCTGAGTGTAAATGCCTTGGCAGATGAGTTTTTTAGCATACAAGAGAGTTAAATATGGTTGATTAAACTTGGGTGCGGAAGATTTTTTTGAAGTCATTAAAGACAGTTGATATTTAAGCTTGGAATCGTTTATATTCTTTAATAAATCGGCGGTATTTTCATGAAAAATGTATTTTAGCAGTTCTTTTTTTCTGATGCGTGATTGCTTACA
This sequence comes from uncultured Pseudomonadota bacterium, assembly GCA_902799835.1. Lineage (GTDB taxonomy): Bacteria > Pseudomonadota > Alphaproteobacteria > RF32 > CAG-239 > CAZU01. The sequence goes on from CADCCF010000006.1 coordinate 70,147, forward strand.
TATATAGAAAGTCAATTGTTTGACAGTTAAGGTTGAAAAATAATCGCAGTTTATAAAAATATTGTTAAGTGATTGATGAATAATCTTTTTTTGAAAATTTTTACTGCGTAATATAAAAATTATCACAGGGGTTAATGCTAACAGTATCCATAGGAAGAAAATAAAATGTTGCATACGAATCGAGTTTCTTTACTTTAAATTAGTTTTTGATTGGTTATGATTGGATGATAATGGAAAAGAAATTTATTGTATAGGGGTTTTTATTATGACGATAACAAAATTGAAACCGAGTCAACTTTACAAAAAATGTGATCCGCAGAAATTTTCGTTTGCCTCAACGGCAGAGTTGGAAGAGAGATTGTCATCATTGGGACAAGACAGAGCTTTGGCTGCGGTTGAGCTTGGGGTTAACATTAAATCTAAAGGTTATAACCTTTTTTGCCTTGGGCCTGAGGGAACCGGCAAAAGCTCGTTGGTAAAAAGGGTTTTAGCTCAAGAAGCCAAAAATCGCAAGACTCCGGATGACTGGGCCTATGTTTATAATTTTGAAGAGCCATATAAACCTATTGCAGTTTCTTTTCCGGCCGGAACAGCGGTGGATTTTGCTAAAGATATTGATAAATTGATTGAGAGTTTATCTGCTTCGATTTCGGCAATTTTTGAAAGTGATGAGTATAATGCCGGTGTTAATATTATTAAGGAAAAGTTCAAGCAGTCTAAAGAAAAATATATAAAAATGCTACAAAAAAAGGCAAAGGGCAAGAGTGTTTCGCTTTTGCATATGCCGGTTGGATTGGTGGTTGCTCCGGTTAAAAATGGTGAGGTATTGAGTCCGGAGGCTTTTGATAGTCTGCCCGAGGAAGAAAAAAAGCAACTGATTGAAGATTTGAACCAAATGCAGGCAGAGATTGAGAATTCTGCACAGGATTTGCCGGCTTGGGAAGATAAACAGCGCGATGAGATTAATAATTTGCGCACCAAGTTTTTGAAAGAAACGGTAAAAGGCCCGATTGATGAGTTACATGAAAAGTATAAGGGACACAAACAGGCAAATGATTTCTTAAAACAGATACAAAAATATATTTTGGATAATGGTGATGAGTTTTTACCGGCAGTGGAAAATAATACGCCTGCTGAAGGAGAAGATCCTTTGACAGCATTGTTGTCAAAAATGAAACAGCCGGAAGAAGATAAATATGCCAAATTTAAGGTCAATGTTATAGTTAAAAATGAACCGGATTCCGGAGCGCCGATTATACATTTGGATCATCCGACGCAAGGAAATTTGGTGGGTAAAGTTGAAAGAATCCAACAATATGGTGCGTTGTTGACAGACTTTACATTGATTAAGGCCGGTGCTTTGCATAAGGCTAATGGCGGGTTTTTGCTAGTTGATGCGCGCAAATTGTTGTTGCAACCTTTTGCGTGGGATTCGCTAAAGAGAGCTATAGCTTCTAAGCAAATTAAAATTGAAGCCCCCAGTGAAGAGACATCGTTTACGACTATTTCCTTGGATCCTCAGCCAATACCTTTGGATGTGAAAGTTATTTTGACCGGTGATGCTGAATTGTACGAATTGTTAAGTGATCGCGATCCGGAATTTTTGGACTTTTTTAAGGTTGAAGCTGATTTTGATATTTTGATGGATCGCACAAAAGAAAATGAAGTTGAGTATGCTAAGTTAATCGGTTCATTGTCTCAAAAGAAGCGACTGCGCTCCTTGAACAAGCAAGCAGTTGCCAAAGTTATTGAATATGCCTCACGTATGGCGGAAAGTTCGGAAAAGTTGACCGCACATGTGGCTTCGATTGGCGATTTGTTGCGCGAGGCTGATTATTGGGCTCGTAAATCAAAATCAAATCATATTGGTAAAAATCATATTGATCAGGCGATAAATGCTAAATTGTATCGCAATGGTCGCATCAAGGAGATGATGTTAGAGCAGATTGATAAGGGGACAATTCTGATTGATATAAAGGGAGCCAAGGTCGGACAAATTAATGGTCTGGTCGTTTATAATTTCTCGCGTTTCAGTTTTGGAAAACCGGCAAGAATCACGGCTCAGGTTCGTATCGGTAAGGGCGAATTTGTTAATATTGAGCGCGAAGTAGAAATGAGCGGCCCGATACATTCTAAAGGCGTGCTGATTTTAGAGAGTTTGTTGGCAAATAGATTTGCCAAGTTCTGTCCTTTGTCATTGAATGCAGCGATTGTTTTTGAACAATCATATGGTGGAGTTGACGGAGATAGCGCTTCTTCAACAGAATACTATTGTTTGGTTTCAGCGATTACGGGAATTCCAATTAAGCAAAATATTGCCGTTACCGGTTCTATTAATCAATTTGGTGAAATTCAACCGATTGGTGGCGTAAATGAAAAAATAGAAGGTTTCTTTGATGTTTGCGAACATCAGGGGCTGGACGGTACACACGGAGTTATTATTCCGCGAACCAATGTGGCAGATTTAATGCTGCGCGAAGATGTAGTACAAGCTGTCGAGGACGGAAAGTTCAATGTTTATGCTGTTGATACGGTTGATGACGGTATAGAGATTTTGACAGGAATTAAGGCTGGAGCTATGAACAAACATGGAGTATATCCAAAGAAATCTGTCAATTATGAAGTACAGCAAAGCTTAGAGCATTTTTACAAGTGTTATGCCAAGTATGCCCGTGAAACGAAAGGTTGTTTGGGAAAATAGTGCTAATCGCTTAAATTTTCAGGGGAAACAACGCCATTTTACTTGAAAAAATTATTTGGTTGGTATATCTTGGATAAAATTTGCAAACAAGAGGAGTTCGCCAATGGAAAATGTAGTAGTATTGCCACCGGATTATAAACCTTCTAAAAAAGAAGAGTATATGAATGAATTGCAACTTGAGTATTTCCGCCAAAAGTTGGTCAACTGGAAAAAATCGTTAATTGATCAGTCGATGGATACTTTGGATGAGTTGAAGCAAGGTGGGTTGAATCAACCCGATGAAATTGACAGGGCATCGTTGGAAACAGATAAGGCTTTGGAACTTAGAACCAGAGACAGAATTCGCAAGTTGATTTCAAAGATTGATGATGCTTTGCGTAGAATTGAAGATGGGACATACGGCTATTGTGAAGAAACAGGCGAGCCGATTGGGGTTGACAGATTGGAGGCAAGGCCGGTTACAACATTGTCTATTGAAGCTCAGGAGCGTCATGAGAGAATGGAAAAAACTTATGATGACGATGCTTTCGTAAGTTAGTTGATTAGGGGTGGTAAATGTTATCAGCCCCTTTTTTATTTTAAATGTGGAAACATAATGATAAAAGATTTTATTTTGGCTTCACAATCGCCGCAGCGCAAGGCTTTGTTGAATCAGATAGGATTTGAGCCTGTAAAAATTGTACCGGCTGACATTGATGAAACTCCTTATGATAAAGAAAAGCCCAGTCAATATGTAAAGCGCATGGCAAAAGAGAAAGCTTTGTGTGTGGCAGTTAAGAATCCTAATCAGGTTATTTTAGCGTCGGATACAATTATTGTAGTCGGGGCTCATATAATACAAAAAGCTAAGTCGGATGACGAACAGCGCAAAGTTATGGAAATGTTGTCAGGAAAAACTCACAAAGTTTTGACTGGAGTTTGTGTCGTCGGTAAAGAAGGTAAGTTGGCTTTGCGATTAAATGTAAACAAAATAAAAATGAAAAGGTTATCAAAAGAAGAAATAGAAGATTATGTTGCTTCAAAAGAATGGTGTGGTTGTGCCGGATATCGTATAGAGGGGTTAATGGGCGGTTTTGTGGAGCAACTTATCGGCTCATATAGCGGTGTGGTTGGTTTGCCGCTTTATGAGGCACGCAATTTGTTAATAGGGGCAGGGGTGAAATAGAATGCTTGATGTTATAGTAGCAGAAGAACATGAGAATATTAAGATGGTGGCCGGTTTAAACAAGGGACGGTTGTTGGAGTTGGTTGTCCATGATGCAGCAAAAGCCAATGAAGGTGATGTTTATTTGGGTAAGATAGTTAAAAAAATAAGCACAGCTAATGGAAAAAACAGCTACTTTGTTAACATTGGTAAAAGGGACGTTTTTATTAATGCCCATGAAAATGAGTTGGAAGATTTGGATGCTCATGAAGGGCAGGATATAGTTTTACAAATTGCTCAAGAAGCTCGAGCTGAAAAAAATGCCAGGGGGTTGCGTTTTTTGCAATTAGCCGGCGATAATATAGTCTTTTGTCCTTATGGTAATGGTGTTAATATATCAAGCAAAATCGAAAATGAAGAGCTACGAAATAATTTAAGTGAGTTAGTTAGCAAAAATTTGTCGGAAGATGACGGAGGATGGATTGTACGTACACACGCGGCAGAAGTTGCCGGTGATGAAATAATATCTGAAATGAGTGAATTGCGTCAAGTGTTTGCTGATATTATGGTAAAGGCAAAAGCCGGCAAATCACCGGAGTGTTTGTATTCTAGAGATAACAGTTTGTCTGATATGATAAGTCGCAATATGTCGACGCTATGCAAGATTGTTGTTAATAACCATAATGTTGAGAATGAATTTGCGGATACGGGAATTGTTGAGTATAATGCAGATGCTTTTAGCGAATATGGGATTGATGAACAGATAGGTGATGCACTGCAAAAAGAGGTAAAGCTGAAATGTGGTGGTCGCATCTTTATTGAAGAAACCAAAGCGTTAACGGCAATTGATGTTGATAGCGGAGGATGTTCCGGACAAGGGGGAATCAATAGGCTAAATAACGAGGCGGCTGAAGAAATTGCCAAACAGATTATTTTACGCAATTTGTCAGGAAAAATAGTTATTGATTTTGCAGGATTTACAGAATTCAAATTCTTAAAAGATGCTTTGGATATTTTGGAACAGGGATTGCAGGATGATGTGGCAAAATCACGAGTTTTGGGCGTAACTAAGGCCGGTAATGTCGAAATATTGCGAAGCCGTCGCAGACCATCACTAAGCGATATATTTATGAAAGAATGTGAAGTTTGTCAGGGAACGGGAAGAGTTGAAAAATGAAATGTCCCATTTGCAAAAAAGAAATTGAAGATATGAAATATCGCCCCTTTTGTTCTAAAAGATGTGCTGATATTGATTTGGGTAACTGGTTTAACGAGAAGTATTCTTTCGTTGCACAAGAGGTTGACGAAGAAGATTTGGCGCAATTAGCCAATCTTGCAGAGAACGAAAAAGAAGAACAAGATTCGTAGTTCTTTATTGCGCTTCGGCATTTTCAGCGTTATCTGCGGCAGTTTCATTATCGTTGTTTTCAAACTCGGCGTACTCGCTCTCGTCAGCATTGGGATCATAATCGATACCGAGTTTGGCCAACATATCGTCATTGATGTCATCGCGACGAGCCACAATCCAATCAGGAACATTCGGACAAGGAGGAATCTTGGCCAAAGCTTTCATCTTAGGATCAAGATACCAACGAGGAGCATCAGCCATAATCGGGCGGTCGATAGAACCTTGCATCAAAACTACTTGTTTTAGCATGGGTAAACTCAAAAGCTGAGTGGCAGAAATCGCCGATACGCCTTGGAGTTGATAGCTTACGTTTTTAGCAAAAGGATTGTTTCCCTTAAACGAGATGCCTTCATTTTTGGAATAAGATGAGGTTTGAACAGTTTTGTTACCAATCATTTTAGAGAAACGCTGAGCAGTTTGCTCGTTGTTTTGTGATAAAATGACTTTGCAAGCTGTGGTAGAAATAACGGTTTCAAGGTCATCTTTTCCGTATTTACCGGAGATTTGTCCTAAATCTTGTCCGATCAGAAGATATGATACTTTTTGACCACGTCCAACCGCCGGTCCGTCAATTACGGCTTTAAGTTTAGGCATAGTTGGAAACTCGTCGAGCACAAACAAGGCTGAGTATGGTCCCATTTTGCCGTCGGTGGGATTGACAAAGTTAGGCGGATTGGCAATCAGATATGACGACATAAGGTCGATAAAAATACCGGATATAACACTCAAGGCACGAGCATCAACTTGGTTAACTGACAAATATACTGAAATAGGTTTTACCTCTCCGGTAACCGGATCTTTCATGCCGCGCAAATCCTTGAATGATAAGTCGGAAAAACTGGTGCGGGCAACCACAGCGGCGTTTTTGAAAATACCAATTCCGGCAAAAGCTGTTGACATAACAGAACCACGCTCTTTATCAGGCATGGAGCTTAATTGGCTCAATTCTATGATGGAACGTTGCGAATAACCAAATTTACGAGCTTCTTCAATTGCTTCTTCCAACAGATCACGCATCGGATCAGCCATAGCTGCCATTTGGTCACCTTCGTCCATACGGCGTTTAATGTCTTGAGATTGTTTAATTTGCGCTTCAGTAATCCATTCCAAAATCATGGCTATACAGGCCTCGTGGCCAATCCAACGTTCAGGAAGTAAAGCCCAAGTTCCAATCGGAACATAGTTGTCAATGGTCAGGGAATTAGTGCGCAAGTTTTGTAAGGCGCGAGCGGCTTGAGGGTCGTTCATTTCCATATAATAATCTTCCAACTTTTTCTTATCTTCTTCGTCAAGTTTGCCCTCATAAATTTTACCGATAAAATAGTCATTAGCACGGGCTTTTTCGCACTTGCAGACGATAAAGTTAATAAAACCGGTTAAGGCGGCACGACCGGTGTTAGACCAGTGCGGATCAGCTCCGCCTTTGGGGTCTTCCACTAAAACTTTACACATGGAGTCAACATACATATCACGAGCCGGCCCCGGATCAGGAATAGCACCGGGTGATAGAGGATTCCAAGAAGGATAGTAAATTCCTTTTGAAGGATCATCTTCCATACCCCAGTTTATGATGAAAACGGGACCAACTTTGGCGCGCGCACCGGAAGTTGAAAAGCACAACTCAGGTTTGGGGTCATTAACAATGATACTAAGTTTCGGTGAATTAAAAATGGTCGGAATAACTACTCCGGCAGTTTTACCGGTACCAGGAGGCGCACAACACAAAGTGGAAAGCGTTTCTTTTAACATCAGTAATTTGCCGTTGAACTTGCCGACTACTTGGCAAAAACCATCGAATCCAAGTAAAGGCATTTTACGAATGTCTTTTTCCGTGGCAACACGTGCTGAGCCATGAACATTTGACTGAAATTTATAAGGATTCGTAATCATACCAGTAATTAAACCTGCCGGAAGGGCAATAAATGGCAAAGTAGGTATCCACAAGCTCAAGGAAAAATTGCCATGATAGTAGAAAAGTTGTTTAGCCCAAATCCAGTAACGATTGTAGAGAAAACCGCTGCGGTTGAATATAAGAGAAAAGAATTTTGAAATATCAGCAAAAGTTTCTTTGGAAATGCCATTACCAATCAAATAAGCTAAAGGTAATGCCGTAATGAACAATATTATGGTAATGACAACCGTTATAATCGTTGTTATACACATCCATTGAACGGCACTGTTGTATTCTTTCCATTCTTCACCCTTTTTGCTAGCCATAACATTCCTCTTTCTATTTTATTCGTCGCTACGCAATAGTTTTTTTAATTTATCCAAAACGCCTTTGTCAATACCGCTGTCAGCATCTTCTAGTTTCTTGGCAAAAAGAGGTATTTCTTTAGGCGTTCCACGATCAATACGAGTTACATTAATGTGTAAATCTTTCCATATCTCAAACATATCCTCAGCATTAATAATGTTGCCGATTTGCTCAATTACGTAAGGAATAATCTTAAATTTGAGATCGGCAGCAGCTAACTTTTCCGACAGAGCCGCTTGGGCGAGAGCTATTTTACGTACCGGAGAAATACGGTGAGAACTCTCAGAAAACCACAAAGGTTCCTCATCATTAAAACGTTCTTCATCAGCCAACCAGTCGCCGCTTTCTTTGTCATTGAGGCATAGACATAAGTGGTTTTTGGATATACCGACAAAGTCGATGAATACATCATTAAGAGTTACGCCGGAAATAATTTCATAACCTTTTTGTTTGAGCATTTCAAAGGTTGAGTTAGAATGATAGGTCTTATTCTTGGTGTCAGGAGCTGTAATATCAGCTCTTTTCTTTTTGGCGGAAGAAGTTGATCTGTCATTTTTATGGTCACCTTCGGATTCCGATTGAGGAGTGGAAAGAGATAGAGAAGGTTTGGTTTCGGCCTTTTTGTCATCAAACAAATCAAAGTCAAAATTATCATCATCGCTAAGCTCAAACAGAGAGTGAGAAAATTCTTTGGAAGCCGGTTTGGCAGCAGGTCTAGCGGTGGTTGTTGATATAGGTTGAGGTTTATAGGGAACTCCCATAAGCTGAGCACGTCGTTCAGGAGATAAATTGGGAGTGCTGGCAGCCATGCGGGCTTGCGGGGTTGTTGGACGTGTCTCTTTTGTGATAGTTTTTTTCTTAATAACTTTAGTTTGAACGGAGGGAGCCATAAGTTTACGTAAAGGTAAAACAAATATTTTTCTCACTAGTTCAACTAGAAAATTCCAAATATTACTAAACAAATTTTCCCAGTTGATAATGCTCAAAGCAGCCCAAACAGTTGCCCAAGCAGGAATAGCCGTTAGAATAATAATGATAAAAGCCCATTCTTTGGTTTCGTCAATAATCCAGCCTGAACGCCATAGATTCCATGCGTGAGTCCAGTGGGAGGTGCGAAAAATATCAAAATGCCAATTGGTTAAAAGAATAACACGTATGCCTTCAATGAAAAGCACACTCCATATGATTCCAACTAAAGTTATTCTTAATAACACCAGAATAGGCCTCAAACCTCTTACTCCAACAATTTTATTTCAGTATAACCGGAATTAGTTAACAAGAGCTTATTTTTTTATAAATCATTTGATATTTTTTCCTTAATGCTAGATCTGATACCTTGAGAGCTTTGCGCTTTTTTAGGCTTTAAGGATTCCAATTGTCCTCTTATTTCTTCAACCTTTTGTTCATTTGATTTGGTATAACGTATAGAAATTCTGTCAGTATTGCCGGATGAGCGGTTAAATAGGTTATATATAAACTTAAAGGGTGAGAATATAAGTTGTAAATATTTCGCCTTGAGGGCCCGACGCAAACCAATCAACCATAAAATGGGCAAGGCAAATAATCCCACAAACAAGAGAACATCAGAGGCTGATTTGATAATTCCGCCATTTTCCCAATATTGTTCCATGACACGCCAAGATGACGATGACATAAAGTCAAAATTCCAAATCACAACAAACAATAAGTTGGTCAGGTAGATAAAGACATAAGTCCAACCAACTAATATGATTAAGCCGCGTAGCAAGCGAAAGATTTTTTTAATCATTTTTGTTGTCCTTGAGACTGGCCACTTCGAGATGCGGGGCGCTTTCCTTGGGGCGTAGAGCGTTGAACAATTTGTTTGATAGCGTCATCACTTGGGATGCCATGATTTTCTTTGAATTGCTCACGAGCAGCTTTGAAAGCGGTATACTCTTCTTTGTATTTATCATCATATTTGCGCTTGCTGAATTGGTCATATAAATCAGCAAGTTTATTTTTATCAGCAGCATACACATGATCAATCTTTTCCATATATTTTGCCATATACTCTACTTGTTCCTGCTTGAATTGAGCGAGTTGGTCTTTGTCAGGCATGTAATAAGACAAGGAGTTTTTTGTTAGTGTATTTTTTTCGACATCTAGTTCCACTAGCACTTTGTTATATCCGGCTAAAGTTGTAAAACCTTCGGAATCTTGAGATAACATACCAATAGCACACATGGCTTGCATAGTTTCATGTTCTAAAGGTTCCCATAATACTTCATTCTTTTTAATTGAAGTTGTTATCTTGTTAGAAGGAGCCCTGCTGTCAGACTGGGACTGTCGTCGGTCAGCACTGCCGTCTTCGTTACCTCTGCCCATAAGTTTATTAATGCGTTCTATTAGTTTTCTATATTTCTGTTGTGACTGAGGGTCTCCAATGGTTGCAAGCTCAGCTGTTAGTTTTTCTTTATCTTTACGAAGCGCCGATGTAGCATTATTATCAGCTACCGCAGCATCTTTCAAGTTAAGTTGTTCTTCTTTTTTTGCCTGAGATTGCTCGAACTGTTCTTTGATGACATCTTTGACGGGTTTGCCATCAATGGTTTGCTGACGCATAGCACTGGCCACATCTATCAAAGTTTCATTAGATGGTAAATCTTTACCAGAGATACGAGCTTTTTGAATTTGCATGAACATAGCATAAGCTTTGATATATTCTTTTATTTTTAGTTTTCCAAGAGAACCGCTAAAGCGTTTTTTGCCGAATTTCCATTTTTTAACATTTTTGAATAACAAAGGATCGCTTTTGGCTTTGCGTTCGATTAGGAACTGCGAATAATGTTCAGCAAATAATTGGGCTTGTTTGTTGAGCAAGAGGATTTTTAAATTATCCTGCAATTCTGCGTTTACTTGATTATAGGAAGCACGAGCGTTATCAAAAGCTTTGTCAAACTCACGATTGGGTTTGGCAATAGCTTGTCCGCTGGCTTTTTGTTCATAATAACTGCGTAGTTCAGCCATTTTTTGCGTATCATTAGCATCAATATCCAGAGCTCTTTGCATACTTACTAAGTGGATGTCGTCAGCTTTTTTTCTGATGCTGTTGTAGTCGGCTTTAGAAATATGATAATGGCTGAGATTTTGAGGAGGAGTTCGGTGGTCAACCAATCGACCATTTTCATCCATGGTGATATTACGATTACCAATGTCTTGGCGGAGTATAGCTAAGCCAGCTTTATTTGAGTCTGAAATGTTTTCAATGTCATTATTTAGTTCTTTAACTGCAGCAGTATGATCAGCGCGGAGGTCATCCAGATTGTCGTGATCAGGGTTGATGTGTTTGTTATAAACACCGGACATACCTTCAGTGACCTTGCGTCTGGTCCAGCGCCAAGTCTTTTTTAGGCCATGTCCGAGAGGACGAGCTGTTTCATAGACAGCGGCTCCGATGATACTGCCTGTTTCGTTAAGACACCAAGCTAAGCCTTCCAAAATCCAGTCCTTGAACAAGTATTCAATAATGTCACCGGTTTCCAGTTTGATTTTGTCAGTTTGGTAGTCACCGGAAGTAGTAGGATCTTTTTCTGGATCACCGAGTTCAGCATTCTTATCTTTGGGACTATCGGGTGGGAGAGGGGTTCCGGCTACGTCATCAACAGTTATAGGTTCTTCTCCGCCTGAGCCCTCTTTGCTTTCATCACTAACCTCAACAGGTTTTTCATCAGTATGCTCATCAACTATAGTTTCAGGGCGATCAGCAAGAATATCCTTCAACTGCTTTTGGCGATATTCTGCAAATCTTTCTTCGGTTATTGTGTTACGCAATTCAGCTCGTTCAGCTAAACGATCACGACCATCATGGTTTCCATCTAACCCTAAATTAGCACGAGCTAGTCTTTTGAGTTCTATTTTGTAGGCAATATCTTCTTTTATTGACATCGGTCGCTCCTTGGATTGCATTATCTTTAGATTTATTTCATTATATCAATATTTTTGTTTTTTGTCCAGTGTTTTTTTGTCAAAATTTAAGCTTTTAGGCCAGCTAAAAATTTGCCAAGCTTTTTGTTAACAGCTTTACCATCTTCCGGCCCGGCTTTGATTAAGCCGAAGAGACGATCAGGTATTTTGTCTATTTGAATGGGAGCATAAGTTGCCGGATTTTTGGTTAGGATTTCAAAAGCTCCTTGCGGATCTTTACTGGCTGTTTTGAAAAAGTTGTTGATTAACAAGTCGGCATCAATTGGAAAATTGTGCTCGCGAACGGCTTTGGCATATAAGCGCTTTCTTTCGAGCGTGCGTTGATGTTGTTCATAAAGCTCTTTTTCGATTTTGTGTTTTTGGTATTTTACTTTGCGGATGTTGTAGGCGGTTTCGCACGCATCAGTTTCAATCAAAGTTTCAACGTAAGAAATTAACGATAATTGCAAATTTGGAGCGGAAATTTTTTCAGCAAAATCCAAAATTTGTTCATCACTAGCGTTGTAGGGAAGTTTAGCTAAAATTGCAGCTTCATTTTGTAGCAAAACATCCCAACAAATGGCAATGTCATTTTTGAGGTTTTCAGTACGGTTGGGGCTGAAACGCGGAAGTAATTCTTCGGCGGAAAAAGAAAATTCGGGAATATCTGCCTGATGTTCTCTGGCGCAGTTAACAACTGATTTGATAAATTCGCAATAAACGTTGTACAAACGCTTTTCTTCTTCAGCTAATTGGTATGAGGCATCACTTTCCAAATCAGCATAAATTTTACTAAGTTCGGTATCTTCTTCATATATGGGCATTAATTCTTCTTCTGATGAATCGTGAGATTCATCAGGAGCAGCATCTATTTCAGAAGGCGTGTCATCCTCAGGGGTTAAGGAAGGTTTGTTTTCGGCGATTTCATCTTCGTCCTCTTCCTGAAAATCTGCTAATATATCATCAGTTTCATTCAACTGTTTGTTGATGAATTCGTCGAGCAGAGCATCAAAATCTTTGGAAGAAAAATCATCAGGCATTGTATAAGCTCCTTAATTAAGGTTAATGACAGCAATGACGGAATAATCAGCAGTGCTGACAGATATAATACGATCATTTTTTCGTTCATCGCTTATTAACAAATGAATGGCGCCATCAGAGGTTTTTATGTCTGCTATGCGGCTGTTTTTGGGTTGGCCTAAATTAAGTGTAATTGCTTCAGCAGGTTTGGTGCGCTTTGTTTTTTTGTATATGGTCACACCAGCCAAAATCATACCGAAAATAATGGTTAAAGTAAGAAAAAATACCAGAGCTTTAACTAATTTTAGCTTATCCATAAAAAACCTCTCTTGCAAGTTTGCAATTTTGTTCTATTATATGATGCAATATTAACATAAACAACAAAAAAACAACTTATGCATCAGTCAGAAGATAATTATATTACACCAATAGTTAATAAAGATTTTAAGGGTTTGAGAATTGACAAGTTCTTGAATGAGTGTTTTGCAGATATTTCAAGATCGCAAGCTCAAAAACTGATTGAAGCCGGTCGCGTGCTTTGCGATGATGTAACCATAGCCGATAATGCTTACAAAATAAAGGAAGGTGAGGCGTTTACAGTGTCATTGCCGGATCCGATTGAAGCAGTGCCGCAACCGGAAGAAATTGATTTAGATATAGTATATCAGGACGAAGATATTGTGGTTGTGAACAAGCCGGCTGGAATGGTTGTACATCCGGCAGCCGGCGCGTGGAGTGGAACTTTGGTTAATGCTTTGTTGTTTTGGTGTAGAGATTTGTCAGGAGTGGGCGGGGTAATACGCCCGGGAATTGTGCATCGTATTGATAAAGAAACTTCAGGTTTGTTAGTGGTTGCTAAAAATGACAATGCCCATAGGTTGTTATGTGAGCAATTTGCCGAACACTCTATTGAGCGGACCTATTATGCTTTTTGTTTTGGTGTGCCTGATCCTTTGAATGGTGTAATTGAAGGAGATATAGGACGAAATCCTTATGATCGCAAAAAAATGGCTATAGTCAAGAATAATGGTAAAAGGGCAGTGACTCACTACCAGACAATTGAAAATTATGGCGGATGGGCAGCGAAAGTTAAATGTAATTTGGAAACCGGTCGGACACATCAAATCAGAGTGCATATGTCCTCTAAAGGTAATAATCTTATTGGCGATAAGGTTTATGTGAAAACGAAAAAAATCACCGATAAAAAAGTTGATGATGAAATAAAAAAATATATTAACGAATTTCCGCGGCAAGCATTGCACGCTCAAAGTCTGGGTTTTATTCATCCGAGGAGCGGTGAAAGAATGCTGTTCGAAAGTGAGCTGCCGCAAGATTTGCAATTGTTGCATGAAACACTGCAAAAATTAAAATAATTATTCCTTTTCGTCGGGTAAAATATTGCTCCAGTTTTCGGCATATCGGTTGAGGCGGGCATTGATGATTTTTAGACGATGTTGTGCAGAATTTTTGAAGATAAAAGCAAACAAATCGGGCAAAATGTAGTATAACAAAGCGCCAATGGCTGCCGCAGAGAGCATAATGATAATGTCATTGATGTCTTCACGAATGGAAAAAGTTGAACCGGAGGTCAGTTGGATAAAAATGTGGTGAAGGCAGATTATCAAACCAGACATATTAAGACAACCGATGGTAGTTATTTTGTTGATGTTTTTGGTATCAGTTACAACAGCGGTTAATGTTGGTAACAGACCAATGAAAAGGACTACGACAACCGGAAGTATGGTAAAAGCTACAACCATTAAGCCTAAGAAAATTATAAACTTTTGGAAAGAATTTAATTTTGATATGCCTACTTTGTTGTCTTTTTTAGAAGTTAAGGGTGTTGGTGCTTTCATTATTTCATCATCCAATAAATTAGGCTGAATATAAAAGTACTCAGCATGGTTAAAACAGAAAGGATTGACGAGAAGCGCATAGCCAATTCGCGTGCTTCTTCATCAATTTTGGAATCTCCGCTCAAGATTTTATTTTTTTCAGTAATTAAAAAGTTTACGGTTTTTAGGGCCTCGGTAAAATCATTATGGTCGCGTGTACGCGCCTCATCATTTTCGAGGATTTCGACCAAATCCATAATTTTGCCGCTTTTAGATACCTTAAGTAACTCCTGTTCCAAATATTTTTGATACTTGATATTGTGATAACTCTGAATCAATGGTTGAGCTGCTTTAGATAGCCACTGGGTAAGGTTGATAAGTTGGGCAGGTCCCTGCTTGTTTTGGATGTTGGCATATAATCTGATTACGGCGCCAATCTTGATGGCATCCTGATTGGAATTAATATCAACAATTATACCATCGATTTTTTTGCCCATTTTGCAACGCAGATAGGCAATTATGTTTTTATCAAAAGGAGGAGTGGCATAATTGTCATTATTGTTGAGAGCATTAAGCAGACGAGAGCTGTTATTGACAAATGATTTTCCCAAAAGCGGACTTAGGCAGGGTAAATCTTCGTCAAAATCATACATAATACGATCAAAACCATAGCCATAGTCATTGCGGGAAAGATACATGGTAAACTCACTGGCATTGGTCGGAGCTCGCAAGGATGACTGTTCTTGATACCAAAGTTTTATGATATCGGTTGATATAAGATTTTGCAATGAAGTTAAAGATAAGTTATTTTTTTTATTGTAAAAAATGGTCTTAGCTATTCCTTCAGGGAAGATATAAGATGAACCGCACTTGAGAGGGAGGGAACTATCAAGATAAATGCAAATCTTTGATAATAAAATGCTTTTATCGGGGTTTTCTTTTTCAGCGTTTATGGCAGCCTGAAGTTTGGAATGGAGTTTTTCATTTTCAAGTCCGCTTTTTACCCATTCTAGCAATTTACCACTTTGGACTACTTCCAGACCAAAATCCGGATTGTTGAGAATAGCCAAGGCTGCACTTTTGCGTGTGTAACATTTTTCGCTGTTAATAACCAGTGCCTTATTAGAACGGTCGGTATTGTCAGGATTGAAATTGACGGTTTTACCATCAAAGTAGTTAAAAACGGTATTGTAATCACAATGTTTATCGCTACTATCATCAAGCATTTGTTTGAGTACAGCGGCTATGCGAGTTGAAATCTTTTCGTTGTTGGAAAGAAAATTAAAAGATGAATTTTTTAATTTTTGTTTGAGCATTTCACCGGCAGACAGTTCCGATGATATATCGTGATTGAGTACTAATCCGAGTAAAACCACACCGGAGGCGTAAATATCGTGTTCAATTAGTCCGTTGCCGCGTGATTGGGATGGGCACAAAGTGTTTTCAATGGTTTCGTAAATCAAAGGTTGATGGGTGGAAGGGAAAGCCGCTAGGCAATCGCCCAACATCAATTCTTTGCGCGATGTATCGGTATAAAATAAGTTATCAAGTCTGATAGCACGGTGAGTTAATCCAAAAGTTTTTAATACTTCACAGGCAGACAATAGTGATAAGGTTAAACTGCGGAATTCTTCCATAGTCAAACCATCGCTTTTTTCAAGGAAATTGTCGGCGCGAGGACCACTCGGCATATTGTAAACTAAGGCGATAGTTTCAGAGTTTTTATATATGATATGACCATACTCAACCAATTTAAGGATATACGGAGAATCGATTGATTTCATATAGGGAAGATAAGATAGACGCGGTAAATCGGATGTGCACACGAGCGCGAAAAGCGGTCTGGTTGGATTCGTTTTATCCGTAACCTGAAAGGCTAAAGCCCCGTTGGTATCCAATTCAGACATCGGTCGGTTAAAATTAATTTCAAAACGCTCTTTTAACAGCGCGGTGGATAATGGAACATTCTCCACAATTTCCTCTGAGGTGGAAATATCAGCCGGAGCTTCCGTTTCTTGGATTTCTTCAATATTCTCATCTGTCATGTGCTAATCTTTCGATTAAATTGTATCAAATAACGTCATTCTAACAATATATTGTTAATAAAGTACAAATTTTTTGTATAAAAAAGTGAAAAATATAATTTAATATCGTTGAAAGTCAGCGAGATGGATTAAATAATGGTAACAGATAAGCAAAATATGGCAAATTTGTTGGATGGTAAAGGGATTGCTAAATCGGATCAGCCTGCTGATTTGTCAATTTTGGATGAGGCTGCAAATTATAATGTTGATTTAGCGGCTTTAGAGGCCATACATAAAAAGAAATCCTCTGAAAACATTACAACGAACAGACATCAGCAGACTTCGGCAAAGAGCGAAGATTGGTTCAAATTGGATGTAAAGTTATCCGATATGATCGAATTTGTTTTTGATAAAGCTGATTTTCCGGTGTTTATTGTGCAAGATGACAGCATAATTTATGTAAATCGTGCGGCGGGTGCTTTGTTGCAGTGCAATGGTAGTTCCGATCTGATAGGACATAAATTTTTTGAATTAGTTTATCAAGAAGATTGGAATCTTTTAGCCAACAATATTGCTGAGATGCTGACTAATCACAAAGAAATAAGCATAAGATTCAGTTACAATAATGATAAAATACAAGAAGTTAACCTAAAAGCAATTTACCTGCCGGATATTGAGCATTTTTCATTTATAATTTTTGGCGAGAAGTTGCAAAGTAAAAAGAAAATCGTTAATAATGCCCTTTATGATGATGATACGGGGTTGCCGAGTTTCTTTTTGTTTGAGGATCGCTTGCAGATGGCAGTATTGATGGCAAATTCCGTTAAAGAAGAGACTAATCGGCAGAAGATAGGCGTTTTAGCTATTAATATAGATAATATGAAAGATTTTAAGAAGCTTAATTTAGATGATGTAGTAATTAAAAAATTGGCCGATAATTTGGTGTTTAATTTGCCCAAGACAATCACTGTGGCAAAAGGGTTAAAATACCATTTTTGGATATTGTTGAGCAGTGCACATGATGATTCTGAGATTAAATCTTATTTGAAAGTGATAAAAGAAATTTTGGATGCTGGGATTAGTGATAATTTTATGCGGCATGATTTGGTTTATTCGGTCGGGTGCAGTCTTTTTTCCAAAGATGCATCTTCTGCCAAAGAATTAATTGAACACACGATAGAAGCTGTACGCTTAGCTCAATCAGAAAATCATAATTCATTGGTTATATATGGCGACAAATAACTCAAAGTTGATAAACAAAAGATTTGTTGAATGTTAAAAAATCTGCTTGTGAAAAAGGAAGTTTTGTTATATTTTCAAGCCAGTTGGAAGGAATAGGTTTATAATGGCAGATTTGTTTGACGCAAATATCAGTGCTTCGCAGGTATATGACGCTCAGTCAATTGAAGTTTTAGAGGGGTTGGAGCCGGTAAGACATCGTCCGGGAATGTATATAGGCGGTGTTGATGAGACAGCTATGCATCATTTGGTAGCTGAAATACTGGATAATTCAATGGATGAGGCAGTCGCTGGATTTGCTAATCGTATAGATGTTATATTGAATGCCGACAGCTCAGTGACGATTATTGATAACGGACGCGGCATTCCGGTTGATAACCATCCAAAGTATCCCAATAAATCAGCACTGGAAGTGATTTTAACTACTTTGCATTCCGGAGGAAAGTTTGGCGGAAATGCCTACAAAGTTTCGGGGGGGCTACATGGTGTCGGTTTGTCGGTGGTTAATGCTTTATCGAAGAGTTTGATTATTGAAGTTGCAAGAGATAAAAAGCTTTATCGCCAAGAATATGCAAAAGGTAAACCTTTGGGGGCTTTGGAGTTGGTTGGTCCGGTGTCAAATCGTCGCGGAACATCTATAACATTTAAGCCTGATGAAGAGATTTTTGGCGAAAACGCAAATCTTTCTCCGGTTAGAGTTTTTCGGATGGCTCGTTCAAAAGCTTTTCTTTTTAAGGGAGTAAAGATATATTGGCAATGTGCGCCGGAGCTTATCAAAGAAGGGGATTTGGTACCTGTAAGTGAAGAGTTATGTTTTCCCAACGGTTTGTTGGACTTTTTGAATTATTCGGTTGGTTCAAAGGCTATCATCAATCGCAGGCCGTTTTACGGAGAGGCTCCGCTGGATAATGATGAGGGTAAAGTAGAGTGGGCAATCACTTGGCCGGAAGATGAGAACGGATTTTGCTATTCATACTGTAATACGGTAATAACGCCATTTGGCGGGACGCATGAAGCAGGTTTTAGATCTGCTTTGCTCAGAGGTCTAAAAGAATATGGCGAAATGGTGAGCAATAAAAAGGCAGCTTCTTTGACGGCGGAAGACTTTTTGGCTGATGCGGCCATAATGTTATCGGTATTTATTCGCGATCCGCAATTTCAAGGACAAACCAAAGATAAGCTAACATCTAATAAGGCAATTCGTTTGGTCGAGACCGCGGTTAAAGATTCATTTGATCATTGGCTGTCGTCTGATTTGGAAAATGCTTCCGCTTTATTGGAGTATGCCATAGATCGGGCCGAATTGCGTAAAAAGAAAAAAGAAGAAAAAGAAAAAATTCGCAAAAGCCCCACCAAGCGCTTGAGGCTTCCCGGAAAACTGGCTGATTGTTCGCAAGCTGCGGCGGAAAACACCGAGATTTTTATTGTTGAGGGTGATTCAGCCGGAGGATCGGCCAAGCAAGGAAGAGATCGGCAAACTCAGGCAATTTTGCCGTTGAGAGGTAAAATTTTGAATGTGGCCAGTGCATCAATCGAAAAGATTACGCAAAATCAAGAAATTAAAGATATGATTGAGGCTCTTGGTTGTGGTACTAAAGATAATTACAAAGAAGAAAATTTGCGTTATGAAAAAATTATTATCATGACCGATGCAGATGTTGATGGCGCGCATATTGCTTCGTTGTTAATGACTTTTTTCTATCAGCATATGCCGCAATTAATTGCCAACGGACATTTGTTTATTGCAACACCTCCGTTGTATAAAATTGCAGTTGGTGGTAAAAATTATTATGCTTTGGATGATGAAGATAAAGACAGAATATTAGCAAAGGTTGTTAAAGGTAACCAAAAACCTGACATTAGCCGGTTTAAAGGTTTGGGGGAGATGAGTTCACAACAACTCAAAGAAACCACAATGGATAAGAAAAATCGTATGTTATTAAAGGTTATGATTCCTTCAACTGCTACTGAAGAGGGCAGGGAAGAGGATTTTGCTACCAGAAGGCAAGTTGAACGACTGATGGGGAAAGATCCGGAACAAAGATTTAAATTTATTATTGAACAGGCTAAATTTGCAGGTGATTTGGACATATAAGGAAGAACTATGAAAATTACAGCTGTTTTAGGCGCCTTATTAGTAGTATTTATTTGGGGTATCAATCCGGCAATAAGCAAGCTAGGATTGCAAGAAATACCTCCTTATACCTTTTTAACCATTCGTTATGCGATAACAGCGGCGATATTTTTGCCTTTTGCTCGTCCGTATAAGCGTGAATTGAAACAAATGTTTATGGTGGCTTTGACTTCAAACGTTATCGTAAATTTACTTATTTATGTAGCTTATCGCGATTTGACACCATCAGCCTGTTCGCTGTTGTTACAGACAGAAGGGCCAATTTCGGTGCTTATGGCTTGTATTTGGGCTAAAGAAAGTTTTAGTTTTAAACAATCAATATCTATTTTATTGTCATTTGTAGGGGTGGCGGTAATTATGGGTATTCCGGATATGAGTTTGATGGGTGTAGCATTTATTTTGCTTTCACGATTTTTTTGGGGAGCTTGTCAGATTATCTTCAAGGATACCAAGCATATATCTGTTCCGGTATTTGCGGCTTATTCATATTTATTTGCCTTGCCATTTACTGCCATAGGTTCAATTTTTTATGAGCATTATGATTATCGTGAATTGGCTAATGTTAATTGGGAAATTGCCGGATGGCCGATGGCGTTTGAGGTTATAGCCTTGACTGCTGCTATGTTTATGTGGCAACGATTGATAGCGGTTAACGGAGTAAATAAAATTGCTCCGTTCAGTACTTTGCGTATTATTTTTGGTATTGCTGCCGGTGTTATAATGTTTGATGATGATGTAAATTGGCAGATAATGGTGGGTTCGATTTTGGTAACTTGGGGCGTAGTTTTAACTATGAAAGAATTTAATATCATTTTGAAAACACATGATAAATCGATAATTGTTTGCAGGAGAGCCCATCGTTTGTTTATGGAACGTAAATTGAAGAGAATAAGTCTGAGAAAGAAACATAGATGATTAGAAAGTTTACGCCTTCGGATATTGAGAAAGTTCTTGAGATTTGGTTGGAGGGATCAAAGCAATCCCATGATTTTGTGAATGCAGAGTATTGGCAAAATATGTTGCCGTCAGTGCGCAAGTATTACTTGCCTAATACCGATAGTTATGTTTTTGAAGATAAACATCAGATAAAGGGATTTATCAGTGCTATTGATGATAAATATATAGGTGCTTTATTTGTTGCCAAGAAATACCAAAATCAGAAAATCGGTTCTAAATTATTGGGGTATATCAAAAAAATCTATCCCGAATTAACCTTAAAAGTTTTTTGCAAAAATACATCTGCTTTGCGCTTTTATCAAAAACATGGTTTCAAAATAATGGCTGAACAAACTGACGAAAGTACTCATGAGCAAGAGTTGCTGATGTCGTGGGCTCTGGCTTGTAAGACGGGGCATCATAAGCGTTATCCGTCAGATTCTTAAAAAAATTAAGCCCGAATCTTACGATTGGGGCTTAATAAATTAGTTAGAGCGTCCAAAGCTCCTGTACTACGAAGTCCCAGACTTGTTGCGATGCCAGTTTGGTATCCACTCCGCTGACAGTGATTTGATGCTCAAAGATGCTTTTGGCTTCCTCGATAACCGGAGCAGTTTCCTCGTTAAAGACACGCACACGGCGTTCCATTTTGAGGTCGTCAGCACGACGAATACCTTCGGACTGGCCGCAATGCGGGCAGAGGTGGTATTCTTCGGTCGAGAATGTGCCTCCACACTTGGGGCAGATGCGCCGGATGGTTGATCGATGCATTACGATTTCTTCGGGCAGGTCCACAAAAATGCCTGCAACGGAAAGATTTTTCTCAGCACGATAT
Organism: uncultured Pseudomonadota bacterium; assembly: GCA_902799835.1. Classification (GTDB taxonomy): domain Bacteria; phylum Pseudomonadota; class Alphaproteobacteria; order RF32; family CAG-239; genus CAZU01. The sequence continues at coordinate 91,604 of CADCCF010000006.1, forward strand.
TCCAAGAAGTGCTCCCATTGGGGCAGAGTTCTGGGATAACCGTCAAGCAGAACAATTGCTTTTTCTTTGAGCCCATCACCGATCAAAATAGGAGCTGCAACCGAAGCATTCAACAACTCCTCAAAAACGTCATTAACCAGCGAATTACTGATAAGACCGCCGGAATCCATAATGTCTTTAATTGGGCCATCAATTTGAGCCTTTTTACGGAAATATGCTCCCATTTCAACCGTGATGATTGAAATATCAGAACTGTCTGCGGCCATTTTTTTCAGATTAGCCATTACCGAGCCTTTGCCACTGCCGGGAAGTCCGAACATCGGAACCAAAACTACTTTAATTTGCATAAATTAAAAGATTTAGGTTAAACAATAAATACATAGACTTAAAAAATCGGAGAGGATTATATTAGAAAAAAAGATAATTTGGCAATATTTTTTTTCGCTTGACATTAAAAAAAAATATGGTTATGTTGGGCACATATCTAGCGGTTATGGGGTTATAGCTCAGCTGGGAGAGCGCTTGAATGGCATTCAAGAGGTCAGGAGTTCGATCCTCCTTAGCTCCACCAATTAAAAAAGTCACCTTTATGGTGGCTTTTTTTAATTGAAGAAATCAGTGGAGCGAACTCCTGAGATAAGGAGTTCGACTACAAGCGAAACTTTTCTTAGCTTTGCGAGGGAAGAATGACCGTGGCAAAGGTTAGTTGTTCGCACAAGTAGAAAGCCTCAGCTTTCGTAGCGGTGCAAAGCGAGACGGAGTGTGTTTAAAATTTGTATTGCCCTTTTACCATTCCGGTATGGTCGCTATAATCCTTGCGGAAACGACCTTCATAAGTTACCGACAAATCAACTTTATCGTTAATTTCAGCAGTTATGCCGGCGCCGACTTCGACGCCAAAACGATTGAGTCCCTTGCTATGTACGGTATAGCTTGCTCCGTTAGGTAAGGTGACCAAAGTTTCATTATCTTCACCATTTTCAATATCATAAGTGAAAGCTATTTTGGCTTCAGGAATAATTTTGAGGCCATTGGCGTTGCCACCGATTGCAGTTATGCGGGCACCGACGATACCGGTAAAGACATCATTACTGGTATTGTCATAAGTTACGCCGATGGAATTGGTGTATTCATGTTGTTTGGTGTGAATGTAACGCACTCCGGCTTCAGGCAACAACCTAACAACGCCATTTGTGAGGCCATAATAACCAATCATGGCTTGCATTCCCAAAGATTCAACAACATAATCAGCAGAAGCCGCTAAATTGCTTTCATCATAATCAGACCATCCGTAATTGGCAATAACATTCATGAAAAAGCGTGGATGTTTGTATTCAGAATAGAATATTGCGCTATGAGTTGAAACGTCAGCGTTACGGATATCGCTGTCAATATCGGTTTGGCTATAAGCATAGCCTAAACCAACTCGGATATTATCGTTGGCTTGTTTTTCAAATCCCATTGCCATGCCGGCAGTGGTTGCTTCAAAACCACGCAATTTGTCAGTATCTTTAAGTTCGGCTTTGCTGCCCATTCCTTGAACCCACATGGCGCCGGTTTCAAAAATGTTGTCGCCGGAAGAAAGACCACGATGCCCTCTATTATAATGTGGTGCCGGGCGGTGAGCTAAACGAGCACCGACTACATCAAATACTTCTCCGGATATTTGTGCGGCAACTTGTTGAGTCATTGGGGCCGTCTCCGGTGTTATGGCTTCAACAAGATCAAGAGCCTTCTGTTTTTGGGCAGTGTCGGTTGACTGTAACAAAGTACTAATGTTTTCGGCAACCTGATTGAAAGAAGAATCATCGCTGTCACCCGACATAATGGCGTCTAAGGTTTTGGCTTGATTCTCATCAATATTTAGTGATGACACAATTTCTTCAGAGGTTTTCTTTTTATAAATAAGGGAATTATTATTTTCGATAGAAACGTTGTAGAGTATATTGTTGTCATAATCAATCCAAGATCCGTTGTTACCATCAACCGATCCGGTAATAAAACTGTAACTACCGTCGCTTACGCCGTAAGAGAAAATCGGATTTAGCGAGATTTGGCCATTAAGAGTTACATTGCCCAAAATTCCTCCACTGACTTGATCGCTCGGATTGATATTGAAAACAACGGATGATCCATTATACAAGTTGAGATTGTTGCTTCCAAAATAGATTAGTCTATTACTTCCTAAGTGCAAAGTTGAGTTTTGAGCGACTGAGATGTTTCCGGATGATGTCCAGTTGTGATTTAAGGTGGTCATTCCATTGAGGTTGAGTGTTCCGGTGTCGTTATTGCTTAATTGATTGGTTAGAGCGGCATCAGTTAAAATTAATGTGCCATCATTGGATAATGAGGCAGAAGAATTATTAAAATTAACTTTATTTAAATTCATTGTAGCGTTGGTTGAGTTGTTTATTGTGCCGGCAATATTGACATCATCTTGAGCCATTAAAGTTGAATTATTGGTAACCGATCCATCAAAGCTTACAGGACTGGTAAAACTCATGTAACCGTCATTGGTTACATTTTGAGCAAAAGAGACATTGTTAGTGGCATAAAAATCTCCGGTATTGGTGAAGTTTTGCTGAAAGTTACTGGCGCTATTGACGTTAATTTGTCCGGCATTGGAAACATCATTGTTAAAAGTTGAAGCTCCATTAAGAGATATTGTTGCTGATGCGCCATTGATAACTGTATTGTTGAAAATAACACTGTTATTAGCGGTAAAATTATTTTGGTTATTAAAAGTTCCGCTAAAATCAGAATATGCATTAGTTGTAATATTTCCTTCGTTGGTTACGGAAGAAAAATGCGTAGTATCATTGGTAAGGATTCGAGCGTAAGGTCCGTTGGCGAGTTCGCCATTAAACGAAGTTTGCTTGTTAATATTGATGGTTGGATACAAAGAGCTGGAGTATCCATAGTTGGTTACGGCCTGTTCGAAAGTTGTTTCTCCTCTGATATTTAACGAACTACCGGTATCATTGCTGAAAGTATCGTGAAAAACAGTTGTATCGGCGATATTAATTTCACCATGGTCACTGTTGGTAACGGCTTCGTAAAAATCTGTTGTTCCGTTGAGATTGATTTTAGAATTTTGATTGTTACTGACGGTACCAGAAAATATGGTTGTTTTGTTGGCTGTTATTTGAGCATTGTCGTTGTTTGTTACGCTGCCGTTAAAGTTGGTGGTATTATTGGTAGTAATGGTAGCAAAATTGTTGTTATTAATGTCATTAAATGTTACAGATCCGTTGGTTGTTATCTTGGCTGAACCATTGTTGTTAACATCATTAGCAAAAATTGTGTTGCCGGTAGTTGTTATGGCTGCTGAACCAGAATTATTGACCGTTCCGTTTAAGGTCGTATCAGTAATTTGGATGTTTGCAGAATCTTTATTGTTGATGTTTCCGTTAAGAGTTTCGTTATTTATAGAGATAGTCGCTTGGTTGTTATTGTTTAAGTTTGTAAATTGACTGTTATTTAACTCAATGTAAGCAGTGTCATAGTTGTTAATGGTTGTGAATGTAGCGTTTTCGGCATACAGTTGCCCATTATTGGTGTTATTAAAATTATTTTGAAAACTGGTTCCATCTAGGGCAATAAATTGAGCATTATCGCTGTTGGTTACAGTTCCTTGGAAGGTAGTGGTTCCGGTGGTGGTTATAATAGCAGTGTCTTGGTTGAGTACTTGCCCGTTGAAAGCAGTGGTGTCATTGGCTTTGAGGGAGGCATATCCACTGTTGGTTACGATGCCTTGAAAGGTGGTGTTATTAGATGTTTCAATAATTCCTGTATTGTTAACATTTTGAAGTTGAGTAGCGTCTGATTTAATGGCAAGGCTACCTGAGTTGTTGAAGGTAACATCAGTTGAAAAGGAAGTTCCTGATATGGCAAGCACTTGGGCCGATGTGATAGAACCTTGTCCCATTTGTTGAATATCCATAGCAGCATCGGATTGAATGCGACTGTCTCCAAGAAACGATATGTCGCCGTATAAATTTATTGTTACGTCATTGTCGGTGCTGGTTAAGGTGGCATTGTTATCCATATATAAGTCACCAAGCATGATAGAACTTATAAGATTTAAGTTTCCGCTGTGTTGTTCATCGCCATTATCGTAATTACTGATACGCAGGATGATTTTGCTTAGGTCAGTGATGTCGCTGCTTGTATGGGCGTCATTTATAAGTGTGCCGTTAATTTGCAATTCCTGTGAGGAGGCTGTATCTATAGCTAGAGGATTGATAAAAACACTTTGCCCTTGCAAGACAAAAGGAGAAGCACTAAACCCCGAAATGGTAATTAAATCTGCAGGAGTGGCGTTGCCAAAAGTAATAAGGTCAGCATAATTGCCGGTATCAATAATCGGATTGCCGCTGGGATCGGAATTGGGGCTTGTTACGATATTATCGGTTGAGTCATAGTAATTGGCATCAGAAAAAACATCAATAGGGGAAGCATGTGCTACAAAGCTGTATCCGATGATGCCGCTGAAAATGGTAAACAACCATAAATATAGTGATGATTTGGTATAAGTCATGACAACCTCATAAAAAAACATGATGTTATCGTAAAATACTAGTGCGACTCCGTCAATTTTTATTACAAAGTTATTCAATGAGAAAAAACAAAATTTTATGCAAAAGTATCATAAAGTTAATTGATTATTTATCATTTTTTGTTATGGTGACGGCAAATTGGTTTATTTTGGCTGTAAGGAATGAAAAATGGAAACGGAAGTTATTGAAAAAACTGTTGAAACCGGTGGCGGTTCGATGTGGGATTTGGTTTGGTCGGCGGACAGTGTGACCAAAATAGTGTTAATCGGGCTTATTTTGGCTTCGGTTTGGTCTTGGGCAATTATTTTTGAAAAATTCGGGTTGTTGCGCCAATTAAAGCAAAAAACTGCCAAATTTGAAGAGAATTTTTGGTCCGGCGGATCACTGGACAGATTGTATGATTCTTTAGGATCTTCGCCGAATGAGCCGATGGCAAATATGTTTATGGCAGCTATGAAGGAATGGAAGCGCACCAATATTTTGAAAGCTAAAACCGATCGCGGCTTGCGTGGCGTGTCATTGCAACAACGTATTGAAAAAGCAATGATGGTAGCGATGGATAAGGATTTGGATTCTTTGGAAACCCACTTGGGATTCTTGGCGTCTACCGGTTCGGTTGCACCTTTGGTCGGTTTGTTTGGTACGGTTTGGGGTATTATTAACAGCTTTAACGCCATAGCTTTAACTCAGAGTAACTCATTGTCAGCGATGGCTCCAGGTATTGCCGAAGCATTGTTTACAACAGCATTTGGTTTGATTGCAGCTATTCCTGCGGTGGTAGCTTATAACAAAATTTCTTCTGATTTAGATAGATATGCCAAAAAATTAGAGGCTTTTATGTCGGAGTTTTCAACCATAATGTCTCGTGAAATTGATGATTCCGCTATTCGTGCTGATATGGCAGGAGAATAGGCTATGCAAGGTATTCAAGTTCGTCGCAGATCAAAACGTTTTCGGCTTAATTCCGACATCAATATTACCAATTTGATGGATGTGATGATGGTGTTGTTGGTGGTGTTCATGGTAGCAGCACCGTTGATGACATCAGGTATTGCCCTAGACTTGCCCAAAGTAGGTGGCAAAAATTTGACCGGTGAGGACACTTCTTTGAATATCAGTGTTGATAAAGACGGTTATTATTATATCGGGCAAACCGAAGTTCCGGCTGATAAGATTGTAGATAAAGTTAAGGCTATCAGGGCTGAAAATGATGATTTAACCATAACTATATCCGGTGATGCCGGTGCGCAATATGGTCGCATTATCGGATTGATGGCTCTGTTAAAGGAGGCCGGATTTGAAAAAGTCGGGCTTAAGACCGAACCTAAAGACAACAGGAAAAAATAAAAACAAATGAAATCGGGCTTAAAAAAATCAATAGCTTTGCATTTGGCGGTGTTGTTACTTTTTATGGTAAAGCTGCCAATGTTTTGGTGGAACAAAACACCATCCGACCAAGTTCCGATTATTGTTGATTTGCAAGATGTTAAAATTTCGGAAATGACCAATTTGCCACCCAAAGCAAAATTTGGTGAGGAAGATAAAGCGGCCACCGTTGAAAAACGCAAAATTGAAGAAAATTATACCAAAGACGAACCGGCTCCGGTTAAGGAAGAAGTAAAAGAAGAGCCGAAAAAGGAAGAGCCAAAAGCTGAAGAAAAAGCTCCCGAAGAGCCGAAAAAGAGTTTTGTGGTAGCGCCGCAACCGAAAAAACCGGTAGTGAAACCAAAGCCTAAACCAAAACCGGAAAAGAAACCGGATAAAAAACCGGATCCGAAGAAAGAACAACCGAAAAAATCCGAGCCGCAATTGGCTAATCCATTGAAGAGCTTACTTGCCAGTGTTGATAAATTGGCGCAAGAAGCAGATAGTGCTGACACGGCAACCATAAAAGACGGTACCAAAGTAGCCAACATGGGGGTTGAGGGCGGAACTATCGGTTCATATTTCAGCGAGCTGTCAATCTCAGAAATGGATGCTTTGGCAGGACGTTTGCGCCAATGTTGGAATCTTGATCCCGGTGCAATGGGAATTGAGGATATGGTGATTGAAATTAAGGCTGCCCTGAACCAAAACGGCACCGTGCGTGCAGTGGAAGTGGTTGACAAGGGACGCTATAATTCGGACGGACATTTCCGATCGGTGGCCAATTCGGCAGTGCGGGCCGTGCATATCTGCGAGCCAGTGTATAAGGAAATTTTGGCGGAAAAATATGCCGATAAATATGATCGTTGGCAAGTTTTGCGCTTAAGGTTCAACCCGATTGACAAGTCGATAAGATAGGTTGTCGCTTGACTTTTTGAGCGGGTTTGATATTGTTCAATTAAATTTTCTTATTAGCAATTATTAACTTAAATTTCTTATTATATGAAAAAGACTGATTTTTTACCCGATGATGACGATCGGTGTGAAGAGTTTTTCGGAGTTATCAAGTTCATGGTGTTTTTGCTTGCAATTTGCTTTGCAATCTTAGCGGCATTTGAGCAGATTCACTGGGTTTGGGCAGCGCTGGTCGCTTTCTTTTATATTTGGAACATTCTGCAATATCAAAAGGGATGTTTCAGCCAGGTCATTGATGAGTATGATGACCATAAGCGTAGCTACCCGCATGATGGCTTGAAGCGCGTATATTACAGCTGGAAAGTCTTTGCTGTAATCGTTGCGTTGGTGGTTGTATGGTTTATCACCAAGCCTTAAAAGTTTATAGCCGGAGCTTAACTGCTTCGGCTTTTTTATTAAAAGTGCAAAAAAATACTTGATTTATGCGAAAAAAGTATGTATCTAGGTTAGCGAAACTCATGATAGGGGTATAGCTCAGTTGGTAGAGCATCGGTCTCCAAAACCCAAAATAGAATTTTCCAAGTATTTAAATTTCCACATTTTTTATTGAATTTTCAAAGCAGTTAAGCAAAAAAAATTTTTGCCTAGCGTACCTCGGTGTACCTGGGTGTTCTCGATTTTTTGAACCATTTTGGGCATATTTAGGTAAAAGTTAACCGAAATGGAGATTTCAAAAATGGTAAAAAGTTTTCCTGGAGTGCGAACAGCAAATCGTATAAGAAATGGTAGAAAGGATATTTACTTTTCTATCCGCTATACCAGAAATGGTAAACAATATGAAGAAGGCATAGGCTATAAATCAGATGGTTTTACTGCAGAGAAAGCCTATGAAATATTAAAAGAGTTAAAAAACGATATAAAGGATTTTAAAGCGATTTCTTTACGCGACAAAGCAAACCAACGCGAACAAGAAAGAATTGCTAATGAGGCGGCAAATATGACGTTCTCAGAGCTTTTTGAAGAATATTATCAGCCACATATCCAAAATAAAGATAAAAAATCAACTTATGACCGCGAAGTCCATTTATATAACAAGTGGCTTAAACCATTTTTGGGTGGTGTTAAGTTAAACCTCATTAGCCGCATTAGCCTCATTAGGGTGTTGCAGGCTATGGATAAAAAGCATTTATCCAATCGTACAAAACATTATGCGGTTGCATTAACACGGCAAATTCTCAATTTTGCTATAAGAAACGATTTATTTTCGGGTGAAAATCCGGCAGCAAGATTTGATGAACTGAAAAAAGATGATAACCGCCGTATGCGTTTCCTTTCCGAAGAAGAATTAAACGATTTATTGGCTGAAATTAAGAAACACAGCTATTCGGTATATTTAATGGCACTTATTTCCGCCGATTGTGGATTAAGAGCCGGAGAAATTTTCAAGCTGACTTGGGCAGATGTGAGTCTAGAAAAGCAAATGCTGTTTTTGCGTGATACCAAAAACGGTAGGAATCGCTATGCCTATATGACAAACCGCGTATTTGATGAACTGTCAAAATTAAAACAGTGTGAGGGCAACGAATTTGTATTCCAAGGTAGAAACGGAAACAAAATAGAACACGTTTCACGCACTTTTGAACGAGCAGTGCGGGCATTAGGTTTAAATAACGGAATTACTGACCGCAGACAGAAAGTAGTGTTTCATTCTTTACGGCACACATTCGCCAGTCGATTAGTACAAAAACGCGTTTCACTCTATGAAGTCAAAGAATTATTAGGGCATTCCGATATTGCTATGACACAGCGCTATTCACATTTAGCTGATGAAACGCTACGCGAGGCCGTTTCTAAGCTGAATTAGAGACAGTACAGACAGTTTAACATATTATTTTGTCATTATTTTGCGTAATTATAAAAATATCAAATAAATTCAATATGTTATCAAAATGGAATTTCTGAATCGACTTTATTTACTCCTTTTAATTAAATATGGAGTAAAAAATGATTAAAAAAATCACATGTCTTGAAGACGTTCAAAAATTACCGCAACCGATGGACTTGGAATTATTTGAAAAATGTAAACAAGCAATTCTCGAAGAATCTTGTGCAGGTATTATCAGTCGAGTTCAACTTGATAAGATGTTTTTCTTTATAAGCAGAAATACTTTGCGAAATCTTGATTGTAATAAAACAAAACAAGGTATTAAAAATCCAATAAAAATAGGCGCACGAAAATATGTATACTACCATGTTGAAGATGTTTTTGAATACCTAGAAAGAGTTTATTGCACCGAGCCTAAGCAAAAAATTGATAAGGCATATATTGAACTTGAAAAGTACCTTACTGAACAAAAGAGAATTAATGAAGAAAAAGAAAAAAGATCATCAACTTATTACAAAGATGGAAGGTTAAAAAATGAAACTAAAAAACATTTTAATTGAACAGCAGGAGAAAGAGGCGCAAGCCTCTCCACTCCCTCCGAGAAATGATGTTGGAGCATCAAATCTCGATAATAAAAATGTGTGCAATATCACCGAATATACAAACTTTTTGGATATTGCCACATTTTACGCACAGCATAATATTAAAACCTTTCCAGTAAAAAGGCAAGGTAAATCACCGCTTTGCCCGCATGGTTTTAATGATGCAAGCGCTGATAAAGTCGTATTGCAGGAATGGAATAAACAATTTCCAGAATGCAATATAGGCATTCCAACCGGTGCAATCAACAATATATTTGTTGTTGATGTGGACGGAGAAAGCGGTGCACAGTCTTTAACGGCACTTGAAAATGCTTATGGCAAACTCAATGCACCAACGGTATCAACCGGCAAAGGAAAACATTTGTATTTCAAAATGCCGGAAAATGCGGATATTAAATGCAGTGCAAGCAAAATCGCGCCGCATATTGATATACGTGGCAACGGTGGTTATGTCGTCGCTCCGCCGTCTACACACCCGAATGGCAACAAATATACTTGGGTAAATTTTGACTTTAGTCAGGATTTCCCGACTGCGCCGGAATGGCTTATAAATTTAATTACTAGTCCGACTGAATCTAACTTTGATGATTTGCTTGAAGAAATTGTAACAGCATCAGAAGGTATGCGTAACACCACTCTTTTAGGCAATGCAATTAAAATTTGTAATAGCGCAAATAAGCAGTTTCTTGATATTGAAAGTGTTAAAAACGATATTATTGATGCCGGTATTGCTTCGGGTTTATCCAGAGCAGAAAGCGAAAGAACAGTTAACAATGCTATGCGGTTTTCCGGCAAGTGCAACAACAATTCCATAGCCGAAGAGCCGGACATGGATATCCTTAAAACTAAGGATTTATTGCCGGCTCCACAGCTTGATATAAGCATATTTAAAAGTTTGGAGCCGTGGGTAATTCAAACCGCAGAAAATACCAATGCTCCGGTTGATTATGTGGCATTTTCATTGTTAGCAGGGGCTGCAGGCATTGTCGGCTTATCGCGTTCTGTTTCGCCTTGGGCAGAATGGATTGAACCATGCTGTTTATGGATTGGAACGGTTGGAGAGCCTAGTTCCGGTAAAACACCGGCGACTACTCCTATTCGGCGTATTCTGAATCGAATTGAAGAGGAAAGAAAAGAACCTTATTTTGCAAAACTAGCTGAATGGAAACGCATCAGAGAAATAGCAAAACAAAAGAAAAAGGAGTGGGAAGATCAGGTCAAAGAGAATCCTGACTTTGCACCTCATTTCCCTAGCGAAGCTATCATTCCGGTAAAACCGCAAACATATCGCTTTGTATATGGTGATACCACCCAAGAGGCAATCACCAAAGATATGGAGCGCAATATCAAAGGTGCAATTCTTTTCCGTGATGAATTGTCAGCATGGATTTGTGGTATGAATCGTTATAATAGCGGCAGTTCCGAGCGCGGTTTTTGGCTTGAGGCTTTTAATGGCCACAAGTTTGTATGCGACCGCGTTAAATATGATGATGACCGCTTAGAAATTAAAAATCTGTTGGTGTCGGTTTTCGGCACTATACAGCCTCAAAGGCTCGTAGACACGCTTTTTGATGACCGCGGCGACGGTTTCCTCGCACGCTTTCTTTGGGTTTATCCAGCGGTTATACCGCCTGCTATCCCGCAAAATGTTGCTTTACCAGACACGGCGCTGAAAACCTTTCAAAGGTTGGATACTTTATTAAATCCGTATGCAGATTTTGCAGAAGAACAGAAAAAATGCTTACCGCTGAGTACTGAGGCAAAAGAAGTTTTCAGTGCATGGTATATTAAGCATTTAACCAAAACTCAACAAGAAGAAAGTAATGTAAAATATTTTCTTGGTAAGGGGCAAGGTTATGTTCTTAGGTTTGCGTTACTTCTGGAGCTTTTGTGGTGGGCTAGTTCGGAATCTGTTGAACCGACAGAGGTTAGCGCGGAAGCAATCAAGGCAACGATAAGTCTTTATGATAGCTATTTATTGCCTATGTGCGAGCGCGTTTATTATATGTATTACAGTCCGGCATATAATTTAGAAGCGCGTGCATTGGCTCGATGGATTCTCGAAAATAAGCTGGAAAGATTCACTCTGCGTGAGGTTTATAATAACGGCACAGTAAAATATCTGCGCCGTAAAGAGCCGACAGAAAAAGCAGCAAAACGATTAGTGGAGTTAAATTGGCTACGCTATGAGGATACACGAGCCGGAACGACCAAAGGCAAATGCCGAAGAACTTATTATGTTAATCCCGAAGTTTACGCTTTGGCAGAAAATTATTAGAAAAATAGAAAAAGAAAGGGCGAGTCTTAACGATTCGCCCTTTTTGATTTGTTAACTGAGCCGACCTAGAAATTTATTGCCTTTATTCCACCTAGCTTCATATTTATCTCGGACTTGATAAACCCAAACGTCAGCGTCGTATTTATCATCAACCCAACAAATAACCGCTGTTGAACCATATTCACTATCAGAAAAATACCAAATTTCATCTTTGCAATCAGCTTCATAAATATTTCTTGTTTTGTAGAACCATAAATCAGCTTCGTATTTATCGTTAACCAAAAATACTTTTATGACTTTCGGAAAGAAATATACGTCATTTGTAGCATAAATTTTTGCCATTGTTTTTACCCTTTTCATGAAATTAAAAAACAAACGCGCCATTGTTCTAACGACGCGTCACAAATATAGTCGGATATGAAAATATGTATTTTGCTTGAGATTAGTTATTATTCTGAGAGATTTGATTGCTTGTCAAAAATTTCAATAATCAGCTTTCTTAAATTATCATCTGAAAGTTGAAATCTTGCTTTTTGCTTTCTAACAACATTTTCGTTAAAATGGTCTATCTCATTATACCACTTGTCATATATCTTTGCACCATAATCATCAGTATAAATTAATTCTTTATGTTTTTCAGATAATATGCCGAAATGTTCTTTAACTATAGAATATAGCTGTTTTTTGTATAATTTTTCTTCGTATTTTTTATACACAAAACCCAGTAAACCAATTATTGGAAAATAAATAAAAATAATTGATAATATAACACAGTATGAAAGGGCATCAGGTCTAACACCAGAAGTCTCAAAAAAAACATTTGATGCGCCTATAAAAGTAATAAAACTCAAAATAGCAAACAATATAAACCATGTAGGATAAGTAAAGTCATTACTTAGTTGCTTAATCAGATAAAGCACCAATAAAGCAAAAATTATTATAATTATTATAGCTGTCATATCTTTTACTCCGTTTTTTTATTTTTGCATTTCTTGTATAGAATTTATTTCTTCGGCTATTCCCTACTCATATATTCCGCTATGAAAAATTTTTACTGTAATCTCTTTATTTTCTTCACTGTTCTTGTTCCGCTTAAAGAGGTATATTTGTATACACCATTACGCAGAAAAAGACCTTTAACAACTGATCCATCTATTTGGTTAGAATCTTGAGAGTTCGCTTCAATAAAAACTAACTGTTGCATTTCATCAGCCATGTCATCAATACTTCTGTTAAGCTCATCTGATTCACCTGTCATCATTGACAGCTGTGCGGAAAGTTGCGAAAAAGCTGCCAACATTTGTATTTCTTCAAGATTCATAGATATTCTTGGTTTTACTAAAGTACCTGTTTCTTGCTGTTCAAAAATTTGAAACTCACCTTCTAGTAAGCACATATTTTTTTCGCTCAAAATTCCGCCATCACACCACTCTGCATTATATTTTTTTGAAAGTGCCTTTTTTCTTGCATCTTCTTCTTGTTTCCTTTGTAATTCTTCTTTTTCAGCTTTTTTAGTGGTATTTATCTTTTTTTCTTTTTTTACCTTTAGAATGCTTTCTCTATATTCCATATATTTCGCAGCATCTTCAGGACGCTCTTCTGCACAAACTTCACAGGTTTTCAATAGCTTATCAAAGATATTATCATCTGCATCAGGTGTTAATGTCTGGTATATTTTCTTAGTTTCATACCACTCTTTACCATGCTGGATAGAGGATACATATTGTATGCTGTCATTACTATCATAATTAAAATAACCAGAGAGAAAAAAACAATTGTCTGGTATTTCTGCCCTAACATTCCCATACTGTTCTTGAATAGCAGAGAGTCTCTCATTGGCACACCCCATTAGCACTAATACTGCAAATAGAAAAAATCTCTTCATTATTTATACACTCCGCTATGAAAAAACACAAAACTAAACACAGTTTAATGTGTATTTATTTTAGTGTCAATCAAAATCAAGACAAAAAACACAGCCAACCGATATGGTGTTTAACACATTAAAATGTGAAAATAACCGATGATCTGAAAGGCTGAATATGACAGAATCAACTGCAATCTTAAAAACTTTAGGCAAAAGAATTGCCACACTTCGCAAGCAACAGGGAATGAATCAAGAGGAGTTTGCGGACGTTTCCGGAAAGATGATTAACACAATTTCCAATATAGAACGCGGTTTAAGCGATCCAAAACTAACAACTTTGTTGTCTTTAGCGCAAGCATTAAATGTTTCAGTAGATATGCTATTTAATGACACAGAACAACAACCTATAGATGAATTGCCGGAAAATGTGCAAGCCATTGTAAAACTGATTAAAAACCAAGATAACCACACATTAAGAGTCATTCAAAAGCAAATTGAAGCACTTTTAGAACTAACTAAGTTTTAAAATTCTCCATTGCAGAATTGAATAAAATTATTGAAATTCTTTTATTTTTATATATTATCACTTTATAAATGTCATTTAAGGAAATGCAATGTTTTACAGGCAAAAATTAGTTTTATCGCTTTTGCAGGCATTCGGCGGATGCCTTGATAAAACAGATTTTCAAAAATATTTATTTTTATATACACAAATATGCCAACCAAAAGATAAAAAGGATTATATCTTTGTCCCTTATAGGTTTGGTTGTTTTTCTTTCCAATCTTACGCAGATATTAGAAATTTGGAACAATCAAAATATATCACTTATAACGATAAGATTGAGTTAAGAGATAAAGAAGCTGATTTTATTTCATTACTAGAAAATTCCGATAAGAGTAAAATTGTAAAGTTTAAGGAAATATACTCCAAATATAAAGGAGATGACTTAATTAAGTATGTATATGAAAAATATCCGTATTATACTCTAAGAAGTGAAATATTTGATAGAATTTGCCCAGATTCCAATAGATATATGCTTGAAGTTTCAAATAAACAAAAACTTTTTACTATCGGATATGAAGCAGATAGTATAGATGGCTATATCAACAGACTAATTCAAAATAATGTCAAGTTGGTATGTGATGTTCGGCGAAATCCTATAAGTAGAAAGTATGGATTTTCTAAATCATCTATGCAAAATATAATAGAACGGGTTGGTTTGTTCTATATAAATATCCCTGAATTAGGCATAGAGTCTGAACAAAGAACAGAATTAAATACTATGGCAGATTATAACAAATTATTTTCAATATACGAAAAAACGACATTAGCTAAATCTGAATATTATTTAGATGAAATCCTTGACTTGATCGAACGCTATAAGCGCGTTGCCTTAACCTGTTTTGAAGCGGATTATCATATGTGCCACCGTGCTAGAGTAGCAAATGCCATAGTAAAAAAGAAACCAGAATTGGAGCTGGAGCATATATAAATGGACTTTATAACAAAAAAAATTTTAATTCTTGTAAAAACATACCCATCTATATCTAAAAAATATACAGAGTTAGTTTGTACCGCAGGGATGGACGAAGAAGGAAATTGGTATAGATTATATCCAATACCTTTTAGAAAATTAGGTGATGACAAACAATACGGTAAATATAGATGGATTGAAGCGAGAATATATAAAGGTAGGGATGATCCTCGTATTGAAAGTTATAAAGTTGATTTTGAAAAAATAAAACTACTTGAGCAAATTAAGTCCGATGACTGGGGACGCAAGAGCAATATTGTTTTAAAGAAAGAAATTCATGATGATTTATCAAAACTTATTGAACAGTCAAATTCTACAAATATGTCTTTAGCTGTTTTCAAGCCTAAAAAGATTATAGATTTTATTTGGGAGGAAGATTCTAGGGAATATCCCCAAAAAAGGTTAGATGCTATAGAAGCTGAAAGAAAGCAATTAAATCTATTTTCAAATAAAGACGAAGATGTTGATGTATTTAAGATTGTAGACAAATTACCATATAAATTTTCGTATGTTTTTGAAGATGCTAATGGAAAACAATCTACTTTAATGATTGAAGACTGGGAAGTTGGCGCGGCATTTTGGAATTGGAAAAAACACTATGGTAGTGAAGAAATTGCCTTGCAGAAAATAAAAGAAAAATTTTTTGAAGATTATGCGAAAAAGAAGGATTTGTACTTCTTTCTTGGAACAACAAGACAGTTTCATGGACGGGCAAAAAATCCGTTCATTATTATAGGATTGTTTCCTTTACCAAATATTGTTCAGAGTAGTTTATTTTAAAAAAATAAGATTGTTAATTTAGATTAGGTAATGAATAATAATGAGTGAACTTACAGAAAAAAATTTAATCGAAAGTTTGAAGGACTATCTGATTGAGCATGGATATCCTGAGAGGAGCATTATATTAGAATATCCGCTAGGAAAATATAGAGCAGATCTAGTTGTCGTTGATCTTGAAACGAATGTTCCAATGCAATTATTTGAACTTAAAACAACTAAAAATCAAAGAACAATAGACGTAGGAAAACATCAACTAGAAAAATTTTTAAGTGAGGCAAGAAAGATTAATGCAGATATAATCAGCTATTTAGTGTTTCCGTCTAGCAAACAACCATACTTTGAAGCTATAAATTTTGATGCTTTGGAAAAGAATACTAATATAAATTTTGATTATAATAATCAAATCAACAGAAGTCGCTCTTTGAATTTAGAGATTATAAAAACAAGAAAAGCAGAAGTTGTTGATGTTTTGAAGGTAAAAATAACGCGCTTACTTATTTTTATAGCTATTTTTTTTGTTTTAGACATCTTCCATGTTATAGAGATAACCATGATTCGTTTTTATATGCTTATAATGATGTCCGTTCTTTATATACTTCCAAATTATGAAGAAATTAAAATATTTAATCTGGAATTGAAAAAGCATGGTACAAAAAATGATGCTAATAAAGAATAACTATCCCCAACTTACGAAAAATAAAGAAAATAAGTGTGGTAAGTATAAAAAATAACCGCCATACTAATGGTGTGGGGCAAAAAAAGAAAACCTAATGAGGCTAACGAGGCTAATGTGGTTTGACTAAAGCCCTGTAAAAAACATAGTGAATAAGTATGTCCGAAAAGGTTTAGGGATAAAAAAGGGAAAAGATTTTATGGTTGTCAATGTGTAAATTTTTCAGACACTCTTAAAAATTAAATTTTCTTTCCTTAGATGAGAAATTTTTAAATGCAAAAACGGCGGAAAAGCAATAGATGTGCGGATTATAAAAAAAGTTCTTGATTTGTGTTTTGAAATAGATTATAAGACCTTGAAAATGATAGGGGTATAGCTCAGTTGGTAGAGCATCGGTCTCCAAAACCGAGGGTCGTGAGTTCGAATCTTACTGCCCCTGCCAAAAAAAACGTCCCTTTACGGGGCGTTTTTTGCAAATTGGAGGCAGTTGATGAGAACTCACGAAGAAGTGAGTTCGACTACAAGCGAAAGGCGGGCGGTAGAACGCCGGTGAGCGGAAGCGAATGAGCGCAGTGAACGCAGTTATCTTACTGCCCCTGCCATAAAAGAACCACTCTTTATGAGTGGTTTTTTTTGTGACTATAGGTAAAGTTAGGTTTGAACTTACGAAGAAGTGAGTTCGATTTTGTACTTGTATTAAGAGTGTTTTCATGTTAGCATAAACTCAGGTTAGTTGGGATGCTATAGGAGATAATGTGATGAAAAAATTTGTTTTGAATGATGATTTGATAAGAGAAGTGGATTATTTATGCCGACGTAAATTTTCTCAAAATGAAAGAAATGAAGAATGGGAAAAACTTAGCAGAATGGCAAATAATGATAAGCATTGGTTGGCAAAAATTGATATAGCCAGAAAATATATTGAAGAAATAGATTTTCCTTTTAAGGGTAAAGTTCCTGCTTGGGCCAAGGAAGGTAAAGATTATATTATTATCCCTGATGGAACAGAGTATCATTCTAAGGATATAAATTCTGATCCTATAGAAAGAGATGATTTTGGTAGGTTGTTGCATTATGACGATTGGAGGTGCAAAGGTAGGTCTTCTGTATATGATTATGCAAAAGAAGGGTTGATGTCGGGAGAGCCTAGGGCAGAATGGAATGGCGGTGCAGGACTGATTTTTGATGGAAAAGATGTATTATTGACCTGTAACACTCAGCTTTTTGAAGTAACAAAGAAAAGAGTTGGAGCCCAAAAAGATGGAATGTGGAATCATTTTTTTAATGCCAAACAGGATGCTTGTTTTGATAGTTATGATTTAGACCGTCAGTTTAGAAATGTAATATGCCATACCGATAGAGAACCGATGGAAGAAGCCAGAAAAAGAACTTTGTATTGGCAATTTTACGATAAGATCGATATCGACCCCGCGGTTTCCGGAGGTCCTACCGATGCTTATATAGGGTCTTGGGAACAAAGGTATAAAGAATTGTATCATAAATTAAATGAATATGATAAAGAGCAGGAAATGATTAAGAATAAGATCAATAACCGCATGTCCCAAAGGTGGCGGTAGGATGGATAATTCTTGCAATATATATCCAAATTAGGGTTTGGTGGGACAAATACGGATATGACGCAACTATAAATAAGTTTATTATTAGTGAAGGTATAAGAAAGGGCAGATGGAGGAAGTAAGAAAAATCTATGAGCCTATTGTGAATCATAAAACGTCATACCGCCACAAGAAATTGTAGCGGTTTTCTTATTTTATTTTAAAGAACAAAAATAGAGCGATTTTTTTGACAAACGTATTTTCAGCTTTAATAATGAAGCTTATTAAAAAGGTGTTGTTTGTTATTTTGGTCGTTATATTTGTTTGTCTTTCTTGTATTGCAAAGGTCGATGTTCAGTTTACACCTTCAAATGACTGTGAAGATTCCATTATTAAATATATTAATTCTCCAGAAAAGACGATTGATATAGCGGTATTCTGAATTTAAAAAAAGGACGAGGAATCGTCCTTTTTTTAGAAAACAATATGCTATATGATTCATAGTAGAGTGTTTTCAAAAAAAACAAAATTTAACATAATGCTAAATAGAGCATTAGAATTAAAAAAAAGCATTGCATATTCTGGGTAAACGTGTTGACATCCCGGAGTGGTTAATATGGATTGACGCTAACTATAATTTTGTGGAGATGAATAATGAAAAAATCTGTTCTTTTATCGGGCGTAGCCCTTTATTTAACAGCACTTCCCGCTTTTGCGCAAGCTGAGTATTATACCAAGACCGAATCTTACTGCACCTGCCAATAATTCGAACACCGCTCAAAGCGGTGTTTTTTTTGTTTTACAACATTTTTATGAGTTCGTAAGTTTGGAAATAAAGAATTGTGTATGTTTTGTTGATTTACAAATTTTTTTTATGATATAGTTAGAATTGAGGATAAATCGAAAGGATACCCAGGTGCAAATTATAAGATATTATCAATCACAAAATCAAGAACACTGGAAAAACGAGATAAGTAAAGCAGATTGGTCGGCCGCAAAACTTTTGTATTCATGGTTAGATACCGATAAATTAAAACAAATATGTGGAAAATCGACGGAGATTTTTTTACTTACAGATGGCGATAATTTGGCTTCTTGGGCAATCTTAGCCGAGCAAGATGAAATTGATGCGCCAGAATTATTCCCATGGATTGGTTTTGTTTACACGTTTCCCCAATATCGTGGTAATAACAATATCGGCAAATTAATTAATCATATTTGCGATGTACTAAAATCAGATAAAATCGAAAACGTATTTATATCCACCGAAGAAATAGGTTTATACGAAAAATATGGTTTTGTATTTTGGAAAATTATGAACAATCGTGAAGGTAAGCCAACCAGAGTGTATATAAAAAAAGTTGATTGAGATATGAATTTGTAATATAAAAATTAAAGAGGATAATGTAATTAATAAAGTTATGGATGAGATGAAGTTTATAAATTAAAAGAATAGTGGAGCTATAAATGATTTATTATAATGTAAATGACATAGTTGTCAGAGATATGATTGAAACCGATCCAGAAATAATTACACATGAAGAGCATTTGCAAGGTTGGACAGAACAAAAGGTCGAAAAATATACACAACGATTGAAAGATGTTGCCAGTGGTAAAAGTGTTGCATTGGTGGCTGAATATAAGGGTAATGTTGCCGGTTATTTCAATGTGTATCCAAATTCAATGGGTGGTTCTTTTGGTGGTAAAGGATTGCCTGAATTGGTTGATTTTGGTGTGTTGGCAAAATACAGAAGGCGCGGAATTGGTAATGTTTTAATGCAAGTAGCAGAAGATATAGCAAAGACATATTCAGATACTGTTTATTTAGGGGTTGGTTTGCATCGTGATTATGGCTCTGCACAGAGGTTATATATCAAACGTGGTTTTATTCCAGACGGAACAGGGTTGTGGTGGAAAGGAAATAATTTAGAGCCGTATGCAGATATGAAAAATGATGATGAGGCAGTAATTTATATGTCAAAGAAATTATAGGGCTATTCTATAGACATTTCCAGCAAAGATAACAGATCACCCGAAAGGGTGATTTGGTCTTTTAAATAGCTTAATTGGATTTGTATATTGTATTTTGCTAAAAAAATAATATCTATTAAATAAAAGTAATATTAGAAAAAAAGCATTGCATATTCTGGGTAAACGTGTTGACACCCCGGAGTGGTTAATATAGATTGACGCTGACTGTAATTTTGTGGAGATGAATAATGAAAAAATCTGTTCTTTTATCGGGCGTAGCCCTTTATTTAACAGCACTTCCCGCTTTTGCGCAAGTTGATTATTATACCAAGACCGAATCAGATAATCTATTTGCTAATAAGGTGGCAGTCAATAATCGTTTTGAAACAGAAGAACTGGCCATTGCAAATGTTAAGAACACTATAGGTGGGACATATTCTACCACAAATACCGTGGCTGATGCTATTGCTGCTAATGTGGATGCTATTTCGGGAAATACTGCTGACATTGCAACCAATGCCACAAATATTGCAACCAATACCGCTGATATTGCTGCGCATACAACTGCTATTTCGGGAAA
>CADCCF010000007.1 GCA_902799835.1 uncultured Pseudomonadota bacterium
GTAATCGCAGCTGTCAAGGTTGTTTTACCATGGTCTACGTGACCGATTGTTCCGATATTGCAGTGCGGTTTGCTCCGCTCAAACTTCTCTTTTGCCATTTTAAATTTACTCCAAAAAATTAATTAAGTTAGTTAAAAAAAATCTCATCTACGATTTTCGTTTTAGGGCGGAAGATGGAGTGGTTTCTAGGGGAGCTGAAAATTTTAGTGTAGTTAAACCTACATGAATTTTCAGCTACCCCGTAAAACCGCTCTAGATTCCCCTTAAAACGGAAATCTAAGCGTTTTTGGCCTTTACTTTTTCTGCCACATCCTTCGGCACTTCTGCATAGTGATCAAACACCATGGTGAACTGTGCGCGACCTTGTGACAAAGAACGCAAAGTGTTAACATAGCCAAACATATTGGCCAAAGGAACCTGCGCATCAATAACGCGGGCATTAGCTCTTTGATCCATACCGTTTACCAAACCGCGACGTGAGTTCAAATCACCGATAATATCGCCCATGTATTCTTCAGGAGTTACAACCTCAACCTTCATGATAGGCTCTAACAACTTCGGATTAGCTTGGCGCATACCTTCGCGGAAAGCGGCACGTGCAGCAATTTCAAAGCACATAACATTCGAGTCAACCTCGTGATATGCACCATCATACAAATTGCACTTAACACCGGTAACCGGATATCCGGCAATAACACCGGCATCCATCGCCGAACGCAAACCTTTCTCAACACCGGGGATATATTCCTTAGGAACATTACCACCAACAACGGTGTTTTCAAATTCAAATCCGGTATAACCTTCCAAGGGCTCGAATTTAATCTTAACACGAGCAAATTGACCGGCACCACCGGATTGCTTCTTGTGAGTGTATTCAATATCACAAGGAGCAGTAATGGTTTCACGATAAGCAACTTGCGGCTCACCGACATTGCACTCAACTTTGAATTCACGCTTCAAGCGGTCAACAATAATCTCCAAGTGCAACTCACCCATACCGCTGATGATGGTCTGACCGGAATCCGGATCAGAGTGAACTTTGAAAGACGGATCTTCCATTGCCAAACGAGACAATGCCAAGCCCATTTTCTCAACATCAGCTTTGGTTTTGGGCTCAACCGCCAAATCAATAACCGGATCAGGGAATACCATGTTCTCCAAAACAACCGGTTTATTTTGATCGCACAAAGTATCACCGGTAGTGGTATCTTTCAAACCGGCCAAAGCGATAATATCGCCGGCATTAGCCTCTTTGAGGTCTTCACGTTTGTTTGAATGCATCAACAACATACGACCAACACGCTCTTTCTTATCTTTAACCGAGTTATAGATATAAGAACCGGCGGTCATGGTTCCCGAATAGATACGGCAGAAAGTGAGTGATCCGACGAAAGGATCGTTCATAATCTTAAATGCCAAAGCAGCCAACGGCTCGTTATCATCTGGCTTACGAACAATGATTTTTTCTGCATCATTCGGATCAACACCTTGTGCAGGAGGAATATCCAAAGGTGAAGGCAGATAATCAACAACCGCATCAAGCAAAGGTTGAACACCTTTGTTACGGAAAGCTGTTCCGCAGAAAACAGGTACGAAATCTTGAGCAATTGTACCCTTGCGGATGCATTTTTTCAAAGTCTCAATTGAAACTTCTTTGCCCTCTAGATAATCTTCCATAGCCTTTTCATCTTGTTCAACAGCCATTTCAACCAATTGATGATGATATTCTTCAGCCTTATCTTTCAAGTCAGCCGGAATTTCTCTGATTTCAATCGGTGAATCAGCTGTGTTACCGGTATAAATGATTGCATTCATATTAAGCAAATCAACCACACCGGTAAAATCATCTTCAGCGCCAATCGGCAATTGCATTGCCATAGGACGAGCGCCCAAACGATCAACAATCATGTCTAAGCAACGATAGAAGTTGGCACCAACGCGGTCCATCTTGTTGCAGAAACAAATACGCGGTACACCATACTTATCAGCTTGTCTCCAAACTGTTTCTGATTGCGGTTCAACACCGGCAACCGAGTCAAATACGGTGATTGCACCATCCAATACACGCAAAGAACGTTCAACTTCAACAGTGAAGTCAACGTGTCCCGGCGTATCGATAAGGTTGATTCTGTGGCCTTTCCAGAAGCATGTAGTTGCAGCTGAGGTAATAGTAATACCACGCTCTTGCTCTTGCTCCATCCAGTCCATTGTAGCAGCACCATCATGCACTTCACCAATCTTGTGAGTTTGACCGGTATAGTACAAAATGCGCTCTGATGTAGTAGTTTTACCGGCATCAATGTGAGCCATAATACCGATATTTCTATACAACTCAATCTTATGTGTACGAGCCATTAATGTTATTCCTTATAGCCTTATAGGTTAAAATTTATAGTGTGAGAAAGCTTTGTTAGCTTCAGCCATTCTATGAGTATCCTCACGTTTCTTAACGGCTGAACCTTTGTTAGCCAAAGCATCTAACAGTTCGTTTGCCAATCTTTCGGTCATGGTTGACTCTGAACGTTTGGCAGCAGCTTCAATAATCCAACGAATAGCTAAAGCCTGACGACGTTCTGCTCTAACTTCCATAGGAACTTGATAAGTAGCACCACCAACGCGGCGAGACTTAACCTCAACCAAAGGCTTAACATTTTCCAAAGCCTCGGCAAAAACCTTCAAGGCATCTTGTTTTGATTTGGAAGCAATAATGTCGAATGCCGAATAAACAATTTTCTCGGCAACGGCTTTTTTACCATGCTCCATAACGTTGTTAATAAATTTCGCAACAACCTGATCGCCAAACTTTGCGTCGGGAAGTACGATTCGCTTTTCAGCTCTATGACGACGTGACATTATCAAATCTCCTTATTTAGGTCTCTTAGCGCCGTATGCAGAACGACGTTGACGACGTTTAGCCACACCTTGAGTATCCAAGGTACCACGAATGATATGATAACGAACACCAGGCAAGTCTTTTACACGGCCTCCTCTAATCAGCACCACTGAGTGTTCTTGCAAGTTATGACCTTCACCAGGGATATAGCTGATTACTTCAAAGCCGTTTGTTAAGCGTACACGCGCAACTTTACGCAAAGCGGAGTTAGGCTTTTTCGGGGTTGTAGTATAAACCCTCGTGCAAACACCTCTTTTTTGCGGGCAAGCTTTCAAAGCCGGAACTTTGTTTCTCTTGACTTTGGGTGTTCGTGATTTACGAATTAACTGATTAATTGTAGGCATCACAAATTTCCTTTAAGTATTAGTTATAAACATTATTACACTACTCAAAAAAGCGATTCCTCGCCTTTAATTGAGTCTCGGCAACATAGACTCAACTTTTTTCAAAGTCAAGCACTTTTTAATATGGAATTATATTAGTATATCTTTGATAACTTTTTCATAAAAAGTTCGGATAATGCGGCTAATACGAAGAAACTCACTTGGCAAAAGTGTGCCCAAATTAGTACATAAGCCAAAGAAGTTTCAATTAGCAGACCACCCGACACCATTAAAAGACTGCGGATAGCGTGCGCAAATAATAAGAAACTCCTCAAAAAGTACCGCAGCGTACTTTGAACGTACGTGAGGACACCTTTTAAGGAGTTTCTGGTTGCCAGCTAAACGCAGTCTTTACTTATAAAGGGGGCGTTTTTGGTACTTAGTGTGAAGCAAGTGATGTGATTTTTCACCACCTGCAGCACCCAAAAATTCATCATACAATTTCTTGATTGAAGCATTGTGATGGGAAAGACGATTCTTCGCTTGTTCATCTTCACAATTCAATCCTTGTGAACGCAAAGCTCTTATCTCATCATTAATCCCCCAAGGTTTGGCAAATCTGGCGCCCATAACTCTCGGTTGACCACCACCGGCAATACAACCGCCCGGACAAGCCATAACCTCAACAAAATGATAAGGTATTTCTTCGCCGTTTTCTTGAGCTTTTTTAATCTCTTGCAAAACAGCCTCGGCATTACCGACACCATTAACCACCGCGATGCGAACTTTTGTTCCCATAATATCAACTTCGGCAACTTTTACGGCATCTAACCCGACAATCGGACCAAAGCACAAATTGCCCAATTCCTGACCGGTGATATAGAAAAATGCCGTACGCAAAGCCGCAGTCATGACACCACCCGATACACCAAAAATGGTAGCTGCACCGGAATATTCGCCCAACGGATTATCGGCTTCTTCATCTTTCAACGATGCAAAGTCAATACCTTGCTGTTTAATCATTTTAGCCAATTCACGAGTAGTTACAACTGCATCAACATCTTGATAGCCGGAAGACGACATTGTTTCATCGCGTGCGATCTCCCACTTTTTGGCAGTGCAAGGCATAACCGAAACTACTTTAATCTTAGCAGCCTCAACGCCCAACTTTTGTGCGTAATAAGTTTTGATGATTGCCCCAACCATCTCGTGCGGCGATTTGCAACTCGACAAGTGTGGCAACATTTCGGGATAATACTTTTCTAAGTAATCAACCCATGCCGGACAGCAAGATGTAAACATCGGCAAATTATCTTTTTCCTTAAAGCGTCTTACAAATTCGGTCGCCTCTTCAATAATAGTTAAATCAGCACCAAAATTGGTATCAAACACTTTGGCAAAACCCAATTTGCGCAGTGCAGCATAAATTTTTCCGGTCAAATTGGAACCAAAATCAAAACCGAATTCTTCACCCAAGGCAACTCTTACAGCCGGAGCAATTTGAACCACCGTAACATTATCTTGATTTTTAAGCATATCCCAAACTTGAGCTGTTGTATCATAATCAGTAATAGCACCGGTCGGGCAATGCGCTGCACATTGTCCGCACTTAATACAAGGTGAATCACCCAATTTGGTATCATTAGCACCGGTGATTTTTGTTGCCATTCCGCGATGCAAATAGCTCAAAGCCCAAACATTTTGAGTATTTTGGCATATATCAACACAACGACCGCAAACAATACACTTTGCCGGTTCCAAAACAATTGCTTTAGAACTATCATCAATCGGCTCCGCCGAAAGGATTTTACGAATTTCTTCGCTTCTTACACCCATCTGTGCCGCCATATCCTGCAATTCGCATTCTCCGTTGCGTCCGCAAGTCAAACAACTATTGGGGTGATTACTCAAAATCAATTCCAATACTGTTTTGCGAATTTCTTTCAACTCGGCATCATTGGTTATAACCTCCATACCCTCAGCCGCCGGAGTGCAACAAGAACGCATAATGCGTCCGCCGACTTTGACAATACAAATACCACAACCGGCACTCGGATCAACATCGGGATGTTTACACAAGGTTGGAATATTGATATTGGCTACACGCGCCGCATCCAAAATGCTTGCGCCATCTTCAACTTCAACTGCAATATTATCAATCTTCAAATTAACCATTTTTTCAAACCTCCTCTTACTCTTTGCCGTCAACCAGTTTATTGGTGTATTCGCTCTCATAAAACTTTAAGGTCGACAACACCGGATTCGGCGCGGTTTGTCCCAAACCGCACAATGATGCTTTCTGCATAGCAAAGGCAATACGTCTCAGCAGTTCCAAGTCCTTCTTTTTGCCTTTACCGCGATTGATTTTATCGAGCAGTGCTAACATCTGCCGTCCGCCAATACGACACGGAGCGCATTTGCCGCAAGATTCATCAACTGTAAAATCAAGATAGAATTTAGCTAATGAAACCATATCCGAGGAATCATCAATCACAATCATACCGCCTGATCCCATAATCGATCCGACTTTTTTCAGCTCTTCATAGCATACCGGCATATCCATATATTGAGCCGGAATAACACCGCCGGATGGTCCGCCGGTCTGCACGGCTTTCAGTTTCTTGCCTTGCGGTACGCCGCCACCGATTTCATTAACAATTTCATTGATTGTGGTACCCATCGGAACTTCAATCAGTCCGGAATGTTCAACTTGGCCGGTTAATGCAAATACTTTTGTACCCTTTGAAGTTTCGGTACCGAAAGAAGCAAACCAATCAGCACCTTTGAGTAAAATTTTTGAAACATTGGCCAAAGTTTCAACATTGTTAACACAAGATGGTTTTTCCCACAAACCTTTGTTGGTCGGATAAGGCGGACGTGGACGCGGTGTACCTCTGGCACCTTCAATTGAGTGAATTAGAGCTGTTTCCTCACCGCAAACAAAGGCACCTGCGCCAAGACGAATATCAATATTAAAACTGAAATTCGTTCCCATAATATTGTTGCCCAACAAAAGATTCTTTTTGCAAGCCTTAATTGCTTTTTGCAAACGTTCAACCGCTAAAGGATATTCCGCGCGAACATAAAACCATCCTTCGGTTGCTCCGATTGCATAAGCAGCAATCATCATACCTTCAATAACTGCATGGGGATCGCCTTCCAAAATTGAGCGATCCATATAAGCTCCCGGATCACCTTCATCACCATTACAGATGATGAATTTTTCATCAATGGTCGGAACTTTGGCTGCCAATTCCCACTTCATACCGGTGGAAAATCCGCCACCGCCACGTCCTCTCAATCCTGAACGTTTAATTTCATCAACAACCTGAGCCGGTGTCATGGTTTTCAAAGCTTTTTCCAAAGCCAAATAACCGCCTCTAGCCATATATTCGGAAATATCCTCCGGATCCATATGACCGGCATTCTTCAACACAACCTTTTCCTGTTTTTTGAAGAACGGCAAATCTAATGACAGCACAAAAGGCTCCAGCTCTTTTACTATTGCAACTTCTTTATCCAAAGCAGGAATAACATATTTTTCCATGATCAATTTTGCCGCATTCAAGTCAATGCGCTTGAACAATCTGTCTTGCTGTCCTTTAATTTCAACTCTAATCAGCGGACCTTGAGCACACAACCCCATACATCCGGTTGCCACAATTCGAATTTTTTCTTCTAACTTGTGCTCTGTAACAATACTCTTAATCAAGTCCAAAATATCATCACTTCCGGAAGATTTACAACCGGTGGAGTGACAGCAATAAATATTGCAAACAAACTTTTCAATTTCGGCCAGCTTATTTTTTGCAATTTCATGAATATCAAACTTTTTTTCCAAATCTATATCGGCCATCTTAATTCTCCTTGAAGGTTTCGCGCCATTCATCCAAAATCGCCGGCACATTATCCGGTGTCATACGTCCGTAGGTTTTGCCGTTTACCACACAAACCGGCGCCAATCCGCAACAACCCACACAACGCACACACTGCAAGTGAAACATTCCGTCAGCCGTGCTCTCACCTTCGCCGATTCCCAACTCAGATTTGAACTTTTCCAATACCTTATCATTACCCTTCAGATAGCAGGCTGTACCGGTACAAACCGAAATAACTGCCTTGCCGGGAGCCTTTAATTTGAAGAAATTGTAAAAAGTCAAAACCTCATAAATACGGGCTAAAGAAACGCCCATACCCTGAGCCAATTCAACCGCATCACTCCAATCAACATAGCCTTTAACATCTTGAATTTCGTGCAATGCCATGATCAAAGATCCGCGTTTCTTGCGCCATTTTGCCGCAACTTGCGAAGCATTAGAAGCATCAGCCATTTTTATCTCCTTAAAAATAATTATCTCGTGCCGAATTCTAACAATTTTTTTCACAACTGCAAGCGCTTTTGCAAAGAATTGCCAAATTTATTTTGACAAATGATAAAAAATCGTTCATTTTGCTTGCATATGTTTTGTTAAAAATATAATCATTAAATATGAAAAAATTAAATACTTATATATTTAAACAAATTTTTATCGGCTTTTTGTTGGTCAGCTTTTCGTTAATGTCGATTATATGGCTGTCGCAATCTTTGCGATTCCTTGATTTGATTGTTTCAAAAGGTATATCTGCCGGAATATTCATCAAGCTGATTTCTTTGCTTATGCCAAGAATATTTACAATTCTTGCCCCGATAGCCCTATTCACATCAGTTATGTTTACCTACAATCGAATGTTAATTGATCAGGAACTTATTGTGATGAAATCCGCCGGCATCAGCCCCTACCAATTGGCTAAACCGGCTATCTTTATCGGTGTATTATTAACACTGACAAATATTTATACCATCAATTATGGTATGCCTAAAGCTGAAACTGCTTTTAAGGAACTGGAATGGCGCATCAAAAACAACATATCGCAACTAATGTTTCGGGAAGGTGAATTTACCAATTTACAGGATGGCCTGACTGTATTCGTAACTTCTCATGATGACGATGGAACTATTGCCAATATCTTGATCGACGATGAGCGCAACCCTAAAACAAAATCAACCACCACCGCCGAAAAAGGCATAATTGTTCAAACTGACCAAGGACCCAGAATTATATTAATTAATGGTCATCGCCAAGAAATAAATAAAATAAAAGGAACTTTCTCCGCCGTCAGTTTCTCACAATACTCCGTTGATTTTGGTCTCAAAGGCTCTTCTAAAAAGCGCAAAGACAGTGTTCGCACTCATTCATTTGGAGAATTAATCACTGCATTAAATAATGAAAACCTCGCCCCTGAAGACCGCTACAAATGGTTTGTCGAGGGAAATCGCCGCATTACTACGCCGCTGTTGGCTGTAATTTATGCTCTTTTAGCTTGTATCGGATTACTGATTAGCAACTTTAATCGCCGTGGTCAAACCCAAGTTGTCGGAATTTCAATAGCCGCCATGATATTAATTCAAGCTGTTGACTTAGTTTCCGGCAGTTTGGCAAGTAAAAATCTTTGGTGGTTAACTCTTCTTTATTTGAACATTTTTATCCCGTTAGGTGTATGCTTATTGTGTTTGTTCAAACCAGAACTAGTAAGAAATGTAATTTATCGACGGATTCCCGCATTAGGAGGTATGAATGCGTAAGTTTGCTTTGATTACAACAGTTGGTTGCTCTGTTTTTGCAGCAATAAATCTTGCGATTGCTGAAACCGAAAAGAGTAGCATTGTTGTGCTTGACACCAACAAAACTGTTGAGGATACTAAACCCAAATCCAAAGCCAAACTGGAGCCTACATATAACATAACCAATGTCCTTGATACCAGTTCAACCGAAACTACCGATATTCATTTCAGCGCTGATACTATAGAAAACGATTACAACAATAAAACCATAATCGCATCCGGCAAAGTTGAAATAATTCGTGAGGACTTAACCTTATACGCTGATAAAGTTACTTATTGGCAAGATATTGAAAATATTTCAGCCGAAGGTAATGTAGTTATCCTGGAAAAAAATGGTAACACTCTATATGCCGATAAAATTGACCTTACTGAAAAAATGCAAAGTGCCGATGTTGAAAACATCAAAGTAATTTTGCTTGATAAAACGCGCCTATCAGCCAGCAACTTTAACAAAAAATCCAATGATCGTAAAGTGTTGCGTAATGCCACTTATACCCCTTGCGACAGTTGTCAGGATTCGTCACCTTTGTGGCAATTGGAAGCGGCAAAAGTTCTTCATGATCCGATTGAGCAGAATGTTGAATATCAAAATGCCTTTTTGGAATTAAAAGGCGTACCGGTATTTTATACCCCTTTCTTTTCACACCCTGACCCTTCGGTCAAGCATCGTTCGGGATTTTTGTTCCCGCGCATCATCAGTAGCAATTTTTTAGGTGCAGCTATTCAGCCGCAATATTTTTGGGATATTAATCCGCAAACCAACATAACTTTCAATCCTATTATTTCTACCGAAAAAGATCCGGTTTACTCAGCTATTTTCAGTAAATATTTTTATCGTGGCGAATTAAACGCTTCCGGCACCATACTACAAGATCGCGACAATAATAAATCTGACAAACATAATACTCGCGGCAACTTATTTTTATATGGACGTTATGAATTAAATGACCATTGGGTTGCTGATACTGACATCAATTACGCTTCAGATCACACCTACCTCAATGATCTGAATCTTCCCAAAAAAGATGATTCATGGCTGACTTCACGCTTACGTTTTCAATCTTTTGATAATCGCAACTATGCCTACATCGAAGGTTATTATTATGATATGCTGAGCTATGACTTGCAGAACATCAACAAACCTTACGTAATGCCGATTATGGGATATGAGAACATATCAACCCCAAATACTTATGGAGCATACATTCGCACAGATTTGAGCGCCGCCTCAATTTACCACAAAGAAGATGATTCTACTCAACGTCTTACCATGATAAATTCGTGGAATTTGCCTTATACAAGTCCTTTCGGTGAAAAATACAAACTCACTGCATCACTAAAATCAGATGCCTACTATGTTAAAAGATATCTAAACGATCATAATAAATACTATACCGGAACCACTGCGCGAGTATTTCCTCAATTAGGCTTAGAATGGCGTCTACCATTTATCAAGAACACCGAGAACACTTCGCAGATACTTGAACCAATTATCGTCGGCGCTCTTGCCCCAAACAAAGGTAACAAACGCGATAAAATTCCCAATGATGACAGCCGCGATTTTGAACTAACCGACACCAACATTTTTGATCTTGATCGTTACGCCGGCTATGACCGCAATGATGTCGGATCACGCGTCAGCTATGGTATGAATTGGAGTTTTTATGGCAAAAAATGGGGTCGATCATCACTTCTTTTTGCACAATCTTATGAAGCTGACAAAGATAATGAAACCATCCATATCAATAATGATGACAGTCATTTTTCCGACTATGTAGGAAGAGTATATGCGGCTCCCAGTAACTATTTTGATTTGACCTATCGTTTTCGCTTAGACAAAGATGATTACGATATAAATTACAGTGAATTAGCCACATCTTTCGGCAACGACCTTTTACGTTTGTCCGCCTCTTATATTTTCTTCCCTGAAAATAACAATTCTTCGGTTTATTATGGCAAACAACGTAAAGAAATTTTCACCGCCCTTTCATCACACATAACCCGCAATTGGTTGATCAGTGCTTATACTCGTCACGATCTTGAAAATGAACGCACCTTGGCCAATGGTGGGGGAGTGACCTACGAAGATGAATGTGCTAAATTTGCTTTCCGTGTTGAAAAAGAGTTTTCTGAAGATCCCGATGCCGAAAATGATTTTTCATTTTATTTTACTTTCTATCTAAAGACCATCGGTGGCATAGGCAACAATTAACAAAGGAGATTATTAATGTTTCTACGCAAAATAATTCTAAGCACTTTACTTGCCGTTTTCGTAACTTTTTCTGCCAATGCTGAAAACATTCGCATTGCTGCGTTAGTTAATGGCGAAATAATTTCGAGTGAAGATATTGATAATCAAGTTAACATCTTTATGCTGAATTCGCCGATTCCTCTCAATTCTGAAACCAGAGGCATGATTACTCGCCGTGTATTGGCTCAAACCATTGAGCAAAAATTGAAAACACAATTCGCTGAAAAAAACGGCATCAAAATAACTGATGAAGAAATCAACAACCAAATGAAAATTTGGGCACAAAAAAATAAAATCAATTTGAATAATTTAAGTTCTAAAAAAATTGATCGTGAAAGTTTAGCCGAAAATATTAAGGCTGAATTGGCTTGGGTTAAGCTCATCCGTAAAAAATATTATCAAACCGCCAATATTACTCAAACTGAAATCAACGATACCATCCGCGAAATAACCGAAGATATGAACATCAAAAAATATCAGGTATTGGAAATTTTTATCCGCAAAGAAAACGCCAAAGACATTGATCAATTAGTTGAACGTCTGCGTGAAGATCCTCGTTTTGAACTTTACGCCGCCCGTTTTTCTGAAGCACCGTCTGCCGCCAATGGTGGTAACTTGGGCTGGATAAATTCCGGCAAAATGCTGTCAGCCTTAGAAATGCGCTTATCTAAAATGCACATTGATGAAGTAAGTGACGCTATATTAATCGGTGATGGTTATTACATCGTAAAACTGTTGCAAGTTTTTGATCCTGCTAAAAACAAAAGCTTTACCCCCAACCAAGCCGAAGTGCGTACTTTACTTGAAAATCAAAAAATGGAATCACTATCTAAAAAATTGCTTCAGAACATAAAACAAAAGGCCATCATTGAAGTGAAAAAATAACATGGACATTAATGAAATTATTGATTCTCTCCCATCATTAAAAACCACTGTCGAAGCCTATGGACTGCTGGCCAAGAAGGCTTTGGGGCAAAACTTTTTGCTGGATAGAAATATCACTGACAAAATAGTTGCTCAGTCTTTACAAAAACAAAAACTTTCATCTTTGTCCGGCACCCATGTTTTTGAGGTAGGCTCCGGTCCGGGAGGGTTGACACGTTCTTGCCTTAGAGTCTCTCCTGATTTAATGACTATTATTGAACTTGATGATTGTTGCATCAAAATTGCTCAAGATATGAAATCCAAAATCGGTAACCGGCTCGAGATAGTCAATCAGGATGCACTTAATTATCAGTTTGATTTTAAAGAGAATCTTCCTAAACATATTTTTTCAAACCTGCCATACAATATATCAGTACCGTTACTCACCAAATGGTTGTACAGCATAGGCTCATACCAATCATTGACACTGATGTTTCAAAAAGAAGTTGCTGATCGCATTGAAGCTGAAATTCGTAGCAAAGACTATGGCAGACTATCTGTTTTAGCTCAGTTACAATGCCATATAACAAGGCTATTCAATTTGCCGCCGGAAGCATTTACACCGGCACCTAAGGTCTGGTCAAGCGTACTTTTGTTCACGCCACGTAATGATGCTTTAGATGTTAACAGTATAAACCAATTAGAAAAAATAACTGCTTTGGCTTTTTCCAAACGTCGCAAAATGTTGCGCCAAATTTTTAAATCAACCGCTGATTTTGATAAAATCTGCGAAACTTGCGACATTTTACCAACTATGCGCCCAGAAGAAGTTACACCTCAGCAATTTTATCAGTTATCAAAATTGCTTTAATAATTCTTGACAATCAAGCGATTATATCTTATCAAGAAACTGTTTTTTTAGAGCAAGACAGCGAGTGGAAACGAGCTCGACCTTATTATTTTATTTTTTACCTTGGGGGTATAGCTCAGTTGGGAGAGCGAGTGGTTCGCAATCACTAGGTCGTCGGTTCGATCCCGATTACCTCCACCAATCAAAAAAAACGGCTTTAACGCCGTTTTTACTTTAAACATAACAATCGGGAGCGAACCGACAGAAGTCGGTTTGACTACAAGTGAGAGGCACACGGGAGTGTGCCGGTGAGCAATTAGCGAACGAGCGCAGTAAAGCGAAGCTAAACCGATTACCTCCACCAATCAAAAAAAGGCTCGATGTGATATCGAGCCTTTCTTCATTTTGTCGTTATTGGCATTATGGGGAATATCGAAGGTGCTACACCTCCGTTTCCTCCTGCCGCCTGAGACATCGTCATCAGGGTGTTAGGCAGTGTTAGGTCGCCATTCCACTTTTGGAGAGCCTTTGCCACCTCATATTGGGCAACGAAAGGATTCTTCAAAGCCTCGGCTTTAATCTGAACGTCTATACCGTTAGCTTTTGCCACGGCAGCCAGTCGTTCATATGTCTGAATAGCTTCCTGTTTAACCTTTTCGGTCTCAATTCTGGCCATTTCAAGCTTGAGCTGCTCAAGTTCAATGTTCTTATGCGCTTGCACAGTCTTCTCTATCAAGGCTTCAACCTCAGGCGATGCTTGATAACCTTTCAAGCGAAAAGCTTCGACCTTGACCAGATTCTGAGCTATCAGTTGATCGTTTACAATGTACTCAACAGCACCTGCCATAAGCCCATTGACTTCTTCGGCAAATGACCAAAATGACACTTGTGACGACAGCGCCAACATTGTTTGCTGTACCAGATCTCTGACAACATTTTGCTCATAAGCCTCATATCCAGTGTATTTGTCATACAAGACATGAATACTGTCCGGCGTCAGTTGCAATAGTACCGAGCAATCCAAAGAGAGTTTTTGCAATTCCTTGGTTCGCACCGGAATATTGTAGCTATAATGTTGCGGCCGTGTCGGTACTTTAATCACCTCATTGCCCCAATCTTGAGAAAAAGGCAGATACCACACAAGGCCCGGCCCATAGCTCTTTTGCACAACTTTGCCGAACGATCGCTTGATACCGCGTTCACCTTGGTTGACCAGAACAAAAGAGTTCTTCACAACAAATATCGCTCCGTATCCCAATGCCAACAAGGCAACAATCGCCCAAAACCATCGCCAAAACTTTTTGTGGCTTTTCTTAGGTTTGTCGGACGATTCAAGATCTTCTCTTTTCTCCCCTTTCAATGAGGAAAAGTAATTCCGCACGTCGCTTAGACGTAAAGGATGGCTCATGTTAGACAATATGATTGCCAAAACCATGATGATAACACTTATTATTGCTACCGGTAACAGCAATACATGGAAGACACATGCCAAAATGGCGGCGATGAGTTGGATTGCAAATAATACGGTAATTTGAGCCGATACTTTTCGGTCGTCATCATCGTAAATGCAATCGATTGCAGAAGCCATCATGATGAGGGTTACCACTACCGGTACCCAAACCACGAACAATAAAAAAATCTGAATTCCATTCATAATTATAAAAATTTTAGGTTAATAATAAAAGTTTGTAGCCAAAATTTTATCAATTATTTATTTTTTGTCAATAGAAAATGTAAAAAATAACATCAAAAAAGCGGCTCTCTCAAGCCGCTTTTTCTAACTCTTTGATTGCGTCATCAATCAATTTTTTATGCAAAGTTTCATCCATTTCTTTGGCTAAAATTTCCTTGACCGCCCTGATGGTTATTTCTGCCGTTTTGGCAGCAACCTCGTCACTGGCCGAACTTTCCGCCAAAGCCAGATGCATCTTAGCATCTTGCTCGCGCTTTTTCATATCGGCTTCCAATTTCAGTAAAGTATCGCGTTTCAATACATCTACCTCATGCTCAGAACGTTTCAACATTTCTGCAGCTTCTTTTTCGGCACCACGAAACTTGCGCTCATACTCGGCCAACATTTTTTGAGCATCTTCTTTTAAGGTTACAGCCTCATGAATGCGATTGGCAATTTGCTCTCCTCTGCCCCGCAACAATCCCATAATCGCTTTGCCGACCGGTCGTGCCAACATCAACACAACCAAAACAAATGCGGCACCAACCCAAAACTCAGCTTCCAAATAGAAAGCTTCATGTCCATGTGATCCCAATTCTTGAGCCGTGTTTTCTATCGCGCTGGCTACGCTCTCCGCTGCACCCAACACAGCATCTTGTGTCGCATCTAAAATTTCATTACCGGGCATTTTGTCGTCCATCTGACTACTCTCCCTCCAAACCGGCTATAGTTTTTCTAACCTTATCAGCACTAACTTTAGAAATACCGAATTTAGCCAAAACATCAACCGCCAAATCAACCGAAGCTTCTTCTATTTTTTGCAAAGCTTTACTCTTGGCTGCTTCAATCCGTTGTTCGCCTTGTGCAATTTCGGCATTCAATCTTGCTGCCAAATCAGACTGCTTGCGATTAACCGTATCATTAAGCTCATCTTTGGTCTTTTGCAGCGCCAAGTTAGCTTTTTGACTGGCTTCACGCAAAGCCGTTTCATATCTTTCAATACCTTCTTCAACTTGTTTTTTTAAACGTTCCGCTGTTGCCAGCTCACTGTCAATCTTCTCTTTGCGCAAATTTATCATTTCACCAAGCTTGGGAATAATGAACTTGCTCATTATAAACAGCAGTGTAAAAAAACAAATCGTCAACCAAAAAAATTGCGAAGGAAAAACGCTAAAATCTAATTGTGGCATAATCTATACCCCGCCTAAACTAAACCCTATCGACGCGGATGGTCGCAACAAACAGCAAACCGACCATCCGCTCAAGATAAGGATTCCAACCAAATATAATGCTTAGTTACCAGTCAACATAACCAAAGCAATAACCAAAGCATACAATGCAATAGCTTCAACCGCAGCAAATCCGGCCCAACCGTAAATATCAACATCTTTCTTTACTTGCGGATTGCGACCAACGGTCGAAATAATTGTTGTCCATACTTGTGACACACCCCAAGCGGCAACAGTCATTGATAAAGCGCACAAACCTGCACCTATATAAGCTAATGGTTCCATAATTTTAATCCTTTCATAAGTTATTCAATTTGTAGTTCATAATTATATTAGTGCTCATGAATTGCATCACCAAGATAGATACAACTCAGAACAGTATAAATAAAGGCTTGCAGCAATGAGATAAATATCTCAAAACATATAATCGCACTGTCAAACAACAGTGGGACAGCCCCTAATACCCCCAGCCCGACAATGAAGCCGGCGATAATTTTCAACATAATATGACCAACCGTCATATTAGCAACCAAACGCACTGTCAAACTAAACGGCTTTGACAGGAACGAAATCATCTCAATCGGTACGATCAACGGCGCCAACGCCAAAGGAATGCCTCTGGGCAAAAATGTACGCAACCAACCGATTTTCTTCTTTTTTATACCGATACAAATATTAAACAATAAAGCAATTATCGACAAACACCCAACCGCAGTCAAATGCGACGTAAAAGTAAATGCATAAGGAAATAAACCTAAAACGTTACCAAATGCCACAAAAGTAAAGACCGTAAAAATGAAAGGAAAATACTTTAATCCTTCCATACCGACATTTTCTTTCAACAGATTATGCACAAACTCGTATAAACTCTCGACCAAAGACTGCGCCGCATTTGGAACCAACGAACGTTTACGCAAGCACAAAGCAAACATTGCCGTACAAGCCACCACCGCTATAACCATGAACAACGACGAATTGGTAAAAGAAACATCCACATCACCAATCTTAAGCGGAATAATTGGCTTAATTACAAACTGTTCCATTGGATTCGACATAAGTCTCTACTCCTAATTTTTCATTTCTTCTGCTTTGGCTAAGCGGTAAACATTAAGCACGCCGGCCGCCCCGCCAAAAAATAAAAACACAACCAAACACCAAGGTTTTGTATTGAATATTTCATCCAAAACATACCCCAAAGCCGCTCCCACAATCACTGCTGACAACAAATCGGCACAAACTCTCAATCCGATTCGTGAAGCTCTGGCTTTTACTCCCATATCTTCCTTTTCATGACGTAAAACCGCCTCTTTATCGCGTAATAAAGCAATTCTTCGTCCCAAATTTTCGATATCATCAGGTGTTTTTTTCATCGTTGCGAGATTACAACACTATTTGTTAAGTAGTTATTAAAAAAAAGCATTATTCCACAAGCTATTTATAAGCTGCCTGCAAATGCCCATCTATTACAGCACTCATCTCATCAAAAGTTTTGGCTCCTGTTAACATATCATTACCCTTTTTCGATGATATGATGAATGATGGTGTCCCCTGGATTCCCAACTCGGACAATCCGGCTTTTCTATCACCTAAAATACGAGCTGCCGTCTTATCATCCTTCAAACAAACATTCGTTCTATCATTGGAAATTCCACTCAATGTGGCAAATTGCTTCAATATTTTAGTCGCATTAAATGACAACATCCAATCACGTTGTTTCTTAAACAGTAAATTAGCAAAATCAAAATACTTGTCTTTGGCAACACATTCCGCCAACAAAGCTGCATCCATGGAATTTTTATCCAAAGGCAACGGCACAAATACCAAGCGCACTGCTCCATTGTCGACATATTTTTTGATGATCTCTGGTATAACTTCTAAATGCATATCGGCACAATGAGAACATCCGAAAGACGAATACTCATAAATCGAAACCTTTGCATCTCTTTTGCCCAAAACATGATCTTGCGGAAATGCAAAGTTTAAAGGAATTTCTTTTTGAGGTTTACTCTCTTCAGCATAAGCTTGCGGCAAAATAAATCCGTCCTCTCCGTTATAAACAAAGCCCTTCATGGTTAAATAAAAAGAAGCCGCCAACAAAAACACCACTACACTAGCAAGTGTCATACTTATTTTTTTAATAAATTTTTCCACTGTTCTTCTTCCTGTTATTCTTTATTGTTAACAACAAGGAACCGCCCGATTTGTTCTAAAGCAGAGCTCAATTCCGAATTATTGATTCCTTTTAACTGTTGCTTAATATAGTTTTCTTCTTTTACAGTAACAAGTTTTTTTTCTGAGTTATCAGTAGATAAAGATTTTTTTTCATCCTGCATTATTTGTAAATTTTGCATTATTTTCAGCCGACTTACCGCTTCATATCCAAAAAAAACATTAACTTTATTTATAATTATTTTTGATTTTTGTTGCAGTTCCAAAGCCAAAGCACCACTCGCCGCCTCAATATGCAACACTCCGTTGCGGCGCTCATCTTTCTTAAAATCAACTCTTACCGGTTTGGTCAATTGCGCAATTTCTTCACCGACGATATCTTTCCAATTGCGAATTATATCAGCTTCAATAAAAGCTTTTTTTCCCAATATTTTACGCGCAAAAGAGCCGACGACAATATTCATATTTTGCAGATCGCCGCACCTTCTCTCTTTGCTAACAATTTCATTATCTTTTTTCATGATGATTCAATTTGTAACAAACAATATTCACAAGCGCAAGGCTTTTATTGACTCTTAACTGCTAAGACTAATATAATTCATCTTTGAAAAGAGAGGTTATTGATGGACAACGGACAGCTTTTAACGGCAATTTTAGGCTTAATATTTGTACTTGGACTTGCTCTTGTAACCATTACTTTGCTCAAGTGGTTACAAACTAAGGGGGCTGATTTTTGTCTGTGCAAAAAACTAAAATCATCTCGCTGTATAAACATCATTGAACAACGCCGTCTTGATACGCGCAACAGTCTGGCTATTGTTGAAGCTGACGGCATTCGTTACTTTTTGCTTATAGGTGCCGATTCGTCACTTGTTTTAAACCAGACCGCACGGAAAGAAAAATCAAAATGACCAAAAAACTATTTTTTATTTTTGCTCTTGTTTTCGGTTTGGTACTTATGGCTGACTATGCTGCGGCTCAAACTATCAGCCTTAATATTGATGATGCTTCTACCGGCTCAACCACGGCACGCATTTTCAGCGTGTTGGCACTGATAACGATTTTATCACTTGCTCCGTCAATTGTTATTATGATGACGTCTTTCACCAGATTGATTGTCGTCTTTTCACTCACTCGCTCGGCTTTGGCCACCAACGCAACTCCTCCCAATATGGTGCTTATCTCTTTAGCCTTTTTTATGACAATTTTCATTATGTCGCCGACTTTTGAAAAATCTTGGGAAGAAGGAATAAAACCGGTAATTGATGAAAAAATTGAGCTCACCGACGGTTTGGAAAAAGCCGCTCAACCTTTGAAAGAATTTATGGTCAACAACACTCGTGAAAAAGATTTGATGTTGTTTAACGACTTATCATCAGATAAAGACAAA
This sequence comes from uncultured Pseudomonadota bacterium, assembly GCA_902799835.1. Classification (GTDB taxonomy): domain Bacteria; phylum Pseudomonadota; class Alphaproteobacteria; order RF32; family CAG-239; genus CAZU01. Next base: position 19,304 of record CADCCF010000007.1, read on the forward strand.
GTCGAAAAAATTGAAGATGCTCCGCTTAAAATAACCATTCCGGCTTTTATGATAAGTGAGTTGCGCCGCGCTTTTGAAATCGGATTTTTGATTTATTTGCCGTTTTTGATTATTGATATGGTGGTTGCTTCCGTCCTCATGTCCATGGGTATGATGATGTTACCGCCCAGTGTTGTTTCCCTACCGTTTAAGGTCGTATTTTTCGTATTGATTGACGGATGGTATATGTTGGCCGGATCACTGATAAACAGCTTCCACTAATTCACATCGTCTAAAACTATCGTCTCTTTAATGTCTTTTAATTTCTTCAAATAGGGAATAATAGCTTTGGGATAAAAATCAGAAGCCGCCAAATCATCCAGTTTAATCCATTTTATTTTCTGCTCATTATCATCTGGCTCGTAACCGTTAGACAATGTCGAAAAATCATCAACCTCACATTCAAACATCAATTCTTCCAAATGGAAACAATCTAAATCAAATGATTGTTCATGATTTTTGGCAATATAATCTCTTACCAAAACCAAACGCAATGGTTTCACTTCTACGTTTAATTCTTCTTTACACTCTCTGATAATAGTCTCTTTTATGGTCTCGCCCCACTCATGACCACCACCGGGCAACTTACAATAGCGTCCGCGCCCATAATCAACGCTTTCCACCAATAACTGGTTATCTTTTATAATAATGGCTTTTACCGAATGCCTAAACACTTTTTCCATTTATTTTACTCCGCTCTCATACCAAGTGCTATTTCTTTCAATCTTTTTACTCTGTCTTGTGTTGACGGGTGAGTTGAAAACAATTTTGACAAACCCAACGGATTAACGATAAACATATGCGAATTTTGTGCAGTTGCTCCGGTCAACATCTTGCTTTTAGCCGCGTCCTCCAGTTTTTGCAAAGCCGAGGCCAACCACATAGGATGTCCGGTCAAATTTGCCGATCCTTCATCAGCCTTATACTCTCTCTCACGCGAAATTGACATCTGAATAATTGAAGCGGCAATCGGCATCAGAATTGCGGCTATCGCCCCATTATTGCGCTGTTGATTTGCGGTTTTGACGCGCGCAAAATTAGCCAAATACGCTATCGCACCGGCAAAGGTCGCCGCAATGGTTCCGGTCAAAATATCATAATTGCGTACATGACTCATCTCATGAGCCAAAACCCCTTTAACTTCATCACGCGACAAAATCTTCAACAATCCTTTAGTAGCTGCAACAGCTGCATGTTTAGGACTGCGCCCTGTGGCAAAAGCATTGGGCACTTCATCCGGTATAATATAGACTTTTGGCATCGGCAACCGAGCTTCTTTGGCTAAATCAGCCACAATTTCATAAAGCTCCGGACTTTGAGAATTGTTAACCTCAATTGCTCGATAATGCTTCAGCACCAAAGAATCACTAAAAAAGTAGCTGAAAAAGTTAAGCCCTAAAGCCGCCACAAAAGCCATTTTCATGCCTTGCGCTCCGGCAATCAGATTGCCAAAAAACATAAAAATCAATACCAAAATTGTCATCAAAATAAAAGTTTTGCTTTTTGCCATCATGGTTAGTCCTTATTTTGTTTTATTAAATCTTTAATGACCTCTGCGGCCATAATCATCCCAACTACCGGCGGTGTAAACGAAGTTGAGCCCGGTACATTTCCCAAATCCGAGCTGAGCGGCTGTTCTTTGGAATAAACAACTTTCAAGCTTTCAATACCTCTTTTATGCAGCTCCTTACGCATAACTTTGGCCAAAGGACAGACACTGGTTATACTGATATCTGCAACCTCGAACATTTGCGGATTTAACTTATTACCGGCACCCATCGCCGAAATAATCGGCACCCCTGCTTTTCGCGCCGCCTCAACCAAACTGATCTTTCCCGTCACTGTATCAATTGCATCAACTACATAGTCATATTGCTTAAAATCAAATTGCTGAGCCGTTTCAGGCAGATAAAAAACCTTATAAGTCGTCACTTGGCAATCCGGATTAATATCAGCGATTCTTCTCGCTGCCACCTCGACTTTTGCTTGTCCGATGGTGGAATGCAAAGCATAAAGCTGACGGTTCAGGTTAGTGAGCTCAAATTTGTCGTTGTCAACTAAGTCCAACGCTCCAACTCCGGAACGCGCCAAAGCTTCGACCACATAGCTTCCTACTCCGCCGATACCAAAAACCGCCACCCGCACTTTGGCCAATCTTGCCAAAGCCGACTTACCCAACACTAATTCGCTGCGTGAAAACTGATTTTCCATTCATATTATTCCTCAATCCGGCTCTTCAAATTCAATAAGCCAAAATTAAATTATTAGCAAGCAAAATATCATTTCCCCATTGATTTTTTCTATCTTAAAGTTTATTTTCTATTTGGGAGAAAAAATATGAAACTTTTATATATAAATGCCTGCGTCAGAAAAGAATCTCGCACCAAGATTTTGGCAGACTATTTGGTTGCCAAGCTCAACGCCTCAAACAAAGAAATTCACCTTCCCTCTCTTGGGCTCAAACCTTTAAATGAAACCGACCTGCATCGTCGTGATCAACTGATTGCCGCCCAAGATTTCAGCAATCCGCTGTTTGATTTGGCCAAAGATTTTGCGGCCGCTGATACAATCGTTATTGCCGCACCCTATTGGGACTTGTCTTTTCCTACTTGGCTGAAACTTTATATTGAGCACATCAACATCAATAATCTGGTTTTCAAATTTTCACCGCAAGGCGAGGTTATTCCATTGTGTCATGCACAAAAACTTTATTATGTCACAACCAAAGGCGGTTATAATACTGATGATTTTGGCTTTGAATACATCAAGGCTTTGGCACAAAATTTTTATGGTATCAAAAACGTGCACCTGATCAAAGCAGAAGGACTTGATGTATATGGAACTGATATCACCCAACAAATCGCCCTTGCCCAATCTGATATCGATAACCTTCTTGACATGTAGTAATCGAAATCCTTGTAAAATACTCATTATCTTTTTGCTTGACTTATTTAGCATTTTCAGTTAAGTGTAGCACCAATTCACTATTATTTAGATAAATATTTTTTTATTTTTTTGGTTAGACATAAAATCCCGAAAACATCTTTTGTTTATAAGCACCGAGCAAAAGGTTTAAGCAGTCCGTCATACCTTTGAGTTTGAAAAAGCTTACAATTTCGTGTTCGGTTTAAGCCAAAACATCTGATGCGATAAGTAGCGGCAAGCGAACATCAGCGGGTGTCTGTATTTTTTACAGGCAAAAAAGAGCCCTTCTCTTTCCCTCTGGACTTGGAAGCAGTCTTTGAGGGTTTTCTTTTTTTAAACCAGCAATCCACTATAAGCTTTTCTTGTTTATTTCTTCGAAAATTTTTGCAATATGCCTGCCAAATTAGCCGCCCACCATTCGGCACCGCTTGTCAAATCATCAAATTCGGAATCTCTGATTTCAATCAGCCCATAATCATAGCCCTTTTCCTCACCGCATATTATCACTGCTCCGGTAGAATACTTTTGCAGATCATAAGGAACATTAGCCCCTATTTTTTTATTAACATTTTGGCTCAACTCATGATACACAAAATCGGACAACTTATTGGGTTTATTCCACAAAATTCCGGCATTCCACGGACGAAAGTTTCCTCCTTTCAGCTGCGGGGTGAAACTATGAACCGAAAAAATCAGCGGCTTCTTACCCAAGCTCTTAACATGAGAAATTTGTCTTTCCAACGCCTGATAATATGGATAATAATATAAATTAAGTCGTTTATCCCTTTCTTTTTCATCCAAATTTTGATTTGCTGGAATTATCACCTTATCACTGCTACTGACAATCAACTCCTTTTCATCACTACGACGATTTAAATCAACCAACAATCGTGAATACTTGCCCAAAATTGCATAACAATTGAGCTTTTGAGCCAACCGGCGAGCAACTTCTCGTGCCCCTTTATCCCTCGCAATATGCGTATCCAAATTTTCTGCACTCACCCCCAAGGAATTATATTCCTCAGGGATTAGTGCTCCAGCGTGTTCACAAGTAATAATCCATTCACAATCTGACAGCTGATTAACTTCTTCAAAAACCTTATCTTGCATGGTTTATGCTACTCTCCCTTTATTCATCATTGTTCTAACCATTTTATCCCTAACTGGATTATAGTGACGTAATTTCTTGGTTGCTTCAAGTGCATGGTCAACCATACGAAGATAATCTTGCTCTTGCTTGATTACATCTGTCGCCACAGGTCGCTTCATCGGACGATATGAATCATGCGGAACAACATCATATTTGTAATTAAGCGGATGCATAACTGTCTTATCATCACTATTAACATTATTATACCATGTATATTTGTTTAGCAATTCATGATTAACATGATGCGGATTATTTTCCACTGCTGCTGCCACAAATTCACGATTAAATTGCAAATACGCTTCGACAAACTTTTTATTAAAATTTGCATTCATTGCTCTCATTTCAACGGTATGTTGCGGCATAACATTGAGAGTTTTATATTTATTACCGAATGATACCATCTCTCTCAGTTCGGTCTTATCATCACACAATTCAACCATCAACGCCAAAAACGGATAATCTCTATCTCCTTGGGAGCTTAAATTACGACTGATATAAGTTGCATATAACAGATTATTATCCCTGCGTTCCGGCGCCGCAAACGCCCCAACAATTTCTTCTTCATGTTGCATCATGCGTTTAACCAAACGCTTATATGCATCCATATCCAAACTGTCCGAACACAAATGTTGGTGCAAAGAACAATGTTTATTAACGTGCCCTTGCTCAAAAGCATCAAATATTTTCAAACACATTTGTTCGTCTTGTTTATCATACATAACGCGACTGGCAAACTCCACCGGAAACAATCCGACATAAGGCACTAAACTTTCGTCACGCATAATAACTCCGGCTGATTCCTTATCGCCATAAACTGACGGATCTTTATTAGTAAAATAAAATTTTTGCCAACCATTTTTTTCTTTCAAATAATCAGCCAAAACATGATAATCACCCAACTCCTCAGGCACATAAAATTCCAGTTCAAACCCGTTTGGCCAGTATGTATTTTTAGTACGTGGGGCATCTTTTTGCTCAAGTTGAAACAAATCTGCTTGTTGGGAGGTAAGATTATTACCTTGCTTTCTGTAAACCAAACTCAAACGATTGCGTAAATCATGCAATTGTTTTATATGTTGTTTACGTGCTTCAAAAGTATAATCATCATTATAAACATATTCTTTGGCAATATTTGCGCGCAACCATGTATCAGTCATCTTTTGTGCTTGACGATAAACATTGCCTCTGGCTGTAATATCAGCAAAATTTTCATCTAAAACTGCCATTAAATCTTTAGCGACCATCAGCCCGTGTTTGCTTGAATAAGGCATATTAGCTTTAACCGGCCAATAACCAAATTCATTATTATGATCTTCTTTGGTACCAAAACTATAAACAAATTGTCTGAATTCAAAACCAAAAGTTTGCACTCCATCCAATAAACTGCGTAACTTGCCATCTTTGGTTTTGGAATATTTCTTAGCGTCTATTTGTGAAATTTCCGGCTTATCAACATCGTAATCCTTTAACCACTCTTGTACATCTGTGGCAAATTCGTGAAATTCTTCTTGTGCTTTCTCGCCATAATTATCAATAAAATACTCTACCATTCCGGCAAATGGTGCAATCATATTATCAACATGCCAATCATAGTAAAACTGTTTAAATTTCTTGCCGCCAACGAGCGCAAAGTAATCCGCGAAAGCGTTGTTAACTTCTGTAACCATATTATCCAAATTGTTATTCATTTTATTCCTCTTGATTATCTTTTTATTCAAATTAAACACACAAAAACAGAAATGTGTGAGCGGCGCTCATTCCCCTGAGCACCCACATTTCTGCATAACAGACAAAATAAAAATGCTCAGAGGCCGATAAACAAGAAGTAAATAGAAATATAAAAGAAAATAGCGCAAGCCAAACCAAAACCGCTTTTGTAAGCTGTTGGTATGTCAAAAATACTAACTAAGTGACTTGCGTTTAACATTAATCTCTCTTTTTTCAATCAACCTTTTAAAGTTATATAGTTCAAATTCATCTGTCAATAAAAAAATTACAATAGCTAAATTTTTTTACATTTATACTTCTCAAATAACAAAAACTCGTATATAGTTAATTTATCGCAATTACAGGAAACACAATCCATGGACGAAAACGGAATTATCACACTCGAAAACAACCAAGCCCTATGTAAAATTTCACTATTCGGCGGACAAGTTTTGTCTTATCGCCCCAAAGGACAAACTCATGATGTCTTTTGGTTAGGTGACTTAAACAAATTTGACGCTACTTCAGCCATTCGCGGCGGTATTCCGGTTTGTTGGCCACGCTTTGCAGCTGAAGAACTTAATAATCATCTTCCACGCCATGGTTTTGCCCGCACTTCCGATTGGAAACTGCAACATCTTGATGTTAATGAAAAACAAATAAAAGCTATATTATACCTTCCTCCTGATGAAAAATATAATACTTTTCTATCTGCGACTTTATCAATAAAAATAACCGAGCAATTTGAGTGCAGTTTGGAGACCACCAACCACGGCAACCAAGAATGCAAATTCAGTGAGGCGCTTCATGCTTATTTTAATGTCGGTAATCGTGACACTGCTATCTTAAAAGGTTTTAACGGTTACCGCTACAAAAGTTCATTGGATCAACAAACTTATACTCAAAATAACGACCTGATAATTACTGATGAATTTGACGCGGCTTTTTTGAACCACCGCAATCACATAGAAATCATTGATAAAGTTTTTAAACGCATCATCACATTGGAAAAAAGCGGTTCTGATACCACCATTGTTTGGAATCCAAACAAAGACTTAGCTGAAATGAGCTCAGGTCAATATAAAAACTTTATTTGCGTTGAGCCGGCCAATCAAGGTGCTTCATTCGTAACACTTGCACCTTCCCAAAAACATCGTCTGTCTATGGTTATCCGCGTAAATTCTTTGAATTTTTAAGAATTATGCAAACAAAAATTAATACCTTTTATTCAGCTCCCAATTCCAGGCTGTCTGAATAATGTCTTTGATATCAGTATATTGTGGTTGCCAGCCTAAAATTTCTTTAGCCTTAGTATTATTGGCAAACAATCTGGCCGGATCGCCGGCACGACGCTCCACGTACTCAATCAGGCATTTTTTACCCGAAACCTTTTCTGCTGCGATGATAATTTCTTTAACCGAAGTTCCGATACCTGTACCCAAATTAATATACCCGCAATATGAATTTAATTTTTCAATCGCCAAACGATGCGCCAAAGCCAAATCCTCAACATGAATATAATCACGAATACAGGTTCCGTCCGGTGTATCATAATCCGTACCAAAAATCTTAATATCTTTTCTCTCACCTTTAATAGCTTTTAACACCAAAGGTATAAGATGGGTTTCCGGATTGTGACTTTCGCCGATTTTGCCATCTGCCGAACAACCGGCTGCATTAAAATAGCGCAAGGCTATATACTTCAAACCATAAGCTTTTTCATAATCGGCAAAAATTTGCTCTATCACCAACTTAGTACGCCCGTAAGGATTTATCGGATTTTGCGGATGTTGCTCATCAATCGGCGTATATTGCGGTTCGCCATAAGTTGCACAAGTACTCGAAAAAACAATTTTTTTCACACCATACGTCAACATTGCATGCAACAAATTAAGCGTACCGATAACATTGTTGTAATAGTATTTTTCCGGATTTTCCACACTTTCGCCAACATAAGCAAATGCCGCAAAATGAACAACTGCCGCAATTTGATTATTCTTAAAAAGGTTGTCTAAAGAATCTTTATCCAACAAATCAGCACACACAAACTTTGCACGCTCATCAACCGCTTCGCGATGACCATATATCAAATTATCGGCAACAATAACTTTATAACCATTATCAAGCAGGTGTTTAACCGTATGAGAGCCGATATATCCGGCACCTCCCATTACTAAAATCATGCCACCTCCCGCAGGTGATTGTCTCTTTTTTCAGTTTTTTTACCGATACCTTGATACTTAAAACCATTGGCAACTGCTTTTTCAGCATCCAACAAATTGCGACAATCAATAATAATCTTATGACGCATCAAGTAAGCTGCTTTTGCCAAATCTAAATCCTTAAACTCATTCCACTCGGTCAATATAGCTAAAACATCTGCATCTTTAATGCAAGCGTACATATCATCAGCATAACCGATTTTATCGCCGATCAGCTGACAGGCTGTTCCCATTGCTTTCGGGTCATAAGCAATAATATTGGCATTATTCTCCAACAGATTATAAACTATTTCCATCGCCGGACTCTCGCGGCAGTCATCAGTTCCATTTTTAAAAGCCAAACCTAAAATGGCAATTTTCGGTTTTTCAATTCCTTTAACTGCTTCCAAAATTCTTATCGCCATTTGTTGTTTGCGCTTAACATTACCGGATATGGCGGCATTTATCAATGTCATTTCAACATCATTTTGCCGTGCCATATAAGACATCGCCATGGTATCTTTCGGAAAACAACTTCCACCATATCCCGGTCCCGGATTCAAAAACTTTGGCCCGATACGACTATCCAACCCCATTCCTTTGGCTACTTCGATAATATCCGCACCGGTTTTTTCACAAAAGTCGGCCATTTCATTGATATAATGAATCTTAATTGCCAAAAAGGCATTTGAGGCATACTTAATGGTCTCGCTGGAACGCCGTTTTACAAACAGCATCTGTGTCTTTCCCTCAAAAGGCTCATATAGTTTTTTTATTACATTGCGTGCCTTTTCGGTATTTGCCCCAACCACAATGCGATCAGGATGGAAAAAGTCATGCACCGCAAATCCTTCACGCAAAAATTCCGGCAATGATACCACATCAAAATCAGCAAACGGATTTTTCTTGGCAATCAGTGCCTCTACATCATCACCGGTTCCCACCGGCACGGTCGATTTGGTTGCAACCACGGTGTAACCTTGCAAATATTCAGCCAACTCGGTTGCCGCTGCATGGATATATTTCATATCGGCTTCTTTGGTTACCGGATGCGGCGGCGTGCCCACAGCAATGATTACTATATCCGCATTCTCCACCCCTTCTTTCATCGAGGTTGTAAATCTTATCCGCCCGGCTTTGGCGTTCTTATGAAACAGTTCTTCCAATCCCTCTTCATAAAGGGTTATTTTACCGGCTTGCAAAGCTTCAATTTTCTTTGGTTCTCTATCCACACAGATAACCTCGTTGCCTAATTCGGCCAAACCAACCCCGGTCGGCAATCCGACATAACCTGTTCCGATAATTCCTATTTTCATCCTTCTTATTGCCTTTATATAACCAAAACCTTGGCTTTTACTATACCCAAATCAACATTCTAGTCAACCATTTTTTGTTGCAAAATAACGTCTGTAAACCTTTAATAGGTTAAATCACTATTTGACATCCCATAGATACAACTTTTTATTTTTAGTAAAATCTTAAAGGTTTAATGTTTATATTATTTCCTAGCAGTTGATAGCACAATCACAAATGAGGAAATAATATGAATTTATTATCATCAGTTTATTATCAGTATCTAAAAGAAAACTTATTAAAATCAAATCCTGATTTTAAGAATATTGATATAGAAAAAAGAACTTTTCCCGATGGAGAACACTATTGGCGAATTGAAAACTCGCAAAATATCAGTGGCAAACCTGCTGTTTATATTTGCGGCACGATTAACGATGAAGCAATTATGGAAACTTATAATGTTGCTTGTACTTTGGTGCGTGAAAGTTGCTCGTCTTTGCATTTGGTTGTTCCTTATTTCGGCTATTCAACTATGGAACGCGCCGTTCAACCCGGTGAAATTGTAACCGCTAAGAATATTGCACAATTGTTTAGTTCCATTCCGCCATCCGCAAACGGTAACTATATTTATATGGTAGATTTGCATTCAATCAATATGCAGTATTACTTTGAGCAAAATGTTCACCCCATACACTTAACAACCGAGCCGATTTTATACAAAATAATCTCCGAAATACGTTCTAAGGAAGGTGAAGTGGTATTGGCTTCTGCTGATACCGGTTGCGCCAAATGGATTGAAAGAATGAGCGATCATTTAGGACTTGAAGCCGCATTTATTGTTAAACAACGCATTTCCGGAACTGAAACAATAGTTAAAGCCCTGAAAGCCAATGTTAAAGACAAAAATGTTATTATTTTTGACGATATGATTCGTTCTGGCGGAACTATCGTAAATGCGGCTGAGGCTTATAAATCCATGGGAGCAAAAGATGTTTTCGTAGTCTGCGTACATGGCGTCTTTATTCATGGGGCCATTGAGAAACTTAAAGAAAGCGGAGTAATCAAACATTTGTATTGCACCAACACCCATCCTCATGCCCAAAATATCCATGATGATTTTGTTAAAGTGTGTGATGTGTCAGATATAATTTTAAAAGGCTTAAAAATCTAAGCATTTGTGTTATTGTCCCCAAAAATAATATTTTTTTTGGTTAATAAGCTGAAAATATCAATTGGAATTTATTTATAAGATTGTAACCTATACCTGTTGTTGCAATATTTTTTATTGCTGTAACTTTATGAAAGGTAAAAAACATGTTAAAGACAATTTGTTATTGGTTGATAGTTATTGGTGCATTGAACTATGGTTTGATGGCTTTTGGTTATAATTTCTTGGAAAAATTACCATCAAATATCGGTCAAATCGTTTCATTAGCGATTGCTGTTGCTGCTATTTTGAATATCGTTGCTAATTTGAAAAAGTAATTTGAAGAAATAGATTTTAAATAAAAAAGCTCGGCATAATGCCGAGCTTTTTTGTCGAAAAATAAAACAATAACTTGCCTTAACGACTTTTACCAAAAACGCTTAATAAACTGAGAACGGCTCTCATTTGCTCTTCCTCACCGTGTTCGCCATAAAGAGCTTCACCAAACCGCTGCAACACCGGATCATTCTCTAAATCAATCGCTTCGGAAGAAATTTCATCAACTTGACCTATATCACCTTGATAATTACGTTGAGCCTTAAAATTTTCAAATTCTCTATCATCAAGTCCTCTAAATAACGGTTTACCGGTATCTTTGTCAGCCATATTCAAAAACAAACCGGTAGGAACATCAAAACCGGCAAACACTCCATTTTTATGTTGCTTAATAACTTCATTGGAAACATATAGCATATCAAAATCTTTGGCCAATTTTTCAAAGTCGATAACATACTGCAATCCGGCCAAGTTTGTCTTTGTCAAATACGGGCGAACATTGCCCAAATCTTTTTCAACCGACAATGTACGGCAGGTATCGCTCATAATGATATGCCAACGCTGATTAGCGCACGGTATTTTCTGCTGCTCACACCAAGAACGCCATGCCGAAACATTATTCTTCATCATCGGAGATGTCCAAAGACCGCCCTCCGGCTTACTCCAACCCCGATTATTGCGAATAGGTTGAAAGTTATTGAGAGAAGGTTTGGATCCTTCAAAAACAATATCAATCATTTTCTACCCTCCTAATATACAAATATACTAGCATATTTTGCGTAATCAGGCAAACAAAAAAATGACAAAAAAAGCCCCCGAAAATATCAGTCTGCCTACCCTTGCGGTATAAACCAGCTTATTTCATTGACAGCACAGGTCAGCTTGCTATATTGGCAATATATCATAATAAATCAGGAGAAAAACCCATGAAAAAGATATTGTTTTTGCTAATGATGATATGCATCTCAAGTGTGGCTTGGGCTGAAGACAGTGTTGAAGGCTATTGGACCACCATTGATGATGAAACCAATACGCCTAAAAGTGTTGTCCAAATTTATGAATATCAAGGCAAAATTTATGGTCGCGTGGTGGAATTATTTCAAAACAAACAAGCCACAGCCAAGTTGCCGGACAGCCCTCTGATTAAGGGATTGGACATTATTTGGGATATGGAAAAAGGCAAAAATAAATATTCCGGAGGCGAAATTTTGGATCCCAAAACCGGCAAGGTTTATAGTTGTGACCTCTGGCGTGATGGTGATAAGCTGATTGTCAGAGGAAAAATTGCTTTTTTAGGACGCAACCAAACTTGGGAGCCTAATACAACCTTTAAACCTGAGACAACCGAGAAACCTGTTCCCAACAAACCTCGCTTAAAGTAGCAATATCTGCATTAAACCAATAGCCTTCTTTAACGAAGGCTTTTTTTATATCCGTACAACATACAATTCCCAAATTAAGGTTAAGAAATAAAATTGCTTTTTTGCATTAATTATGGTATAGTTAATATAAAGATGTTTTAAGGGGATTAAGATGAATAGTGAAGACTTTGAAGATCTTATTATATTTAGTCGAATAACCGGTAATACAAACAGCGGTTTGATTAGTTTTGATCCCTGCAAAGGAAGAGAAAATACTATTGCAGAATTAATCAAACGAAATCATCTCGAAAACATATCAATTTCTCAATTTATTGAGCTTTCAAATCAGTATATGCCATCAATTCAAGCCAGAAGAAATTTACGCAAAAAAAAGATAGCTGACTTTACAAATCTGACAACAGAAGAAATCAGCAAACTTTCTTTTGAGAAAAAAGTTGAATGCTTGGAAACAATTTTTCATAAAAGGCTGACCAATGGCGAGCTTGCTGATTTTTGTTCAAAAAACATGGATAAATTCAAAGCTCTTTTATGCAGTATTCAGTTTCCTAAAGATTTTTGGAACAAAGAAGAACGCCAAGCTGATCGCTTTGCCGCTCTTATTGCTAATAATCATCAAATAACGGATAATATGAAAAATTGGCAAAATTTGAGTTTAGATGATAAAAAAGCAACTATCCAATCAACAGCAAAAGTATTGGAATATGTTTATGGCACTCCTTTGGAAGTAAAATTTTATACATCCGATGAATACCGAAAAGAAAATAATTTAGATGAAAAAGCCCATGTAGATGCAGCCTACGAAACAGAAGGAAAGATATTTTTTAATACAGACCGCTTAGCTAGTAGCGATAATTATATGGGTGTATCAGTGATTTTTCATGAATTTATGCATAAACGACAACACGAAACAAATTTTGAAAATCCGTTAATCAGCAGATTGTTTAATTGCAATGTGTATTCTACTGTCACTTATGAAAAAAGAAAAATAGATTCTTCTTTACCGGAATATGGCGACATATATTCATTAATGCCGCAAGAAAGACACGCATATTATATGCAAAAATATGTTGAAGATCAAATTGCCGAAAAAACAGGTATAGCTAAAACGCAAGAACAAGTATCTGAAACAACTAAGAAAATGCATAATAAATCTTTTGCAATGGCAGCAGTATCCAGATATCACTCTGTCTGATAATATCTTGATTGTTATTAACTGCTTTATTTTTAAAGAAACCAATTCAAAATTAGTCCAAAAATTATCCGGTGTAAGGCATATTAGGTGCCTAATCTTCTAACTAGCTTAACTGCTTGTATATAAAAGAAAAAATCGCCATTTCTGACGATTTTTGAACTGTGGCTGGAGACGACGTGCAGTTCTCGAGCTAAAATAATGATATTGAAAATCGGAAATCTGTGTAATAGGATAATTTTTATGAAGTACGCAGTATTAAATAATGAACGAATTGAACCTCAAAAAGGAATAAAAAATGCAATATGTCCTATTTGTGGGGAGTTAGTAGTGCCAAAATGCGGACAAATAAAAATGCATCATTGGTCACATCAAACAACTCAAAATTGTGATCCGTGGTGGGAGAGCGAAACAGAATGGCATAGGCACTGGAAAGATAATTTTGCAAAAGAATGCCAAGAAATAGTAATGCATGATGATAAGACGGGAGAAAAGCACGTTGCTGATGTTAAAACTAGAACAGGTATAGTTCTAGAATTTCAACATTCTTCTATGGATACAAAAGAACAGTATTCGCGAGAGCAGTTTTATAAAAATATGGTTTGGATTGTTGATGCAAAAAAATATTATGACAAATTTAAGCAAAATATCGAGTTATTAGACCATTGCAAATTTAATAAGAATTATTTTTATATGAAAATAGATTCTTTTGAATTGCAAAAAAATTGTTTTCCAAGGAGATGGTTAAATTCTTCAGTTCCTGTTATTTTTGATTTTGGAATAAATGACGATATTGAAGATGATGATTATAATAAGCAAAGAAAATGGTTGTGGTGTATTTTTCCTGAAAAATTTAGATGTTATTTTGATGAAACAATCTGTGGATTATGCTTAAAAAAAGAAACTTTTGTAAATAGAATTTCGAATTATGATTCTTTTTATCCAAATATGGTTATTCATGAATTAGAACAATTAAAAGAACAACTCGAAAAAGAAGAGCTGGAACAAGAAAAAAAGCACCAAGAAGAAAGAAAAAAGCAAAAACAAGAATTGTTTAAAATAAAATATCCTAAAGAAGAAAAATGGAGAGACGCAATATTTAACATAAAGTTGGATATTGAAAATAATAACTTGAAACCTAAAAAATTATATATTTCAGAAAATGGGGAAATATTTGATAGTGATAAACAAAAATATAACAGCCTTAAATGCATGGTTTTAGGAATAAAATCTTATCCTAGTGTATATAACGGAAATGAGTATACAAAAAATGATGTTCTGATATTGGTAGAAAGTGATAATAAATTTGTAGTAGCTACAATCCACATTCCATCTTCTGTTTTACATGATGATTATATAGGTTTTGATTTATTTCGTGGAAATTATAATTATTTTATAAGGACAATAACGGTAATTCCATATTATAACAAGTTTTCAATTTGGTTTGAAGATGATGAAATGATATGGATAACAGAAAAATTAAAGAAGGACTTAGAGTTTATTTGTAATAATTTTAAGTAACCACTTATATTTGATGTTCGAGCTTTATACGTCCTTTGATTGGTTGAAGTGGGCTTGTTATTCTCAAGCTAAAATATGATATTGAAAAAATAAAATGTCAAGAATAATATATCAACAGACGTGTTTAATATAAGGATATACTAATATGAGTAATGATAAATTTTATAAATATGCAACAATAGTTGCTTTAGTTACAGCAATAGTTACATCTTATAACTATTATGAAATCAACAACAATTCTCAACCTGCATGCGATATTGATGTTAATTACATATCCGGAACAATTCAAGATTGGATGAAAAAAGAAATTCCTAACAATTTTTTTAAGACAAATAACTTAAAAATTGTTGATATGAAAGGTTTTGCTGAATATAACACTATTCCTCAATGGAACAGAATACCATTATATGAAGATTTTAAGCACAGTACAGTATGTAGTGCTACGGCATTTGTTGATTTATCTCCTATTTCCACTAATAAAGAAAAAACAGATAATGCAGATGTCGTAGGAGATAAAAACATAGAGGAAATATCTTTAAGGTATCAACTTATAGTCGGTGGTGGTATAAGAATGTCAGGTCCTGATGTTGAAGATATGAATAAACAACTTAAAGAAGCTGTAAGTAAACGTACTAAAAATAAATAAGCTGAAATTAAAAATATAGTGGTTTATTCGTTTTGTAATTAACCACCACAAACTTTGCAAGGTCTGGCTCCGTGTTCAATAGCTTCTTGTTTGGTTGTTTTTATACAATTTTTAGTACATCTATACGCCCACTGACAACTTGGACTGTGATATATCATTCTTTTAACGTTTAATACTACTATGGGGCTATCCGCAGCCAAAACAGGTAGTGCAATTCCCAACAAAATCAATAAAAAGAATATTTTTTTCATTTTATAAAACCTTTATTACCTGTCCATTTCATATGTTACAAATTCTCCAGAATCATAATCATATGCTTCAATTTCTACAGTATTACCATAAGCAGATACATTTTCAACAGTAACATCCTTATATTCACCATCATCGTAATCATAAACTTCTATATCTTCACCACTACGAACTAGATTTCCTTGTTCAATTTCTACAAGATGTCCATTATCATCGTAGCCATCCCAAGCATAAGCATTAGAAATAAAAAATAAGCCAATTATTAAAAAATATCTCATTAATTTTCTCCAGTTACTGAAAAACATAATCATTCTTCCCTACTTTCACCGACTAAGGCAGCAAAAAGCAATACTAACCAAATAGCCGGAATCCATCCGAGGAATAAGTTTACTTTATATATTTTATCAGAATTTTTATTACTTGATGCTAGCTTGGAAGGTAAAAAATAAATAAATATTGCGATTAATGCAAAAATGATAAAAATGAAGATATTAACAAAACTTGATCCAATATATACTAATGCTTCTAAAATAAAATTTCCTATTGTATATAAACTATCTTTATCAATAGCTGGCCTACTTGTATTTTTTTCTACCAATGATTTTTTGATAACAAATCCTTCACCTTTATAATAGGTTTTTACTTTTACCCATTTCCCTCTATCTTCAAGCAACTCAACAACTTCGCCTGAAGCTAACTTTCCTATAATATTGCAATTTGTTCCTTCACAAGAGCGCAAGTTTAAAACATCTGTATTAACATAATACTTTTCAGCTCTAGCGGTACTGCTAATAATCAACGCACAAACAAATAGAGTAATTTTCAAATGTTTCATCATTAATTTTCCTTATCGTGTCATATTTATTTATAAGTGAAAAATACTTTTTTATCAATTTATTTTTTTACCAAGTAAATTTTACAAATTTCATTTAATGAATTTTAATGTTAAAAATGTTAGTTGTTTGATTTTTAAGGAAACTTATCAAAATTAGTTCGAAGATTGCCCCATTTTATGCTTTCCCCATATCGAACATTCGAACTCAATTTTTTTAATAAAAAACAAGGAGTTAAACGCTAATTTAAGTCCTTTGCACAATGTGGCTGGGGTGGCAGGATTGGGTACTCCCGCAAGCGGGTCCTCCTCGCGTCGTAAGGTTCGCGCGGCTTAAAATTGCGCTCACCAACTACCCGCTCCGAACCAAGCAGGTTCAAATCCGCGACACCACGATCCAATAAAAAAACCACCCATAAAAGGTGGCTTTTTTATTGGCTGGGGTGGCAGGATTCGAACCTACGAATGTCGGCACCAAAAGCCGATGCCTTACCACTTGGCGACACCCCAATCCGCTTCTTTCGCTTTTGGCAAAGCTATATGTAAAATAAAAATACTTTATTTGCAAGAACTTTTTTGTTATTTTTTACACATTTTAATGCAAAAATATAATTTAATTTCCCTTTTGCCAATCAGTAACCACTTGTTTTACTGCTTTTACCAAATTCTGCGGTGTATTTTGGATTGCCTCGGCTAAGCTTATATTCCTTGGCGAAATTTCGTTGATTGATACAAAATATTTATTTAATTCAGTACAATTATCCCCTAAACGTCCGCAAAAAGCCATTACCGGAACATTATATTCAGCACAGATATTGGCAATCCCCCAAGGAGCTTTGTTATTGAGTGTTTGATTGTCCATTTTGCCCTCGCCGGTGATTGCCAAATCAATTCCTTGGGATAAATATTGTTCAATAGCGGAATATTTTATTACTAAATCTATTCCAGGTTGCATTTTTGCATTCAGCAGAGCAGTCATAGAGGCACCTACACCACCTGCCGCGCCACTGCCTTTAAGATTAGTAATATCAATTCCGGTATGATTTTTGATAACTTGAGCAAAGTTGGTCGCACCGATTTCCAAGACTTCGACCATTTCATGGGTTGCGCCTTTTTGCGGGGCATAAGTGCGGGCGGCACCTTTTTCACCGAGGAGTAAATTATCAACATCGCAAGCTATGGTGTAACGACATTTTTTAACTGCTTCAGGAACGTTGCTGTCATCAATTTTTGCAATTTGGGTCAGTTGTTTGGCTCCTTTGGCGGGGGGAAGTAGATGATTTGCATTATCATAAAACTTAAAACCTAAAGCTTGCAAAAGTCCCAATCCCATATCATGAGTTCCGGCACCACCGAGACCAATAACAATATTGTTGCAATTGTGTTTGATGGCATTTAAAATTTGTTCCCCCATTCCAAACGTGGAAGTATTCATCGGGTTACGTAAGGGAACAGGAATTTTGTTCAAACCACAAGTTTGAGCCATTTCAATTATGGCAGTTTTTTTGTCAGGCAGTATTCCATATCTGCTGTCAATTATTTCTCCGGTGCAAAAATGTGCCGGACAATAAATATGTTTTCCCTTAGTGCTATTGATTATAATATCCTCAAATCCGTCGCCCCCATCGGCCATAGGTTTCTTGATAATTTCTGCGTCAGGATAGATGTCGTATATAGTATCTGATATTATATCTGTCAGTTCAACAGCTGACAAACATTCCTTAAATTTATCAATAGCAATAAGAAATTTCATTTATTTCTTAGCTTTTCTTTTGGTAAATTTTCTGGCCAACAAAGCAAAACGATTTTTGAGCTTCAAACGGGTAGTTAGTTGTTTCTTTTTATTATCTTCTTTAAGTTTTAGGATATCCAAATCGTGTTCTGATGCCATACGAGTAAGAAGAGTTTTAATTACATGGTCAAGCTCGGTATTTTCACGATAATCAGCCGGCAAAGCGAAATCTACGCGATTATCAGCCAAAAGTTTAACCGCATTATCTTTATTTTTGCTTTTGGGGCGATAAACCGCAATCGCTGTTCCTCCTCTGAGTTTAACTATTTTCATGCAAGGAATATCAGTCATCCCGTCGCCAAAATAAATCATTTGTTTATAAGGTATCGGACGCAATTCATCAGGCATATATTCATTAACTGCTTTGTCTTCATTTTTGCCTAAACCTTTATTTATTTTAGCAATATATTGCGTTTTACCGGAATAATTAACCACCCGTGCCGGCCAAATCGGTGTTCCGTCATCACCGTAAACATACGAGCAACCGAACACTTTTTTAAAATGTTTACGAATTGTTGTTCCGTTAATAATTTCTTCCATACCTGATGAGATGATATAATGCTCAATACTTAATCCCAAAGACTTACCAAATTCATTGATGCGGTCAAACCATTCTTCAACACCGGCAAAATAAGTTATACTTTTGGCAGCATCCCACAAAAATTTTTCAGTTAATTTGATGCCTTTTTCTTTAGCCGCGTATTGGATATAATACATAGTGCCGGTAATTTGATCGGCACAATGCAACCTTGACCATTCATTAGCTTTGGGCCAAAAAGTCTCCGGTGTTTCACCCAATGCCGGAATCAAAATATAATCCTGCATATAGGTAGTACTTAAAGTTTCATCAAAATCATAAATAAAAGCGACTTTATTGTTTTTAGGCATCTTAAATATCTCCGCTTGCATTTTTTGATTTTGTATTATACAACGAGATAAGTTAATTTTTAATTTAAAAATGGGATAAGGGGTTCGCTATGGCTGCAACATCTATGGATCAATTGGTTTCTTTATGCAAACGCAGAGGTTTTATTTTTCAAAATGCCGATATTTATGGCGGTCTGCAAGGCGTTTATGATTATGGTCCGCTTGGTGTTGAACTCAAAAACAATCTTAAGGCTGCTTGGTGGCGTGCTATTGTTTATGAGCGTGACGATGTCGAGGGCTTAGATGCCGCAATTTTAACCAACCGTGCTGTTTTGCACTATTCCGGTCATGAAGATACTTTTTCCGACCCGATGGTTGACTGCAAAAAGTGTAAAGGTCGTTTTCGTGCTGATCATATCAACGGCAAATGTCCCAACTGCGGCTCAACTGATTTGACTGAACCTCGCCCGTTTAACCTGATGTTCAAAACGGCTATCGGTCCGGTTGATGATGGTTCGGTTTTTGGTTATTTGCGCCCCGAAACTGCTCAGGCGATTTTTACTCAGTTTAAGAATGTAGTTGATTCCACATCACGCAAATTGCCTTTCGGTATTGCCCAAATCGGCAAATCTTTCCGCAACGAGATTACCCCGCGTAACTTTATTTTTCGCGTGCGTGAATTTGAGCAAGCGGAGTTGGAATATTTTGTAATGCCCGGTGAAGATGAGGTTTGGCACGAAAAATGGAAAGAAGCTCGCATTGCTTGGTGGGAACAACAAGGCTTAAAACGCGAAAATATGAATATCTACACTACCCCTAAGCAAGATTTGGCACACTACGCCAAAGCCTGCTATGATATTGAATATCAGTTTCCACATGGCATGGAAGAATTAGAGGGTATTGCCAATCGCACCGATTATGACTTGGGTAACCACACTAAGGCTCAAGAAGAATTGAACCTAACCTCCCATTGCCATGAAAATCATGAATCAACCCAAAAACTTTGCATTTTAACCGATGACAATAAATGGGTTGTGCCTTTTGTGATTGAGCCGTCAATGGGAGTTGATCGCGGTGTATTGGCGGTGATGACCGAGGCCTATACTGAAGAAGATTTGGGTAATGGTAACTCTCGAATTGTCCTTAAACTCAAAAAACATCTTGCTCCGATTAAAATTGCCATTATTCCTTTGAAAAAGAACAACGAGCAAATTATGAACAAATGTCACGAGCTCAAAGGAGAACTGATGAAATTGGGCATCGGTCGTGTGGCTTTGGAAAACACCGGTAACATTGGCAAAGCTTATCGTCGTCATGATGAAATCGGCACTCCGCTTTGCTTGACCGTTGATTTTGAAACTATCGAGAACCAGCCGGAAACCGTAACTTTGCGCGATCGCGACACCATGGAGCAAATCCGCATTGAAACTGCCAAGCTCAAAGAATATTTGCGCAATTATTTTTTGGAGTAATTCGTGCGCTACAAACTGACAATAGAATATGACGGAACTGATATTTTGGGCTGGCAAAGACAACTTGATGGTCCATCAGTTCAGGAATATCTGGAAACGGTTTTAGAAAAATTAGCAGGTCATCATTCTGAAATTGCCGCTGCCGGTCGCACTGATGCCGGAGTGCACGCTCTTGCCCAAGTTGCCCACATGGATTTTGATACTTCTATGGAAGATTGGAAAATCCGCGAGGCCTTTAATGCCAACTTGCGCGAATTGGGCGCTAAAGTATCAGTCATCAGCGTTGAAGCAGTGAGTAATGACTTTCATGCCCGTTTTTCCGCCAAAGGAAGGGGTTATATTTATCGCATTTTCAACCGCAGATCCGCGTCGGTTTTACTTGAAAATCGGGTATGGTGGGTTCCGGTAGAATTGGATGTCGAAAAGATGCGTCAAGGCGCCCAATATCTTATCGGGCATCATGATTTTACCTCATTTCGTGCTGCTGCCTGTCAGGCTAAATCGCCGATAAAAACTCTTGATAAATTGGACATTGAAAAGCAAGGTGATGAAATCATCTTTACCGTGGAGGCGCGTTCTTTTTTGCACCATCAGGTTCGCAACATGGTCGGCACCTTAAAAATGGTTGGTGACGGGCATCTAAAACCTCAAGATGTTAAAACTATTTTGGAAGCCAAATCGCGTTCGGCGGCAGGAGCCACTGCTCCGGCTTGCGGACTTTACCTGAGCAAGGTAGTTTATTGATATTTTTGCTTGACAAGTGAGATTGCAAAGACTAAAAAAGAATCACTTTATTATTTTTGTGTATGAATTTTTCTTCTTTTTGTGTTTAAAGGTTAAAGAGTCCTTTGACATATATTAGCTTCGTTACCCGCAAATGGGTTTTTATGGCGGAGCGCCACTTGTTTTCTTCAAGTGTTTTTTTAATTTTTTCCCGTCATGAACGACGGCTCGTGCAACTTTGGCGACGCACGAATGAGAGAAAATAGTTCCCGCTGTTGGCGAAAGATGTTGGCCGGGTATAAGACCCACACACTTTCGGATAGCCGGACTATTTTTTTTGCTTTAAATAATCATTTATTGATTAACATTTGGCGAATAAATCGTCTGCGGATCAGCATTATTACCTATTACACCGACATCTTGCACCGGATAGGACTGCACATCATAAATTTCACCATTTGCTTCCATCAAAGTATTTTTAAATTGTTGCCCCAAAGCTTGAGCATGTTGTAGCAAACCTCCTTTTGTATTTGTCTGTCCGGCAACAGCATTAATATTATCATGCAGTGCATCTGCCGCATTGTAAGCTTTTGGCGCAACATAAGGCCCGACAATCGGATTACCCAAAGGATTTTCACTATTTGGCTGTTCAATTATCGCAATATTTTTACCCCCATCCGGCGTATTAGCCACAGCTTCTACTGTCGTCGGCTCTTGTGCCTGCACTCCATTACATGCCATAACTATTACTAATATTTTCCACCACATATTTTTCACCTTTCACTGTTTCTATAATGTAATTTCACCACTAAAAAAAACAAGTTTTTCGCAAAAAAATAGTGATTTTTTAATATTTTTATGTTACAATGAATCTGTATTTGTAATTAGGAGAAATATTATGAATGCGATCGATTCTATTAGTTCTTATGTTGCTTCCATGCAACAATTACAAATGAGCATAATCAAACAAAACCAAGAGGTTCAGCAACAGCTTATCGAGATTTTAAGCGACGCCGCAAGATCAGTTCCGACATCTTCCGACAAAGGTGGCAATTTAGATATTACTGCTTAAAAACTCACCATCATTGCAAATGAAAATGTTAATACAAACGCTAACAAAAAGCGTACGGAGTTGCCTATTGCCCGCAATGCAGTTGCAAAACTATCAACTTCCGCACCGCCTTCTTTATATATTTTAGCAAAAATAAATGTATAAACAAAAGCCCAAACTACCCCGCCGATATATATATACGAGGTGCGGAGCAACGCATAAATCTGCGCCTCCTGCAAATTCATTATTGCGGCAATTGCCAAAGCAATCCCACTCAACACCATCGGGTGAAAAAACAACCCGGATGTAAAAAGCGCAATAATGCCTTTAAACATTGGACAACTAACCTATCAAAATTTTGCGAGTCAAATAACGACTACTGTTCTGTTGTACCGGCCATTCACTACGACTAGACGTCTTTACCACATTCAGGTTTGGTAAGATTCTTGCTGCCTGACTAAACAATGCCACTGTTCCTCTGGCCTTAATACGGAGATTCTGCCCCTTGCTCCAATCAAACACTTGCTTATCCATATTCATGTGCATATTCAATCTCCTTAAATTTTAGAACAAGTTGATATACACGAAATATTACGATAAAAACGTAAATAAAAGTTTAACTACAGGCGCAATTAAGCGATTTTTGACAATTTTTCAATTTTATTCCATAGCTGCGTACCAAAATCATGCACTGTCGCTTCATCATCACCGCAAACCCAAACTCTAATCTTCGGCTCTGTTCCTGACGGATGAATAACCACTCTTCCGTGTCCGGCAATTTTTTTATTTAAATTTTCTGCTAATTCAACCAATTCCTGATTTGCTGTGATTTTTTTAACCAATTCACGCTCTGATAAAACATAATTTTTGTAAAACAAAAAATCATCCTTAAACAATGGGAAAATTTGCGCGGGCTTCTTTCCCTGACGCGCCATACCTTTAAGTAACCTTATCGAGGTCATCATTGCATCACCGGATTTGGCATAATCCAACAAAACAATATGTCCGGACTCTTCTCCTCCGATCATGCCGCCATTTTCTTTCAAAGCATTAATAACATAACGCTCGCCAACACCGGTCGAACAATATTGCAAATTAAGTTTTTCCGTAATAAAACGTTCCAATGCCGTGTTTGACAATTTTGTTGAAGCAAAAGCCCTACCTTGATTTTCACCACATTCTTCAGCATCCATCGCCAAAAAAGCCATTAAATGTTCGCTTTTTATCAGCTCTCCGGCACCATCACAAATTTTTATTCTGTCACCATCACCATCAACAGCAATTCCGATGTCTGCTCCAACTTCCTTTACCCTATCCAACATTGCCTCAACATGTTGCGAACCGCAGTCACGATTAATATTACAACCATCCGGCTCAACCCCCAAGCTGATTACTTCAGCCCCTAATTTAGTTAAGACATCCGGTAATATCTTATAAAAACAGCCATTTGCGCAATCAACCACAATCTTCCATCCTGCAAAAAACGGTTTATCATCACACATATCCAAAGCTATTTGTGCATATTTTGCGCTTATACTGTTATCTTCAGAAACTTTTCCCAAACGATTTTTAGAAAAGGTAAAATCATTTTGTTCAATTATAGCCTCAATTTTTGCCGTAACTTCATCAGAAAACTTATCACCATCATTTTTAATCAATTTTATTCCGTTATCCTGATAAGGATTGTGCGACGCCGTAATCATAACCGCCATATCAATATCCAGTTTATCGGCAAAAGTGGTTGTTGCCGGAGTTGGAACAACCCCCAATCTGATTACATCTATACCCGAAGCGGTAAATCCGGCAATCATCGCTGCTTCCAGCATATCGCCGGAAATACGAGTATCCTTAGCTATTGCCACCTTTTTCTTTTCGGTGCAAATTTCTCTGCTCAACGCACATGCCAACCGAAAAGCAAAATCTGCCGTCATTGGAAATTCATTTGCCACACCGCGCACACCATCTGTGCCAAACCACTTATTTTTAGCCATAATCAGGTCTCCTTAATATCTAAAATATGCCATCAGTTTACCTCGTTTGTCCCAAAACAAAAGCAAAATATATTTTTTTTACGCAACCCTATTGACTTTATACCCATTAGGGGTATATATAGACCTAACAAACAACTTTTTAAGGAGTAAATAAATGTCAAAATGCAAAAATCCTAAATGTCATTGCGAAGATTGCCAATGCGGTGATGATTGCCATTGCGGCGAAAACGGTAATGAATGTTGCTGCGGTGACAAATGCCACTGCTCAAAGCCTCACCTCGATCATAGTGAAAACACTCCGCGTCTCAACCGTATTGCCGGTCAAATTGAGGGCATCAAAAAAATGATCAGCGAAGGACGCTATTGTATGGATATTATTATCCAATTGCGTGCTGCCCGCTCAGCTATCAAAAGTGTAGAACGCAATATCCTAAAAAAGCACATTCAACATTGTGTTGCCGCCTCTTTTGCCTCAGAAAACGAGCGTGAAGAAAAAATTGATGAATTGATAGCTTTGTTTGAACAAAATGATGACTAATTGCAGTTTTTATTTTGCTTAACAAAAAATCCCCCTTGCCAAA
Source organism: uncultured Pseudomonadota bacterium (assembly GCA_902799835.1). Classification (GTDB taxonomy): domain Bacteria; phylum Pseudomonadota; class Alphaproteobacteria; order RF32; family CAG-239; genus CAZU01. The sequence goes on from CADCCF010000007.1 coordinate 44,398, forward strand.
CTTTCAGCAAAGGGGATTTTATTATCTAAAAAGAGTTAGCTTAAGCTGACTTTTTGCAGCAGCAATTAAACTCTTCTACCTTTTCGCCCTTGTGACGAACAGCAGCTTGAGCAGCCGCCAATCTTGCAACCGGAACTCTGAACGGTGAACAAGATACATAGTTCATACCACAAGTCTGGAAGAAATCGATAGATGCCGGATCGCCACCATGCTCACCGCATACACCTAACCAAATCTTCGGATTGGATTGACGAGCTTTGGTGCAAGCCATTCTTACCAACATACCGACACCTTCAACATCAATCGAGGCAAACGGATCAGCTACATAAACACCTCTTGCACGGTATTCATCCAAAATAGCTCCGGTATCATCACGGCTCATACCCAAAGTGGTTTGAGTCAAATCGTTAGTACCAAATCCGAAGAACTCGGCAGATTGAGCCAACTCGTCAGCTTTCAAAGCAGCACGCGGCAACTCAATCATTGAGCCAACCTGATATTCAACCTTTTTGCCTTTTTCAGCAAACAATTTTTCGGCTGTGGTATCGATAATGTTTTTAACAATATCCAACTCTTTCTTAGAACCGGTCAACGGAACTTCAATTTCCGGCATAACTTTGATGCCGGCAGCTTCACATTCAATTGCGGCTTCCAAGATAGCAGTTGTTTGCATCTCGCAAATCTCAGGATAAGTAATCGGCAAACGGCATCCGCGATGACCCAACATCGGGTTAGCTTCATGCAGAGAGTTTGCTCTTTGTTTAACTTCATCCAAGCTCATGCCCATCTTATCGGCCAATTCTTTCATTTCAGCCTCGGTATTGGGCAAAAATTCGTGCAAAGGAGGATCGAGCAAACGAATAACAACCGGCAGACCATCCATAATCTTGAACAAATCTTTGAAGTCTTGTTTTTGATAAGGCAACAATCTGGCCAAAGCGGCACGACGTCCGGCCTCATCTTTTGCCAAGATCATGGCACGCATATCAGAAATGCGGTTGGCATCAAAGAACATGTGTTCGGTTCTGGCCAAACCGATACCTTGAGCACCAAAGTCACGAGCTTGTTGAGCATCTTTCGGAGTCTCGGCATTGGCTCTGATTTCCAAAGTGCGCAATTCATCGACCCAAGCCATCAATTTGCCAAAGTTACCGGTATTAGTATCAGCTTTAACAGTCGGAACTTGACCTTCAATGATCTGGCCTTTACCGCCGTCCAAAGATACCCAATCACCTTCTTTAATAACCACACCTTTATCGGTGGTCATGGTCTTTTTGGCATAATCAATATGAATTTCATGTGAACCGGATACACAAGGAGTACCCATACCGCGAGCCACAACAGCAGCGTGTGAAGTCATACCGCCACGAGCTGTAATAACACCTTGGGAGGCATGCATACCGCCGATATCTTCCGGTGAAGTTTCGTTACGAATCAAGATAACCTTTTCGCCCTTTGCAGCCCAGCTTTCAGCATCTTCAGCACAGAAAACAGCACGACCTACGGCAGCACCAGGAGAAGCCGGCAAACCGGTTGCAATAACATTTTTCTTGGCTTTGGGATCCAACATCGGGTGCAACAATTGATCCAATTGATCAGCGCCGACGCGCATAATGGCTTCTTCCTTGTTGAGCAAGCCTTCTTCAACCATCTCAACCGCCATTCTAACTGCAGCTTGAGCTGTGCGTTTACCGTTACGGCATTGCAACATCCACAATTTGCCATGCTCAATGGTGAATTCCATATCTTGCATGTCTTTGTAGTGAGCTTCCAACTTGTTGCGAACATCAACCAACTCTTTATAAAGATTCGGCCACAATTCTTCCAAAGAATTGCCCTCACCTTTTGAACCCATCGGTTGCGGAGTACGAATACCGGCCACAACATCTTCACCTTGAGCATTTACCAAATATTCGCCATAGTAAACATTTTCACCGGTAGCCGGGTCACGTGAGAAGCAAACACCGGTAGCCGAATCATTACCGGCATTACCGAATACCATGGTCTGAACGTTAACGGCTGTACCCCAGTCACCGGGAATGTTGTTGAGCTTACGATAGGTAATAGCACGATCAACCATCCAAGAACCGAACACAGCACCGATACCGGCCCACAACTGATCCCAAGGATCTTGCGGAACTACTTTGCCAATCTTTTCACCGATTGCTTTGTATTGATTTACCAATTCTTTCAAATCATCAGCGGTCAAATCGGTATCTTGCTTATAACCATGAGCTTGCTTCATTTTTTCCAAAGCTTCTTCGTACAAGTCCAAATCGGCACCTAAAACCACATCAGAGAACATTTGCAAGAAACGACGATAGGAGTCATAAGCAAATCTCTCGTTGCCGGAAGATTTGGCCAAAGCCTTAACTGTTTCGTCATTCAGACCTAAGTTCAAAACTGTGTCCATCATTCCGGGCATGGAAACGCGAGCGCCTGAACGAACCGAGAACAACAACGGATTTTCGGCGTCAGCAAATTTCTTGCCCATAATTTTCTCAACACCGGCAACCGCAGCTCTAACCTGATCTTTCAAATCATCCGGATAAGTCTTGTTGTTATTGTAGTAATATGTGCAAACCTCGGTAGTAACAGTAAATCCGGGAGGAACCGGCAAACCAACCTTGTTCATTTCAGCCAAGTTGGCACCTTTTCCGCCCAATAGGTTGCGCATCGAAGCGTCACCTTCGGCAGCACCGTTACCAAATGTATAAACCCATTTACTCATGGTAATATTAGCTCCTTTCGTAGCTTTTTAGTTAAACCAATATCTTAAGTTTTTTAATCTCAAGACAAACTTCATCGCCATTAAACTATACCAGCTTTTGCGATTCTTCAAGCAAAATGTTTGTTAGCAAAAGCATTTTTTCAACCACAAAAAAACCTGCTCTCATCTGAGAACAGGTCTTTATATATTTAATATCGTTAGCGATAACTTCTACCAAATATTTCTCTTAAAATTTTCGCCTCTTTAGCGGCTTCCTTGGCAGATTCCACTAAATTTTTCCTGATTTGCCTTTTTTGTGCCATGCTACGACCTTTAGCATCTTCATATCTCTCTTTTAACGCTGCTTCTTTATTATTTTCATAATCAGCATAAAGATCTCTTTGCTCTGGTGTAGTCACAACAAACTTCCTAATGAAACAAGCAAAATGCTCTGCACCTTCTTTTTTAGGCAATTCTTTGCGCAATTCTTCAGCTGTTTTCAGCTTAAAATTATAATAAAGATATGCCAAATTTTGATTAATACTCCATTTAAGAGGATTACGTTCCATTTTACCTAACTTATCTTGTGCTACTTGAATATCTTTATCCAGTCTTTTGCTCAATTTTGAAGCACTGCACTGATAAAGCACATCATTTATATCTTCAATATCAGTATTATCATTCAAATGTACTACTGACTTAGCCGATTTCTCATCTTTACCAAAATATATCAAACACTTGGGAAGATTAATTCTACCACCTTCTTCATTTATATTCCTCTTCTCCAGAGTAATAAAGAAACTTTTATCCCCATCCTTTTGGCTACTAGATGTTATTTCAAAAGATCTTTTGGTTATTGTTCCTTTACCGCAGTTTTCACTACGGCGACCTCTCGCAACTTTAGCCTCCCAATAATTTGCGAAATATCTTACCTCTTCATCTGTTGTTGGTCTTGTCTCTGTCTTATCTGCAGTAAGTCTCCACCTTGAACTCATACCAATTCTCCTCATATATTGTCACTTAATTTTTAAAAGTGGACACATATTATCATAATTTTGTCCAAGATGCAACAAAAATTTTATACTTTATTTTTTATAACTTTGAGTATTGTTGTCTTAATTTTAATCATTTTTTCCTTGCCAAACCCGTAAAATATATTAACCTGACTTCTATTCACAATATAAAAAAGGACGCTAAAGTTATGTTACAAGCAGACAAAATATTCATCAAATGGGATGAATTTCATCAAGATGTCAAAGATTTATGTGTCAAAATCAAAGCATCAGGCGAATATAACAAAGTTGTTGCCGTTGCCCGTGGAGGCTTGGTAACTGCAGGAATTATTGCTTATGAATTGGGGATTCGCAACTGCTCGGTTGTCAATATTGCTACTTATGTCGGTTCTGAACATCTTAAACTAGACGAAATCGATCATCCGGAATTGGTTGGTAAGGTTGATGAACATACCTTAGTTATTGATGATTTGTCTGACAGCGGTCAAACCATCAAAGTTATGCGTCGCGCTTTTCCCAAAGGTAAATTTGTTACTGTTTACGCCAAGCCCGTCGGCAAATCCGAAGTCGACATTTACGCTCGCGATTTAGATGATAAATGGGTAGTGTTCCCGTGGGATGCTGATGAATAAATTTTTTATTTATTGTTTTACTTTAATATTTTTAAGTGCTTGCTCAACTATCAAAGCTCCATCGGAATTTGACTATAAAGAACTAAAAACCGATTATTTTACTATCGCCACATGGCAAAAAACAACCTCGCATAGTGGCATCTATAAAATTTATATTGAAGGTGATGGCTATGCTTTCAATTCGCATGGTCTTCCCACCGCTGACCCTACCCCCAAAGGTGAAATGATGCGCGAATTAGCCTATGGTGATAGCTCGCCTGATGTGATATATCTGGCGCGTCCTTGCCAATATATAAAATCCTCATTCTGTTCTACCAAATATTGGACCACTGCGCGTTTTGCCCCTGAAATTGTCCAATCAGAATATCAAGCTATTAAACAAATTATCGGTAATCGTCCCGTAATTTTAATCGGTTTTTCCGGTGGCGCTCAAATCGCCGAACTTTTGGCGGCAACTACCGACCTGAATGTAGCAAAAATTATCACAATCGCCGGCAATCTTGATCATGTTGCTTGGACAAACTATCACCAATTACCGCCATTAAAAGAATCTCTTAATGCCGCTGATTACAAATCTCGTTTAGCAAACCTACCGCAAATTCACTATATCGGAACCAAGGATAAAGTCATTCCGCCTGAACTGTCTCGCACTTTTGCAGTCAACCACCGTTTTGTTGAAGTACAAGGTGCCACTCACAATGACGGCTGGGAGAAAATTTATCACCTCATCTGGCAAGAACAATAATTACTCTTGTCTTTCAAAAATTGCATTAAACTGCTTTAGATGACCTGTTATACGAGTTTTTCAAAAAAACTCGGAGAATGGCTTGCATAGAGTAATTTAAAAGGCTCGAAAAATTTTAGTGTAGATAAGCCTACATGAATTTTTCGAGCCGCATTAAATTGCTCTAGACGAGCCGTTATACGAGTTTTTTAAGTTATTTGTTCAACTGAGCTGCAACTTCTGCTGCAAAATCCTCTTCTTTCTTTTGCAAACCTTCACCCAATTTGAAACGAACATAGTTGGTCAACTTAATTTCAGCACCCAACTCTTTTTCAGCATCAGCAATAACTTGCTTAACTTTCTTGTCAGGATCCATAATATAAGCTTGTTCTTCCAACACAACTTCATCATAGAACTTGCGAACACGACCTTCAACCATCTTCTCAATGATGTTTTCCGGTTTACCTGAAGCTTTTGCTTGCTCGGCAAAAATTGACTTTTCATGCTCAACGGCTGCCGGATCAACACCTGCAATGTTCAAAGCAATCGGAGCTGCTGCTGCAATGTGCATGGCAATGTGTTTGCCCAATTCTAGCAATTTGGCTTTATCTGCTTTAGATTCCAAAGCTACCAAAACACCAATCTTACCCAAATTTTCACCGCAGCAATTGTGCAAATAAGAAGCAATTACACCATCGTTAACCTGTATCATAGCAGCACGACGCAAATTCATGTTTTCACCAATCTTGGCAATCATGTCGGTCAAACGCTCTTCAAAAGTTTTATTGCACTTGGGGCAATGGAAAGTTTTCATATCACAAACTTCGCCTGAAGCCATCAAAGCAACTTTGGCAGCATCAGCAACATATTCTTGGAAAATCTCGTTCTTGGCAACGAAGTCTGTCTCCGAGTTAACTTCGGCAATTGCACCTTTGTTACCTTCAACATAAATCGAAACCAAACCCTCGGCAGCAATGCGGCTGGCTTTTTTGGCAGCAGTGGCCAAACCTTTTTTACGCAACCAGTCAACCGCTTCATCAAAATTGCCATTGGTTTCAACTAAAGCCTTTTTGCAATCCAACATACCGGCGCTGGTTGCTTCTCTCAATTCTTTAACTAAAGCAGCAGTAATCTCTGTCATCTTTTATAAACCCTTAAAAATTATTTTGAAACAGGGCGGCGCCGTAGAATCACACCGCCCGTATATTTGTTAAATAGCCGAAGAACTACTCAGCTTTTGTAGCCTTTTTTGTAGTTTTCTTTACAGCCTTAGCAGGTTTTGCTTCTGCTTCAGCTTTTTCAGCCTTTGGGGCTCTCTTGCGAGTTGCCTTGGGAGCTTCTTTCTTTTCAGCGGCTATCTCTTCTACCATTTCCTCAACTTTAACACCTTGGGCAGCAATTTGTGCCTGCATACCATCCAAAACTGAAGATGAAATCATCTCAGAATAAAATTGAATAGCGCGAATGGCATCATCATTACCGGGAACCGGCAAATCAACAGCCTCAGGATCAGAGTTGGTATCACAAATACCGATTACAGGAATACCCAACTTTTTAGCTTCTTTAATAGCTAAAGTTTCTTTGCAGGTATCAATAACAAACAACAAATCAGGCTGACCACCCATATTCATGATACCGCCTAATTCCAATTGCAATTTTTCCTGCTCTTTTTTCATGCCTTGCAGCTCTTTTTTGGTGTAGCCTGAAACATCGCCTTTTTCAAACATCTCGTTTAATTTTACCAAACGAGAAATTGATTTGTGAACGGTTTTCCAGTTGGTCAACATACCGCCCAACCAACGTTGGTTTACATAGTATTGACCGCAACGCTCAGCGTTCTCTTTGATGATATCCTGAGCTTGGCGCTTGGTTGCTACAAACAAAACTTTACCGCCCTGAGCTGCGATTTCTCTGGTCGTAGCCATTGCTTGATAGAGCATGGGATAAGTTTTCTGTAAATCAATAATGTGAATATTATCTCTTTTGCCATAGATATAAGCAGCCATTTTCGGATTCCAACGACGAGCGTGGTGACCAAAGTGAACGCCGGCCTCAATCATCTGGCGCAAAGTAAATTTAGGAAGAGTCATATTTTATATCCTTCTTTTTTCGGTTAAACCTCCGCGGATTCTGCTACAAACTTGAAGTTCCAAGCACCGAAACGAAACCAAGACAACACATCTCAATCCCGCTAAAAACCCGCGTGTGAATTAATGTTAAATGAAAATCTTTATCGATTCTCATGCGTCTTTTTAAACACAAATTACTATAATTGCAAGCATTATTTTATTTTTTTATCTCAGTTAACACTTGCACATAATCATAAGTTTTGATTTCTTAAAATATCAAAAGGCTCAACTTTCAACAAGCTGAGCCTTAGAGTAGCCAATTTTCTTTTTTACTTTTTCAATAGCTTGACAACCTCTGGAGTAACATCAATAACATTACCCGAAGAATAAGCCACCGCATCAACCTTGAAAATAGCCGGAATTTTCTCCTTCTTCACAATCTCATTCAAAGCTGCATTAATACTGTCTGCTGCATTCTGCAACTCCTTTTCATGGTTTTTCAGCATATTATCTTTTTTTAACTTAAGAGAGTTCAAATATAATTCTGCGAAATCCTTCTTTACATTTGATTTTTCGAGCTTTTGTATTTTTTTTCTAGCCTCTTCTATCTCTTTGTTAAGAGCTTTGACATCTTTCTCAAAATTTTCCTTAATTTTTACCATGTCAGAATTAGCAACAGCCGCCTGCAGATTGTAAACATAAATATTTTTACTTTTTTCCAAATCTTCTTCTAGGTTATCAATCCGCTGTTGTAAGTAATCTGTGACATACAAGACATTTTCCTGAATATGATTAGCCAACATTTTACTGACTTTTTTATGCACATAGCGATAAGCATAAAAAGATCCGACCAATGCACAAACCACTATCACAAAAATAATCAAACCTTTGGCGGAAGAAGCTGAACGACACAGCTTACCTACACATCCGACGGAAACTCTATCGGTCTTAACAGCGGGAGGATTCTGATTTGAGGCAAAAAGTTCTTCCATATTTATTCCTCTTACCAAGAATATGTTATACCTGCGCGATATACAGCATCATTCTTATCGCCCACGGCAACACCGGCATTCAGCAACAAATTATCATCAACCCAGTGGAAACCACCGATTGCAGCTGCTGCATAACCATGATAACCACCGGCACCGATAGAAATTTGAGTATCACCCCAGGCTCTGGCATTAGGAGTTAATGCTGTCAAAGCAGCTGTTTGCGCAATACCCTTTCTATACTCTTTTTGAGCTTTGCCAATTTCATATCTCAAGCTACTAACCTGACTATCTAATCTATACAAGTTATCATCAAGAGCACTAACTGCATCGGTCAAATTGGTAGCTGAAGATGCATAATGTGTTGAAGACAATTGCGAAACATTTCCAATTGAACTGTTAAGATTGGCAATATTCTTATTAACAGTATTTGCTGCTGAAACATTGTTCATATTTGCGCCCAAATCGGCAGCTGTACCAATATTAGAAGCTATCTCTGTCATGCTTGTAACAACATCCGTATTGCTGGTATAAACATAACTGTTTGATCCGTTGGTATTGGTAAACGTACTGCGATCACCGATGGAGGCATCCAAGGCAGCTAAATGTTGCTCAACAGTTGTACCTGCGGCCAAGTTACCTTTGTATGTTCCGGCGGCCTGCAACTTAGCAGCCAAACCATGAATGGTACCCAAAGTTCCGTCCAAACCGTGCAAAGCATCAGTAACAGAATTGATGGTTACGGTACTTCCGTTTGTTATATTCTTTGATCCGGCAATACTGCTGGCTGTCAAATCGCCTACTGTTACACCTATAGATTTTGTAGTTGCTAAAACTTCAGCACTTCCTTGGCCATCCTTAACCGCAGAAGATGATGACAAAGCGTTGTTCAAATCTTCATAGGTAATACTGTTATTTGCTATTTTAGCAGAAGTAACCGCACTATCGTTGATTTTATTTGTTGTAACAGCATTATCACCAAGTTTTGCTGAAGTAACGGCACCGTCATCGAGTTTTGCTGAAGTAACAGCACCGTCATCAAGTTTTGCTGAAGTAACAGCACTATCAGCAAGTTTTGCTGAAGTAACAGCAAGATTATCAATTTTATCTGTTTTAACGGCACCATCAGCTATCTTATCCGACACTACAGCCCCATCAACCAATTTTGAAGTGCTAACCGATCCTGCATCAAGCTTATTTCCTGTAATTGCAAGATTTTCAATCTTATCAGTTGTAACTGCACCACTGGCAATAGAATCTGCTGTAACAGCACCTGAAGCGATTTTTCCGACAGTAACCGCGCCATCAGCAATACTAGTCGAAGTAACAGCACCTGAACCGATTTTTCCGCTTGTAACCGCGCCATCAGCAATATTTGTTGAAGTAACAGCTCCGGTCGCAATTTTTCCGGCTATAACAGCATTATCAGCAAGCTTATTTGAAGCAACGGCACCATCTTTAATTTTATCGAAAGTAACGGCACCATCTTTGATTTCATCAGTATCAATTGCACCGGATGCAATCTGGGTTGCAGTAATTGTGTTATCAGCAATCTTTCCGGCGGTAACAGCCTTATCACCCAACAAATCCGTTGTAATACTTCCATCTGTTAACACATCTTGTTTTGCATCCAACAAATTATCAGTTTCTGTTTTGCTATAAACGCTACTTGCATCAGCTTTGGCTGCAATAGCCGCCGCCACGGTATTCGTTGTATCAAAACCATCGCCGATTATACTGCTATCTGCTTTTGTCGCGATAGCGGCGGTATTACCCGAAATAGCTGCTGTATTGGCTGCAATATCAGCGGTATTTCCTGAAATAGCGGCTGTATTGGCTGCTATGTCAGCAGTATTGGTTGCAATAGCTGCTGTATTTCCCGAAATAGCAGTTGTATTGGCCGCAATGTCGGCAGTATTCGTTGCAATTAGCAGTTGTATTGGCTGCAATAGCAGCTGTATTAGCTGCAATAGCAGCGGTATTTCCTGAAATGGCGGCTGTATTGGCTGCAATATTTGTAGCATTAGCAGCGATTGCAACATTTTGTGTATTATTAGTTGCCGTATTTGTCGCTATGTTGGCGGCATTCGTTGCAATATCAGCAGTATTTCCTGAAATAGCCGCTGTATTAGCTGCAATGTCAGCAGTGTTGCCTGAAATAGCTGCTGTATTGGCTGCAATATCAGCGGTATTTCCTGAAATAGCGGTTGTATTGGCTGCTATGTCAGCAGTATTGGTTGCAATAGCTGCTGTATTTCCCGAAATAGCAGTTGTATTGGCCGCAATGTCGGCAGTATTCGTTGCAAT